>NZ_FNUC01000003.1:1667500-2867500 GCF_900106035.1 Jiangella alba
AGAAGCAGCCACCCTTGAAAGAGTGCGTAATAGCTCACTGGTCAAGTGATTCTGCGCCGACAATGTAGCGGGGCTCAAGCACACCGCCGAAGCTGTGACAATCACACAATAACCCAGCATCTCCTTCGGGGGGTGTTCAGGTGTGTGGTTGGGTAGGGGAGCGTCGTGTGGCGGTTGAAGCGGCGGGGTGACCCAGCCGTGGACGCTACACGAGTGAGAATGCAGGCATGAGTAGCGAAAGACGGGTGAGAAACCCGTCCGCCGAATGACCAAGGGTTCCAGGGCCAGGTTAATCCGCCCTGGGTAAGTCGGGACCTAAGGCGAGGCCGACAGGCGTAGTCGATGGACAACGGGTTGATATTCCCGTACCGGTTGTGGCGCGACCATGCTGAGCCCGGTGATGCTAACCATCCGAACCCGTCTTGATTCCTTCGGGAGTCCTGGTGGGGGAGCGTGGGATCCGAACCGGTAGTAGGCAAGCGATGGGGTGACGCAGGAAGGTAGCCCATCCCGGGCGATGGTTGTCCCGGGGTAACAGTGCAGGGCCGTGGTAGGTAAATCCGCCACAGTAGCGCCCGAGGCTGGATGCCGAGCCGATTGCGGCGAAGTGGGTGATCCTATGCTGTCGAGAAAAGCCTCTAGCGAGTTCCATAGCCGCCCGTACCCCAAACCGACACAGGTGGTCAGGTAGAGAATACCAAGGCGATCGAGTGAACCGTGGTTAAGGAACTCGGCAAAATGCCCCCGTAACTTCGGGAGAAGGGGGGCCGGATACGTGAACGGACTTGCTCCGGGAGCGTTGAAGGCCGCAGAGACCAGGGGAAAGCGACTGTTTATTAAAAACACAGGTCCGTGCGAAGTCGCAAGACGATGTATACGGACTGACGCCTGCCCGGTGCTGGAACGTTAAGGGGACGAGTTAGCTCTTCGGGGCGAAGCTCAGAACTTAAGCGCCAGTAAACGGCGGTGGTAACTATAACCATCCTAAGGTAGCGAAATTCCTTGTCGGGTAAGTTCCGACCTGCACGAATGGCGTAACGACTTTCCCACTGTCTCAACCACGGACTCGGCGAAATTGCACTACGAGTAAAGATGCTCGTTACCCGCAGCAGGACGGAAAGACCCCGGGACCTTTACTATAGCTTGGTATTGGTGTTCGGTTCGGCTTGTGTAGGATAGGTGGGAGACTGTGAAGCCGGCACGCCAGTGTCGGTGGAGTCAACGTTGAAATACCACTCTGGTCGTACTGGATATCTAACCTCGGTCCGTGATCCGGATCAGGGACAGTGCCTGGTGGGTAGTTTAACTGGGGCGGTTGCCTCCCAAAAGGTAACGGAGGCGCCCAAAGGTTCCCTCAGCCTGGTTGGCAATCAGGTGTCGAGTGCAAGTGCACAAGGGAGCTTGACTGTGAGACCGACAGGTCGAGCAGGTGCGAAAGCAGGGACTAGTGATCCGGCAGTGGCTTGTGGAAGCGCTGTCGCTCAACGGATAAAAGGTACCCCGGGGATAACAGGCTGATCCTGCCCAAGAGTCCATATCGACGGCATGGTTTGGCACCTCGATGTCGGCTCGTCGCATCCTGGGGCCGTAGCAGGTCCCAAGGGTTGGGCTGTTCGCCCATTAAAGCGGTACGCGAGCTGGGTTTAGAACGTCGTGAGACAGTTCGGTCCCTATCCGCTGCGGGCGCAGGAGACTTGAGAAGGGCTGTCCCTAGTACGAGAGGACCGGGACGGACGAACCTCTGGTGTGCCAGTTGTTCCGCCAGGAGCACCGCTGGTTGGCTACGTTCGGAAGGGATAACCGCTGAAAGCATCTAAGCGGGAAGCCTGCTTCAAGATGAGGTCTCCCACACGGTTGACGTGGTAAGGCCCCCAGCTAGACGACTGGGTTGATAGGCCGGACGTGGAAGCCCAGAAATGGGTGAAGCTGACCGGTACTAATAGGCCGAGGACTTGACCACACACACCCCCTTCTTGTGGGGTGACCTGCTGAAGACGAAAATTCGCGTCCACTATACGGTTCTGTTCCAACGAACAGGCACCACCCCCAGGCACACACCCACACCCCCACGCGGCGGGTTCGGGTGGACGGTGCCAGGGGCCGGTGCACAACTCCATAGACGTGCCGGCGGTCATAGCGGCAGGGGAAACGCCCGGTCCCATTCCGAACCCGGAAGCTAAGCCCTCCAGCGCCGATGGTACTGCCCTCTAGCGGGGGTGGGAGAGTAGGACACCGCCGGACACACACCCAAGTGAAGGCCCACCCCACGACAACAGTCCGGGGTGGGCCTTCACCACGTCCACCACCACCCACCCGGCACCCAGGCGCAGCCCGACACGCCAGATCGGTGGCCGGCGGTGGAGAATGTGGGTGACCGCCAGCGGAACGAGAGGAATCATCGATGTCTGGTCCCGACCGCCAAGGCACGCCGGATCCGTCCGACGACGGCCGCGCTGGGCGAAGCGGCGGTGGCCGAGACGATCGATCCGGCGGAGGCGCACCTCGGCGTGGCTCCGGCGGCCAGGGCAAGCCCGATTCCCGCGGCTCTGGCCGCCGCTCCGGCGACGACTCCCGCGGCGGCGACCGTTCCTCCGGTTCGCGGTCCAACGAGAACCCCAGTAGCGGCGGTCGCCCCTCCGGCTCCGGCCGCTCCTCCGACCGCCGCGGTGACGACACCCGCGGCTCCGGCCGCCCCTCGAGCGGTGGGCGCTCCTACAACCGCCCCGACGACTCCCGTGGCTCCGGTCGCCCGTCCGGTGGCCGCGGTGACGACTCCCGCGGCGGCGGCCGCCCGTCCGGTGGCCGCGGTGACGACTCCCGCGGCGGCGGCCGTCCCTCGAGCGGTGGGCGCTCCTACAACCGCCCCGACGACTCCCGTGGTTCCGGCCGCCCGTCCGGTGGCCGTGGTGACGACTCCCGCGGCTCCGGCCGCCCCTCGAGCGGTGGGCGCTCCTACAACCGCCCCGACGACTCCCGTGGCTCCGGCCGCCCGTCCGGTGGCCGTGGTGACGACTCCCGCGGCGGCGGCCGTCCCTCGAGCGGTGGGCGCTCCTACAACCGCCCCGACGACTCCCGTGGCTCCGGTCGCCCGTCCGGTGGCCGCTCGTACCCCTCTCGTGACGACGACTCTCGTGGCGGCGGTGGCCGCTCAGCTGGCGGCCGCAACTACCGCTCCGGCGACGACTCCCGCGGCGAGCGTCCGTCCGGTGGCGGCGGCCGCTCCTACTCCCCGCGCCGCGACGACCGCGGCTCGGGAAGCGGCGGCGAACGCCGAGGCGGTCCTGGCGGTGGCCGCCCATACGGCCAGCGCTCCAGCGATGACTCCCGTGGCGGCGGCCGTCGCTCCGGAGACCGACCCTACCGCCCCCGCTCCGGCGATGACTCCCGTGGTGGCGACCGTTCCTACGGCGGCGGCCGTGGCAGTGATCGCCCGAGCGGCGAGCGTCGTGGCGGCGGCGACCGTGGCCCGCGCGGCGCCTCTCGCGGGCCGGCCGACGGCGGCGATGGGTTCCGCACGGCGCCGGGACCGAGCAGCGCGCCCCGCGTCCCCGATCCCATCGTCGACGAGGACGTGACTGGCCGCGAGCTGGACGAGGAGATCAGGTCCGAGCTCAGCGCGCTGTCCGGGCAGATGTCCGCCGCCGTCGCTCGTCACCTGGTGATGGCGCAGCGGCTGCTCGAGGACGACCCCGAGCAGGCGTACGAGCACGCGATGGCCGCGCGGCGGAAGGCCGGCCGCATCGGCGTGGTCCGCGAGGCCGCCGGTGTCGCCGCCTATCTGGCCGGCAAGTACGCCGACGCGCTGGCCGAGCTGCGAGCCGCTCGCCGGATGACGGGGTCGGCCGAGTACCTGCCGATGATGGCCGACGCCGAACGCGGTCTCGGCCGTCCGCAGCGCGCGCTCGATCTCTCGCACGATCCCGCCGTCACCGGCCTGAACACCGCCGGCCGCGTCGAGATGCTGATCGTCGCCGCCGGAGCCCGCCGCGACCTCGGGGACCACGAAGCCGCCGCGGTGTCGCTGCAGGTCCCCGAGCTGCGCTCGAACGCTCGCGCCGAGTGGGTCGCGCGCCTCCGCTACGCCTATGCCGACGCTCTGCTGGCTGCCGGACGCGACAAGGAGGCCCGTCGCTGGTTCCTCCGCGCGGCCGAAGCCGATGTCGACGAGGAGACCGACGCCGCTGAGCGGGCGGCCGAACTGGGCGAGGGCTGACGGCCCACGCCCGTCGCACGCCGAACTGGCACCCGAACCCGACGAGGGGGTGCGGCCCACGCGGCCGCCGCGTCGGTGATGGGCTGATCACGTCCCGCCCGCCCATCCACTCGCGATGAGACTGGAACAGGCAACGATTGATCGCCCGCGCCGTCGCCACGGTGACGACGGGCGGTCCGTTCCGCGTTGATCGTGGCCGAGCGGTGCGCGCTCGGGGTGAAGGTGCCGTCGGATCGGCGGCCGACGGCTATGTCCCGGTAGTGCGCCGTCGCCACGGTGACGACCGGGCGGTCCGTCCGGGTTGATCGTGGCCGAGCGGTGCGCGCGGGTAGAAGCCGCCGTCGGACCGGCGAGCGACTGCCGCATCCGCCGAACGGCACCGTCAGCATCAAGCGACGGCAGATCGGTCAGCAGCCTGGCGTGCCGCTCGGCCGGGCGGGACGCGTCGGTCGTACCGGCGGGCTCACCCGGTCCGAGCGCACCTGCGTCGCCGGTGAGGCCCGCAACGACCGCTGGCCCGTTGCCGCTGGTGATTCGCTGCGCGACCGAGCCCGCGCCCCGTCCCTTGTCCACAGCCTCGATCACTTTGCTTGATCATCCACAATCGGCGATTCCGCGGCTGCGCGATCCTTCATCCCCGCCCACGATGGGACCAGATCCACTTCCCATCACCCGAAGGAGCCGCACGATGAGCACCAGCACGAGCCCGGTCGAGCACACCAACGAGGTCCGGCTGATCGGCCGGCTGTCCGTCGAGCCCGAGGCGGTCATGCTGCCCAGCGGCGACGAGATCGTGACGACGCGCCTGGTCGTCCAGCGGCCACGTCCACCGGCGGGCCCGCCCGCACCACGCCGCGTCGACACCGTCACGTGCACCGCCTGGGGGCCGATGCAGCGGCGCAACCTGCGTCTCCTCGGCGAGGGCGACACCGTCGAGATCACGGGTGCGCTTCGTCGCCGGTTCTGGCGCTCGGGCGCCGGGCCTGGACAGAGCACGTTCGAGATCGAGGTCGAGTCCGCCAGCTTCATGGCTCGCGAACCACCGCCGACACCGAAGCGGCGCGCGGCGGGTGCATCGGCAGCGGCGCAGCAGCCGCCTGAGCCCGATCCGCAGACCGAGAGGCGCCTAGTCCTGGTCGGAGGTGAGGTCGCGCATCAGTAGCCCCGTCCACGGCTTCGGCCCGAACGACGTCGACTTGCGCGGCATCCGCTCACCGCGGGCCGCCAGGGCCAGGACGTCCGCCAACGCAGGCGGCCGCACCAGCACGGCGACCCCTGCGCCGCGCCCAGCCGCGCGCAGCGCGTCCCGGCGGTCGTGGTGGTACGTCACGCGTGCATCGGAGTCGTCGACGCCCCACAGGTGAGCCAGCAGTACGTCCACCAGCACACCGGCGTCCAGCGCGGCCCAGCCGTCCGGGCGGTCGGCAGGGACGGCCTCGGCGATGGTCGCTGGTTGCGGCGAGCGCAGCAGCGCCTGTCGCTGCCCGTCGCCGATGACGAACGCGGTGCCTCGCTCGGCTTCGAGCGCGGCGGCGGGATCGTCGTCGGCAGCGAGCGCGACGACGTCGAAGGCTTTCGCCGCGGTGGTCGCCGCCTCGTCGAGGGTGAGCCCCGAGACGCTGCGGTGGATACCGCGCAGCTCCAGTGGATGCCGTGCGGCGTCGACCAGCAGGGCTAGACCGTGGTCGGTGGCGGCAGAGACGGGTCCGGCGGCGTGTACGGCGCGATAGGCGGCGAACCGATGATGCCCGTCGGCGATCAACGCGGTCCGGCCGGCCAAGTCAGCGGCGACGGCGGCAAGCGCGTCGGGCCGGTCGACGCGCCAGAGCCGATGCGACTCGCCGGCAACAGTGAACTCCAGGTTCGGCTCCGTGCCGGCCGTGTGGTCGACGACCTCGCTGGCCGCGCCGCCGCCGCCATACGTCAGCAGGATCGGCTCGAGCTGCATCCGGGTCGCGCTCATCAGCGCGGCGCGGTCGGCCACCGGGCCGGGAAAGGTGTTCTCATGTGGAAGAACGGGTCCGTCCAGACCTACGCCGCCCACCAGGCCGATCGCCGAAGCCCCGGCGGTCACGTGCTGGTAGACGTACAACGCCGGAGACGGGTCGCGGCGCAGCACGCCGGCTTCGCGCCACTCTCGCAGCGTGTGCGCGGCCCGGGCGTACCGGTCGCCGTCGCCCGGCAGCGGCCGGGGGAGCGTCAGGTGAACGATGTTGTGCGGGTCGTGCGCCTCGAACTCGGCGAGCGCGCGGTCGCCGATCACGTCGTACGGCGGGCACACCACCGCGGCCAGGTCGGCGCCGGGTGCGTAGGTGGTCGCGCGGAACGGCGTCAGCCGCAGCGGCGGCCCGGCGGTGGTCATCTAGCGGATGGTACGCGGGCCGCACCCGCAGCCCGGCCACGACCACCGGGAGAACCTGCTGGGAGGATGGGTGCCGTGCAGCCCCTGACCCAGACCTACGACGTCGCCCTCCTCGACCTCGACGGCGTCGTCTACGTCGGCGCCCACGCGGTGCCGCACGCGCCGGACGCGTTGCAGCTGGCCCGCACGGCCGGCATGCGACTGGCGTTCGTCACCAACAACGCCTCCCGGCCGCCGGAACGGGTCGCCGCGCACCTCACCGAGATCGGCGTCGAAGCACGGCCCGACGAAGTCGTCACGTCGGCTCAGGCGGCCGCGCGGCTGCTGGCCGAGCAGCTGCCGAGCGGCTCGAAGGTGCTGGTGGTCGGCGGCGAAGGGCTCGAGGTGGCGCTGCGCGAACAGGGCCTGATCCCGGTGTCGAGCGCCGACGACGGCCCGGTCGCGGTCGTGCAGGGGTTCTCGCCGCAGGTCGGCTGGCCGATGCTGGCGGAGGGCACCTACGCGGTCGCCTCCGGATTGCCGTGGGTCGCCACGAACACCGATCCGGTCGTCCCCACCGCCCGCGGACGGGCACCGGGCAACGGCACGCTCGTCAACGCGATTCGAATGGCGACGGGGCGCGAGCCGGTCGTCGCCGGCAAGCCGGAGCCGCCGATGCACCGCGAGGCCATGCTGCGCTCGCGCGCGGAGCGGCCGCTGGTGGTCGGTGACCGTCTCGACACCGACATTGAAGGAGCCAACGCGTCCGGCGCGGACAGCCTGCTGGTGCTCACCGGCGTGACCGATCCGATCGACCTCGTGCTCGCGCCGCCCCGGCTGCGTCCGACCTACGTGGGGCTCGACTTACGTGCGCTGCGATTGCCGGCGGAGGCGTTGTCGGTGCGTGCTGGCGAGTCGAAGGTGGGCGACTGGCACGCGGTGGTCGACGGCGGGACGCTGCGGCTCACCCGGGTCACGGCGGACGAGGTCAGGCCGCGCGGCGACGGCGTCGGCGGCGACGGCGTCAGCGGCGACGGCGCGGGCGGCAGAGGCGGCGTGGAAGGCGACGGTGCGGGCGATGGCGGGCTCGACGCGCTGCGCGCCGCGTGTGGCGCCGTCTGGGCCGCGGCCGACGCCGCCGAGTCAGGCAACGGGACCGCTGCCGAGCCGGCGTCGGTCCAGGCCGCGCTCGAAGCCGCCCGAATCACCCGTGCGCCCGCGCGACCGTACTAGCGTTGTCGTCATGCAGGAACTGACGGACGACGCCGGCAGCGGAGACGCCCAGGTCGATGAGGCGGTGCGGACACTCGAGGCGCTGGAGGGTCTGCCGGTGCACGAGCACGCCCCAGTGGTCGAGCGGGTCCATCAGGTGCTGCAGGACCGGCTGTCCGGCGAGCCCGACGCGGTGGCCGACGAGGCTCACGGCGGCGACGGCTTCGGTGACCACGACGCCGGCGACCACGACCACGGCCACGGCGACCACGGCCACGGCGACCACGGCCACGGCGACCACGGCCACGGCGACCACGGCCACGGCGCCGTCGCCTCGCACGGCGACGGCGAAGGCTGATCGCGCGGTGCCACCTCGACGACGCCTCGATGCGGAACTGGTGCGCCGTGGCCTGGCCCGTTCGCGGGAGCATGCGGCGACGCTGGTGGGCGACGGCCGGGTGATGGTCGGCGGGCGGGTGGCGACGAAGGCGGCCACGGCGGTCGATCCGGCCGACGCGGTGCGGGTGACCGAGCCGGCGGAGGGCGACGAGTACGTCTCGCGCGGCGGCCACAAACTGGCCGGCGCACTGGACGTGTTCGAGCCGGCCGGGCTGACGGTCGCCGGGCGGCGATGCCTCGACGCCGGTGCGTCGACCGGCGGCTTCACCGACGTGCTGTTGCGGCGCGGCGCGGCGTCGGTGGTGGCGGTCGACGTCGGGTATGGGCAGCTGGCGTGGTCGATCCGGTCCGACGACCGGGTCGAGGTGCACGACCGCACGAACGTCCGCGAGTTGACGCCTGAGATCGTGGGCGAGCCGGTCGAGGTCGTGGTCGGCGACCTGTCGTTCATCTCGTTGCGGCTCGTGCTCGGTCCGCTGGTGACGGTGAGCCGGCCCGGCGCCGACTTCGCGTTGATGGTGAAGCCGCAGTTCGAGGTCGGCAAGGACCGCGTCGGCAAGGGCGGCGTCGTGCGCGATCCCGCGCTGCGGGCCCAGGCCGTCGTCGACGTCGCGAGGGCGGCCGGCGAACTGGGCCTGGGCGTCAACGGCGTCACCGCGAGCCCGCTGCCCGGCCCGTCCGGCAACGTCGAGTACTTCCTCTGGCTGCGCTCCGGCGCGCCCGAGGTCCGCCCCGAAGACGTCCAGCGCGCTGTAGAGGAAGGGCCGCCATGACCCGCACGGTGCTGCTCGTCACCCACACCGGGCGCGAGGAGGCCAGACAGATCGCCGCGAAGGTGATCGGCAAGCTCGGCGCGGCCGGCATCGACGTCCGCGTCATGGCCGACGAACGTCACGACATCGACATCCCCGAGTCCGACGGGGTCGCGGCGGTCGTCGCCGAGGGCGATCCGAACGCGGCCGACGGCTGCGAACTGGTCGTCGTCATCGGCGGCGACGGGACGATCCTGCGCGGCGCCGAGGTCGCCCGGCCCACCGGCACGCCGATCCTGGGCGTCAACCTCGGCCACGTCGGCTTCCTCGCCGAGTCCGAGGTCGACGATCTCGGATTCACCGTCGACCACATCGTGAAGCGCGACTACGTCGTCGAGGAACGCATGACCATCGACGTCGCCGTGCGGAACGACGGCAACCAGACCGCCGTCGGCTGGGCGCTCAACGAGGTCAGCGTCGAGAAGGCCAGCCGCGAGCGCATGCTCGACCTCGTCGCCGAGATCGACGGGCGGGCGCTGTCGCGGTGGGGCTGCGACGGCGTCGTCATGGCGACACCGACGGGATCGACGGCGTACGCGTTCAGCGCCGGCGGCCCGGTGGTGTGGCCGGAGGTCGAAGCGCTGCTGATGGTCCCGATCAGCGCGCACGCCCTCTTCGCCCGGCCGCTGGTGGTGGCGCCGACGTCGGTCATGGCGGTCACGGTGCAGCATCGGACCCGCGGCGCGGTGCTCTGGTGCGACGGCCGCCGAGCGGTCGAGCTGCCGCCCGGCGCGCGGGTCGAGGTCTCGCGCGGGACGCAACCGGTTCGGCTCGCACGACTGCACACGGCGCCGTTCACCGACCGGCTGGTCGCGAAGTTCGCGCTCCCGGTCGAGGGCTGGCGCGGCGCGCGCTCATGACTGGCAGGTGCGGTTCGACGGCGGCCGACGCGGGCAGCTCGACGTCGGCTCGAACGGCCCTGAGCGGCCTGGGAGGCCGGGCAGCCTGGGAGGCCATGCGGTTCGGGACGTCCGGCGATCGGGCGGCCGCAACCGAGCGGCGCGGGCGTGCGCGGCGTCCCGACTGTGCGTCGGCCGATGGCCGAATGGTGCCGTTGGGAAGGATGGTGCCGTCGGGGAAGGTTCGGGCGGCTGGCGCACGGTCCGGGCAGCGTGCCGTCCGAGCGCCCGGCGGCCGGGAAGAACCGCGCATCCACCGACAAGTCGCAACCGCGTCCCGCGGCCCTGCGACGGTAGGCTGAGGTCCCGTGCTTGAGGAAATCCGTATCCGTGGACTCGGCGTCATCGACGACGCTCAGCTGGAGCTGGGGTCCGGGCTCACCGTCGTGACGGGGGAGACCGGCGCCGGCAAGACCATGGTGCTGACCGGCCTCAACCTGCTCATGGGCGGTCGCGCCGACGGCGGCGCCGTCCGCACCGGCACCAGCCGCGCGCTGGTCGAGGGCCGCGTCACGATCGACGCCGGGGGGACGGTGGCCGAGCGGGCCGCCGAGGCCGGCGCCGAGCTCGAGCCCGCCGAGCCGGCCGGCACGGGCAGGAAGAAGACCGAACGCGTCGAACTGCTGCTCAGCCGCACCGTCATGGCCGAGGGCCGGTCCCGCGCCCACGTCGGCGGGCACAGCGCGCCGGTCAGCCTGCTCGGCGAGCTCGCCGACGGGCTGGTCGCGGTGCACGGGCAGAGCGACCAGCAGCGGCTCCTCCGGACATCGCGGCAGCTCGCCGCGCTCGACCGGTACGCCGGCGCCGCGGTCGCCGAGCCGCTGGCCGAGTACGCGACGAGGTACGCCCGGCTGCGCGCCGTCGAGGCCGAGCTGGACGAGGTCACGTCGAAGGCCCGTGAACGCGCCCAGGAGGCCGACCTGCTGCGGCTCGGCCTCGGCGAGGTCGAGGGCGTCGACCCGCAGCCCGGCGAGGACGACGCCCTGCGGGGTGAGGAGGGCCGGCTCGCGCACGCCGACGCGCTGCGCACCGCCGCCGTCACCGCGCACCAGAACCTGTCCGGCGACGAGACCGTGCCCGACGCGCCTGACGTGCTCGGCCTGATGGCGCAGGCCCGCCAGGCGCTCGAGCCCGAACGCGACCACGACCCCGAGCTGGCCGCCCTGGCCGACCGCCTCGCCGAGGTGGCGTACCTGGTCGGCGACGTCGCCGCCGACCTCGCGTCCTACGGCGCCGGCGTCGACACCGACCCCGAGCGGCTCGCCGAGGTCCAGTCCCGCCGCGCCGCGCTCACCGCGCTGACCAGGAAATACGGCGAGACCATCGACGAGGTCCTGGCGTGGGCCGAGCAGGGGTCGCGGCGGCTGCTCGAGCTCGACGGCGACGACGAGCGGGTCGCGGAGCTCGGCCAGGAGCGCGAGTCGCTGACCGCCGAGCTGGGCGACCTCGCCAGCACCATCACCAAGGCGCGCACCGAGGCCGCCGCCCGGTTCGCCGACGACGTCAGCGTCGAGCTCACCGCGCTCGCCATGCCGCACGCCCGCATCGTCGTCGAGGTCCGGCCGCGCGACGCCTTCGGCCCGAACGGCGTCGACGACGTCGAGATCCTGTTCACCGCGCACAACGGCGCCCAGCCGCGGCCGCTCGACAAGGGCGCCTCCGGCGGCGAGCTGTCCCGGCTCATGCTGGCCATCGAGGTCGTGTTCGCCGGCGCCGACCCGGTCCCGACGTTCGTGTTCGACGAGGTCGACGCCGGGGTGGGCGGGAAGGCGGCGGTCGAGGTCGGCCGCCGGCTGGCCATGCTGGCCAAGCACGCGCAGGTCCTGGTCGTGACCCACCTGCCGCAGGTCGCGGCGTTCGCCGACCACCACCTCAAGGTCGTGAAGTCCGACGACGGCCGCGTCACCAGCAGCGGCGTCGAGACCCTTGACGACACCGGCCGGGTGAGCGAGCTGTCGCGCATGCTCGCCGGCCTCGAGGGGTCGGCGTCGGCGCGGGCGCATGCCGAGGAGCTGCTCGAGACCGCGGCCAGCTCGAAACGGCGCCGCTGAACCTCCCGCCCACGGGCCCGGCCCGGGGCTATGGTGATCGCCATGGTGCCGGCGCTGCTTGCCCTGGTCGCGGTTGCGGCGACGACGATGCCCGCGGCCCTGGCTCCGGCCGACGCCGCGGCGGCTGCGACGACGGCGGCTGGGCCGCCCGTTGCGGTCATGGTGGACGCCATTCCTGCCGCGACGACGGGTGGGGCACTCGCCGCCGCGACACTGGACGCGGTCCCCGTCACCGCCGCGGCGTCGACGACGGCCGGAACCGACGCAGCGGCGGCCGCGGCTACGAGCGGACCGCCCGCCGCCGTCCCAGGAGCGAGCGCGCCGCCGTCCTCCGTCCGGACGCAGGAGCCGGAGGAAGACGAGTTGGTCCAGCGGTACGCGCCGGTCGTGCGCGTCAGGGAGCAGCTGGAACCGTGCGGCGACGGTGAGCCGTACCTGCCGGTCGACGTCGACGTGCTGATGGACAACGACGGTGTGGCGCTGCGCGGCCCGTGGACGACCAACGACCTGGTGGGCATCGCGCCGAGCGCCGACGACATCGGCGCCGGCCTGCTCGACTACCACCTCGACTTCCCCGGCGACGCGCTCGACCCGGGGTGCGGCTACGAGCAGTGGGCCCGGACGGTCAGCAGCGGCACCGTGCCGACCGTCTACGGCCGGGTGGTCGAGGACGCCGCGCGGCCCGACCAGCTCGCCGTCCAGTACTGGTTCTTCTACATCTTCAACGACTTCAACAACCTGCACGAGGGCGACTGGGAGATGATCCAGCTCGTCTTCGACGCCCCCGACGCCGCGGCGGCGCTGGAGGTCGACCCGACGAGCATCGGCTACAGCCAGCACTCCGGCGCCGAGCGGGCCGACTGGGGCGACAAGAAGATGGAGATCGTCGACGGCACGCACCCGGTCGTCTACCCGGCGGAGGGTTCGCACGCGAACTTCTTCAGCCCGGCGCTGTACCTCGGCGCCAGCTCCGCGACCGGCGTGGGCTGCGACGACGCCACCGGGCCGCACACACAGCTGCGCACCCGCACCGACGTCGTCCCCACCGCCGGCTACCAGGACGGCTACCCGTGGCTGGGGTTCCGCGGCCGCTGGGGCGAGCGGCAGGAGGCGTTCTACAACGGCCCGACCGGCCCGAACATGAAGACCCAGTGGACGGCGCCGATCCGCTGGTCGGAGGACAGCTGGCGCGACACCAGCGCGACCGTCCCGCTCGGCGCGTCGCTCACCCCGACCGCCACCGACGCGTTCTGCGGCGTCGTCGAGAGCGGCTCCAACCTGCTGCGCCAGCTGATCCGCAACCCACCCGCGGTGCTGGTGGGCCTGGGCGTGCTCGTCGCGCTGCTGGCGCTGATCGCCAGCCGCACCAGCTGGGGCCCCGGCGACCCGTACCCCGTCAGGCAGCGGCGCAGCTGGGGCCGGATCATCGTCGCCGCGAAGCGCATGTACACGCGGCACCCGCTGCTGTTCATGGGGATCGGGCTGGTGTACGTGCCGGTCATGCTGCTGGCGGCGGGGTTGCAGTGGCTGCTGGTCGAGGCCGGCGAACTGACGTCGCTGGTCGACACCGACGGCGACCAGAACGCGGCGACGGTGTTCGTCGTCGTGCTGCTGGGCGGGGCGATCTCGCTGCTCGCGTACTTCTGCGTCGTGGCGGCGACGGCGCAGGCGCTGCGCGACCTCGACGACGGGCAGCCGGTGACGGTGCTGGGGGCGTACCGCGCGGTGCGGGCCAAGCTGCGGCCGCTGGCGCTGGTGGCGGTGCGGCTGGTGCTCGTGGTGTGGGCGCTGCTGCTGTTCGTCTTCACGGCGCCGCTCGCGCTGATCTACGCGGTGCGCAACGGGTTCGCCGTCCAGGCCGTCATGATGGAGGACCGCCCGGCGGGCGCGGCGTTCCACCGCAGCCGCGACGTCGTGCGTGGTCAGTGGTGGCGGGCGACGGCGGTGGCGGCGCTGGTGGTGGGGCTGGGCGCGATCACGGGGCCGTTCGTGGGGGTCGTGCTGCTGCTGGTGTCAGAGGGCTCGTTCAACGTGATCAACCTGATCACCGCGCTGGTCTACGTCGTCACCATCCCGTTCGTCGCGCTCGTGCTCGGCTACCTGTACGTCGATCTGAGCCTGCGGGCCGGATCACCTGACGCGGGTGAGGACCGGCCGGAGGTGCCCGCGGGAGCCTTGCCGTGAGGGTGAGGTGGCGCGATGGGCACGGACGGGACGGAGCGGCCAGCGGCGGTCCGGGCGGCCGGGCGGTTCGGGCGCGTGCTGGCGGGCGGGGCCGGGCTGACGGTCCGAGGCCTGACCAGCCTGGTCGCGCCAACGCCGGCGCCAGGGCCGGCCAGCGCGAACGGGCGGACGGCGGACGGTCAGCCCGCGCCGCCGCGTCCGCCTGAACGGCACGCGACGCGGGCGGAGACCGGCGCGACGGTGATCGCGGCGGCGGGCAGGCTGGGGGAGGCGGCGCTCGGTCTGGCCGCGCTGACCAGCCGCCGCACGCTCGACGTCGCCGCGGGGGTGGCGATGCCGATCGAGGCGGCGGCGTCGGTGCTGGTCAGGGCCGGTGGGGTCGTGGCCGGGCGGACGGGGGTGACGCGGCGGGTGGACCGGCTGGCCCGCATCGGTCGCGAGGAGCAGCGCCGGAACGAGCGTGAGGCGGCGCTGCTGTTCCGGTCGGCGTGGCGGCGGTCGGTGGTGGGCGCGGTCGCCGTGACCGACGTCGGCGCCGTGCTGGACGAGGTCGACGTGGACGGCATCGTGCGCCGGGTGGACCTCGACGGCGTGGTCCGCCGCGTCGATCTGAACGCCGCCGTCAGCCGGGTGGACATCGACGCCGTGGTGGAGCGGGTCGACCTGGACGCCGTCATCGTGCGGCTGCGGGTGCCGGAACTGGTCGAGCAGGTGCTCGACGACATCGACCTCGGCCGGATCGTGCGCGAGTCCAGCGCCGGGATGGCCGCCGAGACGGTCGACGCGGTGCGGGTGCGCAGCGCGGGGGCGGACGGGGTGCTCAACGGCTTCGTCGACCGGGTCGTGCTGCGCCGGCCACCCCGCGACGGCGCCCGGGTGGCGGCCGCGCGGGCGGCGGCCGCACGGGACCGCGACGGTGCGGTGGACGAGCAGCCCGCGGGTGACGACGCCGCCGGCGATGGGACGGGGCGAGCGCCGCCGTGAGCGGGGCGGGCCTGGTGTCGCGGTCGGCGGCGGCGGTGGTCGACGTCGCCGTGGTGGCGGCTGCGACGGCGCTGGTGGGCGTGGTGCTGAGCGGGATCCGGTACACGGTGGCGGGACCGCCGTTCGCGCTGCCGTCGCTGCCGGGGTGGGCGTTCGGCGCCGGGCATTCGGTGCTGGTGGTCGCCTACCTGACCACGGGCTGGGCGCTGATCGGGCGGACGCCCGGCCAGCAGGTGCTCGGCCTGCGGGTCGTGACACTGGCCGGCCGGTCGCCCGGGACGTGGCCGCCGGGCGTCGGCCGGGCGCTGGTGCGCGCCGTCGTCGTGGTGGTGTTCCCGATCGGGGTGCTGTGGACGCTGGTCAGCCGCGACACCCGCGCCGTCTGGGATCTGGTGGCGGGGACTGCGGTGGTGTACGACCCGCCGAGGGAGGCGGCACGGTGAGGAACGTCCTGCGCAGTGTGGGCATCCTGGCCTGCACGATCGTGGTCTATTACACGCTGCCGCTGGGCGCGCCGGACGCGCCGCCGGAGATCGTCGGCGCGGCGGCGTTCGTGGCTGGCGTGGCCGGCCTGATCTGGCTGACGTTGCACGAGGTCCGCCGATTCGCCGCGCATCTCGGCCAGACGCGGGCCCGGGTGTCCGGCCTGCTGGCTGTGCTCTACGTCGTGGTGGTGTTCTTCGCCCTGGCGTACTACCTGATGGAGCGCAACGACCCGGCCCAGTTCGACGGCCTGAGCACCCGCACCGACTCGCTCTACTTCGCCGTCGTCACGCTGGGCACGGTCGGGTACGGCGACGTGCACGCGGTCGGTCAGCCGGCGCGGATCGCGGCGATGGTGCAGATCGTGTTCGACCTGGTCGTGATCGGCGCGCTGTTCGCCGTCGCGTCGTCGCAGATCGCCCACCGGCTGAGCGTCGTGCGGGCGGAGAGCGAACGCGGCGACGCCGACCCGCCCGGGATCACCCGCGAGGGGTGAGGAGCACACGGCCGCCGCGGGCCAGGCTGTCGCTCGGAGGTGGACCATGGACGATTACCCGCTCCTCAACCTGTTCCTGACGATGCTCTGGTTCTTCCTGTTCATCGCCTGGATCTGGTTGCTGGTGACACTGCTCACCGACGTGTTCCGCAGCAAGGACCTCGGCGGCTGGACGAAGGCGCTCTGGACGATCTTCATCCTGGTGCTGCCGCTGTTCGGTGCGCTGATCTACCTGATCGCGCGTGGTTCCGGCATGGCCGAGCGGATGGCCGCCGACTACCAGCGCCGCGACGACGCGTTCCGCGAGTACGTGCGCGACGCGGCGAGCGACGGGGCCGGCGCGAGCACGGCGGACGAGCTGACGAAGCTGGCGCGGCTGCGCGACGAGGGGGTGCTGAGCCCGGAGGAGTTCCAGTCGCAGAAGGCGAAGCTGCTGGTCTGACGGAGCCCGGCCGGGTGCCCGGCCGGGCGGTTGACGATCGTGATCGCGCCGGCCCGCGGGTGACCGCCGGGCCGGCCCGAACCCGTCCCGGGCCCGGCCCGGAGATCGCCCGCCGCGGCCCGGGAGAACCTGTGGGAATCGGCCAACACACACCGGACCGATGCGGTGTTACGGGCCCGGACATGGCAGGATTCGCTTGGTGAGGATGCCTGCACTACGCCGCCGCAAGCCCGATGACCTGCCCGGGGTCAGCGGCGTCGTGCGCCTCGATCACCGCACCAAGAACCTCACGAAACGGCTCAAAGCGGGCGAGATCGCCGTCATCGACCACCTCGATCTCGACCGCGTCTCCGCCGAGGCGCTCGTCGCCTGCCAGGCCGGCGCCGTCGTGAACGTCCGCCCGTCGGTCAGCGGCCGCTACCCCAACCTCGGCCCCGACATCATCGTCCGGGCCGGCATCCCGCTGGTCGACGACGTCGGCCCCGACCTCTTCAGCGCCATCAAAGAGGGCGAGCGGGTCCGCGTCGACGGCACCACGCTCTACCGCGAGGGCACCGGCGAGGCCGTCGGCGTCGGCATCCGGCACGACGAAGAGAGCCTCGCCAAGCTGATGAGCGCGGCCCGCGAGGGCCTGTCCGCGCAGCTCGAGGCGTTCGCCGCCAACACCATGGAGTACCTCAAGCGCGAGCGCGAGCTGCTCCTCGACGGCGTCGGCGTGCCCGAGATCCGCACCGACCTCGACGGCCGCCACGTCCTCATCGTCGTGCGCGGGTACGACTACAAGGAAGACCTCGTCACGCTGCGGCCGTACATCCGCGAGTACGACCCCGTCCTCATCGGCGTCGACGGCGGCGCCGACGCGCTGCTCGAGGTCGGGCAGAAGCCCGACATCATCGTCGGCGACATGGACTCCGTGTCCGACGACGCGCTGGCCAGCGGCGCCGAGCTGATCGTGCACGCCTACCGCGACGGCCGCGCGCCGGGGCTGGGGCGGCTCGAGCGCATGGGGCTGTCCGGCGTCCCGTTCGCGGCCACCGGCACCAGCGAGGACATCGCCATGCTGCTGGCCGACGACAAGGGCGCCAGCCTCATCGTGGCCGTCGGCACCCACGCCACCCTGGTCGAGTTCCTCGACAAGGGCCGCTCCGGCATGGCCAGCACCTTCCTCACCAGGCTGCGGGTGGGCAGCAAGCTGGTCGACGCCAAGGGCGTGAGCCGGCTCTACCACAGCAGCGTCCCGGCGTGGATGCTGGCCGTGCTCGTCGTCGCCGGCATCACCGCGGTCGTCGCCGCCATGTACTCCACCCCGACGGGCCAGGCCTATCTCGACATCGTGGGCTCGTGGTGGGACCGCTTCTATTTCTGGGTCAAGGGACTCTTCTGACGTGATCGACTTTCGCTACCACCTGGTCTCGATCATCGCTGTCTTCTTCGCGTTGGCGGCCGGCATCGTGCTCGGCGCGGGCCCGCTCGGCGACACCGTCGACGACACGCTGGCCGAGCAGACGTCGTCGCTGCGCGACGAGAACCGCGACCTGCGCCAGCAGCTCGAGGACACCGAACGCGACACCGCGTACCAGCAGGCCTTCCTCGAGGAGGTCACGCCGCGGCTGGTCACCGGCCAGCTCGAGGGCGAGTACGTCGGCGTCATCGCGCTGCCGGGCGCCGACGAAGAGACCGTCACCGCCGTGCGCGACACGCTGGCGCAGGCCGGCGCGACGGCCGACCTCACCGTGCGCATCGAGCCGACGTGGACCGACCCCGACTCCGAGCCGACGCTCGACGAGCTGGCCACCGAGCTCGTGTCGTCCGGCACCGAGCTGCCCACCGAGGGCGGCGGCTACGCCCGCGGCGCCGCGGTGCTGGCGTCCGCGCTGATGGCGCCGCCCACCGAGCCCGGAGCCTCGCACGAGACCATCGACACCGCCACGGTCACGGCGTTCGAGGAGTCCGACCTCATCACGCTCGAGCAGGACGCGTCGGTGGCGCCGTCCATGGCGGTGCTGGTGGCGGGCAACGTCTCCGGCGACGACGCGGAGGACCGGCTGGACCGGCTGGCCACGCTGGTGGGCAGCATCGACGCCGCCGACGCCGGCACCGTCGTGGCCGGTCCCGCCTCGACCGCCGAGGACGGCCTGCTGCGCACCATCCGCGACAACGGCGACCTCGCCGAGGTCGTGTCCACCGTCGACTCCGTCGACCTGCCCAGCGGCCGCGCGGCCGTCGTCTTCGCACTGAGCGAGCAGGCCGGTGGCGGCTCCGGCCAGTACGGCGTGGTCGGCGAGACCGACGGCGCGCTGCCGCCGGTGCCCGAGGAACCCGGCGCGTCGGTCACCGACGAGCCCACCGAGGGGAGCTCGTCGTGAGGCGCGTCGTCGGCTCGCTGGTCGCGGCCGGCGCCGCGGGCGCCGTCGCCTGGCTGGCGGCCCGCAAGATCGGCGAGGCGAAGCCCGGCGGCGCCGAGCTGTGGGAGCGCAAGAACTTCCGCGGCTCGACGCTGACGCTGGCGGCCGGTCCGGCCGCTGCCGCCGGCGCCGCCGCGGGCGTCGCCGTCGCGCCGGGGCTGTCGGCGCGGGCCCGCACCGCCGGGGTGAGCGCCGCGGTCGCCGTCGGAGCCGTCGGGCTCTACGACGACCTCTTCGGCAGCACCGCCAGCAAGGGGCTGCGCGGCCACCTCAGCGCGCTGCAGTCCGGCGAGGTCACCAGCGGCGTCGTGAAGATCGGCGTCATCGGCGCGGCCGGGGTCATCGGCGGCGCGCTGGTCAGCGACAACGTCGTCGACGCCGCCATCGGTGGCGCCGCCATCGCCGGCCACGCGAACCTGCTGAACCTGCTCGACCTCCGGCCCGGCCGGGCCAACAAGACCGTGCTGCTGCACGCGCCGGCCGTCCTCGGCGGCCCCGCGGCGCCGGTCGGCGCGGCCGCCGTCGGCACCGCGCTGGCGCTGCTCCCCGACGACCTCGGCGAGCGCACGATGCTCGGCGACGCCGGCGCCAACACGCTGGGCGCCCTGCTCGGGCTGGCGCTGGTCGCCCGCGAGGGACGAGGCGCGCGGCTGGTGCACCTCGCCGTCGTCACCGGTCTCACGCTGGCCAGCGAGAAGGTCAGCTTCACCAAGGTCATCGAGCGCACGCCCGTGCTGCGCGAGCTCGACGGCCTCGGCCGCCAGCGCTGACCCGGTGAGCGCGCGCCGGGTCGCCGCCGGGGCGGCCGCCGGGATCGCCGGGGGCGCGGCGCTGATCGCCGTGGTCAGCGTGCTGGCCCGGGTGGTCGGCTTCGGCCGCCAGCTGGTCTTCCAGTCGCAGGTCGGCGAGACGCTGCTCGGCAGCGTGTACGCGACCGCCAACGCCATCCCCAACGTCGTCTTCGAGATCGTCGCCGGCGGCGCCCTGGCCGGCGCCGTCGTCCCGCTGCTGGCCGCCGCGGCCGGGCGGGGCGACCACGAGCACGTCCGGCAGACGGTGTCGGCGCTGCTCGGCTGGACGCTGGTGCTGCTGGTGCCGGTGGCGCTGCTCGGCGTGCTGATCGCGGGGCCGCTGATGGAGCTCATGCTGGGCGACGCCGGCGGCTCGGAGGGCGTCACCGTCGGGCGTTCCATGCTGCTGCTGTTCCTGCCGCAGATCCCGCTGTACGGCATCGCCGTCGTGACCGCCGGGACGCTGCAGGCGCACCGCCGCTTCCTGGCGGCGGCGCTGGCGCCGGTGGTGTCGAGCCTGGTGGTGGCCGGGGCGTACGTGGCGTTCGGCGCGGTCTTCACCGGCGACGCGAACGACCTCGGCACCGTCGACCGCGGCGACGAGCTGGTGCTGGCCGGCGGCACGACGCTCGGCGTGCTCGCCCTGGCGCTGGCGACGCTGCTGCCGATGCTGCTGCGGGTGACCGGGCTGCGGCCGACGCTGCGCTTCCCCGACGGCGTCAGGCGGCGGGCCGTCGTGCTGGCCGGCGCCGGGCTGGTGACGCTGGTCGCGCAGCAGCTGGCGTACCTGACGTCGTACCTGATGTCGAACGAGCACGGCGGCACCGGCGGCGCGGTGACCTACCTGAACAGCTGGATGGTGTTCCTGCTGCCGTACGCCGTGCTGGCGGTCCCGATCGCGACGGCGGCGTTCCCGCGGCTGTCCGAGCACGCCGAGACGTCGCGCTCGTCGTACGCGGAGGTCCTGGCCCGCTCGACCCGCGCGGTCGTGCTGGTGTCGCTGCTGGGCGCGGCGGTGCTGACGGCGGTGGCGTGGCCCGTGGCGCGGTTCTTCGCCGCCATCGGGGCCGGCGACGCGCCGCCGGAGCGCATGGCGTGGGCATTGGTGGCGTTCGCGCCGGGGCTCGTCGGCTACGGGCTGGTCGCGCACCTGGGCCGGGCCCTGTACGCGCGCGGACGGGGCAAGACGGCGGCCGCGGCCACGGCGGCCGGCTGGCTGGTGGTCATCGGGCTGGCGGTCGCGCTGACGTCGTCCGTGGGGGAGGACGGGACCACGGCGGCGCTCGGCGTGGCGCACACGGCCGGGCTGAGCGTGGCCGGCGTGCTGCTGCTGGCCGGCGTCGTGCGCGACTCCGGCGGCGTGGCGCTGACGGGGGTGGCGCGGACGTTCGTGGTGGGCGCGGTGGCGGCGGGTGTGGGCGGGGCGGCCGGGTGGGCGGTCGCGTCGGCGTTCGGGCCGGGGTCCACGGCGTCGCTGGTGGTCGCCGGCGTGGCGGCCGCGGCGACGGTGACGGCGGTCGCGGGCGTCCTGGCCTGGCCGGTGCTGCGCACCGACCTCAAGGCGCTGCTGCGCCGCTGACGAGACTCGAGAAGGGACGGACGAATGAGGCTGACGATCGTCGTCGGCATGACGGCGGGGGGCGTCGGCATGCACGTGCGGTCGCTGGTGCAGCGGCTGGGCGGGCTCGGCATCGAGGTCGGCGTGGCCGGCCCGCCGGAGACCGAGGAACGGTTCGACTTCACCGGCGCCGGGGCCCGGTTCGCGCCGGTCCGCATCGGCAGCGCGCCGAACCCGCCGGCCGACCTCGCGGCGGTCCGGTCGCTGCGGCGGGCGTTCCGCGGCACCGACGTCGTGCACGCGCACGGGTTCCGGGCCGCCGCACTGTCCGGGCTGGCGCTCGGCCGCCGGCGTACGGGACGGGTCCCGCTGCTGGCCACCTGGCACAACGCCGTCATCGCGACCGGCCCGAAGCGGGTGCTGATCGCCGGGCTGGAACGGCTGGCGGCGCGCCGGGCCGACGTCACGCTCGGCGTCTCGTCAGACCTCGTCGCCCGGGCCCGCGAGCTCGGCGCGCCGGACGTCCGGCTGGCCCCGGTCGCGGCGCCGCGCGTGCAGCCCGCGAAGCGCGACGCCGACGCCGTCCGGGCCGAGCTGGGCGCCGGGGACCGCCCGCTGCTGCTGGCGGTGAACCGGCTGGCCGAGCAGAAGGGCCTGGACGTCCTGCTGGCGGCCGCCGCCCGCTGGGCCGGGCGCACCCCGTCGCCGCTGGTCGTCGTGGCCGGGGACGGCCCCCTGGAGGCCGAGCTGGCCGCGGCCGTGGCCCGCGACGACCTGCCGGTGCGGCTGCTCGGCCGGCGCTCCGACATCCCCGACCTGCTGGGCGCCGCCGACGTCTACGTGCTGACGTCGGTCTGGGAAGGCCGCCCCCTGGTGATCCAGGAGGCCATGCAGGTGGGCCTGCCCGTGGTGACGACGGCGGCCGGCGGCGTGCCCGAGCTGGTCGGCGACGGCGCCACGATCGTGCCGGTGGGCGACGTCGCGGCCGTCGCCGACGCCGTCAGCGCCCTGCTCGACGACCCGAGTGCCCGGGCCGAGCTGGGGGAGCGGGGCCGCAAGCAGGCCGGGACCTGGCCCGACGAGGACGACAACGCCCGGCTGGTCGCCGACCTCTGCCGGGACCTCGCCGGGCGTTGACGCAGGTTTGGTCCGCCCCCGCCAGCCGCGAGTCCGGCGGGGGCGGTGGCCACCACGGGGGAAAGTGGCCGAAGCCAAACGTACCGGATCAAGATCGGCAAGCCACCCCGATCGGGGAAAGATCTCATCAAGTTCTACGACGGCGAACACGCGGTGCGGCGAGTCGGCTCGCGCGGTGCTCCGGGACTGTTAGGCTGGAGGTCCGTGGAGCAAAGGTTCAGCGTTTCGTCGCCGAACCGCTAGTTGACGGATTGACCACGGGAGCCCCTCTTGGCCTTGCAGCCGACCACCCATGTGTTCGTGACCGGAGGAGTCGCCTCCTCCCTCGGTAAGGGGCTCACCGCCTCCTCGTTGGGGAGCCTGCTCACCGCCCGCGGCCTGCGGGTCACCATGCAGAAGCTCGACCCCTACCTCAACGTCGACCCCGGGACGATGAACCCGTTCCAGCACGGTGAGGTGTTCGTCACCGAGGACGGCGCCGAGACCGACCTCGACGTCGGCCACTACGAGCGGTTCCTCGACCGCGACCTCACCAAGTCGGCCAACGTCACCACCGGCCAGGTGTACTCCGACGTCATCGCGAAGGAGCGCCGCGGCGAGTACCTGGGCGACACCGTCCAGGTCATCCCGCACATCACCAACGAGATCAAGGACCGCATGATCTCCATCGGCGACGGCGACGTCGACGTCGTCATCCACGAGATCGGCGGCACCGTCGGTGACATCGAGTCGCTGCCGTTCCTCGAGGCCGCGCGGCAGGTCCGCCACGACGTCGGCCGCGACCGCTGCTTCTTCCTGCACGTCTCGCTGGTGCCGTACCTCGCGCCGTCGGGCGAACTGAAGACGAAGCCGACGCAGCACTCCGTCGCCGCGCTGCGGCAGGTCGGCATCACACCCGACGCCATCGTGTGCCGGTCCGACCGGCCCATCCCGGCGGGCGTGAAGAAGAAGATCTCGCTGATGTGCGACGTCGACGCCGAGGCCGTCGTGGCCGCCGTCGACGCGCCGTCCATCTACGACATCCCGAAGGTGCTGCACACCGAGGGCCTCGACGCCTACGTCGTCAAACGGCTCGGTCTGTCCTTCCGCGACGTCGACTGGACGGCGTGGGACGAGCTGCTGCGCCGCGTCCACCACCCGCGCCACGACGTCACCGTCGCGCTGGTCGGCAAGTACGTCGACCTCCCCGACGCGTACCTGTCGGTCACCGAGGCGCTGCGGGCCGGCGGGTTCGCCAACGACGCCAAGGTGCACATCCGCTGGGTGCCGTCCGACGAGTGCGAGACGCCCGAGGGCGCCGCCGCCCAGCTCGGCGACGTCGACGGCGTCGTCATCCCGGGCGGGTTCGGCATCCGCGGCATCGAGGGCAAGATCGGCGCCATCCGGTACGCCCGCGAGCACCAGCTGCCGACGCTCGGCCTGTGCCTGGGCCTGCAGTGCATGGTCATCGAGTACGCCCGGTCCGAGGCCGGTCTGGTGCAGGCCAGCTCGGCCGAGTTCGACCCCGACACGCCCGAGCCGGTCATCGCGACCATGGAAGACCAGAAGGGCATCGTCGCCGGTCAGGGCGACCTCGGCGGCACCATGCGGCTGGGCTCGTACCCGGCGGTGCTGGGGGAGGGGACGCTGGCGCGCGAGCTGTACGGCGCGAGCCGCGTCACCGAGCGGCACCGGCACCGCTTCGAGGTGAACAACGAGCACCGCGACCGCCTGGTCAAGGCCGGGCTCGTGGTGTCCGGCACGTCGCCCGACGGCACGCTGGTCGAGTTCGTCGAGCTGCCCCGCGACGTCCACCCGTTCTTCGTCGCCACCCAGGCGCACCCCGAGCTGAAGTCGCGGCCGACCCGCCCGCACCCGCTGTTCACCGGGCTGGTCGCGGCGGCCGTCAGCCGGCAGCAGGAGACGCAGCTCCCGGTCGACGTCGAGCCGGCGGTCGTCTCCTAGCCGAGTGAGTCCCTCGTCCAGCCGGTCGTGGTGTGAGGTCGGCGGGCGAGGTTCGCGGCGCGAGGGTGTCGGTGCCCGCCCGTAGGGTGGGCCCCACCCGGGCCGGGCGGGTCATGCCTACCGCCCGGCGCCGCGCCCGTCAAGGCGACGTGCCCGCCTTTGCGTCGCGCGTCAGCCGGTGCCGGAGTTCGTCCAGCAGGGCGGGGTCCGGCATCGGCAGCCCGGCCAGCGCGCTCAGGTACAGGCCGTCTCCGACCAGCCGCACGATCTCGGCCGTCACGGGGTCGTCGATGTGCTCGCGCAGGATCTCCGCCCACCGGACGAAGCAGTACATCACCAGCCGCCGGGCCTCCTCGCTGGCGACGTCGTTGGTGCGCAACGCCGCCAGCAGGGACCAGTAGACGGCGCCGTCCTCCGACGACGGCACCGACGTGCGCAGGAAGAACCCGACGACGTCGTCGGTGCGTTCGGCCTGCTCGAACTCCGCCTCGACCGCCTCGGCCAGCCGCCGGGCCAGCCCGGTGATCAGCGCTTCCTTGCTGGGGAAGTGGTAGAGCAGGCCGCCCTTCGAGACTCCGGCCTTCTCGGCGACGGACTCCAGCGTCACCGCGTGCAGGCCGGTGTCGACGAGGATGCGCTCGAGCGCGTCGAGGATGCGATCGCGAGAAGAAGGGCGCGGCATAGGGGATGAACCTCGATTCTGACGGTGTTACTGTACCGTCCGGACGGTTTAGCTTACCTCGGAGGGTGTTGCGATGACGATGATGGAGCAGCGAGTGCTGGCGGGGCCGCGCGAATGGGGCGCCCTCGTCGTACTGCTGCTGCCGGTCCTGCTCATCTCGGTCGACATGACGGTGCTCAGCTTCGCGGTCCCGCACCTCAGCGAGGATCTCGCGCCGACGGGCACCCAGCTGCTGTGGATCGTCGACGTGTACGGCTTCATGATCGCGGGGCTGCTGGTGACGGCCGGCACGCTCGGCGACAGGATCGGACGGCGCAAGCTGCTGCTGGCCGGTGCGACGGCGTTCGGCGTGGCATCGGTGCTGGCGGCGTACTCGACGTCGCCGGAGATGCTGATCGTGGCGCGCGCCCTGCTCGGCGTCGCCGGGGCGACGCTGATGCCGTCGACACTGTCGCTCATCCGCAACATCTTCCACGACGCGCGGCAGCGGACGCTCGCGATCGCCATCTGGGCCACGATGTTCTCCGCCGGCGCCGCGCTCGGCCCGATCGTCGGCGGCTGGCTGTTGGAGCACTTCTGGTGGGGCTCGGTGTTCCTGGTCGCGCTGCCGGTGCTGGCGCTGCTGCTGATCTTCGCGCCGTTCCTCGTGCCCGAGTCGCGCAACCCCGCGCCGGGCCGGTACGACCTCCCCAGCGCCGGGCTGTCGCTGGTCGCGATGCTGCTGGCGGTGTACGGGATCAAGGGGCTGGCCAAGCACGGGCTGGCGTTCGGGTACGGCGCCGCCCTGGTGGCGGGCGTGCTGGTCGGTGTCGCGTTCGTCCGGCGGCAGCGGCAGCTGGAGACGCCGCTGCTCGACCTCGGGCTGTTCTCGCGGCCCGCGTTCCGGGCGTCCGTCATGACGAACCTGCTGACGACGTTCGCGATGATCGGCGCGCTGTTCTTCATGACGCAGTACCTGCAGATCGTGCTGGGGCTGGAGCCGCTGCGGTCCGGGCTGGTGCTGGTGCCGGGGCTGGCGCTGGCGATCGTGACCGGGCTGTTCGCCGTGCCGCTGATGCGCCGGCTGCCGATGCCGTACCTGCTGTTCGGCGCGTTGATGGTCGTGGCGACCGGGTTCGCCCTGATGGTGCTGGCCGGCCGCGGCTTCGGCGCCGGGCTGGTGATGGTGGCGTTCGTGCTGGTCGGCGCCGGTGTCGGGCTGGTGCAGACGATCACCAACAACGTCATCATGGCCTCCGTCGACCCGGACCGCGCCGGTGCCGCCGCGGCCGTGTCGGAGACGGCGTACGAGGTCGGCGGCGGCATGGGCACCGCGGTGCTCGGCAGCCTGCTCACCGCGGTGTACGGATCGTCGCTGGGCGCGGTGAGCGGCGTCGACGGCGCCGCGCTGGCGCAGGCGCGCGAGACGCTGGGCGGTGCGGTCGACCTCGCCGGCACGCTGCCGGCGCCGGCTGCGTCCGCCCTGGTCACGGCCGCCGAGGACGCCTTCACCCGGGCCGTCGAGGTGACCAGCGTGGTCGGCGCGCTGATGGTGGTCGCGGCCGCCGTCCAGGCGCTGGTCGTGCTGCGGCACCACCGGACGCCGGTGAGCGTCGGGTCGCACTAGGGTGTGACTCCCGGGTCCATGGCCTACTGCGCGACGCCCAAGCGGCGCCTCGCTGCGTTCTCGTCAGTCGCCATAGGCACCGCTATGTCTCCTTCCTCGGCCTTGCGAGGCATCCACCTGGACGCCGCTCGCTACGGCCGAGACCCGGGAGCCACACCCTGTAATCTGAGCGCTCGTGGGGATTCAGATCGCGCCGAGCATCCTGTCGTCCGACTTCGCCAACCTCGAGTCCGAGATCGCCCGCCTGGGCGACGCCGAGCTCGTTCACGTCGACGTCATGGACAATCACTTCGTCCCCAACCTCACGCTCGGCCTGCCGATCGTCGAGGCGATCCTGGCCCGCACCGACCGGCCCGTCGACTGCCACCTGATGATCGACGAGCCGGATCGGTGGGCGCCGGCCTACGCCGAGGCCGGCGCGCACAACGTCACGTTCCACGCCGAGGCGGCCGCCGCGCCGGTCCGGCTGGCCCGTGAGCTGCGCCGGCACGGGGCGCGGGCCGGCGTCGGCCTGCGCCCGGCCACCCCGGTCGAGCCGTGGGCCGACCTCCTGCCCGAGATCGACATGCTGCTGGTCATGACGGTCGAGCCCGGGTTCGGCGGCCAGCCGTTCCTGGACGTGTGCCTGCCGAAGATCCGGCGGGCGCGCGAGCTGGTGTCGCGGTCCGGGCTGGACGTCTGGATCCAGGTCGACGGCGGGGTGTCGGCCGAGACGATCGAGCGCTGCGCCGACGCCGGGGCGGACGTGTTCGTCGCCGGGTCGGCCGTGTACGGCGCCGAAGACGCCGCGGCCGCCGTCACCGAGCTGCGCGAGCTGGCGGCGAAGGCCGCCCACTAGTCCTCGGCCGCGGGCAGCGTCAGGCGGAAGCGGGCGCCGGCACCGAGCCGCGTCCGCACCTCGACGTCGCCGCCGTGTGCGCGGGCCAGCGACCGGGCGATCGACAGCCCGAGCCCCGCGCTGGCGCCGCCGGACCGGTCGCGGGAGCGGTTGGCCCGGTAGAACCGGTCGAAGACGCGGTCCGCCTGCTCGGCGGTGAGACCCGGGCCCTCGTCGACGACGTCCAGCACTGCGCGGCCGTCGACGGTGCCGACGCCGATGCGGACGGCGCTGCCCGGCGGCGTGTGCGCGACGGCGTTGCCGACGAGGTTCGCGACGACCTGCCGCAGCCGATCCTCGTCGGCGTCGACCGGCGCCGGGCCGGGCACGCCGTCTCCGTCCGGGCCGGTCAGCTCGACCGTTCTGGACGGGTCGAGCGCGCGCAGGTCGTGACGGGCGTCGCCGGCCAGCGTGCGCAGGTCCATCGGCGCGCGGTCCAGCTGGCCCTCGGGCGCCTCGTCCAGCCGGGCCAGCAACAGCAGGTCCTCCGTCAGGGCCGCCAGCCGGGTGGCCTCGCGATCGATCCGCAGCATCGCCGCGTCGACGTCGGCCCGCTCGGGCAGCGCGCCCATGCGGTACAGCTCGGCCGAGCCCTTGATGCCGACCAGCGGCGTGCGCAGCTCGTGGCTCACGTCCGACAGGAACGTGCGCATGCGCGCCTCGCCCTCGGCGCGGTCGGCGAAGGCGCGTTCCAGCTGGCCGAGCATGGTGTTGAGGGACGCCGCGAGGTGCCCGACCTCGGTGGTCGGCGCGGCCAGGCCGGGGACGCGCTGGGTCAGGTCGCCGCCGGCGATCGCGGCCGCCGTGTGCTCGATGCGGCGCAGCGGGCGCAGCCCCCGGCCCAGCGCGAGCCAGCCGATCGCCGTCAGCAGCACCAGCAGGACGCCGCCGCTGACGACGCTCGTCACACGGAGCTGGTCGATGGTCGCGTCCGCCGTGTCCAGCGGAGCCGCCGCGACGACCGTCCCGTCCCACCCGGCCGCGGTCACGCCGACCGCCCGCCAGCGCCCGTCGCCGTCGGCCGCCGGGAGGCTGACCGGGGTGCCGTCGGACAGCCCGGTCAGCTCGTCGGTGGCCGGCAGCTCGCCGCTGTCGAGGCCGGACGTGCGCAGCCCGCCCGCGACCGTCCCGTCCGCGTCGAGGTACACCAGGTACGGCGCGCCGATCAGGTCGAGCGCGGCGTCCAGCAGTTCCGGCCGCGCCTCGGTGTCGACCGGCTGCGGCGGGCCGCCGGCTGAGACGCTGGTCAGGATCGCGGTGAGCGACTCGAGCTGGTCGTCGATGCGGTCCAGCTGGTAGCGCTCCAGGTTGTTCGCGACAACCGCGCTGATCAGCGTCAGGCCGGCCAGCAGCAGCCCCGAGGTCAGCAGGAGCAGCCGCGACCGCAGTGACAGCCGCCTCACCGCGGCTCCCGCAGCACGTAGCCGACCCCGTGCACCGTCCGGATCAGCTTCGGTTCCCCGACGTCGACCTTGCGGCGCAGGTACGAGATGTAGGTGTCGACGATGCTGGCGTCGCCGCCGAAGTCGTAGCGCCACACGCGGTCGAGGATCTGCGCCTTCGACACCACCTGCCCGGCGTTCTCCATCAAATACCTGAGCAGCCGGAACTCGGTGGGGGACAGGCGGACGGCGGCGCCGTTGCGGGTCACCTGGTGGCCCGCCGGATCGAGCGTCAGCGGCCCCGCTCTGAGGAGGTCGGCGGGGTTGCCGGACGTGCGGCGCAGGATCGCGCGGATGCGGGCGATCAGCTCCTCCAGGTCGAACGGCTTCGTCACGTAGTCGTCGGCGCCCAGCGACAGGCCGGTGACCTTGTCGGCCTGGCGGTCGCGGGCGGTCAGGAAAAGGACGGGCACGGGCCCCCTGCTCCTGGTCGCGAGCTCGCGGAGCCGGCGGACCACCTCGAAGCCGTCCATGTCAGGCAGCATCACGTCCAGCAGCACCAGGTCGGGCGGCTCCGCCTCCGCCGCCGCGACGGCCTCGCTGCCGGTGGCCGCCGAGGACACCCCGAACCCGGCGAACCGCAGCGCCGCCGACAGCAGTTCCCTGACCGTCGCCTCGTCGTCGACCACGAGCAGCCGCTGCGACGTCATGGCCGGGCCCGGTCCTTCCACGATCGCCAGGGTAGTGAAGGCAGCGCCCCCGCCGCCCGCACGACGGCGACTCCGGCCGCGCCCGCGGCGGCGCCCACCAGCGCGCCTGTGGCGAGCGCGGCCGGCGGGTCGGCGCCCAAGGCGGCGTCGAGCAGGTCCAGCCCGCCCACCCCCACGTCGACGTTCACGGTCGTGAGCATCGCCATCACGGCCAGCCCGGCCCCCGTCGCCACCCCCATCCCGCCGACGACCAGCAGCCCGCGCCAGGCTTCGCTGTGCGGCTGGTGGTGCGGCCCGCGCCGCTTGGTTGGCGCTGCGCGCCTGGTGTCGCTGTGCGGCTGGTGGTGCGGTCCGCGCCGCTTGGTTGGCGGCCCGGGCCGGGCTTCGCTGTGTGGCTGGTGGTGCGGCCCGCGCCGCATGGTTGGCGCCCCGCGCCAGGTTCTACTGTGCGGCTGCTGGTGGGACCGGCCTCCCTGCCGCCGTGCCGTCGCGGCGACGAGCACGCCGAGCGCGAGCAGCGCCGTACCCGACACCCACCTCAGTGGCGTCGTCGAGACCATCGGCGCGGCGCCGTCCAGAGCGCACCCCAGCACACCGTCCGCCCGCACCGTCACCGGCACCCCGAGCCCGGCCGGCAGCGCCCCGGCCACCGCGAGCGGCAGCATCAGCAGCAGCCCGCCCGCGGCCTCGCGCCCGCCGGCGGCCGCCATCCCCGTCCCGACGACGGCGGCTCCGGCCACCGCCCACCACCCGGCCCGCGTTCGCCGCGTCGATCCGCCGAACCGCAGCACCAGCCACCCCACCCCGACGACCGCCGCCGCACCCGCCGCCCCGGTCACCGCCACCCGGCCGCCGGCGATCGAGTACCCGACGTCCAAGGGGCCGGCCGATCCACCCTCGCCGAACGGCACCCCGCCGCCGTCCAAGCACCCGTCGGCGGGTGCTGTGCCGGCTGCCGCATCGACCCCACCGGCCCCCGCTGACGCAGCGTCGGCCAGCCGGCCTCCTGTGGGCGTGGTGCCGGCCGCCGCGGCGAGGCCGCCGGCCTTCGTCGGCGCTGCGTTGGTCAGCCGGCCTTCCGCGGGCGTGTGGCCGGTCGCCGTGGCGAGGCCGCCGGCCCTCGTCGGCGCGCCGTCGCCTTTCACCACTCCGGTCGGCACCGGGCTATTCGCCGCGGTCGTCGCGTCGGCCGGGAGCGAGACCGTCACGTTCCCGCTGGCCAGCTGCGCCACCGCCAGCAGCCCGGCCGCCACGGCCACCGTCGCGGAGACGCCGCGCACGCCGAACCCGTCCCGGCCGCGCCGCAGCACCAGCACGCCGAGCACCACCGCGCCCGCGATCGTCACCCCGAGCGGCAGCACCTCGACCCCGGCCCGCAGCGGAATCGGGAACTCGCCCGGCGCCGTCGTCGTCAGGGTCGCCCGGCCACCCGCGGCCAGCCCGACCACGGCCGCCGTCAGCGCACCGACCTCGCCGATCCGGCCCGCGTCGAGCAGGAACAACCCGGCCGCGGCGACGCCCGCCATCGTCAGCAGCGCCGCCGCGCCCGCGACCAGACCGGCGCCGACGTCCCGTGGCCGCACCGCCACGTCACACGTCGCGGCGACGGAAGACGACGAACGCCGCGACCAGCACGGCGACCACGCCCAGGCACATTCCGCCCAGGTTCAGCCAGGGGTGCGGATACTCGGGGTCCGGCACCGTCGCGAACACCGCGGCCGCACCTCGCGTCGGCCACACGTCGACGAGGCCCTGCAGCCACGACGGGAACAGCCCGGCGAGCGCGGGCACCAGGAACACGATCCCGACGAGCGTGGCCAGCGCACCCGCGGTCGCCCGCATGATCGTGCCCAGACCGGCCGCGAGCAGCGCGATCGCCGTCAGGTACAGCCCGCCACCGCCGACGGCCGCCAGCACGCCGGGATCGCCGAGCGACGCCGACGGCACGTCCTGCGCGCTCAGCATCGCCTGCCCGAGCAGGAACGACGCGAGCATCAGCAGCTGACCGGCCACGACGGCGACCGCGGCGGCCACCGCCACCTTGGCCGCCAGCAGCCGGCTCCGGCGCGGCGTCGCCATCAGCGACGTCTGCATCAGGCCGGTGGCGTACTCGGACGTGACGACCAGGATGCCCAGGACGCCGATGATGAGCTGCGCGACGATGTACGTCGTCAGGCTGAGGTTGGTCGGGTCCCAGGCGGCCCGCTCCGCCGCGGTCGCCTCCGCATAGTCGGTCCCGGCCGAGCTCATCGCCAGCGCCGTGACACCGAGCCCGACGCCGAAGAGGCAGGCCAGCGTCGACCAGGTCGACCGGAGACTGCGGAGCTTGACCCACTCCGCGCGCAGGGTGTCGGCGAACGTCACTGCGCGTGCCGTGGCCAGGGTGCTCATGCGGCCACCCCCTGGTACTGGACGCTGTCCCTGGTCAGCTCCATGAAGGCGTCCTCGAGCGAGGCGCGCTGCGGGGTGAGCTCGCTGAGCGCGACGCCGTGGAAGGCGGCGAGCGCGCCGACGTCGTCGCTGCTCATGCCGGAAACGACCAGCGACGACTCCAGTCCTTCGCGGACGGTGGCGCCGGCGGCGGTCAGCCGCAGGGCGAACGCGCCCGGCTCGCGCGTGCGGACGACGACGGTGCCCTCGCCGCTCGCGCGCAGGAACTCGCTCATGCCGGTGTCCGCGATGACCCGGCCGCGGCCGATGACGACGAGGTGGTCGGCACTCTGCGCCATCTCGCTCATCAGGTGGCTGGACACCAGCACCGACCGCCCTTCTCGCGCGAGCGAGCGCATGAGATCGCGGATCCACCGGATGCCCCCGGGGTCCAGCCCGTTCACCGGCTCGTCGAAGATCAGCGCCTGCGGATCGCCGAGCAGGGTCGCCGCGATGCCGAGCCGCTGCCGCATGCCCAGCGAGAACCCACCGGCGCGCTTGCCGGCCACGCCGTCGAGCCCGGTCCGCGCCAGCACCTCGTCGACCCGGCGGCGGGGGAGCCCGTTGCTCAGCGCGAGCGCCAGCAGGTGGTCGCGGGCGGTCCGGCCACCGTGGACGGCGCCGGCGTCGAGCAGCGCGCCGACCGTCGTCAGCGGGACGGGCAGGTCGCGGTAGCGGCGGCCGCCGATGGTCACCGAGCCGTGGGTCGGCGCGGCCAGCCCCGTGATCATCTTCATCGTGGTGGACTTGCCGGCGCCGTTCGGCCCGAGGAACCCGGTCACCTGGCCGGGTTCGACGGTGAACGAGACGTCGTCCACCACGGTGTCGGGTCCGTAGCGTTTGGTCAGTCCGCGTACCTCGATCGTCGTCATGAGGCGATCGTGACCGCCCGATCCGGGCGGTTCCGGAGAGCTTCTGGGAGAACTCTGTGAGCCGGGCCTTTGGTGGGGCCGGTTGCCCGGTGTCGAGCCGGCGGCGGGACGGGCCGGGGCGGCCGGACTCACAGGAAATCCTGGCCTCGTCATGCGTCCTCTCCGGCGTTTCGAAGGGCGCGAGTTAGCCCGGAAGTTAGCCCGGACGGGCTCGATTCGGTCGGGCAAACTTGCCCGGAAACGGGCAACCGCCGAACCCGGATTTCGAGGCGACAACCGGCGTTCGAGCTGCTTAGCGTGGTGTGAGTCGCGGATCGTCCGCGCTGCGCCGGCAGGCGTACAGCACCCCCGAGGAGTCGTCGTGAACGTTGCCCAGTTGCTGGCCCACTCGCCCGGATCACGCGGCTACCGAGCCGCCGACCTCCGTGCCCTGCCCGACGGCGGGCCGCGCTACGAGGTCATCGAGGGGTGCGTCCAGGTGTCGCCGCCGCCGTCCGTCGCCGAGACCGTGGTCTGGCGGTGGCTGGCGAACACCCTCGAGGTCGCCAACCGGGGCAGTCCGCAGATCGTCGATCGCGGTCAGCCGGTGCGCATTGGCGTGCACGACGAGGTGCGGCCGGACGTCGTGGTGGCCCAGGTGGCGCTGGCCGAGACCACGCCCATCCCGGTCGGTGCGCTGACATTGGTGGTGGAGGTGGTGTCGTCCACGTCGGCGCTCCGCGACACCGTGACGAAACGGGCGTTGTACGCACGGGCGGGCGTGCCGGCGTACTGGATCGTGACCCCGCGGCGTCGTCCGCCCGATGTCGAGGTCACCGAGCTGCGCCGCGACGCGGCGACGGGCGCGTACGCGGAACGGACTCCGGCCACGTCGGCGAGATTCAGTACCGACCACCCGTGGCCGCTCGCCGTCGACGTGCCCGCCCTCGCCGACCTCTGGTCGGTCTTGGCGCCGTCGGCGGCTGACGACTGGGAGGTGGTCTGAGCTGGGGAGACGACAGGCGATCCGGCAGCGAGGTGACGAGGGTCAGGAGGTGATCCCCATGTGACAAGAAGCACGGAGCGTGGCTGGGGAATGCGTTCCGCGCGGTGGCGGTTAGGCTTCAAGAGACACGACGCGTGCTCCGGGGTCGGTGAAAGTCCGAACCGGCGGTGACAGTCCGCGACCCGGCCGGCGTCCGCACCAGCGGGCGACGGACGGTTGACCCGGTGGAACTCCGGGACCGACGGTGAAAGTCCGGATGGGAGGCAGCACGCGCGGCCGTCTCGGCAGGTCGCGCCCTGGTGCGCGTCCGTACCGCCGAGCCGGTCGTCTGTGGCGCACCCGCGTCCGCCCCGGAGCTCGCCCGACGAGGCGAGGAGGACCGGTGGCGAGTCCGGTGGAGCTGACGGCCATGCGCCGCGCCATCGAGCTGTCCTTGAACGGCGCCTCCACGACGCCGCCCAATCCCGACGTCGGCTGCGTCATCCTCGACGCGACCGGCGCGACGGTGGGCGATGGCTGGCACGCCCGGCCCGGCGGACCGCATGCCGAGGTCGACGCGCTCACCCAGGCCGGCGAACGAGCCCGTGGCGGCACCGCCGTCGTCACGCTGGAACCGTGCGATCACACCGGGCGCACCGGTCCGTGCACGCAGGCGCTGATCGAGGCCGGCATCGCGCGCGTGGTCGTGGCGGTCGCCGATCCGAACCCGGTCGCCGCCGGGGGCGCGGCGACGCTGCGGGCGCACGGCGTGGACACGGAACTGGGCGTGCTGGCGGACGAGGCGGCCGAAGCGAACGCGCGCTGGCTCACGCCGTTCCGCACCCATCGGCCGTTCGTGGTCTGGAAGTTCGCCGCGACGCTCGACGGGCGAAGCGCGGCCGCCGACGGCACCAGCCGCTGGATCACCGGACCCGAGGCCCGCGCCGACGTACACCGGCTCCGCGCCGCTGTCGACACCGTGGTCGTGGGGGCGGGTACCGTGCGGGCGGACGATCCGCGGCTCACCGTCCGCCTCGCCGCGGACGACGCGACCGATGCCGCTGGCACGACCGACGCGACCGGCGCGGCCGACGCGACCGGCGCGGCCGACGCTGCTGGCGTGGCCGACGCTGCTGGCGTGGCCGACGTGGCCGACGTGGCCGGCGCTGCTGGTGCGGCCGATGCTGCCGGCTCGGCGGCCGCGGTTGCCGCCGCCGGCGGTGTCGTGGGTGCCGAAAGGGTGGATGCGACGGTGCCCGGCGGCGCCGAAACCGTAGGCGGCCCGATGCCCGGCGGCGCTGGAACCGACGCCTTCCCGCTCGCCAACGCCGGCGCTGTGATGGCCGACGGCGGCGCTGCCTTGACCGACGCTGCCTTGACCAATGCTGCCGGCGCGACCGGCGGCGCTGGGGCAGGCGGTGGCCGCCCGGCGCAGGCTGCCGTGGCGCCGGGTGGGCCGGCCGTGGTGCAGCCGTTGCGGGTCGTCGTCGACAGTGGGGGGACGACGCCGGCGTCGGCGAGGGTGCGCGACGACGAGGCGGAGACGTGGATTGCGACGGCCGAGGAGGTCGGCGCGACCGCTGATGGGCGCGTCGACCTCGCCAGGCTCCTGACCCGGTTGTACGAGCGCGGCCAGCGCTATGTCCTGCTCGAAGGCGGCCCGACGCTGGCCGGGGCGTTCTGGCGGGCCGGTCTGATCGACCGGGTCGTCGGCTACGTCGCGCCCGCGCTGCTCGGCGCCGGACCGGCCGCGCTGGCCGACGCCGGCGTGAACACCATCGACGCCGCGATCAGGCTGGATGTCGCCGACGTGCGGATGGTCGGGCCCGATCTGCGTATCACCGCAACCCCGCACGACCACAGGAAGGCGTGAGGCCATGTTCACCGGGATCGTCGAGGAACTGGGCGAACTCGTCGCCATCGAGGGCGACGCCGACGACGGGCGGCTCACCGTCCGCGGCCCGAAGGTCGCCGAGGACGCCGTGCACGGCGCGTCCATCGCCGTCGACGGCGTCTGCCTGACCGTCACCGCCATCGACGGCGACACCTTCACCGTCGACGTCATGCGTGAGACGTTCGACCGCAGCACGCTGGCGAAGCTGAGCACCGGCAACGTCGTCAACCTCGAGCGGGCGGTGCGGGCCAGCGACCGGCTCGGCGGCCACATCGTGCAGGGCCACGTCGACGGCGTCGGCACGGTGGTGTCGCGCACGCCGGGCAGCCGCTGGGAGGTCGTCCGCATCGGCGCGCCCGCCGGCCTGCTGCGCTACGTCGCGGAGAAGGGATCGATCGCCGTCGACGGTGTCTCGCTGACGGTATCCGGGCTCGGCGCGGACTGGTTCGAGGTGAGCCTGATCCCGACCACGCTCGAGCTGACGACGCTCGGCCGCCGGCAACCGGGCGACGGCGTGAACCTCGAGGTCGACGTGGTCGCGAAGTACGTCGAGCGGCTTCTGGCGAGCGGAACGGGCGAGGCCGGCGGGGCCGGCGGGGCCGGCGGGGCCAGCGAGGCTGGCGGCACAGGTGAGGCCAGCGGGGCGAACGGAACGGGCGTGACCGGCGAGAACACGACAGAGGTGGACGCATGACCGTGCAACTGGACACCGTCGAGCGGGCGATCGCCGACATCGCCGCGGGCAAGGCGGTGGTCGTCGTCGACGACGAGGACAGGGAGAACGAGGGCGACCTGATCTTCGCCGCCGCCAAGGCCACACCGGAGCTGATGGGGTTCACCATCCGGCACACGTCGGGCGTCATCTGCGTCCCGATGCTCGGCGGCGAGCTCGACCGGCTCGACCTCCCGCCGATGACCGTCGTCAACGAGGACCGCAAGGGCACCGCGTTCGCCGTGTCCGTCGACGCGCGGCACGGCATCACGACCGGCATCTCAGCGGCCGAGCGGGCCCACACGGCGCGGGTGCTGGCCGACTCCGCGACGGAGGCGTACGAGCTCAGCCGGCCGGGGCACGTGTTCCCGCTGCGTGCGCGCGAGGGCGGCGTGCTCACCCGTCCCGGGCACACCGAGGCCGCGGTCGACCTCGCTCGGCTGGCCGGCCTGACGCCCGCGGGCGTGCTGTGCGAGATCGTCCACGACGACGGCTCGATGATGCGGGCGCCGGCGCTGCGCGAGTTCGCCGACGAGCACGGGCTGGCGATGATCTCCATCGCCGACCTCATCCGGTACCGCCGCCGCACCGAGCGGCAGATCGAACGGGTCGCCTCGACCCGCCTGCCGACGGTTCACGGCACATTCACGGCGCACGCCTACCGCGACGTCCTCGACGGGAGCGAGCACGTCGCCATGGTCATGGGCGACGTCGGGGCCGACGCGGTGGGCGACGAGGCGGTGCTGGTCAGACTGCATTCCGAGTGCCTGACGGGCGACGCGTTCAGCTCGCTGCGCTGCGACTGCGGCCCGCAGTTGCGCGCCGCCATGGACCTCGTCGCCGGCGCCGGCCGCGGCGTCGTCGTGTACCTGCGCGGTCACGAGGGCCGCGGCATCGGGCTGGCGCACAAGCTGCAGGCGTACGAGCTGCAGGACGGCGGTCTCGACACCGTCGACGCCAACGTCGAGCTGGGCCTGCCCGCCGACGCCCGCGACTACGGGACGGGCGCGCAGATCCTCGCCGACCTCGGCGTGCGCACCATCGCGCTCATGACGAACAACCCGGCCAAGCTGACCGGCGTCGAGGGGTACGGGCTCAAGCTGGCCGAGCGGGTCGACCTGCCGGTCGCCGTCAACCCCGAGAACCTGCGGTACCTGACGACGAAGCGGGACCGCATGGGTCACGAGCTGGGCGATCTGCCAATCTCTGAGCTACCAGGCTCTGAGGATTCCGCGGAACGAGAGGACACCGGACGATGAGTGGTCAGGGCGCGCCCGAACTGCAGGTGGGCAAGGTGGGCGACCTCCGGGTCGCGGTCGTCGCGTCGCTGTGGCATCAGCAGGTCATGGACGGCCTGATCGCCGGTGCGCAGCGGGCGCTGGGCGAGGCCGGGGTGCACGACCCGCTGATCCTGCGGGTGCCGGGATCGTTCGAGCTGCCCGTCGTCGCGGCGCGGCTGGCGCGGGCCAACTACGAGGCCGTCGTGGCGCTCGGCGTGGTGGTCCGGGGCGAAACGCCGCACTTCGACTACGTCTGCCAGGCGGCTACCGACGGCCTCACCCGGGTCGCCGTCGACACCGGGGTCCCGGTCGGCTTCGGCGTCCTGACCTGCGACGACGAAGCGCAGGCGCTGGCTCGGGCCGGGCTCCCGGGGTCCAAGGAGGACAAAGGTTACGAGGCGACGCAAGCCGCGCTTGCCACGGTCGTCGCGTTGCGCGCCTGCTACGCCTGAGGCGGGTGGGGCGTCACATGCGGCAGGTGAGGTGAGCGACGTCTGAGGCGGGCGGAGGCGGTCCGCGCGCTGGCGGGTGGCGCCTGAGGCGGGCGGCGGCGGTCGGCGCGCTGATGGGCGACGCTCGCAGGCGGGGCGGAAGCGGCGCACGCGCTGGTGAGTGACGTGTGAGGCGGCGGGGCTGTCCGCGCGCTGGCTGGGACGTCTGAGGCGGGTGGGGGCAGCTCGCGCGCCGGCGGGCGGCGAACGGGCGCGGGGCGGAAGCGGCGCACACGCTGGCACGCGGCGCCTGAGGCGGAGCGGTGGGCGACGAGGGAGCCGGCCGCGCAAGCCGACCGCGCAAGCCGACCGCGCGGGCGGAAGAGCGCTGGTCGAACGGCCGGGACTGTCCGGCTCGTGAACCAGGCGGCGGCGAGGGGCACGGTATCCGTACCCTTGTGCGACGTGAAGAGTTTCGAGGACCTCTGGGTCGAGCTGTCGGCGAAGGTGGAGTCCGGTGCGGCCGGTTCCGGCACCGTCGAGGCGGTCCGCCATGGGGTCCATCACGTCGGCAAGAAGGTCGTGGAAGAGGCCGCCGAGGCGTGGATGGCGGCTGAGCACGAGAGCACCGAACGGGCAGCCGAGGAGATCTCGCAGCTGCTCTACCACGTTCAGGTGCTCATGCTCGCCCGCGGCATCACCCTCGCCGACGTCTACGAGAGGCTCTGACATGACGCTACGCATCGCCGTGCCCAACAAGGGCTCGCTGTCCGGACCGGCCGCAGAGATGATGCGCGAGGCCGGCTACCGGCAGCGCGCCGACGGCGGGCGTGAACTGGTGCTGCGCGATCCCGACAACGACGTCGAGTTCTTCTACCTGCGCCCGCGCGACATCGCGGTGTACGTGGGGGCGGGGACGGTCGACGCCGGGATCACGGGGCGCGATCTGCTGCTCGACTCCGGCGCGTCGGCCGAGGAACTGCTGCCGCTCGGCTTCGGCGGCTCCAGCTTCCACTTCGCGACCCGCCCGGGCACCGCCGAGAAGGTGTCCGACTTCGGCGGCCTGCGGGTCGCCACGTCGTTCCCGGGGCTCGTGCGCGACTACCTCGCCGACCGCGGCGTCGACGCGTCGGTGGTGCGGCTCGACGGCGCCGTCGAGACGGCCGTGCAGCTGGGCGTCGCCGACGTCATCGCGGACGTCGTCGAGACAGGGACGACGCTGCGGCAGGCCGGGCTGGAGGTCATCGGCGAGCCGATCCTGCGCTCCGAGGCCGTCCTCATCGCCCGCGCCGGCGGCGAGCGTCCGCCCGCCATCGAGCTGCTGCTGCGCCGCCTCAACGGCGTCATGGTCGCCCGCGGCTACGTGATGATGGACTACGACATCCGCGCCGACCACGTCGACGAGGCCAGCGCGCTCACTCCCGGCCTCGAGTCGCCGACGGTGTCGCCGCTGCACCGCGAGGGCTGGGTCGCCGTCCGGGCCATGGTGCCGCGGGCCGAGGCGCAGAAGGTGATGGACGACCTGTGGGCGGTCGGCGCGCGGGCCATCCTCGTGACGGAGATCCTGGCCTGCCGCATCTGAACCGCCCCCGCGAGGCAGCGATGCAACCCGCAGCCACCGCCGTTCCGTGCACCCGGTGAGGACCTCACCCGGAACGGCAGCGGAGGCGGTGAATGAACGACACGGACGAGGCGTCTTACAAGGACTTCGTCACTGCGCGGCGGCGTGCGCTGCTGCGAACTGCGTTCCTGATGACGGGCGATTGGCACACCGCCGAGGACCTCGTCCAAGAGGTACTGACCAAGCTGTACGTGAGCTGGCGGCGGGTGCATCGCGGCGGCGACATGATGGCGTACGCCCGGCGGGTCCTCGTCAACGCGCACATCGACGGGACCCGGCGGCCGTGGCGGCGGGAGCATGCCGTCGACGTCGTACCGGACCGTCCCGCCGCTGACTCGGCGGAGTCCGGCGATCCGTACACGCGGGAGCGGCTGCTGGCGGCGCTGGCGGTCGTCCCGCCGCGGCAGCGGGCGACGCTCGTGTTGCGGTTCTGGGAGGACCTCGGCGTCGAGCAGGTCGCCGACCTCATGAACTGCAGTTCCGGCAACGTCAAGAGCCAGACGGCGCGCGGCCTGGAGCGGCTGCGCGGCGTGCTCGGCTCCGAGGCATTCACGGAATCGAAGGAGACGTCATGACCGAGCCCACGATCAGGGACCTGTTCCAGAAGACGTTGACCGGCGAGCCGGCCCAGCCTGTCGTTGCCGACGAGGACGTGGTCCGCGGCCGCGCCCGGGTACGGCGGCTGTGGCGCCGCCGCATCGCCGGCGGCGCGGCCGTCCTGGCGGTCGCCGGCCTCGGCGCGGCGGCGGTCCCGGCCGTTCTCGACGACGACCGCGACAACGTGGCGTCGGCCGATGGCGCGGGGAACCCGGCCGACTACCCGCCGCAGATCGGCGCCGACCCGGTCAAGCAACGCATGTGGGACGCGATCGAGTCGGCGCTGCCGGCCGGTGTCGAGGTCGTCCCCGCCGAGGACCTCGAACACGAGGTCGTGCCGGCGCCCGGCCCGAGTATCGAGGTGTACCTGACGCGCGGCACCACCGGTGCGGCCTTCCCCCTCGTCGTGACGTTGGAGCCGACCCGGACCGACCTGCCCGAGTACCGGCCGTGCACCGATCCCGGCCCGCTCGAGGGCACCCCGAGCCAGTGGCTGAACTGCACGGAGGGCCGTGACGACGACGGCGTCTACCGGGCCGCCGGCGATCTGAACGACCTGCACACGACAGCGGTGCTCGCGGAGGACGACCACGCCTCCGTCACCGTGCACTGGCGCGTCGCTCCGCTCGAAGTGTCCGGCGACCAGCCGTCGCCGGGCAGCCCGCCCAGCGCACTGGCGCTGGATCGCGGCGAGGGCGCGGCGATCGCCGACGCGGTGCTCGCGGCCGCCGCGGACCTCGACGCCGCCGACCTCACCAGCGGCGTTCAGCTCGAGGCCGTCGCCGACGCGTGGCTGGAGGTCCGGAACGTCATGGAGGAAGCCCTCGGTGGTGAGATCACGGTGGTCAGGTCGGAGGACCCGGTCGTCGACCTGCAGGACGCCGAGCACCAGGCCGGCACCGTCATGGCCGAGTACGTGGCCGACGACGGCGTCACGGTGGAGCTCTGGTTCTGGCAGCGGCCGCGGGTGTCCGAGCCGATGTGCGTCCAGCTGATCTCGCAGTGCGCCTCGGTCACCGGCGTGATGGAGGCACCGGGCGGGGCGTTCATGGTCGGCAGCATCAGTGGGCCCGGCACGCCGGTGGGGATGCGCGGCAGCACCTGGGTCCGGGTCGCCTCCCGTACCCCGGGCGACGAGCGGCTGCCGGCCCTCCTCGACGACGCTCACCAGGTGCTCCAGGAGCAGCTGGCGCCCCTGGTCGAAGCGCCACTGGACGCCGGCTGAGCCCGATGCAACCCGGAACGCCTCCGCTACCGTCCTAGGGGTGACGGGCGCAGTCAGTGCGTGGGGGAGGCGGTGCATGGCGATCGACGAGGCGTCGTACCGGGAGTTCGTGTTGGTGCGGCGCCGTGGCCTGCTGCGCACCGCGTACCTGCTGACCGGTGACTGGCACGCCGCCGAGGACCTCGTCCAGGAGACCCTGACGAAGCTGTACCTGAGTTGGCGCCGGGTCCGCCGCCGCGAGGACGCGCCGTCGTACGCCCGCCGCATCATGCTCAACGCCTACGTCGACAGCACCCGGCGCCCGTGGCGGCGCGAGCAGGCCGTCCCCGTCGTGCCGGACCGCCCCGGCGGCGACGACCCGGCCGACGCCGGCGACCCCGGCACCAGGTCGCGGCTCATGACGGCGCTCGCGGCGGTGCCGCCGCGTCAGCGGGCGGTGCTCGTGCTGCGGTTCTGGGAGGATCTCGCGGTCGAGCAGGTGGCCGAGCTGCTCGACTGCAGCACCGGCAACGTCAAGAGCCAGTCGGCACGCGGCCTGGACCGGCTGCGCGAGGTGCTCGGCCCGGCCCAGCTCGCCTCGATCAGGGAGGCGCGATGACCGACGACGCGCTCAGGGAACTGTTCGCCGACGCGCTCCTCGACGAGCCGGACCGCATGGTGTCGCCGGACGACGACATCGCCCGCGGCCGCGCCCGCCGGGCCAGGCGCCGCCGCGGCCGCATCACCGCCGGCGTCGTCGGCGTCCTCGCGGCCGGCTCGCTCGGCCTGATCGGGCCGTCGCTCATGCCCGACGACGGCGCACCGGCGGCGGCCGGCGGCACGGCGCCCGAGGACCAGGTCTGGCCCTACGACGGCGCCGCACGGTCGTCGGCCCGCGAACCCGGCGGGTTGACCGGTGGAACGCAGGAGGCCGAGGCACAGACCAGCGGCGTGACGTCCGCCGACCTGCCGTCGGCGGTCGTGGACGCGCTGCCGGCCGACCTCCAGGTGCTGCACCAGGAGTACTACCCGACCCTCCAGCCGGTCATGCAGCTCCAGGTGCAGCGAGACGACGTCGCGTTCCACATCATCGTCCGCCTCCAGGACGCCCGGCCCGACCTGCCGGAGTTCGAGCCGTGCACGACACCGGTGGAGATCCCCGACGGCGTGGCCCGGTGGGATTCCTGCGCGCAGGGCTACGACGACCAGGGTCGCTGGCGCGTCCTCGGATACGCCGGGCCGACCCTGGGAGTGGCCATCGCCGAAGGCGGCAGCGCGTCGGCCATGGTGTCGTGGATGCGCGACCCCATCGAGGCCGCCGACGGCAGGCGGACCGAGGGAGACCTCGCCGAGACGCTGACGTCCGACGAGGCGAACGGCATCGTGGAGGCGGTTTGGGAGGTCGGCGCCCGCGCCGACGCCGCGGACCTCACGTCGGGGTTCGACCTGGCTGCGACGCTCCGGGCCTGGCCGGACATCGAGCTGGCCCTCGAGGCCGTGACGGGGCTCGGCCCGCTGACCCGGGTGGAGTTCGAGGGGAACGACCCGTCACAGATCCGTGCGCGGTACGTCAACGCGGACCGCATCGAGGTCGCGCTGACCATCTGGCAGGACGACCGGTTCTACGACAACCTGTGCACGGGGCCGAAGCCTCGGACGTGCGAGTCCTGGAACACCGGGCCGCCGGACGATCCCCGGTTGGAGCAGCCGATACTCGATTGGGCGCTGGCCGACGAGGGCCTCGGACACGTGCTGATCACCACCAGTGCAGTGGTGGGCGTCGTCCGGGTCGGCGACACGTTGCGCCAGATCATTCCCCGTCGTGTGAGCGTCACGCCGGCATCGAACCCGGACTAGCCCGCGGTGACCTCGACGGCGTCGCCGAGGGAGAGGAGGCCGGGGGCGTCGGGGACGAGGTTCATGCCGAACCAGACCTTGCCGTCCCAGCGGCGGTGCCGGGCCAGCGTGCGCAGCGGCTCCTTGCCGCGCGCCCGGGTGTCGGGGTCGATGGTGGTGAGGACGCAGCGGTCGCACAGCTTGACGGCGCGGAAGGGGACGTCGCCGATGCGGAGACGGCACCAGGTGTCCTCGGCGAACGCGTCGGAGCCGTCGACGACGACGCTGGGGCGGAACCGGCGCATGGGCAACGGTTCGGCCGGCGGGTCCTCGCCGCGCAGCAGCGCCTCCTCGACCACCCAGTCGTTCAGGCGGGCCAGCGACCCGGTGGTCGTGAGCAGCAGCGGGAACGCGTCGGCGAACGAGACGCGGTCGGCGGGCAGGCCGTAGGCGGGGTTCACCGGCCGCCGGGTGGGGTCGTCGAGCCAGACGAGGCGGACGTCGTGGTCGAGCAGCTTGCCGAACCAGGCGTCGGCGGCGGCGCTGGGCCGGACGGCGTCGAGGGTGTTCTTCCAGATCTGCACCGGCACGTACTCGTGCGTCCCGGTGGCGTCGACCTCCAGCGGCGCCGCGTGCGGGCCCTCCAGCCGGAGCCGCCCCCGTCCCAGCGGCGTGGCGGTGACGCTCAGCAGCGCCGGCCACACCCGCGCGGTGACGACGTAGCCGGCGTCGTCGACGACCATCCAGCGGCGGTCGTCGGCCAGCCCCCAGGGCTCGACCTCGGCCTCGGTGCGCGACTGCCCACGCGTCGACTTGACGGGGTAGATGTTCAGCTCGACGACGCGCACACGGCCAACGCTATCCGCTCGCCGCCGTGGCGACGACCTCACGGGCGGGGTCGTGCGGGACCGGCGACGCGGTGTCGACAAGCAGGTCGGCCCGCTCGCGGGTGCGCTCGGCCGCGAACAGCGCCTCCTCCTGACGGGCCCAGCGCGCCCAGTGCGGCCGGAAGCCGTCGCCGTCGCGCTCGAAACCGCGGGCCTGACGCAGGTCGTGCGGCGCGTCGACCCACAGCAGCAGCGACAGGTACGGCGCGCCGGGCGTGGACCCGCTGCCGCAGCCCTCGACGACGAGCACCGGCACGGCCGGGACGTCCACCCAGCCGGCCCAGCGGTCCGCCTGCCAGTCCCACCGCCGGTACCGCGCCGGACGGCCCTCGGCCAGCGGCCGCAGCACCTCGGCGGCGACGGCGGCAGCGGCGTGCGCGAGCCCGTCCCAGCCGGGGTAGAGGTCGTCCATGTGCAGCACGGGCGCGTCGTCGAGCCGCGCCGCCAGCCGCCCGGCCAGCGTCGTCTTGCCGGACCCGGCCGGCCCGTCGACGGCGACGACGATGGTGGCGCCGGCCCGGGGCGGCAGCGACCGGACCCGCGCCGCCAGGTCGTCGAACGTCAGAACCGGCACTAGAGGAACGTCTTGCCGTCCCCGCGGTACGTCGCGATGGTGTCGACCAGCCGCTCGCCGCGCACGAGGTAGTACTGGTCGAACCGCTCGGCCAGCTCGCCGGCCTTGCCGTGCCGGAACCAGACGCGGTCGCCGAGGGCGAGGTCGTCGGCGGGGGAGCCGAGCAGCGGCGTCTGCGCCTCGCCGGCGCCTTCGTCCTTGTCGAGCGTCAGGCCCTCGGGCAGCCACGGCACCGGCAGGCGGTCGTCGCCGGCGGCGCCGCTGGCGACGTAGCCGCCGCCCTGGACGGTGACGACGCCCGGCCCGGGCCGGCGCACCACCGGCACCGCGAAGAACGCCGCCGGACGCGGCGAGAAGCTGGTGTAGCCGTCGAACAGCCGCGGCGCCAGCAGCCCCGACCCGGCGGTGACCTCGGTGATGGACACGTCGGACACGGTGCGCTCGACCGAGCCGCTGCCGCCGCCGTTGACGAACTCGAGGTCGGCGAACTTGCGCACCGCCTCGACCGCCTCGACCCGCCGCTCGGACAGCTCGGCCCACGACCGCTTCTGCATGGAGCGCACCATGCGCCCGCGCCAGCCGCGCCCGGGCGGGGCGTCCTGGACGCCGGCGATCTGCGACTCGTAGCCCATGACGCCGACCAGCCGGAACCCCGGCCGCGACTGCACCGCGTGGGCCAGCCGGACGAGGTCGTCGACGGCGTGCAGCGGCGACCGCTTCGCCCCGACCCGCATGCGCCCGCCCAGCGGCTGCCAGGAGAGGTCCAGCTCGAGGCAGACCCGGATCTCGACCCGCCCGTCGGTCGGCGCCACGGCGTCGACGAGGTCGAGCTGCGCGACGTCGTCGACCATGAGCGTGATGCCGGCCGCCAGCTCGTCGTCGCCGGCCAGCCGGGCCAGGCCGCGGCGGTCGGCGGTGGGGTAGCCGACGACGACGTCGGAGCTGAGCTCGGTGCCCACGAGCCACAGCGCCTCGGACAGCGTCAGCGCCAGCACGCCGTGGAAGCCGTCGCGGCCCAGCACGTCGCGCAGCAGCATGCGGCTGCGCAGTGACTTGCTGGCCACCCGGATGGGCTTGCCCGCCGCGCGCCTGACGAGGTCGGCGGCGTTGACGTCCCACGCCTCCATGTCGATGGCGGCGAGCGGCGCCTCGAAACCGGCCGTGGCCGTGTTCAGCCGGTGCCGCAGATCGGCGCGCGAACTGGCCACCGGCGGCGCCGCGGGGTCGGGGGCGGCTGGCGGCGGCGGGACGTCGGGCACGGTGGCGTCGGCATCGGCATCGGGCACGGTGATCTCCACAGCGAATCCTTACCAGATCGGGACGATCGTGGCTATGCCCGCCATCGCGGGCGACCCCATCCTGCCGCAGGGTACTGGAGCCCTAAGCTTGCATGGATGGCGAGGACCCTCGTGCTCATCCGGCACGCGAAGGCGCAGCACCCCGACGACCGCGCCGACCACGGCCGGGCGCTGGCCGGCCAGGGCCGTCGCGACGCGCCGGTCATCGGCCGCTGGCTGCGCTCGCAGGACGTCGCGCCGCAGGTCGCGGTCGTGTCGAGCGCGCTCCGCACCCGCGAGACGTACCAGCTGCTGGCCGCCGAACTGCCGGCCGCGCCCGACCCGGTCGTCACCGACGACGTCTACTACGCGTCGGCCGGCGACCTCCTCGAGATCGTGCGGGCGCTGCCGCCGGAGGCGGGGTCGGCGGCGATCGTCGGGCACAACCCCGGCATCGGCATGCTCGCCAACGCCCTCGACGACGGCGACTCCACCGTCGGCGACACCACGCGCATGCGCACCGGATTCCCGACGTCGTCGGTCGCGGTGTTCACCGTCGAGGGCGACTGGTCGGCGGTCGACCCGGGCGGCCTCCGGCTGGTCGGCTACCTGGTCGCGCGGGGTTAGCGCACCGGGGGAGCGGGCGTGGGGGTGCCGTCGGCGGCGTCGGCGGCCTCGATGTCGTCGCGGCTGATGCCCAGCAGGTAGAGGATCGCGTCGAGGTACGGGACGTTGACGGCGGTGTCGGCGGCGCTGCGGACCACCGGCTTGGCGTTGAACGCGACGCCCAGCCCGGCGGCCGCGATCATGTCGAGGTCGTTGGCGCCGTCGCCGACCGCGATGGTCTGCGACAGCGGGATGCCCTCGGCGGCGGCGAACCGGGCCAGCGCGGCGGCCTTGCCGGGACGGTCCAGGATCGGCCCGACCAGCCCGCCGGTCAGCACGTCGCCGTCGATCTCGAGCGTGTTGGCGGCCGAGTAGTCGATGCCCAGCTCGTCCGCCAGCGGGTCGGTGATCTGCGAGAACCCGCCGCTGACGATGGCGCACCGGTAGCCGAGCCGCTTCAGCGTGCGCACCAGAGTGCGCGCCCCGGGGGTCAGCTGCACGGCGTCGCGCACCTCGGCGACGGCGGACGCGGGCAGCCCGGCGAGCAGCCGCACCCGCTCGCGCAGCGACGCCGCGAAGTCGAGCTCGCCGCGCATCGCCCGCTCGGTGACGGACGCCACCTGGTCCTGCACCCCGGCATGGGCGGCCAGCATCTCGATGACCTCGCCCTGCACCAGCGTGGAGTCGACGTCCATGACGACCAGCCGCTTGGCCCGGCGCAGCAGCCCCGACGGTTGAACGGCGACGTCGGCGCCCTCGGCCAGCGCGACGGCGGCGAGGTCGGCCCGCAGCCGGGCGGGGTCGGCGCCGGACACCTCGAACTCGATGGACGTGACCGGGTAGGACGCCAGCCGCACGATGCGGTCGATGTTCGCGCCCGCCTTCGCGACGGCGTCGGTGAGCGCCGCGACGGCGCCCGGGCGCAGCGGGAAGCCGAGGACGGTGATGTGGGCGCGGCCCGGCGGGCGGCGGCGGTCGCCGTGGCCGGCCGAGACCTCGATCTCGACGCCGAGCAGCCCGGCGAGATCGGCCAGCGTGCGCCGCAGGGCGGGCTCGTCGGCGGACTTCGGGTTCAGCAGTACCGCGAGGACCAGGCGGCCGCGGACGGTGACTTGTTCGACGTCGAGCACCTCGACGTCGTGGGCGGTCAGCGCCGTGAACAGCTGCGCGGTCAGGCCCGGCCGGTCGCGTCCGGTGAGGGTGACCAGCAGGGTGGTGGCGGGGGGTTCCGGTGGCAGGCTCATCGCAAGCCGCAACGCTATCGCGTGGCCAGCGCGTTGCACGCGGCGGCCAGCGCCGACCGGGAGGCCCGCTCCAGCGGCGTCAGCGCCGCCCGCCGCGACGTGGCCTCGGACGTCGTGACGGCGCCGCCGTCGTCGCCGAGCGCGAACCGGACGACGGCCAGCAGCCGGGCCGCGCGCGCCGCCACGGCCTGCGCCTGCGGCGGGAACGCGCGCGGCAGCGGGTCGGACTGGCGGTTGGTGCGGATGTCGGAGAGCAGCGCCTCGACCTCGGGCCGCCACGACGCGACGTCGAGGTCGGTGAGGATCGACCCGGCCGCCAGCAGCGCCGTCGTCAGCTCCTTGTCGGTGTCGGCGAGCGACGGGGCGGCCGGAGCCGGGCTGGCCGGGCGGACCATCCAGGTGACCATGTGCCCCTGGTCGCCGGGCGGGCCGAACGTGCGGACGTCGGGCACCAGCGCGTACGGCGCGCCGTCGGCGATGACCGCCTCGCCGGCGTCGACCGCGTAGCCGTTGAGGTCGGCCGGACCGCCCAGGCCGCTGGGGTCGCCGGGCGCGGGCAGCGCGACGAGGAACGCCGTGGCGCCGGCCTCGCGCAGCGCCAGCAGCGCCTCGGACAGGCCGGTCGCGGTGGCGGCGCCGGGGACGTCGACGGCGTCGTGCGGCTCGTCGTCGGCGCGGACGCGGTCGACGACGTCGTCGAGACTCGCCTCGTTCCGCAGCCAGGCCGTGCCCCACGCCGCGAGGCGGGCGGAGCGGGGGAGGGTGACCATGACTCAAGAGCCTACGACCCGCCCGCTAGAGTCGTCCGGGGGTTCTGAGGCGGGCAGCGTCGAGGGCCTCGTCCGCCGCACCCGAGGGAGCCGTCCACGCGATGTCCGAAGTGCTGGAACTTGCCGACGTCACGCTCGTGCGCTCGGGCAGCCGCCTGCTCGACGACGTCACCTGGTCGGTGGCCGACGGCGAGCGCTGGGTGATCCTCGGGCCGAACGGCGCCGGCAAGACCACCCTGCTGCAGATCGCGGCCGCGCAACTGCACCCGACCACCGGCTACGCCGCCGTGCTCGGCGAGATGATGGGCGCCGTCGACGTGTTCGAGCTGCGCCCGCGCATCGGCATCACCAGCGCCGCGCTGGCCGAGCGCATCCCGCGGCAGGAATCCGTCCTCGACGTCGTCCAGACCGCCGCCTACGGCGTCGTCGGCCGCTGGCGCGAGTCGTACGAGAACCTCGACTCCGAGCGGGCCCGCTGGCTGCTGGCGCGCATGGGCATCGGGCACCTCGCCGCGCGCACCTTCGGCACGCTGTCCGAGGGCGAGCGCAAGCGCACCCAGCTGGCCCGCGCGCTGATGGCCGACCCCGAGCTGCTGCTGCTCGACGAGCCCACCGCGGGCCTCGACCTCGGCGGCCGCGAGACGCTGGTCGCGACGCTCGGCGAGATCGCCGCCGACCCCGCCTCGCCGGCCACCGTCCTCGTCACCCACCACGTCGAGGAGATCCCGCCCGGGTTCACCCACGCGTTGCTGCTCGCCGGCGGCCGCGTGGTGGCCGCCGGTCCCGTCGCCGAGACGCTCACCGACCAGCACCTGAGCACCGCGTTCGGGCTGGCGCTGCGGGTGCGGTACGAGGACGGCCGCTGGTCCGCCCGAGCGGTTTCCGGCGCGCGCGAGGCCGTCGTCACCCAATAGACTGAGACCATGCAGGACTTCCTGGACTGGCTCGGCGAACACGACTGGGTCGCCTGGCTCGGTCTGGCGTTCGTCCTCGGCATCGTCGAGACCACCACGGTCGACCTCATCTTCCTCATGCTGGCCGGCGGGGCGGCGGCCGGTGCGGTGGCGGCGCTCGTCGGCATCGACGCGCTGTGGCTGCAGATCGTCATCGCCATCGCCGTCAGCGTCGCGCTGCTCGGGTTCGTCCGCCCGGTCGCCAAGCGGCACCTGCGCACCAGCGGCAGCACCCGCACCGGCGCCGCCGCGCTGGTCGGCCGCAAGGGCGTCGTCGTCGAGACGGTCGACTCCGAGCGCGGTCTCATCAAGCTCGCCGGCGAGATCTGGACCGCCCGCTGCTACGACGGCACCTCGGTCATCGAGGCCGGCCGCGACGTCGACGTCATCGAGATCCAGGGGGCGACAGCGCTCGTGTTCGAGGCCGACCCGCGATAGACCCGGCACTGATAGGTTTTGCCGCGACTCGCCCGGCCACGGAAACTCGGAAGGTCAATTCATGGAAGCCGGTCAGATTTTCGTTCTCCTCGTCGTCATACTCCTGGCCATCTTCGTGCTGGTGACGCTGGCCAAGTCGGTACGCATCGTGCCGCAGGCGCGGGCCGGCATCGTCGAGCGGCTGGGCCGCTACCAGCGCACCCTCGACCCGGGCCTGACGGTGGTCGTGCCGTTCATCGACCGCGTGCTGCCGCTGCTCGACCTCCGCGAGCAGGTCGTGTCGTTCCCGCCGCAGCCGGTGATCACCCAGGACAACCTGGTGGTCTCGATCGACACCGTCATCTACTACCAGGTGAACGACCCCAAGGCGGCGACCTACGAGATCGCCAACTACATCCAGGGCATCGAGCAGCTGACCGTCACCACGCTGCGTAACGTCATCGGTGGCATGGACCTCGAGCGCACGCTGACCAGCCGTGAAGAGATCAACAACGCGCTGCGCGGCGTCCTCGACGACGCCACCGGCAAGTGGGGCATCCGGGTGAACCGGGTCGAGCTGAAGGCCATCGACCCGCCGCCGTCCATCCAGGACTCCATGGAGAAGCAGATGCGCGCCGACCGCGACAAGCGCGCGGCGATCCTCAACGCCGAAGGTGTGCGGCAGTCGCAGATCCTCACCGCCGAGGGCCAGAAGCAGTCCGCCATCCTGACCGCCGAGGGCGACAAGCAGTCGACCGTGCTGCGCGCCGAGGCCGAGAAGCAGGCGCAGATCCTGCGCGCCGACGGTGAGGCGAAGGCCATCGGCGCCGTGTTCGACGCCATCCACCGCGGCAACCCCGACCAGAAGCTGCTGGCCTACCAGTACCTGCAGATGATGCCCGAGATCGCGAAGGGCGACTCCAACAAGGTCTGGATCGTGCCGAGCGAGTTCGGCAAGGCGCTCGAGGGCCTCGGCGACGCCGTCGGGCGGTTCGGTTCCGGCTTCGCGCCGGGCGCCATCCCGGCCGACGACAACGCCGCCGAGGAGATCGAGGCCGCCGCGCAGCAGGCCGCCGCCGAGGGCGAGGCGGCCGCCGCCGCGGCCGCCGAGGAGGTCCGGCGGGCGCTGGAGGCGGCCGAGGTCGCGTCCGACCCGACCAAGCCGCTGCCGCCGGCCGAGCCCGACGTCAGCCGGCCCGACGACGCCGCGGACGCCGCCGACGACTCGGCGGCCGACGACGCCACGGCCGGTGACGGCGCGTCCGGCGACGAGCGCGGCCCGGCGGGCAACGGCGCGAACGGCCCGGCCCTGGGCCGCGACCTGACCCAGGACCCCGGTGACGAGCCGCCGTCCACGCCGCCGCCCGCACCGCCCGCGCCTCCGGCGGGGTGAGCCTGCTCGACGTCGTCGCGATCGTCGCGGCCGGGTTCGCCGCGGGTGCGATCAACGTCGTCGTCGGTTCCGGGACGATGATCACGTTCCCGACGTTGCTGGCGCTGGGCTACCCGCCCGTGGTGGCCAACGTGTCCAACACCGTCGGGCTGGTCCCGGGTTCCGTCATGGGGGCCTGGGGCTATCGCGAGGAACTGCGCGGCCAGCGCGACCGGATCATCCGGTTCGGGCTGGCCGCGGTCGTCGGTGGGGCCGGTGGCGCGGTGCTGCTGCTGGCGCTGCCGCCCGGCGCGTTCGAGGCGATCGTGCCGGTGCTGATCGTGCTGGCCTGCGTGCTGGTGGCCGCGCAGCCGTGGATCGCGCGGCGGCTGAAGGACCGCCCGGCCGGACGTGAGCACGGCGGGCCGGTGGTGTGGCTGCTGGTGCTGCTGACCGCGGTCTACGGCGGTTACTTCGGCGCCGCCCAGGGCGTGCTGCTGCTCGCCGTGCTGGGGCTGGCGCTGTCGGACTCGCTGCAACGGCTCAACGCCGTCAAGAACGTGCAGGCCGGGCTGGTGAACCTGGTCGCGGGCCTGGTGTTCATGGTGGTGGCCGACGTCGACTGGGCGGTGGCCGGGCTGATCGCGCTCGGCGCCGCGACCGGCGGGCTGGTCGGCGCGCGGATCGGCCGGCGGCTGTCGCCGCTGGTGCTGCGCATCGTCATCGTCGTGGTCGGCACCGTCGCCGTCGTCGTGCTGGTGCTGCGATGACGGGCCCGCGCGTGGTCGAGGTCGCCGGGGTCGACGACCCGCGGCTGGCCGACTACGTCTCGCTGCGCGACGTCCAGTTGCGCACGTCGCTGGAGGCCGAGCACGGGCTGTTCCTCGCCGAGGGCGAGAAGGTGGTGCGCCGGGCGGTCGCCGCGGGTTTCCGGCCGCGTTCGTTCCTCATGGCGCCGCGCTGGGTCGACGCGCTGTCCGACGTGTTCGCGGCGGCCGGCGACGTCCCCGTCTACGTGGCGCCGGAGCCGGTCATCGAGGGCGTCACCGGCTTCCACGTGCACCGCGGCGCGCTGGCGTCGCTGCACCGCCGGCCGCTGCCGCCGATGGACGACGTGCTGGCCGCGGCCCGGCGGGTGGTCGTCCTGGAGGATCTCGTCGACCACACCAACGTCGGCGCGATCTTCCGCTGCGCGGCGGCGCTGGGCTGGGACGCCGTCCTGCTCGGCCCGCGCTGCGCCGACCCGCTGTACCGGCGCGCCGTCAAGGTGTCGATGGGCACGGTGTTCTCCGTCCCGTACACCCGGGTCGAGGAGTGGTACGACGCGCCCGCCGCGCTGGCCGCGGCCGGGTTCGAGACGCTGGCGCTCACCCCGGCCGACGACGCCGTCGACCTCTCCGACGTGGTTCCGGCGGAGCGGACGGCGCTGCTCGTGGGCGGCGAGGGGCACGGATTGTCCGCACGCTGGATGGCGGCCGCCGACCGTCGCGTGCGCATCCCGATGCAGGCCGGGGTTGACAGTCTCAATGTGGCCTCGGCGACTGCTGTGGCCTGTTATGCCCTGCGTCGTCCCGGGTAGTCTGTGCCGATCATGCGTGGGGGAAACGATTACCGGGCCGGTGAGCACGGCTGATGCGGATCAAGCGGGCCCGCGCCCATGCCGCTGTCGTGGCGACGGTGGCCGCCTGGGCGTTCGTCGTCGCGGCCGTCACCACCGGACTGGTCGGCTACCTGGTCGTGGCCAGCCAGGACGGCGTCCGTGAGGCGCTGCGCACTGCGCCGCCCGCGGAGGCCGCCGTGCAGGTCGTCACCCGGCTGGCGCCCGACCCCGCCGACCAGGACGCCGCCGTCCGCGAGGTCGTCGCGGCGCGGTCCGGCGGCGCGCCGATGGAGGCGTACCGCAGCCTGGCCGGCGGCGAGGACGCCCTGGCCGTGCCCGGCAGCGACCAGGACGCGCGCGGCGTCCTGACCGTCTACGAGGGCCTGGACGAGCACGCGGAGCTGGTCGACGGCGCCTGGCCGGCCGACGGCGGCCGGGTCACCCAGACGGCGCTGCACGCCACCGCCGCCGAGGCACTGGGCCTGGCCGCGGGCGACCAGATCACCGTCGGCGAGACCCTCGTGCAGGTCACCGGCACCTGGCTGCCGGCCGACCCCGACGACCCGTTCTGGTTCGGCGAGCCGATCGAGGTGACGGGCGTCGACGGCTCCGCGTACGGGCCGTTCGTGGTCACCGAGGAGGCGCTGACCGCCGTCGAGTCGTCGCCGCGGGTGCGCTGGCGCGTCACGCCGCAGGCCGACGCGATCACCCCCGGGCAGGTGGCCGCGCTGGCCGGCGCGCTGCCGGGGCTGCCGGGCGCGCTGGAGGGTGACGACCGCGTCGACGTCCGCGGCGTCGCCGTGAGCGGCGAGCTCGCCGCGACCGCCCGGTCGCTGGACGCCGACGTCGCGCGCGGCACCAGCGTGTCGGCCGTCCCGCTGGTCGTGCTGGTGGCCGTCGCGATCGTCACCGGCGCGCAGGTGGCGCGGCTGCTGGGCGTGGTCCGCGAGGTCGAGACGACGCTGTTGCGCTCGCGTGGGCTGTCCGCGGCGCAGCTGGTGTGGTGGTCGGTGCTGGAGTCGGTCGCGGTGGTCGTGCCCGCGGCCGCGCTCGGCGCCGCCGCGACGGTGGCCGCGCTGCGCGCCGGTGGCGGGCCGGCCGTCGACACCGGGGTGGCCGCGTGGTGTGCCGCCGGCGTCGCCGCCGGGACGCTCGCGCTGCTGGTCGCCGGGGCGGCCGCGACCGCCCGCCGCCGGGTCGAGGACACCGTCGCGTTCAGCAGCCGCCGCGCCACCGGCGCCATCGGCTGGAGCTTCGCCGCCGTCGCGCTGATCGCCGCCGCGGTCGCGATCTGGCAGCTGCGCCGCTACGGCGAGGCGTCGGGCACGGGCGGCGCCGATCTGCTCGCCACCCCGGGTCCGGCGCTGGCGCTGCTGGCCTGCGCCGCCCTGGCGCTGCTCGCCGTCCCGTTCCCGCTGGCGCTGGCCGAGCGGGCGCTGGCCGGGCGCCGCCGGCTCGGGCTGCTGCTGCCGGCCTGGCAGGTGACCCGCCGGCTGCCGGTGTACGCGTCGGTGGTCGTGCTCGTGGTGGTGACGGCGGGCGCGGGCGTGCTCGCGGCGTCCTACTCGGCCACCTGGACCGGCCTGCAGGAAGACCTCGCCGACGTCCGCTCCGGCGCCGACGTGCGGGTGACGTTCGATCGCGCGGGGCCGCTGACCGCGGCCCGCCCGGCCGAGTCGGCGCTGCCGTACGGGCAGGTCGACGGCGCCGCCGACGCCGTCGGGGTGCTGTCCACCGGCGCCCGCATCGGCGACGAGAGCACGGCGCTGCTGGCGCTGCCGGCCGCCGGCCTGAGCGAGGTCGTCGAGGGCCGCGACGACGTGTTCCCCGCCGGCCGCGTGGCCGCCGCGGTCGCGCCCGCGGAGCCGCCGCTGGCCGGCCTGGAGCTGCCCGAGGGCACCGAGCGGCTGGAGGTCGACGCGACCGGCGTCGCCGCGGCGACGCTGCTGGTCGCCGACTCCGGCGGGGTGCTGGCCCAGGCCGTCGTCGAGGACGGCGTTGCGGCCGTGCCCGCCGGGTTCGGCACCGTGGTCGCCGCCGACCTCGCCCTCGCCGTGGCCGGTGAGAGCGAGCCGGCCGTGACGGCGGTGCGCGCGGTCGACGCGTCCGGGACGGCCACCGACGTGCCGCTGGACGGCGCCGGCGTGTGGCAGCCGCAGGCCGAGGCCAGCTACCGCGTCGACGCCGCCGAGCCCGGCACGGCGTCGCCGTTGTCGGCCGCGACGGTCGCGTTCCGGCCCGGCGCCACCGTGCGGCTGACCCCGCCGGCCGCCACCGGCGAGCCGGTGCCCGTCGCCGCTACGGGAGACGCGCTGGACCAGTTCGGCCTTCGGATCGGTGACCCGGTGACCCTGCACGTCGTCGGCGCCCGGCTCGACGCGCGGGTGGTCGAGGAGGTGCCGGTCGTGCCCGGCGTGGCCGGTCCGGTCGCGTTCGTGGCCGACCTCCCCAGCGTCACGGCCACGCTGCTGCGGGTCGCGGACCGGCCGCAGCGGATCACCGAGGTCTGGCTGAGCGCCTCCGGCGGCGACACCGCGGCGCTGGCCGCCGCGGTCGAGGACGCCGGACTGGCCGGGGCGGCCGAGGTGACCGACCGCGACACCGTCCGCTCCGGGCTGCTCGACCACGGCCTCGCCCGGCACGTCGTGCCGGCGTTCTGGTCGGTGGCCGTGGCGGCGGTGGTGCTGACGGCGATCGGCGCGGTCGCCTCGGCGGCGACCTTGCGGCGGCAGCGGCGCGGCGAGCTGGCCGTGCTGCGCGTCGTGGGCGTGGCGCCGTCGGAGCAGGCGCGGTCGCGGCGCATCGAGCAGGCCGGCATGGGGCTGCTGGCGATGGTGGCGGGCGCGGCGGGCGGGGTGGTGGTCGCCGCGCTGACGGTGACGGTGCTGGCCCGCGCCGCGACGTCCGGGGTGCCGCAGGCGCTGGACCCGGTCGGCGGCGCCAGCCTGGGCGCGCTGGCCGTGTTCGGGGTCGCGCTGGCCGGAGTGGTCGCCGCGGTGGCGCTGCTGCAGGCCTCGCGGGCCGGACGAGACGCGGCCGCGGCCGTGCCCGGGGAGGAGCGGCGATGAACGAGCCTCGTCGCGCGGGGTGGCCGGTCGGGCCGCTTTGCAATGAGCACCGATACGCACCACCGGGAGTGGCTGGGGAGGTGACGCGGCGATGAGCCGGGGTCTGGGGACCGGGCGGCTGTTCCGCCGGCAGTTCCTCGCCGATCGCGCGGCGGCGCTGGTCGTCGTCGTGGTGGTGTTCGTGCTGGCGCTGGTCGCGGCCGCGCTGCCGCGGCTGGCCGAGCAGGTGTTCACCGACGACCTTCGCTCGGAGATGGCCGGAACACGGCCGGCGCTGCGCGATGTGACGTCGGTGGTCGCCGCGCCGCCGCCCATGGGCGAGGACGGTGACCTCTGGGGGCCGCTCGACCAATCGATCGCCGCCGTCCGCGACGGCGCCCCTGAGGCCGTTCGTGCCGCGACCGGACCCGGCCGCTTCGTCGTGACCGCGCCGATCTGGCGGGCTGAGGTGCGCGCGTTCGACAGCGTCACCAACCTGTTGCCGACCGCCGACCCGTACTGGGCCGAGACCGTCCGCGTGGTCGAGGGCGAGGCGCCGGCGCCGGTCACCGGACCGGTCACGCCGGGTGAGCCGCTCGTCGTCGACGTCATGCTGTCACGGGCGTCGGCCGAGGAGATCGGCTGGACGGTCGGCAGCGTCACGCAGGCGTTCCAGCCGGTCAACATGCAGGAGATGACCTATCGGCTGTCCGGCGTGTACGAGCCGCTGGACGCCGGCGCGCCCGCGTGGGCGCACCACCGCGCCGCGCAGACGCCGGAGGTCTTCGACGACTGGGACCGCGGCCGGGCGCTGACCGTCGCCGCGTATGTCGACCCGCAGTCGTGGGCGGCTCTTGTGCCCAAGCTCGGGTCCCCGATGGAGACGCGGCTCTGGTATCCGGTGGACGTCTCGTCCGCGCGGGCGGACTTCACCGTGCCGCTGCGCGACGCGCTGAGCCGCTTCATCGCCGCGGCACCGCCTGTCGATGCGGGGACGAACGTCTACGGCCTGCCGTTCGCGCCCATCCTCACCACCGGCTCGGTCGACGTCCTGGACCGGGTGGCCGCGCGGCACGACAGCTCCCAGGCGGTGGTGGCGATCGTCGCGGCCGGGCCGCTCGGGGTCGCGTTGGCGGTGCTGGCGCTGGCCGCCCGCCTGATGGTGGAGCGGCGCCGGTCCGCGCTCGCGCTGATCGGCGCGCGCGGGGCGTCGCCGCTGCAGCTGCGGCTGCTGATGGTCACCGAAGGGCTGCTGCTGGGGCTGCCAGCCGCCGCGTTGGCCGCCGCGCTCGCCGGCGCCCTCGTCGACGGCGTCGGCGGGTCTGCCGGGCTGGCGTTGCCGCTGGTCGTGGGCCTGGCGCCGGCCGTGCTGCTGCCGCTGGCGGCGCGCCCGAAGGGGCTGCGCGCCGTCCGCCGCGATCTCGGGCTGGTCCGGCCGTCGCGGGCCCGCAAGCTGGTCGAGGGGCTGGCCGTCGGCGCGGCTGCCGCGGCCGCCTTCGCGCTCAACGCCCGCGGGTTGGACGCCGGCGCCGGCATCGACCCGCTCACCGCCGCGACGCCGCTGCTGCTCGCGCTGGCGGTCAGTGTGCTGGTCATGCGGCTGTATCCGCGGCCGATGGCGACGCTGGGCCGGGTGCTCGGCGGCCGCCGCGGCACCGTCGCCTATCTGGGCGCCGCGCGGGCCGTCCGCGATCCGGTCGCCGGGTTCGTCCCGATGCTCGCGCTGGTCGTCGGCATGTCGATCGCCGCGTTCTCGATCGTCGTCTGGTCCACCACCGAGCGGGGCATCGAGCAGACCGCATGGCAGGACGTCGGCGCGGACGCTCGCGTGACCGGCGCGCCGCTCACCGAGGACGAGCTGGCCGCTGTCGCGGGCGTGCCGGGCGTCGACGCCGTCGTCCCCGTCGTGACCACCGGGCCGACGCTGTTCAAGGTCGGTGCCATCGACAACCGCGTCCCCCTCTACGTCGTCGATGTCGCCGCCCTCAACGCGCTGCGCGCTTCCGGGCAGGGGCTGGACCCGCTGCCGTCCGGGCTGACCGAGCCCGGGCCGGACGGCGCGATCCCGCTGCTGGTCGCCGACGGCGTCGTCGACGAGGGCGCCGCCGGCATTCTGACGCTGAGTGAGCGGCTGGACGCCGTCGTCGCCAGGACGTCCGATGCGATCCCCGGTCTGACGACGGGCAGCCAGTGGATGCTGGCCGATCGCGGTGTCCTCGAGGAGGCCGGCGTGGCGATCATCCCGCCGCGGGTCACCCTGGTCGACCTCGGCTCCGGCGGGTCCGCGTCCGCCGTCGCCGCCGAAATGGGGGACCGGACGGTGATCACGCCGGCGTCGGCGGTCGCGGACCTGCGCGGCCCGGTGACAGACGGCACCGCGCGGGCCATCGTCGGGGCCATCGCGCTCACCGGGCTGTTGTGCGCGGCCGCCGTCGTGCTCACCATGGTCGTGGGCGCGCCGTCGCGCGGGCGGTTGCTGTCACAGCTGCGCACGCTCGGGCTGTCCAGCCGGCAGGGCGAGGGCCTGGTCGTCTGGGAGGCCGCGCCGGTGGCGGCGGTGTCGCTGGTCACCGGGCTGGTGCTGGGCGTGGCGCTGCCATGGGCGGTGCTCTCGGGCGTCGACCTGCGCTCGCTCACCGGCGGCGGCGAGCAACCGGCGGTGCACCTGCCGCTCGGCCTGCTCGGCGTGGTGACGCTGGGCTTCGTGCTGGTGGTCGGCGTGGCGGTGGTGGTGTCGGTGCTGACGGGACGGCGGCTGGCGCCGGCGGGGATCCTACGGATAGGTGACGAGACGTGACGGAGCTGCTGGCGGCCGAGCGCCGCGACATCGTGTGCGAGGACCTCGTGCGCATCTACACCGCCGAGGGCGTCGAGGTGCAGGCCCTGCAGGGGCTCAACCTGCGCGTCGACGCGGGCGAGGTGGTCGCCGTCGTCGGAGCCTCCGGGTCGGGCAAGTCGACGCTGCTGAACATCCTGTCCGGGCTGGACACGCCGACGGCGGGCCTGGCCAAGGTCGCGGGGCTGGACATGCTGACGATGAAGGGGCGCGAGCGGGTCCGCTACCAGCGGCACACCGTCGGGTTCGTGTGGCAGCAGACGTCGCGCAACCTGCTGCCGTACCTCACCGCGGCCGAGAACGTCGCCGTCCCGGCCGCCATCGCCGGGCGCCGGTCCCGCTCGGCCCGGGTCGAGCTGCTGCTCGAGGCGATGGGCGTCGCGCACTGCCGCGACCGCCGTCCCGCCGAGCTGTCCGGCGGCGAGCAGCAGCGTGTCGCCATCGCCGTCGCGCTGGTCAACGAGCCGCGGGTGCTGCTGGCCGACGAGCCCACCGGCGAGCTGGACGAGGCCACGTCGGCCGACGTGTTCGAGGCGATCCGGCACGCGAACACCGAGTTCGGCGTGACGGTGCTGGTGGTGACGCACGACCAGGCCGTCGCCGGGCACGTCGGGCGGACGGTGCAGATCCGCGACGGCCGCACGGCCACAGAGATCCTGCGCCGTACCGAGCTGGACGAGCACGGCCAGGAACGGCACATCGCCGAGGAGTTCGCCGTGCTCGACCGCGCCGGCCGGCTGCAGCTGCCCGACGACTTCGTCGGCGCGCTGCGGCTGGAGGACCGCGTCCGGCTGGCGCTGGAACCGGACCACATCGGGGTGTGGCCGGACGAGAAGGAACGCCGTGGAGAAGGGGTCGCCGGTGAGTGAGAACCACGCCGTCCGCGCCGTCGCCGTCAGCCGGGTCTTCGGCAGCGGCGCCCGCGAGGTGCACGCCGTCAACGCCGTCGACCTCGAGGCGCACCCCGGCGAGCTGCTGGTCGTCAAGGGTCCGTCCGGGTCCGGGAAGACGACGCTGCTCAACCTGCTCGGCGCGCTGGACCGGCCCACCAGCGGCCACGTGTACCTCGGCGACCTCGAGGTGTCCGCGATGGGTGAGAAGGAGCTCGTCCCCGTCCGCCGGCACCAGATCGGCTACGTGTTCCAGTCGTTCGGGCTGATCCCGATCCTCACCGCCGCCGAGAACGTCGAGATCCCGCTGCGGCTGCAGGAGCTCGACCCGGTCGCGCGGGCGGCCCGGGTGGTGGAGCTGCTGGCGCTGGTCGGGCTGGACGGCCACGCCGAGCAGCGTCCGTACGAGCTGTCCGGCGGGCAGCAGCAGCGTGTCGGCATCGCGCGGGCGCTGGCGGGCGACCCGGACGTGCTGATCGCCGACGAGCCGACGGCGCAGCTGGACACCCGCACCGGCGCCTCGGTGATGGCGCTGATCCACGACCTCGTGCGGCGGCGCGGCATGACGGCCGTCGTCGCCACCCACGACCCCGCCCTGATGGAGCAGGCCGACCGCACCCTCGAGCTGCGCGACGGCCGGGTGGTGGACGCGGCGGCCGCGGCCTGACGCCGTCAGAGCCGTCGCGTCCCGACCACGGCGGCGGTGCCGCCGACCCGCAGGGCGCCGTCCGGGCGCACCGCCGCGGTGACGGTGGACGGCGCGCCCAGCGCGTCGCCGAGGTCGGCCGTCACCCGACGGCCCAGGTGGGCGGCGAGACAGGCGGTGCTGTTGGCGTTCGCGACGTCCTCGGGCACGCCGATCGACGGGGCGAACATGCGGGCGGCGACCCGGCCGCCGTCATCAGGCGCCGAGTGGACGTAGCAGCCCAGCAGCCCGTGGTGGTCGCAGGCGGCCCGGAGCCGGTCGAGGTCCGGAGCGAGCGCGGCGACGGCGGCGCGGGTGGTGAGCGGGACCAGCAGCCGCGGCCGCCCGGCCGACGCGACGACGGCGCCGTCCGTCAGCGTCCCCGGCGCGGCGCCGAGAGCGTCGGCGACGGCGTGGAGTTCGGCTGCGCCGGGGTCGCGCAACGTGACGCGGCCGGGGTCGAACTCGGCAGTGACCAGCGCACCGGTCCGGACCGCCCGGCCGGCGAACGTGCGTCCCGCCGCGGCGAGCGTGAGGTCCAGGTCGCCGCCGTCGCGGGCGGCGAGGAACGCGAGCGCGGCCAGCGTGCCGTGGCCACAGGCCGGCAGCTCGCCGGCCGAGGTGAAGAAGCGCAGCCGCACCGGGTCGCCCGCCGCGACGAAGACGGCGTGCGACGTGCCGGCCTGCACCGGGACACGGCGCCGGTCGGCGTCGGACAGCGGCGCGTCGTCCAGCACCGCCGTCGGGCTGCCACCGTCGCCGTCGCGCCGGCAGGCGGCGACGATGGTGGCGGCCGGCCCGCTAGACAGCGACCGGCTGGAAGATCGACTCGATGAGCGGGAGGTCGCCGTTGAACACCGCCGCCGAGCACTCGCGGCAGGCGAACTCGACGCCCATGCCGCCCGGGACCTTGTCGAACTCGGTCTCCGCGTCGCATTCGCCGCACCAGGCCGTGAGAGACCCGATGAGCAGTTCGGGCGCCGCGACGTTCAGGTTTCGTCTTGGCCTCATGATCTGAGGGTGACACGCGGCGCGAATGGGGCCCAGGAGGCGCGCCGGGGCCGTCACGAGCCACAATAGGCTTGGGCACGCAGCTGATGAAGGTGCCGGCGGACGGAGTGGAACATGCCTGTGCAAACGGTCTGGAAGGGTTCGATCTCGTTCGGACTGGTGTCGATCCCGGTCCGGCTGGTGTCGGCGACGCAGGAGAAGGACGTCAGCTTCCGGCAGGTGCATGCCGCCGACGGCGGGCGCATCCGGTACAAGCGGGTCTGCGAGGCGGGCGGACACGAGGTCGCCTACGCCGACATCGCCAAGGGCTACGAACTGCCCGGCGGCCAGTTGGTGGTGCTCACCGACGAAGACTTCGAGGACCTCCCCATCACGTCGTCGCGGTCGGTCGAGGTGCTCGGGTTCGTGCCGTTCTCGCAGATCGACCCCACGTCGCTGAACCGCGCCTACTACGCCGAGCCCACCGGCGACACCAAGCCGTACGCGCTGCTGCGCGACTCCCTCGAGCGCTCCGGCCGTGTCGGCGTCGTCAAGGTGGCGCTGCGCAACAAGGAGCGGCTGGCGGTGCTGCGCTCGTTCGAGGGCACGCTGATCGTGCAGACCATGCTGTGGCCCGACGAGATCCGCAAGCCCGAGTTCGACTTCCTCGGCGAGGACATCGAGGTCCGCAAGCAGGAGATGGCGATGGCCGAGTCCTACATCGACACCCTCTCCGGCGACTTCGACCCCGAGGAATACCACGACGACTACCGCGAGGCGCTGCTGAAGGTGGTCGAGGCCAAGGCCGAGGGCGCCGAGGTCATCGCCGCGCCTGAGGCCGAGCCCGCCGAGGGCAAGGTCGTCGACCTCATGGAGGCGCTGCGCCGCAGCGTCGAGGAGGCCAAGCAGAACCGCGCGGCGGGCAAGGCCGACGCCGAGGAAGCGCCGGCCCCGGCGAAGAAGACGGCGAAGAAGGCGGCCGCCAAGCGCAAGTCCGCCTGACGGCCGCCGGTGCGGGCGGGTTCAGCAGGAAGCGATCTTCTTGAAGCCGATCCAGAACTCGCCTCGGCTGTTGACGTTGGCGTTGGTCCCGAACGTCGTGGGTGTGTGCGCGCCGACGACGCGCCCGATGCGTCCCTGCGACGCCTTGTCGATGTCGACGTAGGGCCGGCCCCAGATGTTCTTGTTGAAGGTCGCGGAGGCATCGTTCGACCAGGCGCCCGCCGTGCCGCTGGTCCAGCAGGCCCGCCCGGTGGAGATCACGCGCAGGACGAGGTCGCCGTTGCCCTGCATGCGGACCAGGTAGTTGCCGTTGCAGATCGCCTTCCCGTTGCCGAGGGTCCCGGCGAACGAGGTGCCGACGCAGCCGGCCACCCGCGGAGAGGCGGCGGTGTCGGGCTGGGCCGTCGCCGGCGTGGCGCCGAAGTGCAGGAGCGCCAGGCCGAGCATGGCCGTGAGGAGTGCCGTGAGTCGGTGAGGACGTACCCGGGACATGTCGTTCCCCTTCCGGTGGGGGTCGAGGCGGCCGGTCGGCCGCCTCGGTCCAGGGAACGCCCCGCGATCTTCAGGATCTCTTCAGAACGGCGTCTGCGCCGCTCAGCGGCCGCGGGAGGTCAGCTCGAACAGGGTGGACGGGCCGATGCTGCGTCCGCCCGCCGCGCCGACCCGGGCGCGCAGCTCGCGGTCCGCCGTCACCGCGACGACGTGGTCGTCGGGGCGCGTGGCGACGGCGGAGGCGACGGTGGCCGCGATGGCGTCGTCGCCGCTGCCGGGCGCGTCGACGACCGTGACGCCGTCGAGCGAGGCGACGCCGCGGGCCCGTCCCTCGGCGACCAGCGTGACGCGCGGCCACCACTGGGCCGCCGGCAGCTCCAGCGCCGTCGCGGGCACCGGCGCCAGCAGGGTCAGCTCGTCGCGCAGCCGGGTCGTGGCGCCCACGCGGTCGCGCCACCAGCCGTCCGGCCGCGAGCCCACCACGTTGGCCGCGTCGACCACCAGCACGAGGTCTGACGGCGCCGCCGCACGGATGCGCGGCCACATCGCACCGAACGCCGGCAGCAGCGGCAGCGCCGCGACGTCGTCGAGCGGGATCCAGGTGATGTCGAGGCTCTCCGGGTCGGCCGCCCGCCCGTCCACCGGCCGCGACGCGCGGGCGACGATGGTCGTGTAGGACCAGGGGCCGTGGTCCTCGATCCAGGCGTGGCTGGGCCGGACGGCGTCGGGCGGCACGGCGGCCTCCTCGGCGGCCTCGCGCAGCGCCGCCTCCAGCGCCGTCTCGCCCGACGAGCGCGCGCCGCCCGGCACACCCCAGGTTCCGCCGTGGTGGCTCCAGTGCGCGCGGTGCTGCAGCAGCACGCCGCGCTCGTCGTCGACCAGCATCAGGCCGGCCGCGCCGTACCGGCCCCAGTGCCGTTGGCCGCAGGCGCAGTCGATCCAGCCGTCGCCGTCGTGCCGGTGGTGGACGAGGGTCAAGACGAGCTCCGCGCGCGGACGCGGGCCGGGATCACGTACCAGAACACGATGAACCAGAGTAGCGCCGCGCCGTCGATGGTGATCGCCAGCCAGCGCACCAGCACGACGTCCAGCGCCAGCAGCAGCCCGCCGCACACGGCCAGCATGAGCAGCGCCAGCCCGCCCGCGGTCATCCGCGACGCCAGCGGGATCATCCGGTCGCGCAGGCCCTGCCGGAACACGATGCGGTGGAACGAGACCGGCGCGATCAGCAGCGCCATCGACATCGCCGACAGCACGATCGTCACCGCGAACACGTCGTGGGTGAAGTCGTCGGCGTCGCGGAACGGCGAGGTGAACGCGATGGTCAGCAGGAACGCGAACAGGATCTGCACGCCGGTCTGCGCGATGCGCAGCTCCTGCAGCAGCTCGTTCCAATGCCGGTCGTAGCGCCCGGCCTGGTCCTCGTTGCGGGTGTACCGTGGCTCGTCCACCGCACCTCCTATCCGGCGGATCGTACCCAAACCCGCCCAAATGAGCTTGCCCGCCGTTCGCGCCGGTGGTCGGTAGAGTCCGACCGTGGCTCACAGCGCGGACCTCGCCGACTACGAGCGCCGGTTCCGGCGCAGTGGCCTGCCGTTGTTCATCGAGGACTACACCGCGAGCGAGGACATCTTCACCCGCGCGGCGCCGTGGCTGGCGCTGGTGTTCCTGGGCGAGATGCTCGGCGCGACCGAGCTGGAGTGGCCGTTCCTGCTCAACGTGGCCGCCGCGCTCGGCGGGCTGGCCATCCTGGTCGCCGCGTTCGGGGCGCTCAACCGCATTCGCGGCCGCCGCTTCCTGGAGCTGCCGCGTGAGGTCGGACGGCCCGAGCTGGCGGCGTTCGTGCTGGTGCCGGCGCTGTTGCCGGTGATCTTCTCCGGTCAGTGGCGGCAGTTCTTCGGCATCATCATCGGCAACTCGGTGTTCCTGCTGCTGGTGTACCTGGTGGTCGGGTACGGCCTGATCGCGACGGTGCTCTGGGCGCTCAGCCGCATGGCCGACGAGCTCGCGGCGTCGCTGGGGCGGCTGGTCCGGACGCTGCCGCTGCTGCTGATCTTCTCGCTCGTGCTGTTCGTCAACGCCGAGATGTGGCAGATGTTCGGGAACATGCCGCGGGCGTTCGCGCTGGTCGTGATGGGGTTCCTACTCGGCCTGGGCCTGGTGTTCTTCGCCGTCCGGGCGCCCGGCCTGGTGCGCCAGCTCGAGAGCGACCTCAACGGCGACTCCCGGCCGCTGACCCGCCGCCAGCGCATCAACGTCGGGCTGACGCTCGTGGTGAGCCAGATCCTGCAGGTCTCCGTCGTCAGCGCCGGCGTCGGCGCGTTCTTCGTCGCGTTCGGACTGTTCGCGGTGACGCCGGAGGTGGGTGAGGCGTGGGCCGGCACCACCGGCTCGTGGAGCCAGACGATCTCGCTGTTCGGCCACGAGACGCTGCTGTCGGAGACGCTGCTGCGGGTGGCCGGCGGGATGGCGGCGTTCACGGGCCTCTACTACGCCATCTCCATCCTCACCGACTCCACCTACCGCGACGAGTTCATGGCCGGCGTCACCACCGAGATGCGCGGCGTGTTCGAGGCCCGCACGCAGTACCTCGCCCTGCGCGACTGACGGCGCTCAGCCGAGCACGTACGGGTTGTCGAAGGCGTCGGGGTCGGGGTCGGCCGGCCGGACCTCGGTGGCCGACTCGCAGGCGTCGCCGACGGTGCACCGGACGAGCGCGGCGCTGGCGTCGTCGTGGGCCTCGATCACGACCGAGGTGGGCGACTCCCAGCGCAGCGCGTTGGCCGCCTGGAACGTGAACCGGCCCATCTCGGCGCCGGTACGGGCGTCGAGGATCACCACGTCGTCGGGCCGCTCGACGCTGTCCCACGTCTCGACCATGGCCAGGTACCGGCCGTCCGGCGAGAACTGGTGCAGGTAGCCGTCGGCCAGCCCCCACAGCGTCGTGCCGGTCGCGAGGTCGGTCACCTCGGCCGGTCCGGTGGTGCCCCCCAGGACGGCGAGCCCGCCGGGCGACACGGCACGGACGCCGAGGTCCTCACGGAGCAGTGCGACCTCGCCGCCGGGGGCCCAGGCGTAGGTGCCCCAGGACTCGTTCGCCGCCGCCTCCACGACCACCCTGCCGTCGTCCAGGAAGCCCTTCGGCCGGGCACCCGGGCTGGGCGCGTCGGGCAGCTCGCCCACCACCTCGCCGGTGACGGCGTCGTAGACCATGACGATGCTGGTGAGGCCGTCCTCGCGGGCCTGCTCGTCGGTGGCCCAGTCGTAGTCCGGCACGCCCCACGCGATCAGCTCGCCGCCGGGGGAGACCGCCGGCGTGGTGACCCGGCCGTCGGCCAGCACGACCTCGTCGCCGTCGTCGGAGACCAGGGTCAGCGTGGAGTCGCCGTTGGCGGAGGCTTCCGACCCCCACGTCCACACCACGTAGCCGTCGCTCACCCGCTGGATGACCGGCCGGTCGGCCCTCGCCTCCCAGGCGATGCCGGTCGGCGTCACCTGGGAGCCGACGTGCAGGGCGCCGTCGGCGTACCAGGGCACTTCCGGCGCCGGCCCGGTGGGGAGCGCGCCGAGATCGATCACGTCCGCGTCGCCGGTGCCGGCCGGTGGGGCGTCGGTGCGTGGCGCCGATGGACCGACCAGCGCGACCCCGGCCGCGGCGGCCGCCACCACGAGCGCCGCGCCGCCGCCGGCGACGAACCGGGCCCGGCGCCGGGCGCGCACGGCCCGGCGGATGGCGCCGTCGGCGAAACCGGGCGGCACCTCACGGACCGCGTCGTCGACGGCGGCGCGCAGCAGGTGTTCGACGTTCATCGTCAGGCTCCGTCCAGGGTCGGTTCGAGGGCGAGGGCGCGCAGCCGGGCGAGGGCCCGGTGCGCCTGGCTGCGCACCGTCCCGGTCGAGCAGCCGAGCAGGGCGGCGATCTCCCGCTCGGGCAGGTCCTCGTAGTAGCGCAGCACCAGCACGGCTCGCTGCCGCGGTGCGAGGCGCTGTAGCAGCCGCAGGACGTCCAGGCGGTCGCCGACGAGGTCGGCGGCGTCGGGCGCCGGTCCCTCCGGCACGTCGCCGACCGGGTCCTCGCGCAGCACCAGCCGCCGGCGCCACCGGGTGACCTGGTCGTTGTAGATGACCCGGCGCACGTACGCTTCGGGGTCGTCCACCTTGCGCCAGCGCCGGTACAGCTTGGCCAGCGCGCCCTGTACGAGGTCCTCGGCCATGTGCCGGTCGCCGCACAGGGCGTACGCGGTGCGCAGTAGCGCCAGCGACCGCCCGGTGACGAATCGCCGGAACTCCTCGTCGTCCTGCGGATCCACCCTGCCTCCAGTCATGCGCCGTCACATCCGAGGACGCACGAACGGGCCGGAACGCTGCATGGAGCGTGCGCGAAGGATGCGGCCTATGCAACGGGTTCGGCGGCCCGGCCCGTCTTCGGGGTGAGGCGGGCGGTGTGCCCGCACCGGCGACCGGAGGGCCCGCCATGCCTCGATCGATGCTGCCTGCCTGCGCACTGACACTGCTGGTCAGCGCGGTCGTGGGGTGCGCGGTGCCGGAGCCGGTCGCGGCACCTGCGTCGGGTCCGCGACGGCGACGGCGTGCTGGTGGTGGGCGACTCCATCGCCCGGGCGACGGTGGACGACCTGGCCGCGCGGGTGGGCGCGGCGTCCGGGCTGTCCGTGGCCGTCACCGCGCACGCGGGCCGGCCGACGGCGCCGGCGGTGGACTGGATCGTCGCGAACGCGGGGCTGATCCCGGACCGCGGCCTCGTCGTCGTCAGCGGGGCGAACGACGTGTTCGCGCCGCTGGGCTGGTGGCGGCAGGTGGAGCGGGTGCTGGACGCGGCGGACGGCCGCCCGGTCTACTGGCTCACCGTCCACGTGGACCGCTGGCGCGGCGACGCGACGCAGCGTTCGGCCGACCGCGCGCACTCGGACTGGCTGAACGACCAGTTGCGGGCGGTCGCGGAGCGGCACCCGAACCTGGTGGTCGTCGACTGGGCCGGCGCGCTGTCCGACGACTGGCTGTCCGACGGCGTGCATCCGTCCGACGCCGGCGTCGCCGCCTGGTGCGGGCTGCTGGAACGTGCGATGGGGCTGTAGGGGCTCGAACGCGACTTCCGCTGACGGCGTCAGGGTGCGGCGATGGGGGCGAGCGCGCGGACGTCGTCGGGGGAGGCGAGGTCCTGGACGGCGACGAAGACGGTGCGGACGCCGCGATCGAACAGCTCGCGGTACCGCAGCGCCGTCTGCTCGGCCGTCGCCGCGTGGTGCTTGCGCGCGTACGCCGCCGCGGTGGCGTTGCCGCGGGCCCGTTCGACTCGCCGCCAGACGTCGTCGCGGTCGCGGCCGACGATGGGGAGGTCGAGGACGGTGACGGCGACGTCGCGGCCGGTGCGGTCGCGGTGCTTCTCGAACACCGCCAGCCGTTCGTCGAAGCCGTCGTCGGTGCGCAGGTTGCAGGCGTCGCCGAGGGCCGCGGCGATGCGCAGCGACCGGTCGCCGGACCCGCCGACGACGATCTCCGGCCGTCCCGCGGGCCGTGGGTAGGACGTCGTCTCGGGCAGCTCGACCCGGTCGCCGGAGTACGCCTTGGTGCCCGGCGCCCACAGCGCGCGGATCGTCTCGATGGCCCGTTCCAGCTCGTCCAGCCGCTCCTTCGGGCCCGGGAAGGCCAGCCCGTGCACCTCGTGCTCCCGGCCGAACCAGCCGGCGCCGATGCCGACGAACGCTCGGCCGCCGCTGAGCACGTCCAGCGTCGCGACCGACTTCGCGATGATGCCGCCGCGGCGGAACGTCACCGGGGTGCACAGCGGGCCCAGGCGCAGGCCGGTGCCGAGGCCGGCGATCATCCCGAGGGTGGTGAACGGCTCCGGGATCGGGTCCCAGGCGCGGCCGACCTGCGGGATCTGGATCAGGTGGTCCATCAGCGCCAGCCCGGCGAACCCGGCGTCGTCGGCGGCCAGCGCGACCTCCTTGAGCCAGCCGGCCGGGTCGTCGCCCCACGGGAAACGGGAGACCTGCAGGATCACCTGGCGCTCGCCCGGCGTGTCGGCGGCGGGCGCCGCGGGGGTCGCGACGGCGTCGTCGCGCGGCGCGTCCGCCGTGACCGTGACGACCAGGTCCCAGCCCTCGCCGTCCAGCTCGGCCGCGACCTCGCCCGCGCGGCGCAGCTGGCCGGCCAGCGCGGGCGCCGGGACCGGCCGGTCGCGGGCGGCGTTGCGGGCCCGGCACAACTCGGCGGGGGTGTCGAAGCGGACGGCGACGGCGGGCAGCCCGGCCTCGCGGGCGACGGCGAGGTAGCCGCGGCGGCGATCGGCGTCGAGGCCCAGCGTGTCGACGACGACGGTGAGCCCGCGCCCGGCCCGCGCGGCGACGATGCGGTCGAGCAGCGCGAACGCGTCGTCCGTCGCGTCGAGGTCGTGCCGGCCACTGCCCACGACGCCGCGCAGGTCGTCGGAGGACACGATCTCCTGCGCGCGGTAGTGGTCTCGCGCCCACACCGACTTGCCCGCGCCGGAGGCGCCGACCAGCACCACCAGAGCGGGGTCCGGGATCGGCTGTGTCGTCACGGGCTCAGGTTAGGGGGTGGACCGGCGCCATCCTGCGGTGCGCGTCCTCCGTATCACCTCTCATGGGCCGCGAACTCGCGGCAGGTAGGGGGAACGTCATCATGAGGATCAGCACTGTGGCCGTCCTCGGCACCGGACTCGTGCTCGCGCTGGCCGGCTGCTCGGACAACGGCGGGGGTGGGAGCAGTGCCGCGCCCGCGGCGCCCACCTCGTCGTCCGGATCGTCGGAGGCGCCGTCCGCGCCGGTCGCGGCCGCCGGCCTGGCGGTGTCGTCCAGCGACCTCGGCGAGATCGTGGTCGACGGCAAGGGCATGACGGTGTACGTCTACACCAAAGACACGCAGGGTGCCGGCACGTCCACGTGCAGCGACCAGTGCGCGGCCGCCTGGCCGGCCGTCCCCGCCGCGTCGGCCACCCCGGCGGTCCAGGGGGTCACCGGCGAGGTCGGCACCATCACCGGCGTCGACGGCAAGCCGCAGCTCACTCTGAACGGCTGGCCGCTCTACACGTACGCCGCGGACCAGGCTCCAGGCGACGTCACCGGTGAGGACGTCGGCGAGGTCTGGTACGTGGTGTCGCCGGCCGGTGAGCCGATCAAGGAGTCCGGCGACTCGTCCTAGTCCTCGTCGTGCCCGGCGATGCCGCGCTTCCAGTAGCCGGTCACGAGCGCGTCGGCCTCGCCGCGCCGCCAGCTCCGCAGCGGCTTGACGTCGCCCGCCTCGCCCGCCGCGAACAGGAACGTCCGCCCGGGTGGCCGCGGCAGCGCGTCGACGGTCGCGGCCAGCGCCGTGCCGGCGACCGGCCGGTGCACCGTCACCCGCTCACCGCCGGGGACCGGATAGTCGCCCTCGTCCGCCACGACGACGTCGGCGCTGACGCCCGCCGGCGCCGACTCCAGCCAGCGGGCGACCGCCGGCAGCCCGGTCGCGTCGACGGCGAAGACGTAGTGGTCGTAGGTGTACGGGAACGCCTTGCCGCCCGGCGGGCCGGCGATCGTCACCTCGTCGCCGATCTCCACGCCCGCCGCCCACGTCGAGGCCAGCCCGCCGTCGTGCAGCACGACGTCGAGGTCCACCTCGAGCCCGTCCGGGTCGAAGCGGCGGATCGTGTAGTCGCGGGTCGGGGGGAGCGGCCGCGGCCAGTCCAGCAGCTGGCGGTCGTTGGGTACCGGCGCGCGCAGGACGCCGTCGCCGTCGGGGAAGACGATCTTGACGTGGTCGTCGGCGTGGTAGGTGTGGAAGCCGGCCAGGCCGGGCCCGCCGAGCGTCAGGCGCAGCATCCGCGGCGTCACCTGCTCGCGGCGGCGCACGGCGACGGCGCGGACGCCGATGGGGTACGGGATGCGGGTGACGCCGCTGCCGGACCGGTGGTGCGCGGCGACCTTGGGGCCCGGGTCGTCGCGGTCCTCGGGCGCCCTCACCGGGCGTCCAGCAGCGGCGCCAGCGCCTCGTCCAGCGCGTCGAGGGTGAACATCGCCGAGGGGTACGTCGACGCCTCGGTGAAGCGGACCGGGAACGCGCGGCCGGCCCGCACCGCGGGCAGGTTCTGCCACAGGCCGGAGTCGAGCACCGCCTGCACCGACGGGTTCGGCGTGCCGTCGGGCTGGACCGTGTAGGTGATCGCGTCGGCCTCGCCGAGGCTGTCGGTGATCTGCTCCAGCGACACGTACTCCGAGACGTCCCGGCCGCCGCCGCCCGGCACGGCCACCTCGCCGTAGTACGTCACGCCGACGTCCTCGGCGATGTTCGTGCCCCACGACCGCGAGAACTCGCGCTGGAACGTCCCCTCCTCGGCGATGCCGTACCCGCCGACGTGGCCGAACTCCAGGCCGGCGAGGGCGTCCTCGTACTCGGCCGCCAGTTCCGCGGCCCGTTCCTCGTACGCCGTCCGGTCCTCCTCGAAGTGGTCCAGCCGGTCCGTCGCGTCGGTCTGCCGCTCGGACAGCTCGCGCCAGGCGTCGGGCACCGTCGGCCCGATGGCGACGACCGGGGCGATGGACTCCAGGTAGTCCAGGTCGATGTCGCCCATGACCGGCTGCGGGATGCCCAGCACGATGAGGTCGGGCCGCAGCTCGGCGATCGCCTCGTAGTCCGTCTCCGCCGCGGACTCGCCGGCCACTCGCGGCAGTTCGTCGTACGTCGCACGGTCGTCGTCGGTCATCATCGACAGCCCGCGCTCCCAGGACGAGATGCCGACCAGCGCCGCGTCGGCCTCGATCAGCGCGGGGACGGCGTACCCGGTGGCGACCACGCGCTGCGGGTCGGCGGGGATCTCGATGTCGCCGTTGTCGGCGGCGAACACCCGGGTGTCGTCGCTCGCGGTGCTCTCGGTGCCGCCGTCGTCGCCGCAGGCCGTGGCCACGGCGAGCACGAGGGCGAGGGGGAGGATCAGACTACGCATGCAGGTGAGGCTAGCCTTACTATGCCTGCGGGAACTGTCGATGAGAGGTCGGGTTGTGTCGCTGACGGAGCGGTGGGGGAGCGATCCGCTGTGGTGCGAGGAGTACGGCTACGGCATCGGCAGCCCCGGCGGCATCTACCTGCTCAAGTACCGGTCGGTCGGGGTGCTGGACTTCGGCGAGCGGCGCCAGGACTTCCTGCACCAGCTGTACTGGGCGCCCGGCGGGGTGCTGACGGCGCGGCACGGGGTGAGCGTGCGGTTCGTCGGCGAGGGCGAGGCGTTCTGGGTGCATCGCGCGGTCAGCCACGAGGTCCGCGTCACCGGCGGCGACCTCGTCTACCGGGTGTGCCTGCGCGAGGTGCCGCCAGCGCTCGACGGGCTGCGCGCCGGTGCCGTCTCCGTCGACGCGGAGGCGGGGCGGCTGCTGCGGGCGATCGCCCGGCCCGGGTACGAGGAGCGGCGCGCGTTGGAGGCGCGGGGGCGGATCCTGGCCGGGCTCGGAGTGTTCGCCGACGAGCTGCCCGGCCGGGCGGTGACCGGCGCCGGCCTCGCCGCGACGGTGGCGCGGGCGCTCGCGCACGACCCCGGCGACGACACCCGGCTGGACGAGTGGGCGGCGCGGCTGCACACCAGCGTCACGACGTTGCAGCGCGACTTCCGCCGCGAGTTCGGCACGTCGTACCGGCGGTACCGGACGCAGGTGCGGCTGCGGGCCGCCCGCGTGCTGCTGCAGACCGAGCCCGTCACCCGGGTGGCCCGCCGGGTCGGCTACGCCAGCCCGTCCGCGTTCGTGGCCGCCTACGGCAAGGAGTTCGGTCACACCCCGGGCGGCCGGCGGCGCTAGCCGGTGCCCATGCAGGTGACATCCGCGACGTCGGCAGGCAGGTCCGTGGCGAACGGCGGGATGTCCCTGGTGACGTTCCAGGCGGTGCGGACGACGACGTCCTCCGGCACCTCTCCGGACGGGGCGATGGTCCGGAACGCCTCGGTGAGGTCGACGCTGATCGTCAGCGATGTGCCCGCCTCGATCAGGACGACCTCGGCCACGGCGTCCATGCCCATGATCGCTTCCTGGGCGCCGGGATTCTCGAGCAGTGCGCTGGAGTTGGGGAAGCCCAGGTCGGCGGGTGCGGTGATCTCGTAGGTGGAGCCGGACGACGTCGTCTCGAGGTGCCGCGGCTCGCCGGTCGCGGCGGCGAGGAACTCCAGCGGCTCGACGATCAGCAGGTCGCCGGGCTGGAGGTCGGCGCCCGTGAGCTCGGCGGACGCGGCGTCGGTCAGGTCGATCCAGTGGGTGCCGCACGTCTCCACGGTGTTCGGGTGCCACATGAGCATGGCGGTGTCGGTGTAGACGAACCGGAGCTCGCCGCCAGGGGCGGCGTCGGTGCTCATGTCGTCGGAGACGGAGACCGTCCGCTCCATGTACCGCGCCTCGAGGTCGAAGCGGACCGTTTCCTCCATGAGCGTCATCGGGCCCATGCCGCCGCCGGTGATGCCGATGGTCTCGGTGTAGCTGCCGCGCCTGGCGGCCTGGAACGCGTCGACGGTGTCCCAGGGGACGGCGTCGCCGGGCGCCGTTTCGGCCGCCGGCCGAGGTGCGTCGGCGGCGCCGGACGGCGTCTCCCCTGCGCGGGCGCAACCCGCTGTGAGCACCGCGAGGACGGCGAGACCGGCGGCGGCACGGGCCGTCACGCGCAGTGTCACAGATGTTCGAAGCGTGGCTGTCACGAGCGGACTCTAGCGGCAATCCAAGCCGCCCGCGAGCAGGGTCAGGTGCGGCCGCCGTGTGCCCAGCCGGAGCAGGTGCTGGTGCCGTCGATGCACACCTGCACCGACACCGCGCGGCCCTCGGGGAAGCTGAGGTTCCAGTCGTCGGCCGCGGTGTCGATGGTGTACGTCGCCGTCCCGAACCCCTCCACCGACAGGTAGGCCTTGAGGCCGTGGCCGTCGGTGGAGTTCTCGCGGGCGTAGAAGCCCTCGCCGTAGGCCCAGAAGCCGACCTCGTAGAACAGGCCGGTGCCGGTGTAGAGCGACGCGAACACGTCGCGCCCGCCGGCGTCGTCGTCCGAGGCGTACGACTCGTCGTGGGGGTACCAGGTCCGGGCCGCCTCCGCGTCGGAGGTGCCCGCCCCCGCGGCGGTCACCCCCGTTCCGGCGACCGTGGCCGCCAGGCCGCACAGCACCATCGTCGTCAGTCGTCGTGTCGTCCGCACGTCTCCTCCTCAGGTCGTCGTGACAGGACGCCTTCGACCGTCGGCCGGGCCGCTTGCCGCGCGCTTGCGCCGCGCTTACGGCTGGTCGAGGAGGCCGTGCTCGTGTGCGAAGACGACGATCTGGACGCGGTCGCGCAGCGCCAGCTTGCGCAGGATCGCGCCGACATGCGTCTTCACCGTCGACTCGCTGGCGAACACGAGGCCGGCGATCTCGGTGTTGGACAGCCCGCGCGCCACCGCCGTGAACACCTCGCGCTCCTTGTCCGTCAGCGACAGGTACGCCGCCGGCACCGCGGTGCGGGACCGGAACTGGCCGTCCAGCAGCGTCGCGAGATCCTGCGGCGCCAGCACCGCGTTGCCCGCGTACACCGTGCGGATCGCGTCGCGCAGCTGCAGCGGCGTGGTGTCCTTGAGCAGGAACCCGCTGGCGCCGTACCGGATCGCCGTCGCCGCGCGGTCGTCGAGGTTGAACGTGGTCAGGACGACGACGCGCACCGGCGTGGACCGGCGCGACACCCGGTCGGGCAGGAAGACCTGCCGGGTCGCCTCGACGCCGTCCATGTCGGGCATCCGGATGTCCATGAGGACGACGTCGGGGGAGAGGTCGTCGACCAGGCGGACCGCCTCGAGCCCGTCGCCGGCCGAGCCGACCACCGTCATGCCGTCCTGGGCGTCGACGATGACGCGGACGCCCTCGCGGAACAGCTCCTGGTCGTCGACCAGGAGCACCCGGATGTCAGCGGTCATGCGCCGCCCGCCCGCACGGGCACCCACGCCGTGGCGGTGAACGTCGACCTGCCGTCCTCGTCGCGGCGGCGGACGTCGAGGCGGCCGCCGACGGACTCGAGGCGGCGGCGCATGCCGTCCAGCCCGGCGCCGCCGCTGGCCTCGCTCGCGGCGAACGGCGACGGCGCGACGACGTTGCGGACCTCGATGCGCAGCTCGCCCTCCCAGTGCCGCTCGACCTCGACGGGGGTGTCGCGGCGGCCGTGCTTGATGGCGTTGGTCAGCATCTCCTGCAGCACCCGGAACGCGACCACCTCCAGTTCCGGCGGCAGCGGGCGCGGCACCCCGATCTCCGTCGACACCACCTCGTGCCCGCTCGCCCGCACACCGTCGACCAGGGTGTCGAGGCCGGCCGGCGGGGCGTCGGGCTGCTGGGTGTCGGCCAGCACCTGCCGGACGTCGCGCAGGGACGTCCGCGCCGACGTCGCGATCTTCGCCATGGTGTCCTTCAGCGCCTTCGGGTCGGTGTCGTCGAGGTACTGGGCCGACTCGGCCTGCGCCAGGATGACGGCCAGCGAGTGCCCCACCACATCGTGCACGTCGTTGGCCAGCCGCGCCTGGTCTTCGCGCAGCCGGGCGATCTCGCGGGCCTGCTCGGTCTCGCTGACGGCGCGCGCGGCGTCCTCCTCGGCGGCCTCCTGCGACGCCCTCGACAGGCGCGCGCGGTCGCCGAAGCGCAGCGTCAGCCCGGCCAGCCACGGAGCTCCGAGCGCCGCCGCGCCGATGAGCGCGGCCGTCAGCTGCCACGTCGTGCTGAGCTCGCGGATGGTGTCGACCACGCTCTCGTTGCCGGCCAGGCCGGCCAGCCCGCCGAGGCCGCGCGAGTTGACGATGGCGATGACGATCAGGCCAGCGAGCGGGATGGACAGCGCGCTCAGCCACACCGTCACCGTGCTGCCCCAGCGCGCCGTCCCGAACGCGACCGCGGCGATCGTCACCTGCACGAGCATGAGGTCGATGCCGGCCAGCAGCTGCAGCCCGCACACCCCCCACACCAGCGCCAGCGCGGCCGCTGGCAGCCGGCGGCTCAGCCCGACGGCGGCGGCGGTGCCGATCGCGACGAACACCAGCTCGACCCGGTTCCCCGGCAGCACCCATGCCGTCGCCGCCTCGTACAACCCGAGGAACGCGACGATCGCCGCCACGGCGAGGTCGGGCACCCACGCCCGCAGGTCGGCGACCGGGTCGCGGCGCGGTCGCCGACCGGCCGGCGGCGCGTCGGTGTCGAACGGGGCGATGGCGGGTCCTCCGGCGGAGTCGGTGCGGGCGTGTCCCAGCAATGGAACCATGGCACTCACCCGAGGACGTCGCGGACGAGCAGGTCGAGCAGCTCGGCGTACGACACACCGGCGGCGGCGAACATCTTCGGCACCTGCGACTGCTCGGTGAAGCCGGGCATCGTGTTGACCTCGTTGAGCACCGGCCCGGCCGCCGTCAGGAAGAAGTCCACCCGGGCGACGCTCGCGCAGCCGAGGGCGTCGAACATCGCGACGGCGGCGTCCTCCAGTTCCTTGCGCTCGGTGTCGGCCAGGTCGGCGGGGATGCGGAAGTCGGCGCCGCCGCCGTACTTCGTCGCGAAGTCGAACAGCCCGTCCACCACGATCTCCAGCGCGGGCGCCACCGTGCGTGACCCGTCCGGCCGCCCGAGCACGGCGAGGTCGACCTCGCGGCCGGCGACGACGTCCTCGACGAGGACGCGGCGGTCCAGCGCGAACGCGGCGTCCAGCGCGGCCGGCAGCTCGTCCGCGGCGCGGACGAGCGACACCCCCTGGCTCGACCCCGCCGAGACCGGCTTGACGACCACCGGGTGGGTCCAGCGGTGGGCGGGCGCCGTCGACGGGGTCAGCAGGACGCCGGGCGCCACCGCGATCCCGAGATCGGCCGCTACCAGCTTCGTCGCCCACTTGTCCATCGCCAGCGCCCCGGCCAGCACGCCGGACCCGACGTACGGGACGCCGGCCTGATCGCACAGCGCGGCCAGCGTGCCGTCCTCGCCGCGCGGGCCGTGCAGCACCGGGACGGCGACGTCGCAGGTGCGCAGGACGTGGATCGCGTCGGTGAGGTCGACGGGACAGCCGTCGCCCTGGCGCCAGGCGCCGTCACGGCCGATGGTGAGCCGGACGACGGCGTACCCGGCGGACTCCAGCGCGCCGCCGACGGCCGCCGCCGAGGCCAGCGAGACGTCGTGCTCGCAGTTCTGCCCGCCGCCGATCACCGCCACGCGCGCCCTCATCGGACGCTCCGGAGGGTGGGTGCGGCCGCTTTGCAATGAGCACCTATGGGCACCGGTGCGTAGGGGTGCTCATTGCAAAGGGCCTGACGGGTGACGCGCGGGCCGATGCCGGTGACGATCTCGTGCTCGATCGTCCCGGCCCAGCCGGCCCACTCCGCGGCCGTCGGCTCGCCGTCGTCGCCGGGCCCGAAGACCGTCGCGACCTCGCCGGGCGCGACCTCCTCGTCGCCGAGGTCGACGACCGCCTGGTCCATCGACAGCAGCCCGACCAACGGCCGGCGGCGGCCGCGGACCAGCACCTCGGCCCGTCCGGACGCGGCCCGCGGCAGCCCGTCGGCGTACCCGAGCGGCAGCAGCCCCAGGTGCGTCGCGACCGGCGCCGTCCACGCGTGCCCGTACCCGACCGGGGTGCCGGCGCGGACCCGGCGGACGGTCACAACCGGCGCGGTCAGCGTCAGCGCGGGCCGCAGCCGCACCGTCCGGGACGGGTCGATGCCGAACAGGCCGGCGCCGACGCGGACCAGCGTGTGGTGGGTGCGCGGGTCGGTGAGGGTCGCGGCGGTCGCGGCGAGGTGCCGGTGCGGCGGGCGCAGCCCGAGCGAGCGGGCCACCTCGACGCCCCAGGCGAACCGGGTGCGCCCCGTCGCGTTGGACCCGTCGGCCGGGGCGTCCGCGCAGGCCAGGTGGCCCATGACGCCGTCGACCCGGATGAGGCCGCGCTGCTCGGCCAGGCGGGCCGAGCTACACAGCCGGGCCCACTCGGCCGGCGGCGCGCCGTCGCGGGCCAGGCCGGTGTCGAGGTGGAGGTGGACGCGGGCGCCCGGCGCGGCGGCCGTGACGGCGTCCAGGTGCACGCGGCTGGGGACGGCGAGGTCGATCCCGGCGGCGACGGCGGCGGCGAAGTCCGCGTCGACCGGGTTCAGCCAGCTGAGGACGGGCGCGCGCACACCGGCCGCGCGCAGCGCCAGCGCCTCGTCGACGCTGGTGACGCCGAGCCGGGTCGCGCCCGCGGCGAGCGCCGTCCGGGCCACGTCCGCGGCGCCGTGCCCGAACCCGTCCGCCTTGACGACGGCCATCAGCGCCGAGCCCGGCGCGTGGGCGGCGATCGTCCGCGTGTTGGCGGCGACGGCGGCGAGGTCGGCGGTGAGGGTGGCGCGGCTGGTCATGGCCTGCGGGTGCGCGTCGATGGTCGCGGCGCTCACGCGGCCACCAGGTGCGCGCCGATCGGGCCGTACAGCGCCGCCGGCGCGCCCGTCGTCAGGGCCCAGTAGCGGTCGCCGTAGCTCCAGTGCCACCACTCGGTCGGGTAGTTCACCAGCCCGGCCGACCCGAGGACGTCGGCCAGCAGCGCACGGTGGACGCGGGCGTTGGCGGAGATGTCGCGCGCGGCGAAGTAGCAGGCGCCGTCGCTCTGCTCCGGCGTCGCGTCGATGGGCGTGCCGAGGTCCAGGTCCCGCCCGTCGCGGTCCACCAGCGTGAGGTCGACGGCCGCGCCCGCCACGTGCGGCGCGACCCCGACCGGTGCGACGAACCGGCTGGTCAGACGCTCCAGCTCGGCGAGGTCGTGGTCGATGCCGGGGTGGGCCGCGGACACCTCGGCGGCGTACCGGGCGATGATCGCGCGCTGGTCGGCGATGCTGCGGTGCCCCTCGACCACCCGCAGCCCGATGCCGTCGGGGAGGCGGTCGCGGGCGAGGAGCAGCCGCTGGGCGAGGGAGACCCGCACCCGCGCACGGGCCGGGCCGAACGGTTCGGTCAGCTCCACCAGCGGCTCGCCCTCGTCTTCGACGGGGATCGCGGAGACGCGCGGGTCGGACAGCAGGATCGTCATGACCAGCACGCTAGGAACCGCGGCCGGTGCGGGACCTCCACCTGAGGTGCCGAAGCGCTGTCCTCGGGTACGAGATCCCTGACCTGCGGGTCCAGGGGTAGGCTGCGCGCACCGGCGATGGGGGAGAGGCGCGTGCGGCGGTGGACGGGGTGGTTCAACCGGCCGATCCTGTGGCTCGTCCTCGCTCTCGTCGCGGCCCTTGCGGGCCTGGTGTTCGCCACCGAGGCGGCGCGGGCGTTCTCCCGCCCCGCCGAGCCGACCGGCATCGCCCGGTGCGACCGTGATTTCGACACGGGTTGCCTCACCAGCCGCGACGCGGTGCCGGAAACGCCTTTCGACCGCCGCGGCAACCGCTTCACCGGGATCCGGACGTGGCGACTGGACGTCCAGGGCGACTGGCCCCGCCGACCGTACGAGCGACGGCTCGAACTGGAACTCCGCAGCCAGGCGGGCCGAGACGAGCTGGGCGCAGGCATCACGGTGGAGGTCGTCTTCGCCGGCTCCGAGGCGGTCTGGGTTCGGTTGCCGTCCGGAACCGTGCTCGAGACGACAGCACATCCGTGGCAGGCCGTCCCGTCCGGCGGCTTCCTTGCGCTGATGTTCGTCGGCGGTGCGGTGTGGGCTACGGACATCGCGGTCCGCAGCGCACGCCGGCGCCGGTCATGGGTCCGGGCCGGGCACGCCGAGGTGGAGCCCGGCATCGCGATGGCCCTGTTCGGCGTCGGCGCCCTCGGCGTCCTGGTGCAGTTCGGTTACCCGCGGCCTACGCCGCTCGGTGTGGCCGGGCTGGTCCTGACCGGCTGGGTTGGCTGGGTCGTCGTGCGGCACCGGCACCGGCTCCGGCGGGAGCGGAGCGATCGGCCCGTCACCGCGTCGCGGTACCTCGCACGCCGTCGTCGCGCCGACCTGATGGATGAGCTGACGCGGCTCACCGTCACCGCAATGCCCGGCGCGGACCGCCGCAACGGCCACCTCGCCGTGGTCGTCCGGCCGTCAGCGCCGCGCCAGTGGGCGCTTGACTCCGAAGGTGTCGCGGCCGCGGCCGGGCGCGCGCTGGCGGCGCGTGGCCGGGACGGCTTCGCGCCTGACCTGACGGCCGGTGGCTGGATCCGGGTCGGCGACGGTGTCCGGCTCACCCGCGGGATTGGCGTCGACGGCCGGGCGGACGAGGACGGGCTGCTGGAGGTCAGCGCGCGCGACGACGGCACGATCCTGCTCGCCTGCGGACGGGGGACCTCGTACGCCGCCGAACCCTCGCCAGTGCCGAACGGCGGTGACCCGGCGCAGGGCCCCCCGGTGGTGCTGCCGGCGCTGCTGCTCGGGCTGACCCAGGCGGCTCTGCTGCTCGCCGCCGAGCTGTCGGTGGGCGACCCGCCGCAGGAGTGGACCGTGGGCGTGCGCATCGACCGGTTGCGTGGGGCCGTGACGCGTGAATCGCTGCTCGTCGGCGGCGATCCGCTGCCGCTCGACCGGGATTCCTACGTGATGGCCGTGCAGGCGAGCGCCGCGGACGTGCCGGGGGACTTCGACGGCATCAGCCGGCGCCTGCTCAGCCCGCTGTTGCGTGACCTCGGTGTCGCTGACGCGACCTGACTCGCGACGACGTTCAGCGGAACGTCACCTTCCGTCATACTGGCCGTCAACCCGCGTGGGAAGCGTGCACCCATGGATGTCCTCGCCCAGCGTCCCCTGTCCCGTCGTCTCTTCGTCACCGGCCTCGGCGCGAGCGTCGCGGCCGCCTCCGTCCCCAGCCTGATCCGCGTCGACGGCGCGCTGGCGGCGCCGCCCGGCACCGGCGGCGCGCTGCCGGACGGCGTCTTCTCGCTCGGCGTCGCGTCCGGCGACCCGCTGCCCGGCGGCGTCGTCCTGTGGACGCGGCTCGCGCCGGACCCGCTGAACGGCGGCGGCATGCCGGACCGTCCGTTCCCCGTCGAATGGGAGATCGCCGACGACGACACGTTCGCCCGCGTCGTCCGCCGCGGCCGCACCGTCGCGCTCCCGCAGCACGGCCACAGCGTCCACGCCGAGGTCGACGGCCTGCGGCCGGGCGCCGGCTACGCCTACCGCTTCCGCGCCGGCGGCCAGGTCTCGCCGGTCGGCCGCACGAGGACGGCGCCCGCGGGCTCCGTCGCCGCCGTCCGGTTCGCGTTCGCGAGCTGCCAGAACTGGCAGGACGGCTACTTCACCGCTTATCACCATCTTGCCGGTGAGAACGTGGACTTCGTCGCGTTCCTCGGCGACTACATCTACGAGTCGGTGCCGCGCACCACCACCGTCCGCACCCACGAGGGCACCGGCGAGCCGGCCACGCTGGCCGAGTACCGCAACCGGCACGCCCAGTACCGCTCCGACCCGAACCTGCAGGCCGCCCACGCCGCGTTCCCCTGGGTCGTCACCTGGGACGACCACGAGGTCGACAACAACTGGGCCGACGAGATCCCGCAGGACCCCGACCTCCAGACGCCCGAGGCGTTCCGGGCCCGCCGGCAGGCCGCCTTCCAGGCGTACTACGAGCACCTGCCGCTGCGCCGGGGTTCCCGCCCGCGCGGCCTCGACCTGCAGCTGTACCGGCGGCTGCGGTTCGGCGACCTCGTCGACCTGCACGTCGTCGACACCCGGCAGTACCGCTCGGACCAGCCGTCGACGCTGGAACAGGCCGAGACGGCGCCGCTGACGATGACCGGCGACGAGCAGGAGCGCTGGCTCACCGACGGGCTCACCGACGGCGGCACGCGGTGGAACCTGCTGGCCAACCAGGTGATGTGGGCGCAGAACGACCGCACCGCCGGCGAGGTCGACACGTTCGACTTCGACAACTGGGACGGCTACCGCGTCCAGCGCCGCCGGCTGCTCGAGCTGTTCGGCAGCGACGCCGTGACCAACCCGGTCGTGCTGACGGGGGACCGGCACTGCACCTGGGTCGCCGACCTGCACCCCGACTTCGACGACCCGGCGTCGCCGGTCGTCGGCGCCGAGATCACCGGCACGTCGATCTCGTCCGGCGGCAACTCCGACCCGGTCGCGTTCCAGAACACGTACCGGCCGATCGCCGCCGAGAGCCCGCACTGGAAGTACTTCGACAACCAGCGCGGCTACGTCGTCTGCGACGTCACGCCGGAGCGGTTGCTCAGCTCGCTGCGCCTGGTCGACACCGTCTGGCAGCCCGACGGCGCCACGGTGCGGACGGCGGCGGAGTTCGTGGTCGAGGCCGGCCGGCCCGGCGTCACCGTCGAGTACGAGGAGCCGCGGTCGGTGGAGCAGCGGGCCCAGGCCCGCCGCGACGCCGGCCCGCGCTACGACGTCGACGACGTGGACGAGACGGCCGACCTGCAGCGCTGACGGCCGTCAGTCCCGCCCGGTCGCGCAGGTCACGTCGGCCTCGTTGCCCTCGGCGTCGGCCAGCGTCCACCACGTCGGCGCGGCGTCGCGGACCAGCCGGCCGCCGGCCGCGAGCGCCGCCGCGACACGTGCCTCGGCCAGCTCCGGCGCCACCCAGATGTCGAGGTGGAAACGGTTGCGCTGCGGGCGGGGCGCGTCCATGTCCTGGAACCAGATGGACGGGCCCCGCCAGCGCGGGTCGACGAGGTCCTCGTCCGGGCTGTCGGCGCGCCGCGCGTACCCGAGCACGGCCGCCCAGAAGGGCATGACGTCGGCGCTGACGAGAGCGTCGATCGTCACCTGGACGGTCTGGACCAGCGCCGGGTCGGCGGCGAGGCCCTGCTCGCGGGCCAGCTCGGAGATGCGAACCGCGAGCTCGACGTCGTCCGTCGTCATGCCCATGTAGTCGGGCGTCTCGGTGAGCAGGCGGACGGCGACGGTGTCGTGCCGCAGGTCGACGTCCGGACGGTGCGGCCCGGCGCCGCCCGCGGCCGCGATGGCCGCGACCAGCCGGGCGCCGGCCGCGAACGACCCGGTGCGGAAGACCGCGGTGGCGCCGTCGCCGACGACCCGCCAGCCGCGGGTGCGGTCGTCGGCGTGGAAGGCGCGCATGGTGATCGGCTCGGACATGGTCACTCCCCGGTGCTGCCGTCGACGGACTCGCGGATGAGGTCGGCGTGGCCGTTGTGCCGCGCGTACTCCTCGATCATGTGCGTCAGGATCCAACGCACGCTGGCCGCGCGGCCGTCGCGCCAGGCGCGGTCGGCGGGCCGGCTCAGCCCGCCGTCGGCCACCGCCTCGGCCAGGTTCGCCCGGGACCGCTGGACCGACTCGTCCCACAGCGCGAACAGCTGCTCGGGCGTGTCGCCGGCGGCGGAGTTCCAGTCCCAGTCGTAGTCGGCGGCCCAGTCGACGGTGGCCCAGGGCGCGCTGCGTTCGCGGCCGAAGAGCCAGAACGTGAACCAGTCGTCCTCGACGTAGGCGAGGTGCTTGAGCAGCCCGCCGAGCGTCATCGTCGACGCGCCGACGGTGGCGTTCAGGCCGGCGGCGTCGACGTCGCGGCACTTCCAGGCCAGCGTGGCGCGCTGGTAGTCGAGGAAGCCGGTCAGCGTGTGCAGCTCGTCGCCGTCGACCGGGGGCTCGGGACGGCCGTGCTCGTCGACGTCGCTCACTTGGCGGCCGCCGCGTCGATGGCCCGGCCGAGCTCGTCGGGACGGCTGAACTGAGGCCAGTGCCCGGTCGGCAGGTCGACGTACTCGACGTCGCGCAGCCTGGTGAACTCCTGGACGGACGGTTCGCCGGCGTCGATCCACTCGCGCAGCTGGGCCGCGGAGAACTCCGGGCAGATGACGGTGACCGGGACGTCGTAGCGACGCTCGTCGGTGAGCCGGACCGGGTCGGTGGCGAACCGCTGCGGCGACGGGACGGCGCGGGCGCGGAAGTCGGCCCGGGCGGCGTCGTCGAGGTCCTTCAGGTCGTCCTCGCCAATGTCCTCCCAGGTGGGCAGCGGGATCTCGCCGTTCTCGGCGGGGAAGTTCCCGAGCGGCTCGCCGTCGCGGGCCGGGAAACCGCCGATGTAGACGGTGCGGGCGACGTGGTCCGGCCGGGCGTCGGCGGCCAGGTACGCCAGCGCCGAGCCCATCGAATGCCCGACGACCAGCACCTTCCCCTCGTCCTCCGGCACCGCGTCGACCGCCGCCACCACCGCGTCGATGTGGTCCTGCAGCGTGACGGCGGACCGGTCGGCGTCGCGGGACTCCAGACCGGGCAGCGTGAGTGGGTGCGTCGTGTGGCCGGCCCGCTCGAGGACGGGGATCACCCGGTCCCACGACGACCCGTCGAGCCAGAGGCCCGGGATCAGAACGATGTGCATGGTGCGCCTCTCGGGTTATGATCCAGATCTACGGATCAATCCAACGTAGTGGAACGGACCGGAAATGTCGATCGATCGCGCGATGCCCGATTACGACCTGGACGACCAGGCCGTCGTCACGGCGCCGGCGCAGCTGCGCGCGATGTCCGACCCGCTGCGATCGACCATCCTCGAACTGGTCCTCGAGCGCGCCGCCACGGTGACGGAGCTGGCCGCCGCCGTCGGGCGCCCCAAGTCCACCGTCGCCCACCACGTCGGCGTCCTCGTCGACGCCGGCATGCTCCGTGTCGTCCGAACCCGGCGGGTGCGCGCCATCGACGAGCGCTACTACGGCCGCACGGCCCGGCTGTTCCGCATCGGCAAGATCGACCACCCCGTCATCTGGGAGAACGACCTCTCCGTCGCGGCCGCCGAGGCGCGGGCCGCGTACGAGGCCGACGTGATGATGAGCATCCACCGGCACGCCCGGATCCCGCGGGAGCGGGGGATGGAGTTCTGGGAGAAGGTGCTCGAGCTGGTCCGCGAGTTCAGCACCATCCCTCGTTCCGGCGACACCGTGTTCGGCTTCGTGGCCGGGCTCTACCCGACGGAGCACCCCGCCCTGCCCGATCCCGCCCCCGAGGAGTGAGGCGTCGGCGGGCCGGTCATCGTCGACGCCGTGGTGACGACGACGGCAACTGTTGGCGCCGGCGTCACCATGCCCGGTGACCACTCGCCGCAGCCGGTGGGGCAGATCACCCGAACGACCGCTTGCATAGTCATGCAGAACCCTGCATACTTTTGCTCGTGTCCAAAGTGCTCACCTCCCTGCCCGCCGGCGAGCGGGTCGGCATTGCGTTCTCCGGCGGCCTCGACACCTCCGTGGCGGTGGCGTGGATGCGCGACAAGGGCGCGGTGCCCTGCACGTACACCGCCGACCTCGGTCAGGCCGACGAGGACGACATCGACTCGGTGCCGGGGCGGGCGAAGCTGTACGGCGCCGAGATCGCGCGGCTGGTCGACTGCCGCGCCGCGCTGGTCGAGGAGGGGCTGGCGGCGCTGACCTGCGGCGCCTTCCACATCAGGAGCGGCGGCCGCGCGTACTACAACACGACGCCGCTGGGCCGGGCGGTCACGGGCACGCTGCTGGTACGGGCGATGCTCGAGGACGACGTGCAGATCTGGGGCGACGGGTCGACGTTCAAGGGGAACGACATCGAGCGGTTCTACCGCTACGGCCTGCTCGCGAACCCGAACCTGCGCATCTACAAGCCGTGGCTCGACGCCGCGTTCGTGGGGGAGCTGGGCGGGCGGCGCGAGATGAGCGAGTGGCTGCGCGCGCACGACCTCCCGTACCGCGACAGCACCGAGAAGGCGTACTCGACCGACGCGAACATCTGGGGCGCGACGCACGAGGCGAAGACGCTGGAGCACCTCGACAACGGCATCGAGACCGTCGACCCCATCATGGGCGTCCGGTTCTGGGACCCCGAGGTCGAGATCGCCGCCGAGGACGTCACCATCGGCTTCGAGCAGGGCCGTCCCATCAGCATCAACGGCAACACCCACGCCAGCGCCGTCGACCTCGTGCTCGAGGCCAACGCCATCGGCGGCCGGCACGGGCTGGGCATGTCCGACCAGATCGAGAACCGCATCATCGAGGCCAAGAGCCGCGGCATCTACGAGGCGCCCGGCATGGCCCTGCTGCACGCGGCCTACGAGCGGCTGGTCAACGCCATCCACAACGAGGACACCGTCGCCAACTACCACAACGAGGGCCGGCGGCTCGGCCGGCTCATGTACGAGGGCCGCTGGCTCGACCCGCAGGCGCTCATGCTGCGCGAGTCGCTGCAGCGCTGGGTCGGCTCGGCCGTGACGGGCGAGGTGACGCTGCGGCTGCGGCGCGGCGAGGACTACTCGATCCTCGACACCACGGGCCCGGCGCTGAGCTACCACCCGGACAAGCTGTCGATGGAGCGCACCGAGGACTCCGCGTTCGGCCCGGTCGACCGCATCGGCCAGCTCACCATGCGCAACCTCGACATCGCCGACTCGCGGGCCAAGCTCGAGCAGTACGCCGGTCTCGGCATGGTCGGCAGCGCGCACGCGGAGCTCATCGGCGCGACGCACCTGGTGGGGGAGCTGCCGGAGGGCGGCGCCGAGGCCATCGCGTCACGAGGCGAGGTCGACTCCGACGCCATGCTCGACCGCGCCGCCATGGAGTTCGGCACCGACTGACGCACGAACGACGCCGACGGCGGCGGCCCCCGCACAGGGAGCCGCCGCCGTCGTCGTCGATCAGCGGGTCAGGAAGGTGCGGACGGACTCGGCGACGGATGCGGGCGCCATCCAGAACGCCGAGTGGTCCAGGCCGGGCAGCACCTCGACGGTGACGGCGGGCAGCACGCCGGCCAGCGCCTGGGCGCCCTCGTGCATGAACGGCTCGCCGTTCTCGCCCACCTGCACCAGCACGGGCGCCTCGATGGACCAGCGGTCGCGGGGGAGCGGCTTGCCGTCCTGGGTGCCTTCCACGATGCGGCCGTCATAGGCGTAGGTGTGCGCGAGCGCGGCCATCGCCTCCCACGACGGGTCCTGCTTCATGCCCTCGACCCATTCGGCCGGGACCAGCAGCAGCTGCGTCATGAAGTACTCGACCGCCTCGCTGCGCCTCCCGGCCGCGACCAGCGCCTCCTGGTGCGCGACGTAGCCGGCGGGCGACGGCGGGCGGATGTCGCTGACGATGAACGGCGGCTCGAACAGGCCCAGGGCGGTGACCTTGGGGCCGAGCGCCGAGGCGGCGTCGAGCGCGAGCATGCACCCACCCGAACCGCTGACCAGCGCGGCCCGGCCACCGACGGTGTCGATGAGCGCCTCGATGTCGTCGATCTCGCGGGCCGGGTCGTACGGCTGCGGGTCGCCGCTGCCGCCGCGGCCGCGCCGGTCGAAGTTGACGACGGTGAAGTGCTGGCCCAGCTCGGCCGCGATGCCGGTGACGCCGGTGTGGTCCTCGGCGACCGTGCTGACGACGATGACCGCCGGGCCGGAACCCGTGGTCTCGTACGCGATGGTGGTGCCGTCCTTCGAGGTCAGAGTGTTCATGGTGGCTCCTTCAGAGAATCGTGCCGAGGCGTTCGAGGGCTTCCTGGTAGCCCTCGCCCATGCCGCTCGCGACGCCCCGCTGGAGCGCCTCGCCGTCGGCGAACACGGCGGCGATGGCGACCCGGGTGCCGGTGCCGTCGGCGGTGAACGTGACGTCGGTGGGTGTGCCGTCGCCGATGATGGTCCAGTCCTCGGATGCGAACTGGTCGACGTAGCCGAGGTGCTGGTGCGGGCGCACCTCGCGGTACGTGACGACGATGTGGACGGCGTCGGCCGAACCGTCGTCGGGGGTCATGGAGAAGCGCCACTGGCCGCCCGGGCGGACGTCCATCCGCTCGACCGTGGTGGTCCAGCCGTGCGGTCCCCACCAGCGGGCGACGGCGACCGGGTCGGTCCACGCCGCCCAGACGCGGCCGGCCGCCGCGGAGTAGCGCCGCGTGATGGTCAGCGTGTTGGTCTGCTCGTCGATGACGATGCCGTCGGCGCTCACGTGTGGTCTCCGTTCGGGTCGGTGTCGTCGAGGAAGTCGCCGAGGCGGTCGAGCCGCCCGGTCCACAGGACGGCGAAGCTCTGCGCCCAGGCGCCGATGTCGCGCAGCGGCTCGGGACGCAGCCGGTAGATGCGCTGCTGCGCCTGCCGCGTCGCGTCGACGACACCGGCGTCGGCCAGCAGCCGCAGGTGCCGCGACACGTGCGGCTGCGCCATCCCGAGCGCGTCGACGATGCCGCCGACGCTGTGCGGGCCGGAGCGCAGCAGCTCCACGATGCGGAACCGGCTGGGTTCCGCGATCACGCTCAGCTGGTGCTGCAGCTCGTCCATGGCTCGAACATACACAAGAACATATATACATGCAAGCAGATGTACGTAGCCTGGGTCGATGGACCTCGAACCGGTGACGGTCGCGGTCGGACGCGACGTGCTGGACGGGCTCGGCGACCGGCTGCGGGCGACGCGCTGGCCGGCCCGGACGTCGGCCGGCGACGAGCTGGGGCCGGCGACCGCCGAGCTGCGCGAGCTGTGCGATTGGTGGGCGGGCGGATTCGACTGGCCGGCCGTGCAGCGGCGGCTCAACCGGGCTCGGCACCTGCTCGTCCGGGCCGGCGGCGGCGCCGTCCACGTGGCGGTGCACGACGGCGACGATCGGCCGCCGCTGCTGCTGTTGCACGGCTGGCCGAGCAGCTTCCTGGAGTTCGAGCGGCTGGTCCCGCTGCTGGCGCCGCGCACCGTCGTCGTCGCGTCGCTGCCGGGCTACGGCTGGTCCGAGCGGCCCGCCGGACGGTGGACGACGCGCGACACGGCGGGCTTGCTGGCTGAGGTGATGGCCGCGCTCGGGCTCCGCCGGTTCGTCGCGCACGGCACCGACTTCGGCTCCGACGTCGCCAGCTGGCTGGCGCTGGACCGGCCGGAACTCGTCGCCGGGCTGCACCTGTCCAACGTCGACCTCGGTCCGACGCTGGCCGCGGGCGAGCAGCCGTCCGCGGCGGAGCGCGACTACCTGGACCGCTTCGACGGCTGGTGGCAGGGCGAGCGCGGCTACAAGGAGATCCAGTCGACCCGGCCCGGCGCGCTGGTCCCGGCGCTGCTGGACTCGCCGGCCGGGCTGGCCGCGTGGGTGCTGGACAAGTGGAGCACGTGGACCGATCCCGCGCTCGGCCCGACGGTGGCCGCGCGGGCCGGGCGCGACACCCTGCCCGAGCTGCTGACCTGGTGGTGGGCGACCGGCACCGCGGAGACATCGGTGCTCGACTACGCCGACAACCGCGCCGCCGGGACGACGATGCTGCCGGCGGGCGCCCGGATCGAGGTGCCGACGGCGGTCGCCCGGTTCGGCCACGAGCGCGGCTTCCGCGAGGACCCGCCGCGGTCCTGGCTGGAGCGGATGTACCGGCTGGAGCGCTGGACCGACCAGCCGCGCGGCGGCCACTTCGCCGCGGTGGAGGCGCCCGATCTGCTCGCCGCCGACCTCCTCGCCTTCGCCGCCGCTGCCGGCTGATGAGAGGCTGCCGTCATGACCGCGACCCACCGCGTCCCGTGGCCGCTGCAGCGCCGCCGCCTCGAGCGGGCCACCGACTACTGGCTGTCCACCACCCGCCCCGACGGCCGCCCGCACGTGGTGCCGATGTGGGGCGTCTGGCAGGACGGCCGCCTGTACTTCAGCACCGACCCCGCGTCGGTGAAGGGCCGCAACCTGGCCGTCGAGCCGCGCGCCGCCGTGCACCTCGACGGCGGGCAGGACGTGCTGGTCATCGAGGGGACGACGGCGCGGGTGCACGACGACGAGGTGTGGGCGCGGGTCGACGACGAGATGGCGGCGAAGTACGTCACACCCGACGGCACGCCCTACCGGATGGCGATGGACCCGCCGAACCGGCTCTTCGAGCTGCGCCCGGAACGTGCGCTGGCCTGGTGGGAGGCGGTGACCGGGTCGACGTTCACCCGGTGGGCGTGGAACGGCGGGCCCGACCCCGAGCCGGTGCTCGACTGACCAGCGCGCTGCCGGCCGCGAGCGCCTCGGCCGTGGCGACGACGACCCGCTGCATGGCCGCGGCCGCCCGCGTCAGCGTGACGTCGGAGCGGTGCGCCAGGCTGACGGTACGGGTCAGCCGCGGCGCCGTGAGCCGCACCGAGCGCAGCGCCGGGCGGTCCAGCAGCACCATCGCGGGCACGACGGCCACGCCGAGGCCGCGCTCGACGAAGCGCAGCACGGCGTCCATCTCGGCCCCCTCCAGCACGACGGACGGGGTGAGGCCGGCGGCGCGGAACGCCGCCTCGGTGGTGACGCGCAGGTCGTAGCTCTCGTGGAAGACGATCTGCGGCAGCCGGGCCAGCCGGCGCAGGTCGATGGCCGGGCCGGACGAGACCGGCGGCCGCGCCGCGGACGAGACCACCACGAGCTCCTCGGTCAGCAGCGGCGTGCGGGTGAGGCTGGCCGGCCGGTCCTCGGCCTCGGTGATCAGCGCGAGGTCCAGCGCGCCGCCGGCCAGCTCGTCGATCAGCACCCGCGAGCCGCCCTCGGTGACGTGCAGGTCGATGCCCGGGTGGGCGCCGTGGAAGGCGCTGACCGCCTCCGCGACCAGGCTGACGCACAGCGTCGGCGTGGCGCCCAGCCGGACCCGGCCGCGGCGCAGCCCGGCGAGCTCGGCCATCTCGCGGCGGACGGTGTCGGCGTCGGCCAGCATGCGCCGGGCCAGCGGCAGCAGCGTCTCGCCGGCCGCGGTGAGGGAGATGTGCCCGCGGGCGCGGTGGAACAGCTCGGCGCCGAGGTCGGACTCGAGCGCCGAGATCTGCCGGCTGAGCGACGGCTGCGCCAGATGCAGGTGCTCGGCGGCGCGGGTGAAGTGGCCGAGCCGGGCCACCTCGACGAATCCGCGCAACTGCTCCAGGTTCATGGGTCATAGCGTAGGCGCATCGAAACGACGCGAACAATGCATTGGAGTTATCGAAGGGCCACGCTTAGCGTGAAGGGCATGAGCGCAGGCATCTCCCATCGCCAGCTGTCCACCACCGTGCTCGTCATCGGGACGGGAGGGTCGGGGCTGCGGGCGGCCATCGAGGTCGCCGAGCAGGGCGTCGACGTGCTCGCCGTCGGCAAGCGCCCCCGCGACGACGCGCACACCGCGCTCGCGGCCGGCGGCATCAACGCGGCGCTGGGCACCATGGACGCCGGCGACAGCTGGCAGCAGCACGCCGCCGACACCATCAAGGAGAGCTACGACCTCGCCAACCCGCACACGGTCGAGATCGTCACGCAGGGCGCCGAGCGCGGCATCCGCGACCTCGAGCGCTACGGCATGCAGTTCGCCCGCGAGGCCGACGGCCGCATCTCGCAGCGCTTCTTCGGCGCGCACACGTTCCGGCGCACCGCGTTCGCCGGCGACTACACGGGCCTGGAGATCCAGCGCACGCTGGTGCGGCGCACCGAGCAGCTGGGCATCCCGATCCTCGACTCCGTCTACGTCACCCGCATCCTGGTGCGCGACAACGTCGTCTTCGGCGCCTACGGCTTCGACCTGCGCGACGGCACCCGCTACCTCATCCACGCCGACGCCGTCGTGCTGGCGGCCGGCGGCCACACCCGCATCTGGCGGCGCACGTCGTCGCGGCGCGACGAGAACACCGGCGACGCGTTCCGGCTCGCCGTCGAGGCCGGCGCCCGGCTGCGCGATCCCGAGCTGGTGCAGTTCCACCCGTCCGGCATCATCGAGCCCGAGAACGCGGCGGGGACGCTGATCTCCGAGGCCGCACGGGGCGAGGGTGGCATCCTGCGCAACGCGCTCGGCGAGCGGTTCATGCAGCGCTACGACCCCGAGCGCATGGAGCTGTCCACCCGCGACCGCGTCGCGCTGGCCGCGTACACCGAGATCAAGGAGGGGCGCGGCACCGAGAAGGGCGGCGTCTGGCTGGACGTGTCGGGGCTGCCGCGCGAGACCGTCATGACGCGGCTGCCGCGGGTCTACCAGACCATGCTCGAGGTGCAGATGCTCGACATCACCGCCGACCCCATCGAGGTCGCGCCCACGGCGCACTACTCCATGGGCGGGGTGTGGGTCCGGCCCGACGACCACGGCACCGACGTCGGCGGCCTGTACGCGGTCGGCGAGGCGTCCAGCGGGCTGCACGGCGCCAACCGGCTCGGCGGCAACTCGCTCATCGAGCTGCTGGTCTTCGGCCGCATCGTGGGCCGGGCCGCCGTCGCGCACGCAGCCGGTCTCGACGCCCAGCGCCGCTCGGCCGACGCCGTCGCCCAGGCCCGGGCCGAGGTCGACGAGCTGCTGGCGGCGGACGGCCACGAGAACGTGCGCGCCCTGCAGCGCTCCATCCGCAACACCATGACCGAGCACGCCGGCGTCGTCCGCGACGAGGCCGGGCTGAAGGCGGGGCTGGCCGAGCTCGACCACCTCGACGAGCGCATGGCCGACGTCGGCATCCACCCCGACATCGCCGGCTTCCAGGACCTCGCGCACGCCTTCGACCTCAAGGCGTCCGCGCTGGCCGCCCGGGCGACGCTGGAGGCCGCGCGGGAGCGGCGCGAGACCCGCGGCTGCCACAACCGCGCCGACTACCCGGACCTCGACCCCGCGCTGCGGGTCAACCTTGTGTGGTCGCCCGCGACGGGCGTGGTGCGCGAGGAGATCCCGCCGGTGCCCGGCGAGATCGCCGCCCTGATCCGGGACGTCTCGACCGAGGGCAAGCTGGTCGAGTGATCCCCAGCCGGTGCGGGTCGCCCGCGCCCGGGGTGGGGTGGTGCGTTCGCGGCTGTTGACGCTGACGCCAACGGTTGGCGTCAGCGTCAACCTGGTCGAGGAGAGGTCGTCGCCGCCGTGGGCGGGCGGATCCCAGGTCAGGGCAGCGCCAGCAGCACCCGCTCGTCGAGGTCCTGCCAGACGATCGCCGACTCGGTGAACCCGGCGGTGTCCAGCGCCGCCTGGTGGAACGCCAGCGACGCGGACGCGAACCCGCGGCCGTCCTCGGGCCAGAGCCCGGCCCTGGCGGCGTGCTCGGCGGCGAGGTCCGGGTCGGCCCGCAGCGCCTCCCACCAGGCGGCCCAGTCGTCGGCTCCGGCGGCGACGGCGTCGTCCTGACGGCGCTGGTCGACGCGCTGGGCGGCGGCGCGGATGCGGGGCGTCTCGCGGGGGAACGGGAAGTGGTCGCCGTTGAGGAACGGCCCGCCCGACTCCGCCAGCAGCTCGCGCAGCGTCCGGTACAGCGGCGCCAGCTCCTCCGGCCGCAGCCAGTGCAGCGCGGTGGTGGAGACGACGGCGTCGACGCGGCCGGCGCCCAGCGCCGAGGGCCACTCCGGGTCGCGCAGGTCGGCCCGGATCCAGGTGAGCCGGCCGCCGGCGTCGCCGTACGCGTCGCGGCCGAGCCGCTGCAGCACCGGGTCGACGTCGACGGCGAGGCAGCGGGCGCCGGGCAGCCGGTCCAGCACCCGGACCGCCGTCGAGCCGGGCCCCGCCGCGAGGTCCAGCACCAGCGGCTCGGCCGGCGCCAGCTCCTCCAGGAACGCCAGCATGACGTCGTAGCGGCGCTCGCGGTCGCGGATGTAGACCTCCTGCTGGCGGTCCCAGCTGTCGAGCCAGTTCATGCCGCCCGCCCGGTGATGAGGAACTGCAGCTGCACCTCGTGGCCGTCGGCGACGCCGAAGCGCCGGTCGAGGTCGAGGATCTCCGGCAGCGGGGTGACGACGACGTCGGCGAACCCGGCCGCGCGCACCTGCGCCGCGGAGTCGTCGATGCTGGCCGCCTCCGCCAGCGGCAGCAGCGACAGCGCCCGGCGGTTGTACAGCGTGTCCAGGGGCACACCGGACGGGAACCAGGTGCTGTCGACGGCGGCCAGCAGCCCGCCCGGCCGCAGCAGCGCCCGCCAGTGGCGCAGCGCGATCTCGGGCGTGCGCAGCGTCCACAGCAGGTACCGGCTGGTGATGACGTCGAAGCTCGCGTCCGGGAAGGACGGCGCGACGGCGTCGCCGATCAGCAGCTCCGGCGGGTGTGCCAGCCCGGCCGCCTTCTCCCGCGCCTTCGCCAGCATGCCGGGCGAGAGGTCGGTGCCGACGACGTCGTGGCCGAGCTCGGCGAGCAGCAGCGCGACGTGCCCGGTGCCGGTGCCGACGTCGAGCACCCGGGCCGGCGGGGCGGGCAGCGCGCGCCGCCACACGTCCGTCCAACCGGCCTTCACCTCGGCGTTGCCGAGCTGCTCGCGGTGGTGGGCGTCGTAGGAGTCGGCGCGGCCGGTCCAGTACCGGGTGATGCTGTCCTGGGCGGTGGTCAGGTCGGTCATGCGGTCGCTCCTTCGGGGACGGAGTCGAGCGGACGGAACAGCAGCTGGACGCCGTCGCCGGTGTCGATGCGCTGGACGCCGATGCGGTACACCGGCTCCAGTACCTCCGGGCGCAGGACGGCGTCCGGCGTGCCCGCGGCGGCGACCCGGCCGCCGTCGAGCAGCACCAGCTCGTCGCAGTAGCGGGCGGCGAGGTTGAGGTCGTGCAGCACCACGACGGTCGTGACGTCGAGGCGGCTGACCAGATGCAACACCTCGTGCTGGTAGCGGATGTCGAGGTGGTTGGTGGGCTCGTCGAGCAGCAGGTGGTCGGCCTGCTGGGCCAGCGCGCGGGCGATCAGCACCCGCTGCTTCTCGCCGCCGGACAGCCCGGCGAACACCCGTCCGGCGAGGTGCCGGGCGCCGACCCGGGCCAGCGACGCGGCCGCCACCCGGTAGTCGTCGCGGCCGTGCCGCTGGAACGTGGACAGGTGCGGCGCGCGGCCGAGCAGCACGGTCTCGGTGACGGTCAGCGGCAGCTCGCCGGTGCCCTCCTGGACGACGACGGCGAGCCGCCGGGCCAGCTCGCGCGGCTTCAGCTCGCCGACCGGCGTCTCGTCCAGCGTCACCAGCCCGGCCCGCGGCGCCAGCGCGCCGTAGAGCGTGCGCAGCAGCGTCGTCTTGCCACTGCCGTTCGGGCCGATCAGCCCGACGACGGCGCCCGGCGCGGCGGTGACGTGGGCGCCGTCGACCACCAGGGTGTCGCCGTAGGCGAACGAGACGCCGTCGGCGCCGATCACGGGAGGAACCGCTCGGCGATGCGTTCCAGCCCGTCGATCGACAGCGGCGTGGGCGGCTCGGTGAAGTTGAACAGCTGCACGAGGATGTCGCCGTTGCGGACCGCCGTCAGGTCCTCGGCGCCGGGAAGGGCGACGACGGCGTCCTCGACGGCGGCCGGGTCGCCGTCGACGTGCAGCAGCACCAGCACGTCCGGGTCGGCGGCGATGATCTGCTCCAGCGTCACCTCGAACACCCGCTCGTCGACGTCGCCGAAGACGTTGGTGAAGCCGGCCGCCTCGAGCTGCGGGTGCGCCATGCTGCGGTTGCCGTAGGCGTAGCCGCTGCCGCCGCCGACAGTGGGGTAGAGGACGGCGGCGGTGCGCTCCGGCGCGCCCTCGGCGGCGGCCTCGACCGCCGCGACCCGGTCCTTCAGCTCGCCGACCAGCGCGTCGGCCTCGTCCGTGCGGTCGAAGACCCGGCCGTACGTCTCGACCTGCTCGTACACGTCGTCGAACGTGGTCGCGTCGACGCCGGCGGGGCAGTACACCGGCTGGATCAGCGCGTTGATGCCGACGCCGGACAGCCCTTCGCGGGTGATGCCGTCGGGCAGCCCCAGCACCAGCTCGGGCTGCTCGGCGATGATGACCTCCTGCGAGATCTGCAGGTGGCCGCTGGTGTCGACGTCGTCGCCGAGCGACTCGACGGCGGCGATGGCGGCGTTCGTCTCGTCGTCGTAGTACGCCTCGGGGAACGCGCCGGCCCGCAGCACCGCGGCGTCCAGCACGCCGAGCTCGTGCATGATCGTCACCGGCGCGCTCTCCAGCAGCACCACCCGCTCCGGCGGCGCGTCGAACGTCACGTCCACGCCGCAGTTGTCGACGGTGACGGCCTCGGCGGCGGCGTCGCCGGCGTCGTCGGACCCGCAGGCCGCGGTCACCAGGACCAGGGCGACGGCGGCGGGCGGCAGGTAACGCATGGGTCTCCTCGGTGGGTCAGGCGCCGGCGGAGTGGAACCGCCGGACCAGGATCAGCAGGAACGGTGCGCCCACGAGCGCGGTGATGATGCCGATCGGCAGCTCGCGCGGCTCCAGCAGCGTCCGGGCGGCGACGTCGGCCCAGACGAGGAAGATCGCGCCGATCAGCGCCGCCACCGGGACGACGCGCCCGTGCGCCGCCCCGACGAACCGGCGGGCGACGTGCGGGATGACGAGGCCGACGAAGCCGATGCCGCCGGACGCCGCGACGACCGCGCCCACGCACAGCGACACGACCACCAGCAACTGCACCCGGAACCGGGTCGGCGGCACGCCCAGCGTGTGGGCGGTCTCGTCGCCGATGGCCAGCGCGTCCAGCCGCCGGCTCCACAGCAGCAGCGCCGCCAGCGTCAGCGCCACCACCACGACGACGATTGCCAGCGGCACGCCCCAGCGGGCCAGGCCGAGCGAGCCGAGCAGCCAGAACAGCACCGACCGGGCGCCCTCGGCGGAGTCGGCGGCGAAGATCAGGAAGCTGGTGGCGGCGTACAGCGCGTACCCGACGGCGACGCCGGCCATCAGCAGCCGCAGCGACGTGATCCGCCCGCCCGCCCGCGCCACCACGAACACCGCCGCCGACGCCGCCAGCGCCCCGAGGAACGCGCTCGCCGACAGCGCGTTCTCGCCGAACCCGGCGCCCAGCCCGAACAGGATCGCCGCGGCCGCGCCGGTGGACGCGCCGGAGGTGACGCCGAGCAGGTACGGGTCGGCCAGCAGGTTGCGCACCATCGCCTGCAGCGCGACCCCGCACACGGCCAGCGCCGCCCCGACGACGACGCCGAGGACCACGCGGGGGAGACGCACCTGCCAGACGATGGAGTCCTCGGCCCGCGTCCACGTGACGCCGGCCGGGCTGCCCAGCGTGTGGTGGCCGACGATGCGGGCGACCGTGCCGGGACTGATGCCGACGGCGCCGATGCCGACCGCCAGCACCACGGTGACCAGCAGCCCGGCGGCCAGCCCGCCGATCCAGAGCGCCGTGCGGCGCCGCTGCGCCCCCTGGCCCAGGTCGTCGTCGACGAGGGGCTCGGCGACCACGCCGGTCAGACTCACGACACCTCCGGAGACCAGATCGCACCTGCGACTCAGTCGCATCTTGCCGGACGTCCGGGCCGGAATCCAGCCCGGAGCCGCGTGTTCACCGACCGCTCCGTCCCCGTTTCCGCCGATGTCGGCGGGTGGACGGAGATCGCCGAGAGTTACATACTTGACAAAGTTTATTAAGTCTTCGTAGCGTCGGTCCCGTGCCGATCCAGCGAGGCGGCCCGGTCGAGGGAACTCCGGCCGAGGGCGCCGTCTTCCTCACCGCGTTGACCGCCGGTCCCATCGCCCGCGTCGACATCGCCCGCGAGACGGGGTTGTCGTCGGCCGCCGTCACGCGGGTGGCGAAGCTGCTCATCGACGAGGGCTACCTCGAGTACGCGCCGGACCAGCCGCAGCCCAACGGCGACGAGACCCGGATGGGGCGGCCGAGCAGCCCGCTGCGGGTGCACGCGCGGCAGACCGGCTCGTTCGGCATCATCGTCCGGCGCGACGAGCTGATCGGCATGGTGTGCGACCTCGCCGGCGCGCCGCGGGTGTCCGAGCGCCGGGCGCTGGCCGACACCACCGTCGGCGCCGCCGTGGCGGCCATCGCCGCGTTCTACCGCGAGCTGGTCGAGCGGGCCGAGGCCGCCGGATTCGTCGTCGCGCCGCACGACCTCGGGCTGAGCCTGTCCGGCGACATCGACCACGACACCGGCTACGTCCGCTACTCGCCGTTCCTCGGCTGGCGCGACGTCGACCTCGGCGCCGCGGTGAGCGCCGCCGTCGGCGCCCCCGTCGTCGTCGAGAACGACGTCAAGGCGCTCACCGTCGCCGAGCAGTGGTTCGGGCTCGGCCGCGGCATCACGAACTTCGCCGTCGTCACCATCGGCACCGGCATCGGCTGCGCGCTCGTCGTCGACGGCGGGCTGGTGCGCGGCGCGCACAGCGTCGCGGGGGAGATCGGGCACCTGCCGCTCGGCGACCCGTCCGTCCAGTGCCACTGCGGCGCGCACGGCTGCGTCGAGGCCGAAGCGTCGACGAAGGCGCTGCTGGAGCGCTGCCGCGCCGCCACCGGCCGCGACGACCTCACCATCGAGACCGCGGTCGAGCTGGCCCGCTCCGGCGACGAGAGCGTCCGCGCGATCTTCGCCCGGGCCGGCCGGCTGATCGGCCTGGCGCTGGCCTCGGTGGCCAACCTGCTCGGCCCGGAACGCGTCATCGTCGCCGGTGAGGGCGTGTCCAGCTACGACCTGTTCGAGACGGCGATCCGCGAGGCGTTCGCCGAGCAGGCGTTCGGCGCCGCCCACCAGGTGCCCATCCACGTGCGCGACCTCCCGTTCGAGGAGTGGGCCCGCGGCGCCGCCGCGGTCGCCATCCAGGAGCTCGTCTTCCCGTCCCGCCAGCGTGTCGCCGCCGACACCCGCCGCCGTCCCGGAGTCCGTCGTGTCTGAGTCCACCACTTGGTCCGCGCGGCACGGCCGCCACACCGTCGCCGTCACCTGGTTCCGCGGCCGGCTCACCTGGACGGCGCTCTCCGGCGGCGTGCAGGTCACCCCGCCCGCGCCGCTGCACCTGCGCACGGGCGACGGCCGCGACCTGCTGTCCGGCGTCGCGTACGTGTCCGACGCCGCCCGCGACGTGGCCGAGGAGTACGAGCTGGTCGTCGGCAAGCGGGTCGGCCGGCACACCGTCGACCACCACGAGCGGTCGGTCCGGTTCGCCTGTGCGGACGGCGGCGAGGTCACCGTCGTGCTGCGGGCCGCGCCGGACGGCGTCGCGCTGCGGTTCGTGCTGCACGGCCTCGACGGCGCGACGGTGACCGGCGGCGACGTCGCCCTGCGGTTCCCGGCGGCGGCGCCGGTCTGGCCGCTCACGTACACGCCCTGGTACGAGACCACGAGGTTCAGCAGCACGCTGGACGCGCTGGAGCCCGGCGACTACGGCTTCCCGTTCCTCGCCGAACTGGGCGACGACACGTTCGCACTGGTCACCGAGGCGGACCTGGACGGCCGGTATGGCGGCTCGCTGGCCCGGTACGCGGGCGGCGGCGGGCTCACCGTCACGCTCGCGAACGACGTCGTGCTGTCCGGCGACGCCGTCGCGACGCCGTGGCGGGTGCTGATCCTCGGTGACCTCGCGACCGTCGTCGCGTCGCACCTGGTGGACGACCTCGCGCCGCCCGCACCGGCGGGGCCGCCGCCCTGGGCGCGGCCGGGCCGGGCGGCGTGGTCGTGGTGGTCGGACTTCTACAGTGGCGCCCAGCTGTCCAAGCAGCTGCGCATGCTCGACTACGCCGCCGAGCGCGGCTGGGAGTACGTGCTGGTCGACTGCGGCTGGGACGGCGTCTGGATGCCCGAGCTGGTGGCCGCGGCCAGCGAGCGCGGCGTCGGCGTGTTCGTCTGGGTGGTCTGGGACCACCTCGCCACCCCGGAGCAACGGGCCAAGCTGGCCGAGTGGGCGTCGTGGGGCGTCGCCGGCGTCAAGGTCGACTTCATGGAGTCCGAGGCGCAGGAGCGCTACCGCTGGTACGACGAGGTCATCGCCGAGTGCGCCCGCGTCGGCCTGATGATCAACTTCCACGGCTCGGTCATCCCACGCGGCTGGGCCCGCACGTACCCGCACGTCATGAGCTACGAGGCGGTGCGCGGCGCGGAGTACTACGTCTTCTACAGCGAGCCGCTGACGCCCGAGCACAACACGATCGTCCCGTTCACCCGCAACGTCGTCGGGTCGGCCGACTACACGCCGGTGACGTTCTCGGCCGCGGCCCGGCTGACCACCGAGGCGCACGAGCTGGCGCTGGCCGTCGTGCTGGAGTCGGGGCTGCTGAACTTCGCCGACGACGTCGACGAGTACGCGAAGCGGCCCATCGCGGAGGCGGCCATCGAGCGCGTCCGGGCGCACTGGGACGAGACCCGGCTGCTGGCCGGGCGGCCGGGGGAGTACGTCGTACTGGCCCGCCGCTCGGGTGACGAGTGGATCGTCGGCGCACTGTCCGCGCTCGCGGAGCCGAAGGCCGTCACCCTCGACCTCGGCCTGCTCGGTGCGGGCGACTTCACCGCCACGATCATCACCGACGACGACGCCGACCGGCTCACCCAGGAGGTTCGTCCGGCCTCCGGCACCGTCGACGTCACGCTGCGGCCCAACGGCGGCGCGGTGGTGCTGCTGGCGCCGTCCGGCCACACCCGCGGGCCGGCCGCTGAGCCGCGTCCCACCGTCACCGTCGCCGAGCCGATCGTGCGCGGCGTCCCCGGCGAGCCGGTCGAGATCGAGGCCGTCGTCAGCGGCGCCGAGCCGCACCTCGTCGTGCCGCCCGGCTGGGACGCGCCGCGACCGCTGCGCCCCGGCGCCTGGACGGTCACCGTCCCCGCGGACACCGAGCCCGGCCACGTCGCCGTCCTGGCCGTCCACGCGGGCGACCCGCTCGGCGCCCGCCGCTCCACCCTCGCGCACGTGCGCGTCGTCAGCCCCCTCGGCGCGGACCCCGCGTCGCTCGTCGCGCTCACCCCCCTCGCCGCCGCCAACGGCAGCGGCCCGGTCGAGCGGGACATGTCCAACGGCGAGGGCAACCCCGCCGACGGCCGGCCGATGTCCGTGGCCGGCACGCACCACCCCGAGGGCCTCGGCGTCTGCGCCCCGTCGGACGTCACCTGGGTGATCGACGGCGCACCGGCGCGGCTCACCGCGTCCGTCGGCGTCGACGACGAGAGCCCCGCCGGCGCGACGGCCACCTGCTCCGTCGTCGGCGACGGCCGCGTCCTCACCACGGTCGAGCTCACCGCGGGCGACCCCGCACGGGAGCTCGACGTGGACCTCGCCGGCGTCACCCGGCTGCGACTGGTCGTGCGGTCGCCCGACGGTGCCGAGCCCGCGCACGTGGACTGGATCGATCCGCACGTGCGGCCCCTGAACTGAACGCACCCCATCCGAACGAGAGGCACACGACGATGAAGTCGACGAAGACCATGCTCGCCCTGGCGGCCACCGCGGCCGTCCTGACACTGGCCGCGTGCGGCGACAACGGCGCCTCGGCCGGCGGTTCGGGCGGCGACGGCGGCGACGGCGAGGACGTCAACCTCACCTTCGCGACGTTCTCGCCCGACCAGGAGCCGGCGATCCGGCAGATCCTCGACGTGTTCGAGGAGGAGAACCCGGGCGTCACGGTGGAGATCCAGATCATCCCGTGGACCGACTACTGGAGCACGCTGCAGACGTCCACCGCCGGCGGCACCGGCCCGGACGTCGCCTGGATGCTCGGCGCGAAGATCGGCCAGTACATCGACGGCGGCGTGCTGCTGCCGCTGGACGACGCGTTCGCCGAGTCCGGCCTGGACATCGAGAAGTACCCGGAGCAGCTGGTCGACCTGTTCGTCGACGACGGCACCACGTACGCGCTGCCCAAGGACTTCGACACCATCGGGCTCTGGTACAACAAGGCGCTGTTCGACGAGGCCGGCGTGGCCTACCCGACGCCGGACTGGACCTGGGACGACGTCATCGCCAACGCGCAGGCGCTGACCAAGCCCGACGGCAGCGTGTACGGCATCGGCGCGCCGATGGACCCGCAGGCCACCTACTACAACACGATCTACCAGGCCGGCGGCGAGGTGATCTCGGAGGACGGCACGACGTCGGGCTACGACAGCCCCGAGGCGATCGCCGGCATCCAGTTCTGGACCGACATGATCAACACGTACCACGTGTCGCCGACGCTGGAGTCGTTCGCCGACACCGAGTCCGTCGCCCAGTTCATGTCCGGCCGGCTGGCCATGCTCACCACCGGCTCGTTCTACGCCATCCGGTTCGCGAACGACGAGTACGCGTCGCAGAACTTCGACGTCACCGAGCTGCCCGGCGGCGCCCAGGAGGCGACCATCATCAACGGCATCGGCAACGTCGCGCTCGCCTCGACCGAGCACCCCGAGGAGGCCGCCCGGCTGGCCGTCTTCCTCAGCGGCGAGGAGGCCTCGCAGATCTCCAGCGAGACCGGCACCGTCATCGGCTCCTACGAGGGCACCGAGCAGGCCTTCATCGACGCGTTCCCGCAGTTCAACCTGCAGGCGTTCCTCGACCAGGCCGACAACGGCGTCGTCCTGCCGGTCTCGCGCAACACCGACGCGTGGGCCAGCCGCGAGGGCGAGTTCCTCACCCCGGCGTGGACCGGCGAGCAGAGCGTCGAGGACGCCGCGGCCGGGCTGGCCGGCGCGATGAACGAGGCGCTGGCGCAGGAGAACCAGGGCTGAGATGACCCTCATGCGGACGAAGGGCTCGGCGGCGCCGCCCGGCGCCGCCCAGCCCCGCCGCCGGCCGAACCGGCACCCGGACAACGCGTGGGCGGCGATGCTGCTCGCGATGCCGTTCGGCGGGCTGGTGGTCTTCTACCTGTGGCCGCTGCTGCGCACCGTCCTGCTCAGCTTCTCCGAGGGGACCGCGTTCACCGGCTACACCCTCAGCGGCCTGCAGAACTGGCAGCGGCTGTTCGAGAACGGCGACGACGTGTGGCGGGCGCTGGTCAACACGCTGGTGTACGCGGCGATCGTGCTGCTGGGCGTGCCCATCGCGATGGTGATCGCGGCGTTGCTGCACCAGCGCGGACTGCGCGGCCGGTCGTTCTACCGGACGCTGTACTTCGTCCCCGTCGTGACCATGCCGGTGGCCGTCGCGATGGTCTGGCGCTACATCTACAACGGCGACTTCGGGCTGCTCAACGAGGTGCTCGACACCGTCGGCGGGCCGACCCGCGCCTGGGTGGCCGACCCCGACACCGCGCTGTACGCCGTCGCCGTCGTCGGCATCTGGATGGCGCTCGGCACCAACCTCATCATCCTGGCGGCCGGGCTGGAGTCCGTCCCGCAGACCCTGGAGGAGGCGGCGATGCTGGACGGCGCGGGTCCGGTCCGGCGGTTCTTCTCCGTCACCGTGCCGCTGCTGACGCCGTCGATCTTCCTGGTGTCGGTGCTGTCGGTGATCGGGTCGCTGCAGATGTTCGACCTGCTGTTCATCATGCTCGGCCGGACGAACCCGGCGCTGGCCGACTCCAAGACGATCGTCTACCTGTTCTACGAGGAGGCGTTCGTGCGCAACGACCGCCCGCTCGGCGCGGTGATCGCGCTCGTCACCCTGGTGGTGACGCTCGCGGTGACGGCCGTGCAGTTCCGGCTGCAGCGGAGGTGGGTGACCTATGCGTGAGCGCCGCCACGTCATCACCCATGTCGTCCTGATGGCCGGCGCGCTGCTCATGGTGTCGCCGTTCCTCTGGCAGTTCCTCACGTCGCTGAAGACGCTGGGGGAGTCGACCCGCATCCCGCTGACCTTCCTGCCGGCGTCGCCGCAGTGGTCGAACTACTCGGCCTTCTTCGACGTCGTCCCGGTGGCGTCGATGGCGGTGAACAGCGTGCTGGCGCTGGTGCTGCGGGTGGCCGGGCAGCTGCTGGTCGCGTCGCTGGCGGCGTACGTGTTCGCCCGGCTGCGGTTCCGGTTCCGCGGGCCGCTGCTGGCCGGCTTCCTCGTCGTGCTGATGGTGCCGCCGCAGCTGTTCGTGATCCCGCAGTACGAGGTGATCCGCACGATGGGCTGGCTGAACTCCGTCCAGGCGCTGGCGCTGCCCGGCATGTTCAGCGCGTTCGGCGTCTTCGTCCTGTACCAGTTCATGCGGACGCTGCCGACCGAGCTGGACGAGGCGGCCCGCATGGACGGCGCCAACCCGTTCCAGATCTACCTGCGGATCATCCTGCCGCTGTGCCGGCCGGCGCTGGCCGCGCTGACCATCCTCACCTCCCTGTTCTCCTGGAACGACCTGCTCTGGCCGCTGATCGTCAACACCGTCCCGGACCGGATGACGCTGCCGGTCGGGCTGGCCACGCTGCAGGGCGCCCAGGGCACCGACTACCCCGTCCTGATGGCGGGCTCGCTGCTGACGATTCTGCCGATGGTGCTGGTCTTCGTCCTGCTGCAGAAACAGTTCATCCGCGGCATCGCGATGTCCGGACTCAAGGCCTGACGGCCCCTTCTCCCGAGGTTCTCTCCATGTCTCTCTCGCCCGGTTTCGACGTCGTCCACGAGGTTGCTGTCTCCGACGGCGCCGAGGTCTTCGAGCACGGCTGGCAGTCGTTCAGCCCGACCACCACGTACGCGCTGGGTGCGCGGCCGCACCGGCCCACGTCGGAGCGGAACCGGATGCTCAACTACCGGCAGTCGTCACACCCGGGTCCGGACGGGTACTTCGGCGAGGGCGTGCTGGCCGTCTCTGACGGCGCCGGTTCCGTGCACGTCGTGGCGGCCGAGGACCCGTTCACGACGGGGGTGCGGCTGCAGGCCGTCGTCTCGGGGTCCGTTGTCGTCGTCGGTGCGGACGGGCCGGTGGCCGTTCGTGTCGTGCCCGGGTCCTCCGTTCAGGAGGCGCTGCGGTCGTGGGCGGTGTCGGCCGTCGCGGCCGCGGGGCTGCCGGCGGCTCGTCCCGCGCCGACCGCCTGGTGCTCCTGGTACGAGTACTGGGGCGGCGTGCGCCGTGAGGACATCGTCGAGAACCTCTCCGCGATGCGCAGCCTCGAGCTCCCCGTCGACGTCGTCCAGATCGACGACGGCTACTCCGCCGAGATCGGCGACTGGCTGACCCCGTCCGCCACCTTCGCCGACCTGCGCGGATTGGTGGAGCAGATCCGCGGCGAGGGCCGCCGGGCCGGCATCTGGCTGGCCCCGTTCTTCGCCGGCGCCCGGTCCCGGCTGGCCGCCGAGCATCCCGACTGGCTGCTGCGGCACCCGCACGGCGGCGCGCTGCACGCCGGGAACAACTGGAACCAGGACCTGTACTCGCTGGACCTGTCGCACCCCGGCGCGGCGGAGTGGATGCACACGGTGTTCTCGACGTTCGCGTCGTGGGGCATCGACTACTTCAAGATCGACTTCATCGCGGCGGGGGCCATTCCGGGTGTTCGTGCGTCGGGGGCGGATCCGGTGACGGCGTACCGGGACGGGCTGCGTCTCATCCGGTCCGCCGTCGGGCCGTCCGCGCACATCCTGGGCTGCGGTGCGCCCGTTCTCCCGTCCGTCGGCCTGGTCGACTCCATCCGCGTCAGCGCCGACACCGGCCACACCTTCGCCCCCGACGACGGTGACATGTGCTCGCCCAGCCAGGAGGCGGCACTGCTCAGCGCGCGCGGGCGGCAGTTCATGAACGGCGTGTTCTTCGCCAACGACCCCGACTGCCTCATCGTCGGCCCCAAGGTCGAGAACCGCGACGCCTGGGCCGCACACGTCGAGGCCGTGGGCGGCGCGGTGGTCAGCAGCGACCGCCTGGCCGGCCTGGACGACTGGGGCCTCGAGACGACGCGGCGGCTGCTCACCCGTTGAGGTTGGGTGCGGTTCGCCGGCCGCTTCTGGGTTTTCATCCACCTTTTGCGTTGTCAGGGCAGCACAGAAGGTTGATGATCTGGCGCTGACGGCCAGCGACGACGGGCCGGCGATGGTGCTCGTCGGCGGCGGGCTGGACGACGGCAGCGAGAACGTGCCGCTGGGCCAGCACCTCGCCGCCGCCGGGTTCGCCGTCGTCAACTACCGGCGCCGCGGCCGGGGCGACAGCGGCGACACCGCGCCGTACGCCGTCGAGCGGGAGGTCGACGACCTCGCCGCGGTGATCGAGGCGGCCGGCGGGCGGGCGCACCTGTTCGGCGCGTCGTCGGGCGGGGCGCTGGCGCTGGAGGCGGCGGCCGCCGGGCTGCCGGTGGACCGCATCGCCGTCCACGAGGTCCCGTACCTGGTCGGCGAGCCGATGGTCGCGGCCTGGCACGCGTACGTCGCCGAGCTCGGCGACGCCCTCGGCCGCGGTGACCGCGACGAGGCGCTGCGGCTGTTCATGCGGCTGGCCGGGTCGCCGGACGACCAGATCGCGGCGGCCGAGGCGGCGCCGGTCTGGCCGGCGCTGCGCGAGCTGGCCCCGACGCTGCGCTACGACGCCGCGTGCCTCGGCGACGGCCCGCCGCCGGCGGTCCGGCTGGCGGCGGTCGGGCAGCCGGTGCTGCTGTCGACCGGTGCGACCGTCGACCCGCACTCGGCCGGGCTGCCGGTCGACTTCTTCGGCGCCGCGGCCGACGTCGCCGCCGCGAGCCTGCCGGACGCCCGGCGGCTCACCGTCGAGGTCGCCGGCCATGTCGCCGACCCGGCGCTGCTGGCGCCGGAGCTGGCCGCCTTCTACCGCGGCTGATCCGACGCCCGCCGCACCGGGATCGACGTCGGGACGGCGTCGTGGGTGAGGAACTCGGCGACGACGGCGGTGACGGCGGCCGGCTTGTCGGTCAGCAGGTCGTGCGACGTGCCGGGGACGACCGCCAGCTCGCCGCGCGGGAGGGCGCGGTAGAGGGCCAGCGTGTGCTCCAGCGCGATGATGTCGTCGTCGGCCGCGACGACGAGGGTCCGGACGTCCAGCCGGGCAAGGTCGGCGGGCGTGATGCCGAGTTCCTCCGCCGTCAGCGCCATGATCTTCGCCGCGACGACGGGGAAGTGGTCGCGGCCGTCCGGCGAGACCTCCGCGTAGGCGTCGACGACCTCGGCCGGCATCCCCGCGAGCGGGTCGTCGTCGACGTCGTCAGGGCCGGGCTCCGCCGCGAACAGCCAGCCGGACGGGTCGAACACGCCGCTGATCAGCACCAGCCGTTCGACGAGGTCGGGCCGGCGCAGGGCGGTCAGCAGCGCGACCACCGCGCCGTCGCTGTAGCCCGCCAGCCGCGCCGGACCGCCCAGCCGCGACAGCAGCGCGACGGTGTCGTCGGCCATGACGTGCTGCGACAGCGGCCCGTCGACGTCGGGGGAGCGGCCGTGCCCGCGCCGGTCCGGCCGCACGACGCGGAAGTCGCCGGCCAGCCCGGCCAGGTTGCCGGTGAACTCGCGCCCGTCGCTGAAGCCGCCGTGCAGCAGGACCAGCGGCGGGCCGGCGCCGTCCTCCGCGACCCAGCAGCGGGCGCCGTTCAGCTCGGTGTACGTCATGACCGGAGTAGACCAGGCGCGGTGGCGGAACTCATCGAGGGGGCTCAGGCCCAGCGCAGCCGCTCGTGCAGGATGGCCTGCTCGGCCGGGTTGGTGGTGAGCTCCAGCGCCCGCGCGTCCGCTGCCCGGGCCTCGTCCGGACGGCCGAGGTCGCGCAGCAGCCCGGCCCGGGTCGCGTGCAGCAGGTGGTAGCCGTCCAGCCGGTCATCCAGGGCGTCCAGCGAGCGCAGCGCGGCGGCGGGGCCGGCGGTGTAGCGCAGCGCGACCGCCCGGTGCAGCCGCGTCACCGGCGACGGCGCGAGGGTCAGCAGCAGGTCGTAGAGCAGCACGATCTGCTCCCAGTCGGTGTCCTCCCAGCGGGCCGCCTCGGCGTGACAGGCGACGATCGCGGCCTGCAGCTGGTAGGGCCCGGGCCGGCCACGGCGCGCCGTCCGCACCAGGAGGGCGACGGCGTCCGCGATGGCCGCGTGGTCCCAGCGGGACCGGTCCTGGTCGGCCAGCAGCACGAGGCCGCCGTCGGCGCCGAAGCGGCCGCCGGAGCGGGCCCGGTGCAGCCTGATCAGCGCCAGCAGCCCGGCCACCTCCGGCTCGTCCGGCAGCAGCTCGTGCAGCAGCGCCGCCAGCCAGGCCGCGTCGTCGACCAGCCGCTGCGAGGCCACCTCGCCGCCGGAGGAGAGGTAGCCCTCGTTCAGCATCAGGTAGACGACGGTGAGCGCCTCGCCGACGCGGTCGCCGAGGTCGGCGTCGGTCGGCAGCCGGTACGGGATGCCGGCGTCGGCGATCTTCCGCTTCGCCCGGGTGATGCGCTGCGCCACCGTCGACTCCGGGACGAGGAACGCGCGGGCGACCTGCGCCGTCGTCAGCCCGCACACCACCCGCAGCGTCAGCGCGACCTGCGCGGACCGCGGCAGCGCCGGGTGGCAGCAGGTGAACACCAGCCGCAGCCGCTCGTCCGGCTCCGGCGGGACCGGCCACTGCACACGGGCCAGCTTCTCCCGGTACCGGGTCTCGCGCCGCAGCACGTCCAGGCCGCGCCGCCGGGCGACGGTGAACAGCCAGGCGTCCGGCCGGTCCGGGATGCCGTCGACCGGCCAGCGCTCCAGCGCCGCGACGACGGCGTCCTGGACGAGGTCCTCGGCGGTGGAGAAGTCGCCGATCAGCCGCACCAGGGCGGCCGCGAGCCGGCCCGCGTGCTCGCGCACCACCCGGGCCAGCTCGTCGTGGGCGTCGTCGGTCACGACTCCAGCGGCCGGATCTCGACGACCGGGCAGCCCGGCCACGTCCGCACCATGCGCAGCGCCTCGTCGAGGTCGGCGACCTCGATCTCGAGGTAGCCGCTGACCACCTCCTTGCCCTCGACGAACGGGCCGTCGGTGACGATCGGCACCGGCCCGTCGAGGCGGACGGTGGTGGCGGTGTCCGGGTCCTGCAGCTTGTTGCCGCCGCGGATGACGTGACGGTGCTCGGCCATCCACTCGTCCACCTTGGCGAACGCGCGGGCCCGGTCGTCCGGCGTCAGCGCCTCGAGATCGGCGTGGAACTGCTCGGTGTCGACGAACAGCAGGACGTACTTCATCAGGCTCCCTGTAGTGCGGCGAGGCGCCGCGCCAGTTCGTCCTCGGCGACGTCCTCGACGTGGGTCGCGATGGTCCAGCCGTGCCCGAACGGGTCGACGACGTAGCCGTCGCGGTCGCCGTAGAACTGGTTCTCCGGCGCCCGCTTCAGCGTCGCGCCCTGCTCGACGGCGCGCGCCACGACCGCGTCGACGTCCTCGACGTAGACGAACAGGAACGCCGGCGAGCCGGGCAGCCCGCCCTCCGGCGGCGGCTCGGTGCCCATCATCGGCGACGCGTCCTCGACGATCAGCACGGAGTCGCCGATGACGATCTCGGCGTGGGCGACGCTGCCGCCGGGCCCGGGGAAGCGCAGGCGCTCGGTCGCGCCGAACACGTCGGCGTAGAACTCCAGCGCCTGCGCCGCCCCGCGCACGACGAGGCAGGGGGTGACCCGGCGATAGGTGTCCGGGATCGGTGTCACGCTCATCAGTCCTCCTGGGTCTTCGGTCCTTTCTACCCAGGAGACGAACGGAGAGCAGCCTGTTACGACATCACGGCCGCCCGGGCCGGCGGACGGGGCGACCTCACGCAGGGGCGCCGAGCGGCGGGTGCTCGAGTACGCGAGGCTTGTACTCGACCAGCTGGATGCGGCCGTCGAAGGTCCGGTGCTCGGTCATCTCGAGGGCGACGTCCGGGTAGCCGTCGTAGACGCGTTCGGCGCCCGTGGCCCCGGTGATCACCGGGAAGATCCCGACCCGGAAGCGGTCGACGAGCCCGGCTCGCAGCAGGGACCGGCACAGGCTGAGGCTGCCGATCGTGCTCAGCAGCCCCGAGCCGCTCGACTTCATGGCGCGGACCGCCTCGACGGCGTCGTCGCGGACCAGCGTGGAGTTGGCCCACGTCAGTGGCTCCTCGATCGAGGAGGAGAACACCACCTTGGACGCTCGGGTCAGCTCGTCGACGGACGCCTCTTCCTCGGGCCTGAACTCCTCCTGGCCGTTGGGGACCTCGCCGGCTGAGAAGCCCGACATCAGGCGGTAGGTGTTCGCTCCCATCAGGTAGGTGACCTCGGGCTGTTCGCCGAGCCACGCGAGGTACTCCGGGCCCTCGAGACCCCAGAACCCGGGCCATCCCTCGCCCGACGCGTAGCCGTCGAGGGAGGTGATGAAGTCGACCAGAAGCTCCGGCATGGCGGTTCCTTTCCTCAGATGTCACGAGCTCGGACCGGCCGGTAGCCACGAACTCATCGGCCGGGCCCGCGCCTCGCCAGTACCCGGCGCGGCTACGACATCACCGCCGGTTCCTTCTCGTTCAGCCGCCGTTCGCGCTGCCGCGCCCACATCGCCAGGGCGAGCAGCACCAGCAGCAGGCCATACGCCACGGCCGCGAACGGGCTGGTCACGAGCGCCGTCAGGTCGCCCTGGCTGATCGCCAGCGTCCGGCGGACCTGCTCCTCCGCCATCGGGCCGAGGATCATGCCGACGACGAGGGGCGCGGCCGGGTAGCCGTGCCGGCGCATGAAGAACCCGGCCAGCCCGATGCCCAGCAGCAACAGCAGGTCGACAGGGGAGAAGTTGAGCGCGTAGCTGCCCAGCGCGGCGAAGGTGAGGATGCCCGCGTAGAGGTAGTGGCGGGGGATCTGCAGCACCTTCACCCACAGCCCGACCAGCGGCAGGTTGAACACCAGCAGCATGAGGTTGCCGATGTAGAGGCTGGCCACCAGCGTCCACACCAGCACCGGCTGGTTCTCGAACAGCAGCGGCCCGGGCTGGATGCCGTACGTCTGGAACGCCGCGATCATCACCGCGGCGGTCGCCGTCGTCGGCAGGCCGAGCGTCAGCAGCGGCACCAGCACCCCGGCGGCCGCGGCGTTGTTGGCCGCCTCGGGACCGGCGACGCCCTCGATGGCGCCGTGGCCGAACTCGTCCTTGCGGCGGCCCTTGGCCAGCTTCTTCTCCGTCGCGTAGGAGAGGAAGGTGGAGACGTCGGCGCCGCCGGCCGGGATGGTCCCGACGGGGAAGCCGATGGCGGTGCCGCGCAGCCACGGCCGCCACGACCGCGACCAGTCCGACCGCGACATCCACGACCGCCAGCCGCGCGGCACCGGGATCACCTCGACCGGCCCGTGCCGCAGCCGCGACGCGACGTACAACGCCTCGCCGACGGCGAACACGCCCACCGCCACGACCACGACGTCGACGCCGTCGGCCAGCAGCGGGACGCCGAACGTGAACCGCTGCTGCCCGGTGAGGGTGTCGGTGCCGATCAGCCCGACGAACAGGCCCAGCGCCAGCGACGCCAGCCCGCGCGCCACCGACGACCCGAGCAGCGCGCCCACCGTCACGAACGCGACGACCATCAGCGCGACGTAGTCGGCCGGGCCGAGTTGCACGGCCCAGTCGGCGATCACCGGCGCCAGCAGCGTCAGCGCCAGCGTGCCGATGGTCCCGGCGACGAACGACCCCAGGGCGGCCGTCGCGAGCGCGGCCGCACCCCGCCCGGCCTTCGCCATCTTGTTGCCCTCGACGGCGGTGACGATCGACGCGGACTCGCCGGGCGTGTTGAGCAGGATCGACGTCGTCGAGCCGCCGTACATGCCGCCGTAGTAGATGCCGGCGAACACGATCATCGCGGCGGTGACGTCCAGCTCGTAGGTGAGCGGCAGCAGCAGCGCGACGGCCATCGCCGGGCCGATGCCGGGCAGCACGCCGACGGCCGTCCCGACGAACACGCCGAGCAGCGCGTACAGCAGGTACATGGGCTGGAGGGCGTTGGCGAAGCCGTCCAGCACCGCGGTCGCGTCAGCCATCGATGAGCGGCACCCCTTCCAGCCAGCCGGCGGGCAGCGACAGCCCGAGCCCGGTCCCGAACACCACCTGCAGCACCAGCGCGAGCACGATGCCGGCGACGACCGGCCGCCACCACGGCCGCGCGCCCAGCGTCCACGCGGCGCCGGCGAACAGGACGGCGATCGCCAGCGGCCAGCCGGCCCGCTCGATCAGCCAGGTGTGCACGAGGAACACCGCGACCAGCTGCACGACGGTGCGCCAGTCGGTGCCGGCGTTCGGGTCGACGTCCTCGCCGTCCTCGGCCGCGCCGACCCGGCCGCGCGCCGTCGCCACCAGCACCGCGATGCCGGCGCCGACGAGCACGGCGCCGACGACGTACGGGAAGGTCCGCGGCCCCATCGCGTTCGACGACCCGGGCACCGCGATGGTCGCGGTGTCGGCCAGCACGAACACGCCGAGACCGGCGATGAGCGCGCCGATGACGTACTCCTCGGCCCGGCCGAGGAGGGAACGCCCGGGCCCCGGCCCGCCGAGCCGCCCGCCGGAGTCCGGCGGGCCGGGGAGACCGGTGCCGCTCGCGGCCGGCGCCGGTCCGTCAGTGGCGGGCACGGTCACTGCACCAGCCCGATGTCGCGCAGCACGTCCTGCACGGAGCCGATCTCCTCGTCGAGGAACGCGTCGAACTCGTCGCCGGCGAGGAACGTGTCGCCCCACCCGGCCCGGTCCAGCTCGGCCTTCCACTCCTCGGAGCCGTGCAACTCGGTGACGAGGTCGACCAGAGCCGCACGGTCCTCGTCGGAGATGTCGCCGGACGCGACCAGCCCGCGCCAGTTCGTCAGCTCGACGTCGTAGCCGGCCTCGGTCAGTGTCGGCGCGTCGATGCCCTCGACCGGCTCCGGGCCGGACACCGCGAGCGCGCGCAGCTCACCGGCCGCGACCTGCTCGGAGTACTCGCCGACGCCGGAGATGCCGGCGTCGACCTGGCCGCCGAGCAGCGCCGCCAGCGACTCGCCGCCGCCGGAGTAGGCGATGTAGTTGAGCGTGTCGATCAGCTCCTCGGCCGGCACCCCGGCGTCCTTGAGCAGCAGGCCCGCGAGGATGTGGTCGGCGCCGCCGGCCGACCCGCCGGTGACGGCGACGTCCTTCCCGGTGGCGACGATGTCGTCGACCAGGTCGTTCACGGTCTGGTACGGCGACTCCGCCGGGACGACGACGATGAGGTCCTCCGACGTCAGCCGGGCGATCGGGGTGGTGTCCTCGAGCCGGGCCTGCGACTGGTTCGTCTCGACCGCGCCGACCATGACGAGGCCGGTCACCATCAGCGTGGTGCCGCCGCCGCGCTGGTTGGCCAGCTGGGCCAGGCCGACCGTGCCGCCGGCGCCACCCACGTTCGTCACCTCGGCGCCGCTGGCCAGGCCGGTCTCGTCGAGCGCCTTCTGGAACGCGCGGCCGGTCTGGTCCCAGCCGCCGCCCGGGTCGGCCGGCACCATGATGGACAGGTCCTCGACGCCGGCGCCGGAGTCCGTCGTCGAGTCGCCGTCGTCGCTGCCGCCGCAGGCCGCCAGCACCGTCGCCAGCGCCACGGCGCCGATCGCGACCCGGATGGGACCTCGCATGACTCCTCCTGGTGTCTGTGGTCCACGCCACAGCGGCGTGGTGACGTTGGAGGCTAGGAGCGGGGCGCACATCCCCGGAACTCTCCGGTCGTACTGGTCGTATTGATCATTTCGGTCGTGTTTCGGTCCGGTGCCGCCTCGGTGCACACTGATGCGCATGCTCAGGTCGGTCTCGTTGCGGGTGCAACTGCTCGCGCTGCAGCTGGCGATCGTGCTCGTCACGGTCGTCTCCGCAGGTGGGCTGGCCGCGTGGCTGCAGGCCGAGCAGATCCGCGACAGCTACCAGGACCGCATGATCGCCGTCGCCGACAGCGTCGCCGGGCTGCCGTCGGTGCTCGACGCGTTCGACGACTCGGACCCATCGTCGACCATCCAGCCGCTGGCCGAGCTGATCCGCGAGGCCTCCAACGTCACCTACGTCGTCGTCACCGACGAGGCCGGCATCCGCTACTCGCACCCGGACCCGGAGCGCATCGGCGAGCCGGTCTCCACCGACCCGAGCGTGCCGCTGTCCGGCGAGGTGTACGTGGGGACGCAGACCGGCACTCTGGGCCGCTCGTGGCGGGTGAAGGTGCCGGTGTTCGACGCCGGCGGCGCCGTCATCGGCACGGTGTCGGTGGGCACGCTGGAGTCGGAGCTGCAGGACGACCTCCTCGAGGACATCCCGACGCTGCTGGCCTGGCTGGCCGCCGCCGCGGTGCTCGGCACCCTCGGCGCGACCTGGGTGACGCACGTCGTCAGGCGGCGCATCTTCAAGCTGGAGCCTGACGAGATCGCGACGCTGCTGGAGACCCGCGACGCCATGCTGCACGGCATCCGCGAGGGCGTCGTCGCGCTGGACGACGCCGGGCGCATCGCGCTGGTCAACGACGAGGCGCGGCGGCTGCTCGACCTCGACGGAGACGTGAGCGGGCGGCCGGCGCCCGAGGTGCTGGAGCCGACGCTGGCCGCCGTCGCCACCGACGACGCCGACGTCACCGACCGGCTGGTGCTGGCCGGGGTGCGCATCCTGGTCGTGAACCGGCGCTCCGCGACGTCCGACGGCCGCTCCGTCGGCGTGGTGCTGACGCTGCGCGACCGCACCGAGCTGCACGACGCGCTGCGCGAGCTGGAGGGCGCGCGGTCGCTGACCGAGGCGCTGCGGGCGCAGGCGCACGAGTTCTCCAACCACCTGCACGTGGTGTCCGGGCTGCTGGAGCTGGGCCGCACCGACGACGCCGTGTCGTTCATCGACCGGGTCGGGCGCGGCGGCACCGTCACCCGCACCGTCGCCGACGGGGTGACGGCGCCCGCGGTGTCGGCGCTGCTCCTGGCCAAGGCCGCGACGTGCCGCGAGCGGGGGCTGACGCTACGGGTCGACGCGCGGTCGCGGCTGGACGACGACGGCGACGAGCTGGTGACGATCCTCGGCAACCTGGTCGACAACGCCGCCGACGCGACCGGCCACGGCGGCACCGTCGACGTCCGCATCGACCAGTCCGACGGCGGCGAGGTGCGGGTGCTGGTGGCCGACGACGGCCCGGGCGTGCCGGTCGAGCAGCGGACGCTGATCTTCGCCGCCGGGTTCAGCTCGAAGAGCGCGTCGAAGGGCGCCGGGCGCGGCATCGGGCTGGCGCTGGTGCACCGCATCGTGCAGCGCCGCGGCGGCCGCGTGACGGTGCGCGACTCCGCCAGCGGGGGCGCCGAGTTCGAGGTCGTGCTGCCCGCGCGGGTGCCGGCGGGTGTTCGTCCGTGAGCGACGTCCGCACCCTCGTCGTCGACGACGACTTCGCCGTCGCCGCGATCCACCGCGGGTTCGTCGAGGCGGTGCCGGGGTTCAGCGTCGTCGGCGAGGTGCACCTGGGCGCCGACGCGCTGCGCGCCGTCGAGGAACTGCAGCCGGAGCTGATCCTGCTCGACATCTACCTGCCGGACATCTCCGGCATCGAGTTCCTCAACCGGCTGAGGGCCCGGTCCGCGCCGCAGGTCGACGTCATCGCGATCACCGCGGCGCGCGAGCTGGCCACCGTCCGCGCCGCGATGGCCGGCGGCGTCGTCGACTACCTGGTGAAGCCGTTCACGCTGGACGTGTTCGCCGACCGGATGAACACGTACCTGGCCCGCCGCGAACAGCTGCGCCGCACCGCGGCCCGGGCCACCGGCGGGCGACTGGACCAGGACCAGGTCGACGAACTGCTGCGCAGCCCCGCCGCCGGCGCGGGCGCCGCCAAGCTGCCGAAGGGGCTGTCCGAGCGCACGCTGGACCTCGTGTCGGCCGAGCTGGCCGGCGCCGACGGCGACCTGTCCGCGTCCGAGCTGGCCGAGCGGGTGGGGCTGTCGCGCATCAGCGCGCGCCGCTACCTCGAGCACCTGGCGGCGACGGGACGCGCGACGGTGGCGCCGCGGTACGGGTCGGCGGGCCGGCCGGAGCACGGGTACCGCTGGATGCCGCACTGATCACATTTCCGCCGAATGCGCCGCGCGCGGCCCGGCGGCCCGGTTACCGTGCGGCGGTGAGACCACGTCTGCGCCACGCGGCCCTGCTCGTCGCCGCCCTCGTCGCCGCCGGCTGCTCCTCGTCCGACGACTCCGCCTCGTCCGGCTCGACCCCGACGGGTGGCGGCGCCGAGGTGGTGCGGGTGCCGGCCGACGCGGCGACGATCACCGAGGCCGTCGCCGCGGTCGCGCCGGGCGGGCTGGTGCTGGTCGAGGCCGGGACGTACCCCGAGGCGGTCGTCGTCGACAAGGCCGACGTCACCGTGCGCGGCCTGGACCGCAACGGCGTCGTCGTCGACGGCGAGGGTGAGCGGGCCATCGGGATCCTCGGCATCGCCGACGGCGTCCGCGTGCAGAACCTCACCGCGACCCGGCACACGCTGGCCGGCGTGCTGATCTCCGGCGTGCACGACGCGTCCGGCAACGTGCCCGGCGGCGGCTACAGCAGCGAGGCGCCCGAGGCGGAACTGCTGCAGCGCTACGAGGTGCGCAACGTGACCTCGACGAACAACGGCCTGTACGGCATCTACGCGTTCCACTCCCAGCACGGCGCCATCGTCGACAGCTACGCCTCCGGCGGCGCCGACTCCGGCTTCTACCTGGGCCAGTGCGAGGACTGCGACGCCGTCGTCAGCGGCAACGTGGCCGAGCGCAACGCCGTCGGGTTCGAGAACGCCAACGCCTCCGGCGGCGTGCTGATCACCGGGAACCGGTTCGCCGGCAACCGGGTCGGCCTGACGCTCACCTCGGACTACCAGGAGGCGTTCGTCCCGCAGCGCGACAACCTCGTCGTCGGCAACGTCATCACCGACAACGTGCAGCCCGACTCGCCGGCGCAGGCCGAGGGCGGGTTCGGCGTCGGCATCGGCATCGCCGGCGGCCAGCAGAACGTCATCGAACGCAATCTCATCGGCGGCAACACCACCGCCGGCACCCTCATCTCCAGCGCCGAGGACGTGCCGTCGCTGGACAACCGGTTCGTCGCCAACACGTTCAGCCAGAACCGCTACGACATCGCCGACGTCTCCACCGACCGGGCGCCGTCGACCGGCACCTGCCTGGACGGCAACGGGTTCGCGTCGGTGCTGCCGGACGCGCTGGGCACGGCCGTCTGCCCGGCCGGCACGCCGGCCATCTCCGGGGCGACGCTCACCGACGTCCCGGCCGCCCCGCCCGGCGTCCCCTTTCTCGACGTCACGCCACCCGGGCCGCAACCGGACCTCGAGGGCGACCTCACCGCCGTCCCGGACCCGCTGCCGGCCGCGCCGGAGCGCCCGGCCACCGACGCCCTGCCCGTTCCCGACGCGGCGCTGCTCGCGGACCGCTCCGCGCTCTGAGCTCACCCGCCAGGGGTGAGGCGCCCGGGCACCCCGCGCGGGAGCGTTCGGGACATGACCGACATCGAGACGCCGACAGGCGCAGGGCCTCGCCGCCGGGAGCCGTCCGCGTGGGCCGTCGGATGGACCGTGTTCGCCGCCGTCATGATGGCGATGGTCGGCACGTGGCACGCGATCGCCGGGCTGGTCGCGCTGTTCGACGACGACTTCTTCACCCGGGCGCAGGAGTGGGTCTTCGACTTCGACGCGACGACCTGGGGCTGGGTCAACCTCATCCTGGGCATCGTGCTGGTGATCGCGGGCGCCGCCCTGATCACCGGGTCGGTCGCGGCGCGCGCCGTAGGCGTCGTGTTCGCGGCGATCAGCATGGTGGCGGCGTTCGCGTGGCTGCCGTACTACCCGGTGTGGGCGATCCTCATCGTCGCCGCGTCCGTCGCCGTCATCTGGTCGCTGACCGTGCACGGCCGGGACATCACCGCCGGCACCTGACCGCGCGGCGCCGATGAACATCGTCGCCGCCGCGGTGATCGTCGCCGTGGTGACGTCGGTGGCGATCGGCGCCATGCTGCTGGTCCGGCGGCGGGCGCCGGACGGCAGCTACTTCCACGACGGCGACCGCGCCGCCGGGGTGTTCGGCGTGCTGGCCACGGGGTTCGCGGTGCTGCTCGGCTTCGTCGTGTTCCTGTCCTTCACCAGCTACGACGCGGCGCGGACCGGCGCCGAGGACGAGGCCCTGCTGGTCGCGCAGCAGGTCGAGACGGCGCAGCTGCTGCCGCAACCCGCAGCCGCGGAGCTCACCGGAGAGCTGGTCTGCTACGCGCGGTCGGTCGCCGGCGTGCAGTGGGAGCGCATGTACGCCGGCACGCTCGGCGAAGAGCTCAACCCGTGGGGCGCGCAGCTGTTCGGCACCATCCGCACGGTCCAGCCGGAGACCTCGGTCCAGGAGTCGGCGTTCGACACCTGGCTCAGCCAGACGTCGGAGCGGGAGGCGGCGCGCAACGACCGCATCCACGGCGCGGTCGGCGTCATCCCGGCGCCCCTGTGGATCGTACTGATCTTCGCCTCGGTGCTGATCTTCGTGTACATGCTGTTCTTCGCCGACAGCGGCGAGGCGATCCAGGTGCAGGCGCTGCTCATGGGCACGGTCGTCTCCGTCATCACGGCGCTGCTGCTGCTCGTGCAGGCGCTCGACGACCCGTTCCACCCGGGCGTCGGCGGGCTGCGGCCGGTGGCGATGGAGCGGGCGCTGCAGGTCATCGACCAGGAGCTGGAGCTCGCCGGCACCGACGAGCCGCCGCCCTGTGACGAGCGCGGCGTCGCGACGGCGGCCGGCCGATGAGCTGGCTCAGCTCGCTGCCGACCGGCCTGCTCGTGGTGGGCTGCCTGGTGCTGGCGCTGCTGGTGGTCGTCGCGTCGACGGTGGCCGTGCGGGCGCTGGTGCCGGAGGCCGGACGGGACCGCGTGCAGCAGATCGCCGCGCCGCTGATGCCGGCGCTGGGCGCGGCGTTCGCCATCCTCACCGCGCTGACGCTGTCCAGCGAGGCCGGCTACCTGCGGGCGGCGGAGGGCTACGTCAGCGACGAGGGCGCCGCCGCGGCGCGCCTGGCCTGGGCCGCCACCAACCCGGGCGTCGACGCCGAGCCCGTCCACGCGGCCCTGCGCGACTACCTGACGACCACCCGCGCCCACGAGTGGAGCGGCGCGGCCGCCGCCAGCGGCGACGACGTCGGCACCGAGCGGTCGATCGCGGCGCTGGAGCGGGCGGTCCGCACCGAGGCGGCCCGCTGGCAGGAGATCGGCACCCCGGCGTCGACCGAGCTGCTGACCTCGGTGGACGCCGTGACGAGCACACGCCGGGCCCGCATCGTCGCCGCCGGCCACGAGATCCCGGGGCTCTACGTGGGCACGCTGGTGGCCAGCGGTGTCGCCCTGATCGTCAACGCGAGCGCGCTGGCCGTCCGCGGCGGGACGCGGATCTCGCTGCTGGTCGTCGGCCTCGCGGGGGTGGTGGGGCTCAGCCTCGCGCTGCTGTTCGCGCTCAGCGCGCCGTGGCGCGGCCCGATCACCGTCGGCGGCGACGCCATCGACGCCGTGATCAGCGACCTCGACACCGGCTTCTTCACGAGCAGATGAGAGCGCTCTAACCCGCAACGGGTGATGGCGCGCGCCCGGGTCCGTGCAGAGAGTGGGCTGGGGGGTGAGGCATCGTGACGGGGCACGCTGCCAGAACGACCGAGGGTGCGCGCGTGGACGGTGGCCGGGTGCGGCCGCCGGTCACCCGCCTGAGTCCGCCGCCGCACGCGTTCCCCGTCGTCGACCGGCACCGCCTGGCCGACGCCATCGGGGACGGGGTCCGCGGCACGCCGCTCACGCTGGTCCGCGCGCCCGCGGGGGCGGGGAAGACGGTGGCCGCGGCGACCTGGGCGGCCCAGCCAGCGTCGGCGGCCGCGCTGGCCGGCCCGCCCGCGTGGCTGACGCTCGACGAGGCCGACGAGCGGCCCGGCGCGTTCTGGCCGGACGTGGTCGCCGCCCTGGCCCGGGTGGGCGTGCACGTCGACGGCGGCGACGCCGCCGACCCGGCGCACGTCGACCGGCTCGCGGCCGGGCTGCTCGCGCACGACGCGCCGGTGGCGCTCGTGCTCGACCAGGCCGAACGCCTCACCGACCGCCGTGCCGGCCGTCAGCTGGACCAGCTGCTGCGGGCCGCCGCGCCGCGGTTCCGGCTGGTCCTGGTGACGCGCGCCGAGCCGGTGCTGCCGCTGCACCGCTACCTCCTGGACGCGACGGTGACCGAGGTCCGCTACGACGACCTCGCCTTCACCCTGCCCGAGGTCGGCGCGCTGCTCGACCTGCACGGGGTGCGCACCCCGGAGCTGGCCCGGATCGTCGCCGAACGCACCGAGGGCTGGGCGGCCGGCGTCCGGTTCCTGGCGCTCGCGGCGCAGCAGCGGCCCGCCGGCGCCGCCGCCGAGGTCGCCCGCGCCGCCCTCGTGCCGGCCGGTTCGGCGCTGGCCGCGTACCTGGCCGCGGAGGTGCTCGAGGCACTGCCGCCGGACCACCTCGACTTCCTGGCCCGCGTCAGCGTCGCGGCCGAACTGCCGCCCGGCCTGGCCCGCGAGCTGACCGGGCGCGGCGACAGCGACCGGCTGCTGTCCGAGCTCGCCCGCGGCAACGCCTTCGTGCTGCCGGTGCCCGGCACGGCCGGCAGCTACCGGACGCACCCGCTGCTCCGCGCCCTGCTGGGCGCGGAGCTGGCCGACGAGAGCCCCGCGGCGGCCGCCGAGCTGCGCCGCCGGGCCGCCTACTGGTTCGCCGGTGCGGGCCGCCTCGCCGCGGCGGTGGAGCAGCTCGTGGCCGCGGGGGACTGGGCCGGTGCGGCGGCGCTCCTCGTCGACGATGCCGCCCTCGCGCCGCTGCTGGTGCCGGGCGCGCCGCCGGAGCTGTCCCGGCGGCTGGAGCAGCTGCCCGACGACCTGGACGCTCCCGCCGTCGCGGTGCTGCGGGCGGCGCTCGCCGTCCGGCACGGCGACCCGAGCCGGGCAGCGCGCGAGCTGTCCCGGTGCGACGAGCACCTGGCCGCGGCCGGCGCCGGGCCGGCCCTGGCCGTCGCCGTCACCCGCACCATGCTGTCCGACGCGGTGGGCGACGCGGACGCGACGCTCGCGGCCGCGGGGCGCCTGCTGGACGCGCTCGGCTCGTCGTCCACCGCGCGCGCGGGCCGGAACGACGAGCTGCGGGCGCTGGCGCTGCTCGCGGCCGGCACCGCGCGGCTGCGGTCCGGCGACCCCGCCGGCGCCCGTACCGACCTGACCGCCGCGCTCGCCGCCACCGGGGACGACGGCGAGCGCGGCGGCCCGGCCGGCGGCCGCGACGGCGACGGCCGCGGCGGCCCGGACGGCGGCGCGGCCGCGGCGATCCGGCTGCGCGCCCTGGGGATGCTGGCGCTGGCCGAGGCCGGCCGGGGAGCACTGACGCGGGTCGCGGACCTCGCCGGCGCGGCCGACGAGCTGGCCGCCAGCTGCTCCGTCGCCGCCACGGACCGGCCCGCCGCCGCCCACCTGGCGCGCGCCTGGGTGGCGTCGCAGCGGCAGGACCTGACCGCCGCCGAGCACTGGCTGCGCCGGGCCCTCCGGGTGCCGGAGTGCCGCGCCGACGGGCTGCTGTCGTCGGTAGCGACGCTGCTGCAGGTGCGCCTGCGCCGCGACCACGGCGACACCGAGGGCGCGCGGCGGCTCGCGGGCGCCGCCGGCGCCGGTCCGCCGTGGGTGCGGGCGCTGATCGACGCCGAGGCGGCCGGCGACGACACCGCCACGGCGCCGCGCCCGGCCGGGATCGAGCCGGAGGCCGCCCGGGTCGAGCAATTGCTTCGGCACGCGCACGGCCAGCTCGGCCGGGGCGCCGCCGGAACCGGCCGGTCCGACGTCGTCCGGGCGCTGGCCCTGGCCCGGCGCGAGGGCTTGCGCCGCCCGTTCGCCCACCTCTCGCCGCGGGTCCGGCGGCTGATCCGGTCCGACGCGGCGGTGGCGGCGCGGGCGGACTGGTTGCGCCCGGCGCCGAGCCCGCCGCGTGGCCGCGCGGCCGGGCCGCAGACCGGCCCGCCGCCGGTCGGGCGGGCCCTGACCGACCGCGAACTGGAGGTGCTGCGGCACCTGTCGTCGCTGCTCACGACCGAGGAGGTCGCGGCCGCCATGTACATCTCCGTCAACACCGTGCGCACGCACGTCCGCGGGATCCTGCACAAGCTGTCCGTGACGCGGCGCAACGAGGCGGTCCGCCGGGCCCGCCAGCTGGGCCTGGTCTGAGGCGCCGCCCATGGGCTCCGGACTCGCCACGCTGGCCACCGTCGACCCCGTGCCGTGGGCACGCGGCCAGATGGCCTTCACGCTCGGCTTCCACATCATCCTGGTGCCGCTCGGGGTGTCGTGGGCCTTCCTCACCCTCATCGCGAACTACCGCGCCCTCAAGCACGACGACGGCGACGCGCTGCTGCTGGCCCAGCGGTGGTCGAGGTACATGGCCGTGACGTTCGCCGTCGGCGCGGTGACCGGCACCGTCCTGAGCTTCGAGTTCGGCCTGCTCTGGCCCCGGTTCATGGGCCAGTGGGGCGAGGCGTTCGGCATCCCGTTCATGTTCGAGGGGATCTTCTTCTTCACCGAGGCCATCTTCATCGCCATCTACATCTTCGGCTGGCGCCGGCTGCGGCCCTGGACGCACTTCTGGACCGGCGTCCCGATCGTGCTGGCCGGCATCTTCGGCAGCGCCTCCGTGGTCGCCGCCAACGCCTGGATGAACGCACCGGGCGGCTTCACGCTGGACGGCGACGGCAACATCGTCGACGTCGACCCGTGGAAGGTGATCTTCAACGACGCGATGCCGCTGCAGGCCGCCCACATGATCATCGCCGCCTATCTCGTCGGCGGGTTCCTGGTCGCGTCGGTGTACGCGACGGGGATGCTGCGCGGCCGCCGCGACCGCTACCACCGGGTCGGCTTCACCATCGCGTTCACCGTCGCCGCGATCATGACGCCGATCCAGCTGGGCGTCGGCGACGCGCTGGCCCGCTGGGTCTACGACAACCAGCCGGCGAAGTTCGCCGCCATCGAACTGGTCCCGGAGACCGCCAGCGACGTGCCCGAGACGCTGCTCGGGAGGCTGAACGACGACGGCACCGTCAGCGGCGGCATCGCGATCCCCGGCCTGGCGTCGTGGCTGTCCGACCCAGGCTCGGGCACGTCCACCGTGGTGCAGGGCCTCGACAGCTTCCCGGCGGACGAGCGGCCCACCACCCGGCAGGTGAACATCGTGCACCTGTCCTGGGACATCATGGTCGGGCTCGGGACACTGCTGTTCCTGCTCTCCGTCTGGTACGGCGTCGTCTGGGCGGTCCGCCGCCGGATGCCGCGGAGCAGGTGGTTCCTGCGCGCAGCCGCCGCGTCCGGGGTGCTGGCCGTCGTCACGATGGAGGCCGGCTGGGTCGTCACGGAGGTCGGCCGGCAGCCGTGGATCGTCTACGGCCACATGAAGGTCGAGGACGCCGCCACCGGCAACACCGGCGTCTGGATCCTGTTCGTCGCCGTCGTGGTGCTCTACACCGCGCTCGGCGTGACGACGGTGCTCGTGCTGCGCGGGATGAGCCGGCGCTGGCGGCGCGGCGACGGCGGCTCCGACGACGAAGCGCCCTACGGCCCGCGCGCGCCGGCCGAACGGGAGGCGGCGCCGTGAGCACGGCGGTCGCCATCGTGCTGATGGCCGGGATCGTGGCCTATGCGGTCTTCGCCGGCGCCGACTTCGGGGCCGGCTTCTGGGACCTCGTCGCGGGCGGCGCCGAACGCGGCGCCCGGCCGCGCGCCGTCATCGAGCACTCGATCGGGCCGGTGTGGGAGGCCAACCACGTGTGGCTGATCTTCGTGTTCGCGGTGCTGTGGACGTCGTTCTCGCAAGGCTACGCGTCGATCACGCTGACGCTGTTCGTGCCGCTGGCCATCGCGGCCCTCGGCATCGTGCTGCGCGGCGCCGGCTTCGCGTTCCGGAAGTCGGTCGATCGCCTGGCGTACCGCCGGGTCTTCGGCGCGGCGTTCGCGCTGTCCTCGGTGATCGTGCCGTACGCGCTGGGCGCGATCGCCGGCGGCATCGCGTCGGGCCGGGTGCCGGCGGGCGGGCGGGCCGGCGACCCGGTGTCCAGCTGGGTCAACCCGACGTCCGTCCTCGGCGGCGTGCTGGCGGTCGCGGCCGTCGCCTACCTGGCCGCCGCCTACCTCGTCTGGGACGCACGGCGGCTGGGCGACGCGACGATGGCGGCGTACTTCCGCCGCCGCGCGGTGGCCGCCGCGGTCGCCGTCGCCGTCATCGCCGCGGCCGGGGTGTTCGTGCTGCGCGCCGACGCGGAGTACGTGTTCGACGGGCTGACGGGACGGGCGCTGCCGCTGGTGATCCTGAGCGTCGCCTGCGGCGCCGGCGCCCTGGTGCTGCTGGTCCGCGACGCCGCGCGCGGCGGCCGGCTGCTGGCCGTCGGCGCGGTCGCGAGCATCGTCGCCGCATGGGGCGTCGCGCAGTGGCCCTACCTGCTGCCCGAGAGCCTGAAGGTGTCCGCGGCCGCCGCGCCCGACGCCACCCTGATCACCGTCCTGGTCGTCGTCGGGCTCGCCGCGATCGTCGTGGTGCCCGGCTTCATCGTCCTCTACGTCCTGGACCAGCGCGGACTTCTACCCGAGGAGGGCTCATGAGCCTGTCGAACTCGCCGTTCCCGCCCATCGCGGACTACGCGTTCCTGTCCGACTGCCATACCGGCGCGCTGGTCGCCCCGGACGGCTCGGTCGACTGGCTGTGCCTGCCCGCGTTCGACGCGCCGAGCGTCTTCGGCAACCTGCTCGACCGCGGCGCCGGCTCGTTCCGCTGGGGCCCGTACGGCATCAACGTCCCGACGTCGCGGCACTACGTCCCCGGCACCAACGTGCTGGAGACGACGTGGCACACCACCGGCGGGTGGGTGCGGATCCACGACGCGCTCGTCATGGGCCCACGCAAGGGCACCGACCTCGTCACCCCGCACACCCGCCCGCCCACCGACGACGACGCGGAGCACCTGCTGGTGCGCACCGCCGAGTGCCTGGACGGCGAGGTCGAGATCGAGGCGGTCTGCGAGGCCGCCTTCGACTACGGCCGCGAGCCCGCCACGTGGGTGGTGACCGGCGCCGACGACGGCGCGCACACGGCCGACGCCACCGGCGACGGGCGGACCGTCCGGCTGAACACCGACCTGTCGATCGGCATCGAGGGCGGCTCCGCGCGCGCCCGGCACGTGCTGAGGAAGGGCGAGCGGGCGTACTGCGCGCTGTCGTGGAACCACGACCTCACGGTGCCGGACGACGTCGACGACGCGTTCGCGCGGGTCGGCCGGACCATCGGCTTCTGGCGCGACTGGCTGGCCCGGGCCCGCATCCCCGACCACCCGCTGCGGCACCCGCTCGAACGGTCCGCCCTGACCATCAAGGGCCTCACCTACATGCCGACCGGCGCGACGGTCGCGGCGCTGACGACGTCGCTGCCGGAGACGCCGGGCGGCGAGCGGAACTGGGACTACCGCTACACCTGGATGCGCGACACCACGTTCACCCTGCAGGCGCTGCACTACCTCAACCTGGACTGGGAGGCCGAGGAGTTCATGCAGTTCGTCGCGGACGTCGAGCCGCGCGAGGACGGCAGCCTGCAGATCATGTACGGCGTCGACGGCCGGCGCGACCTCACCGAGTCGACCCGCGACGAGCTGTCCGGCTACGAGGGCGCACGGCCGGTGCGGATCGGCAACGGCGCCTTCGACCAGCGCCAGAACGACGTGTACGGCGCGGTCCTCGACGCGCTGCTGCTGCACACCCGCCGCAGCCGGCACCTGCCGCGGCGGCTGTGGCCGCTGGTGAAGACGCAGGCGGACGCGGCGGCCGCGGTCTGGCGCGACCCGGACCAGGGCATCTGGGAGGCCCGCGGCAAGCCGCAGCACTACGTGTCGTCCAAGCTCATGTGCTGGGTCGCGCTGGACCGCGCCGCCCAGCTGGCCGCCATCCGCGACGACCCCGAGCGGCAGCAGGCGTGGGCCGCGGTCGCCGAGGAGATCCGTCAGGACATCCTGGAGCACGGCGTCAGCGACCGCGGGGTGCTGCGCCAGCACTACGACACCGACGCCCTGGACGCGTCGACGCTGCTCGCGCCGCTGTTCGGGTTCCTGCCCGACGACGACGAGCGGATCCGGGCCACCATCGACGCCATCGACGAGGAGCTCACCGAGAACGGCTTCGTGCTGCGCTACCGGACCGACGAGACCGACGACGGCCTGGCTGGCAAGGAGGGCACCTTCCTCATCTGCTCGTTCTGGCTGGTGTCCGCTCTCGCCGCCGTCGGGGAGATGGATCGGGCGACCGCCCTGATGGAACGCCTGCTCGCGATCGCCTCGCCCCTCGGCCTGTACGCGGAGGAGTTCGACGTCGACCGGGCCCGCCATCTCGGCAACACCCCGCAGGCGTTCTCGCACCTCGCGCTGATCCAGGCCGCCGGCCGGCTCGTCCTGCACGAGCGGCTCGCGGAGCTGTCACTGTGAGCGGGAGCGCGGACCGCGTGCTCGTCCTCGGCGGCGGGCTGGCCGGGGTCGCCTGTGCCCGCCGGCTGGCCGAGGACGGCGTCGGTGTGACGCTGGTCGACCGCAACGACTACCACCAGTTCCAGCCGCTGCTGTATCAGGTGGCCAGCTCGCAGCTGCCGGCCGAGGACGTCGCCCGGCCGCACCGGGCCATCTTCCGGGAGCACGCGACGGTCGACGTCGTGACCGCGGAGGTCGCCGAGGTGTGGCTGGCCGACCACGGCCTCGTCCTGACCGACGGCCGGACCCTCACCGGGTCGCACGTCGTCGTGGCCGCGGGCGCCCGGCCGAACTTCTTCGGCGTGCCGGGCGCCGCCGAGCACGCGTTCCCGCTGTACTCCGTCGCCGACGCGGAGCGGCTGCGGCTGCACCTGCAGGACCTGCTGCGCGACGCGGCGCCCGGGACCCTCGACGTCGTCGTGGTCGGCGGCGGCCCGACCGGCGTCGAGACCACCGGCGCCCTCGCCGAGCTGATGGGCGCCCTGCACGCGTCCGGGCGGCTGGCCCGGCCGGGCCGCATCACCATCGTCGACCGCGGCGACGCCCTGCTCGGCGAGTTCTCCGCGCACGCGCAGGAGTACACCGCCCGCAAGCTGCGCGAGGCGGGCGCCGACGTGCGGCTGCACACCGGCGTCGCGGCCGTCCACCCGGACCGCGTCGAGCTCGACGACGGCAGCAGCATCCCGGCCCGCACGGTGGTGTGGGGCGGCGGCGAGCTGGGGGCGTCGGTCGCCGCGAGCGCGGGGCCGGAGCCGGGCCGGGGCGCGCGCCTCGACGTCCGGCCGGACCTCACCCTGGAGGGCTACCCGGACGCCTACGCCGTCGGCGACGCCGCGAACATCCCGTCGGGGGAGTCGGGGACCTGGCCGCAACTGGGCTCCGTCGCGCAGCAGTCGGGAAAGTGGGCCGCGGAGAACGTCCTGCGCGACCTGCGCCGCGAGCCGTCCCGCCCGTTCCGCTACAAGGACAAGGGCATCATGGCGATGATCGGCCGCAACGCCGCCGTCGCCGAGGTCGGGCGGCACCACCACCAGGTCGAGGGCCCGGTCGCGTTCGCGGCGTGGCTCGGCGTGCACATGATGCTGATGAGCGGCGTGCACAGCAAGACCGACGCGTTCGTCACGTGGGCTTGGGACTACTTCGACCGCGACCGCACGGCCACCCTCGAGGCCTCGGCGACGCCGCAGCGCATCGCCTGGGGCGACGACGAGGCCGACCGGCCGCACATCGCGCTGGACTGAGGGGGCCGTCATGGCCGACGAGTACGACGTCATCATCGTGGGATCCGGCGCCGGCGGCGGCACGCTGGCGCACCGGCTGGCCCCGTCCGGGCATCGGGTTCTGATCCTGGAGCGCGGCGACTGGCTGCCCCGCGAGATCGAGAACTGGGACGCGGCCGCCGTCTTCGTCGACAACCGGTACGTGTCGGCCGACACCTGGTACGACGGCCACGGCACGCCGTTCCAGCCGCAGATCCACTACTACGTGGGCGGCGCGACGAAGTTCTACGGCGCCGCGCTGTACCGGCTGCGCGAGCGCGACTTCGGCGAGCTGCGCCACCACGGCGGCGTCTCGCCGGCCTGGCCGATCGGGTACGACGAGCTGGAGCCGTACTACACGCAGGCCGAGGAGCTGTACCAGGTGCACGGCGCCCGCGGCGAGGACCCGACCGAGCCGCCGTCGTCGGCGCCCTACCCGCACCCGCCGGTGTCGCACGAGCCGCGCCTGCAGCGCCTCGCCGACGACCTCGCCGGAGCCGGCCTGCACCCGTTCCACGCGCCGAGCGGGATCATGCTGGACGAGGCGAGCCCCGAGAACAGCGCCTGCATCCGGTGCGCCACCTGCGACGGCTTCCCCTGCCTGGTGCACGCGAAGTCCGACGCCGACGTCGTCGCCGTCCGGCCCGCGCTTCGGCACCCCGGCGTGACGCTGGTGCGCAACGCGGAGGTGCGCCGGCTGGAGACCGACGCCGCGGGCCGGTCGGTGACCACCGTCGTCGCGTCCGTCGACGGCGTCGAACAGCGGTTCACCGGGTCGGTGGTCGTGGTGGCGGCCGGCGCGGCGAACACGGCGAAACTGCTGCTGGCCAGCCGCTCCGACCGGCATCCGGACGGGCTGGCGAACGGCTCGGACCAGGTCGGGCGCAACTACATGTTCCACAACAGCCGGGCCTTCCTGGCCATCTCGACCGAGCGGAACGACACCCGGTTCCAGAAGACCCTCGGCGTCAACGACTACTACTTCGGCGACGACGACTTCGCCTTCCCGATGGGCAACGTGCAGATGGTCGGCAAGTCGTCGGCGCCCATGTACCGCGGCGAGAAGCCCGCGCTGGCGCGCCTGGCCCCGATGGTGGCGCTCGACGAGGTCGCCGCGCACGCCGTCGACTTCTGGCTCTCCGCCGAGGACCTGCCCGACCCGGACAACCGCGTCACCCTGACCCCGGACGGCGGCGTCGCGCTGGACTACACGCCCAACAACCGCGAACCGCTGGAGCAGCTGTACCGGCGGGTCACCGGCCACCTCGGGCACCTGGGCCTGCACCCGCACCACGTCATCCCGCGCGACGTCTACATGAAGAACGACATCCCCGTCGCCGGCTGCGCCCACCAGGCCGGCACCGCCCGCTTCGGCGCCGACCCGGCGACGTCGGTGCTCGACCGCGACTGCCGGGCGCACGAGCTCGACAACCTGTACGTCGTCGACAGCAGCTTCTTCCCGAGCATCGGCGCGGTGAACCCGGCCCTCACGGTCATGGCCAACGCCCTCCGCGTCGGCGACCACCTGCTCGCGCGGCTCGCTTGACACCCTCGGCTCAACTGGGCGAACGGGTCGCGGACCACACGCCGCGCCACTGCTCGGCGCCGTACGCGTCAAACCGTTCCACCTCGGTGAAGCCCAGCTTCGCCGCGAGGCGCATCGAGCGCCGGTTGGCGGTCTGGGTGCAGAGCGTCACCGGCTCGCCGGGCCGTGCGCCGGCGAACCAGTCGAGCGCCGCCGCGCACGCCTCGGCGGCGTACCCGCGTCCCCACGCCGCCGGCAGGAACAGGTAGCCGAGCTCGACCCGTCCGGCGTCCGGCCGGGGGAGACCCTCTGCGCGCCGTTCGATCGTGACGATGCCGATCATGGCTGCGTCGAGCTCGACGACGAAGAGGCCGGGGCGGCGATCGGGCTCCTCGGGCAGCGCACGCTCGAACTCGTCCCGCGGCCGAGGGCCACCGACGTAGGTGCCCACCTCGGGTGAGGTGAACAGCTCGATGATCGCCGGGCGGTCCCGCCTCTCGGGCTCGCGAAGCACGAGGCGCTCGGTCCTGATGGGGGCGGGTGGCCAGGCGACGGGTTCGGCCTCAGTCACGAGCGGGCAACCTACCGGACACCCGCTCGAGCGGCCAGCTCATGGGTCGTCGGGTGGCGGGACGGGGTGGGGGAGGACGCGGGCGTCGGTGGCGTGGTACTCGGCCAGCAGCCGCACCTCGTCCTCCTTGGCCGGGAACGCCAGGTAGACCAGCGCCGACCCGATGAGGATGGCGACGATGCCGGCGATGTAGGCCCAGTCGGCGCCGTCGAGGAAGGACTGGGTGGCGGCGGAGGTGATCGCGTCGGCGTACTGCGGGTACTGCTGGGCGGTGGCCTCGGCCGAGGCGAACGACTTCAGCAGCTGGGCCTGCACGCTGTCGGTGATGTCCTGCCGGTTGGGCGCGGCGGCGATCGCGGCCGAGACGGCGGACGCGTAGCCGGCGGTGAGCAGCGCGCCGAGGATCGACTGCATGATCGCGCCGCCGAGGTCGCGTTGCAGGTCGGCGGTGCCCGACGCCATGCCGGCCCGGTGCACCGGCACCGACCCGGTCAGCGCGTGCGAGGCGGGCGTGCCGGCGAACCCGACACCGGCGCCGACCAGCGCGTACGCCAGGCCGATCACCCAGTACGACGCGTCCTCGTCCCACAGCAGCAGCATCGCGACGAAGCCGAGCAGGCAGCAGGCGTAGCCGAGCAGCAGCACGACCCGCGAGCCGTGCGACTCGACCAGCGTGGCCGACCGTGGCGCCACCAGCACCATGAGCGCGGCCGCGGGCAGGATCGACAGGCCCGCCTCGAACGTGGAGTAGCCGAGCACGTTCTGCAGGAACTGCTGCCCCACGAACATGGCGCCCATGAGGGTGCCGAAGACGATGATCCCGGCGACGGCGGCCACCCAGAAGACCCGCCGGCCGGCCACCGACAGGTCGTAGAGCGGGTTCGGCGCCCGCTTCTGGCGCAGGAAGAACGCGGCCCCGGCGGCCAGCGCGATCACCGCCAGCCCGACGGCCAGCGCGCCCTTGCCGGGCACCGGCGCGAAGTTGATCGCCAGCACCAGCGACGCCACCAGCACGATCGACAGCACGCCGCCGAGGTTGTCGACGGGGTCCGTGGTCTCGTTGACGTGGCTGGGCACGAAGAGCAGCGCGAGCACCAGGGCCACCGCGGCCAGCGGCAGCGTCACCAGGAACACCGAGCCCCACCAGAAGTGCTCCAGCAGCCAGCCCGACAGCAGCGGGCCGAGCGAGGCGATGGCGCCGCCGACGCCGGACCACAGCGCGATCGCCTTGGTCCGCGCCGCGCCCGACCACAGCGCCGTGATCAGCGCCAGCGTCGTCGGGTAGGCCATGCCGGCGGACAGCCCGCCCAGCACGCGCGCGAGCACCAGCACGCCGTCGGACGGCGCGTACGCCGCCAGCAGGCAGGCCGGCACCGACAGCGCCACGCCGAGGATCAGCATGAGCTTGCGGCCGTAGCGGTCGCCCAGGCCACCGAGGTACAGCACCGACGCCGCCAGCCCGAGCGAGTAGCCGACGGCGACGAGGTCCAGCGTCGTCTGCGAGGAGCCGAACGCCGCGCCGATGTCGGGCAGCGCGACGTTGGCGACCGCCAGGTTCAGGTTCGCCACCGCCGCCACCAGGATCAGCGCGGCGAGGACGAGCCCGGGCCGGTTCGGCGCCCGCGGCGTCACCCGGGCGCCGTCGCCGCCAGCCACGGCTCCTGCCAGCCGCCCTCACCGGCGGTCAGTGCCGCCGCTGCCGCCGGGCCCCACGTCCCCGGCTCGTAGGCGTGCACCGGCGGCGGGGCGTCCAGCAGCGGCTGCATGATCCGCCAGGCCTCCTCGACGCCGTCCTGCCGGGCGAACCGGGTGGACTGGCCCTGCATCGCCGCGAGCAACAGCACCTCGTACGGCGTCGGGCCCTCACCGCCCTCGGCCGCGAACTCCATGTCCAGGTCGATGGGCGCGGCGCCGGCGCTGTCGGCTCGGCGGGCGTCGAGGACGATCCGGACCCCGGTGGACGGGTCCAGCCGCACGACGATCGCGTCGGAGCCCGGACGGTGGTCGCGCGGCCAGAAGCCCAGCCGCGGCGGGTGCTTGAAGACCAGCCGCAGCTCGGTCTGGGTCGCGGCCAGCCGCTTGCCGGTGCGGATGAAGAACGGGACGCCCGACCAGCGCCAGTTCTCGATCTCCAGCCGCAGCGCGGCGTACGTCTCCGTCGTGGAGTCCGCCGCGACGCCGTCGATGCCCAGGTAGCCGTCGTACCGGCCGCGCACGTAATGGGCCGGGTCGGCGTCGGCGACGGCGCGGAACAGCGCGACCTGCGACTCCTTGATGGTGCGCACGTCGCCGCGGGCCGGCGCCTCCATGGCGGCCGCCGCGACCACCTGCATGAGGTGGTTGACGACGACGTCGCGCAGCGCGCCGACGGGGTCGTAGAAGTGGCCGCGGTCCTCGACGCCGAAGTTCTCGGCCATGGTGATCTGCACGCATCGCACGTGGTCGCGGTTCCAGACCGGTTCCAGGATCGAGTTGGCGAAGCGCAGGTACAGGATCTCCTCGATGCCCATCTTCCCGAGGTAGTGGTCGATGCGGTACAGCTGCGACTCGTCGACGTACTGGTGCAGCTCCTCGGCCAGGGCGTGCGCGGAGGCGAGGTCGTGGCCGAACGGCTTCTCCACCACGACCCGGGCCGACTCCGTCAGGCCAGCGCCCGACAGCCCCTCGACCACGCGGCCGAACAGGAACGGCGGGATCTCCAGGTAGAACACCGGCGACTCCGCGCCCTTGATCGCGTCACTCACCCGCCCGTACGTCGCGGCGTCGGCGAAGTCGCCGCTGACGTAGGACAGCCGGGCGGCGAAGCGCTCGAACACCGCCGGGTCCAGCTGCTCGCCGGCGCCCTCGATCGAGGCCCGGGCCCGCTGCACCAGGCGGTCCACCGTCCAGTCGTCGGCGGCGACCCCCACGACCGGGCACTGCAGCAGCCCGCGGGCCTCCAGCCGGTACAGCGAACGGAACGTCATCACCCTGGCGAGATCGCCCGTGATCCCGAAGACCACGAGGACGTCGGCCGGGCGCGCTGCTGTCGTCGTCATCGCACCTCCACGCGGGTCGGCTACGTCCACCTTCTCGCGGTGCCCCGGCCGGCGCCTCGTCCGTTCCGGATGACCTCCTACCGGCTGCGGCCGCGCGCCGCCGCCACGAAGGCGTCGCGCGGGTGCTGCACCGACTGCAGTGACACGACGTCGCGGCCGTAGACCAGCGCCGCCGCCCAGACGAGGAACACGCGGACCTTGCGCTCCCACGTCGGCACCGCCAGCACGTGGTAGCCGCGGTGCATCAGCCAGGCCAGCAGCCCGGTGATGACGATGCGGCGGTACTGGAAGATGCCCTGGCCCAGGCCGAGCGTGGCGATGGTGCCGAGGCTGTGGTGCACGTACGGCTTCACCTTGCGGCCGCGCAGGTCGGCGACGATGTTCTTGGCCAGCCGCTTGCCCTGGCGGACGGCGTTCTGCGCGTTCGGCACGACGTGCGCGCCGGGCAGCTGCGACGTCAGGTCCGGGACGGCCGCGTTGTCGCCGGCCGCCCAGGCGTCCGGCACCGGCGCGTCGTCGGTGCCGATGCGCAGGTCGGCGCGGACCCGGAACAGCCCCTGCTCGTCCACCGGCAGGTCCGTGTGCCGCGCGACGACCGGGTTGCTCTGGTTGCCGGCGGTCCAGATCAGCAGCTCGTTGTCGTACTCCGAGCCGTCCGACAGCACGATGTGCCCGTCCCGCGCCGACACCAGCTTGGTGCCGAGGTGGACGTGCGCGCCGCGCTTCTCCAGGTGCCGGACGACCCAGGCGCCGGGCTTGTCGGTGACCTCCGGCAGGATGCGGTCGCGCACCTCGACCAGGTGGAACGCGAGGTCGCCGGCGTCGAGCTCCGGGTAGTGCTTCAGCAGCGCGGTGCCCAGCGACAGCAGCTCGCCGAACCCCTCGACGCCGGTGAAGCCGCCGCCGACCACCGTGACCGTCAGCAGCTTGCGCCGCTCCGGGCCCGCAGGCAGTGCGGCGGCCCGCTCGAACGCCGTCAGCAGCCGGTCGCGGATCGCGACCGCCTCCTCGACGTGCTTGAGCCCGATCGCCTCGTCGGCGACGCCCGGGATCGGAAACGTCCGCGTGACGGCGCCCGCCGTCACCACGACGACGTCGTAGCCCAGCTTCCGCTCCGGCCCGTCGGCGGTGCTGACGGTCGCGGTGCGGTGCTCGTGGTCGATGTCGACGACGCTGCCGGCGATGACGCGGGTGCGGCGCAGGTGCCGCCGCAGTGACACCGCGACGTGCCGCGCCTCGACCGAACCGGCGGTCACCTCGGGCAGGAACGGCTGGTACGTCATGTACGGCCGCGGGTCGACCAGCGTGACGTCGGCCTCGTGCGGGCGGAGCTTCTTCTCCAGCCGCCACGCGGTGTAGAACCCGGCGTACCCGCCGCCGACGATCAGGATCCTGCGCATCGCTGCCTCCTCGTGCTCTCACCATGACGACGCAGCAGGGGGGTGGTTTCGTGACAGCTTCCCGACCCGATGTGACGGGCGGAACAGCGGTCATGGCGGCGGTCGAGTCGCCGGTCACTGTCCCGGCAGGTTGTCACCAGCGCCAACTGTTGACGTGTGGGTCAACCGTCCGGAACGTACTGGCCTCTGGGCGGGGAAGCGACACCTGCGCGCCATCGCACCTAGTCGCGCGGCGGGGCGGTGGAGGTGCGGACGACGAGCTCGGCGGGGCGGGTGATGAGGACGGGGTCGGTGGTGGCGCCGGCCGGGGCGAGGATGCGCTCGAGCAGCAGCTCGGTGGCCCGTTCGCCGACCCGGGCGGCGTCGGAGTCGATGGTGGTGAGGCCGATGCCGGGCAGCTGGCCCACCGTCACGTTGTCGAAGCCGGCCACGGACACGTCGTCCGGGACGCGCAGGCCGAGGTCGGCGCAGGCCATGAGGCCGCCGAGGGCCATGGTGTCGCTGGCGAAGAAGATGCCCGTGGGCGGCGAGGCGACGTCCAGCAACGAACGCGCGGCCGCCCGGCCGCCCTCGATGGTGGACGTCGCGACCTCGACGGGGAGGCCGGGGAGGTCGGCGGTCTCGAGCGCGAAGCCGCGGGCGCGGTCGGCGAACGGTTTGACGGTGGCCTCGCCGGCGACGTGCGCGAGCCGGGTGTGCCCGAGCGAGCGCAGGTGCCGGGTGGCCGCGCGGCCGCCGGCCAGGCTGTCGACGACGACGGTGTCGGCGACGAGGTCGGGCAGGTCGCGGCTGGCCAGCACGATCTGGATGCCGCGCCGGCGCAGGTACTCGATGTGGTCGCTCTCGGACCGGACGGCGACGAGGACGACGCCGTCGACGCGGCGGTGCGCCATGGAGCGGATGATGTCCAGCTCGCGGCCGGGGTCGTCGCCGGAGCTGCCGAGGACGAGGGTGTAGCCGGCCGCCTCGGCCGCGGTCTGGATGCTGGCGACGAGGTCGGGGTAGAACTGGCTGCGGATGTCGGCCACCACCAGCCCGATGGTCGACGTCGCGCTGCGGGACAGGCCGCGGGCCAGCGGGCTGGGCTGGAAGTCGAGCTCCTGGATGGCGGCCCGGATGCGTTCGCGCGTCGACGCCGCCATGGCGTAGCCGTGCGCCCGGTTCAGGTACTTCGAGACCGTCGCCTTCGTGACGCCCGCCCGTTCGGCGACGTCCTTGATGGTCGGCCGTCTGTGCTCCGGCGAGGCGTCCTCCTGCATCTGCACCTACTGAAAGTACCCGGGCTCCATCGTCCGGACGTCCTCGACGAGCACGTCGAACGGGATGAGGTCGAGGACGTCGCGGCGCACGTCCACGCCGGGCGCCACCTCCAGCAGCCGCAGCCCGCGCGCCGTCAGGTCGAACACGGCCCGCTCGGTGACGTAGCGGACCCGCTGCCCGCGTGCCACCGACTCGCGGGCGCTGAACGTCACCTGCCCGACGGCGGGGACGAACTTCGCGTGCGCGCCCTCGGCGACGACGCGCAGCTCGCCGCCGCCGACGCGGACGTCCAGGCCGCCGGCGGTGAAGGTCCCGCAGAACACGACGGTGCCGGCGTTCTGGCTGATGTCGACGAACCCGCCGGTCCCGACGACCCGCGACCCGAACTTGGACACGTTGACGTTCCCCAGCGCGTCGACCTGCGCGAACCCGAGGAACGCGATATCCAGCCCGCCGCCGTCGTAGAAGTCGAACTGGGCCGCCTGGTCCAGGATCGCCTCCGGGTTCGTCGCGACGCCGAAGATGACGCCGCGGGCCGGGATGCCGCCCACGGCGCCCTGCTCGATCGTCGTCGTGAACTCGTCCAGCCGGCCCTCCTCGGCGGCCACCGACGCGATGCCGTCGGCGATCCCGACCCCGAGGTTGACCACGTCGCCCGGCACGACCTCCGACAGCGCGCGCCGCGCCACCACCTTCCGCGCGTCCAGCGGGAACGGCGGCAGCGCCGACGCGGCGGCGCGCAACTCGCCGGAGAACGCCGGCTCGTACTCGTGCGTCACCACCTGCCGCTGGGCGGGGTGGTGCACGACGACGTCGACGCAGATGCCAGGGACGACGACCAGCCGCGGGTCCAGCGTCCCGGCCTTCGCCAGCCGCTTGACCTGCGCGATGACCAGTCCGCCGCGGTTGCGGGTGGCCTGCGCGATGGCCAGCATCTCCAGCCGAGCGCCCTCCTGCTCGAACGACAGGTTGCCGCGCTCGTCGGCGGTGGTGCCGCGGATGTAGCAGACGTCGAGGTCGAACGCGGGGTAGAACAGCCACTCCCGCCCGGCCAGTTCGACCACCTCGACCCGGGTCTGCGGGCTGACGTCGTTGAGCCGGCCGGCCTCGACCCGCGGGTCGCAGAACGTGCCCAGCCCGACGTGCGTGACGACGCCGGGACGGCCCGCGGCGATCTCGCGGAACAGCTGGCTCATGACGCCCTGCGGGAAGTTGTACGCCTCGAACTCGCCCGCGACGGCCATCGCGCTCATCGCCGGCGCCATGCCCCAGTTCCCGGCGACGACGGAGCGCACCAGCCCGCGCTGGGCGAGGTGGTCCATCCCGCCGCCCTCGCGGTCGCCGATGCCGGTGGTGTGGACGAGGTCCAGCCCGCGCGGCGTCCCGGTCTCGCGGAACCGCCGCCCGAGCGCCGCCAGCAGCGCGTCCGGCTCCAGCAGCCCGCCGCCGGACCCGCCGACCGCCAGCGTCTGCCCGTCCTGGACCAGCTCGGCCGCCGCCTCCGCCGTCAGGAACCGGACGCTCACGTCATCACCCCGCCGCCGTTGAGGTGCAGGGTCTGCCCGTGCATCAGCTCTGCGCCGGGCCCGGCCAGGAACACGACCGCGGGCCCGACCTCCTGCGGCGTCCCGAGCCGGCCGGTGACGGAGTCGCGGGTGCGGGCCTCGACCCACTCCGGCGTCGCGTGCGGGCGCACCATCGGGGTGTCGATCGGGCCCGGCGCGACGGCGTTGACGCGCACCCGCGGCCCGACCTCCCTGGCCAGCGCCTTGGTGAAGCCGAGGACGCCGGCCTTCGCGGTGGCGTACGCGACGTAGTCGACGGCGCCCTTGAAGGCCAGCTGCGACGACACGTTGACGATGCGGCCGTGCGTCTCCAGCATGCCGGGCAGCACGTGCCGGGTGACGACGAAGACGCCGTCGAGGTCGACGCCCAGCGTGCGCCGCCAGTCGGCCAGGTCCGAGTCGACGATGCGCACCGGCTCCATGAACCCGGCGTTGTTCACCAGGACGGTGATGGTCCCGAGCGCGTGCCCGACGGCCGACACCGCGGCGCCGACCTGGTCCCACGACGTCACGTCGGCCGCCACCGTCGTCGTCCGCACGCCGAACGCCGCCAGTTCGTCCGCCAGCGCGCGAGCGGCGTCCGGCTCGTCCAGGTGGTGGACGGCGACGTCGGCGCCGGCCCGGGCGAGGTCGCGGCAGATCGCCGCGCCCAGCGCGCCGGTCGCGCCCGTCACCAGCGCGACCTCGCCGGTCAGCGGCCCGCTCATGCGACCGCCTCGCCGTCCAGGAACGCGGTGAGCGGTTCGCCGCGGGCCAGCATCCGCAGCGCCCGCCGTCCGAGCATGGTCTCGTGGATCTCGCTGGTGCCGTCGAAGATCTGCGTCACCTTGGCGTCGCGGTGCATGCGGTTGACCTCCTCGTCGACGACGACGCCCAGGGCGCCGTGCAGTTGCATCGCCTCGTCGGTGTGCCGCCGGGCGGCGTCGGAGGCGAACATCTTGGCCATCGAGACGACGTCCTGGTCGCCGCCGCCACCGCGGGCGAACGACTCGGCGGCGCGCCGGGTCAGCTCGCGCGCGGCGCGGTAGTCGGCGGCCATGCGGCCGAGCTTGCGCTGGACGATGGCGAGGTCGCCGATCGGCCGCCCGAACGCCTGCCGCGCGTTGGCCCGCGCCAGGCCGGCCAGCAGCGCGCCGCGCAACAGCCCGCACGCGTACGCGGCGGCGTCGATGCGGGCCATGTTGAGGCCGTCCATCATCCCGGCGAACCCCTCGACGTCCAGCCGGTCGCCGCGCGGCACCAGCACGCCGTCGAACAACAGCTCGCCGTTGGGCATGCCGCGGAACCCGGACAGCTCCGGGCCGGGCCGTCCGGAGGCACCGGCGGAGGACAGGTCGACGACCAGCGCGACCATCGGCGCGTCCCGCTCGGCGCTCCCGACCTTGGCCAGCACGATCGCGACGTCGGCGACCGGCGCGAAACCGACCCAGCACTTGCGCCCGGTGAGCCGGTAGTGGTCGCCGTCGGGGACCGCGACGGTGGTGAGCGCGCGGACGTCCGTGCCGGCGTCGGGCTCGGTGATCGCGAACGACCCGTACGCCCGGGCCGCCAGGATCGGCGTCACCCAGCGTTCGCGCAGGTGCGGCGGCGCGTACTTGGCCAGCAGGTACGCCGACAACCGCGCGCCCGCGACGCCGAGCGCGACCGCCGGGCTGGCCGTCGCGATGCGCTCGGTCACCTCGCGGGCGAGGTCCATGTGCGCGACGTCCAGCCCGCCGCCGGGGGAGTGGACGAGGCCCTGCAGCCCCAGCGCCGCGGCGTCGGTGAGCAGGTCCGGGAAGAACGCGGCCTCGGCGTCGATGGCCCGGGCGGCCGGCGCCACTCGCGTCTCGACGAACCGATCGACCTCGGCCAGCATCACGCGGCTCCTTCCGGCGGGTAGCAGTAGAGGACGTGGGTGCCGACGAGGCAGCGCTCGCCGTCCTGGGCGGTCGCGGTCATCGCCGCGAATGCCTTCCGGGCGGCCTCGTCGACGCGCTCGACGACGTAGTCGACGGTGACGGTCTCGCCCAGGTAGACGGGACGGAGGAAGCGGACGCGGTCGTAGCCGTACGACACCGCCGTCACGCCGTGCGCGTCGCACAGCCGGGCCGCCGCCGTCGACGTCAGCCCCAGCGTCAGCACGCCGTGCGCGATGCGGCGCCCCTGCGGCCGCGAGCGCATGTACTCGTCGTCGACGTGCTGCGGCGCGAAGTCGCCGGTGATGCCGGCGAACAGGCCGACGTCGGACTCGGTGACGGTCTTGCGGAAGACGCTGCTCGCGCCGACCGGCGGCAACCACGGGACGGTCATCGGGGCACCTCCACGACACCGCCGGCGACCAGCGCGCCGACGTCCAGGCCCAGCTCGGCCAGCAGTTCGGCGGTGTGCTCGCCGAGCAGTGGAGCGGGCCGCCGGGCCGGCAGTTGATCGCCGTCCAGCGTGATCGGGTTGCCGGCCAGCTCGACGGTCCCGGCGACCGGGTGCTCGACCTCGAGCCGGCGCCGGTCCCAGCGCACGTACGGGTCGGTGGTCATCGCGCGGTGGTCGTTGACCGGCGCGCACCAGACGCCGGCCGCGTCCAGCGCGTCCAGCACCTCGGCCGCCGGCCGGTCCGCGACCAGCGCGCTGACCAGCGCGTTCAGCTCGTCCCGCCCGGCCGTCGCGGCCTCCTTGTCCGGGAACTTCGCCAGCAGCTCCGGCGCGTCCAGGCCCGCGGCCAGCGCCTCCATCGTCGTCAGCGAGATCGCGACGAAGCCGTCGGCGGCCGCGTGCACGCCGTAGGGCGCCTCCAGATACGCGCTGCCCGGCACCCCGGCCGGGCGGCGCGGCGGTTCGCCCGAGTTCAGCGTCGACACCACCTCCTGGACGGTCTGGTGCAGCATCGCGCCGACGAGGTCGACCTCGACCAGCCGGCCGCGGCCGGTCCGCGAGCGCTCCAGCAGCGCCGCCGTCGCGCCGAGGGCCAGCATCGTCGCCGCGTGGACGTCGGCGACGAACGGGCCGGCCGGCGTCGGAGCGTCGCCGGCGGTGCCGGTGAGCCAGAGCGCGCCGGTGCGGGCCTGGGCCAGCAGGTCCTGGCCGGGCTTGCGCGGGTCCGGCACGCCGGCGCCGTACCCGCTGGCCGTGCAGTACACGAGACCGGGGTTCAGCTCCCGCGCGCGGTCCCAGCCGAGGCCGAGCCGCTCCATCACGCCGGGCCGGAAGTTCTGGATCAGCACGTCGGCGGTGCCGATCAGCGCCTCCGCGACGCGCAGCCCGTCCGGGTGCTTGAGGTCGACGGCCAGCGAGCGCTTGTTCCGGTTCATCGCGAGGAACTGCGCGCTGACGCCGTTGAGGAACGTGGTGCCGGACTGCCGGCCGCGTTCGCCGGTGCCCACGACCTCGACCTTGATCACGTCGGCGCCGAGGTCGCCGAGCATCTCGGCGGCCCACGGGCCCTGCATCATGTGGGCGAAGTCGAGGACGCGGACGCCGTCCAGGGGGAGGGTCGTCATGGGCTCACTTCCCGTCGAAGACCGGCGCGCGCTTCTCCAGGAAGGCGGCGGTGCCCTCCTGGAGGTCGTGCGTGGGCAGCGTCTGCTCGACCAGAGCCGTCAGCGCCCGGCGCACCTTCGGCAGCCCGGCGGTGATCAGCTCCTCGGTGAGGAACCGCTTGGTCTGACGCAGCGCGTGCGGCGACGCGGCCCCGATGCGCGCGACGGTGGCGCGCACCTCGTCGTCCAGCCCGTCCGCCGGGACGACCCGGTTGACCAGGCCGAACCGGCGCGCCTCGGCGGCGTCGAGCACCGGCATCTCGTAGCACAGCTCGCCGGCCAGCTTGCGCCCGCTGACGTGCGCCGCGACCCCGACGGCGACCGTCGGCCAGGCCCCGATGCGGCCCTCCGGCAGGCTGAACGTCGCGCCGTCGGCGGCGATGGCGAGGTCGCTGACCAGCACCAGTTCGCAGCCGCCGCCGAACGCGATGCCGTTGACCGCCGCGATCACCGGGTACGGGTGCGTGACGATCGCCTCGATGGTCGCGTACAGCCCGCCGATGAAGAAGTCCATGCCCTGCTCGGGGGTGGCGTGCTCCTGGAAGGTGGTGATGTCGTCGCCGGCGCAGAACGCCCGCCCCGTCCCCGTCAGCACCACCGGGCCGGGCGCCTCGTCCGCCGCCCGCGCCAGGTGCGCGGTGATGGCGTGCCAGCCGGACAGGTCGAGCGCGTTCAGCTTCTCCGGGCGCTCGATCCGGATCCAGGCGGTCCCCTCACGGACCTCGTAACCGACGTACATGCGTCCCCTCTCCGCTGCGATCTACTTGATGGCTCCCGCGCCCCAGCCCGCGACCAGGTACTTCTGGACGAACAGGAACGCGATGAGGACGGGCAGGTTGATGAGCACGGCGGCCGCCATCAGCAGCGGCCAGTCCTGCAGGCTGGCGTTGTAGAGGTCGTGCAGCGCGATCGGCAGCGTCTTCAGGTCGTCCTGCGTGATCAGCACCCGGGCGAACAGGTAGTCCTCCCAGGCCAGCAGGAACGTGAACACCGACACCGCGATCAGCCCCGGCAGCGCCTGCGGGAACACGACGTACCACGCGCTCTTCACCCGGTTGGCGCCGTCGACGAACGCCGCCTCCTCCAGTTCCGCCGGGATCGCCCGGAAGAACGGCTGCAGCAGCCACAGGCTGAACGGCACGCCGAACGAGGCGTAGGCGAGGATCATGCCGAGGTGGCTGTTGATCAGCCCGGCCTCGCGGAACATCCCGTACAACGGCACGACGATGACGATCGGCGCGAACGTGTACGCGTAGAGGATCGCCGTGCTGAACGCGCGGCTGCCGGGGAACGGGAACCGCGTCAGCCCGTACGCCGCCAGCGCCGACACCACCACCGACAGCACCGTCGCGCCGGACGCGATGATCAGGCTGTTCCTGGCGTACGTCAGGAAGTTCGTGGTCTCGAACAGCCGCTGGAAACCACTGAGGTCCGGCGCCGTCGTGAAGAACGTGGGCGGGTACGAGAACAGCTCCGTCCCCGGCTTCACCGAGGTCAGCGCCATCCAGTAGAACGGGAACCCGTTGATCGCGACCAGCAGGACGACGCCGATCACGAGGTACCAGCGGACCCGGCTCAGCCGGTGCAGGGCGGTGGTCATGCCGTCTCCTCCCGCTCGCGGTAGAGCGTGCGCAGGTACACCGTCGTGAAGATCATCAGCAGCACGAACAGCACCATCGCGACGGCGGCGCCGGAACCCAGCCGGGCCTCGCCGAAGATGCGCTGGAACGTCAGCACGGGCAGGGTGCGCACCTCGGTGCCCGTGCCGGCGAAGAGATAGACCACGTCGAACTTGGTGAACATGAACATGAAGCGCAGCAGGATCAGCGTGTAGAGCACCGGCTTCAGCTCCGGCAGCACGATGTGCCAGAACCGCCGCCACGCGCCCGCGCCGTCCACCGTCGCCGCCTCCACGACCGACGGGTCGACCGTCTGCAGCCGGGCCAGCACGCTGATGACGATGAACGGGGTGAACATCCACACCGACACCGCGACCAGCGACCAGAAGATGTGGTTCGGGCTGAGCAGGTTCGGCGGCTCCGAGCCGGGCCAGACCTTGCCGACGAGCCACGAGTAGGCGCCCGTGGTGGGGTCGAGCAGCCAGCGGAACACCAGCGCCACCACGATCGACGGCACCATGTACGGCGCCAGCGCCACCAGCCGGACGACGCCGCGGCCGCGGAAGCGCTGGTGCAGCAGCAGCGCGATGAGCACGCCGAGCACCAGCTGCAGGCCCACCGTCAGGCCCGCGTACCAGACCGTCGTGCGGACGCTGTCCCAGAAGTGCGGCGCGCGCAGCAGCGCCACGTAGTTGTCGAACCCGACCGAGCCGAACTTCGGCAGGTAGGCGTGCGCGTCGGTGAAGCTGAGCCGCACCAGGTAGGCGATCGGCGCCGCGATGACACCGGCCACCAGCAGGAACGCGGGGGAGAGCAGCAGTGCGCCCCAGAACCAGCCGGGCATGCGCCGGCGTGGGCGTGGGCCGTCCGCGCGGGCGCGTGGCGGCGCGGGCGTCGTCGTTCGCGTCAGAGACATCGTCGTTCCCTTCGCGCTGGTCAGTCGTCGTAGAGCGGGGACAGCAGCTCGTCGGCCCTTGCCTGGGCGTCGTCCAGCGCCTCGTCGACGTCCTTGTCGTTCTCGACGACGTCCATGACCATGTCGACGAGGATCTCCGAGCCGTAGAGGTCGCTCACGTACGGCAGCTCCAGGTCCGACCACTGCGTCACCATGAGCGGGTAGGCCTGGCCGGAGTCGAGCATCTGGCGCTGCTGGTCGATCCAGAACCCCCAGTCGCGCACCTCCGGCAGCGCCCGGTACTCCGGGTCGTCGAACGTCGACGCGCGCACCGGCAGCAGCTGGGTGGGGACGCTGCCGATCCAGCGCAGGTAGTTCTGCTGCTCGAAGAAGAACTCCAGGAAGTCCGCGGCCGCCTCGGCGTCGGGGGAGTCCTTGAACACGACCCACGGCTCGGCGTCGAGCTGGGTGATCCAGTCGTCGCCGGACGGCCCGACCGGCCGGTTCGGCGCGACCTTGATGTCCTCGCCCGGCACCAGCTCCGGCGCCTGGTCCTCGAACGTGTACGTGGCCCGGCCGAAGGAGAAGATCGTGGCGGCCTCGCCCAGCGCCAGCGAGCTGAGGCTGTCCGCGTACGTCTGCGACGACCACGCCGGCGAGAGCGCCCCGCTGTCGCGCAGCTCGACCCAGTACTCCAGCACCTCACGCATCTGCGGCGTGTCGATGGTGACGTGCCCGTTCTCGTCGAACAGGTGCCCGCCGTTGGAGCCGAGCCAGAGGTACACCTCCTCGTTGACGTTGTGCGCGGCGTCGCCGGCCAGCATCAGCCCGTACGCGTCGTCGTTCGCCTCAGACACCGCCCGCCACTGCTCGACCGAGTCGTCCCACGTCTTCAGGTCCTCGGGGGTGCCGGCGCCGGGCGCGTTCGCGTACAGGTCGGCGCGGTAGACGACGGAGTCGGTGCCCCACGCGTGCACCACCCCGTAGTCGTGGCCGTCGGGCAGCGCGAACATGTCGCGCAGCTGCGGCAGGTAGTCGTCGCCGAGCGAGTCGACCACGTCGTCCAGCGGCACCAGCAGGTCCTGCGAGTAGAGCGTGCGGACGAACATCGGCTCGACCTGGGTGATCTCCGGCAGGTCGCCCGCGGCCAGCGCCGCCTGGAACTTCACCTGCAGGTCGCCCCAGCCGACCGACTCCTGGTTGACGGTGACGCCCGGGTTCGCGGCCTCGTAGTCGGCGATGATCTCGTCCATCGCCGCGACCGTCGTCGGTGTCGACTCGGTGTGCCAGACGGTGATCTCGACCCGGCCGTCGGCCGCGGTGGAGTCGCCGCCGCAGCCGGCCAGCACCAGCGCCAGCGTCAGCGCCGCGACGGCAGCGGCGGCGGTTCGGGTTCTGGTGCGGGCGCGGCCTCGGGCCCGGGTGCTGGCCCGGGCTCCGGTCCGGGCTCGGGTCCGGGCTCGGGCCGTGGTCCGGGCGATGGCGCGGGTGCTGGCTCGGGCCGTGGCCCGGGCGATGGCGCGGGTGCTGGCTCGGGCCGTGGCCCGGGTGGTGCGTCGGCCCTTCTCGCGCATGTGGCCTCCCTTGGCGACATGTTGCGGCGTGGGTGGGGACGGATGGAAACCGGTATCCGGAGATGATGGACACCGGTTTCCGTCCTGTCAACACCTCGTCGCGTCATACCCAGGTCAGCGCGGCGAGCGCTTTCCCGTTCGGCTCCGCCGGGCCGGCACGTGGCTCGGTGGATGGTTGGCGGTTCGGTGGTGTCCTGGCCCCACCAAACCGCCAGCCATCGCTCGGCCTGGGCGGATGCGGCCGCCGGCGTCCCGCGGCGCCCGGCCCGCGTACGGTGGGCGGGTGCGCCGCACCCTGCTGGGTTACGCCGTCGTCGCCACGGTGCTGGTGGTGGCGGGCGTCGTCGGGGTGCGGCTGGTGCTGGGGCCGCCGTCCGACCCGGCGCCGGCCGCGGTGGCGGGCGAGCCGGCGCCGCCGGTGACCGACGACCCGCTGGCGCGCATGGCCGTCGCGGGCGACACCGGGACCGGCGACGCGGCCGAGCGGGCCACCGTCGCGGAGATGGTGGCGCAGTCCGAGCGTGGCGGAGGCGGCTACGACGCGGTGCTGCTGCTGGGCGACCTCGTCTACGAGGACGGCGACGCCGAGCGGGTCGACGACGCCGTCACCGAGCCGTTCGCGCCGCTGCTCGACGACGGCGTGCCGCTGCTGCCGGTGCTCGGCAACCACGATTACGAGAGCGGCGAGCAGGCCCAGATCATGGCGGCGCTCGGCCGCGACGCCACCTGGTACGAGCAGCGGGTCGGGCCGGCGCGGGTGCTCGTCCTCGACACCGAGCGCACCGGCGACCCGGACCAGACGGCGTGGCTGGAGCAGCGGCTGGCGGCGCCGCAGCCGGCCGGCACATGGACCGTCGTCGCGCTGCACCGGCCGCCGTACTCGGCCGGGCAGCACGGCTCGGACCCGCGGGTGCGGGCCGACTGGGTGCCGCTGTTCGACGAGTACGACGTGCCGCTGGTGCTGGCCGGCCACGACCACGACTACCAGCGCTCGGACGTGCTGGACGGTGTCGTCTACGTGGTGTCGGGGGCGGGTGCGAAGCTGCGGCCGACCGGGCAGGCCGACTTCACCGCCGTCAGCTCGTCCACCCTGCACTACGTGGACCTGCTGGTCTACGCCGACCGCCTGGTCGGGCGGGCGATCGACCAGTCGGGCGCGCTGGTCGACGTGTTCACGGTGCCGCGGTAGCCGCCTCGTCGACGGTGAAGCCGAACATCATGCCGCTCTCGTGGTGCTCGGCGATGTGGCAGTGCGCCATCCAGCGGCCCGGGTTGGTCACGTCGAACAGGAGGTCGACGGTCTCGCCGGTGCGGACCAGCACGGTGTCCTTCCACACCAGGTTCGGCTCGGTCGCGCCGTCGCGGGCGAGGACGAGGAACCGGCCGGCGCCGTGCAGGTGGAACGGGTGCTGCATCGGATGGTCCGACTCCAGCTCGTTGACCAGCCGGATCTTCACCCGCTGGCCGGCGGTGAAGCGCCAGTCGGGCTCCTCGCCGGTAGCGGGGTCGACGATGCGCCAGGCGACGGTGGCGGAGGTCGAGGCGCGGTTCATCTCCACCATCTCGTCCTCCCACTCGATGCCGTCCGCGGTCGCACTGGGGCCGTGGTGGCCGCCGTGGGCGTGGGCATGGTGGCCGCCGTGGTCGCCGTGGTCCATGGCGAGCTCGGCGACGAACGACAGCACCTCGTCCGGCTCGGCCGCGAGCCACGGGTCCAGCCCGGCCCGCTCGGCGGCGAGGTCGGGCGCGCCGCCGAGGGCCTCGAACGCCGCGGTGAGGTCCGGTGTGGCCGGGGTGGCGCCGACCGTCACCGTCGCCAGCCGGTGCGTGCCGACGGGGGTGTGGTGCTCGAGCGCGTACGCGCCCGGCGCCGGGAACAGCACGTCGACGACGGTCCGCTCGGACGGTGCGACCACCACGCCGTCGACGAACTCGTCGTGCTCGACGCGGCCGGAGTCGCCGCCGACCAGCTTCATCCGCGCGCCCGGCACCCGCACGTCGAACGTCCGGGTGTTGGCGGTGTCGACCAGCCAGAACCGCACCACCTCGCCGGCGTTCGCCGTCAGCCCGGGAGCCGGGTCGCCGCCGGTGAGGTACACGTTGCCGAACCGGCCCATGGCCGCGTGCGTCGTCTCGGCCGGGCTGAACGGCGCGATGCGGCCGTCCTCGACCAGCAGGTCGTCCAGCGTCAGGACGACGTCGCGGTGCGCGGGCGGCCAGTAGTCGTCGTCGGCGGGGCGGACCAGGATGGTGCCGTAGAGGCCGAGCTCCTGCGTGTAGTCCTCGCGCAGGTGCGGGTGGTACCAGTACAGGCCGGGGTCGGGGAAGCGCAGCCGGTACGTGTGCCGCCCGCCGACGGCGATCGGCGCCTGCGTGGCGCCCGGCACGCCGTCGCTGCTGTTGTCCAGGCGCAGGCCGTGCCAGTGCACCGTCGTCTCCAGGTCGCCCTCGTTCGCGACGTCGACGGTGAGCTCGGTGTCCTGGCGGACGGTCAGCGCCGGGCCGGGGACCGAGCCGTTGTAGGCGAGCATGCGCACGGTGGCGCCGTCGAGCCGCTTCGCCACCGGGGCGATGGTCAGCGCGACGGTGGCGCCGTCGCCGGGCTCGAGCGTGGCGGGCGCGGTGGCCTCGGGCAGCCCGGCCGGGTCGGTCGGGAACGGCGCCGCGGCGGGCGTGTGGTGGTGCGCGTGGTCGTGGCCGGGGTGCTCCATACCCCGACGATGCACCACCCGGTCACGGGGGTACAGAGCCGGGGTGCCCTCCCGGCCGGATGACACCTGCTCAGGACTCCAGCGCGATTCCTGCTCTGGGGAACCGTGGCACCGGTGCCCTGCGCACCGGGATGTCCGCCGTGACGCCTGGCACTGTGCCTCCGGCCTCAGGCCATCGGCTGATGTGGGAGATGGTGCTGTCGACGGCCGCGAGGAAGTCGGCACCCAACCCGTGGCGATGTCGCTCGTACCATCGGATCGCTCCTTCGAGCTCGGCCGATGCCTCGGGCTCGATCCGGGTCTTGCGGCTCAACGGTCGCTGAGACGAGCGCGGACGGCGCCCCAGTCTTCGGCACTCGACTCACCTGCGAGCACGCGACGCGCTCGCCGTTCGATCTCGCGGGCCCAAGCTGCTTCGACGGACTGACGATCGGTGTCGCCGGACTCATCGAGGCTCGCCAACAGCTCGGCCGCGACGTCGGCGCGGTCGGTGCGGGGCAGCGCCAGCGCTGCGCGCAGCAGTTCTTCGGCTCGGCCCGTCATGAGATCAGTCTAGGCACCATCCGGCATCACCCGCGCGGTCGAAAGGCCAGGCTGTGGACAACCGCGCTAGCTCTCCAGCGCCACGCCGGATTCGCCTGTCTGGACGAGGAAGGTGAAGGCCTCCTCGAAGTACAGCGTCACCGAGTCGGCGTCGTGGGAGAGGTAGCCGATGGAGAGGTCCTGGGCGAGGTGCAGCTCGTAGTCGCCGCCGCGGGCCGAGAGCAGCAGGCCGCCGTCGATGGCGGGGGCGAAGACGATCTCGCCGTCGTGCAGGACGCGGGCGACGTGCTCGCGGATGGGGTAGCCGTGGTCGGTGGTCTCCTCGACCGCCGTGTACACGTCCGCCGACAGCAGCAGGCTGTACGGGCCGCCGACACCGGCGAGGCGCAGCGTGGTGAGGGCGTGCGCGGCGACGTCGGGGAGGTCGCGGACGTCGCCGGGCAGCGCGATGGGGGTGTTGGTGGTGCCGGCCACGATGCCCTCGATGCCGGCCGCCGCGAAGCCGGCCACGATGGCGCGGTCCTCGGCGTACGCGATCTGCTTCGCCGCGTCCTTCACCGGCTGCCAGTCGGCGTCCTTGGCGCCGCGTTCGACGTCGTCGACGGCCTGGCGGTCGACGGTGAAGGGGACGCGCAGCTCGACGACCGGCTTCACCTCGCGGCTGCGCGCCAGCACGCCGTCGCCGGGTGCGTCGAGCGTGCGCAGGTGGCCGGTGCCGACCCCGTGCAGGACGTCGTCGCCCGGGCCGATGACGTCGACGACGCGACGGGCGGCGACGTACTGGACGAACGTGCGGCGCGCCTCGGCCTCGATGTCGGCCCAGGCGGCCGCCGAGACGGGCGCGAGTTCACGGTGCAGGTTGTTCATGAGGCGTCGCTCCTCCTGAGACTGCCGACGTTCAGGCTGCCGTCGGTCGCGGGCGTCGGGCTCGGTGGGTCGGCGAGGCCGTCGAGGGCATCGACCGTGGGGACGGCGAACAGGGCGCCGGTGACCGCGACGGAGAAGTCGAGGATGCGGTCGTGGTTGCCGGGCGGCCGGCCGACGAACATGTTGACCAGCATCTCCTCGATGACGTCGGGGTGCGCGGCGTAGCCGATGAAGTAGGTGCCGAACTCGCCCGTGCCGGCCCGCCCGAACGGCATGTTGTCGCGCAGGATCTCGCGCTCCTCGCCGTCGTCGTCGGTGATGGTGGTGAGCGCGACGTGCGAGTTCGCCGGCTGCTCGGCGTCGGACAGCTCGACGTCGGAGAGCTTGCGGCGGCCGATGACCCGTTCCTGCTCCTCGACCGGCAGCGCGTTCCAGGCGTCCATGTCGTGCACGTACTTCTGTACGACGACGTAGCTGCCGCCCTCGAACCCCGGCTCGTCGGAGAGGACGGCGGCAGCGGCGGCCGCGCCGGTCGGGTTCTCCGTCCCGTCGACGAAGCCGAGGAGGTCACGCTGGTCGAAGTACCGGAACCCGTGCACCTCGTCGACGACGGTGGCCGCGCCGGCCAGCCGCCCGGTGATCAGCGTCGCCAGCTCGAAGCAGAGGTCCATGCGCCGGGCGCGCAGGTGGAACAGCAGGTCGCCGGGGGTGGCGGGCGCGGTGTGCGTGCGTCCGGCGATCTCCTGGAACGGGTGCAGCCCGGACGGCGGGTCGCCGCCGATCACCCGCGGCCAGGCGGCGGCCCCGATGCCGGCGACGCAGGTCAGGCCGTCGCCGGGGCCGCGGAAGCCGACGGCGCGGGTCAGTCCGGACAGGTCGGCCAGCAGGTCGCGGGCGGTGTCCTCGCCGCCGTCGTCGACCGTGACGACGAGGAAGATCGCGGCCTCGGTCAACAGGCCCAGCACGTCCTGCGGCGTCGCGGCGTCGGTCACCGTCGCATTATCGCCCTCCGCTCACCAGCGTTGCAGCCCGAAGCCGTACGCGTCGCTGTACTGGTCGACCCGGACGGCTGGGGTGGCCAGCTCGCAGGCGCCGGTGAGATCGCAACGCACCAGCGCCACCTGCCGCTCGGCATCGTCCACGAGACGGACGCTGAGCAGCACATGGTCGTCGTCCTCGAAGGTGGCGGCGCCGATGTACCAGCCGTCGTAGGTGTGGACGACCGCACCGGTGCGGGCCTCGACCACCACCATGGACGCGTTGCCCTCGCCGTCGCGGTAGTCGTCCGCTCCGACGAGGTATCGCCCATCTGGGCTGAAGTGGTCGAACGAGTACTCGCAGGTGCTCCACAACGGCTCGTCCGCGTCGGCCTCGTACACCGCCGAGCAGGTCCCGTCATCCCTGATCTCGGTGAAGCCGACGACCAGCCCGGCGGGCTGTGACACGGCAGTGACCTCGACGATGTCCCAGGGTGGCGTGATGGGCGGCGTCGGCTCGCCGGGAGCGAAGCTGTCGATCCGGACGCCCGCCCACAGCTCCTCGTCGGTCGAGACGTTCGACACCAGGGCGTAGTCGTCGAGGAAGCCGACCGGATCCAGCTGCTGGTCGGGCGGTACGTCGCGGCCGCCGGGTCCGGTGCCGCCACCGTCGGCCTGCCCGGCCCACACGATGTCTTCCGCGGGGAGGTACTCCGCGAGCAGGAAGCCGTCGTAGGAGAGCACCGGGCCGTTGCCCGGCTCGCGGCCCACCACGGCGCCGGTGGCGTCGGAGTTGCCGATGTCGGGAAGGCGGCCCTCGGTCGTGCCCGGCAGCTGCCCGATCGCGCCGTCCCGGATGGCGAACGGGAAGAACATGTCCTCCGGGATCGGCAGCTCTCGGCCGTCTTCGGTGTAGAAGGTCGTCTCGAAGACCCAGCTGATCGCGGGTGGCGCGCCGGTGGGCATGCCGTCCAGCACGAGTTCGGTGGTTCCGCCGGCGACGGGTTGCTCGGGCTGCTGGGGTTCGTCGGTCTCCACCGGCGGGACCGCCGGCGGCGACGAGGGGGGCGTGCTCGGGGGCGGCGTCGTGGGGTCGGGCGACGGGGTCTCGCTCGGAGTCGGGGCAGGGGTCTGCGACGTCGTCGGTGAGTGCGCCGGGTCGGGCGCGGTCTGCGGCACCGGCCGTAGCGACAGCGCGGCCGGGACGGCGACGGCGAGGGCGACCGCGGTCACGCCGGCGACGGCGATCGCGCGGCGGCGGCGGACGACGCGGGCGTGCCGGCGGGCGCGCCCGGCCATGCCGTCGGCGCCGGCCACCTCGCCGGAGCGACGGCGGAGCTCCGCTGCCAGCGTGTTCTCGAGATCGTCGAACTCGTTCACCGGTCGTTCCCCCTTCGCTCCTGGAGCCGCTTGCGCAGGGTCGCCAGCGCCCGGCTGGTCTGCGACTTCACCGTGCCCACCGAACAGCCGAGGGTGGCGGCGACGTCCTGTTCGCTCAGGTCCTCGTAGAAGCGCAGGACGACGGCGGCGCGCTGCCTCGGCGGCAGCTCCTGCACCACCGTCCACAGCGCGTCGCGTTCGCCGAGCGTGTGGCCGAAGTCCGTGGTGACGGGCCGTTCCGGCACGGCATCGGTGGTGGTCTCGCGGCGCCGCCAGGCACGACGCCACCAGCTGGAGTGCTCGTTGATCATGATCCGCTTCGCGTACGCGTCGACGGATCCGGCCCGCTCCAGCCGGTTCCAGGCCAGGTACAGCTTGGCCAGCGTCGTCTGCAGCAGATCCTCGGCGGCGTGCTGCTCGCCCGTGAGCAGGTACGCGAGGCGCAGCAGCCGCACCTGGCGCGCCTCGACGTACTGCTCGAACGCACGGTCACGATCCATCGCGACCGGCGCCGCGTCTGCGTCGATGTCCATCCCACCCCCTCGGTCATCCCTGAAGACGCGAGCGGGCGGGCCGAAGTTGCATCGGCGAAAGGCAATCCTTCCGGCGCTGTGTCACGTATTACCGGCCGCCCTAGCGATCAACCCATCGTCAAAGGGAGATGCCATGCCCGCCACCCCCGTCCCTCGCAGGCTTCGCCTCGCGCTGCTGCTCCCGCTGTTGCTGGTCGCCGCCGTGGCGACGTCCGCGGCCGCGCAGGCCGGCCGCGACGACCGCCCGCTTCCCGTCTCCGAGCTGACCGTCGGCAGTGAGGTCGTCGCGACGACAGGGCTGCGGCTGTCCGCCATCGGCACGCCCGACGACGGCAGCGGCCGGCTGTTCGTCGTCGACAAGGCCGGCCGGGTGCTGGTGTTCCACCCGGACACCGGCGTCCTGGACCCGCAGCCGCTGCTCGACCTCACCAGCCGCGTCAGCACCGCCGGCAACGAGCGCGGCCTGCTCGGCGTGGCGCCGTCGCCGGACTTCGCCCGTACGCACACGCTGTTCGTCTCGTACACCGCCCTCGGCACGGGCGTCGAGAACGGCGCGCTCACCGTCTCGCGGTTCGAGCTCGACAGCGCGGGACAGACGACCATCGACCCGGCCACGGAGGAGCGGGTGCTCCGTCAGCAGCACAACCTCAACGGCAACCACAACGGCGGCGACCTGATGTTCGGGCCCGACGGCTACCTGTACTGGAGCACCGGCGACGGCGGCAGCGCGGACGACCCGCTGTACGGCGCGCAGAACCTCAGCACGCTGCTCGGGAAGATCGTCCGGATCGACGCCATGCGCGAGTGCGACGGCCGGCTCTACTGCATCCCGAAGGACAACCCGTTCGCCCGCAGCGCCGTCGGCCGGCCGGAGATCTGGGCGTACGGCCTGCGCAACCCGTGGCGGTTCTCCATCGACGAGCGGACCGAGTCGATCTGGATCGGCGACGTCGGCCAGAACCGCTGGGAGGAGATCAACCACGTCTCCCTGGACGACGACGACCAGCCGCGCGACGGCTGGAACTTCGGCTGGTCCTGCCGCGAGGGCGAGGATCTGCACCGTCAGCCCGCGAGCGCCGGTGAGGGCCCGGACCCGTTCCTCGACATCCGCTGCAACCCGCGGGCCCAGTACACCGACCCGGTCTTCTCCTACGGTCTCGCCGACAACGACCGGTGCGCCGTCATGGGCGGCGTCGTCTACCGCGGCGAGGAGTTCGAGGATCTCGCCGACGGCACCTACGTCGCGGCCGACTACTGCACCGGCCAGGCGTTCGCCGTCCAGGAGCAGCGGCGCGGCCGGCACGTCGCCAGCGACGCGGTGGGCCAGCTGCCGCCGCGGATCACCTCGTTCGGGACGGACGCCGAGGGCGAGGTCTACTTCGTCACCGACACCGTCGCGCCCGGCACCGGCGCGATCCACCGCCTCACCTTCGCGCCCGCGGACTGACGCCGAACCGCTTGCCGTCGCCCGGCCGCCGGGTGTTGCATGGATCATGATCGAGACACCGGCGGCCCGGGTGCCGGCCGAGCACCGCCTGCTCGGCCTCGACCGGCGCACCTTCCCGTTCGCCCTCGTGGCGCTCGCCGTCTGGGCGTTCTGGGTGGCGCTGGTCCCGTGGATCGACGACCACGTGGCCTGGGACGACCGCGTCGAGGCCGGCGACGTCATGCTGGTGACCCCCGACGTCACGTTCACGCCCGCGGTGGGCTGGGACGTCACCAGCGGCATCCGGGTCGGCGACGACACCGTGGTCGGCGACCAGTCGCCGCCCGACGTCGTGCTGACCGACGGCTCCGTCACGCTGGTCATGCGGGCCGGGCCGTGGGACGGCACGCCGCGCGAGCTGTTGCGGCAGATCACCGCCATCACCACCACCTCCGAGGGCGGCGACGCCTTCCGCGTCACCGGCCCGGCCGGCACCGTCACCACCGGCCAGGGCCACGCCGGCGCCGCCGAGAACTTCACGTCGCCGCGGGTCACCGGCCTGCTGGCCGCGTTCGTGTTCGGCGGCGACGGCGTCGAGGTGCAGGCCGTCGGCCCGCCTGACCAGCTCTCGCAACGCGAGGACGAGATCACCGGCATGATCGAGAGCCTCACCGAGGCCGGGAGCGCGTCGTGACGGCCACGGCGGCGGGCGACCCCCGCGGCGTGCTGCTCGACGACCGCCGGGCCGCCATCGAGGAGTCCGGCTGGGGCGCGCCGTTCGTGTTCCGGCAGCCGCACAACGCCTGCTGGTGGGTGTACCTGGCGCTGGTGGCCAGCGGCCTGTGGCACACCTGGCGGCTGCTGGCCGGCTCGGTCCCGGCGTACGGCGACGCCTACACGGCGGCGCTGCTCGGCGCGGCCGCGTTCACCGCCGTCTTCGTGCTGTTCCTGCGCTGGGCCGACCGGTGGGAGCGCACGCCCGCGGGGCTGGCCGTCGCGGCGTTCGTGTTCGGCGGCTTCGCGGCGACGTACGCCATCGCGCTGCCGGCCAACGCGGCGATGATGTCGCTGTACGCGAAGCTGTTCGGCCAGGGCTGGGCGGAGGACTGGAAGGCCGGGCTGACGGCGCCGTTCGTCGAGGAGACCGCCAAGGGCATCGGCTTCCTGCTGCTGCTCGGGCTCGCGCCGGTCGTCATCCGCACGGTCGCCGACGGGCTGATCGTCGGCGCCTACGTCGGGCTCGGCTTCCAGGTGCTCGAGGACGTGCTGTACGGCGGCAACGCGGCGGCCGAGCACTTCGGCGCCGACCAGGTCGGCAGCGTGCTGAGCACGTACGCCGCCCGCATGGTCACGGGCATCTCGTCGCATGCGCTGTACACGGCGCTGTTCTCGGCCGGCCTCGTGTATCTCATCGGGACGGTGGCGCAGCCGAGGCGGGCCGGGCGGGGTCTGCTGCTGATCCTCGCGGCCATGGTGATCCACGGCGTCTGGGACTCCGCGGCGGCGCTCGGCGGCGGCACGGTGGTGTCGCTGCTGATCCTGGCGGCCACCGTCGTCGTCAGCCTGGTCGTGCTGCTCGTCGCCATCCGCTGGGCCGGCCGCCGCGAGCGCGGCTACCTGACGGCGATCCTGCGCCCCGAGGTCGGCGAGGGCGTGCTCACCGAGCCCGAACTGGACGCCGCGACGGGGTACCGGCGGCAGCGCCGGGCGGCGGTGCGGCAGCGCCGTCCGGGGACGTCGCGCCGGGCCGAGAAGCACGTCGTCCGGGCCGCCCGCGACCTCGGCCACGACCTCGCCGCGGCCGGCGGCGAGACGTCCGGCGCGGTGGCGCACTCGCGCGCCGAGATCGCGCGGCTGCGCGGGGCCGCTGCGTCGGCGGCCCCGCCCGGCCCGTAGGGTGTCGGGGTGAGTGCTGCGCTTCGCTGGTTCCGGGTCGCGGCCGTCGCCGAGGGCATCTCCTGGGCCGGCCTGCTGATCGGGATGTTCTTCAAGTACGTCGTGGTCGAGAACGAGATCGGGGTGCAGATCTTCGGCCCCATCCACGGCGGCGTCTTCATCGTCTACCTCGTCACCGTCATCGCCGCCTGGCGCGCGGAACGCTGGTCCTTCACCACGACGATGCTCGGCCTGGCCTCGGCCATCCCGCCGTTCATGACGGTCTGGTTCGAGCGCCGCGTCGTGCGCGAGCCCGTCGCCGTCGCTCAGTAGGCCGTCCGGCGGTCAGTGCGACTCACGGCTGACCTCCGATCCGCTGGAGCCGAGCAGGAAGTCGAGGTCGGCGCCGGTGTCGGCCTGGAGTACGTGGTCGACGTAGAGCCGTTCCCAGCCGCGGACCGGGCGGGCGTAGCCGTCGACGGTGGCCCGGCTGGGGGAGCGCGCGGCCAGCTCGGCGTCGTCCACCTCGACGTCGATGCGCCGCGCGGCGACGTCCAGGCTGACGACGTCGCCGGTGCGGACGAGCGCGAGCGGCCCGCCGTCGGCCGCCTCCGGCGTCACGTGCAGCACGACCGTGCCGTAGGCGGTGCCGCTCATCCGGCCGTCGCACACCCGGACCATGTCGCGCACACCCTGGGCCAGCAGCTTCGCCGGCAGCGGCAGGTTCGACACCTCCGGCATGCCGGGGTAGCCCTTCGGGCCGCAGCCGCGCAGCACGAGGACGGAGCCGGCCGTCACGTCGAGGTCGGGGTCGTCGATGCGGGCGTGCAGGTCCTCGATGCTGTCGAACACGACCGCCGGGCCGCGATGGCGCAGCAGCTCCGGTGACGCGGCGGCGGGCTTGATCACCGCGCCGCGGGGCGCCAGGTTGCCGCGCAGTACCGCGATGCCGCCCTCCTCGACCAGCGGCGCCGACCGCGGCCGGATCACCTCGGCGTCCCAGATCTCGGCGTCGTCCAGGTACTCGACCAGCGGCCGGCCGGTCACCGTCAGCGCCGTGGGGTCGAGCAGGTCGCGCACCTCGCGCAGCACCGCCGGCAGCCCGCCGGCGCGGTGCAGGTCGTCCATCAGGAACCGGCCGGCCGGCAGCAGGTCGACCAGCACCGGGACGCGCGAGCCGATGCGGTCGAAGTCGTCCAGCGTGAGTTCGACGCCCAGGCGCCCGGCGACGGCGAGCAGGTGCACGACCGCGTTGGTCGAGCCGCCGATGGCGGCCAGCGCCACGATGGCGTTGTGGAACGACGCCCTGGTCAGGACGGTGCTGGGCCGGCGGTCCGCGGCGACCAGCTCGACGGCGAGCCGGCCGGTGCCGTGCGCGGCGGCCAGCAGCCGGCTGTCCGGCGCCGGGGTGCCCGCGACGCCCGGGACGACCATGCCCAGCGCCTCGGCCAGCAGGCCCATGGTCGACGCGGTGCCCATGGTGTTGCAGTGGCCCTTGCTGCGGATCATCGCCGACTCGGAGCGGGTGAAGTCGTCGCGCGACAGCGTCCCGGCGCGGACCTCCTCGGACAGCCGCCAGACGTCGGTGCCGCAGCCCAGCGGCGTACCGCGGAACGTGCCGGTGAGCATCGGCCCGCCGGGCACGACCACGGCCGGCAGGTCGACCGACGCGGCCGCCATGAGCAGCGCCGGGATGGTCTTGTCGCAGCCGCCGAGCAGCACGACGCCGTCGACCGGGTTGCCGCGCAGCATCTCTTCGGTGGCCATGGCCGCGAGGTTGCGCCACAGCATGGCGGTGGGCCGCAGCTGCGTCTCGCCCAGCGACAGCGCGGGCAGCTCGAGCGGGACGCCGCCGGCCTGGTGGACGCCGTCGCGCACCGACCGCGCCACCTCGTCCAGATGCCGGTTGCACGGCGTGAGGTCGGACGCGGTGTTCGCGATGGCGATCTGCGGCCGGCCGGTGAACGCGTCGTCGGGCAGGCCGCGGCGCATCCAGGCGCGGTGGATGTAGGCGTCGCGGCCGTCGCCGCCGTACCACTGGGCGCTGCGGAGCTCGGTCACGACGCTCCTTCCGGTTGTCGACCCGGCGATCTACTATCCGGAACGTGCGAGGTGCCGACATCGTCGCGGGCGGCAACCGTCCCGGTCAAGCGGGCGACCGGGTGGCCGGCTCCGACCGCGTGCTGCGTTCGTGCTGACCGGCCGGTTGGGGAGAGTGGATGAGGGCGTTCGTGCTGACCGGGCCCGGCGCGGGCGGGGTCCAGGACGTGCCGTACCCCGTGGCGGCGCCCGGCGAGGTCGTCGTCGACGTCGAACGGGCCGGGGTCTGCGGCACCGACGCCGAGTTCTTCAGCGGCGACATGGCCTACCTGCGCTCCGGGCACACGACGTACCCGCTGCGGCCCGGCCACGAGTGGGCCGGCGTCGTCTCGTCGGCCGGGTCCGGCGTGGATCCGGCGTGGCTGGGGCGGCGGGTCATGGGCGACACCATGATCGGCGACGGCAGCTGCCGGCGCTGCCGCCGCGGCCTCCAGCACGTGTGCGAGGCGCGGCAGGAGGTCGGCGTCCGCGACGGCCGGCCCGGCGCGCTGGCCGAGCAGCTGGCCGTCCCCGCGTCGTCGCTGCACGCGCTGCCCGGCTCCGTCGACGCCGTGCTGGGCGCGCTGGTCGAGCCGGGCGGCAACGCGCTGCGAGCGGCGCGGGCCACCGGCGCCGGTCCGGGCGACCGGGTGCTGGTGTTCGGGCCCGGCACCATCGGGCTGATGGCGGCGATGTTCGCCCGCGCCGACGGCGCCGAGGTGCACCTGATGGGCCGCACCGAGGCGTCGCTGCGGTTCGCCCGGTCGCTGGGGTTCGAGCACGCGTGGACCGAGGACGAACTGCCGGACCTGCCGTTCGACGCCGTCGTCGACGCCACCAACGCCGCCCACCTGCCCGCACGCGCCGTCGAACTGGTCGAGCCCGGCGGGCGGGTCGTCTACATCGGGCTGTCCGCGACGCCGAGCCGGCTCGACACCCGCCAGCTGGTGCTCGGCGACGTCACCGCGGTCGGCATCCTCTCCGCGTCGCCCGGCCTGGCCGCGACGATCGAGGCGTACGCGAGCGGCGCGGTCGATCCACGTCCGCTGGTCGGCGCCACCGTCGGCCTCTCCGACGTCGCCGCCGTCCTGGCCGGGACGCACCCCACCGGACCCGCCCCCAAGGTCCACGTCGACCCACGGCTGGTCTGAACCGCTCGCGCCCGCTCGCCGGCCTCGGCCGCTAGCACCACTGCGCCACGTAGCCGTCGGCGCCGGCCGGGAGGACGTCGCGGTCGCGCAGCAGCACCGAGATCTCCTCGCCGCGGGCGGCGCAGGCGGCGGCGAACGCGTCGCGGCCGTTGTCGGTGTACTCGATCTCGATGACGTGCCGCCCGTACACGTCGGTGTAGGCGGCGCACTCGTCGTGGACCTCGCACTCCTCGGCGATAGCGAAGTCGAGGTGCGCGGTGTCGCGGCCGGCGGCGCCCAGGTCCGGGGCGTTCTTCTGCGCGATGGCCAGGCCGAGGTCGTGTGCCCGCTCGGCCAGCAGCGCGGCGAACGCCAGGTTGTCGGCGTCGTCGAGCAGGCCGTGCGAGCGGGTCCACGAGTCGAGGTTGTCCGGTTCGACGGCGGCGAAGCCGGCGCGCGCGCACCGCTCGAGGTCCGCGCCGACGACCTCGGCCAGCGCCTCCCGGTTCGCCTCGGTGGACGTGTCGAGCAGCGCCTCGTCCGGCCAGTCAGGGTCGGTGACCAGCTCGCCGCCGTCGCGCAGCAGCAGGTCGTCGTGGTCTCGCCGCCACTGCTCCAGCGTGCCGGGCTGGGTCTGGAACGCGTTGACGTAGCAGATGCCGTAGCGGTCCGGCGCCGGTTCCGCGGTGACGTCGCGGATCACCGCCTCGACACCGTCGGGCGGCGGATACGCGCCGCCGAGCTGATAGTCGACGCGGGCGCCCTCGGGCGGCAGCCGCACGCCGTCGCCGTCGTCGTCGCCACAGGCGGTCAGCAGTACGGCCGCCGCCAGCAACGACGCGGCCGCACGCCAGCAGTTCGACAGCGGCGGCCGCACGACCGCGGTCCCTGGCGTCGACGGCATGGGGACATCATCGTGCACGCCATGGGGTCGGGGTGCGGCCGTTTCACGCTCGCGCCGCGATCGTCGGGACCTGCTAGGGTGACGCACTAATGAGGTTGATTCTCGTTAGAAAGAGCTGACTCATGCGCACCACACCCGTCGTTCTGGTGACCGGCGTCGCGCCCGAGGCGATGGCGGCGGCGACCATCGCGTTGCAGTGGGACCTGCCCGACGCCGTCGTCGTTCAGCACCGCATCGACGTCGGCAGGAGCGTGTTGATGCGGACGGTGAGCGATGTGTCCGGTGTGGTCGAGGACGAGCGGATCGACCTCGAGCACGCGTGCGTCAGCTGTGCCATCCGCGAGGACATCGTGCCGACGCTGGTCCGGTTGGCCGCGGCGGAGCGCTGGGGCGCCGTCGTCGCGCAGTTGCCGCCCGGCGCCGAGGCGCAGCAGGTCTGCCGCGTCGCCGCCCGTGACCCGCGGCTGCGGCAGGTGCGCATCGCCGGCGTGGTCTGCGCGGCCGACGGTGATCGGCTGGCGGACGACCTCCTCGGCGACGAGCTGCTGTGCGAGCGTGGCGTGCACACCGCCGCCGACGACCGCCGCGGCGTGGCCGAGGTCGGTGCCGCCGAGGTCGAATACGCCGACGCCGTCGCCATCGCCGGGACGGCCGAGGCTGCCGAGCTGGAGCTGATCCGGACACTGGCCCGCCCCGGCGCGCTCGTCTCCGGCTCGCCCGGCCCGACTGGTGGCGGAGCATCGGCGCGGGCCCGCGATGGCGCGGGCGGTGACGGCGCGGGCGGCGGCTTGGACGCGCGCCGGCTGCTGGCCGGCATCCACGACCACGCGGCCGCCGAGGCGTGGGTCGCGCAGGTGCGGCCGGGTCCGTTGCCGGCGCACGTCAGCGGGCAGGTGTGGCGGCTGGACCTGCGCTCCGACCGCCCCTTCCACCCGGACCGCCTGTACGCCGGCATCGCCGGACTCGGCAGCGGCCCCCGCCGCTCCCGCGGCTGCTTCTGGCTGCCCACACGGTCCGGCGTCGCGTGCGCATGGGACGGCGCCGGCGGCCAGCTGAGCATCGGCGTCGCCGAGCCGTGGGGCCCGCGGCGCCCGTTCACCCGCATCGTCGTCACCGGCATGGACGACGGCCGCGACGACCTGGCCGCGGCGTTCCGGCGGTGCCTGCTCGACGACGCCGAACTGCGGCGCCGCGGGGCGTACTGGGAGGCCGCCGGCGACGGGTTCGAGGCCTGGCTGGGCGATATCCACAGCCCGCTCTGAGAACGCCACTTCTCCACAGGAAGGCACCACCATGTCCGCACGCTGCCAGGTCACCGGCGCCACGCCAGGATTCGGCCACGCGATCTCGCATTCCCACCGGCGCACGAAACGCCGGTTCGACCCGAACGTCCAGCGCCGGCGCTACTGGGTCCCGTCGCTGGGCCGCACGGTCAGGATCACCGTCTCGGCGCGCGGCATCAGGACCATCGACAAGCGCGGCATCGACGCCGTCGTGGCGGAACTGCTGGCCCGCGGGGAGCGGCTCTGATGGCCAAGCGCAGCAAGATCGTCAAGGACGCCCGCCGCCGGGAGGTCGTCGCCCACCATGCCGAGCGCCGGGCCGCGTTGAAGCGCGTCCTCGCCGACCCCGCCAGCGGTGACGCCGAGCGCACGGCAGCACGGCGCGCGCTGGCCCGGCAACCCCGCGACGCCAGCGCCACGCGGCTGCGCAACCGCGACCAGGTCGACGGCCGCCCACGAGGCGTCCACCGCGCGTTCGGCCTGTCCCGGATCCGGCTGCGCGCCATGGCCCACCGTGGCGAGTTGCCCGGCGTGACGAAGTCCAGCTGGTAGGCGGCGATGACCGAGACCTCCTACGAACGCCTGGCCGAGTTCCACGACCTGTTCATGGCCGAGCCCTGGGAGCGGCTGCGTCCGTCCGTCCGCGCCGCGTTCGCCCACCTCGGCCGCGACGCGGTCGTCGCCGAGATCGGCGCCGGGACCGGCGTCGGCACCCGGACCATCGCGGGGGAGACGCGGGCGCGCATCGTGGCGCTGGAGCCGGCCCTGGTGATGCGGGCGGTGCTGACCGCCCGGGTGGCCGACGACGCCCTGCTGGCCGAGCGGGTCACCGTCGTCGCGGGCGCGGCGCCGGACGACCTCGGGCTGCTGCCCGGGCGGCTCGACGGGTTCGTCTGCGCGCACGTGCTCGGCCACCTCGGCCGGGCCGACCGGCGGGCGCTGTTCGCCTGGGCCGGCGAGCGGCTGGCCGGCGACGGCTTCGGACTGGTCACGACCCAGCGTGCGCGGACCGGACCGGCCGAGGTGGTCCAGGCCCGGCGTCTGGGCGACCACGAGTACCGGGTCCGCCACCTGGCCCCGGCCGGTGGGGCCGGCGGGCAGCAGCCCGCGAGCCTGTACGAGGTCCGCGACGGCGACCGGCTGGTCCGCTCGTACCGGTTCGCCAGCGACTGGCGGGTCGTCACGGCCCAGGACGTCGCCGCCGAGCTGCCGGCCACGCTCGTGCTGGAACCCGCCGGTGACGGCGTCGCTCTGGTCCGGCGGGCGGTCGCGTGACGGCGGTCCAGGCTCCTCCCGCCGCGGCGACCCGAGGGGCGGGCCGGCAGCGGATCGGCCTGCTGCTCCCCGTCGCCGGGCTGACGGTCGTGCTGCTGGGGTCGGTGCTGGTGGCGATCGGCATCGGCGCCGCGAGCATCGCGCCGGAGGACACCGCGCGGTACCTGTGGGCGGCGCTGACGGGCGGCTCGATCGGGGCGGACGAGGCGACGGCGTATCAGATCGTGTGGCAGATCCGGACCCCGCGGGTCCTGCTGGCGGCGGTCGTCGGGGCGGGGCTGGCGGTGGTGGGGGTGGCCGTGCAGGCGATGGTGCGCAACGCACTCGCCGACCCGTTCGTGCTGGGCGTGTCGTCGGGGGCGTCGGTGGGCGCGGTCAGCGTCATCGTGACGGGCGGGCTGGCCGCGCTCGGCATCTACGCGGTGTCGGCCGGGGCGTTCGCGGGCGCGCTGCTGGCCTCCGTCGTCGTCTACGCGGCGGCGGCCGGGCGGGGCGGAATGAGCCCGCTGCGGCTGGTGCTGACGGGCGTCGCGATGTCGTTCGGCTTCCAGGCGCTGATGAGCGTGATCGTCTACTTCGCCCCGGACGGCGAGGCCACCAGCACGGTCCTGTTCTGGACGATGGGCAGCTTCGGCGCGGCCACGTGGGGCTCGCTGCCGGTGGTGGCGGCCGCGGTGGGCGTCGCGGTGGTGGCACTGCGACGGTCCGGGCGTCGGCTGGACGTGCTCGCGCTCGGCGACGAGACCGCGGCCAGCCTCGGCATCGACGCGGGGCGGGTGCGGCGCGGGCTGTTCCTGCTGTCGTCGGTGGTGACGGGGGCGATGGTCGCGGTGAGCGGCGCCATCGGCTTCGTCGGCCTGATCCTGCCGCACCTCGTGCGCATGGTCGTCGGCGCGGGGCACGCCCGGGTGCTGGCGGTCGCACCGCTGGCCGGGGCCATCTTCATGGTCTGGGTCGACGTCGCGGCGCGGACGGTGGTGGCGCCGCGGGAACTGCCGCTGGGCGCGATCACCGCGCTGGCCGGCGTCCCGGTGTTCGTGGCGCTGCTGCGCCGCCGCGGCTACCTGTTCGGGGGACGGTGACGTGGACCTGCGACTCGACGGCCTCACCGTCACCATCGACGGCGCCGAACTGGTGCGCGACCTCAGCCTCGACGTCGCCGACGGCGCGGTCGTCGGGCTGATCGGCCCGAACGGCAGCGGCAAGTCGACGACGCTGCGCTGCGTGTACCGCGCGCTGCGCCCGTCCGGCGGCACCGTCCACGTCGGCGGCGACGACCTCGCCACGCTGAGCCGCCGCGACGGCGCCCGCCGCGTCGCCGCGCTGACCCAGCAGGGCGGCAGCGACCTCGACTTCACCGTCGCGGAGGTGGTCGCGCTCGGCCGGGCGCCGCACCAGCGCGGCAACGAGCCGCTCACCGCCCGTGAACGGCGGCTGTGCGAGGACGCGATGCGCCGCCTCGACCTGCTGCACCTCGCCGGACGGGGCGTGCTCTCGCTCTCCGGCGGCGAGCGGCAGCGCGTGCTCGTCGCGCGGGCGCTGGTGCAGGAGCCGCGGGTGCTGGTGCTGGACGAGCCGACGAACCACCTGGACGTCAGGCACCAACTCGAGCTGCTGGGCCTGCTCCGCGGCGCCGGCCTGACCGTGCTCGTCGTCCTGCACGACCTCAACCTCGCCGCGGCGGTCTGCGACCGCATCGGCGTGCTCGACGGCGGCCGGCTGGTCGCCGTGGGCGCACCGGCCGACGTGCTCAGCGAGGCGCTGGTCCGCGACGTGTTCGGCGTCGCCGCGACCGTCGTCGCGCACCCGCTGACCGGCGCGCCGCAACTGCTCTACACCGTCACCGCCACGACACCGGAGGGACCACCGACATGACCATCCCGCACCGACGACCCCTGCTCGCGCTCGCCGCCGTCGCCCTGACGCTGTCCGCTTGCGGCGCCGAGGTGGAGCCGGCCGCCGGCGACCGGACGGTGACGGTCGACCGCTGCGGCGAGCCGGTCGAGTACACGACGCCGCAGCGCGCCGTCGTCTACGAGGCCGGCAGCGCCGACAAGCTGTTCGCGCTGGGCCTGGCCGACCACGTACACGGCTACGTGATGCCGCCGGCCAACCCGCCGGTCGAGGAGTCGCCGTGGGCGGACGACTACGCGGCGGTCGAGTTCCTCAGCGACGACCTGCTCAACCGCGAGCTGGTCGTCGACGCCGACGCCGACCTCGTGGTGGCCGGCTGGAACTCCGGCTTCAGCGACCAGCGCGGCATCACCCCGGAGATCCTCGACGGGCTCGGCATCCAGAGCTTCATGCACACCGAGTCGTGCTTCACCTACCCGGGCTTCCCGGAACACGTCGAGCCGTTCGAGGCGCTGTTCACCGACCTCCACCGGCTCGGCGCGATCTTCGGCGTCGAGGACCGGGCGGACGAGCTGGTCGCGGAGTACAGCGGCCGGGTCGACGCCGTCCGGGCGAATACGCCCGAGGGCGAGCCGGTGCCGGTCTTCCTGTACGACTCGGGCACCGACCAGCCGTTCACCGCGGGCAACCAGGTGCCGCCGAACGAGATCATCGAGTTCGCCGGCGGCCGCAACGTGTTCGCCGACCTGGACGCCCGGTGGACGCAGGTGAGCTGGGAGGCCGTCGTCCAGTCGGCCCCCGAGGTGATCATCGTCCTCGACTACGGCGACCAGCCGGCCCAGGAGAAGATCGACTTCCTGAAGACGTCGCCGATCACCAGCTCGCTGCCGGCCGTCGTCGCCGACCGCTTCTACGTGCTCGACTACAACGAGGGCATCAGCGGGCCGCGCAACGTCGACGGCCTGGAGGGCTTCGCCGAGTACCTGCGCACGCTGCCGCGCTGACGCCGGGCCGCGTCAGAGCCCGGCCAGGCCCTTCACCAGGAACGCCGTCCCGAACACCAGCAGGATCGTGATGTTGATGGTGCGGTCGTGCACGGTGATCCACGCCGTGACGCGGGCCAGCACCCGGGGCGCGCTGGCGGGCGCGAACCAGCGCCACAGGATCGGGATCAGCAGGCCGGAGACGGCGGCGACGACCAGCAGGACGGCGCCCACGACGTGGCCGGTGCCGGACGCGGCCACCACCGCGAGCCCGGCGACCAGGATCGGCACGTTCGGGTTGACGATCGCCAGCGTGAGCCCCGCCCCGAACGCGAACGGCGGGGTGGCGTCGTGCAGCCGGGCGGCGAGGCCCCTCTTCGCCCGGCGGGCACGGCGCCGGTCCCGTCGCTTGACGATCAGCGGGATCGCGAGCAGCAGGAGCAGCGCACCGACGCCGATCTCGACGTCGGCCTTCGCCCGCACCGACAGCAGCGGCTCCGGGGACGCCGTCGCGAACCCGACGACGACCGCGGCGATGACCGAGTAGGCGAGCAGGAACGCGGCCGTGAACGCGAGCGCGTTGGCGAACGGCCGGGCGGTGCCGAGCAGCAGGATCGCGCCGGCGATCGCGATCGGCGTGGCCATCAGGCCGATCATCGACGGGATCAGCTCGAGGACGAGGTCGCCCATGGTGGCCGCCTCAGACGGCGGCCGCCTCGCCGCCGTGCACGATCAGGGCGTAGATGACGACGGCGTCCAGCGCGATCACGATCAGCGCCCAGATCGGGTAGACCGGCAGGATCGTCAGCTGCGCCAGCAGGCTCAGCGCGGCGACCACCGAGCCGAGCACGCGGCCCCAGAGCGTGCCGCCGAGCACCCCCGCGCCGGCCACCACCAGCAGGGCGCCCATCGCGACGTGCACCCAGCCCCACGTGGTGAGATCGACGACGATCAGCCGGTCGCCCACGGCGGCGGTGAACTCGTCGTCGAACAGCGCCACCAGCCCCTGGAACGCCTGGAACAACCCCAGCGTCACGAGCATGATGCCGCCGAACCAGACCCAGCCCACCCAGCCGGTCACACGCTCCCGGTCCGCCTGCGTCGCCATGACGTCATCGTGGCGGCCGGGGGCGGTGACGCCCTCACCCCAACGGGGTGAGGACCGTCCGGCGCGCCGTGGCGCACGGTGGGGCATGGCCGGTTCGCGGGAGCGTGCAGCGCGGGCGGCGACGGCGGTGCGTGGCTGGCTCCGCTCGATCCGGCCGAGCCGCCGGCACCTGCGCGCCGACGTCGTCGCGGCGGTCCCGAGCGCGGTCGGCAGCGTCCCGGACGGGATGGCATCGGCGGCGCTGATCGGCGTGAACCCGGTGTTCGGCCTGTACGCGAGCATCGTCGGCCCGGTCGCCGGCGGGCTGGCCACCAGCACCCGGATGATGGTGGTCGCGACGACGACGGCGGCGGCGCTCGCGGCGGCGTCGGCCCTGGACGGCGTCGACCCGGCGGACCGGCCGGCGGCGCTGTTCCTGCTGACGATCATCGCCGGGGTGCTGATGATCGCGGCCGGGCTGCTGCGGCTGGGCCGGTACGCGCGGTTCGTGTCGCACTCGGTGATGACGGGGTTCCTGACCGGTGTCGCGGCCAGCATCATCTTCGGCCAGCTGTCCGGGTTCGCCGGCGCCGACGTCAGCGGCTCGACGAACGTCGCGAAGGCGTTCGACCTGATCACCCACCCGGGCCTGATCGACGTCGCGTCGCTCGGGATCGGGCTGGCCACGCTGGGCATCCTGTTCGGGTTGATGAACAGCCGCTGGAGCACGTTCGGCGCGCTCGCGGCGCTGGTCGTCCCGACGCTGGTGGTGGTCGTGTTCGGGCTGGACGGCGTCGAGCAGGTGCGCGACGCCGGGGAGATCCCGCGGGAGCTGCCGCTGCCGGTGCTGCCCGACCTCGGGATGTTCACGTTCGAGCTGGTCGTGGGCGCCGCGGCGGTCGCCGTCATCGTCCTCGTGCAGGGCGCCGGGGTCAGCGAGGCGGCGCCCAACCCGGACGGCACGCCGTCCGACACCGGCCGCGACTTCGTCGCCCAGGGGGTGGCCAACGTCGCCGCCGGCCTGTTCCGCGGCCAGCCGGTCGGCGGCTCCGTCAGCGGGACGGCGCTCAACGTCGCGATGGGCGCACGCACCCGGTGGGCGGCGATCCTGTCCGGCGCGCTGCTGCTGCCGATCGTGCTGCTGTTCGGCGGGCTGGTCGGGCTGGTGCCGACGCCGGTGCTGGCGGCCGTGCTCATCTACGCGGCGATCACGTCGATCCGGCCGGGCGTCGTCGCGGCGATCTGGCGCACCGGTGCGACGTCGCAGATCGCGCTGGTGACGACGTTCGCCGCGACGCTGGTGCTGCCGGTGGCGGCCGCGGTCGGGATCGGCGTCGCGCTGTCGCTGCTGCTGCAGCTGAACCAGGAGGCGATGGACCTCAAGGTCGTCCAGCTGGAGCCGCTGCCGGACGGCCGGTTCCGTGAGCGGCCCGCGCCGCGGCGGCTGGAGCCCGGTGTCGTCGTCGCGCTGGACGTGTACGGGAGCCTGCTCTACGCCGGCGCGCGGACGCTGCAGGCGCGGCTGCCCGACCCGGCCGGCGCCCACGGGAGCGCCGTCGTGATCAGGCTGCGCGGACGCACCGCGCTCGGCGCCACCTTCTACCGCGTCGTGGCCGGCTACGCGCGGCGGCTGTCCGACGCCGGCGGGCGGCTGTACCTGTCCGGCCTCGACCCGCAGCTGCTCGAGCAGGCCCGCCGGGCCGGCGTGGACCTCGACGGCCCGGTCCGCGCCGTCGCCGCCACCGACGTCCTCGGCGAGTCCACCCGGCACGCCCTGCACGACGCCGACGCCTGGCTGCTGCGTCAGGCCGGCGAGCGCTGACCCCGCGTCGTCAGGCCAGCGCCGCGGCCACCTTCGGCAGCACCTGCTCGAGGCCGTAGCGGATGCTCAGCGCCGACGGGAAGCCGATGGCCAGGGCCGTCGGCAGGTCCAGGGCGACGTAGCGGCCGTCGCGCACTGCTGGGACGCGCTGGAACAGCTCGTTCGCCTCCAGCGTCGCCCGCGCCGCCGGCGTGTTGAAGGTCAGCAGCAGCACGTCGGCGTCGAGCAGTTCCAGCTCCTCCGGGCTGATGACGGCCCGGCCGGGGATGCCGGAGCTGGGCAGGCCGGTGACGGCGGGGGAGAGCTCCATGCCGAGCTGGGCGAGGAACTCCGCCGACGCGTCGGCGGTGCTGTTGATGGTGTTGACGGCGCCGTCGGCGGTCACCGGGCCGAGCGTGAACGTCAGCCCGGCCAGCTGCGGGTGCGCGTCGATCGCGGCGGCGATGGCGTCGTTCGTCTGCCGCAGCTGCCGCTGCGCCTCGTCGGCCCGGCCTAGCGCCTCGCCGACCCGCGTCGTCGTGGTGGTCCAGTCGTCCTGGTTGTAGCCCTCGGCCCAGGACAGCGTCGGCGCGATCTGGCTGAGCTGGTCGTACTCGTCGGCCAGCCGCTGGCGGTCGGTGGCGAGGATGAGGTCCGGCCCCAGCTCGGCGATCGCCTCGTACGGCAGCTCGTTCACGTCGGCGATGTTCAGCTCGTCGCCGCCCAGCTCGGGGAGCACCCACGGCGCCACGCCGCCGTCGATGAACTGGCTGAGGTCGGGGCTGAACACCGGCACCACCCCGAGCGCGACGGCCGCGTCGGTGTCGCGGTACTGGCCGACGGACACGACCCGCCGCGGCGACACCGGGACCTCGATGGTCCCGAGCGCGCCGGTGACGGAGCGGGTCTCGCCGGACTCCTCGCGGGACGAGCCGCCGCCACATCCAGGCAGCACGGCGAGCGCCGCGCCCGCGCCCAGGACGGTCAGGGCGGACCGGCGGGAGATCGTCAGGGACTTAGGCACGCCTAAGCTTATCCAGGGCCACGCGGCCGTAGACACCGGAGTGGTAGACGAGCGGAACGTGGTCGGCCGTGCTCCACGCCTGGAGCACACGCGCGACGACGAGGTGGTGGTCGCCGGCGGGGTGCCGGTCGACGATCTCGGCGCGCAGGTGGGCCGGCGCCTCGTCGAGCATCGGCTCGCCGCTGACCATCCGCGACCACCGGCCAGGCCGACGCGGCGGAACGCGGCCCTGAACGTGGCACCGTCGACGGAGCCGGGCAGCGGCGGTCTGGCAGGTGAGTGTGTCGATCCGGTGGAGTGCGTGGGCATGGGTGCCCCAGCCGGAGGTCGAGGGCTCAGACGACGCCGGCGCGGATCTGGGCGTCGAGGACGGAGGGGTCGTCGGCGAGGGAGCGTTTGACATGGGCGGACCAGGAGTCGGCGAGGACCTCGGCGGCGCCGGCGGCGAGGCCGTCCAGCCCGGCCCGGACCGCGTCGGCGGGGTCGCCCTTGGGGCCGTCGTAGCCGGCGCTGAAGTCGGTGTCGACGGCGCCGAGGTGCAGGGCCGTGACCTGCGTGCCCTGCGCCGCGAGCTCCAGCCGGACGCCGTTGGTGAGCGCCCACTGGGCCGCCTTCGCCACGTGGTAGCCGTTCGTGCCCGGGTAGGCGAACCACGACTGCGCCGACAGCACGTTGAGCACCGCGCCGCCGCCGTTGCGGGCCAGCGCCGGGGCGAAGGCGCGCACCATCGCGAGCGTGCCCCACAGGTTCGTCTCCAGCTCGGCGCGGAGGTCGGCGACGTCGCTGGTGAGGAGGTTGGTCCAGCGGCTGATGCCGGCGTTGTTCACGAGCAGGGTGACGTCGCCGGCCTGCTCGGCGGCGGCCCGCACGCCGGCGTCGTCGGTGATGTCGAGGCGGAGCGGGACGACGCCCGGGAGGTCGATGGTCTCGGGGCGGCGTGCGGCGGCATAGACGCGGGCCGCGCCGCGCTGCAGGAGGTGGGCGGCGAACAGCCGGCCGAGGCCGCGGTTGGCGCCGGTGACCAGCGCGACCGCGCCGTCGAGAGAGAAGGTCTGCGTCATGTGTGGCAGGCTAGAACCTGACGCTGACGTCAGAGTCAAGTCCGGAGGAGAAGCCATGCGCATCGGTGAGGTCGCGCGGCGGTCCGGGGTCAGCGTGCGGGCGCTGCGCTACTACGAGCAGCAGGGCCTGCTGACGTCCCGGCGCACGTCCGGCGGCCAGCGCGACTACGCCGACGACGCCGTCGGGCGGGTGCGCTTCTTCCAGCAGCTCTACGCGGCCGGCCTGTCCAGCCGCCGCATCGCCGAGCTGCTGCCCTGCGTCGACACCGGCACGACCACCGCCGCCCAGCGGGCCATGCTCGACGACGAGCGGGCCCGCATCGCCGAGCGCATCTCCGCGCTGCACACCGCCCTCGACCGCCTCGACGACCTCATCGTCGCGGCCGACGCCCGGCGCGGCTGAGCGCCGGCGGAGTGCCGGCGGAGTGCTCGGCCCGGGCGTGGGTACTCGACAGTGAGCGCCGGCCGAGCCGCGAGGTAAGAGCGGGAGACCGGGTTTCAGGCGGCCCCTGCCGGGGGCAGGCGTCAAGCAGACCGCGGCTGGTCCCACCTGCCGCCGGCGCTCGCGCGCCGGACGGCCCGTTCGAGCGCGTCGACGACGCCCGCGGGCGAGCAGACGACGTCGGCGCGCGACCACGGGCCCTCGGGCGACGGCGGTCCGCACAGCACGAGCGGGGCCCCGGCCACCACGGCGCACAGGAACGGACGGTCGCGGCCGGCCGGCGGGCCCGGGCGCTCGCGGACGTGCACGTGCACGTCGGCCAGGTGGTCGGCCAGCGGGCAGGTGCCGCCCATCGCGAGGGTGCAGCGCTCGCCGCCGCGGCAGCCGTCGACGGTGTGCCCGGCGTGGCGCAGCCGGTCGGCGACGTCGGCCGCGTCGCCGCCGGGGGTGGTGGCCGACAACAGGACCCGCATGGGAATCACCTCCGGGACACTTCCGACGCTATGCGCACGGCGGCAGCCCGGCCCAGGGTCGTTGGCGCTCGTCCGGCGGGACGAACGGCCTACGGCTCGGGCAGGACGGCGCGCTGCTGCAGCAGCTGTGCCACGACCCGCTCGGACAGCTCCAGTCCGCCCGGCGACGACTCGAACGGCGGCTGCTGGCGGTCGTCGCCGTGGACCTCGCGGTGCAGGCGCTCCATGTCCTCGTCGAGCTTGGCCGCGGTGGTGGCGGCCTCGTGCAGGCTGAGCAGCAGCGCGTCGGGCACCTGTTTGTCGTACTTGTAGTAGATCTTGTGCTCGAGGCTGGCCCAGAAGTCCATGGCGATGGTGCGGAACTGCACCTCGACGGGCACCGGCGTCGGCCCGTCGGACAGGAACACCGGCACCTCGACGATGGCGTGCAGGCTGCGGTAGCCGTTGGGCTTGGGGTTCTGGATGTAGTCCTTCACCGTGACGACGTGGATGTCGTGCTGGCCGGTCAGCAGGTCGAACACCCGGTACGCGTCGGAGACGAACGAGCAGGTGACGCGGACGCCGGCGATGTCGGTGATCTGATCGCGCAGTTGCTCGAACGTCGGCTCGCAGCCCTTGCGCCGCGCCTTCTCCAGCACCCCCTCGGGCGTCTTCAGCCGCGCCGAGACGTGCTCGATGGGGTTGTAGACGTGGACGGTGCGGAACTCCTCCTGGAGGATGCGCACCTTCGTGGTGATCTCGTCCATGCCGAACTTGTAGGAGAGCATGAACCGCGAGAACTCGTCGCGCAGTTGCCGGAACTCGGCGACGACGTTCGCGGGCAGCACGGCGGTGTCGTCGGGGGCCGGGAGGGCTGGTTCGTCCATCGCTTTCGATCGTATGCGAGCCGCGAGCCGCTACGGTCTGAGCCGTGGCCTTCGACTACGACGCGGAGATGCGCTACCTCGACCCGCCGTACCGCGCCGCGCTCGGCCTGGGCTGCGCCGACCACGTGCTCGACGTCGGGTGCGGGTCGGGCCGGACGACGTGCGACGCGGCGGGCGTGGCGGTGGACGGGACGGTGCTCGGCGTGGACGTGTCGGCGGCGCGCGTCGACGAGGCGCGCGGGCGGGCCGCCGCCGAGGGGCTGCGCAACGTCGCGTTCGAGGTGGCCGACGCGCAGGCACACGCGTTCGCCGGCGCGCGGTTCGACCTGGTGATGAGCCGGTTCGGGACGATGTTCTTCGCCGACCCGGCGGCCGCGTTCGCCAACCTGGCCCGCGCGACGCGGCCGGGTGGGCGGCTGGCGATGATGGTCTGGCAGGGCCGCGCCGCCAACGCGTGGGCGGGCCCGCTGCTCGACGCCGTCGCGGGGGAGACGCGGGCACGCGACGACGACGGCGCGTTCTCGCTGGCCGCGCCCGAGGCGACCCACGCGCTGCTCGCGGCGGCCGGGTTCCGCGACGTCGCGCTCACCGACGTGGCGCGGCCGGTCTGGTACGGCGCCGACGCCGACGCGGCGCTGGCCGCGGTGCTGCAGCTGAGCGAGCCGCGGGCGGAGCTGGCCCGGCTCGACGGCGACGAGCGGATCCGCGGCCACGAGCGGCTGCGCGACCACGTCGCCGCCCACGCGACCCCGGACGGCGTGCTGTTCGACGCCCGCGCGTGGATCGTCCGCGCCCGGCGCTGACCAAAAGGGGGTGAGTGCGCGAGTGACGTCGCGTAGGCCTCAGATGATGGGCATGCCCGCGGCGGGGTGACACTCTTGCCAACAGTTGGCGCTGAGGTCACCGCGCCGGAACAGCACTCCCGGCGGGCAGGCCGGGTCCAGGACGTGCCGCCTGACCGCGTCCCGGCCAGCCACGCCGTGCGCACCTGCGCCGGGCTGATCGGCCGGCGCGCATCGCAAGATCAACAGACCTACGGATCTAGGGGCCCGACGACGGTCCAGTCGAGGAACTTGGCGGTGCGGTGGTCGCCGGACGAGCGGCCGGTCAGTCGCCGCCGCACCCACGGCGCCACGTACCGGCGGTAGTACCGGACGTTCTCGGCGAGGCCCGGCGCGGTGCGGGCCGCCCCGGCCGGCGCCATCCACGCCGGCGGGTACGACGCGCCCAGCGTCGTCAGCACGCGGGCCGCGACCCGGTGGTGGCCGGCGGTGTTGAGGTGCAGCCGGTCGTCGGACCAGTAGTCGGCCCGGGCCAGCTCGGCGTCGCTCCAGTTGTCCGCGAACGCGACGTCGTACCGCGCGGTCAGCTCCCGCGCCACGACCGTCAGCAGGTCGCCGAGGCGCTGGATGCGCCGTCCCATCGGCAGCCCGCCGCTGGGGTTGCCGCCGCTGAGGATGATCGGCCGCACGCCGTTCTCGAGGCAGCGCAGGATGACGTGCTCGGTGAGCGCGCGCAGCCGGTCGAGGTCGGCGCGCAGGCGCATGAGGTCGTTGCCGCCGCCGTTGAAGGTGAGCGCCGTCGGCTCCAGCGCCAGCGCCGGCTCGAGCTGCTCGTCGACGATCTGCCCGGCCAGCCGGCCGCGGATGGCGAGGTTGGCGTACTCGACCGGTTCGCCGAGGTGGCGGGCCAGCCCGCCGGCCAGGAGGTCGGCCCACCCGCGGGGTGTGCCGCCGGGGAGTTCGTCGCCCACGCCCTCGGTGAAGCTGTCGCCGATGGAGACCAGCCGCATGGCCTCAGTATCGGTCATCGCCCGAATCGGTCGCGCCCGACCCCTTGACGGCTTTCGTCGGCATCGATAGTTTTTCGACCACCATCGAATTTCTACCGATTGGTGACCATGAAGTTGATCAAAGGCACCGACGCGCAGGCCGTGGACCGCGGGTTCGACGGCGACGTGCGGGTCGACGCCTCGGTCTGCTACGACTTCGTGGTCAGCCTGCGGGCCCTGCACAACCCGCGCACCTTCACGCGGTCGCGTCGTTGGAGCGCGGAACAGCTGGAACGGCTGGGTGACGAGCACACCGAGGCGGCCAGGTTCCTGTTCCAGGGGTTCGACACCGCGCTGGGGTACGGGGCGATCCGCATCATCGCGGACCTCCCGCCCGGCGCCGGGCCGCGCGACCTGATCGACGCCGTCGCGGCCCGGCCGGCCGCGGACCTCGCCATGCTCATGCTCGACGACGGCGAGGCCGACGCGGAGCGGCTCGCGGCGTACCGCGAGGTGCTGGACGGCGACGCGAAGCGGGCGACGACGGCGGTGGCCGGCCTGCTGCCCGGCTGGGCGGCGCGGTGCCGCCGCGTGCTCCGCGAGCCCGGCGTCGTCCAGGCCGAGCTGGTCGCCGTGCTGGGCGGCTACCTCGACCGGGTGTTCGCCGAGCAGGCCGACGACCTCACGGTGCTGCTCGACGAGGCCGCCGGCGCGGCGCGGGCGATGCTCGACGTGGTGCCGGCGCCGACGGTGATCGAGCAGCTGACCGGCGGCTACACCCTCGGCGAGGACCTGGACCTGCGGTCGGTGACGCTGGCGCCGTCGGTCTTCGCGCACCCCTACATGTCCGCACGCGTCGACCAGGCCGCGCGCGCGGCGCTGGTCGTGTACGGCGTGCCGAGCGCCTTCTTCGACGGGTACGACCCGGTGCCGATCCGCCAGGACCTCGTCACGGCGCTCAAGGCCATGTCCGATCCGAACCGGCTGGCGCTGCTGCGCATGCTGGCGGAGCGGCCCATGTACGCCGCCGAACTGGCCGCGCAGCTGCGGCTCGGGCAGCCGACGGTGCACCACCACGTGCACCGGCTGCGGGCGGCGGGCCTGGTGCGGCAGGAACGCGACCGGGTGGGGACGCGCTACTCGCTGCGCACCGAGGCGACGGCGGAGCTCATCCGCTCGATCGAGGACTGGATCTTCGGCAGCACCGACCGGAGGTCGTGACGCCAGGGGCCGGCGCCCACGGGGGCGGTGGGCCGGCTCAACCATTCACCCGGAAGAACGCTTCGTTCCCAGGGAGACCATCATGCGTGGTCGCTACACCAGCCTCACCTCCTGCTCGCTCCTGCTCTGCACCGCGCTGGCCGTGGCGGCCTGTACCAGCGTGCCGGTGGACGAGCGTGGGCCGGCCGACGCGCCGACCATCGACGACGTCGCGGGCCGCGAACCCGTCCCCACCATCCAGCTGCTGACGAAGACGGCGGCCAACGACCCGTCGCGGTTCGAGCTGTCGCGGATGATCGTCGAGGCCTGGCAGGAGGCCGGCATCGACGCCGAGCTGCTCCCCGTCGACGACGCCCAGCTGAACGCGCGCACGTTCACCGGGAAGGACTACGACGCGTTCGTCGTGTCGTACGGGCCGACGCCGGAGCGCCTCGACCCGGACAACCTGCTGAGCCGGTTCCAGTCGGACGGCGCCACCGACGCCGGGTCGAACGTCTCGATGTTCGTCGACCCCGGCTACGACGCGGCCTACCTCGAGCAGAACCAGGCCGACGACGCCGAGACCAGGCGCGCCGCGGTCGAGGAGGCGCAGCGCATCCTCTACGACGAGGTGCCGGTGGTGCCGCTGATCTACCCGGTCGTCGGCGCGGCGTACCGGTCCGACCGGTGGGAGGGCATCGAGCCGGCCGTCGGCTACCCGCTGTTCAACGTCTGGAACGCCACCGCGGCGACCCCGCTGGACGACCGCGACACGCTGGTCGTCGGCACCGTCTTCGACCCGCCGACGCTCAACCCGGTGCTGGTCGACACCCTGGAGAGCCAGATCCCGCTGTCGCTGGTCTACGACACGCCGCTGGCGATCGACGCGGACGGCGAGACCGTCGAGCGCGCCGCCGAGAGCGTCGAGGTGTCCGGCTCGGAGGTCACGCTGACGCTGCGCGACGGCATGACCTTCAGCGACGGCACTCCCGTCACCGGCGCGGACCTCGCCTTCACCGTCGAGTACCTGCGCGACACCGCCGCGCCGCTCTACGCGGCCGGGCTGTCCGGGGTGAGCGGCGTCGCGGCGGACGGTCAGACGGTGACGATCACGCTGGCGGCGCCGGCCGCGGCCTTCACCGACGTGACGCTCACCCAGCTGCCGATCCTGCCCCAGCACGTGTGGTCGACGGTCGCCGATCCGACGACGTTCACGAACGACGCGCCGGTCGGGTCCGGCCCGTTCGTGCTGGAGCAGCGCCGCATCGGCGAGTCGCTGAGCTTCGCGGCCCGGACGGACCACTACGACGCGCCCGCGGCCGACCGGCTGGAGCTCGCCATCCTCGGCAGCTTCGAGGCCGGCATCAGCGCGCTGACGTCCGGCGAGATCGACCTCTACGACGACGTGCAGCCGGCCACGCAGTACCAGTCGCTGAAGGAGGCCGACGGCGTCACCGTCGTCGAGACCCAGAGCCACGGCTGGCGCGGCCTGCACCTCAACACGTCCCGGGCGCCGTTCGACGACCGCGCCTTCCGGGTCGCGCTGCGCGCGCTGGTCCCTTACGACGACCTCGTCGACGTCGTCATGGAGGGCGCGGCCGAGCCGGGCGGCTCGGTGATCGCGCCGAGCCTGGAGCAGTGGCACGACCCGGACCTGGCGCCGTTCGAGTACGACGCCGGCGCGGCGATGGAGGCGCTGGCCGACGCGGGCTACGCGTTCGGGCCGGACGGACGGCTCTACTACCCCGAGACCGGTTCCTGAGCGGAGGTGCGTAGCCATGGCGACAGACACCACCCCACCGGTCACCGCGGATCCGCCGGCTCCGGAACGGCGACGCGGCGGCCGCCCGCTGGCCCGGTTCCTGCTGAGCCGGCTGCTGCAGATGATGGTCACCCTCGCGGTGCTGGTGCCGCTGACGTTCCTGCTCTTCCGCGCCGTCCCGGGCGACCCCGCCGCCGCGGTCGTCGGGCCGGACATGGACCCGGCCGTCGCCGACCAGCTGCGGGAGCGGTACGGCCTGGACCAGCCGCTGCCCCAGCAGTTCCTGTCGTACTGCCTGGCGCTGCTGCAGGGCGACCTCGGCACGTCCTTCCAGTACAAGGTGCCGGTCGTGGACGTGCTGGGCGACCGGCTGGTCAACTCCGCGGTGCTGGTGGTGCCGGCGGTGCTGCTGGCCGTCGCGATCGGCATCGGGCTCGGCGCCTTCGCCGCGACGTCGGGCCGCCGGTTCGACGAGGGCGTGCGCACCTCCGCGTTCGTCATCAAGGCCTCGCCGATCTTCTGGGTGTCGACGCTGGCGCTGACGCTGTTCGGGCTCACCCTGGGCTGGGTGCCGTCGCTGGGCATGTTCTCGCCGGGCGAGGGCGGTGACGGCCTCACCCGGTTCCTGTCGCTGGACTTCCTGCACCATCTCGCGCTGCCGCTGACCATCCTCGTGCTCTACTACCTGGTCGAGCCGACGCTGACCATGCGCACCTCGATGAAGGAGGTGCTCGACCAGGAGTTCATCGAGCTCGGCCGGGCGCAGGGGCTGCCGCGGCGGCGCATCGTCTACCGGCACGGCGCCCGCAACGCGGCGCTGCCGGTGGTGACGCTGGCGCCGGCGCTCGTCGACAACATCATCGGCGGCCAGGTGATCGTCGAGACGGTGTTCTCGTGGCCGGGCATGGGCCGCGGCGTCGTCGAGGCCGTCAACAACTACGACTACCCGATGATGCAGGGGATCTTCCTGCTGACGGCGGTGACGGTCATCGTCGTGAACGCGGTCATCGACGTCGCCTACGCCTACCTCGACCCGAGGGTGAGGCTGGCATGAGCGCGGCCATCGCGACCGTCGGCTGGCAGGCGGCCCAGCGGGTCTGGCGCACCCCCGGCGCGAAGCTCGCGCTCATCGGGTTCGGGCTGTTCGTGCTGGTGGCGCTGATCGGCCCGTGGATCGCGCCGTACGACCCGTTCGCCCGGCTGCAGCTGGCGAACGGCGAGCCGGCCCGCTCGATCCCGCCGAGCCTGGAGCACCCGTTCGGGACCACCAGCTACGGGCGCGACGTGCTCAGCCAGGTGATCTGGGGGACCCGCCGCACGCTCGTCGTCGGCTTCGTCGGCGCCCTGGTGACGGTCGTCATCGGGGTCAACGTCGGGCTCGTCGCCGGGTTCGCCGGCGGGCGCACCGACGCGCTGCTCATGCGCATCACCGACAGCGCCTACGCGCTGCCGTTCCTGCCGTTCGCGATCGTGCTGGTCGGCATCCTCGGCCGCTCCGACGTCGTGCTGCTGCTGGCCATCGCGGCGCTGTTCTGGCGGACGACGGCGCGCGTGGTCCGCGCCCAGGTGCTGAGCCTGAAACAGCGGCCGTTCGTCCGCGCCGCCGTGGTGGGCGGCGCCCGGCCGCGGCGGGTGCTGTACCGCCACATCGCGCCGAACGTCGTCTCGCTGGCCATGCTCTACGGCCTGTTCCTCGTCACCGAGGCCGTCATCGCCGAGGCCAGCCTGAGCTTCCTCGGCCTCGCCCCGCCCGACTCCATCTCCTGGGGGACGATCATGTTCGACGCGTTCACCTCGACCGAGCTGAACACCACCTGGTGGTGGGCGTTCTTCCCGGGCCTCGCCATCATGCTGTTCGTCCTGTGCATGTCGCTGCTCGGCCGCGCCTACGAGTCGGCGCAGGCACACCGCTGGGAAAGCCGGCAGCCGTGACGGGCCCCGGTCTCGACGTCCGCGGACTGGCCGTCACCTACCGCGGCGCCCACGGCGACCGTCAGGCGCTGGAGCACCTCGACCTCACCGTCGCGCCCGGGCGCACCGTCGGCCTGATCGGGCGGTCCGGCTCCGGCAAGACGACGGCGGGCAAGGCCGTCCTCGGGCTGCTCCCGCGCACCGCGACGGTGACCGGCGAAGTCCGCTTCGACGACACCGACCTGCTGACGATGCCGGAACGGCACCGGCGGCGGCTGCGCTGGGAGCACCTCGCGCTGGTCCCGCAGGCCGCGATGAGCGCGCTCGACCCCGTCATGGCGGTCGACGCGCAGATCGCCGAGGTCGTCCGCGCCCACCGCGACGTCGGGCGGAAGGCGGCGCTGGCGCTGGCGCACCAGTCGCTGGAGCGCGTCGGCATCCACGCCGACCGCGCGTCGTCCTACCCGCACCAGTTCAGCGGCGGCATGCGCCAGCGCGCGCTGATCGCCATGGCCACCGTCCTCGAGCCGTCGGTGCTGGTCGCCGACGAGCCGACCACCGGGCTGGACGTCATCGTCCAGGACCGCGTGCTGGAGCTGCTGGTGCGGGCCAAGGAGGAGCTCGGCCTGGCGCTGCTCGTCGTCACCCACGACCTCGGGGTGGCGAACGAGCTGTGCGACCACGTCGTGGCGCTGGAGCACGGCCGGGTCCAGGCGACCGGCACGCCGGCGCAGGTGCTGAACCGGCCGGCCGACGCCGGGGTGGTCGTGCCGCGGCCGGCCGGTGAGGCGGCACCGGCGCTCGAGGTGTCCGGGGTGACGGTGAGCTTCGCCGGCGGGCGCGGGCTGGCGGCGCTGCGCCGGTCCAGCGAGCTGACCGTGCTGCGCGACGTCTCGCTCACCGTAGGACGCGGCGAGGTCGTCGGGCTGGCGGGGGAGAGCGGCTGCGGCAAGAGCTCGCTGGCCGCGACGCTCGTGGGCCTCACGTCCGTCGACGACGGCGCCATCCGCGTCGCCGGGCACGAGCTGGCCGCCGGCGACCGCGCCGACTGGCGGCCGCTGCGCCGGCACGTGCAGATGATCTTCCAGGACCCGTACGACTCGCTGAACCCGCGGCTGCGCGTGCGCGACGCCGTCGCCGAGCCGCTCGTCGCCCAGCGCCTCGCCGCGGACGACGCCGACCGGGACCGGCGGGTGACCCAGGCACTGGACGACGCCGGCCTGACACCCGTGGCCGACTACCTCGACCGGTATCCGTACCAGCTCAGCGGCGGCGAACGGCAGCGGGTCGCGATCGCCCGCGCACTGGTCGTCGAGCCGCGGGTGATCCTCGCCGACGAGCCCGTCTCCATGCTGGACGAGCACACCGCCGCCGGCGTCGTGAGGCTGCTCGCCGACCTCGCGCGGCGCCTGGACGTCGCCGTCCTGCTCGTCTCGCACGACGTGTCGCTGCTGCGGCGGGTCTGCGACCGCGTCGCCGTCATGTACCTGGGCCGCATCGTGGAGCAGGGGCCCGCGCGCGACGTCCTCGACACCCCGCGCCACCCCTACACCCAGGCGCTGGTGCGGGCCGTCCCCTCCCGCGTGCCCGGGCAGCGGCGGGCCCGCGTCCTGCTGGACGGCGAACCGCCGTCGCTGCGGCACCGGCCGACCGGCTGCGCGTTCCACCCGCGCTGCCCGAAGGCGTCGGCGTCCTGCGCGGGCGACGACCCGCCGCTCACCGACCTGGCGCCGGGCCACGGCGCCGCCTGCTGGCACCCCGTCGCCGTCGCGGCGGAGAAGGGAGGCGCCCGGGCCTGACGCCGCACCCGTCACCGCACCACCCCACAGCCGAAGGGAACGCACGATGCAGATCATCACGCCCGACGACGTCGAGACCAACGACAACGCGACCCGCACCAGCTGGCGGCTGCTCAACGCCGACACGCTGGGCGTCGACTACGGCGCGCGCGGCGGGCTCATCGACTACAAGCACCGCGCCGAGGCGCCGACCGACGAGCAGCTCGGCGGCGCGCACGAGCACCCGGAGTACTACTACGTGATCTCCGGGTCCGGCGTCGTCGGCCTGCCGGGCGAGCGCGTCCCGATCACCGGCGGCTCGGCGTTCGTGATCCCCGCCGGCGTCCGGCACTCGATCTGGGGCTCGTCCGCCGACGGCCCCGTCACCGCGTTCTACGTCTCGCTCAAGCGATGAGCCTGAGCCAACCGGCGGTCGCCGCCGCTGACCTGTCGCCCTCCGTGGCGACGGGTCAGCGGGCGGTCCACGACCACGACCTCAGCTATCCGCTCTGGCCGCCGCTGGTCGCGGGCTGCCCGCGGTCGAGCACCGAGACGATGGCGTACCCGCTCGAGGTGGCCTACGACTACGCCGCGCTCGCGCCGGGCGTCGTCGACGGGCTGTTCGGGCGCTCGGCGGTGCCGGCCGACGCGTCCGCCTGGGCGCCGCTGCTGCCGCCGCTGCACCCCGGCCTGGTCCGCGGCATCGGCGGGACGTCCCTGCTCGACGCGTCGGCGCTGTTCGACACCGACGTGCCCGTGCTGCTCAAGGACGAGAGCCGCAACCCGACGTGGAGCCACAAGGACCGCCTCAACCTGTGCGCCGTCAGCGCCGCCGCCCTGTCCGGCGCTCCGGGTGTCGTCGTCGCGTCGTCCGGGAACCACGGGGCGTCCGCGGCGGCCATGGCGGCGGCGGTCGGCCTGCCGTGCGTCGTCGTCATGTCGACCGGCGCGCCGCCCGCGGTCGAGTCGTTCGTCGGTGCGTACGGCGCCACCGTCCTGTCGGTGCCCCGCGACGCCCGCTGGAGCGTCGTCAAGGACGTCGTCGACCGCCTCGGCTTCCAGCCGGTGAGCAACCAGACCGTCACGCACACCGGCCACCCGTTCGGGCCCGAGGGCTACAAGACCATCGCCTACGAGCTGTTCGTCGAGCTGGGGCACCGCGTGCCCGCCGCGGTCTTCGTCCCGGCCGGGTACGGGGAGCTGCTCTACGGCGTGTGGAAGGGGTTCGAGGAGCTGCGCCTGCTGGGGGTGGCCGATCGGGTGCCGGCGATCCACGCCGCCGAGGTGGCCGGGCGCGACGTCATCGCGTCGGCCCTGCGGTCCGGGCAGCCGGCGGTGACGGTGGAGGCCACGCCGACGGACGCGTACTCGGTCGCCACCACCACCGGCGGCTACCGCGCGACCCACGTCATGACCCACACCACCGGCTCCGTCGTCGGCGTGGACGACGCGGGCATGCTGGCCGCGCAGGACCTGCTGGCCCGGTTCGGCATGTGGCAGGAGCTGTCCGGCGTGATCGGCGTGGCGGGCCTGCGCCGCCGCCTCGCCGCCGGCGCCACGTTCGACGGGCCGGTCGTGTGCATCTGCACGTCGAGCGGCTTCAAGGACAAGAACGCCCTGCGCTACCAGCCCACCCCGACCGCCCCCGACTGGGCGTCGATCGCCGCCGTGCTGAGTGCACGCGGCATCCCGGCGTCCTAGATGTACGGCTGTGACGTTGGTGCGGTGTTGAACCGCGCCGACAACCCGAGCTCGGGGTCAGGCCAGTCCTGCCGGCGCCGCTACTCTCGCCACAACGCCAGCGCAGCGCCAGGGCGGACTGGCCGACGCCGCCCGCAACCCCACCCGGGAACCGGCGGACGCCCGGGAAACCGGCGCTTGCCGGCTCGCGGCGGTCGCTATCCGCTGGTCTCCCGGGCGTCCGCCGGATCCGCGGGCGTGGCTGGTGAGCCCAGGGCGCGCAGGGCGGCGTCGAGGGCGGACATGAGGTGGGCGGGACGGCTGCGGCCGGCCGGGGCGGGCGGATAGCGGCGCAGGACGTCGACGAGGACGGGGGTGGCGCGCTGCCGGGCGAGGTCGAGGGCGGCGTCGCCGGCGCGGGGGTCGTCGCCGGCGGTGAGCTCGGCGATGCGGGCGGCGTTGGCGGCGGCGCGGAGGATGTGGCCGACCTGGTGCGCCTTGGCGATCGGGTGCAGGTAGGCGGCCGACGCGGCGTCGCCGGCGGCCTGGGCGGCGAGGCGGGCGGCCTCGGTGGGCGCCGCGGCCGCGGCCCGGTGCGCGTCCAGCGACGTCACCCGCTGCAGCTTGGTCCGGCGCCCGCCGCCGGCGAACGTCCAGGCGGCGTCGAGGGCGGCGCGCGGCCGGAGGTCGTCCGGGCAGGCCTGCTCGAAGACGGGCAGCACCTGCTGCGCAGACTCGGCCGCGTAGCGGGCCACCACCCGCAGCTCGTCGTCGGTCAGCTCGAAGTCGCCGGTCACGTCGGTGCCTCCTCCAGGGGTCCACTAGCGTGACACCCATGACGACGACGGCAGCGGCGGGTCTCACCCATCGGCTGGTGCGCTCGCCCGCGGGCCGCATCCACCTGGTCGAACAGGGCGAGGGTCCGCTGGTGCTGCTGCTGCACGGCTTCCCCGAGGGCTGGTACTCGTGGCGGCACCAGCTGCCGGCGCTGGCGGCGGCCGGCTACCGGGCCGTCGCGATCGACCTGCGCGGGTACGGACGGTCGTCGCGGCCGGGGGAGGTGGGCGCGTACCGCGTCGGCGACCTCGTCGAGGACAACGTGGCGGTCGTCGAGGCGCTCGGCGAGCGGCAGGCGGTCATCGCGGGGCACGACATCGGGTCGGTCGTCGCGGCCGACTCGGCGCTGCTGCGCCCAGACGTCTTCCGCGCCGTCGCGCTGCTGAGCGTCCCCTACACGCCGCCGGGCGGCCCTCGGCCCAGCGACGTCTTCGCCCAGATGGTCCCGCCGGGACACGAGTTCTACGTCAGCTACTTCCAGCAGCCGGGCCGGGCCGAGGCCGAGATCGAGCCGGACGTGCGCGGCTGGCTGCGCGGCTTCTACGCGTGGCTGTCCGCCGGCACCATGCCCGGCCCGGACGCGCCACCGGCGGCGCTCATCCCGGCCGGCCACGCCATGCGCGAACGGTTCCCCGACGCCCAGCCGGGCTGGCTGAGCGACGCCGACCTCGACGTCGTCGCCGCGGAGTTCGAACGGACCGGGCTGACCGGTGCGCTGAACCGGTACCGCAACTTCGACCAGGACTGGGCCGACCTCGCCGGGCACGCCGGCGCGCCGATCACCCAGCCGTCGCTGTTCGTCGCCGGCGCCCTCGACGCCGCGGTGGTCACGCTGGCCGGCGCCATCGAGGCGTTGCCCACGACGATGCCGGGCCTGCGCGGCTCGCACCTCGTCGACGGCGCCGGCCACTGGATCCAGCAGGAACGCCCCGACGACGTCAGCGCCCTGCTGACCCGCTGGCTGCGGTCGCTGCCGCGCTGACGGCCGACGCCCGCAGCGCGACCACCACGCCTACGACCCCCGCGGCCGCCAGCCCGAACAGCAGGTACCGGGCCGACACCAGCATCGACGGCGCGCCCAGGTTGAGCAGCAGCCCGCCCACGGCCGACCCGATGGCCAGCCCGATCAGCTCGACGGTGTTGACGCCGGCGCTGGCCTTGCCCGCCTCGGCCGGGTCGGACGAGCTGCTCATCACCGCGACGACGACGTGCGGGAACGCCAGCCCGATCCCGGCGCCCGCGACGACCAGCCCGAGCACCCAGACGACCACCAGCCAGACGCCGGCGTCCTCCCGCTGGAACACGCCGGTGACGGCGAGGCCGAGGGCCATGACGCCCGGCCCGGCGATGCGCAGCCGGCGCACCGCCTCGGGCCGCTGTGCCCCGGAACTGACCAGCATGGTGGCCGACCAGCCGAGCGACACGGCCGCGCCGAGGAACCCCGCGACCACCGGCTCCAGTCCGGCCAGCCGCTGCCCGAACAGCGGCGTGAACGCCTCCGACACCGTGCCGACGGCGAGGATCGCGATGCCGGCGTACAGCCACTTCAACGGCGACCCGGCCACGTAGGTCGACCGCGGCAGCACCCGCACCGGCGAGCGCCGCTCCCAGCGCACGAACGCGCCGATCACGACCACCGCGGCGGCGACCACGCCCACCATCTGTACCGTGTCGTCGCGCAGGCTCGCGACGCTGATCAGCGCGGTCGCCGCGGTCAGCAGGACGAGCGAGACGTACGGGACGGGCTCGGCGACGGCCGCGCCGTCCGAGCGCGGCAGCGCCCGCGGCACCAGGACGGCCAGCGCGACGCCGGCCAGCGCCAGCGCGCCGAACGCCCAGCGCCAGGCGCCCAGCTGGGCGAACGCGCCGCCCATGGCCGGGCCGACCAGCGTCCCGACGCCCCACATGGCCGACACCAGCGCCGTCGCCCGGGCCCAGAGCCGCTCGGGGTAGGCCCGCTGGATGACGGCGTAGCCGAGCCCGGCCAGCATGCCGCCGCCGAAGCCCTGTACGGCGCGGCCGGCCAGCAGCGTCGTCATCGTCGGGCTGACGGCGGCGATGACGGCGCCGAGCACGAACGGCGCCAGCCCGAACAGGTAGGCGGCGACCGGTCCGCGCCGGGCCAGCGTGCGGCTTACCAGCATCGACGAGATCACCGAGGCGATCATGAACACCGTCGTGCTCCACGCATAGAGCCGTTCGCCGCCGATCTCGTCGATCGCGGTGGGCAACAGGCTGGTGGTGAGGAAGATGTTCACGGCATGCAGGGCGATGCCGCCGGCCAGGACCAGCGAGGTCGTGGCCCGGCCCGCGCCGAACAGCTCGCGGAAGCTCGCCGGGCGGTCGTCTGTTGTCGTCATGGTCCGGAAACCTAGAATCTCAAGGGAGCTTGAGGTCAACCGTGGAGGTGAGCGCGCTGGAGCCCGACGATCTGCTCACGGTGGGCGAGGTGTCGCGCCGCACCGGGGTGGCGGTCTCGGCCCTGCACTACTACGAGCAGCTCGGCCTGATCGAGTCGTCGCGCACGTCCGGGAACCAGCGCCGCTACCCGCGGTTCATGATCCGGCGCATCTCGCTGATCCTGGTGGCCAAGCGGCTGGGCATCTCACTCGCCGACGTCGCCGAGGTGTTCGCGACGCTGCCGATGCAGCGCATGCCCGACTCGCACGACTGGCACCGGCTGTCCAAGCGCTGGCAGGACCAGCTCGAGGCGAAGAAGCGCGAGCTGGAGAACCTGCAGCGCGAGCTCACCGGCTGCATCGGCTGCGGCTGCCTGTCGATGAAGGCGTGCTACCTGCTCAACCCCGACGACGTGTTCGGCGCGGACGGCACCGGCCCGCGCCGCGTCACGGACGGGTCAGGCTGACTTCCACTCCTCGGCGAGCAGCGCGTAGCCGAGGCCGTCGAGCCACTGGCCGGAGCGGTGCAGCGAGTCGGCGACGTTGTGCGCCTCGCGGCGCATGCCGACGCGTTCCATCAGCCGCCAGGACGGCTCGTTGTCGGCGAAGCACAGCGCGGTGACGCGGCGCAGCCCCAGCTCCGTGAAGCAGAGCCGCAGCAGTTCGCGGACGGCCTCGGTGGCGTAGCCGTGGCCCTGGCTCGCGGGGTCGAAGACCCAGCCCAGCTCGGCCTGGACGCCGCGGGCGGCCGCGGCCACCTCGGTCTGGGCCCAGGCGTCCTCGACCCGCACCATGAGGTCCCCGATGACGGCCGCGTCGTGCTCGACCACCACGGTCGTGGCCAGCCGGCCGGGCTCGGCGAACCGGGCGCGGAAGCCGGCGGCGTCGTCGGGGAGGTCGGTCAGCCAGCGGGCCACCGGCTCGAGGCGGCGGTACTCCCAGACGGCGTCGGCGTCGTCGGGACGGGCGGGGCGCAGCGTGAGGCGGGCGGTGTGGACCGGCCAGTCGATCCGGTCGAGCACGCGGGGCGCCGAGGTGTCGTCGCTCATCGAACGCCGAGCGTATACGGCCGGTCAGGGCCGTGGCGACGCCGCCTGCCCGTAGCGGCGCCGGTACGCTCGCGGCGAGATGCCGAACACGTGGCGGAAGCGCCGGCTGAGGTAGTTCGGGTCGGGCCAGCCGTAGCGACCGCCGATCTCCGCGATGGGGTCGTCGCCGTTGATGAGGTCGGCCGCGACGTGCTCGGCCCGGAGCCGGGCGAGGTAGGTGATCGGCGCCATGCCGGTGGCCTGCGAGAACAGCCTCGACAGGTGCGACGGCGACAGATGGGTGCGGTCGGCGAGCTCGCCGAGGGTCCACGGGTGGGCGACGTCGTGCTCCAGCAGCCGCAGCGTGCTGGCGATCGACGTCGGCAGGTGCGGCGCCGGGCGCAGGCCCGCGGCCGACTCGTCCAGCTCCGGCGCCGCGGCGATCTCGCCGAGCGCTGCGGTCAGCAGGCCGACCCGCTGGGCCGACGACGAGATGCCGTCGGACGGGTGCCGCGGCGGCACGGCGGAGAGCCAGTCGATGACGCTGGCGAGCGCGGGACCGGCCAGGGCGCGCTCGGTGACCCGGCCGGGGGCGGGCGGACTGATGAGACTGCTGCACTCGGGGGTGTCGCGCAGCCAGCTCAACGCCGACTGCAGCACCTCGGTGCCGAGGTAGATGTTCCACACGCGCAGGTCGTGGCAGTGGCGCCAGCTGTGCCACTCGCCGGGCCGCAGCACCGCGCAGTAGCCCCGGCGCACCGACCGCCGGGACGAGCGGGTCTCGTGGTCGGCGCGGCCGCTCTCGACCACCACGATCTCGATGAACTCGTGGCTGTGCGGGCCGACCTCTCCCAGGCCGTCCATCAGCTCCGCGGCGATCGCCGGGCCTACGACCGGAAGCGTCTCGCGGCGTCGGTAGCGCGTGATCATGGGTTACCCCTGAGCGTTTCGTGCTACTTCAGGACCAGATCATGCTAGCTCTGGCCGTCTGCCAGGGCAATGATTGCGCAATACGTGCAAGTCGATCCGCAGCCGACGCGACAAGGAGGTCACGGTGAGCACTGACACCCGTTCGATGCGCTGGCGCCGGCCGATGGCGGTGGTCGCCGCCGCGGCGGCCGTCGTGCTCGCCCTGTCCGGGCCCGGAGCCGCGGCCGGCCCGGAGGACGGCGAGGCGGCCGGCGGGCCGGTCGAGACGGTTCCGGACGTCATGGCGCCGGGTGGTCCGCTGGTGGCGACCGACGCGCTCGGCCGCGAGCTCACCGACCACACCACGGCGCCGGCACCGCGCGACGACCGCACGGTGGGCGTGTTCTACGTGCTCTGGCACGGGTCCAACGACATGCGCGAGTACAAGAACGTCTTCGACAACAACGCCACCCTCGCCGAGGACCCGCTCGCGTGGCAGACGCCCGGCAGCGGCGCCTTCCCCGGGCCGGGCCACTTCGCCTACTGGGGCGAGCCGCTCTACGGCTTCTTCCGCAGCGACGACGCGTGGGTGGTCCGCCGCGACCTGCAGTTGCTCGCCGCCGCGCAGGTCGACTACCTCGTCCTCGACGCGTCGAACTGGGAGCTCTACAAGCCGCAGGCGATCCTGCTCATGCGGACGATCGTCGAGTTGCAGGCCCAAGGCGTGCGGGCGCCGCAGGTGGTCTTCATGACGCACACCGACTCGACGCGCGCCATGGACGAGCTCTACTGGACGTTCTACGCCGACGACGCGCCGCACCGGTATCCCAGCACCTGGTTCCAATGGGACGGCAGACCGCTGATCCTGGGCGCCGCCCCGTCTGCGCAGGTCCGCGACTTCTTCACCTTCCGCTACGCCCAGTGGCCGAACGAGCCGCAGCAGCCCACCGGCGGCTGGGACTGGATCAGCTTCGACCGCCCGCAGCGCGGCAACCACGACGCCGACGGCCAGCTGGAGCAGATGGCGGTGTCGCCCGCGCAGAACTCCGGCAGTTCGTCGATCTTCAGCTACACCGCGTGGTACGGGCTGGACGACCCGCCGTCGCGCAGCCGCAGCTTCCACGACGGCGCGGAGGACGAGTCGCCCGGCGCGGAGAACGCCGGGTACAACTTCCAGGAGCAGTGGGACCACGCCATCGAGGCCGACCCCGAGACGATCCTCGTGCTCGAGTGGAACGAGTGGATCGCCGGCAACTGGGCGGCGCGAGCCACCGACCCGCTGGTCTTCTACGACGTCGTGAACACCCGCTGGAGCCGCGACCTCGCCCCGATGACCGGCGGCTACGGCGACAACTACTACCTGCAGCTGGTCGACAACATCCGCCGGTACAAAGGGGTGGCGCCGCCCGCCGGTACCGGGGGCGAGCGCACCATCGACCTGCGCGGCGGGTTCGGCCAGTGGCGCGACGTGACGCCCGAGTACGCCGACCACCAGGGTGACACCGCGCCGCGCGAGCACGCCGGCGTCGACGCCCGGACGTACGTCAACCGCACCGGCCGCAACGACATCGTCTCGGCGAAGGTCACCAGGGACGGCGAGAACGTCTACTTCTACGCGCGCAGCCGGGAACGGCTGACCGACGTGTCGGGTGACGGCTGGATGACGCTGTACCTCGACGCCGACTCCGACGGCGCCACCGGCTGGTCCGGCTACGACCTGCGGGTGCGCTGGCACGGCGAGGACGACGCCCGGCTGGAGCGCTCCACTGGAGACGGCTGGGAGACGGCCGGGGAGGCGCTGCCGTACCGGACCGCGAAGGACGAGCTGATGGTCGCCGTGCCGCGGGCCGCGCTGGACGGCTCGGACGATCCGCTGCGGCTGGCCTTCAAGTGGTGGGACCACCAGCAGAGCGACGACATCATGGACGCCTACGTCTCAGGCGACGCCGCGCCGGACGGCCGGTTCAGCTATCTCTACGACACCGGCGACCATCCGGACGCGGGGGAGCAGGCCGGGCCGCCGGCGGTGGAACCGCTGCCGGAGCAGTCTCCCGGCTGGCACCGTATCGAGGACGACGACCACACGACCGACTACGAGGCGCACGTCACACCCGCGGCGAGCGACTGGGTGACGGTCGCCGACCCGGCGAGCTCGGGCGGCACGCACAGCTACCTCTACAACCCCGGCGGCCGCCGCGACGCCTTCTTCCGCAGCTTCATCCGGGCGGGCTTCGAGGGCAACGCCGTGCGCTGGGTGGCTCCGGCCGGCCCGAAGGGCACGGAGGCCGAGGTGTTCGTCGACGGGCTGTCCCAGGGCGTCGTCTCGCTGTACGGCGAGCACGACGAACCGCGGCGCACCGCGTTCGAGGTGCGCGGCCTTTCCGAGGGCCAGCACGAGATCATGGTGGTGTTTCTCGCGCAGAGCGGCACCTACTACCACGACTACTTCGAGTACGCCGTCGGCGCGGCCGGACTGGACGGCGACCCGGCCGGCCTCATCGGCAGCGCGTACGCCAGCGCATCGTCGTTCGCGCCCGCGCAGTGGTTCGCGACCAACGCCGGGCAGGTCAGCGACGGCCGGGTGGGCACGTACTGGCGCGGCACCCAGGCGTCCGGCGACCACGTCGGCCTGTCCTTCGGCCGCACAGTGCCGTTCGACCGCGTCGACGTGGTGCCGCGGACCGCCGACACCACGATCACCTCGTTCGAGTTGCGCCTGCACGACGCCCGCGGCTGGCGCACCGTGCATCGCGGCGGGGTGCTGGACGCCGCCACCACCGTCGAGCTCGGCATGACCCGTGCCGACGCCGTGCAGTTGCTCGTCACCGGGACCACCGGAGGCGCGCCGGAGGTGGCCGAACTGGGGGTCCGCTCGGCCCGCGACACCGCGCCGCCGCAGTCGGGCACGTCGTGGGAGTTCACCAACGGCACCGACCGCTGGACCGGGGCCGGGCCGGTGGACGGCCCGCACTGGTCGGAGGCCGGCACCATCGGCGCCGACGTCGCGGGACCCGGCGCTGCGCTGCTCTCCGCCGGCGACCTCGAGATCGACGCCGGCGAGTTCCGCTCCGTCCTCGTCGACCTGGAGAACCGCACCGCCGCCCGCGAGGCCCAGCTGCGCTACGTGGCGACCACTCCTGACGGCCGGACCGTCGAGGGCCGCCGCCCGTTCCGCATCGCCGCGAACAGCGGTCACACCGCCTACGTCGTCGACCTCACCGACGCCCCGGACTGGGCGGGCACGATCCACCAGGTCGGCGTCGAGGTCTCCGCCGACGCGGGCCGGCTGGAGCTGGGGCACGTGCGGCTCGCGCCAGATCACGCGGTGTACGCCGCGCACTTCGCCGACGACGGCCTCGACGGGTGGACGGCGCCGGGCGCGACGTGGCAGCCCGGCGGCTCCGTCGACGTCCCGCTCGACGGCGACGGTGACGTGCTCCGCTCGCCGGAGCTGCGGGCCGACCTCGCCAACGCCGACACCGTGACCCTGCGGCTGCGCAACGACTCGTCCGCCCGCCAGGGCGTCCTCCGGTTCCGCACCACCGCCGACCCGGACGGCACCGAGCACACCGTCCCGTTCGAGCTCACCGCGCACGACGAGACGTTCACGACCTACCAGGTCGGCATGGATGCGGTGCCAGCCTGGAAGGGAACGTTGGAGCAGCTCTCCGTCGAGGTCGTGGGCGCGGAGGCGGGCGAGCAGCTGCGGGTCGACACCGTCCGGGTCGAGCCGTTCGTCCTGACCTCGCTCAACACCAAGCGCACGTGGACCTTCGACGAGTCCGCCGAGGGGTGGGGTGGCGCCGGCCACATCGACGGGTTCGGGTGGCACGACGGGGGAGTGGGCGGGACGATCACCGGGCCGGACCCGCAGTTCTACTCCGCGCCCGACCTCTGGGTCGACCTCACCGAGCTCACCACGGTGTCGATCCGCATGGCCGTCGACACCACCGCGACGCACGGCACCCTGTACTTCACCACCGAGGCCGAGCCGAACTTCAGTGAGGCCAACAGCATCCGCATCCCGCTCGTTCCGGGTGAGACCGGCTACGTCGACCACGAGCTGGACCTGAGCGCGGTCGCCGGCTGGACCGGCGTGCTGCGACAGCTCCGGCTCGACCCGGAGGAGGGCGACGGCACCGGCACCTTCCACGTCGACGGGATCGAGCTGCGGCCGGACACCATCGCTTCAGCAAAGGAGCTCGACCGATGAGAACACCCCACGCCGCACGGTTCGCCGCACCCGCGGCCGCCCTGGTCCTGCTGTGCGCCGCCTGCGGAAGCGGGTCCGGCGACACGTCCGGCGGCGGCTCGGACGACGTGCGGCTGACGATGGTCGGCTGGAACATCGCGGCCGCCGAGGAGACGATCGCCGCGTTCGAGGAGGAACACCCCGGTGTCACCGTGGAGTTCCGCCCGTACGCCTACACCGACTACCTCCAGGCACTGCGTCCCGCCCTGACGGGCAACGACGGCCCGGACGTCTTCCAGGTGCAGCCCGGCGGCATGCTGACGAACTACGAGCCGCTGGCGGCCGATCTCGTCCCGCACCTGGAGGAGAGCCTGGGCGAGCAGTGGCGCGACGCCTACTACGAGGCCGGCCTCGAGCAACTCGCCTTCGACGACAAGCAGGCCGCGCTGCCCGGCATCATGAGCGCAGCCGGACTCGTGTACTACGACCAGGCGGTCCTCGACGAAGCCGGTGTCGAGGTGCCCACCACGTTCGACGAGTGGGAGACGGCCTGCGCCGCGGTCGTCGCGACCGGCCGTCAGTGCCTGGCCCACGGCGCCAAGGACGCCTGGGTCAACCTCGACGTCTTCCTGGCCGTCATCAACTCCGACGCGCCGGGGATCGTGTACGACGCCATCGCCGGCGACGTCGCGTGGGACGCGCCCGAATTCGTGACCGCCGCGACGGAGTTCGCCTCGCTGTTCCGGAACGGTGTCATCGCCGAGGGTGCGGCGTCGCGCGCGGAGTACCCCGACGCGTTCAACGAGTTCGTCTCCGGCAACGCGGCGTTCATCGCGCTCGGGACGTGGAACACCGCGGGCACCATGACGGCCGAAGGGCTGGCGCTGTCCGCCGAGGGGATCACGGGCGAGCCGTCCGGGCCGTTCTACGCCGCGCCGTTCCCGGCCCCGCAGAGCGGCAACGATCCCACGGCACTGTTCGGCGGCCCGGACAACGGCTGGGCGGTGTCGGCGCAGAGCCCGCAGCCGGACGAGGCCTACGACCTCGTCGAGTTCCTGACCCACGGCGGTGGCCAGGACGTGCAGGCGTCGCTGGCCAACTTCCCGGCGAACACCGAGGTCGCCATCAGCACCGCCGACGTCGTGGTGCCCGACCAGGTCGAGAACATCGAGGCGCAGCAGGACGGCCTGGCGGATCTCGTCGGGGCGCGGCAGATCCCGTACCCGGACCTCGAAGCGGCCCTGGGTCAGGCGCTGTCGACCATCATCGCCGATCCGGGTTCGATCGAGGACGCCCTGGCCGAGGTCGAGCAGGTGTCCGCGGGCCTCGACCGTTGACCGCCCCGTCCCAGCTGGCCCGCGCGGCGGACGGGCCGGCATCGGCCCGTCCGCCCGGCGTACCGGCGCGGGCCCGGCGCCACGACCGGCGCGCCCGGCTGGCCGGGTTCCTCTGGCTGCTCCCGGCGCTGATGCTGGTCGTCGGCGTCGTCCACGTCGGCATCGTCTACAACGCCGTCATCAGCACCACAGACTGGAACGGGATCGCGCCCACCAGGAACTCGGTCGGCCTGGACAACTACGCCGCGATCGTCACCGACGACGTGTTCCTGGCCGCCCTGCGGAACACGGCCGTCTACGCGGTCGCGGTCACGGTGCTGCAGCTCGGCGCCGGTCTCGCGGTGGCCGTCCTGGTCCGCACCCAGGCGCGCGGGCGGAACCTGCTGCGCGTCCTGATCTTCGTGCCGGTGGTGCTCTCACCGGCGATCATCGGGACGACGGCCCGCTACCTGCTCGACCAGGACGGTGCGCTGAACGGGCTGCTCCGCGCAGCCGGCCTGGGTGAGCTTGCCCGGCCGTGGCTGGCCGACTCGTCCTTCGCACTGGCCACGCTGGTCGTCATCACCGTCTGGCAGTACACCGGCTACAGCTTCGTCATCTACGACGCGGCGATCGCCCAGGTGGACCCCGCCACCCTGGAGGCAGCGCAGATCGACGGCGCCGGCAACCTGCGGATGTTCACCGCCGTGGTCCTGCCGCACCTGCGCGGCGCGCACCTGGTGCTCGTCGTGCTGACCGCGATCAGCTCGTTGAAGACGTTCGACCTCGTCATGCTCACCACGGCCGGCGGGCCGGGAACGTCGACCGAACTGCTCACGCTGCACGTGTACGAGCAGACGATCCTGCGCTTCCACGCCGGGTACGGCGCCGCGCTGTCCCTCGTCCTCGTGGCGATCGCGCTGGTGTTCGCGGTGCTGCAGGTCCGGCTCTCGCGGCTGCGGGAGGTCTGAGATGTTCCGTCATCAGTCGACGACCGGCCGGGTCGTCAGCCAGGTCCTCGTGATCGTCCTGCTGCTGGTCTTCCTGCTCCCGCTGCTGCTCGTGGTCAGGGAGTCGCTGCAGGGGGAGGGCTGGCGCAACTACGTCGAGGTGGTCGCGGACACGCCGTTCGTGCGCTTCTTCCTCAACAGCCTCGTCATCGCCGGCAGCACCGTCGCCGTCGTCACGGCGGTCGCCATGGCCGCCGCCCACGGCATGGTCGTGTTGCGCGCCGCTCTCGGGCGGACCAGTCAGCTGGCGATCGTCGCCGGGCTGGCGCTGCCCGGCATGGCGCTCACGGTGCCGTTGTTCGTCACCGTGCAGCGGCTCGGCCTGTTCGACTCGCCGATCGCGGTGATCCTCCCGCTGAGCGGGCTGGCCGTTCCGTTCGGGGTGCTCGTCGCCCGCAACTACCTGGCCGGGATCCCCGGCGAGATCCACGAAGCCGCCCGGCTGGACGGCGCCGGCGCCGGGCAGCTCTTCGCGCGCATCGTCGTGCCGCTGGCCCGGCCGATCATGGCCGTCATCGTCATCTTCACGTTCCTCGCCGCATGGAACGAGTACTTCCTGCCGCTGCTGTTCCTCCAGGAGCCCTCCGCCCAGGTGGTGACCCAGATCCCCACCTACTTCCAGAGCGAGCGGCACATCGACCTGCCGAAGGTGTTCGCCGCCAACCTGCTCATCAGCCTGCCGATCGTCGTGCTCTACCTGGTGTTCCAGCGCCAGGTGCGGGCCGGCTTCCTCGCGGGCGCCATCAAGTGACCGACGCCACCAGAAAGTGGGACACCTCGTGCGACCCGATGTACTGGCCTACTACTTCCCGCACTGGCACGCCGACGAGCGCGATGCCGCGTGGATCTCGCCGGGTTTCACGGAGTGGGAGCTGGTCCAGAACGCCGTTCCCCGCTTCCCCGGACATCGCCAGCCGCGGGTGCCGGCGCTCGGCCACCGCGACGAGAGCGACCCCGTCGTCATGGAGTCCGAGGTGCGCCTCGCCCGTGACCACGGCATCGACGGCTTCATCTTCGACTTCTACTGGTACGACGACGGGCCCTACCTGCAGAGCGCCCTCGACCGCGGGTTCCTCGGCCGGACTCTGGACGGGAGCCCGTTCCGGTTCGCGCTCATGTGGGCGAACCACGACCTGATGGACGTGTACCCACTGCCCGCGCCCACCTCGCGGACCCGGCCCCGGCTGCTGCGTCCGGGCGCCGTCGGCCGCGACGCCTTCGACGCGATGGCCGACCACATCGTGGCGACGTACTTCAGCCGGCCGGACTACTACACGGTGGCCGGGCGCCCGTTCTTCTCCCTCTACGAGCTGGGCACGTTCGTCGCGGCCATGGGCGGGGTCGACGCCGCCGCCGACGCGCTGCGCTCCCTCGACGCCAAGGCCCGGCGGGCCGGGCTGCCGGGCGTCCATCTCGACGTCGTCGTGTGGGGCGCCGGCGTCCTGCCCAACCACGTGACCATCGACCGGCCGGCGCAGCTGCTCCAGGCGCTGCCGGTCGCGTCGACCAGCTCCTACACCTGGATGCACCACGTCGACCTCGCCACCCACCCGTTCCCGGTGGGCGACTGGGACCGCGTCAGGGAGGAGGCGTTCGACCACTACCGCGCGTACCCCGGCGAGCTGTCGCTGCCGTTCCTGCCCAACATCTCCGTCGGCTGGGACAGCTCGCCGCGGACCTCGCCGGACGGGCCGTGGGAGAACAACCCCGGCTACGGCTGGACCCCGGTGTTCGAGTGCTCGTCGGCGTCGATCGCGAAGGCGGCCGCCGACGCCACCGAACTGCTCGCGGCGCAGCCGGACGCGCCGCCCATCGTGACGGTCAACGCCTGGAACGAGTGGACCGAGGGCTCCTACCTGCTCCCCGACACCGATCGGGGCACCGAGCTGCTGCGGGCCCTGGCGGCGGCGTTCCCGCGCTGAGGCGCCGTCAGGGGGCGGTGTCTCGCGCCATGCGGTCGATCAGCGGCCGGACGCGGTGCGCGATGCGCCGGCGCAGCACCGGCTCGGTGCGGGTCCGCAGCACCCCCGGCACCGCGAGGATCTGCTGGAGCACCTCCTCGGTGTTCTCCGGGCCGGTGGAGACGACGTGGCACATGAGGTCGGCGTCGCCGGCGATGGAGTCGACCTGGATGACCTCGGGGATCTCCGCGAGGCGTTCGGTGACGTGGTCGAGCACGCCCTGCGCGAGGTTCAGCCGCACGTAGGACAGCGCCGGGAAGCCGAGCGCGGCCGCCGCGACCCCCGGCTCGTGGCCGGTGATCACGCCCAGCCGGGCCATGCGGTCCAGCCGGGACTGGACGGTGCCGCGGGCGACGCCGAGCAGCCGGGCGTACTCGCGGACGCCGGCCCGGGGCCGGTCGAGGCTCACCTGGAGGATCGACAGGTCCAGACCGTCGAGCGAAGGGGTCACGGGCACCTGGCCAATGGTCGGCTCGGGGCGCGCGAAGCGCCTGGATGATGGGCCACTGGCCCAACGGAAGCGGCCAGGTCTTGACCCGATGGTATGCCGATCACCAGAGTGGGCGCACCATCGGCACGACTCGGAGGACGCTCGACGTGACTGTGACCGTCGTACGGCCCCGGGACCGCTACACGGCGGCTCAGGGCCGGGTTCAGCTGACCGGCGTGCAGGCCCTGGCCCGGCTGCCGATCGAGCAGGCCCGCCGCGACCGCAACGCGGGCCTCGACACCGCCACCTTCGTCTCCGGCTACGAGGGCTCGCCGCTGGCCGGCTACGACCTCGAGCTGAACCGCATCCGCGAGCTGCTGGACGAGAACGCGGTGACGTTCGTGCCCGGGCTGAACGAGGAGGCGGCGGCGACGTCGGTGCAGGGCAGCCAGCTGGTCCCGACGGTCGACGGCGCGAGCCGGGACGGGGTGCTGGGCATCTGGTACGGCAAGGCGCCGGGCCTGGACCGCGCCACCGACGCGCTGCGCCACGGCAACCTCATGGGCGCGCACCCGCGCGGCGGCGCGCTCGTGCTGGTCGGCGACGACCCGGCGGCGAAGTCGAGCAGCGTGCCGTGCGCGTCGGAGTTCGCCCTCGCCGACCTCGCGATGCCGTTCCTGTATCCGGCCGACAGCGCCGAGGTGCTGGAGTTGGGGCTGCACGCCGTCGAGCTGTCCCGGTCCAGCGGGCTGTGGGTGGGCCTGAAGATCGTGACGTCGGTGGCCGACGGCACCTCGACCGTCGTGCTCGGCGACGACGGCCCGGCGCCGGTGCGCCCGGCCGGGTCGGGCCGGCACGTGCCGACGGCGCGGCTGCTGCAGCCGACGCTCGGCCCGCTCGAACGCGACCAGCTCACCACCCGGCTGCGGCTGGCCCGCGAGTACGCGCGGCTGAACGACCTCAACCGGACGGTCGGGCGCGGCCCGGCGGACCGCCTCGGCATCGTCGCGCCCGGGCGTACGTACCTCGACGTCGTCACGGCGCTGGAGAAGCTCGGCCTGCCCGCCGGCGCGCTCGAGGACAGCCCGGTGCGGCTGCTCAAGGTCGCCATGCCGTACCCGCTCGACGACGAGACCCTGCGCGAGTTCGCGGCCGGCCTCGACGAGGTGGTAGTCGTCGAGGAGAAGCGGTCCTTCCTGGCGACGGCGGTCAAGGAGGCGCTGTACGACCTCGACCACCGGCCGGTCGTGACGGGCAAGACCGACCCCGCCGGCGCAGAGCTGTTCCCGGCCTACGGCGAGCTCGACGTCGACCTCGTCACGGCCCGGCTCGCCCGCCGCCTCGCCGCGCACGGCCTGACCACCGCCGAGCCGGACCGCGACCCGTCGGCGGTGGCCGGTCGCACCCGGCTGCCGCTGCTGCGGCGCGCGCCGTACTTCTGCTCCGGCTGCCCGCACAACACGTCGACGAAGACGGTGGACGGCTCGCTGGTCGGCGCCGGCATCGGCTGCCACGCCATGGTCCTGCTGATGGACGAGGCGCAGGCCGGGACGGTCACCGGGCTGAGCCAGATGGGCGGCGAAGGGCTGCAGTGGATCGGCATGGCGCCGTTCGTCGACCGGGGGCACTACGTGCAGAACCTCGGCGACGGGACGTTCGACCACTCCGGTTCGCTGGCCATCCGGGCCGCCGTCGCGGCCGGCGTGAACCTCACCTACAAGCTGCTCTACAACTCCGCGGTCGCGATGACCGGCGGCCAGCGTCCCGCGGGCGGCATGAGCGTCGCCCAGGTGGTGGACGTGCTCCGCGCCGAGGGCGTGGCGCGCGTCATCGTCACGACCGAGGACCCGGGCCGGCACCGGAGGCTGCCGCCCGGCGTCGCCGTCTGGGACCGGTCCCGCTTCGCCGAGGCCGAGCGGGTGCTGGCCGCCACGCCTGGCGTCACCGTCCTGCTGCACGACCAGGAGTGCGCCACCGAGCGGCGGCGCCGGCGCCGCCGCACGGCGTCCGATCAGCCCGAGACGCGGGTCGTCATCGACGAGCGCATCTGCGAGGGCTGCGGCGACTGCGGCCGCAAGTCCAACTGCCTGTCCGTGCACCCGGTGGCCACCGAGTTCGGCCGGAAGACCGCCATCCACCAGGGCTCCTGCAACCTCGACTACAGCTGCCTGGAGGGCGACTGCCCGGCCTTCCTGACGGTGACGGTGCCCGCGGGCGCCCGCGGCCGTGCGGCGGCCGCCGGCATCGACGCGGCGGAGCTGCCCGACCCGGTCGTGGCGGGGGAGCGCGACGGGTTCGGCGTCCGGCTCGCCGGGGTCGGCGGCACCGGCGTCGTCACCGCGTCGCAGATCCTCGCCACCGCGGGCCTGCTGGCCGGCTGGAACGTCCGCTCCCTCGACCAGACCGGGCTCGCCCAGAAGGGCGGCGCCGTGGTGTCCGACGTCCGGTTCCGGCGCGCGGGCGACGAGGCGAACAAGCTGGCCGCGGGGGAGTGCGACCTGTATCTCGGCTGCGACCTGCTGGTCGCCGCCGACCCGACGCACCTGGCCGTGGCCTCGCCCGAGCGCACCACCGCGGTGCTCTCCGTCGCCGAGCTGCCGACCGGCGCGATGGTCAGTGACGTCACCGTGACCTTCCCGGACGTCGGCGACCTGGCCGGACGGGTCGAGGCCGAGGCCCGGGCGACGCACCTGCTGGACGCCCGCGAGCTCACCCTCGGGCTGTTCGGGGACGACCAGTACGCCAACCTGTTCGTCGTCGGCGCCGGGTTCCAGGCCGGCGGGCTGCCGCTGCCCGCCGCAGCCGTGGAGGAGGCGATCCGGCTCAACGGGGTGGCCGTCGAGGCGAACCTGCAGGCGTTCCGCCGCGGCCGCCAGTACGTCGTCGACCCCGAAGCCGTCACCGCGCTGGCCGGGCGGCGGCGGGCCGAGCCGGCCACCCTCGCCGACGTGGTGGCGCTGCGGGTGGCCGAGCTGACCGACTACCAGAACGCCGCCTACGCCGCCGGGTACGAGGCGCGGGTCGAGCGGGTGCGCCGCGCCGAGGCGGCCGCCGACCCGCGGTCTGCCGTCCTCACCGAGACGGTGGCGCGGAACCTGCACAAGCTGCTGGCCTACAAGGACGAGTACGAGGTCGCCCGGCTGGCGCTGCGGCCCGACGCCGGCGCGGAGATCGAGGAGCGGTTCGGTCCCGGCGCCCGGGCGGCGTGGAACCTGCACCCGCCGGTGCTGCGGGCGCTCGGCATGAAGCGCAAGCTGCGGCTGGGCCCGTGGTTCCGGGTGGTCTTCCGGGCGCTGCGGTCGCTGCGGGTCCTGCGCGGCACCCCGTTCGACCCGTTCGGCCGGGCGCACGTGCGCCGGGTCGAGCGGGAGCTGGTGCGCGAGTACCTCGCGGTGCTGGACGAACTGGAGGCGCGGCTCGACGCCGGGTCGCTCGGGCAGGCCGTGCACGTGGCCGGCCTGCCCGACCTCGTGCGCGGCTACGAGGACGTCAAGCTGGCCAACGTCGAGCGGTACCGGGCCGAACTGGCGGAGGCGATGACGGCGTTCAGACGGCCTTGATCAGGTTGTCGCCCATCGAGAACGCGATCTGGCCGATGCGGGCGTGGTCGTGCAGGCGGCGGGTCACGTAGCCCACGGCGTGGTCGTTGCCGAACGACCAGTAACCGGCCGAACCGCCGAGCCCGCCCATGCCGATGAAGTTCTCGGTGCGGAACATGCCGAGCGTCCAGTTCACCCGCTCCTGCACGGTCTGGTCGACGTCGGTGACCTGGGTGGTGACGAACTCGGCGTGCAGCTTCTCGCCGAGCAGCTCGCGCAGTGGGCCGTCGGGGTCGGTGACCGTGGCGTAGAAGCCGGCCAGCGCCCGCGCCGACGTGTGCAGGTTGATGGCGGCGAAGGTCGACTGCCGGAACGCCGTCGAGTTGATGCGCCCCATGTCCATGGCGCCGTGCGGCCGCGACAGCGCGCGGTCGTAGGTGGGGCAGACGTCCGTCAGCATCTGGGCCGCGCCGCCGGGCAGCCCGTGCTCCAGCTCGGCCACCCGCGGCAGCTCGCTGGTGGGGACGCCGAACCAGGCGTCCATGCCCAGCGCCGGCCGGGCGACGTCGTTGAACCAGTGCCCGAGCGGCCGGCCGGTGGCGGCGCGCAGCAGGCCGTCGAGCAGGTGCCCGTAGGTGAGCGCGTGCTCGGCCAGCACGGTGCCGGGCGGCGTCTCGGGCGGGGCGGCGGCGAGGACCTCGCGCAGCGCCTCCTCGTCGACGAGGTCGACGGTCTCGGCGGCGGGCGGGAAGGCCGGCTGTCCGGCGCGGTGCGTCAGCACGTCGCGCACCGTCGTGCGGTCCTTGCCGGAGCGCCCGTACTCGGGCCAGTAGGCCGCGACCGGCCGGTCCAGCTCCAGGGCGCCCGTGGCCGCGGCGGTCAGCGTGGCCAGCGCGGCGAACGGCTTCGAGGTCGAGTAGGTGTGCGCCAGGGTGTCAGGGGTCCAGGGCCGCGTCCGTTCGGCGTCGCTCCAGCCGGCGGTGAGGTTGACGACCTCGGTGCCGCCCGACCAGATCGACAGGCCCGCGCCGGTCTCCTGTCTGTCGGCGACGAACCTGCTCAGCAGCTCGGTGACGCCGTCGTAGCCGTCGCCGGCGAATCCCTGGACCGACATGTGCCCTCCTCGCTGGCCGTGTAATCAAATTACAGTCTGGCACCTCTGGTGCCGTCCCGCCAGCCTATGTAATCTGATTACACGAGTCGTTTCGACCGGAAGGGGAAGGCACGTGCAGAACCAGGCAGCCGGGCAGGCCGACGACGTGGAGCAGCTGCTGAAGCTGCACCGCGACTGGTACTTCTCCAACTTCGAGATCAACATCCCGCTGATGCGGACCATCTTCCCGCCGAAGCGCGACCAGTTCCTCATGCTCAACCTCAACGACCACCCGTACTTCGGCGTCGACGACCTCGACGCGCTGTGGTCGTTCTACGCGCGCACCGACCGCTGGGGCCTGTGCGAGGACCACGTCATGCGCGTCGACGTCGCCGGCGACATGGGCTACATCGTGTCGGAGGGCATCTACCCGTCCTGGGTGATCAAGGACCACGACGGCAACCCGCTGCCCGAGGAGGTCGACGCGACCTTCCGGTACCGCTCCACCGAGGTCTACAAGCGCGACGACGGCGAGGGCGGGCGCGAGTGGAAGATGTGGCACTTCCACTGCTCGACCCGGCCCGACGACGACGCCGTCCCCGACGCGAAGACCGCCGCCGACACCTCGCGTCAGCGCGGCCTCGGCAACACGCCCTACAGCCAGGGAACCCTCGTCGAGTACTCAGGGGGTGTGTGATGGATCTTCGGCGGCGCGGATCGGCGCTCAGACGCCGACCAGCTGCGTTGTCGTCGTCGTCCGATGGCTCCGCATCGACCTCCTTCTCCGCCTTGCTGGACCGACGACTGGACGCCGCCCGCATCCACCAATATCCATCACACACCCCCTGACCGTGTCCGACGCGACGCGGTGCGACCTGCTGCTGACCGGCGGCGCCGTCGTCACCATGGACGCCGCGACCGGCGTGGTCGAGGACGGCGCGGTCGCCGTGCTCGGCGACCGGGTGAGCGCCGTCGGGACCGCCGCCGAGCTGGCCGGGCTGCGGGCCGCGCGCACCGTCGACTGCCGCGGCACGGCGGTGCTGCCGGGCCTCGTCGACACCCACACGCACCTCTACCAGGGCCTGGCCCGCAGCCTCGGCGAGGGGATGCCGCTGTGGTCCTGGCTGGCCGATTTCATGTGGCCCTACGCCGCGGCGCTGACCCGGGAGGACGCCCGGGTGGCGGCGCTGCTCGGCGCGGTCGAGGCGGCCCGGGCCGGTACGACGGCGCTGCTGGACCACCACTACGCCCCGGCCGACCCGGAGACCGTGCTCGCCGTCGCCGCGGCCGTCGAGGCCGTGGGGCTGCGGGGTGTCGTCGCCCGCGGCATGGCGGGCACGCCCAGCGCGGTGGCCCGCGACCACGGGCTCGACGGCGGCCTGTTCGCGCACTCCACGGCCACCGAGCTGGAGCTGACCCGCGCGTGCGTCGCCGCCCGGCCGCCGGGTAGCCGCGTCGAGGTGTGGCCCGGCCCGCACAACGTCACGTACGCCGACCAGGAGCTGCTGCGCGGGTCTGCCGCGCTCGCCCGCGAGCTGGGGACGGGCTGGCACGCGCACTGCGCGTCGACGCCGCGCGACCCCGAGGTGTACCGCGGCGCCTACGGCACCACGCCGGTCGCCTGGCTGCACGAGTGGGGCCTGCTCGGCCCGCGCACGACGCTCGCCCACGGCATCCACCTCAGCGACGCCGAGGTGCGCATGGTGGGCGAGACCGGCACCGCGGTGGCGCACTGCCCGGTGTCGAACCAGTACGGCGCCGACGGCGTCCTGCGGCTGCGCGAGCTGCGCGCGGCAGGCGCGGTCGTCGCGCTGGGCACCGACGGCGCGGCCTACAACCACCGTCAGGACCTGTTCGAGTGCATGAAGCAGGCGGTGCTGGTGCAGCGGCTGCACCGGCTCGACCCGGACGCGTCGCGCAGCGGCGAGGCGCTGGCGCTCGCGACCCGCGAGGGCGCCCGCCTGCTCGGCGTCGACGCGGGCGTCCTGGCGCCCGGGCGGCTGGCTGACGTCACCGTCGTCGGGCTCGGCGCGCCGCACCTGACGCCGCACCACGACGTCGGGGCCGCGCTCGTGTACGCGGCCCGCGGCTCGGACGTGCGCATGACGATCGTCGGCGGCGAGGTCGTCGTCGAGGACGGCCGCTGCGTGCGGGTGGACGAGGACGCGATCGTCGCGGAGGCGCTGGACCGGGCCCGGGCCGTGGCGCGCCGGGCCGGGATCGTCTGAGAAGGGACCGAGATGAGCCGAGCCGACGCCGTCCTGGCCATGACCGCGGACCGCCGCGACCTGCACGCCCACGCCGAGCCGGGGTGGTGCGAGGTGCGCACGGCGTCGCTCGTGGCCCGCCGGCTGGCCGGCCTCGGCTACGCCGTGCGGGTCGGGCGCGAGGTGGTGGCCGCGGACCGGCCCGGCCTGCCGCCCGCCGCGGAGCTGGCCGCGGCGTACGACCGGGCGCTGGCCGCCGGCGCCGACCCGGAGTACGCCGCGCTCGTCCGCGACGGGTTCACCGGCGTGGTGGCCACGCTGGCGACCGGGCGGCCGGGACCGGTCGTGGCGCTGCGCTTCGACATCGACGCGAACTACGGGCACGAGTCGGCCGACCCCGCGCACCCCGCCGAGCGCGACGGCTACCGCTCCCGCGTCGACGGCGTGCACCACAGCTGCGGCCACGACGCGCACACCGCCATCGGGCTTGCGGTGGCGCACGAGCTGGCGGCCGCCGGCGGGCCGTCCGCCGGCGAGGTGCGGCTGATCTTCCAGCCCGCGGAGGAGGGCCTGCGCGGCGGCCCGGCGATGGTCGCGGCGGGTGTCGCCGACGGCGTCGACGTGCTGCTCGGCTGCCACATCGGCGTGCAGGCCCGCGAGACCGGCGAGGTGGTGGCCGGCTACCGGCGCATCCTCGCCAGCCACAAGTTCGACGTGCGCTTCCGCGGCCGCAACGCCCACGCGGGCATCTCGCCGCACGAGGGCCGCAACGCGGTCCAGGCCGCCGCGATCGCCGTCCAGAACCTGCTGGCGATCAGCCGCCACGGCGACGGCGAGACCCGGGTCAACGTCGGCACGATCGAGGGCGGCGAGACCCGCAACTCGGTGCCGGCGCACGCCCTGCTGCGGTGCGAGGTCCGCGCCGACGACAACGCCATCCTGGGCTACCTGTGCGACCGGGTCGAGGAGGTCGTGCGCGGGGCCGCCGCCGTCACCGGCGTCGAGGCCCGGGTCGAGACCGCCGGCGGAGCGGCGGGCGCGGACAGCACGCCGGAACTGGCTGCCGTGGTGGGCCGGGTCGCGGCCGGCGTGCACGGCGTCACTCGGGTGCGCGACACCGCCGACTTCAAGGGCAGCGACGACATGAGCAGCTTCATGAACGCCGTCCAGGACGCCGGCGGCCGGGCCGTCTACTTCGGGCTCGGGTCGCGCCTCGGCGACGTGCACCACGCGCCGGGCTTCGACGTCGACGACGACGCGCTGGTCATCGGCCGCGACGTGTTCCTCGGCTGCCTGCGCGAGCTGGGCGTGCTCGGGTGAGCGCCGACGTCGTCTTCCGCGGCGCCACGACGGTGCTGCCCGGCGGGACGGCGCTCGCGGACGTCGCCGTGACCGGCGGTGTCATCGCGGCGGTGGGCGGGCCGGGCACGCTGAGCGCCGCCGAGGTCGTCGACGTCCGCGGCCGCGTCCTGCTGCCCGGCGCCGTCGACGTCCACGTGCACTTCCGCCAGCCGGGGTTCGAGCACAAGGAGGACTTCGGCACCGGCAGCGCCGCGGCCGCCTGCGGCGGCGTCACCACGGTCTGCGACATGCCGAACACGCACCCGCCGGTGACGAGCGCCGGGCGGTTCCGGGCCAAGCGCGACCTCGTGCGCGGCACATCGCACGTGGACTACGGGCTGTGGGCCGGCGGCACCGACGTCGCCGAGCTGGCGGCGATGGCCGGGCTCGGCGCCGTCGGGGTCAAGGTCTACCTGAACCGGTCACACCGTGACGACGACCCGTACACCGACGAGCTGTCGACGCCGGACGACGACACCCTGCGGGCGGTGTTCCGGGCCTGCGCGGAGCGGGCGGTGCCGGTCGCGGTGCACGTCGCGGACCACGAGCGGGAGGTGGCGCTGCGGGCGGAACTGCGTGCGGCCGGGACGGCCGACGCGCGGCTGGTGTGCCGGTCGTACCGGGGCGACGGCGTCCTGGCCGCGCTCGCCCGGGTGCTGGCGGCCGCGGCCGACACCGGCTGCCGCGTCCACATCGCGCACGCGTCGCTCGCTCCGGTCGCCGCGCTCGACCTGATCGCCGCCGCCCGCCGCTCCGGCGTCCGCGTCACCGCCGAGTGCGGCCCGCCCGCGCTGCTCGAGGACGACCTCGCCCGCCTCGGCGTCCTCGGGGTGCCGTTCGCGTTCCCGGCCTCGGAGGCCGAGACGTACTGGGCCGCGCTCGCCGACGGGCGGGTCGACCTGGTGGCCACCGACCACGCGCCGCACTCCCAGGCGGACAAGGCGGCCGGCCGCGACGACCTGTGGGCGGCGCCGCCGGGCTACCCGGGCGTCGAGACCGTCCTGCCGTTGCTGGTCGACGCGGTGCTGGCCGGGCGGCTGAGCTGGTCGCGGCTGGCCGCGCTGACCAGCGCCGCGCCCGCCCGGCTGGGCGGCCTGGCCGGCAAGGGCGCGATCGAGCGCGGCCGCGACGCCGACCTCGTCGTCGTCGACCCCGCCGCCACCACGACCGTCGACGCGGCCCGGCTGCACAGCCGCGCGGGCTGGTCGCCGTTCGACGGCCGCCGCCTGGCCGGCGCGGTCGTCGCCACCTACCTGCGCGGCCGTGAGATCGCCCGCGGCGGCGAGCTGCTGCCCGGCGCGCCGGCCGGGCGGTTCCTGACACCCGGAGGACGCGCGTGAGGATCGGGCTGCACTACAGCTTCCAGGCCGGGCCGGGCGAGTCCGGCCACCGGGTGGTGGAGCGCGGGCTGCGCGACATCGCCGCCGCCGACGCGCGCGGGTTCTCGTCGGTGCTCTTCGCCGAGCACCACTTCCTCGACGACGGCTGGCTGCCGCGCCCGATGCTGCTGGCCGCCGCTGCCGCCGCGGTGACGTCGCGGATGCGGATCGGCACCGACATCGTCATCCTCGCCCTGCACCACCCCGTCGCCGTCGCCGAGGAGGCGGCCGTGCTGGACCTGATGTCGGGCGGCCGCGCCATCCTCGGCGTCGGCCTGGGCTGGGTCGAGGCCGAGTTCGACGGCTTCGGCGTGCCGTACCGGCGGCGGGCGCGGATCTACCAGGAGTCCATCGGCCAGGTCCGCCGCTTGCTGGCCGGCGAGGTCGTCGACGGCGCCGGCCACTACGCGTTCCGCGGCGCCCGGGTGCGCCCGCTGCCGGTCAACCCCGCGGGCGTCCCGCTCTGGCTGGGCGCCCTGGAGGACCCCGGCGTCCGGCGCGCCGCCGCCAGCGGCGACGCGTGGGTGATGCCGCCCGGCCACTCGCTCGACCGGCTGCGCCGGCAGCTCGCGCTGTTCCGCACGGCCCGCGAGTCGGCCGGGCTGGCGCCGGTGACCGAGCAGCCGCTGCGCCGCGAGGCGTTCGTCGCCGAGACCGACGAGCGGGCGTGGGAGCTGTTCGCGCCGGGGCTGCGGCACGAGTACGGCAAGGTCTACCGCCCGCTGCACCCCACCTACCCGGACGACGACTCCCTCGACCACCTCCGCCGCTGGGCCGACGGCCGCTTCCTGGTCGGCTCGCCCGAGACGGTGGCCGCCGACCTGCGCCGCTACGAGGCCGACCTCGGCGTCACCGAGTGCCTCGTCCGCTTCCAGCTCCCGGGCGTGAGCGCCCAGGCGGTCGGCGACGCGCTCGACGGCCTCGCCGAGACGATCGCCCTGCTGGACGCCTGATGCGGCGCCGGCTCAGACCGGCTCGGTCGGCTCGGGCCTTCTCGTGGGCGGGCGTTCCGTTGGCTGGCCGGCCGTCGGCTGGGTCAGCCACGTTCGCCGTCCCCCTGGGGTCGCTTCGCGACGTCGGGTTGGACTTGACCTGCGGCTCCGCGGCCAAGAGCGGGCACCTTTCAGGGGGACGGGGGAGTCTGGGCACGCCTTGGCCACGGCGGCCGTCATCCGGCGCTACGGCGGGTGAGGTGCCCACCACGCGAGTGAAGTCGACGATCCGGAGCCGACTTCGATAGCCAGAACCACGCGAACAGCCCACCAACGGCGCCCAGGACGCGATGCCCGCTATCGAAGACGGGCGAACGGCTGCCGCCGACGTCCTCCGGCGCCACGGCGAGTGACTGTGCCCGCACTTCCCCCGTCCCCCTGAGAACTGGCAGCACCAGGGGAGCGGCCAACCCGGGCCAGCCCGACCAACGCCCGGCAGCGGCGGCTCAGGCGGGCTCGTACATCGAGCGGACCAGCGCCTTGCCGTCGGCCACCAGGCGGCGGCCGCGGGCGAACACGTCGACGATGAGGTCGTCGTCGAGGACGAGGAGGTCGGCGTCGGCGCCGACGCCGAGGTGGCCCTTGCGGTCCAGGCCGAGGGCGCGGGCCGGGTTGCTGGTGACGAACGACAGCGCCAGCTCCAGCGGCACCCCGTGCTCGCGCACCAGCTCGGTCACCGTGTCCCAGAGCCAGCCGAGGCTCTTCTCGTACACGTCGCGGGTGCCGTCGGCGCGCAGGATCGGGACGCTGGCGTTGCCGTCGGTGGTCATGGTCACCAGGCCCGGGTCGACGCCGGCCGCGAGGGTCCGCACGACGGCCTCGGCGGCGGGCACGGCGCGGGGGTGGCCGAAGGCCGGCGTCAGGATCGGGTTGAAGTCGACGTAGCCGCCGGCCGCCGCGACGTCGAGGACGGCCTGCATGGTGTGCTCGGTGTAGTTGCCGTGCGTCGCCTGGAACCGGTGCGCCGGCACGCCGGACGCGCGCATCGCGTGCAGGAACTGCCGGGCCGGGTCGGGCGACTGGCCGAGGTGCGCGTGCAGTAGGCAGGCCTTGCCGGTGGCGCCGGCGAGGTAGTGCAACTGGGCGGCCAGCTCGACCAGCTCCTCGTCGCGGAACGGGGTGGCCTTCACCTCGCCGAGCGCGACCTTCACCCCGATGAACCGCTCGATGGTGAAGAGGTCGCCGAGCAGCGAGCCGGTGACGGTGCGGAACGGCCGCTGGAAGCCGCCGGCCATCGCGTAGGCGGAGATGCCCTCGCTGTCCAGCGCGTACGTCTTCGCCAGCAGCCCTTCGAGGCTCTTGGCCACCATGTCCAGCCCGGGCGGCGCGACGACGGTCGTGATGCCCGCGAGCGCCAGCTCACCGGCCCACAGCTCGGGGATCCGCGACGCGTAGCCCTCGTTGCCGCCACCGCCGATGACGTGCAGGTGGCCGTCGACGAGACCGGGCACGACGCGGCGGCCGGCGGCGTCGAGCTCGACGACGTCCAGCCCGCCCAGGTCGAGGCGTTCGCCGATCGCGACGACCCGGCCGCCGGCGAGCAGGAGGTCGCGGACGCCGATGTCGCCGGGCGCGTGGAGGTGGCCGTTCCTGATGGCGTGGAGGTCGCTCACGGTGTTAATGTAATCCGATTACAAAACCCTGCGCAAGGGAGCCGCCATGCCGGACCAGCTCACCGCGATCACCGCGCGCTGGACCCTGCTGCCGCTGCCGTCCGGGGGAGTGGAGGCGGCCGAGAACGCCACCGTGCTGGTCCGGGGGCACCGCATCGAGGACGTCGTGCGCGGCCCGGCGGTGCAGGCGGACCGGCGGGTCGAGCTGCCGCGCGGAATCGTCCTGCCCGGCTTCGTGAACCTGCACAACCACGCGCTCAACGGCCCGGTGTTCCGCGGCATCGTCGACGATGCCACGGTCGCGGCCGACACCATCGTCTACGACCTGCTGCTGCCGCTCGGCGATCTCGCGGGCGAGGTCCTGACCGACGACGAGTTGCGCGCGGTGTACCGGCTGGCGGTGCTCGAGCTGCTCCGGACCGGGACCACGAGCGTCCTGGACATGCCGCGGGCGCAGCACCACGGGTTCCTCGACGCGGCCGGCGAGCTGGGGCTGCGCGCGTTCGTCGCACCGTACGTCTTCTCCGCGCCCGACGAGGACGCCTCGCTGGCCGCCGCGCTCGCCGTCGCGGACCGCTATGACGGCGGGAGGATCCGGGTCGGGTTCGGGCCGCACGCCACGGACACCTGCTCGCCCCGGCTGCTGCGCCGCATCGCCGCGCTGGCCGCCGAGCGCGACACGTTCGTCAGCATCCACGTCGCGCAGAGCCGCAACGAGGTCGAGCAGGTGCGAGCCCGGCACGGGCGCACCCCGGTCGAGTACCTGCACGACACCGGGCTGCTCGGCCCGCGCACGGTGGTGGCGCACGGGGTCTACGTCGAGGACGGCGACCTCGCCCTGCTCCGCGACTCGGGCGCCACGGTGGCGCACTGCCCGCTGACGTTCGCGCGCAGCGGGGTGACGGTGACGTTCGACCGCTTCCACCGCGCCGGGGTGCGCACCGGCATCGGCACCGACGCGTACAGCTTCGACCACTTCGGCGAGCTGCGCGCCGCCGGCCTGATCGCGAAGCTCAGCAGCGGTGACGGCGCCGTGGCCGACGCGCCGACGCTGCTGGCGGCCGCCACGAGCACCGGCGGCGCCGCGCTGGGTGGCCGCGTCGGTGCGATCGAGCCCGGCCGGCTCGCCGACCTCGTCGGCGTCGACCTGTCCGCGCCGCACCTGCAACCGGTCCGCGATCCGCTGCGCAACCTGGTCTGGAACGCGACCCCGGCCGACGTCGCCTTCGTCATGGTCGACGGCCGGACGGTCGTCGACGGCGGCCGGGTGGCCGGCTGCGACGAGCGCCGGGTCGTCGACGAGGCCGCCGCCGCGGTGGACCGGCTCTGGCACGCGGCCGAGGCCGCCGGCGTCCTGCCGCCGATCGAGAGGACCCCCGCATGACCACCGCCCGTCCACCCGACTTCCTGACCGCGCTGGCCGTCGGCGACCTCAGCGTCTTCCAGCCCGACGACGTGCGCCGCGACGAGCTGCTGGCCGATCTCGTCGCCGCCGCGTGGGGCACGCACGGTGAGTTCATCGACGCCGACCAGTTCCTCACCAAGCCGACGGTGCTGCGGCGGCTGGCCTCGATCCTCGCCGCGCGGGTCCCGGCCGGCGTCGACCGCCTCGTCGGCCGCGACCCGCACTCGCTGGTGCTGGGCGCGGCGCTGGCCCTGGAGACCGGGCTCCCGCTGGTCGTCGCCCGCGTGGTGGAGTCCGGCGACGGGCCGCGGCTGGGCCTGCACGGCGAGCTGCACGCGGGCGAGCGCGTGCTCGTCGTCGAGGGCGTGACGGGCACCGGGGCGTCGGCCGCCGAGGCGGTGCGCGCGGTGCGCGAGCGCGGCGCCGTCGTGGCCGGCGTGCTGGCGGCCGTCGACCGCGGCCACGGCGCCGCCGAGCTGCTGGAGGGCGTCGCGGTGACGCTGGACCGGCTGTTCTCCGACGACGAGCTGCGGCGCACGGCGACCCGCGGCCGGGCGGCGTCATGAGCGCGGTGCGCCCGGCCGACCCGGACCGGCTGTGGTCGACGCTGCAGACGATGGCCGCGTTGAGCGAGCCGGGCCCCGGCGTCACCCGGCTGGCCTACACGCCGCTGGAACGCGAGGCGCACGACCGCTTCGCCGAGTGGATGGCCACGGCCGGCTGCACCATCGCCGTCGATCCCGCCGGCAACACCGTGGCGACCCGTCCGGGCCGGGCGGCGGGTCCGGCCACCGGCACCGGCAGTCACCTGGACTCCGTCTACCACGGCGGCCGCTTCGACGGCATCGCCGGCACGATGGCCGCCGTCGAGGTGGCCCGGCTGCTGCACGAGGCGGGCGCCGAGACCGCGCTGCCGCTGCGCTTCGTCGCCTTCGCCGGTGAGGAGGGCGCCCGCTTCGGCCAGGCCTGCTGCGGCTCCAAGTTGGCCGCCGGGCTGTCGTCGCGGGCCGAGCTGGACGCCCGCCGCGACCGCGACGGCGTCTCGCTGGCCGCGGCCATGGCCGCCGTCGGCCTGGACCCGGACGCAGCGGCCCGGGCCGCGTGGGACCCCGCCGAGTGGTCCGCGTTCGTCGAGCTGCACGTCGAGCAGGGCGCCGTCCTGGAGCGGGCGAAGCTCGACGTCGGCGTCGTCGACCTCATCTCCGGCTCCACCCGCATCGAGCTGACGGTCACCGGGCAGGCGTCGCACACCGGCGGCACGCCGATGCCGGGCCGCTCCGACGCCCTGGCGGCAGCCGCCGAGGCGGTGCTGCTCGCCGAGCAGGTGGCGCTGGACCCCCGGCATCGTGGGACCCGGGCGACTGTCGGGCGGCTGAGCGTGCTGCCCGGCTCGATCACCACCATCCCCGGGCAGGCGACGTTCTCGCTCGACGTCCGCGACGTCGACGCCGACCGGCAGCGCCAGTCCGCCGCCGAGATCGTCACCCGCATGCGGGCGGCGTGCCTGCGCCGCGGCACCCGGCTGGACGCGCGGCTGCTCGCCGACACGTCCGCCGTCGTGCTGCCCGACTGGGTGCGCACCGAGGTGACGGCGGCGGCGACGGAGCTCGGCCTGCGCTACCGGGTGCTGACCTCCGGCGCGAGCCACGACGCGCAGATGGTGAACCGGCTGGTGCCGACCGCGATGATCTTCGTGCCGAGCCGGCACGGCCTCTCCCACGTCCCGGAGGAGTGGACCGAGCCGGCGCAGCTGGCGGCCGGCGCCGACCTGCTGCTCGCGGCGCTGCTCCGGCTGGACGCCCGGGCGGCCGCGGCCGCGACGCTCGAGAACGCCGGAGGTGCGCGGTGAGGGTGGTCGTGACCGGGGGAGAGCTGGTCACCGAGCAGGGGCCGATCGCCGCCGACCTGCTGCTCTCGGGCGGACGGGTCGAGGCATGGCTGGACCGCGGCGCCACCGTCGCCGCCGACGAGCGGGTCGACGCGGCCGGGCTGCTGGTCTTCCCCGGTTTCATCGACCCACACGTGCACTCGCGCGATCCCGGCCACACGCACAAGGAGACGTTCCATCACGCGACGCTGGGCGCCCTGTGCGGCGGCACGACGACCGTCCTGGAGATGCCCAACGCCGTGCCGGCCGTCACCGACGTCGCGACGTTCGAGCAGCGCCGGGCCGCCCACGCCGAGCGCGCCTGGACCGACTTCGGGCTGTGGGGGATGGCGCTGGGCCCGGCCAACCTCGACGACGTCCCGCTGCTGCACCGGGCCGGCGCCGTCGCGGTGAAGTTCTTCTGGGGCTACGCGCTGGACAAGGAGACCAAGGGCCTGGTCTACAACTTCGCGGCGGCGCCGCCGGAGTCGCTGCTGCTGCCGCCGGAGAACGGCGAGGTGCTGGAGCTGTTCCGCACGGTGGCCGGCTACGGCGGGCTGCTGGCCGCGCACTGCGAGGACCGGCACGTCCTGGCCCGCTCGGCCGAGCTGCTGGGGCACCCGATCACGACCTACGACGACCTGCTGGCCGCGCGACCGGCCGTCGCCGAGGCCGCCTCCATCGCCGTCGGCGCCCAGTTCTCGCTGGCCACCGGCTGCCGGTTCCACGTCGTGCACATGGCGTCGGCCGCGGGCGCGACGGTGGTGCGCGAGGCGCGGGCCGCCGGCGCCGCCGTGACGGCCGAGACCTGCCCGCAGTACCTCACGCTGACCGACGCCGACGCCGACCGGCTCGGCCCGGCGATCAAGGTGTACCCGCCGGTGCGGTCGCAGGCCGACCAGGACGCGCTGTGGGCCGGCATCGCCGACGGGACCATCGGCTCGGTCGGCTCCGACCACGCGCCGCACCTGCTGGAGGAGAAGCTGCGCGGGTTCGAGGACGCGCCCGCCGGCGGGCTGGGGGTCGAGACGCTGGCGCCGCTCATGGTCGACGCGATGGCGCGCGGCCGGATCACCCCGTCGCGGCTGGCCGAGGTGCTCTCGGCCGGGACGGCGCGGCTGTACGGCCTGTGGCCGCGCAAGGGCAGCCTGCGCCCGGGCGCCGACGCCGACCTCACGCTGGTCGACCCGCGCGGCTCGGCCCGCATCGCCAACGAGCGCATGCACGCGCTGAACCCCGTCACGACCTGGGACGGCTGGGAGCTGCACGGCCGGGTCGTCGCGTCGCTGCTCGGCGGTGTGCCCGCGATGCGCGACGGCGAGCCGGTCGGCGAGCGCCGCGGCCGCTTCGTCGCGGCCCGGCACTCGGGGGTGTTCGCGTGACGGACGAGCTGATCGCGCTGCTGGAGCGCCGGGTGGCGGAGGCCGCGGCACTGCGCTGGGACGACCTGCCGGCCGGCCTGCGCGCGCACGCCGGCCTGATACTGGCCGACACCGTGGGCGTCGTCGCGGCGGGCGCGCGGTCCGCGGAGGTCCGTGCGCTCGCGGCCGACCCGCTGCTCGGCCTCGGCCCGGACGGTCCCGCGCGCACCCTCGCGCCCGGCCGCCCGCGCGGCGACCCCGCGACGGTGGCCTGGGTCAACGGCACCGCCGGCACCTTTCTGGAGCTGGACGAGGGGTACCGGCCGACCGGGCACCCGGCGATCCACGTCCTGCCGGCGGCGCTGGCCACGGCCGAGACGGTGCACGCCGACGGCGCCCGGCTCGGCGCCGCGTTCGTCGCCGGGTACGAGGTGGCCGCGCTGCTGTTCGAGTCGTTCCGGCTCCCGCCGCCGATGCACCCGCACGGGCACTTCGGCGCGCTGGGCGCCGCCACCGCCGTCGCGATGCTGCGCGGCGACGACCCGGTCGCCGTGGTGCGCGTGGCGGCGACGCAGCCGCTGCTCACCGGCTGGGCGGCCTGCTACGAGGGCGCCACGGCGCGCAACAGCTGGACCGGCCACGCCGGGCGCGCCGGTGTCCAGGCGTCGATGCTGCACCGGGCCGGATTCACCGGGTCGCTGAGCTCGCACCTCTCCGTCGTCGCGCCGTACGCCCTCGACCCCGGCGGCCTGCGCGATCCGGTGCGCCCGGCGGCGCTGCGGATCGGGCGCAACTACGTCAAGCTGCACTCCGCCTGCGCGCTGACCCACGGCGCGCTGGACGCCACCGTCCGGGCGTGGTCGCGGCTGGGCGCCGACCCGGACGACGTGGCCGAGGTCGTCGTCGACACCGTCAGCGCCAACCTGCGGGTCGACCGTCAGGCCGCGCCCAACGCGCTGTCCACCCGCTTCTCGCTGCCGTACGCCGTCGCGGCGGCGATCCGCACCGGCTCGACCGGACCCGCCGCCTTCGACTGGCGCCCGGACGTCGCCGCACTGGCCGCCCGCGTCCGTGTCCGGGCCGACCCGGAGCTGGACGTGCTCTGGCCGGACGCCGCGCCGGCCCGGGTCCGCATCGGCCTCGCCTCCGGCGCCGCCGCCGAGGCCCGGGCCGACAACCCGCACGGCCACCACAGCGACCCCGCCACCCGCGACGAGCTCCGCGCCAAGTTCGTCCGCCTCGGCGGCGCGGCCGCCACGTTCGACGCGCTCACCGCCTTCGCCGACGCCGCCGACTGCGCCGCCCTGCCCCTCTAGCCCCAACCTGAGTTGATCATGGAGAAGGTCGGCCTCGGGGCGACTCCAGAGCCGACCTTCTCCATGATCAACTCGGGCTGGGGTGGGGTTGTGGATAACTTCCGGGCGATCGGCGGGTTCGGGTGATGATCGGGCGGTGCCACGTCACCGACCTCTCAGCGAGCCGTTCCGATCCCAGCCGTTCTCCGTCGCCGACGCGAGGGCCGCCGGCCTGTCGAAGGACGTGCTTGGCGCGGCTCGATTCCGGCGTCCGTTCCGAGGCGTACGGATCCCCGCGTCGCTGCCCGAGTCACTGCGCACGACGTGCGAGGCCCTCCGGCTCGTCGTGCCCTCGACGGCAGCGTTCTCGCACGAGACGGCGGCTCTGCTGTGCGACCTCCCGGTGCCGGAGTTCGACGGAGACCTCGACGTCATGGTGCCGCCCGGCGTCGTCGTGCCCCGGCTGGCCGGGACGGACGGCCACGTCGGGCTGGACCCGGCGACCGTCATCGAGGTGCGCGGCCTGCCGGTCGTCGCGCCAGAGCGCACGTTCGTCCATCTGGCCGCCACCTGGCGGCGCGACGATCTGGTCGTGCTCGGCGACGCGATCCTGCGCCGGCTGATCCGGCCGGGCGTCGACTCACCCATGGAGACGCGCGTCCGGCTCCTCATCGTCGACGCAGGACTGCCGTGTCCCGAGATCGGGGCGAACGTCATCGACGACACCGGCGCATGGCTCGCCCGGCCCGACCTGTCGTACCCGTCGCTGCGCATCGCGATCGAGTACGACGGCGACCACCACCGCACCGACCAGCGGCAGTGGCGACGCGACCGGTTCCGCGACGAGCGGCTACGCGACCTCGGCTGGATCGTCATCCCGCTCACCGCCGATGACGTCCTCCGATACCCGCGACGCACCGTCGAGCGCATCCGCCGCTACGTCCACCTCCGCTCGGCCCTGCCCGTTGATCACGGAGAAGGTCGGCTCTCGCGGCAGTCGGGAGCCGACCTTCTCCATGATCAACTCGGCGCCGGGGTGCCGTGCGTTCAAAGGGGCTAGTCAGCACCCACCGGCGTATGTAATCTAATTACACGTTTCACGGAAGGAGACGTCGCATGGCCACCCAGGCATCGGACGAGGAGCAGATCCTCCGCCTGCACCGCGACTGGTACTTCTCGAACTTCCAGATCAACATCCCGCTCATGCGCACGGTCTTCGCGACCGGCGACGAGAGCTTCCTGATGTTCAACCTGAACGACCACCCGTACTTCGGCGTGGACGACCTGGCGAACCTGTGGTCGTTCTACGCGCGCACCGACGAGTGGGGGCTGTGCGAGGACTACGTCATGCGCGTCGACGTGAGCGGCGACCTCGCCTACGTCGTCTCCGAGGGCAGCTTCCCGGCCTGGCGGGTCCGCGACGACGAGGGCGGCGAGCTGCCCGAGCGGATCGACCGGCCGGCGTACTACCGCTCGACCGAGGTCTACAAGCGCGACGACGGCGCCGGGAACCTGGAGTGGCGCATGTGGCACTTCCACTGCTCGACCCGGCCGCCGGACGACGAGGCGCCGGCGGCGAAGACCCGCGACGACGCCGCCGACCGGCGCGGGCTGGGCAACACCCCGTATTCGCACGGCGTCCGGACCGACTACGCCGAGCTCACGGCCGTGCGATGACGTTCTCGCTGCTCGCCAGGGACGACGCGACCGGCCTGCTCGGCCTCGCGACCGCCACCCACGCGTACGGCGTCGGGCCGGTGGCCGACCACACCCGGCCCGGCGTCGGCGTCGTCGCCACGCAGTCGTTCGTCGAGGTGTCGTACGGGCCGCTCGGCCTCGACCTCATCGAGCGGGGGACGCCCGCCGCGGAGGCGCTGGACAAGCTGGTCGCCGACGACCCCGACAGCGACATCCGCCAGGTGGCGTACCTCGACACGACCGGCGGCGTCGCGCACCACACCGGCGCCCGGTGCGTGCCGTCGTGCGGCGCCGTGGTGGACGGGTCGGTGGTCGCCGTCGGCAACATGCTCGACAACGACGGCGTGCTGCCCGCGGTGGTCGAGGCGTTCCGGGGCGCGGACGGCGACCTCGCCGACCGCCTGCTCGCGGGCCTGGCCGCCGGCGACGAGGCCGGCGGCGACGTGCGCGGGCGGATGTCGGCCGCGCTGCGGGTGGTGACGGGGGAGCGGCCGGCCGACCCGTGGCAGGGCACCGTCGTGGACCTGCGGGTCGACCTCGACACCGACCCGGTCGGGCGCCTGGCCGAGAGCCTGCGCATCCACCGCGCGTACGGCGTCTTCTTCGAGTCGGTCTTCAAGCCGGGGCTGGTCACCGGCGCCGAACCGGTGCTGGGTGACGAGCTCGAGCAGGCGATGGCCGGACTCGCCGCGACGCAGCGCGAGCTCGGCGACGACCTCGAGCCCACCCTGTGGCGGGGCGTGCTGCTGGTGCGGGCCGGACGCGTCGACGAGGGCGCCGCGCTGATCGCGCGCGCCGTCGACGCCCGGCCGCGGTTCGCCCGCTTCGTCGACGGGATGGCACGGACCGGCATGCTGCCGGCCGGCTCCGCGGAGATCCTGCGGAGGGCCGGCCGATGAGAGAGCGAGTCGGATTCGCCCTGGGCAGCACCTTCCACCCGGCCGAGCTGGTGCCCGTCGCCCGGGCCGTGGAGCAGAACGGCTTCGCCAGCATCTGGTCGTCGGAGGACTACTTCGCCACCGGCGGCGTCGCCGGCGCCGCGACCATCCTCGCGGTGACCGACGAGGTGCGGGTCGGCACCGGTGTGCTCTCCGTCTACGCGCGGCACCCGGGCCTGCTGGCCATGGAGGCCGGCACGCTCGCGTCGATCCACCCCGGCCGGTTCGTCCTCGGCGTCGGCGTCGGCGGCAGTGGATGGCTGGACCAGCAGGGCATCGAGCACCGGCGGCCGCTGGGCGCCGTGCGCGGCACCATCGAGGCGGTACGGGCGCTGTGGGCCGGCGAGACCCTCACCGGCGACCACGGCGGGTTCGCGTTCGAGGGCATCCACCTCGAGTACCCGCCGCCGCAGCCGCCGCCGATCCACCTGGGCGCGACCGGCCCGAAGATGACCGCACTGGCCGGGGAGATCTCCGACGGGCTGGTGCTCTCCGTCTTCAGCAGTCCCGCCTTCGTCCGCGTCGAGCGCGACCTGCTGGCCGCGGCCGGCGGCGCGGACACCCCGATCACGACGTTCGCCTTCCTGTCGCTGGCCGAGACCACCGCCGAGGCCCGCGCGCGCATCCGGCCGCTGCTGGGCGCCTACCTGGCCGACGGCGAGAGCACGGCGATGACGGACGCGATCGGCATCACCGAAGAGCTACGCGCGCTCGCGCGGACCGGCGGTCCCGAGGGACTCGCCGCCGACATGCCGGACGAATGGATCGACCAGCTGTGCGTCTGCGGTGACGCGGACACCTGCGCCGGTCGCATCCAGACGCTGCTCGCCGCCGGCTCGGACGAGGTCGCCCTCGCCCCCATCCACGCCGAATCCCTGCTCGGGGACATCAAGAAGCTCAGCGCGGCCATCGGCGCCGGCTGACACTCATCGGGAGACTCCCTCATGGCGCACAGAAGACGCACGCCCGGGGCGCTGGTCGCCTCCGGCCTGATCCTGGCGGCCACGGCCTGCGGAGGCGGCGCCGCCTCCGACGACGACACCGGTGGCGGCAGCGCTGCCGCCGACGAGCTGGTCGTCGCCTACAGCCAGGACATCGACACGCTCGACCCGCACCAGTTCAAGACCGACGCCGGCTACGGCGTCGTCGGGAACATCTACGGAACGCTGCTGCAGGAGGCCTACACCGACGGCGGCGACGGCGTGCTGTCCTACGCCGGCGAGAGCGCGCCGTTCCTCGCCGAGTCGGCCACCTGGGACGACCCGCAGACGACGCTGACGTTCGTGCTGAAGGACGGGCTGACGTTCGCCGGCGGCGAGCCGGTCACGTCCGAGGACGTGGTGTGGTCGCTGCAGCGGGCGCTGTCCGACGTCGGGTACGTCCAGGCGATCGGCCAGTGGCTGAACGTCACCGACCCGGCCACCGACATCGTCGCCACCGACGAGCGCACGGTCGAGCTGCACGTCACGCACTACTCGCCGCTGATCGAGCAGTTCCTCGCGTTCCAGATCTTCGCGATCCTGGACAAGTCGGCGGTCGAGGCGCAGGCCGGCGCGGACGACCCGTGGGGCGCGACCTACCTCGCCGACGAGGCGACCGCGTCCGGCCCGTACGCCGTCGAGAGCCGGGTGCCGGGCCAGAGCATGACGCTCACCCAGAACACCGAGTACACCGCCGGCGACCTCGCCGACGCGCCCGGGCGCATCGTCGTCCAGAGCATGCCGGACCCGCAGCAGGCGTTCCTCGCGCTGCAGAACGGCGCCGTCGACGTGATCTTCGGGATGACCCCCGACACCGCCCAGGCGCTGGAGCAGGACCCCGGCCTGCGCCTCTACGACCTCGAGTACAGCCTGGTCGCGTACGTCGGCTTCAACTATGAGGACCCGGCGCTGCAGGACGTGAAGGTCCGCCAGGCGCTGTCGTACCTGATGCCGTACGAGGCGCTGCGCGAGGACGTCATGAAGGGGTACGCCGGCGCGGCCTACGGCGCGGTGCCGTACCCGATGCGCGACGCCCTGGACGAGACCGGCGAGAAGGTGGCCTACCCGACCGACGTCGAGAAGGCGCAGGAGCTGCTGGCCGAGGCCGGCTTCGGACCGGGCGAGCTGTCGCTGACGCTGTCGGTGCCGGCCAGCGACGAGGCGCTGAGCCAGTCGGCGGTGTTCATCCAGAGCGCTCTGCAGGAGGGCGGGGTGAACATCGAGGTCAACGAGATGAGCGACGCCGACTACAACGAGAACCTCGGGTCGATGCAGCTGTTCCTCGACTCCTGGTACTCGTGGGGCCAGGACTCCGTCTACCAGATGTTCTTCCTGCTCACGAGCGGGGTGTTCACCAACTACACGAACTTCAGCAACGCCGAGGTGGACGAGCTGGTGCGGCAGGCGATGGCGACCAGCGACCCGGACGAGCGGCGGACGCTGTCGCAGCAGGCCCAGCAGCTGATCATCGACGAGGCGCCGTGGGCGTTCCTGTTCACCCGCGACTACCTGGTCGGCGCCCGCGAAGGGGTGGAGGGCATCACCCACTCCAACGACGCCAACCTGCGCTTCGACCAGCTCCGGGTCACGAGCTGAGGACGCCATGCTGACCACGACCGGGAAGCGGGCCGGTGTCGCGCTGCTCAGCATCCTCGGCGTGGCCGTGCTGACCTTCTTCATCACCCAGCTGCTCCCGGGCGACCCGGCCCGCATCGCCGCGGGGCAGTACGCCTCCGACGAGCAGGTCGCCCAGGTGCGCACGACGTACGGGCTGGACCAGTCCGTGCCCGTGCAGTTCGGGCAGTACCTGGCCGACTTCTTCCGGCTCGACCTCGGCACCTCGATCCGCACCGGCCAGCCGGTCCGCGACGAGCTCACCAGCCGGCTGCCGGCGACGCTGGAGCTCGGCCTCACCGCGCTGCTGATCGCCGTGCTGCTCGGCGTCGGGCTGGGCGTGACGGCCGCGGTGTACCGGTACCGCCTCGGCGACCGGCTGGTGCAGGTCTTCGTGGTGCTCGCCTCGGCCACCGCCGTGTTCTGGATCGCGCTGGTGGCCATCACGACGCTGGTCAACGGGATGGGCATCTTCACCAGCCCGACCGGGCGGCTGCCCCGCGGGTTCACGCCGCCGGACCAGGTCACCGGCTTCTACGTGCTGGACGCGCTGCTGGCCGGCGACCCGCAGACCGCGGGCGCGGCGCTGCGCACGCTGCTGCTGCCGGCGCTGCTGCTGGGCGTGCTGGCGTCGCCGTCGATCGTCAAGATCGTCCGCTCGGCCACGATCCGGGCGCTGGAGTCGGACTTCGCCCGGACGTCGCGCTCCTTCGGCTACCCGGCCCGCTCGATCCTGGTCCAGGACGGGCTGCGCAACTCGCTGCTGCCGGTCATCACCAACGTCGGCCTGGTGGCCGGCTTCGTGCTGGCCGGCGGCGACGTCATCATCGAGCAGCTGTTCGCCTGGCCGGGCATCGGCGGGTACGCGTACTCGTCGCTGCAGGAGAACGACCTGTTCGCGCTGCGCGGCTACGTCATCGCGATCGGCGTCGCCTACGTGCTGATCAATACCGCGCTGGAGTTCGTCTACGGCTGGGCCGACCCGCGGGTGAACCTCGCCGAGGGGAGGACCTGAGATGGCCGTCGCCGACGCCGGCACCGCCCTGCGCGGCAACCTCGTGTCGCGGCTGCGGGTGGGCAACCCGGTCGCGGTGGCCGCCTTCGCGATGCTCGGGACGATCGTGCTGCTCGGCATCGTCGTCCCGATCGTCGCGGGCAGCGGCGACGTCGCCCAGGAGTACGGCGGCCTGCTGCCGCCGTCGCTGGACCACCCGTTCGGCACCGACCGGTACGGGCGCGACGTGTTCCTGCGCTGCATGGCGGCGGCCCGCATCGACATCGCGCTGGGGCTGGCCGTCGCCGTCGCCGTCCTGATCATCGGGTCGGTGATCGGCGCCGTCAGCGCGACGTTCGGGCGCGGCGTCGACGCGGTCGTCATGCGCGGCACCGACGTGCTGCTGGCCTTCCCGGGCGTCGTCCTCGCGCTGGTCATCACCGCGTCGCTGGGGAAGAACCCGTGGTACGCGGCGATCGCCGTGGTCATCGCGTTCGTGCCGCTGCTGGTGCGGCTGGCCCGGTCCAAGGCGCTGGAGGTGCGTTCGGCCGACTACATCGCCGCCGCCCGGCTCAGCGGCGCCAGCACCTGGCAGATCGCGGTCCGGCACGTCCTGCCGAACTCGTTCAAGTACCCCTTCGTGCAGTCGACGCTGGTCGCGTCGTGGGCGATCCTCGACTTCGCCGCGCTGTCGTTCCTGGGCGTCGGCGTGCAGCCACCCGACGCCGAGTGGGGCGCGATGATCGCCGAAGGGGTCGGCGACAACCTGCTGGGGTCCTGGTGGCCGTCCTTCTTCCCGGGCCTGATGATCCTGCTGACGGCGGCGTCGTTCCAGGTCATCGGCGACTGGCTGGACCGGAGGCTGCGATGAGCCTGCTGAGCGTACGCGGCCTGGGCATCCGGACCCGGACCGGGACGAGCCTGGTGCGCGACCTCTCCCTCGACGTCGGCGAGGGCGAGGTGGTCGGGATCGTCGGCGAGTCCGGGTCGGGCAAGACGATGACGGCGCTGTCGCTGCTCGGGCTGCTGCCCGAGGGGGTGCAGGTGTGCGCCGGCGAGGCCGAGCTGGCCGGGCGGCGCTTCCTGGACGGCCCGCGGCTGCTCGCGCGGCCGAACGCCACGATGATCTTCCAGAACCCGACGGCGGCGCTGAACCCGACGATGCGCATCGGCGCCCAGCTGGTGCGGCTGCTCCGGTTCCTCGACCGCCAGGACGGCGTCCGCCGCGGCGGCGACGTGCGCGAGCGTGCGGCCGCGCTGCTCTCGTCCGTCGGCATCGACGACCCGGCGGCCGTGCTCGGCCGCTACCCGCACCAGCTGTCCGGCGGCATGAACCAGCGGGTCATGATCGCGATGGCGATCGCCGCCCGCCCCGCCCTGCTGGTCGCCGACGAGCCCACCACCGGACTCGACGTCACCGTGCAGGCGCAGATCCTCGGCCTGATCCGGGCCACCGTCGCCGAGCACGGCGTCGGCGTCCTGTTCGTCTCGCACGACATGGGCGTCATCGCGCAGCTGTGCCAGCGGGTGGCCGTCATGTACGACGGCGAGGTCCGCGAGTTCGCCCCGGTGGACGACATCTTCCACCGGCCCGGCGACGCCTACACCCGCGAGCTGCTGGCGTCGGCGCACGACGAGCCGCTCGCCGAGGAGGTGGCCGATGGAACTCGTGCTCGCTGACATCGAGGTCGTCTACGGCAAGCGCCGCCGCAACCACGCCGTCCGCGGCGTCAGCCTGCGGGTCCGCCGCGGCGAGACGCTGGCCGTCGTCGGCGAGTCCGGCAGCGGCAAGACCACCATCGCCAAGGTCGCCGCGGGCCTGCAGCCGGCCACGTCCGGCACCGTGTCGTGGCGGGCAGGCGACGACGACGGCGCGGCCGGTCCGCAGCGCGTGCACATGGTGTTCCAGCACCCCGTGCAGTCGCTGGACCCGTCGTGGCGGATCCGCCGCAGCGTCCACGAGCCGCTGCGGCACCTGGGCGTGGCGGGCGACGAGGCGGACCGGCGGGTGCACCGGCTGATCGCCGAGGTCGGCCTCGACCCGGAGATCCTGGACCGCTACCCGCGCGACGTCTCCGGCGGCCAGGCGCAGCGGGTGGCGGTGGCCCGGGCGCTGGTGGCCGACCCGCAGATCGTCATCCTGGACGAGCCGACCGCCAGCCTCGACCAGACGGTGCGGGGCCGGATTCTCGCGCTCCTGGGCGACCTGCAGCGGCGCACCGGCGTCGGCTACCTGATGATCACTCACGACATCTCCAGCGTGCGGCGGCTCGCGACCCGGATCGCCGTCATGTACCGCGGGCTGATCGTGGAGAGCGGTCCCGCGCCGGCCGTCCTGGCCGCACCGCGGCACCCCTACACGCAGGCGCTCATCTCCGCCGTGCCGGTCGCCGACCCGAGGGTGGCCTGGGACGGCGTCGTCGCGGCGCCCCGTACGTCCTGCCCCGTGCCGGGCCCGTGCCACCAGCACGGGCCCGGACTGCACGAGGTCGGCCCCGACCACGTGGCCGGCTGCACGAAGGCCGACGACCCCCAGAAAGCAGCGACGACGTGATCGACCTGATCGACCTGCGCCGGACCCTCCACCGCACCCCGGAGCTCGCCCTCGACCTGCCGCGGACCCGGGAGGTGGTGCTGGACGCCCTGGCGCCGCTCGGGCTGCCGGTGCACACCAGCGCGACCTGCTCCTCGCTCGCCGTCGTCGTGCCCGGCGCCGGGCCCGGCCCGACCGTGCTGCTGCGCGCGGACATGGACGGCCTGCCCGTCGTCGAGGAGTCGGGGGAGGAGTTCGCCTCCGTCAACGGCGCCATGCACGCCTGCGGCCACGACCTGCACATGGCCGGGCTGGTCGGCGCCGTACACCTGCTGCACGAGCGGCGCGCGGAGTTCCACGGCGACGTCCTGGCCGTCTTCCAGCCGGGCGAGGAGGGGGCCGGCGGCGCCGAGGTGATGATCGGCGAGAAGACGCACCTGCTCACCGGCCAGAAGCCGGTCGCGTCCTACGGCCTGCACGTCCTGTCGTTCGTCGAGTCGGGGACGTTCCTGTGCCGCGAGGGCGCGGTCATGGGCGCCGCCATGCTGTTCGAGCTGGAGCTGCTCGGCCGCGGCGGCCACGCGGCACGTCCGCACACCGCGCTCGACCCGATCTCGACGGCCGCGCTCGTGGTGCAGGCGATCCAGACGTTCGTGGCGCAGAACAGCGCGCCCGGCGACCCGATCGTGGTGACCGTGGGCTCGATCGCGGCCGGCACCGCGGCCAACGTCATCCCCAGCCGGGCGCTGCTCAAGGTCAGCCTGCGCGCCGCGAGCCACGAGACCGTGCGGGCGGCGTACGAGAAGATCCGCGGCATCGCGACGGCCATCGCCGGGAGCTACGGGCTGGGGCTGCGGGCCGAGGTCGGCCCCGATCTCGGCCCGACCGTCACCGGCGCCGAGGGCGCCGCGCTGGTGCGCTCGACGGTGACGACGCTGTTCGGCGCCGGCCGCTACGACGAGCTCGTCGTGCCCGAGATGATCTCCGAGGACTTCTCCCTGTTCCTCGAGGAGACCGGCGGGGCGTTCGTGCTGGTCGGCGCCGCCGTCGGCGACGTGTCGCAGCCGCTGCCGACGAACCACTCGCCGGAAGCGCGATTCGATGACTCCGTGGTGCCTGATATGTCTAGCCTGTTGGCGGAACTCGCCATCGCACGGCTCCACGCGGCAACGAACGGGACGGCATGCTGACCACGACTCGGCCCAGGCCATGACACGCGCACAGCTCAACAACGTCAAGGCCGAGGAACTGCTCGGCCGCATCATCGAGATCGTCCGCGTCCAGGGCCTGGCCGGCTTCTCGCTCGACAACCTCGCGCCGCAGCTGGGCACCAGCAGCCGCATGCTCGTCTACTACTTCGGCAGCAAGGACGAGCTGCTCGGCCGCATCGTCTACACGCTGCGCAACGACATCGTCACGCAGCTGGAGAACGAGCCGGTCGGCACCATCACCCAGGCCGTCGACCGCTGGTGGAACCACTACCAGGCCAACCCGGCCGACATGCAGTTCTTCTTCCACCTGACGTCGCGCAGCTTCGAGGAGCCGGACAAGTTCCAGGAGTTCGCCAGCACGGCGGTCGGCCAGTGGGAGGCGTACTTCGTGCGCAGCCTCGAGGGCCACGTCGCGTCGCACGAGGAGGCCGAGGCGATCGCCCGGCTGGTGCTCGGCACCGTCCGCGGCCTCATGGCCGACCTCCTCATCACCGCCGACCAGCCGCAGGCCGAGCGCTCGCTCGCCGTCTTCAAGGACATGCTCGAGGCGAGGCTGGCGGCGTCGTCGAAGGATCTGTAATCTGATTACATGATGCGGCTCAGCACCGTGCGAACCGGCCGGGGCAACACCCTCAGCGTCGCGACGGTGTCGCCGCCGGGTGGCGTCGGGGCTGCGCCGCTGCTCCTGCTGCACCCCATCAACATGCGCAAGGAATGCTGGCTCGGCCTGCTGCCGGCGCTGGCCGCGGAGCGTGCCTGCGTGCTGGTCGACCTCGCCGGCCACGGCGAGTCGACCGACGACGACTTCTCCCTCAGTGCCTGGGTCGACGACTGCGCCGACGTCGTGCGGCTGCTCGGCCTGACCGGCCTGCACGTCGCCGGCGGATCACTGGGCGGCGCCATCGCCGTCGGGGTCGCGGCCGCCCTGCCTGACCGCGTCCGGTCGGTTACCGGGCTGGGCAGCAGCGTCGCCTCCGAGCCCGGCGACTCGCCCGCCCCGGCCGACGCCGCCGCCGTCGACGCCCTGTTCGCCGGGCTGGCGCGTGAGGCCGTGGCGCCCGGCCGGCCCGACGACGTCGTCGACACCGTCCGCCTGCTGACCAACCGGCACGGCCCCGACGTCGTGACCCGGGTGCTGCGCGCCGCCTACGACGCCGACGCGTCCGGCTGGCTGGGGGAGGTGCGCTGCCCGGCGCTGTGGGCGACCGGCGAGTACGACGTCACCTGCTCACTGACGGAGAGCGAGCGGATCGCCGGGCTGCTCGCCGCCGGCGTGCACGTGCCGCTGCCGGGGGTGGGGCACCTGCCGATGATCGAGGACCCGGCGCTGGTGCTGGCGCACCTCGTGCCGCACCTGCGCGCCGCGGACGCCGTCTAGAACCGGTCGGGGCGGCAGCCGGCCAGCAGCGGCTCGGCGGCGCCGCCGGCCAGCTCCCGCGCGACCAGGCGGCCGACGGCCGGGCCGAGCGTGACCGCCGCGTGCAGCACCGCCACGTAGAGGCCGGGCACCGCGGCGACCGGTCCGACGATCGGCTCGCCGTCGGCCGGCATGGGACGTTGCCGGACCCGGGTGCTGAGCAGCTCGACGTCCGCGGCGCCGCGGAAGGTGGACCGGACGGCGGCGAGCGTCCGTTCGGGCGAGTCCGCGGCGGCGATCAGCCGGTCGGCGGCGACCTGCCGGAGGTCGAAGTCGCGGTTGTTGACCACGGTGCGGACCAGGCCGGCCGGGGCGCGGAACCGGAACAGCGTCGCCGGCGACGGCCCGACCGGCACGCGGACGCCGAGCGGCGCGGCCAGCGCGGCCGTGGCCACGCCCGCCGCGAGCACCACCGTCGCACCGGAGAGCGGCCCCGTGGCGGTCTCGACCCCGGCGACCCGGCCCGCGGCGTCGCGGCGGACCGCGGTGACCGGTGCGTCCGTCCGGACCGTGGCGCCGTGGTCGCGGGCGCCGGCGACCAGCCGCTCGGTCGCGCCCACCGGGTCGACGGCGCCGTCACCGGGTGCCCAGACGGCCCACGTCGGTGGCCTGCGCAGGGTGGGTTCGAGCCGCGCCACGGTCGCCGCGTCGACGATCTCCTGCCCCGGCCCGGCCTCCGGCGCCGCGTCCGTCGTCCCCCAGGACAGCGAGCCGGACCACGTCACCGGCAGCCCCGGCAGCTCGGCCTCGAGCCGCCGGTACTCGTCCGTCGCGGTGGCGCGCAGCGCGGCGGCCGGTCCGGTGCGGACGCCGGACGCTCCGATCCAGGCGAACGAGTCCGCCGTCACCCCACCACCCGGCCGCCCCGCGTCGACCAGCGTCACGGCGGCGCCGGCCCGGGCGGCGTGATAGGCCACCGACGCGCCCATGATGCCCGCCCCCACCACCAAGACGTCGCCGCTCATGTCGTGCCTCCTGGCACTCGGTTCGAGCTGATGGGCGTCGGCGTGATCGCCGACCTCGGCTTCGTCGCGGCGCTCAGCGGTCCGGCTCGGACTCCTTCACCCGGACCTCCCGGTCCTTCAAGGAGTCCTTGATCCCGTCGCGTACCCCGACGCGGACGGCGTAGTACACGGCGTACAGGAACACGAGCGCCAACGCGACGCCGAGGGCTTCCACGCGGGCGATGCTAGACCAGGACCTCGCCGTCGCGCTGGACCAGGCGGCCGCCGGCGACGACGAGGGCGCGAGGCGGGCAGCGGACCAGAGCGTCCTGGACGTTCTCGGCGTCGAGCAGCACGACGTCGGCGCGGGCGCCGGGGGAGAGGTCGTGGGCCGCGCGGCCGAGGTAGCCGCCGGCGTGCGAGGTCGCCAGCCGTACCACGTCGAGGAGGTCGGGGTCGGTGCGCAGGGCGTGCAGCCGGGCGAACCCCAGCGCGACGCGCAGCAGGTCGCCGTCGCCGAAGGGGGACCAGAGGTCGCGGATGCCGTCGGTGCCGAGGCCGATGGGCATGCCGCGCTCGCGCATCTCGCGCCAGGGCAGCGGCGCGCTGCGCACCGGCGCCGCCGTGGCCCAGCCGATGCCGGCCTCGGCGAGGACGTCGAGCACCTCGGCCTGGCGCGCCGGTGACAGCTCCCCGAGGGCGAAGCCGTGCGAGACGGTGACGCGGCCGTGCATCCCGGCGCGGAGGGTCCGCTCGGCGATCAGCTCGAGCTGGAACGCCCCCAGCTCGCCGCCGTCGTGCAGGTGGATGTCGATGCCGACGCCGTGCCGCTCGGCGATGTCGAACAGGCCGTCGAGCTGACGGACCGGGTCGCGGTCGATCGACGCCGGGTCGATGCCGCCGACGTGGGTGGCGCCGGCCGCGGCCGCCTGGTCGAGCAGGTCGAGGACGCCCGGCCGCCGCATGACGCCGTCCTGCGGGAAGGCCACGACGTCGACCTGGACGGCGTCGCCCAGCGCGGCCGCCGCCGCACGGACGACCTCGATGCCGCGCAGGCCCACGCCGAGATCGACGTCGACGTGCGTGCGCACCCCCGTGGTGCCGTGCCGGACGAACTCCCCCAGCACCGCGGTGGTGGACTCGACGCTCGGGATGCCGAGCGCGTCGCGTTCGGCCCGCTCGTGCGCGATGCGGCCCGCGGTCCCCGGCGCGCCGCCGGCCGGCACCCACGGCCGGCCCCACCAGCTCTTGTCGACGTGGGCGTGCACGTTGAGCAGACCGGGGAGGGCCAGCCGCCCGCCGCCGTCGATGGTCGTCTCGCCGTCGCTCGCCGCCGATCCGGCCGGGACGACGTCGACGATGCGGTCGTCGGCCATCACGACGTCGGCGGCCGCGCCGCCCCACGGCCGGACGTTCGTCAGTCTCACGGTTGCCATGGCGCGACGGTATACCAAAATTCAGCGCGACGACTCGCGGCGGGAGGCGGCCGCGGCCCGGCCGGTCTCCACGTGCGTGCGGACGAGCGCGTCGACGGCGGCGGCGTCGCGGTCGGCGATGGCGTCGTACAGCGCTTCGTGCTCGCGGGCGATGCGCAGCAGGTCGTCGTGCTGGGACAGCAGCCACCGCATCCTGCTGCGCAGCGTCAGCTCGAGCTCGCTGAGCAGGTCGTTCGCCGCCAGCTCCGTCACCGTCTCGTGGAAGTCGGCGGCGCGGCGGCGGGCGGTGACGGCGTCACCTCCGGCGGCGGCCGCCAGTTCGGCGTCGAGCACCGTGCGCAGCCGCGCGAGGCCCGCGCTCGTGCGCCGCTGGGTCGCGAGGGCGAACGTCAGGGTCTCGAACGCCGAGCGCACCTCGATCAGGTCGGCGACGTCGCCCGGGGTGAACTCGCGGACGATGGCCCAGGTCCGCGGCCGCATCGTCACCAGGCCCTCGCCGGCCAGCGTGCGCAGCGCGTCGCGCACCGGCACCCGGCTCACGTCGAGCTCGGCGGCCAGGTCGCGCTCGACCAGCCGGCTGCCCGGCGCCCGCACGCCGTCGACGATGTCGTCGCGCAGGCGCGTGGTCACGCGGGCGACCTCGGAGCCGGAGCTGCTGTCCGTTGCCATGAGCTTTGGTATACCATACTGGCATGCGTGTGACCCGGATTGGCGCGGCGGTGCTGACGGCCGTCCTGCTCGCCGCGTGCGCGGCCGAGCCCGCCGACGAGCCGGTGGGTGAGCCGGCGCCGACCCCCTCGGCGACGCCGACGCCCACCCCCACGCCGAGTCCGTCACCCACGCCGACGCCCACCCCGCCGCCCCCGCCCGCCATGACCGCAGAGGATGCCACCGTGCTGCTCCTGGACGCCGCCGCCGTGAACGACGTCGACGCCATCGCGACCGCCGTCGCCAGCGGCGCCGACCTCGAGGCGCGCGACGGCTCCGGGCGCACGCCGCTCGTCGTCGCCACCAAGGCGAACCACGTCGAGGCGGCCCTCGCGCTGCTGGCGGCCGGCGCCGACCCGAACGCCAAGGACGACCTCCAGGACTCCGCGTTCCTCTACGCCGGCGCCGAGGGGCTGGACGAGATCCTGGCGGCGACGCTGCGCCACGGCGCCGACGTCGCGAGCACGAACCGCTTCGGCGGCACCGCGCTCATCCCGGCCAGCGAGCACGCCCACGTCGAGACCGTCCGCACCCTCATCGCGGCCGGCGTCCCCGTGAACCACGTCAACGACCTCGGCTGGACCGCCCTGCACGAGGCGATCGTCCTCGGCAACGGCTCCGACCGCCACGTCGAGACGGTGCGCCTGCTCATCGCCGCCGGCGCCGACGTCACCATCCCCGACCGCGACGGCGTCTCGCCCCGCCGTCTCGCCGCCGCCCGCGGCTACACCGCCATCGTCGCCGAGATCGACGGCGCCACCGCCTGAGCGCAGGGCCGGGCCTACTCCGCCAGGCGGGATTCCAGCGCGGTGGCCTCCTGGTGCCGGCCCTGCGCTTCCAGGCGGTCCACCAGGAGCCACCCGGCTCGGTGCCACAGCTCGTGGCCGGCGGGGAGGCTGGCGAAGAGCTGCTCGACCGGCTGCACGTCGGTGCTGCCGTACTCGGCGATCAGCAGGCGGGCCTGGGCGTGCATGTCGTCATACCCGCCCCGTTCGTAGAGCTCCGCGGCCTGAGTCGCGTACCGGACGGCGGTGTCCGTCTCGCCGCGCCGCAGGGCGATCATCGCCAGATCCCACTCGACGCCGGCAGTCTGGAAGAGCACCTCCTGATCCGCGGACGGGAGCGTGCCGAGCACCGCGCGGGCGCGTTCGATCAGCTCCACCGACTGGTCGACCTCGCCGACGCGCTGAGCCGACTGCGCCGCGAGCCGGACGGCCTGCACGTGCTCGACGGGCTGCTCGGCGGCCTCGTAGGACGACGCGGCCGCAAGGAATGCGTCGACCGCCGCGCCGTCGCGATCGAGCTGCTGCAGCAGCAGGCCCTCATCCTGACGGACCATGCCCAGCCAGGCGGGATGCGCCTCAGAAGGCGCAGCGGCCAGCAGCTCCCGTGCCTTCGTCAGCGCGGACTCGAGCTCACCCAGAGCGCGGTAGGCATCGATGAGCAGGCCGCGGACGTCGGCCAGCGGATCGGCGAGTTCGGGAACGTCGCCCAGCACCGGAAGCGCCTCCTCACCGGTCTCCGCCGCCTCGAGGGGGCGTCCGGTCATCAGGTACGCGCGGGTCAGTTGCACCTGAGCCAGCGCGACCTGTGCCTCCTGGCCCGGGTTCCCCGTCCCCAGCGCGACCGCCTCGGACAGATCCTCGGCCGCCTCCGCCGGACGTTCCAGCACGAGCCGAAGCCACCCGCGCTGCTTGTACGCGAAGAACCGCTGCGAATCGGCCGAGCCGCCGAGGGCGGCGGTCGCGGCGGCCTCCGCCTCCTCGAAACGTTCCAGCCGTGCCAGCACGTCGCACTCGACCATCGCTCCGGCCGCCCGGAGATCCTCGTCGACGCCGGTGCGCTGACGGAGCCCGGCGAGCTCGCGGAGGGCGTCGTCGGACCGGTCCGCCGCCGCGTAGATGGTCGCCAGCGAGTACTGCCAGTGCGCGCGGCGGTGTGGCTCGTCGTTGGCCACGAGCCAGCGCAATGGTTCCTCGGACGTCGCGAGGCCCTCGTCGACCTGACCGGTCCAGCACAGCACCCGGCCGATGCGGCCGCGATCGCGCAGCACGCGGACCTCCTCGCCCGTCTCGGTGTACAGCGCGATCGCCTCGCGCCACGCCTCCAGCGCGAGCTCCGGGTCGTCCTGCGCCAGAAGGCCGCGGCCGTCCAGCACGCGCGCCCGGTCCGCGGGCGTCCACTCGCTCTCCGGCACCTCCTCCTCGAACGCTCGCCACGCGGCAGTGGCTTCCTCCGGCACTCCCCGCTGCCAGGCGTCCTCCGCCCGATCCAGCCAGCCGCGCCCGGTGGGCGCCGCCGGCTCGGACACCTCCGCCGCGGGTGCGGGCGCGGCCTGCCGGGGTCGCCGGGCCCGCCGCGCGGTCTCCGACAACGGCAGGAACTCGACCCAGGGCTCGGCCGTCAGCACCGCCTGGATCACCTCGCTGTGGTGCGTCGTGCCGTTCCGCTCGTCGAACTGCGCCGCGCTGCCCAGCGCACGCTCGGCCAGTCGCTCGCCCAGCTCCGCCGCGGGAGCGGTCTCGCCCTTCGGCAGCCGGACCGTCAGGTCGCCCACGCGGGCGAGCGCATGAGCGGCCGCGGCGGCGAACGTCATCGCCGCGTACGGCGACGGCGGATCGTCGTACTCGTTCAGGTGCCGCTCGATCAGCTCGACGGCCTTCGGTTCGTTGCCGGTCCGGGCCAGGAAGGCGATGTGCTCCCCATGCAGGCCCAGGTCGCCGACCTGGACGCGATGGAGCCGGTAGGCCTTCCGGTGCGCGTCGACGGCCTCGGCGTGCATGCCTTCGGCCATGTACGCGGGCAGCAACGCGGTCAGCAGGTCCTGCGGTTGTCCGTTGCAGTTCAGCGGCCCGCTCAGCGCGCTCACCGCCAGCGCGACGGCGTCCGCCGTCCTGCCGACGGCGGTCAAGTGGTGCACCTTGCTCGTGGGGTCGCAACCGGCGCAGTCCGACAGCGCGTCGCGGGGCGCGGTCGACCAGAGCCGGAACTGCTCGGCCGCTGCCACCGTGTCACCGATGTGGTGTGCGACCAGCCAGCGGTGGTGATGGACGGCGTGCATGCTGTGGCCGGCGAGCTGCCACCGCCGCTCCATGTCGTCCAGCACGTCGTACGCGCGGTCCAGCGGGACCTCGGGGAACTTGGTCATCGTGCTGGGCGCGTACTTGAAGCACCAGTGGAACGAGTGCGAGTAGCGCTGGTACCGGCCCGGCTCGGCGTCCCAGTCGGCCACGCACCGCGCGAACGGCACCAGCGACTTCCGTGGCTCACCACCCAGCACGTACGCCGTCACCAGTGCCAGCCGGCTGTAGAACCCGAGGTCGTCCTCACCGGCCGCATCGGCCCGCCGCACGACGTCCTCGAGCAGCGCGGACCGTGCCTTCCCGTACGGCGTGCTCTCGGCGCGCTGTAGGCGGTCGATCAGGTCCTGGTTCATCGGGTCGGGTCCTCCTGGGCAGGCACGGCCTGGTCGAGCAGACCGAGGAACGAACGGTTCACCAGCGCGGAGTCGGCCGGGCTGATCGGGTGGTAACCGAGCATCAACGCCTGCCCGTACAAGCCTTCGACGGCGAGCCTGGCGAGATCGCGGTCGCCCATGGACGTCATGCGCCGGACGAGCGGGCTGCGGTGGTTCAGCACCAGCTGCGGGCGGCTGTCGTCGTGGGTGTCGAGGGCTCCGAGCACCTCCGACCAGAGTGCGTCGGCACGCTCCTGGGTGGCTCGGAGCTCGCCCGCGAACTGTGCGGAGCGGTCCACGAGGTAGAGCGCGGGCAGGCTGGCCGGCTCGAAGGCGCGGACCACGACCTCGCAGCCGACCGGGTCCAGCGCGTCCTGGGCCAGTTGGACGAACGGGCGCAGCCGCAGCTCGGTGACCGGGTCCAGATCGTCGAAGCGGGTGCTGAGCTCGGTCGGGTCGAACCTGGTGGTGGCAAGGCCCGGCACCACCTGGCCGAGCCGTTCGAGCAGCTCGCTGTCGTAGGTGTAGCCGCCGTTCACCAGGGTGATCTGCTGCGCGGCCGCGACGGCTGCCAGCTGGCGGAACTCTTCGGTCGTGGCGACGTAGCGGATGACCCCCGAGCGCTCCTGCAGTTCGGCGGTCGTCATGCGGCCCTGGCTGGTCTCGAACCGCAGCCAGCGGTGGACGAGCCGCAGCATCTCGTCGTCGTGCAGCGCCAGCGCCTTCACCCCGAGGTGGTGGATGCCGAGGAACGTGTCGAGTCGGGACGGGTTGGTGCGTCCGAGCCGGACCAGCCACCCGCGCAGCTGCGCGCCCAGTGCGTCGCGGGTGGCCTCGAGGTCGCCGTCGTCGAAGAGCGCCTCCCGGCTCGCCGTCGGGCGCAGCTCGGAGGTGTCGATGACCGCGCGGACGAAGAAGGCCCAGTCGGGCAGCAGCCCCTCGACGTTCTCGGCGAGCAGCATGCGCTTCAGGTACACGCGGTGCTTCGCGCGCTCGACCGGGTTGGCGGCGAACGGCAGCACGAAGGCGACGCCGGTCAGCCCGGCGGCCGGGTTGTTCAGGTGGATGACGTCGAACGGCGTGAACCCGAGCGTGTCCTGGGCGTAGCCGACGAGGGCCGCGCGCTGGGCGCCGCCGACACCTTCCCATGGCGCCGTCCCGTCGGTGACCTGCTCGCCGTCGACGCGGATCTCGATCGGCAGGAGCTCACCGAAGAGCCGGATCAGCTCGATGACCGTGGCCCGCGCGTACCACTGCTCCGCACCACGCCGGGCCGTGAGCGTCACCGTCGTGCCGGCCTCGGAGCGGTCCGCCGCCTCCGCGATCGTGTAGCTCCCGTCGGCCGCGCCGACCCAGCGGGTGGCCGGGCCGCCGGCGGGCTGGGTGACGACCTCGATCTCGTCGGCGACCATGAACGCGGACAGAAGGCCGATCCCGAACTGGCCGATGAACTCGGTCCGGGCGAAGCCGATCTCGTCGCGCTTCGAGCTGCGCCCGATCGTCGCCAGCAGCTCGCGCACCTCGTCCGGCCGCAGCCCGATGCCGGTGTCAGCGATGCTCAGGACGTCGTCCGCCGTCCGCACATCGATGCGCCGCGGCGCCTCGGGATCGCCGGCCTGCCGAGCGGTGATCGCGTCGACGGCGTTCTGCAGCAGTTCCCGCAGATACACCCGCGGACTGCTGTACAGATGGTTGCTCAACAGGTCGACGATTCCCCGCAGATCGACCCGAAAGTTCTCATTCACGCAGGCAACCTACGGCATCCTGGGCCTGATCAGCTGACGGACGGCCTGGCCGTCGGCGAGTGCGTCCATCGCCTGGTTGATCTCGCCGAGGGCGAGCTCCGACGTCGCGAGGTGTTCGACCGGGAGGCGGCCGTCGCGCCACCAGTCGACGTACATCGGGATGTCGTGGGACGGGACGGACGAGCCGAGGTAGCTGCCGATCACGCTGCGTGCCTCGGCCACCAGGGCGAGCGGGGAGATCCGGGCCAGCCGGTCCGGCGGCGGCAGGCCGACGGTCACCGTGCGCCCGCCCGGAGCGGTGGCCGCCAGCGCCGCCTCGAACGCCGGCACCGACCCGGTCGCGTCGACGACCAGGTCGGCGAGGCGGCCGGCGGCGGCCGCCTGATCGGGCGTCATCGCCTCGGTGGCGCCGAGCCGCAGCGCGAGCTCCCGCTTGTGCTCGACGGGGTCGACGGCGACGAGGCGGGACGCCCCGGCAGCGGCGGCGACGAGCACCGCGGCCAGCCCGACGCCCCCGAGCCCGACGACGGCCACCCGATCGCCGGAACGCATCGCGCCCGCGTTGACCACCGCTCCACCGCCGGTCAGCACGGCGCAGCCGAGCAGGGCGGCGACGGCGGCCGGCACGTCGTCGTCGACGGGGACGACCGAGCCGCGATCCACCACCGCGTGCGTCGCGAACGCCGAGACACCCAGGTGGTGCAGCACGGGGTGGCCGCGCCGGGACAGCCGGGTGCCGCCGCCGATCAGCGTCCCTGCCGCGTTGGCGGCCGACCCCGGCTCGCACGGGATCCGCCCGCCGGACCGGCACCCGGCGCACCCGCCACAGGCCGGCAGGAACACCAGCACCACCCGCCGGCCCGGCGCCAGGTCGTCGACGTCGTCGCCGGCGTCGACGACCCGTCCGGCCGCCTCGTGCCCGAGCAGCATCGGCACCGGGCGGGGGCGCTGGCCGTCGACCACCGACAGATCGGAGTGGCACACTCCGGCGGCCTCGATCTCGACCAGCACCTCGCCCGGGCCGGGCGGAGCGAGGTCGAGCTCGGCCACGGTCAGCGGCCGAGTCGACCAGTACGGGCGCCCGCGGCCGGGCTCCTCCAGCACGGCGCCCGTGATCCTCATCGGAACCTCACAGTCCGGCGCACTGACCACTCCTGCGGCCGGTGACGTCGTTGTCGCCGCCGTCGATCTCCGGCGTGTTGTCGCTGCAGCGCAGCTGCCCGATGATCCGGTTGCCGCCGAGGTAGGCCGAGGACGCGAACGTGTTGGCGGTCAGCGTGACCGCTCCGGTGATCCGGTTGCCCGCCACCCGGATCGTCGACGTGTTCGCGTCCAGGCTCAGCGGGCCGGTGATCGTGTTCGGCCCGCAGTCGTGTCCGTCCGCCTGGCCGATCAGCACCGGGCCGGTGCTGCCGCTCACCGCGACCCGCCCGGTCAGGGTCGAGTCGCAGACGGAGATCGCGGCGGCGCCGCCGGAGGTCAGCGGCCCGGCGACCCGGCTGTCCCGCACCGACACGGACGCGCCGGCCTCGACGGTGACCGGCCCGGCGATGGTGGCGCCGGTGACGCAGGTGGTGCCGTCGCCGTCGACGGTCAGCGGCCCGGCGACCGGCCCGGTGACGACGGTGTCGCACGTCCGGGCGGCGAACTCGAGGGAGATGTCCTCGCGCGGGTCGTCCAGGACGAACGTGTACGCCGCGTCGGTGTACGGGTGCGTCACCTTGAGGTACCGGTCGGTGACGGCGAGGTCGTCGAACCGGTGCACGATCCGGCCGTCCTCCACGCGGGACGCGAACGACCAGCCGGTCACCTCGGTGAAGTGCACGTTGTCGGGGCTCGTCCACAGCCGGTAGTCGGACCGCTTCAGCCGGGTGCTCCCCGCGCTGTCCCGCAGCTCCAGCGCGGACACCACCTCGCCCGCCGGGACCGCCACGTCCAGGCCGAGGCCGCGGGACCGGTAGTCCAGCGCGATCGGCGTGGGCGCGCAGGCGTCGTCCCAGTTCGCGACGTGCCGGGTGGCCGGTGACACGTCCAGTTCGGCCGCGCCGATGCGGAACGGCCGGGCCGTGGGTTCGGCGCCGCTCAGCTCGACGGAGTCGCCGTTGCGCACGCCCGCCTCGGCCAGCGTGTCGCCGGGATCGAGGACCCGGCCGTCCTCGTCGCGCAGGCGCAGCGGCTGATCGGCGCGGCAGCTCAACGCCGGCGCCTGGGTCGCGACGAACTCGCCGACGGTCGTGCCGGCCGGCTGCACGGCGTTCTTCGCCGACAGCGCCCAGGTCCACTCCGCGCGGTCGGCCCGGTGCACGAACACGTTCGGGTCGCTCTCCTGGCGCTCCTCGGCCGCGGCGGCCTGCGCCCGGCACTCGTCGGGTGCGGCGTCCTCGAGGACGTTGGCCATGATGTGCCACGGCTTGCCGGGGTCGCCCGGCGGGATGTACGGCCGGTCGTCGTCGGAGGCCTGGAAGACCACCAGCACCCGGCGGTCGTCCAGCCGGAGGAAGTCGGGCTCGCCGCCGAGGGTGCCGTAGAAGTCGTTGCCGTCGGGGTGCTCGAGGGCGAACGGGTCCTGCCAGGTCACGCCCTCGTCGAAGGACACCGCCATGATGGCCTTGCCGAGCTGGGTGATGCCCCGGGCGCCGAGCACCAGCTTGGTCTGCCCGCCGGCCAGCTCGTCGGTGCAGGGCGCGAAGGCGAACGAGTACGCCGGTGCGACGTAGCCGACCGGCTCCGGGGTGGACCAGGTGGCGCCGTCGTCGTCGGAGTAGGAGCGGTAGAGCTGCCAGCGCACCGGGTCCACGACGTTCTCGTAGCGGATCTCGGCGACGATGCGGCCGCTCGGCAGCTGCTGCATGGCGAACTCGGTCGAGCTGGCCCCGAACACGTACGGGTAGAACGGCGGCGAGTGCACCGGGTCGTGCGGGTCGTAGCCGATGACCTCGAACTCCGGCCAGGTCCGGCCGCCGTCGAAGGAGCGCAGCACCCCCGACTCGCTGCGCCGCGGGTTGGTCTCCCAGTCCTCGGCGAGCTCCCGGGTGCCCCAGACGGGCAGCAGCAGCGTGCCGTCCGCGGTCTCGATCATCCGGCCGCCGGCGTCGAACTGCTCGCGGAACGGCACCGGGAAGTCGATCGGCTCGTCGGTGCCCTCCCAGGTGTGGCCGTTGTCGGTGGAGCGGGCGACGAACTTCACGCCCTCCCGGTCGTTGAACCGGGTGTGGTTGACGGCCTCGCCGTAGGTCATGACGATCGTGCCGTCGCGCAGCGTCGTCATGCCCCGCGACGACGCGAGGCTGCCGCCCTCGTACCGGTCGCTCGGTGCGGCGATGATCTGCGACGGTCCCCACGTGCGGCCTCGGTCGGTGGAGCGGATCAGCCGGACCTCACCGCCGGGGTTGGCGTCGGTGGAGGTGTTGAAGATGATCAGGAAGTCCCCGTTGGGCGCCTCCGTGATGGCCGGGCGGAAGGCCGACATCGTGTCCGGGTGCTCGACGTCCGGGTAGGTGGCCTCGCTGGTCACCTTCCAGGAGTCGACCACGTCCAGGGCCGCGCCCGGGTCCGGCTCGCCCGCCGTGCCGAAGAGGCGGACGTCCTCGGCCGGCTTGTCCACGACGAAGGTGAACGCGGTGTCGTCGTACCGGGTGGTGATCTTGACGTAGCGGGCCTCGGCGGACAACCCGGTGAACTCGTGCACGAGCCGGCCGTCCTGCTGCCGCGTGTGCAGCGTCCAGTCGTCCAGCCGCTGGTAGGACTGGTTGTCGCGGCTGCTCCACAGCGTGTAGTCCGACGCGGTGAGGCGGCTGGTGGCGTCGCGGTCGACGAGCTCGATCCGGCCGACCGCCGAGACCGTGCCGAGGTCGGCCACCAGGCTGCGCCGCAGGTAGTCGAGGGCGATCGCGCCGGTGCTGGAGAACGCGCCGCCGACCCGGCCGGTCGCGGGGTAGGGGTCCGGTCCGAGGACGGCGAAGCTCGCGGCCAGCCGTTCGTCCTCGGCATCGGCCGCGTTGGACGCCGGGGCCGTCACGGCGACGGCGGCCAGCAGGGTGAGCGCCGCGAGGAGCAGCGCCGTGATCGAGCGTGGTCGTAGGAGCGTGGTCATGGGTGTCTCACTCCTGCCGTTCAGGGGACGGGGACGGTCGTGCCGACGCTGCTCACCGCGGGCATCCCGCCGGCGGTGTCCTGCACGATCAGTTCGTCGACGGCCACGTCACCGGCCGTCGCCGCCGGGTCGAACGCGAGGAACAGGTGGCTGACCACCTCGGCGGCGTGGACGAGAGGGAGCGTGGCCCGCAGGGTGCCGTCGACGGAGACGGCGATGGCGCCGCCGGGGAGGTCGACGTCGACGAACAGCTGGTGCCAGCTGCCCGTGGCCAGGGCGGTCGGGGTGCTCAGTGGTGCGAACGGCTGCGGGCTGCCGAGGTCGGGCAGCACCCGCAGGATGCGTGGCCGGTCGTTGGCGAAGGTGAACGCGGTGTCGGCGTACGGCTGCGACACCTTCACGTAGCGGGCGCTGAACGACGGCCCGGACAGCGTGATCACCGAGCCGGTCTCGGTCCCCGTCCAGCCGGTCACCTCGGTCCAGGCCGCGTTGTCCGAGGACCGCCAGATGCGCAGCTGGCCGGGGTCGAGGCGGTTCCCGGCCGGCCCGACGAGGTCGTTGTCGACCACCTCGATGGACGAGACCGTGCGCGTCGAGTAGAGATCCGCGCCGACGCTGCGGTTCTGGTAGTCGAACCCGACGGCGCCGTACTGGCCGAGGGCGATGAGCCGCCCGTCGGCCGGCGTGGTGTCGTCGTTCTGATGCCCGATGTCGGCGGTGGTGACGAACGTGTCCGACGTCGTGGCGCGGACCTCGCCGGACGCTGTGACCAGCAGCGACAGTGCCGTGCCCGGCGCGTCGTACGAGTCGGAGAAGCCTTCCTGCAGGCACAGCCGGAGGCCGCCGCCGGTGGCCGTCAGCCGCACCGCGGCCCGGACGTAGCCGCGGCGGATCGCCGGGAACAGCCGGGACGCGCTCGCCCCGGCGTTCGCCGACGACCGCAGCCGGACCGCGCGGCGGCTGGCCCGCTGCCCGGTGATGAAGTCCAGGGTGCCGGTCCGGCTGGAGCGCCACCAGCGCCAGTCGGCCAGCTCGGTCCCGTTGGCGGTGCCGGCGGCCTTGCGGAAGTTGACGGTGTCCAGTGCGCCCTGGCTGTCCCGGACGTAGCGGTCGAACTCCTCCACCAGCAGGGTCTTCGGGGTGTCTCCGGGCGTGATCCAGCCGAACAGCCGGTCGCCGGTGCCGGATGGCGCGGAGTCCGCGTTCTGCGCCTGGCGCAGCTCGGTGACGGCCGCCCAGCCGGGCGCGGACAGCTCGGTGGCGCCGAGCAGGTCCTGGTAGCCGTGCCACCTGGCGCCGTCGTCGTCGCTGTACGCCGCGGTGAGGTTGTTGCGGTAGTAGCTGGTCTGGCTGAAGCCGTTGTGCCCGGACCAGCTGAGCATCAGGCTGCCCGGTGCGGCTCCGGGGAACAACGCCGGCTGCGTGTTGCTGGACAGCACGGTGCTGTCGGTGGCCGCCGACCACGTGACGCCGTCGTCGGTGGACCGGCTGGCCGCCAGGTAGGTCTTCCGCCCGAGCTGCTGGCGGGCCAGGATCGCGATCGAGCCGTCGCCGAGTTCGGCGATGCCCGCCTCGGTGATGCCCTTCTCGAAGCCGAACTGACCGGGCAGGGCCAGTTCGTCCATGCTCTGGGTCCAGGTGAGCCCGCCGTCGGCGGACCGGATGACGCTGCTGACGAAGGTCCCGTCCGGCCGGACGATGTACGACATCACGTGCAGGTACGCGCCGGACGAGGTACGGATCGGGTTGGTGTAGGACAGCGCCCACGAGGCCGGGTTGCCGGTGGTGCGGTTGGTCAGCGGCACGTGCCGTGGGCCGGTGGCGTCCCAGACCGGGCGTCCGGTCGCCGTGAACGAGCCGGCCTGGATGACGTAGGTCTGGACGTTGTTCTGCGCCGGGTCGGTGAAGTCGCCGCCCTCGGTGTAGGCGAAGGAGATCCGGAAGAAGAAGGTCAGCACGCCGCGGACCGGGTCCCAGAGCAGCCCTTCCGGCCCCTCACCCTTCGCGCCGGGCACCCCGGTGAACGCCTTGAACGTCTCCAGCGCGCCCCAGCTCCGGCCGCCGTCGGAGCTGTACCGGGCGTTGATCCCGCCCAGGCTCGGTGCGGTCGAGACCGTGATCATCCGGCCGCTGGGCAACTGGGCGACCTTGATCGCGTCGGCCGAGGCCGGCAGCCGCTGCAGGACCCGGTGCCCGTACTGCACCTGCAGGGCGCCGGTGTCGCGGTCGATCCGGTTGGTCGCGCCGGGATTGCCGGAGTACGCGTAGACGGTGATCGAGGAGCTCGCGGCGATCTGCGGGACCCGGACGTACACGCCGTACGAGTTCGAGTAGGCGTGCAGCTCCCGCCCGGAGGCGTCGGCGAGGCGCAGGTCGCGCAGGTCCGGAGCGAGCTTGCCGGCCGCGATCAGCGCGGCCGTGCCGAGCGTCTGGAAGGACAGGAAGGCGGCCCGGTCGCGCAGCGTCACGGCGTTCGCGTTGGTGATGACGACGGGGGTGCGGTACGCCCAGCTGCCGCCGTTGCCGCCGACGAACTCGTGCGGGCCGAGGTCGTACACGCGCAGGTCGGCGGCCAGGTTGTTGATCACGCAGGTGTACCCGGAGGTGTCGCCGCGATGCGAGTGGACCTTCACGTAGCGCGCGCTCCGGCCCGCGCCGAGGTAGAGCCACGTCGTGCTGCCGAGCTCGACGTGCTCGGCGTCGTCGACCCGTTGCCAGGCCGCGTTGTCGTTGCTGACGTAGAGCGCGAGGTCACGGCTGTTCAGCCGGGACAGGCTGCTCGCCTGGACGATCTCGACGGCGGTGAACGACCGGACGCTGCCGAGGTCGGCGCCGACGCTGCGGTAGTCGTAGTCCAGGGCCAGCGGGGTGGTGCGGCCCAGGTCGGTCAGCGCCGACGCGAACGGGTCGGCGTCAGCGGCGGTCCAGCCGTTGCTGCTGGCCAGCGCCGTGGGTGCGGCGGCGGCGCGGCCGGGGGAGACGGCCGGCAGCGCCACCGTGGCCATCGTGGTCGCGGACAGGGCGAGGAAGGTGCGCCGGGGGATGGGCTGGGACATGGTCCACCTCGTTTCCTGCGTCTAGGCGGTGGTGACCTCGAGCATCTTGGAGAGCTGGTTGGTGAAGGTGAACGCGTCGTCGGAGTGCGGCTGCACGACCTTGACGTAGCGGGCGGTCACGTCGAACCCGGTGAACGTGAACCCGCCGGGGACGCGGGCGACCTGGACGCCCTCGACGCGGCGCCAGTCGCCGTCGTTGGTGTCGCTGACGTAGACCGAGAGGTCGCCCGGGGTGAGCCGGGTGGTGCCGTCGACGTCGCGCAGCGTCAGCGCGGTGATGGCCACCGGCTCCCAGAACGCCGCGCCGACGCTCCGGTTCCGGTAGTCCAGCGCGACCAGCGCGCTGGAGAGCCCGAGGTTCTCCAGGTTCCCCTTCTCCGGCTCGACGTCACCGCCCAGCCAGCCGTAGAGGGTGGGCCACGGATCGGCGACCTGCCGCGTCAGCACCGTGCCGGCCTCGCGCAGGGTGTCGCGGGCGGCGTCGTCGGACACGGCGCCGGCAGCGGCCAGGAACCGGTCCAGAGCGGCCACGGCGTCGTCGGTGCGGCCGCCGGCGGCCGCGGTCCGGGCCGCCGCCAGCTCGGCCAGCAGCGCCTGCCGCTGTGCGGCCGTCAGCGTCCCGTCGTCGTGATGGCCCTCGACCATCGCCTCGGTGCCGTCGAACGTGATGGCGGCCCGGAACCGCAGCGAGTAGACGTCGGCGTCGTCGAGGACGAACCGCAGCCGGACCGGCCGGCCCACGAGGGCGCCGAGGCCGGGGTCGCCGCGTCGCCAGGTGACCACCCGGGCGAGGTCGTCGCCGAACAGCGGATCGGACTCCTCGAGGCTGAAGCCGTCGATCGGCCGGCCGGCAGGGTTCTGGACCTCCACCCGCACCCGCCCGGCGGCCGAGGTCGCCAGGTTGAGCACGAGGTGCTCGCCGCCGACGCGGATCGGCGCGGTGATCGCCTCGCCGCCTGAGCGCGGCGCGTGCAGCGAGACGAACCCGTCGACGCGCATGGAGTAGCGGACGACGTCGAGCTCGTCGCCGGTCCAGTAGCCCTCGGTCGCGTAGATGGACAGCTCGTCCGGCGCCCCGCCGACCTGCGACGGGGTCACGACGATCCCGCAGCCGACGCTGTTGTCGGCGTACTTCCAGTTCTCGACGCCGGGGCCGGGCTGGATGTACGCCTCGTCCCAGCGGTCGAAGACGGTGCCGTCGCGGCTGCTCATGAACAGCGTGTCGGTCATGGCGGTGCCGTAGCGCTCGCTGGCCCGCGACCGCTCCTCCCGGTGCTCGACGTTGGGGAGATGCAGGTGCGACACCATCCAGCCGGCCGGCTGGACGTAGCGCATCGGGAAGCCGAGCAGGGTGTGCGGCGCCCGGTGGTAGCGGACGACGTTGTTCGTGTAGAGGTTCTCCTCCGGCGCCGGCGAGCCGGGGTACTCGAGCAGCTCGGGGACGGACCAGGTGAGGAAGTCGGCCGACGTCGACACCATGATCGCGCGGTACGTGCCGCCGTCGTCGAGGTCGGGCCAGTACCGGATGTACAGGCGGTACCGCTCGATCGCCGGATCCCAGAACGCCACGTTGAGGGTGTCGAAGGCCATGTTCACCAGGCCGTGCCCGGTCTTCGGTCCCCAGACCATCATCGGGGTGCCGCTGATGCGGCTGAAGGTGAGGCCGTCGGCGGACTTCAGCGGGTAGAGGGCGGTGGCGTTGTCGGCCAGCTCGATGGCCTTGTACCTCGCGTCCGCCGGCGCGGCGGGGTTGGTGTCCTTGAACACGAAGGTGTGCGACTCACCGGCGCCGGCCACCAGGTTGTTGTCCGTGCTGCCGTCGAACTCCACCAGGCCCAGGCTTGGCCGGGTCCAGGTGATGCCGTCGGTGCTCTGCGCCAGCGCGATGCGCCCGGGGTGCGGGATGTCGACCCGGCCGTCGCGCACGTCGTAGTCCAGTGCGGTGTAGTACATCCGGTAGGTGTCGCCGTCGCGGAAGACGTGCCGGTAGTGGCAGGCGCTGCCCTCCCACGGCCGGTCGGTGGTCATCGCCACCTCCCGGCGCACGGGCTGGTGCAGCCGGAACGCGGCCCCGTCCAGTTGCTCGACGAGGGCGGTGCCGGCCATGAGCTCCAGCCGGTCGCCGAGGTCGGCCGGGCGGCCGGCGCGTCCGGGGCCGCGGTGCGCGGCCGTCGCCGGATGCGCCGGGACGGCGGCCGCGGCGCCGGCGGCCGTGACGGGGAGCACGGCGCCGGCACCGAGCGCACCGGCCGCCCTCAGCAGTCCGCGGCGGGAGACGTCGGTCATGGGTTCCTCCGATCGGTAGGGCGGGATCTCAACGGGGGATGGGGGTGGTGGGGCCGACGCCGGCCGGCTCGGGCAGGCCGAGGGCGGTGTCCTGGACGATCAGCTCGTCCAGCCTGATCTCGCCGGCCGAAGCGGCGCCGGTGCTGAGCAGCAGATGGGTGACGACCTCGGCGGCGTGCAGGCGGGGCAGCCGGGCCCGGCGGCTGCCGTCGACCTCGACGGTGACGCTGCCGGCGGGCAGGTCGAGATCGACGACGACCCGGTGCCACTCGCCGGGGACGAGCCGGGTCGGCACCTCCAGCGGCGCGAAGACCTGCTCGTCGTTGCCGTCCGGGAGCACGCGCAGGATGCGCTGCTCGTCGTTGGCGAGGGTGAACGCGTTGTCCGCGTACGGGTGCGCGACCTTCACGTAGCGGGCCCGCACGGCCGGGCCGGAGAGGGTGATGACGGCGCCGTCCTTGCTGCCGGTCCAGCCCTCCACCCGCTGCCAGTCACCGCGGTTGGTGTCCGACGTCCAGACGCTCAGGTCCTCCGGCCGCACCCGGGTCCCGGCCGTGCTGAGCAGGTCGTTGTCGACCACCTGGACACCGGTGATGTCGCGGGCCTCGAACAGGTCGGCGCCGACGCTGCGGCGCTGGAAATCCATCCCGACGACCTGGTGCAACCCCAGCGCGGTCAGGTTGCCGGCGGCCGGGTCGGCGTCGAGGTTGGCGTGCCCGATGTCGGGGAAGGTCCCGAAGACGTCGTCGCTGGTGGCCAGCAGTTCGCCGTCGGGCCGGAGCAGCAGCGACAGCACCGTGCCGTGGGCGTTGTGGTGCGCGCCGTACCCCTCCTGCAGGCACAGGTGCAGCCCGCCGGCCAACTGGGAGTGCCGCAGCGCGAAGCCGATCCGTGCCTGCCGCACCGCCGGGAACAGCCGGGACGCCGCGGCCTCGCCCTGCGGCGCGGCCCGCAGCCGGATCGCCTGCCGGTCCGCGCGGGCGCCGGCGGCGAGGTCCAGCGTCCCGGTCCGGGTGGTGCGCCACCACCGGTGCGCGGCCAGCTCGGTGCCGTTGGCGGCGCCTGCGGCGGCCCGGTGCGCGACGACGTCCACCGCGCCGTGGCTGTCGCGCACGAACGCGTCGAAGTCCTCGACCAGCATCAGCTGGGCCGGCCGCGACGGGCGGGTCCAGGCGAACACCCGGCCGGCGTCGCCGGCGGCCCAGGAGTCGGCGTTGACGGCGGTGCGGACCTCGCTGATGTGCGCCCAGCCGGGCGTGGACAGCGCCGACCCGGCCAGCAGGTCCTGGTAGCCGTGCCAGCTCTCGCCGTCGTCGTCGGTCCAGGCGGCGGTGAGGTTGTTGCGGTAGTAGCTGGTCTGGCCGAAGCCGTTGTGCCCGGACCAGGTGAGCACCTGGCCGCCACGGGAGTCGGGGAACAGCCCCGCCGCGGTGTTGCTGGACAGGATCGTGCTGTCGGTGACCGGCGTCCACGTCCGCCCGTCGTCGGCGGACCAGCTGGCGGTCAGGTAGTGCCGCTGCGGCGCCTGCTGCCGGGCGAGCAGCAGGATCCGGCCGTCGCCGAGCTCGCTGATCGCGACCTCGGTGACGCCCTTCTCGAAGCCGAACGTGTCCGGCAGGTTCAGCTCGCTGGTGCTCTGCGCCCAGGTGCGGCCACCGTCGGTGGAGCGGATGACGTTGCTGGCGAACGTCCCGTCGGAGCGGATCATGTAGGACATCGGGTACAGGTGGCTGCCCGCGCGGGTGACGATGCCGTTGGCGTAGGACAGCCCCCAGCTCACCGGCTGGTCGGTGCCGACGGTGCGCAGCGGGATGCGGCGCGGCGTCCCGAAGACCGGGCGGCCGTCGTCTGTGTAGGTCTCCGCCTGGGCGATCCACTGCTGGACCTCGTTCTGTTCCGGGTCCATGAAGTCGCCGGTCGGGGTGTACACGGTGGCGACCAGGAAGAAGAAGCTGAGCACGCCGGTCCGCGGGTCGACGATGAAGCCGCCGGGGCCGGCCGTCCGGGCATTGGGCACGTCGAGCGGCGGCAGGATGCGTTCCAGCGCCGACCATGTCCAGCCGTCGTCGGTGCTGAAGCGGGCGTGGATGCTCCGGGCCGACCCGGCGGCGGCCGCCGCCATCATGGTGCCGTCCGGCAGCCGCACGACCTTGATGCCCTCGCCCCAGGCCGGGCCGTCCGGGTGGGTGATGCCCTGCTGTTCCAGCAGTGTCCGCCGGCCGTACTCGACCTGCAGGGCGCCGCCGTCGTGGACCACCCGGTTGGCGGCCGCCGGGTTGCCGCTGTAGGCGTAGACCAGCACGGTGCGCCGGGCGCCGATCTCCGGCACCCGGATGTGGACGCCCGTGGCGTCGGCGTAGGCGTGCAGCTCGGCGCCGTCGCGGGTGGCGAAGCGGAGGTCGCGCAGGTCCGGCTGGAGCCGTCCGGCCGCGATCAGCGCCTCGGTGCCGAGGTCGGCGAAGCTGACGTGAGCGGCGCGGTCGCGCAGCTCCCGGTGGTGCGGGTTGCGGATGCGGATCTGGGTGCGGTGGCTCCAGGCGCCGCCGCCCGCGCCGACGAAGGTGTGCGCCGGGAGATGGTGCACCCGCACCGCGGTCTGCAGGTCGGTCAGGGTGAAGGTCCAGCCGGTGACCTCGGCGCGGTGGCAGTGCACCTTGACGTAGCGGCCACGAGCCCGGAAGCCGTACAGCCAGAGGCCGGCGCCGGCGTCGACCAGCTCGACGCCGCGCACCTTCGTCCAGGTCGCGTTGTCGTCGCTGACGTAGACCGACAGGTCGCGGCTGCCGAGGCGGTGCGCCGGGCCAGGGGCCGGGGGAGCGGCGGCGCCGTGGACCCGGACGTCGGCGACCGGGTCCTGCAGTACGAAGGTGAACGCGGAGTCGGCGAGGCGCGTGTTCACCTTGAGGTAGCGGGCCTGCACCTCGAACCCGCCGAAGGTGTGCACGACGCGCCCGCCCTCAGTGCTCGCGGCGAAGGTCCAGCCGGTCAGCTGCTGGTAGGTGACGTTGTCGTGGCTGGTCCACAGGGTGTAGTCGGCCTCGGTGAGCCGGGTGGTGGCGTCCCGGGCGAGCAGCTCGACGCTGCGGATGGTGGCCGCGCCGAAGGTGTCCACCCCGAGGCTGCGCCGCTGGAAGTCCAGTGCGGCGGCGGTGGCCACCGCGAAGTTGGCGAACGCCCCGGTCGCCGGTGCGGCGTCGTTGGTGAGCAGGCCGATCGCGGCCGGCAGCCGGGTGCCGTCGCCGGCGAGGTCGCGCGCGAGCTCGATGGCGTTGAGGTCCTGGACGGAGCCCAGGTCGGCGCCGACGCTGCGCCGGTTGTGGTCGAGCGCGATCTTCAGGTGCTCGCCCCAGCGGCCCAGCGGCGACCGCGGGGCGGCGTGGTCGGCCTCGGCGAACCCGATGGTGGCGTCCAGCGCGGTGGCGGTTCCGGACGACCCCGCGCCAGTGGCCGCGGCGCCGGTCACCGGCAGGAGAGCACCCGCGCCCACGGTGGCGGAGAGCGCCAGGAACGTGCGGCGGCTGAACGGGTGCGACGACTGAGCCATGGTGCCCCTCGATTCGGTCGGTTGACGCTTGGTCGGCCTTACGCGAACGCGCCGATCTGGATCTCCTGGATGGCGACGCCGAACAGCCCGGCGGGCGGGAACTCCGGCGGGATCGGGATGGTGGGGTCGTGCGTGGGCGCGGACCCGTGCTGGTGGGGCGGCCGCGGATCGACAGCAGCAGCGGACCGGCCGCGGCGCACAGGTCCCGCAGGAACCGCGTCACCACCGCCGTGCTCGCACTGCCCTGGTTCAGCGGATTCGCCGTGACGTGGGTGTCGGCCACGCGGTAGGAGAGGAAGACCTTCAGGCCCCAGGCCGGATCGTCGAGGCGCCAGTCCCACCCGCTGCGCACCTGCGAGTCCCAGTTCATGACCTCGGCGCCCAGTCCGATCTCGAGCGTCCCGAAGCCGGCGGCCGCGATGGCGTCGACCACGGCATGGACTCGGCCCGCCGCCCACGATCGCCTCGCCGAGATGCCATCCCGTGAGGCGCCGGAGGGTGTCGTCGTCGGCTCCGGCCCTGGCCGTGGTGTCGCGCGGCACCACGGCGACGGCCACCGCCGTCACAGCCCGGCGCACTGGCCCGCCCGGGACCCGGACACCGCGCCCAGCGCCGCCGAACCCGCCGCGGACATGGCCACGGAGGCGATGCCCCACAGGAGAGCCGCTGCCGTGCCGGTGGCGATGACGCGCCGGACGAGCGAGATCATCTGGTTCCCTCTCTGTCAGACCGAAGAAGTTTCAGCTACTGGAACAGGAGGTTTCACGTGTGGGGACGAGAATGGAGGCGGCTCGTCGAGATGTCAAGATGCGCCGAAGATCGGCGGCAGTGGCGGGGCGATCTCCCGCGCCGTCAGCTCCGGTCCGGCTCGAGGTCGGTCCAGTCGCCCGTCGCCGCCGACTGACGGAGGGCGTCGGACACGGCGAGCGCGGCCAGGCCGTCGTCCAGTCCGACGACGGGTGCTGCCGTGCCGGCGGCCACCTCGAGCAGGTGGTCGAGCTGGCGGCCCAGTGCGGCGGCGGGCGGTTCCGTGAAGCTCTGTGTCCGGTCGAAGTCGTCGCCGGCGCGGCGCAGCGTCAGGGTGCCGCGGCCCACGTCGGCCAGCAACGATCCGCCGGTGCCCAGGACGTGGATGGTCCGGGTGCCCCGCGGTTCGACGTAGTCGAGGTGGAACGCGCCCGTCACGCCGCCGGTGTGGACCAGGAGGCCGTCGACGACGTTCGGCTCCTCGACGTGCGGCACGCCGGTCACGGTGCGGGCGACGGCGAGGCAGCGTGCGACCGGGCCGAAGAACCAGCGCAGGTAGTCCCACTCGTGGGAGTAGTCGCGGTACAGGCGGTCCGGCTCCGGCGTCGCGAACCGCGACACAGCGGCGGTGATCGTCGTGTAGGCGCCGAGCATGACCTGGAACGACGTCGGCGTGCCGATGAGGCCGTCGAGCAGCGCCGACCGCACCGCCCGCACGACCGGCCGGTGCCGCAGGACGTAGCCGACCAGCACCGGCGTCCCGGTGGCGCGGATGCGCGGTGCCGCGGCGGCCGCCTCCGCCGTGGTCGGCGCCAGCGGCTTCTCCACCAGGGTGGGGACGCCGCGGCTGGTCGCCGCCTCGAGCTGGGGGAGGTGGAAGCGGTCCGGCGCGGCGATGACCAGCGCGTCCGGGCGCAGGTCGAGCAAGGCGCCGAAGTCGTCGACGGTGTGCTCGACGCCTCGGTCGGTCGCGCGCTCGCGCAGCTCCGGGTCGGGGTCGAAGGCGACGACCTGGACGCCGGGGCGTCCCAGGAGGACGTCGACATGCTGCCGTCCGATGGATCCAAGTCCGCTGACCGCCACCCGTGCCACCGGCATCTGCCGCCTCCAAGTTCCAGCGAATGAAACTGTCCATACTGACTGTTGGAACTCACTGCTACCATCCCGCCATTGCCACGTCAACGAGAGGGGGACGGCGGATGAGCGTGCTGGAGCGGTTCCGGCTGACCGGCAAGGTCGCCGTGGTGACCGGTGGGTCCGGACTCTACGGGCAGCCCTTCGCCGCCGCGCTGGCCGAGGCCGGCGCGCACGTGGTGGTGACCTCGCGGCTGGCCGAGACCGCCGAGAAGACGGCCGGTGAGCTGCGCGACCGCGGCTGGGCCGCCAGCGGCCAGCCGCTGGACCTCGCCGACCCGGCGTCCATCGAGGCGTTCCACCGCTCTGTCGTCGACGCGCACGGCCGGATCGACGTGCTGGTCAACAACGCCGTGCACCGCGCCGGTGGCGATCTCGCCGGCACCACGGCGGCGGACTGGGACGCGACCTCCGCGGTCAACTCGCGCGGGCTGTTCCTGCTGACGCAGGCGGTCGCCGAGACGATGGCCGCCCAGCGCTCCGGGTCCATCGTCAACATCGGCTCCATCTACGGTCTGGTGGGGCCGGACTTCCCGATGTACGAGGGCACCGAGATCACCTCGCCGCTGTTCTACGCCTACGACAAGGCCGGCATGGTCGGCCTGACCCGGTACCTCGCCTCGGCGCTCGGCCGGTCCGGGGTACGGGTCAACTGCCTGTGCCCGGGCGGGCTGTACAGCGGGCAGGGGCAGGCCTTCGTCGACGCCTACTCCGCCCGCGTGCCGCTGGGCCGGATGGCCGCCGAGGACGACGTCACGGGCGCGCTGGTGTTCCTGGCGTCCGACGCGTCGGCCTACGTCACCGGCGTGACGCTGCCGGTCGACGGTGGCTGGACGGCGCGGTGAGCGGGCCGGACCCGGGGCCGACCGGGATCGCGGTGCTCGGGTCGGGCGGCATCGCCCGCGCGCACGTCGCCGCGCTCGGCCGGGTGCCGGGGGTGCGGGTCACGCACGTGCTCGGCTCCGACCCGGCCCGTGCGGCGCAGGTCGCCGCGCTGGCGCCCGGCGCCCGCGCCGCCACCGTGCTGGACGACGTCCTGGCCGACCCGGGCACCCACGGGGTGTACGTGTGCGGGCGGACCGAGGACCATCCCGGCCGCACGCTGGCTGCGGTCGCGGCGGGCAAGCACGTCGTCGTGGAGAAGCCGCCGGCCCGCGACGTCGCCGACTTCGACGCCATGGTGCGTGCGGCGACGACGGCCGGTGTCCGGCTGATGGTCGGGCAGACGGTCCGGTTCCAGCCGGCCGTCGCGACGCTGGAGTCGGCCAGCCGGTCCGGGCGCGTCGGCGACCCGCGGCTGCTGCACCTGAACTGGTACGTCGGGCACGTCTGGCCGGGCGCGTGGCGCAGCTGGCAGCTGGACCCGCGGCAGTCCGGCGGGCACCTCGTCCACAACGGCATGCACCCGCTCGACCTCGCGATCTGGCTGCTCCGCGCACGGCCGGTGCGGGTCTTCACCCGTGGCTGGTGCACGCACGCCCCCGACCTGCCGACGCCGGACAGCTTCCACCTGACCGTCCGCTTCGACGACGGCGGCCTGGCCATGATCGAGGTCTCCTACGGGCTGCGCGAACCCGGCGACGTGCTGCGCCGGATGGTGCTCTGCGGCACCGAGGGCACGTTGGCCCACCACACCGCCGACGACGCCGCGGTGTCCGGCGGCGGACCACCGGCGCAACCCGCCTCGGTCGGGGACGCCGTCCAGCGGCAGGCCGAGCACGCGGCCGCCGTCGTCGCCGGACATGCCGAGCCACTGGTCGAGCTGCGGCACTCCCGGTGGGCCCTGGCGGCGGCGATCGCGGCCCAGCGGTCGCTGGAGACCGGGCAGCCGGTCGACATCGAGCCCGGGGGAGGAGACCTCGATGCCTGAACCGCTGCGGACCGTGCTGGTGAGCGCGGTCCGGCACGCCGCCGGCTACGCCGAGCTGCTGGCCGCCCATCCCGGCTACGCCCTGGCCGGCGTCGCCGAGAGCGACGAGGCCGGTGCGGAGGCGCTGGCCGACGCCCGGGCCCTCGCCACCGCGACGTCGGTGCCGCTGTGGCGGCTGGAGGACGTCGGGGCGGATCGCGCCGACGTCGCGGTGATCTGCTCCGAGCCCACCCGGCACGCCGTCCTGGCCGAGCGGATGCTCGGGCTCGGCCTGCACGTCCTGGTCGACAAGCCGCTGGCCACCGACGTCGCCGCGGCCCGGCGCGTGGTCGAGGCGGCCCGCGCCGCCGGACGCCACTGCGCCGTGGTGACCCGCGCGCTGGCGCCGCCCGTGCGCCGGCTGCGCGGCTGGGTCGACGACGGCCGGCTCGGGCTGCCGCGCAGCATCGACGCCGAGTTCCTGTCCAGCGGGACGCACTTCTCCGCCTCGGTCGAGCGGCCCGAACTGCTGACCGACCCGCGGCTGTCCGGCGGCGGCGAGGTGATGAACGTCCTCGGCTACCCCGTCGACGACATCCGCGCCGTCACCGGCTGTGAGCCGGTCGAGGTGTTCGCCGAGGCCGGGACGCTGTTCTGGGACGCGCACCGGTCGCACGGGGTGGAGGACGTCGCCGTCGTCTCGGCGCGGTTCACCCACGGCCTGGCGGCGTCGATCGTGGTGGGCCGGGTGCCGGTGGCGCCGGGTCCGGGGCCGGGCACGTACACCCTGCGGGTGATCGGCTCGCACGGCCACGCGGAGGTCGACGCGGGCGCGCCGGCCGTGCACCTGCACACCGCCACCGGCGCCGAGCCGATCCCGATCGACCGCGCGCCCGTGGTGGCGGTCCTGGACGACCTGCACGCCGGCATCCGCACCGGGCGCCGGCTCAGGTACGACTGCGCCGACGCGGCGATCGCGGTGGCGACCATCGACGCCGTCTACCGCTCGCTGGCCAGCGGCGCGCCGGCCCCGGTCGACACCGGGACGGCACCGAGACCGGTGGCGAACGTCTCGCCACCCACCAGAGAGGATGGACCACCTTGATCGAACATTTCGCGCCGGATCCCGACGCGTCGTACTCGCCGGCGGTACGCGCGGGCGGCTGGCTGTTCATCTCCGGCCAGGCGTCGACCGATCCGGAGACCGGTGCGTTCATCCCGGGCACCTTCGAGGAGGAGTTCATGCGCAGCGTGGAGAACCTGCGCCGCGTGCTGGCGCAGGCCGGCGGGAGGGAGGACCAGATCGTGAAGATCGCGGCCTTCGTCCGCGACGAGGCGAGCCTGCCCCGCTACAACGAGCTGTACCGCGAGACGTTCAAGCACCCCCGGCCGGCCCGGACGACCTCGTCGATGGGGTTCGACTTCCTCCAGGTCGAGCTGGAGTGCGTCGCCTACGTCGGCGATGAGGTTCCAGTAAGCGAAACGTAACGGTCCAATTTCGTGCCCCCGGAACTCTTGACACCGGAGCCCGGGTCGACAGACTACTGAAACAACGCGTTCTGATTGGTGGAACGCAGGTGTCGGTCGCAAGACCAGAAGTCGTCCCCCATCCGACCGAATCTTCGTGTGGAGAGATACATGACCGACCGAGCCCTACCGACCGGCGTCGTGACTCCGCTGGTGGTGTTCCGCACCGAGGACGGCGCGACCGACCGCGCCGCCACCAAGGCCCTGGTCGAGCACCAGATCGCGGCGGGCGTCCGTGGCCTGCTGGTCAACGGCTCGACCGGGGAGCTGGGCAACCTGGCCCCGGCCGAGCGGTCGGCCGTCCTGCGCGCCGTCGTGGAGACGGCGGCCGGGCGGGTGCCGGTCTGGGCCGGGGTCGCCGGGCTCGGCACCGCGGACGCCGTGACGGCCGCGCGGGAGGCCGAGGCCGACGGCGCCGACGCCGCGCTGGTGCTGCCGCCGCTGTTCTTCGACACCAGCGACGCCGAGCTGGCCGAGCACTTCCGCACGGTCGCCGCGGCCATCGGCATTCCGGTGCTGGCCTACGACGTGCCGGCGCGGGCGCCGCGCAAGCTGCCGGTGCCGCTCGTGCGCGAGCTCGCCGAGGAGGGCGTGCTGCGCGGCCTGAAGGACTCGTCGGGCAACCTGACGGCGGGACGGCAGCTGTGCGCGGCCACCGAGCACGTGGCCGGCTTCGCCACCTACCTCGGGTCGGAGATCACCCTCGACCTGGCCGCGTACCTCGGCTTCGACGGCGTGGTGCCGGGGCTGGCGAACATCCTGCCCGGGTCCGCGGTCGAGGTGTTCGACGCCGCGCGCTCCGGCGACCCGGCCCGGGCCGCCGAGGCCCAGCGCACCTACCAGCGGCTGCTGGGCATCCTGGACGTGCCGCTGGACGGCGCCGGGTTCTCGGCCCGCGCCATCGCCGCGATCAAGGTGGCCGCCGCCGTCGTCATGGACCTGCCGGCGCCCGGCACGACGGCGCCGTTCACGCAGCCCGACGCCGCGTTCGTGGCCGCGGTGACGGACATCGTCCAGCAGTCGCGGACGAACTGATGACGACCCTGACCTCCGAGTGGGCGGTCACCGGGAGCGGTGTCGTCGTCGATGCCGTGCCGGCCATGTTCCCGGGCCTCACCTGGGCCGGCGACGAGCTGCTGGCGAGCTACTCCACGGTGCCCGACGGCTGGCCGGGCGGCACCGTCGGTGTCGTGCGGTCCGGCGACGGCGGCCGGAGCTGGTCGCCGCCGCACACAGTCGCGGAGCCGGCCGACGGCCTCGACGCGGTGCTCAACGCCGTCGGCATGACGACCCTGCGCGACGGCACCGTCCTGCTGCCGTACAACGGAGTGCGCTGGACGCCGGGCGAGGGCGTGGGCGGCCGCGTCATCAGCCTGCACCTGCTGCGCTCGGCCGACGGCGGCCGGACCTGGACCGGCGGCGCGCCGATCGACCTCGGCTTCCACGGGCCGTGCGTCTACGGACGGCTGATGGAGCTGCCCGGCGGCCGGCTGCTCTGGCCCGTCTGGGGCCAGCGGACCGTCGCCGAGCGGTGGCGGTCGGTGCTGCTGGAGTCCGCCGACGGCGGGCACACCTGGTCCGTCGGCGCCACCATCGGCTACGACCCGGACGCCCGGCTGGCCGGCGCGTACGCGACGCCGGCCGAGGGCGGTCTCGGCGCCGACGGGAACCCGGACGTCGCGCGCACCGCCGACCCCGACTTCCGCCCGCACAGCCCGATCGACGGGTTCACCGAGACCACGGTCGTCCCCACCGGCGACGGCCGGCTGCTGGCCGTGCTGCGCCAGCAGGGCGTCGGGGGCGACGACACCATGCAGCTGTTCGGCTCGGAGTCGGCCGACGATGGCGCCACCTGGACGACGCCGGCGCTGATCGGCTTCGCCGGCATGTCGCCGTTGCTGCACCGCGCGGCGGACGGCGCGATCCTGCTGGCCACTCGCCGGTTCGCGCCCGAGGGCGGTCCGACGCCGGCGGGCGTCGAGGTGCGGGTCAGCCAGGACGGCGGCCGTTCCTGGTCGGCGCCGCTGCCGCTGCGTGACCCGCACGGCTACCAGCACACCGCGGAGTACCAGTGCGGCTACCCGGCGATGGCCGACCTCGCCGACGGCTCCGTGCTCACCGTCTTCTACAGCTATGCGCCCGGCCGAGGCCGGTTCCTGGCCTGGAACACTCTGCGACTGGGAGGAACCCGATGACGCGTTCGCCCGCTCTGCTGGCGCTGGCGACCGGCGTGGCGCTCGCGCTCGCCGGCGCCGCCCCCGCTCCGGTCGCCGCCGGCGCCACCGAAGCGCCCGACCCGGCGCTGCGCGTCGTCGACGCCTGGAACGTGACCGGCCCGGAGACCTTCCCCGGCGAGGCGACGCTGCCGGCCCAACGCCCGGCGCTCACCCGCGCGCCCAACGGCGACCTGCTGGCCGCGTTCAACACCTCCGGCGACGCGCACCCGGGCGGTCAGCTGCGGCTGATCAGGTCTGCCGACGAGGGCCGGACCTGGGGGCCGTCCGAGGTCGTGGCCGAGCCGAGGCTGTTCGGCACCCGCGGCAGCATCTCGGCCACCCGCGGCATCGCCACGCTGTCCGACGGCACCATCCTGCTGCCGTACAACGACGCGGTGAACCACACGAACTACAACAACCGCGAGTCGGTGCTGTTCGTGGCGCGGTCGACGGACAGTGGACAGACGTGGACCGGTCGCGACGAGCCGGTCGAGCTGCCGATCCCGATCCGCGAGGCGCACGTCGGCGGCAGCCGGATCGTCGAACTGGACGACGGCACCCTGCTGCTGCCGATCTGGGGCGCGCTCGAGCTGGTCGACGGCTGGGAGACCGACCCGATGCGCTGGCGCTCCGGCGTGCTGCGCTCCTTCGACGGCGGGCAGACCTGGTCCGACTACCGGACCATCGCCTACGACCCCAACAACCCGCCGCAGTTCCCGCCGTTCCACAGTGCCAACTACACCAGCGGCGCGAACGAGCTGGCCCTGCACGAGCTGCCGGACGGCCGCATCGTCGCGGTGGTCCGCTATGCCACGGGCGTCGGCCCCAACCGGGCCCAGGTGTACCTGTCCTACTCGTCCGACGCCGGCGCGACCTGGACGGCGCCGGTGGCCACCGGCCAGCAGGCGGAGGCGCTGTCGCTGACGTACGCACCCTGCACCGACCGGCTGGCCGAGGGCCAGGCCAAGCTGATCATGGGCCACCGCGAGCTCGACGCCGCGGGCACCCGCATCGGCCAGGCCGCCCTGCACACCTCGTTCGACGGCGGCGTCACGTGGACCGGCAAGGTCCGGCTGCGTGACCCGTCCGGCGCGGCCAACCTGGGCGCCGCGACCGGCGAGCCGGACTTCCTGCGGCTCTCCGACGACCGGCTGCTGGTGCTGTTCCAGGTGTTCCTGCCCGGGCAGCCGGCGAAGATCGTCGCCAACGTCGTCGAGGACGCCACGGACGCGGCGACCTGCCAGGCGCAGGCCGACGCCGCGGCCGCGACGGCGCAGACGACACCCACGTTCTTCGTCGACCGCGCGGACCGCGACCAGTGGGCCTGGCCGTTCGCCAGCCGCAAGGTCAGCCACCCGGCGACGGCCACCGTCGGCGCCGTGCTCGACGCGGCCGCCGCCGGACTGTCCTGCGCCGGCCCCGGCCTCCGGCTGACCCTGGACGGCCGGACCCTGGACCGGTCGGACACCCTGGCCGCGGCCGGTGTCGGCAACGGAGCGGTGCTGCGACTGAGCGGGCCGCCGCCGAGCCGGCCGTGGCGGGTCGGGTTCGCCGAACTGGACACCGCGCCGCAGACCCGGCACGTCTACGGCTGGGACCGGGCCTGCGCGCCCGCGTCCCTGGCGCTGGACTACCGGGCCCGCTCGCTCGGCCTGGACGTGCGCATCCCCGCCGCCCACCGCATCAGCGCCGTCGAACTGCGCGACCGGGATGCCGCGACCCGGCTCACCGGCGCGGACTACCGGCTGTTCAGCAGCCCGGACAACGAGACCTACACCGAGATCACCGGCTGGTCGTTCAGCTCTCGCGTGGTGGACGGCCGGGTGGTGCACCGGTTCGACGGCCTCGCGGTGACCGACCGCTACCTGAAGATCCATCAGCCGCACACGACCACGTCGTACAGCTTCGTGCTGGCCGACGCGCGCGCTGACGTCAACGTGGAGTTCGCCAGCCGGCGCCGTTGAGGCGCCCGGCTCGACATTGGAGGGGCACTACCGTGATTGGACGACGTAATCGGTCGATCGCCGCAGCTCTGGCCGGCCTGGCCCTGCTGGCGGCGGCCGCCTGCTCCGGTCCCGACGAGGACACCGGTGCGACCGGCGGCGAGTCCGGCGCGCCCGCCGGTGACCGCGAGGTGACGGTCCAGCTCTACCAGGCGCCGCGCGGGTTCAGTCCGCTGCTCGCGTCGATCGGCCCGGACCACCTGATGGAGCAGCTGCACTGGGACTCGCTGGTGTCGGCGACCGCCGACGGCGAGTACGGCCCGCGGCTGGCCGAGAGCTGGGAGGTCTCGCCGGACGGCACGACCTGGACCTTCCACCTGCGCGACGACGTGCTGTGGAGCGACGGCGAGCCGTTCACCTCCGAGGACGTGCTGTTCACCTACAACGTGTACGCCAACCCGGCCACCGGCAGCGCCTACGCGGGCAAGTTCGGCACCGTCACCGGCGCCGCGGCGCTGGCCGATGGCACGGCCGACGCCGTCGCCGGCTTCCAGGCGCCGGACGAGCACACGTTCGTGATCCAGCTCGACGCGCCGAACGTGGCGCTGCTGGACGAGCTGGTGCAGCCGATCCTGTTCATCCTGCCGCAGCACGTGGTCGGCGAGCTTCCGCTGGAAGGCCTTGCGGACAACCCGTTCTTCCGCGAGCCCACCGTGGGCCTCGGGCCGTACGTGTTCCAGCGCTGGGTCACCGACGACCAGGTCGAGTTCGCGGCCAACCCGGAGTACCGCGACGAGCTGGGCCTGGACCGGATCTTCACGCAGTACGTGACCACGGATGTCGCGACCGCCCAGCTGGAGACCGGCGAGATCGACTTCGCCCAGGTGGCGGCGCCGGACGTCGCCCGCGTCGAGGGCCTCGACGGCGTCACGCTGCATCGCGCCGAAGGCCCGGGCGTGCTGGCGCTGCACACCGCGATCGACTCCGGCAAGCTCGCCGACCCGCGCATCCGCCAGGCGATCATGTACGCCATCGACCGCGAGGCGCTGGTCGAGGAGGTGCTGGCCGGCGAGGGCAAGGTCGTCGACACGCTGGTGCACGGCCCGGCGTGGGCCATGCCGGACGACCTCACGCACTACGGGTACGACCCGGACAAGGCGCGGGAGCTGCTGGCCGAGGCCGGCTGGGACCCGGCGACGCCGGTCCGCCTCGAGATCGTCCCCGGTCAGCGCGACCGGGACACCACGATGACGATCGTCGCCGCCCAGCTGCAGGAGGTCGGCATCAACGCCCAGGTGCAGCCGTACGAGGCAGCTCAGCTGTCCGAGTCGATCGGCAACCGCGACTTCGACCTGCTCATCTCCGGCTACGGCCTGTTCACCATCGACCCGGCCTCGATGAACGCCCGGCTGACGTGCGCTCAGGTCGGCGGCGCGAACATCTCCGCGTACTGCAACGAGGAGCTGGACGCACTGCTCCAGCAGGGCATCGCCACCACCGATCAGGCCGAGCGCGAGTCCATCTACGCGCAGGCGCAGAAGATCGTCAACGAGGAGGTGCCGATCTTCGTGCTCTACGTGCCGAACACGCTCGCGGCCACGAGCGACCGCCTGCAGGGCTTCGAGCTGAACCCCTCGACGGTCGACGCCTTCTGGAACGCGGCCGAGTGGACCGTGAGCAGCTGACGTGCTCGCTTTCATCGTCCGCCGCCTGGCGATCTCCGTCGTGGTCCTCGCCGGCATCAGCGTGCTGCTGTTCGTGCTGCTGCAGCTGATGCCGGGGGACCCGGCGGAGATGATGGTCGACCCGTTCAGTTACAGCGGCGACCGGGCGGCAGCCATCGAGCAGCGGCGCCAGGAGCTGGGCCTGGACCAGTCCATCGCCGTGCAGTACCTGCGCTGGATCGGGGAGTTCGTCCAGGGCAACCTGGGCTTCTCCTACAGCACCCAGCGGCCGGTGACCGAGGTCATGCTGGAGCGGTTCGGGCCGACGGCACGGCTGATGGGGACCGGGCTGGTCATCGCGCTGCTGGTGGGCATCCCGGTCGGCATCCTCGCCGCCATGCGGCGCAACACCGCCGTCGACTACGGCGCGACGGTGCTCAGCCTGGTGGCCATCTCGATCCCGAGCTTCTTCGTCGCGCTCATCGGGATCTACGTGTTCGGCCTGAAGCTCGGCTGGCTGCCGACGGCCGGGATCAACAGCCCCGGCGGCGGCGGGTTCGCCGACTCCGTCCGGCACCTGGTGCTGCCGGCCGCGATCCTCGGGCTCGCGCTGGCCGGGCCGTACGTGCGCTACGCACGCGCGGCGATGCTGGAGGTCCTCGGCCAGGACTATCTGACGACGGCCCGCTCCAAGGGCCTGGCGCGACGGCGGGTGATCGGCCGGCACGCGTTGCACAACGCGCTGATCCCGCTGGTCACCGTCGTCGCGGTGCAGATCCCGACACTGTTCGCGGGGGCCGTGATCATCGAGCAGATCTTCGCCTGGCCGGGGATGGGCCGCATGGCGCTGGACGCCGTGCGCGCCCGCGACTACCCGATCCTGCTGGGGTTCGTGATGGCGGTCGCGGTGCTGGTGCTGCTGTGCAACCTGATCGCCGACATCGCCTACGCGATCATCGATCCCCGCATCCGACTGTCTGGAGCACGCGCATGACCGCACTGGACACCATGACGACGTCGGCCGTGCCGCCGGAGGGTCAGGGCTCGCTGTCGCCGGGGCAGTTGGCCGTCCGGCGGTTCCGGCGGCACAAGGTGGCGGTGGCCGGGCTGGTGCTGCTGGTCCTGTTCGGCCTGGCCGCCATCGTGCTGCCGTTCTTCCTGGACGATCCGAACGCGGTAGACCCGACGGCGATCCGGCAGGGCCCGGGCGAGGGACACCTGCTGGGCACCGACTCGGCCGGACGCGACGTGCTGGCCCGGCTGGTCGCCGGTGGCCGGGTCTCGCTGCTGGTCGGGCTGAGCGTCGCCGCCCTGACGACGACCATCGGGCTGGTGCTGGGCGCCGTCGCCGGGTACTTCCGCGGCTGGGTCGACGCGGTGCTCAGCCGCATCACCGACGTCGTGCTGTCGTTCCCGACGCTGATCATCGTGATCGTCGTGGTGGCCTTCGTCGGGCCCAGCGTCACGGCGCTGATCCTGGGCATCGGCCTGTTCCACTGGCCGGTCGCGTTCCGGATCGTCCGCGGCCTGACGCTGTCGCTGCGCGAGCAGGACTCCATCCAGGCGGTCTCCGGTCTGGGTGCCGGCCCGGCCCGGGTGCTGCGCAAACACGTCGTGCCCGCCGTCGTCGCGCCGCTCACCGTGGTGGCGACGCTGGAGGTGGCCCAGGCCATCCTGCTGGAGGCGGCGCTGTCGTTCATCGGCCTCGGCGTTCCGCCGCCGACCGCGAGCTGGGGGAACATGCTCAACGAGGCACAGTCGCTGACCATCCTGGAGTCGATGCCGTGGCTCTGGCTGCCGCCGGGCATCGCCATCGCGCTCACCGTCCTCGCCGTGAACTTCGTCGGCGACGGCCTGCGCGACGCCGCCGACCCGAGGGCGGCCCGATGACCGAGCCGCTGCTGTCGATCGAGAACCTCGTCACCGAGTTCCGGGTGGAGGGCGGCACCGTCCCGGCCGTCAACGGCGCCGGCTACCAGGTGCTGCCCGGCGAGACCGTCGGGGTGGTGGGGGAGTCCGGCTCCGGCAAGAGCGTGACCGTCGCGTCCGTGCTGGGCCTGCTGCCGTCGTCCGGCCGGGTGGTGTCGGGCACCGCCCGGTTCGCCGGGCGTGACCTGCTCGCGATGCGCGAACGCGAACTGGAGCAGATCCGGGGCCGCGACATCGGGCTGGTCTTCCAGGACCCGATGACGGCGCTCAACCCGGTGATGACCATCGGTGAGCAGATCGCCGAGAGCCTGCGCCGGCACGCGCCGATCTCGCGGCGGGCGGCGACCACGAAGGTGGCCGAGCTGCTCGCCGAGGTCGGCATCCCCTCGCCGAAGGAACGGGCGCGGCAGTACCCGCACCAGTTCTCCGGCGGCATGCGCCAGCGGGCGATGATCGCGATGGCCATGGCGAACCGTCCCCGGCTGATCATCGCCGACGAGCCGACGACCGCCCTGGACGTGACCATCCAGGCGCAGATCCTGGACCTGCTCCGGCGGGTCCAGCGCGAGCACGACGCCGCGCTGGTGATGATCACGCACGATCTCGGCGTGATCGCCGAGATGACCGAGCGCGTGGTGGTCATGTACGCCGGCCGCGTGGTCGAGACCGCCGACGTCGACTCGATCTTCCACCGTCCCCGGCACCCGTACACCCGGGGCCTGCTCCGCAGCCTGCCCCGGCTGGGGGAGCGGCGCGACGAGCTGCCCGCCATCGGCGGTCAGCCGCCGGACCCGCGCCGGCTGCCGGACGGGTGCGCGTTCCGGGTGCGCTGCGACCTGTCCGGCGGACGGGCGGAGTGCGGGTTCCAGCCGGCACTGACGGAGGTCGCCGCCGGCCACGTCAGCGCCTGCCACTTCCACAGCGAGCTGGCGGCGGAGGAGGTGGCATGAGCGGCAACGATCCGCTGCTGGCGGTCGACGGGCTGGTGAAGCACTTCCCCGTGCGCGGCGGGGTCCTGCAGCGTCAGGTCGCCACCGTCCGCGCGGTCGACGGCGTGTCGTTCGAGATCGGGAAGGGCGAGACGCTGGCCCTGGTGGGCGAGTCCGGCTGCGGCAAGTCGACCGTGGGCAAGACGATCATGCGGTTCCACCCGCCCACGGCCGGCACCGTCCGGTTCGACGGCCGCGACCTCGCCACGATGAAGCCGCGCGAGCTGCGTGCCGTCCGCCGCGACGTCCAGTTCGTCTTCCAGGACCCGTTCGCGTCGCTGCCGGCCCGCATGCCGGTGGGCGACATCCTGGCCGAGCCGCTGGAGATCCACGGTGTGGGCGACCGCCGGTCGCGCCGGGCCAGGGTCGTCGAGCTGCTCGAGCTGGTCGGCCTGGGCGCGGACTCCGTCAACCGCTACCCGCACGAGTTCTCCGGCGGGCAGCGGCAGCGGGTCGGCATCGCCCGCGCGCTGGCGCTGGAGCCGCGGCTGCTCATCCTGGACGAGCCAGTGTCCGCGCTGGACGTGTCGATCCAGGCCCAGGTGATCAACCTGCTGGCGCGGCTGCAGCGCCAGCTCGGCGTGGCGTACCTGTTCATCGCGCACGACCTGGCCGTGGTCCAGCACCTCGCGCACCGGGTGGCGGTGATGTATCTCGGTCACATCGTCGAGTACGGCGACGCCGGCACCGTGTTCACCCGGCCGGCCCACCCGTACACGCAGGCCCTGCTGTCCGCGGTGCCGGTGCCGGACCCGCGGCTGCGCGACCTCGACCGCCGGATCCTGCTCAGCGGCGACCTGCCCAGCCCGGCCGACCCACCCGCCGGCTGCCCGTTCCACACCAGGTGCTGGAAGGCCGAGGACCGGTGCCGGGCGGAGCGGCCGGTGCTGGAGATCCGCACTCCCGGCGGCGCGGGCACGGCCTGCCACTTCGCCGCCGAGGCGGAGCTGACCAGCGGACCGGCCGGGAGGACGGCGACGTGACCGAGGGAATGTGGCGCTACGCGGACCGGCTGCCGGCCGTCGCGCCCAAGAGCATCGTCAGCCTGGGGGAGGGCGGCACCCCGGTGCTGGACCTCACCGAGGCGCTCGGCCGCCGGCTCGGCGTGGCGTCGGTGGTGGCGAAGGCGGAGGACCGCAATCCGACCGGCTCGTTCAAGGCGCGCATCGCGTCGGTCGCGTACTCGCTGGTGAACGAGCGCGGCCTGGCCGGGACGGTCGGGACGTCGTCGGGCAACGGCGGCGCGGCGGCCGCCGCCTACGCCGCGGCGGCCGGGTCGCGGGCCATCCTCTTCACGCTCACGGACACCGCGCCGGTGAAGCTGCGGGAGATCCTGGTCATGGGCGCGACGGTGCACCGCGTGGCCGGGGTCGGGCACGACGCCGCGTCCACCCGCGCCGTCGCCGACACCATCGCCGAGCAGGCGGAGCAGCGGGGGTTCGCGCCGATGCTGACCGCGTTCCACTACGCGCCCGAGGCCATGCAGGGGGTGTCGACGATCGCCTTCGAGCTGGCCGAGCAGGCGCCGGAGCTGACGGCGCTGTACCTGCCGGTCGGCGGCGGCGGCCTGCTCACCGGCGTGCACCGCGGCTACCGCGACCTCGGCCGCGTTCCGCGGCTGGTCGGCGTCCAGCCGTCCGGGTCCGCGGCGCTGCGCCGCGCCCTCGACGGGTTCCCCGGCGGCATCGCCGGGACCGTCCAGACGACGGTGTCGGGGCTGCAGATGGCCGCGCTGTACGACACCGACGGCGCCGTCGGCGCGGTGCGCGAGTCGGGCGGGCACGCCGTCGAGATCGGCGACGAGGAGATCTGGCAGGCGCAGGAGGAGCTGGCCCGCTGCGGCCTGCTGGTCGAGCCGGCCGGCGCCACCGCGCTGGCCGGGCTGTTCGCCGACGCCCGGGCCGGACGGCTGCGGCGCGACGACCACGTGGCGATCGTGCTCACCGGCGCCGGCTACAAGGACCGGGACGCGCTGCGGCGGATGGCCCCGGCCGACGACACGCCGGTGATCTCGTCCGGCGACGTTCCGGCCCGGCTCGACGCGCTGCTCGGGCGGACGCGATGACCGCGGCGTGGCGGGAGCACCGGTTGCCGACCGGCCCGGGCGGAGCGGGGATCGACGTCCACGAGCTGGACAGCGGCGCATCCGGGCCGACCGTCGTGATCCTCGGCGGTGTGCACGGCAACGAGGTCGGCGGCATCCTGGCCGCCGCCCGGCTGACCCGGCTGCCGCTGCCGCTGCGCGCCGGCCGGGTGCGCGTCGTCCCCGTCACGCACGAGGCGGCGTACGAGGCGGACAGCCGGGTGGGCCCCGGCGACGGACTCAACCTGGCCCGGGTGTTCCCCGGAGCGGCCGGCGGATCGGCCACGGAACGGCTGGCGCACCTGGTGACCGAGCAGCTGCTGCGCACCGCCGACGTGCTGGTCGACCTGCACACGTCCAGCCCCGACACGGACATGCCGCTGTTCGCGGGCTGCCTCGACGACGGGTCGGACGCGGCGGACCGCGCGGTGCGCCTGGCGCTGGCGTTCGGCGCGCCGGCGGTGTGGACGCACGGCGTGCTCGGTCCCGGGCGCACGCTGACGGTGGCCCGGGATCTGGGCATCCCGGCCATCTACGCGGAGTCGCCGGTGGGCGGCGTCCTGGACGAGCGCTACCTGGACGCGTACGTGTCCGGCGTGCGGCGGGTGCTGGCCGATCTCGCGATGCTCCCCGATGAGACCGCCCCGGGCGCTACGGTGCCGGTATGGGTGCACGGCGACGGTGACGTCGACATGTTCTCTCAGGTCGCCGTCGGCGGGATGTTCCACGCGGAGGTCGCACTGATGGACCGGGTCGAGGCCGGCCAGCTGGTCGGGACGGTCGTCGACACTCGCGCGCGGGTACTCGAGCACGTGCACGCCGCCGCATCCGGTCACGTCGTCACCCTGCGACGTGCCGCGCACGTCCGTCCCGGCACGCCGGTCGCCGGAATCGCCGCCGCGCGACCCGCGCGGCTGGGACTACCGTCCGACTCGCTCGTCCCGTCTGGAGCACTCCGATGAGCAACGACTCGTCCTACCCGATCCGCGCCGTCGAGCGCGTCTGCGACATCCTCGACCTCGTCCAGCAACGGCCCGACGGGCTGACGCTGGTCGACGTCACCCGGGCCACCAACCTGCCGAAGAGCTCGGCGTTCCGCTACCTCACCGCGCTCGAGGCGCGCGGCTACGTCGAGCGCGGCGAGGACGGCCGCTTCCTCGTCGGGCTGGCCCTGAACTCCGAGCGGCTCGACGTCCTCACCCAGCGGGTCCGCCCGTACCTGGAGAAACTCCGCGACGAGTTCGGCGAGACCGTGAGCCTGGGCATGTTCGATCGCGGCGGGGTGTACTACCTCGCCATCGTCGAGAGCCAGCGCGCCACCCGGACGGTGCAGCAGCCGAACGTGCGGTACCCGATCCACGCCTCGGCCTTCGGCAAGGTGTTCACCGCGTGGCGCCCCGACGCCGACGTGCGCGAGTTGCTGGCGCGCGAGGGCATGCCGCGCTACACCGAGCACACCATCACCGACCCCGAGGACTACCTGCGCGAACTGGCCCGCATCCGGGAGCGCGGCTACGCCATCAACGATCGCGAGGGCGAGCCGGACAGCCGCTGCGTGGCGGTGCCGGTGCACGGCCTGCGGCTGCCGATCTCGATGAGCCTGTCCGCGCCGCTGTCCCGCCTCAGCATGGACGACGTCCCGCTGGTCGCCGAGGCGCTCACGGAGGCGGCGCGCGAGTTCTCGGCGCTCTCCACCCGGCCGCGGGACCAGTCCGTGCCGGACGAGTCAGCCACCCCTTAGAAGGAAGGGAACCGCCGATGAGCGTCGAACCGGTGCCGATGCGCTGGCTGGCCGAAGTGGAGCGGTACTCGACACCGACGATCGCCAACGCGATCGAGACCTTCGACGTCCGGCCGCGTTCGGAGGGCTTCCTCGACGCCACCGTGCGGCACGTCGCCGGCGGGCCGGGTCCGTGGACGGCGTACGCGGCCACCGCACGCATGCGGTCGGCGGAACGCTACGGCGACGCCGTGCCGCTGGTCGCGTTGCTGCGGCACATCGCGGAGCTGCCGGAGCCGCGGGTCGTGGTCGTCGAGGACCTGGACGAGCGGCCAGTCGGCGCGTTGTGGGGCGAGGTCATGGCGAACATCCACCGCGCCCACGGCTGCGTCGGCGCCGTCACCAACGGCGGAGTCCGCGACATCGACGAGGTCGGCTCCCTGGGCTTCCGGTTCTACGCGAGCTCCGTGCTGGTGTCGCACGCCAACGCGCACCTGGTCGAGGTCGGGGTGCCGGTGCGGGTCGGCGGGATGGTCGTCGAGCCCGGCGCGCTGCTGCACGGCGACTCGCACGGCGTCGTCGAGGTGCCACGCGCGATCGCCGGTGAGGTCGCGGCGGCGGCACACGCGGTGGAGACGACCGAGCGGGAGATCATCGGCCACGTCAGGCAGGGACGACTCGACGTCGAGAGATTCGGCGACTTCCTCGCCGCCTACGAATAGCTGACTGACGACGGTCCTGCCCACCCGCCGCGATGCCGGGTAGGCAGGACCGTTTTCGTCCCGTATGATTCAACAGTTAGAACCGAGCGTTCCAGCCAATGGAACATCTGCCGCTTCGCCGGCAGGTCGCCCGGTTTCCCGTCACCGCCTGGGAGGCGAGGTTGTCCACCGTTCTCGAGCGCTCCGCTGCGTTCTCCAGCCGTGCCCGCGAGCTCACGCCGGGTGGCGTGCATTCGAATGTCCGTCTGAGCGCGCCGTCGATCTTCTTCGAGCGCGGCGAGGGCGCCTGGCTCTACGACGCCGACGGCAATGACTACGTGGACTACCTGCTCGGGCAGGGCCCGAACTTCCTCGGTCACGCGCCGGCGCGGGTGAACGACGCGGTGGCGGCCGAGGCGCGGCGCGGATCGGTGTTCGGCGCCAACCACGTGCTGGAGAACGAGGCCGGGGAGCTGTTCCTCGACACCGTCGGCTGGGCCGAGCGGGTGCGCTTCGGCGTCACCGGCACCGAGTCCGACCAGGCGGCGCTGCGGCTGGCCCGCGCGGCCACCGGCCGCAACCGGTTCGTCCGCTTCGCGGGCACGTATCACGGCTGGCTGGACAACGTCCTGATGTCCATGGTCGACGGCAAGCCCGCGCCTGGCAGCGCCGGCCAGCTGTCGCACAGCCTCACCGAGGCGTACGTGCTCCCGTTCAACGACGCCGCCGCACTGGAGGCGACGCTGGCCGAGCACGACGACATCGCCGCGGTCATCGTCGAGCCGGTCATGTTCAACAACGGCGCCATCCCGCCGGCCGAGGGGTTCCTGGCGCACGTGCGCCGGCTCTGCGACGCGCACGGCGTCGTGCTCATCTTCGACGAGGTCATCACCGGGTTCCGGGTCGCGCTGGGCGGCGCCGCCGAGCGGTTCGGGGTGCGGCCCGACCTCGCCGTCTACGGCAAGGCGATGGCCGGCGGCTGGCCGGTGTCGGCACTCGCGGGCTCTGCCGCGCTGATGGACCGGTTCGCCGAGGGCGTCGTCCACGCGGGCACCTTCAACGGCTCCGTGCCGGCCTGCGCCGCGGTCATCGCCAGCCTGAAGGCACTGCGCGAGGACCCGCCGTACGCGCGGCTGGAGGAGTACGGCGACTCGCTGATGGACGCGATCGTCGAGATCGGCCGCGACCACGGCCTGCCGCTGCGCGCGCAGGGCCTGCCGATGGCCTTCCACGTGTCCTTTGGCGACCCCGCGCCGGTGCACGACTACGCCGGGCTGGCCGGGCTCGACCTCGACCGCTACGCGGCGTTCTCGCACACCCTGGCCGACCACGGCGTCTGGGTCGCCGCCCGGGGCATCTGGTACGTCTCGGCCGCGCACGCGGACAAGGAGATGGCGGCCACGCTGGAGCGGTTCGACACCGCCGCGGCACAGGTGTCCGCTTGATGCGTCTGGCCATGGTGGGCTTCGGTCACGAAGCGAACACGTTCGCACCGTCGGCGGCGACGCTGGCGGCGTGGGAGCGGGCCGGCATCCTCGAGGGCGACGCGATCCGGCAGCGGCACGAGCGGTCGGAGTCCATCCTCGCCGGCTACTTCGCCTACGCGGCCGAGGACCCCGCCGTCGAGGTCGTCCCGCTGGTGTACAGCTGGATCACGCCCACCGGCGCCAGCACCGCCGAGGCGTTCGAGCACCTGAGCGGCCTCATGCTGGCGCGGCTGCGCGAGCAGGGACCGTGGGACGGCGTCCTGCTGCCGCAGCACGGCGCGGCCGTCGCGGACGGCCACCCCGACGCCGACGGCGAGTTCCTGCGGCGGGTGCGCGCGGCCGTCGGCCCGGACGTCCCGATCGGCGTCACCCTCGACCTGCACGCGAACGTCTCACGGCAGCTGGTCGAGCATGCCGACGTCATCACCGTCTACCAGACCAACCCGCACGTCGACGCGCGGGAGCAGGGCCTGGCCTGTGCCCGGCTGCTGGGCCGCGCGATCCGCGGCGAGATCCGGCCGGTCATGGCGCTGGCCGAGCTGCCCCTGGCGGCCGGCATCCTGCGCATGGGCACCGGACACGAGCCGATGAGCGAGCTGCTCGCCGCGGCCCGCGAGCACGAACGCCGTCCCGGGGTGCTCTCCGTGAGCCTGGTCGAGGGGTTCCCGTACGCCGACGTCGCCGAGATGGGCATGTCGGTGATCGCCGTCGCCGACGCCGACCCGGCGCTCGCGGCCGATGCCGCCCGGTCCGTCGCGGCCGCCACCTGGGAACGCCGCGACGGCTTCGTCGGCGCGGCGCCCGGGACGGACGAGGCGATGCGGCGGGCCGGCGCCGCGGACGGCGGCCCGGTGGTCGTCCTCGACATGGGCGACAACGTCGGCGGCGGCAGCCCCGGCGACTCCACCCATCTGCTGCACGCGGCCCGCCGGCTCGGCGTCACCGGGGTGGCGCAGTGCGTCTACGACCCCGCGGTCGCGCTGTCGTGCGCGGCCGCCGGCGTCGGCGCCCGGGTCGACCTCACCGTCGGCGGCAAGGTCGACGACCGGCACGGCATCCCGTTCCCGATCCGTGGCGAGGTCATCGCGGTGACCGACGGCCGGTTCGAGGACCCGTCGGCGACCCACGGTGGCGCCCGCGTCTTCGACCTGGGCACGTCGGCGGGGGTGCGCACCGACGACGGCTTCCTGCTGGCGCTGCACTCGCGGCCCGAGGGCACCTGGAGCCGGATGCAGTTCAGCACTCTCGGCATCGATCCGGCCGGCGTGCCGATCGTCGTCGCCAAGGGCGTCCACGCGCCGCGGGCGGCGTTCGAGCCCATCGCCAGCCAGCTGATCTGGGCCGACACTCCCGGCTCCACCAGCGCCGACGTCTCCGCCTTCGACTTCCGCCATCGGCGCCGGCCGATGTTCCCGTTCGAGCCCGAGGCCCGGTTCGACCCGGAGACGGTCCGATGAGCCGCCTGGCCGGCCGGGTCGCGCTCGTCACCGGCGCGTCACGCGGCATCGGCGCCGCGGCGGCACGGGCCCTGGCCGCCGAGGGCGCGGCCGTCGTCCTGGCGCACGAGCCACGCGTCGACCGCAAGACGGAGGCCGCCCAGCTGGCCGACGAGCTCGCGGCCGGCGGCGCGCGGGTGGTCACCGCGGAGGCGGACCTCGGCGACCCGCGCGGGCCGGCGGACCTGGTGGAACAGGCCCGGCGCGCGCTGGGCCCGCTCGACATCGTCGTGGCGAACGCCGCGGCCGGCGGGCACGCGCGCTGGCAGGACATCACCGTCGAGCAGTGGGACCACGTGCTGGCGGTCAACCTGCGCGCGACGTGGCTGCTGGCCCGGGCCGCCCATCCGGATCTGGCCGCTTCCGGGCACGGCGCCATCGTCACCGTCACCAGCATCATGGCGGAGACCGGGCAGCCCGGATCGCTGCACTACACCGCGAGCAAGGCGGGCATCATCGGGATCACCCGGGCGCTGGCCCGCGAGCTCGGGGCCGACGGCATCCGCGTCAACGCCGTCATGCCCGGAGCGATCCGGACCGAGCAGGAGACGGAGCTGTTCGCGGACGAGCGGGCGCTCTTCGACGAGGTCGTGCCGCAGCAGTCGCTGCCACGCCGCGGCTACGCCGCCGACCTCGCGCCGACCTTCGTCTACCTCGCCAGCGATGACAGCGCGTTCGTGACCGGCCAGGTCGTCACCGTCGACGGCGGCTGGGTGTTCCGATGAAGGCAGGGGGAGAACCCATGAGCGACGAGATCGACATCACCGGCGCGCCCGATCCCGCGACGGCGACGCCGGAGCAGATCAAGAAGTACAACAACCGTTCGGTCGAGCGGGTCGTGTCGATGCTCAACGTGCTGCAGGAGTCGCCGGAGCCGATGGCGCTGGTCGACGTCCATCGCTCCATCGGCATGGCCAAGGCCACGGCGTTCCGCTACCTGTGGACGCTGGAGCGGCACCGCTACGTCGAGCGCGACGCCCAGGGGCGCTACCGCCTCGGCCTCGGCTTCGTCGGCATGCAGTCGCGCGACCTCGACATGCTGAAGGAGCGCGCCCGCCCGTGGCTGGAGAAGCTGCGCGACGAGACCGGCGAGACGGTGAACCTCGGCGTCCTCGACGGCAACACCGTGCGCTACGTCGAGGTCGCCGAGAGCCTCCGTCAGGTGCGCATGGTGAGCGCGCCCGGCGCCCGCGACCCGCTCTACTGCACCGCGCTGGGCAAGGCCATCGCGGCGCAGCTGCCCGAGGCCAGGGTGCGCGAGCTGCTGCACCAGGTCGAGATGCCGCGGCGCACCCCCAGCACCATCACCTCCCTCGACCGGTTCCTCGAGGAGCTCGAGCTGGTCCGCCAGCGCGGCCGCGCCGTCGACGACCAGGAGAACGAGGAGGACGGCCGCTGCGTCGCCGTCGGCATCGCCGGCACCCGGGTCCCGGCCGCGCTGAGCCTGAGCGCCCCCGCCAGCCGCTTTCCGGTCAAGGACATCCCGAGGGTCGCCAGGACGCTGACCTTCGCCGCCGAGCGGCTGATGAGCGATCCGCGGGCGGCCCAGCGCGGCGAGGGCTGAGACCGCAGGCGGCTCAGCCGAAGGCGACGAACGGGGCGAGGACGAGCAGCGAGACGACGAGGGCGGTGGCGAGCTGACGGGTCGGGAGGGTCGTCGCGATCTTCCAGCCGAGCAGCACGCCGGCGAGTGAGGGCACGCCGATGAGCGCCGCGAGCGGCCAGTCGACGGCGCCGGCGGCGAGGTAGCCGGCCGTCCCGGTGCTCGCGATGACGATCGACTGGACCTGGGCGGCGGCCAGCGACTCGAGCAGCGGCACCCCGGCCGCGACGAGCAGGGGAACGGCCAGCATCGGGCCGCCGATGCCGACGACGCCGGCCACCACCGCGACGGCCAGCCCTAGCCCGGCGACGACCGCCGGCGGCGGCGCCGACGCCGCCGGTGACGACGGCTCGCGACGGCGTTCCCGCCGCCACACCAGCGCGGCGGCCACCACCATGAGGGCCGCGAGGAGCACACCGAAGACGTCCGTGCCGACCCTGGAGTTGATCAGCACGCCGGCCGGAGCGCCGGCCGCCGCGGCGGCGGCCAGGACGAGCGCGGTGCGCCGGGTGTGCGGCTCGGTGAGGTGCCCGGAGCGCGCATACGCCGCCGTCGCCAGCGCGCCGGTCGCGACGTGGGTGACCATCGCCGTCCCCGCGACCTCGGACGGGGTGAGGTCGGTCAGCAGGAACAGCCCCGTCGTGGGGAGCACGCCGCCCGGGCCGACGGCGGCGATGCCGATGCCGCCGATCAGCCCGAACGACGCCAGCAGGACGAGGAGAGGGTCCACCATGCCGCGTCAGCCGGCGGCCGGGCCGCGGTGCAGGGTGGCCCGCAGGGTCAGCCGGTCGGCGCGGATGCGCAGCGACTCGACGTCGACGACCCGGCCGCCGGGCAGGAACGTGCTCCGTTCGATGGCGAACACCGCGGCACCGGCCGGGACGTCGAGCAGCCGGGCGGTGCCGGCGTCGGCGTTCACGGCGTGGACGGCGACCTCGGCCCGGCCCAGACGGCCGCCGGTCACCTCCTCGATGACGGCGAAGACGTCGCGGTGGACGAGGTCGGCGTCGAGCACGCGGCGTCCGACGTCCGCGACGAGGTAGCTGGTGTCCAGCGACAGCGGCTGGTCGTCGAGGCGGCGCAGGCGCTCGATGCGGACCACGTCGTCGCCGGGCTCCACCTCGAGGCGGTCGGCGACGGCGGCCGTCGCGGACACGGTCTCGGCGACGCGGACCTCGTTGGTGACGGTCCCGTGCCCGGCCAGGGTCTCGGCGAGGCCGGCCAGGCGGTCCAGCCCGTGCCCGAGCTTGGGTGCGACGACCGACGTGCCGACGCCGCGGCGCCGGGTGACGAGGCCTTCCTCGCGCAGCAGGCCCAGCGCTTCGCGGACGGCGTTGCGCGACGCGCCGAGGTGGCGTCCGAGCGTCCCTTCGTCCGGCAGCAGGCCGCCGGGAAAGGCGTCGTCGGTGATCTGCTGGCGGAGGAGGTCGGCGACGTGCCGGGCCCGCTCGGCCCGCGGCCGTGCCGTCCGTTCGCTGTACTGGCTCACGCCTCCCACGCTAGGCGGACTCGGGTTACGCCGGAGTTACGCCACCCGAATTGACCAGCGCAAACGCCTGACCAGCGCGGGTGCGGGGGCGGTTCGGCGCTCCGCCGCCCGGGCTACGCGGCGCGCCGCCGTTCGAGGAGGACGGTGTCGTGCCAGACGCCGTCGCGCTGGGCGATCTTCTCGCGGATGCCGACGGTGCGGTAGCCGGCTTGGTGGTGCAGCGAGAGGCTGGCGCGGTTCTCGGTGAAGATCGACGTCTGCAGCGTCCAGAGGTCGTCGTTGTCGGCCGCGGTGACCTGCCGGCGCAGCAGGGCCTTGCCGACGCCGCGGCCGCGGTGGGCGGCGTCGACGTAGACCGAGGTCTCGCCGACGCCGCGGTAGCAGTCGCGGTCGGAAGCGGCGGTGATGGCGGTCCAGCCGGCGACGGCGCCGTCGAGCTCGGCGACCCAGCGGTGCCCGGGCAGCCACTTCGCCGCCAGCCGGTTGCTGGCCGGCACCGAGGTCTCGAACGTCGCGATGCCGGTGTCGATGCCCTCGCGGTAGATGCGGCGGACCTCGGGCCAGTCGTCGTCGGCGAGCGCCCGGACCGTCACGTCGGCGGGGACGTCGTCGGGGCAGCACGGCCGGGACTCGGAGGTGACGCCCATGACGACGTCGGCCATGTGCGGCAGGCCCGTGCAGCAGGCCTCGTTGACGGTGACGCGCGTGCTGGTGCCGACCTTGGCGACGTGCACGAACCGCGCGTCGGTGAGCTTGCGCACGTGGTGCGACGCGGTCGACTGGCTGATGCTCAGCAGCTCGGTCAGCTCGCCGACGGTGACGCCGCCGTTCGAGGCGGCGACGGCGTGCAGCAGCCGGACCCGGGTGGGGTCGGAGAGCGCCGTGAAGCACTCGGCGTAGTCCGCCGCGGCGTCGGCGGGGAGGAGCTGCGGCGGCGCGGCCAGAGTCGTCATGGCGGGAGTCTATCGACGAAGGTCGATGGTTGCCATCATCGATACTCGTCGATAGAGTCGCCGGCAACAATCGATGACGTTCGATGAAGGAGTCGTGTGATGGCGTACCCCGTGGTGGTGGTCGGCGCCGGCCCGGTGGGCCTGGCGGCCGCGGCCGAGCTGGTCGAGCGCGAGGTCGGCGTGCTGGTGTTCGAACGTGGCGCGTCGGCGGGGGCGGCGGTGTCGGAGTGGGGACACGTCCGGCTGTTCTCGCAGTGGTCGGAGCTGGTGGCGCCCGCGGCCGGCCGGCTGCTCGAGGCGCGCGGCTGGGTCCGTCCGGCCGGCGACGGCTACCCGACCGGTGGCGAGTGGGTGCGCGACTATCTCGCGCCGCTCGCCGGCCTGCTGGGGGAGCGGGTGCGTACCGGTGCGGAGGTCGTCGGGGTGGCGCGGCGCGGCCGCGACCGCGTGGTCGACGACGGCCGCGACGGCGAGCCGCTGACCGTCCACGTCCGGTACGACGACGGCCACGAGGAGCGGGTGGTCGCCAGCGGCCTGATCGACGCGTCCGGCACCTGGGTGGCGCCGAACCCGCTGGGCGGCGACGGGCTGCGCGCGGTCGGTGAGGCCGCTGCCGTGGCGGCGGGCCGGCTGAGCTACCGCGGCCCGGACCTGTCCGTCCCGGCCGAACGGGACCGGCTGGCCGGCCGGCATGTGGTGGTCGCCGGGAGCGGGCACTCCGCGCTCACCGCGCTGGTGTCGCTGACCGGCCTGCCCGACGGCACGTCCGTCACCTGGGTGCTGCGCCGCGGCGCCATCGGCGACACCTTCGGCGGCGGCGACGCCGACGAGCTGCCGGCCCGCGGGCGGCTCGGCCAGCGCGCCCGCGAGGCGGTCGAGGCCGGCCGGGTCCGCGTCGTCACCGGCTTCCGCACCGAGGCCGTCGAGTCCCAGCCCGACGGCCGGGTCGCGCTGGTGTCGTCCAGCGGGCAGCGCGTCGGCGACGTCGACCGGGTGATCGCGCTGACCGGCCTGCGCCCGGACCTGGCCTGGCTGTCCGAGCTGCGGCTGGAGCTGGACGCCACGCTGCAGGCGCCGGTGAAGCTCGCGCCCATGATCGACCCGAACGTCCACTCCTGCGGCAGCGTCTCCCCCCACGGCGTCGTCGAGCTGGCCCATCCCGAGCCCGGCGTCTACCTGGCCGGGATGAAGAGCTACGGCCGGGCGCCGACGTTCCTGGCCATGACCGGCTACGAGCAGGTCCGCAGCATCGCCGCCGCCTTCGCCGGCGACCGCGCCGCGGCCGAGCGGGTCGAGCTCGTCCTGCCCGAATCCGGCGTCTGCGGCGGCTCCGGCGGCTACGACGTCGCCAGTGGCGGCTGCTGCGGCGCCCCGGCCGGCCCGGAGCTGATCACGCTCGGCGCGCCGGTTCGCAGCTCCACCTGACCGCGGGACGGCTCAGGGCTCGACCAGCCAGCGGTCGAGGTACGCGCGGGCGGCGCCGAGATCGGCGTCGCCGCGGTAGGCGAGGTGCCCGTCGGGACGGACGAGCAGCTGGGCGGCGGCCGGGCCGACGTGGAGTCGCCGGCCCGCCCGGCCGGTGTGGTCGACCAGGACGTCGCCGTCGCCCTCGCGGCTGAGCCGATGCACCGTGAGCAGGCCGGGATGGCGGGCGGCGAGATCGGCGCCGGCCGACGCCGGCCACCGGCCGGCCGATCCGCACAGCACCAGGTGGAAGCCGGGCGCACCGAGCTCGGCGTGGAGCGTGGTCGGCCGGCCGCCGCGGATGACGGGTGCGTCGGGGAGCCGGTCGCCGGGACGTGGGCCGCGGCGGCGGGCGCGGCCGGCCGACAGCGGGCTGTGCCGGTAGCGGATGGCGAGCTGAGCGAGGACGCGGAAGCCGTAGCCGCGGACCCGCCGGAAGCGCCCGGCCAGCGGTGCGACGGCCGGAACGGCGCGGGCGCGGGCGGCCCGGAGCAGCGGGCGCTCCGACGTGGCGATGGTGAAGGCGCGGTCGGTGAAGCGCAGGACGCGGCGACCGACGGGTGCGCGTTCGGTCTCATAGGTCTCCAGCAGCTCGGGGGCGCCGCGTCCGGTGGCGACGAGGCCGAGCTTCCAGCCGAGGTTGACGGCGTCCTGGATGCCGGTGTTCATGCCCTGCGCGCCGGCCGGGCTGTGCACGTGCGCGGCGTCGCCGGCCAGGAAGACCCGCCCGGACCGGTACCGGGTGGCGCCGCGGTTGGCGATGCGGAAGTCGGTGGTCCAGATCGGGTCGTGCAGCCGGACCGGCATCGCGGTGGCGGCGTCGACGAGTGCCTGCAGCTCCGAGAGGGTGACGGCGTCGCGCGTGGAGGCCGGATCGCCGGGCGGGCGCATGGCGAGCAGGCGCCACGATGCCGGGGTGGCGAGCGGGAAGAAGAACAGGATGCCCCGGCCGCCGACGAACGCGTGGGCGGCGCCGGGATCGATGCCGTCGGCCTCGAGGTCGGCCAGCACGAACGTCTGCGGGTAGGCCAGGCCGTCGAAGCCGATGCCGGCCAGCCGGCGAACGGCGCTGCGGGCGCCGTCGCAGCCGGCCACGTAGCGGGCGGTCACGGACTCCTCCACACCGGCCGACCGGAGCCTGCACGTCACGGTGTCGTCGTCCTGGTCGAGGGCGACGAGCTCGGTCCCGCGCTCGGGCCGGACGCCGTGCCGCACGAGGTGACCGGTGAGGATGCGCTCGGTCTCGGCCTGGGAGAGGAACAGCAGGTAGGGGTAGGCGGTGTCGTGGAGGCCGATGTCGAACAGCGGCATCGACACGGTCCGGCGGCTCGCATGCAGGTGCAGGCGGACGGTGCGGTTGCCGTGCGCGACGAGCTGGTCGCTCAGGCCGAGTCCGGCCAGCACCTCCAGCGTCCGCGGCTGGATGGCCAGCGCCCGCGACTCGTGCACACGGTCGAGCGCGCGGTCGACGACGCGGAACCGCGCCCCGTAGCTCCGCAGCGTGGCGGCCAGCGCCAGGCCCGTCGGCCCGGCCCCGACGACGAGCACGTCCAGCACGTCGCCCGGAGCCGTCATGGCTGCCTGACGGTGACCTGGAGTTCGTCGAGCAGGGTGAGGACGCGGCGTTCGACGTCGTCGCGGATGGGGCGGACGGCGTCGAGGCCCTGGCCGGCGGGGTCGTCGAGGGACCAGTCCTCGTAGCGCTTGCCGGGGAAGACGGGGCAGGCGTCGCCGCAGCCCATGGTGACCACGACGTCGGCGGCGCGGACCACCTCGTCGGTCCAGGGCTTGGGGTACTCGGCGGAGATGTCGATGCCGCGTTCGGCCATGGCGGCGACGGCGACGGGGTTGACCTGGTCGCCGGGTTCGGAGCCGCCGGACCACGCGATGGCGGCGTCGCCCGCGTGGTACCGGAAGAAGCCGAGCGCCATCTGCGAGCGGCCCGCGTTGTGCACGCACAGGAACAGCACGGTGGGACGGCCGTCGTGGCTCAGGCCCTCGACGCGGGCGAGTGCGGTGAGGCGCTGGCGGGCGAAGCGTTCGGCCAGCAGGGGCAGGAAGGTGGCGACGGCGGCGCGGCCGGCGAACTGGTCGTAGGACGTGTGCAGGAACCGTTCGATCGTCTCGGCGCCGAAGGTGCCCTCGAAGTCGGCGGCCAGGCGGCTGGCGGCGGTGGCGAGGGCGACCTGCTGGTCCAGCGTGTGTGGCATGACGGTCTCCTGTCAGGATGCGGCGAGTCGTGGGGCGAGGCCGCTCACGCGGCCGGCGAGTGCGGTGACGGTGGCGTCGAAGGCGTGGTCGGTGCCGGCGCGGACGGGGTCGGGGATGGACCAGTGCAGGCCGCCGCGGTCGCCGAGTTCCTCGTGCGCGTGGTCGCAGACGGTGATGACGAAGTCGTCGTCGGCGGCGACGTCGGCCAGGAGGCGGGGCCGGCGCGCGGGCAGCGGGAGGTGGTGCCGCCGGGCGGCGGCGACCGCACCCGGGTCGATCCGGTCCGCGGGATGGGTGCCGGCCGACGCGACGGGGATGCGGCTGGCCCGCCGCCAGAGCGCGGCGGCGAGCTGGGAGCGGGCGGAGTTGGCGGTGCAGACGAACACGACGCGGTGCGCCCTGCCGGCGGAGCCGGGGACGAGCCCGTCCAGCGCGCCCGGAGTGAGCCGTACGTAGCTGCGGCGGCGATCGGCCTCGGACCGGCCGCGGGTGAGCATGCCCACGGCCTCCAGAGCCTTGAGGTGGTGGGCGAGCAGGTTCGACGGCATCGCCAGCCGGGCCTGGAGCTCGCTGGGGGCGAGGTCGCCGAGGCTGAGCAGGTCGACGATGTGCAGCCGGGACGCGTCGGCCAGCGCCGCGTGTCTGGCGGCCCGCCGCTCCAGGTCTGTTCGCTCAGCGTTCATTGCCTCAATCTTGACTGAGCTATCTGGTCTCGTCAAGGATGGGGCCCGTGATGACGCGACGGCTGCTGGCCGAGTTCCTCGGCACCGGCCTGCTGGTGGCCGTGGTGGTCGGCTCCGGGATCGCCGCCCAGCGGCTCTCGCCCGGCGACACGGGGCTGCAACTGCTGCAGAACAGCACCGCGACAGTGCTGGGGCTGGCGGTGCTGATCCTGCTGTTCGGGCCGGTGTCCGGGGCGCATTTCAACCCGGTGGTGTCGCTGGCTGACTGGTGGCTGGGGCGCCGTTCGGGTGGCGGGCTGTCCGGCGGCGAGCTGGTGGCCTACGTGGTCGCGCAGTGCGCCGGGGGTGTCGGCGGGGCGCTGCTGGCCAACGTCATGTTCTCCGTCGACGCCGGGCTGGCGGCGACCGAACGCGCCGGGACCGGGCTGCTGGTCGGTGAGGTGGTGGCGACGGCCGGGCTGGTGCTGTTGATCTTCGCGCTCGTCCGAACCGGCCGGGCCGCGTTGTGCGCGCCCGCGGTCGGCGCCTACATCGGGGCGGCGTACTGGTTCACCAGCTCCACGTCGTTCGCCAACCCGGCCGTCGCCGCCGGGCGGATGTTCTCCGACACGTTCGCGGGCATCGCGCCGTCCTCGGTGCCGGCGTTCGTCGGCGCTCAGCTGGCCGGCGCCGCCGTCGGCGTCCTGCTCGTCCTCGTGTTGTATCCCGCGCCCACACCCGTTCGCATCTGAGAGGAACGCTCGTGCACATCGTCGCCGTCGGCGGCAGCGACGCCGGCATCTCCGCCGCGTTGCGCGCCCGCGAGCTGGACCCGTCGGCCGAGGTCACCGTGGTGGTGGCCGATGCCTATCCGAACTTCTCCATCTGCGGCATCCCGTACTACATCTCCGGCGAGGTCGGGCACTGGTCGAACCTGGCCCACCGCACCCACGCCGACCTCGAGGCCACCGGGATGCGGCTGCGGCTGGACACGCTCGCCACCGGCATCGACGTCGACGGGCGGCGGCTCGCGCTGCGCGAGCCGGACGGCGCGGAGACGACCCTCGAGTACGACGAGCTGGTCGTCGGCACCGGCGCGCTGCCGGTGCGCCCGCCGATCACCGGCCTGGACGAGCTGGGCGCGGCCGACGGTGTGCATGTGCTGCACTCCATGGGCGACACCTTCGCGCTGGAGCAGAGCCTGGACCGCATCCGGCCGTCCACCGCGCTGATCGTGGGCGCCGGCTACGTCGGGCTGGAGATGGCCGAGGGCCTGACCACGCGCGGGGTCGCCGTCACCCAGGTCGAGATGCTGCCCGAGGTGTTGCCCACCGTCGACCCGTCCCTCGGTGCGCTGGTGCACGCCGAGCTGGACCGGCACGGCGTCACCGTCCACACGGAGTCGACGGTCACCGCGATCTCGCGCGAGCCGTCGGGCCTGCACGTCGACGGCGCTGGTCCCGGCGGTGAACCGCTCGGCTGGGACGTCGACCTCGTCCTCGTCGTGGTGGGGGTGCGGCCGGACACCGACCTGCTGGTCGCCGCCGGAGCACGGACCGGGCCGCGCGGCGCCGTCGTCGTCGACGAGTCCATGGCCACCGGCCTACCGCACGTCTGGGCCGCCGGCGACTGCGTCGTCACCCACCACCGTCAGCTCGGCGTCACCTACCTGCCGCTGGGCACGACCGCGCACAAGCAGGGCCGGGTCGCCGGCGAGAACGCCCTCGGCGGCGCGGCCCGGTTCGCCGGCAGCCTCGGCACCCAAGTCGTCAAGGTCTTCGACCTGGTCGCGGCCCGCACCGGCCTGCGCGAGCACGAGGCCACCGCGGCCGGGTTCGCCCCCGCCAGCAGCACGGCCACGCCGGACGACCACAAGGCCTACTATCCGGGCGCGCAGCCCATCACCATTCGCCTCACCGGCGACGCCGGCACCGGCCTGCTGCTCGGCGCCCAGCTGGTCGGACCCCGCGGCACCGAGACCGCCAAACGGGTCGACACCTACGCCACCGCCCTGTTCCACGCCATGACCGTCGACGGCTTCAGCGAGCTCGACCTGTCGTACACCCCGCCACTCGGCTCGCCCTGGGACGCGACGCAGCTGGCCACGCAGGCCTGGGGCCGCGAACACCTCCTGCCTGGGCAGGTGGCAGCGCTGTCGTCAGCTGAGCGGTGACCCCGAAGATCTGGTCGGCGAGCCGTTGCGCCTGATCCTGGTCGAGGATCTCGCCGCGGATCTCCGCGTGCTGGTCGGCCCAGGTTCGTGCGGCCGCGTGCCGAGGGCGTCGATCGCGCACATCGCGTCGAGATCGTGCCGGCCGGCGAGCGCACGAGGGGTGGTCAGCGCCTCGGTCACATCGTCAGTCTCGTCGGCACCCGCCTGGACGAGCGCGGCCACGGTCTCGGCGCCGCGCGGGAAATGACCGGGCCATCCGTTGCCACGTGCAGCAGGGTGCGTGACATGCCGGTCGCGGAGCCCAGCCGGTCCGTCGCCAGGCCAGGATGCTCGACGAGCAGCTGCCGCGACCGCGACCCGGATCACGCGTGTCCACGTAGGCCCTGGCCACATCCTGCCGTCAGCGCGTGCGACCGGCCAGGCATCCGTCCCACCGCGTTCTTACGATGTGCGGGTGGGACCCACGGGGGAGACCGGGCCGACGGTGGGCGGCGGCGCGCGGGCCGGGTGGCATCGTCAGGCGGCGGCCGGGTTCGGGGCCGGTGCCGTTGTCGGCCTCGTCGGCGGGATGATCGGGCTCGGTGGCGCCGAGTTCCGGTTGCCGCTCCTGATCGGGGTGTTCGGGTTCGCCGCGCTGGCCGCTGTCATCCTGAACAAGGCGATGAGCCTGATCGTCGTGCTCACGGCGATTCCGGCGCGCCTGGCCGCGGTGCCGCTGGAGGACCTGTCTCCGCACTGGGATGTCGTGGTCAACCTGCTCGTCGGCAGCGTCGCCGGGGCCTGGCTGGGGGCCACGTGGGCGACGCGGATGCGCACGGCCACGCTCTACAGGGTCCTGGCCGTGCTGCTCGTGGTCATCGCCGGGGCGCTGGTCGTCAACCACGTCGGGCCGGCTGACGGACTCGATCTCCCGGCGGCGCCGACGGCGGTCATCGGTGTGATCGCGGGCGTCGGGATCGGCATCGTCGCCGCCCTCATGGGGGTGGCCGGCGGCGAGCTGCTCATCCCCACGATCGTGGTGCTCTACGGAGTGGACATCAAGATCGCTGGAAGTCTGTCGTTGGCCGTGTCGCTGCCGACGATGCTGGTGGCGTTCGCCCGCTACAGCCGCGACCGCAGTTTCGTCGTGCTGCGCGAGCAGTTCCGGTTCGTCGTCGTCATGGCTTCGGGCTCCATCGTGGGCGCCGTCGTCGGCGGCCTGCTCCTGGGCATCGTGTCCGACCTGGTCCTGATCCCCGTGCTCGTCGCACTGCTCCTGCTGTCCGCGCTCAAGGTCTGGCGGCACCGTTGATCGTCGCCGTGCCGATCGCGACGACGGCGGCGGCGACGGCGATGGCGGTGAGCACGGCGAACATGGCCGGGGAGGAGCCGACGGCGGCGGCGATGGCGCTGCCGGCCCAAGGGGCGACGGCCATGGCGATGGTGGTGGGGGCGTTCAGGATGCCGTACAGGGTGCCGAAGCCGGCGATGCCCCACCGGTCGCTGACGGCGGTGGACTGCAGCAGGGTGAACGCGCCGCGCGCCACGCCGAGGACGATGCTGGCGGCGACGAGCGCGGCGGCGGGTCCGGGCAGCAGGCCGACGGCGGCGACGGTGGCCGCGACGGCGGTCAGGATGAGGACGGACCGGACGCGCGGCGTGGTGCGGCGCGACAGCGGCGCGTAACCGATGCGGCCGAGCAGCTGCCCCGCGCCGGACAGGCCGAGCGCCCAGGCGGCCAGCGTCATCGACAGGCCGCGGCCGGTGAGCAGCGGGATGAGGTGGATCGTCGCGGCGAACATCGCGAACGCGGTCAGCGCCGAGGCGATGGTGAGGCACACGAAAGGACGGCTGGTCGCGACGGCGCGGACGTGGCCGTCGCGCAGCCGGGTGTGTGCCGCGTGGTCGGCGGCCGGCCAGGGCGCGGTCAGGCCGAACGCGTGGCCCGGGATGGCGGTGGTGACCGCCAGCAGGACGGCGAGCGCGACGTAGGTCTGCCGCCAGGACAGGTGGTCGAGGAGGGCGGCGGTGGCCGGGGCGAAGATCGTGCTGGACAGGCCCGCGACCAGGGTCAGGACGGTCAGTGCGCGGACGCGGGCAGGCCCGTACCAGCGGGTGAGCGCGGTGAACGCGGGCGCGTAGAGCGTCCCGGCCTGGGCGATGCCGGCGATCACCCAGGCGGCGGCGAACCAGCCGACGCCCGGTGCGGCGGCGACGGCGAGGGTCGCGGCGACGCCGATGACCGAGCCGAGCGTCATCACCCAGCGTGGGCCGTGCCGGTCGATGATCCGGCCGACGGCGATGCCGGCGACGGCCGCGACGAGCAGCGCCGCCGAGAACGCCGCCGTCGTCGACGACTCGGACCAGCCGGTGCCGGCGGTGATGGCCGGCAGCGCGACCGGGAACGAGTAGTAGAGGACGCCCCAGCCGACGATCTGCGTCAGGCACAGCGCGGCCAGGGCGCCGGTCGGGTGGGCAGGTCTCACAGGCCGATGATCGCGTGTGCCCCCTGGACGTGTGCGGCCAGTGGCTGTACGACGTGGTCGGCGTCGCGGCTGACCCCGCGCAGGGTGTTGGACGAGAACGAGCGCTGGAACTCCAGGCCCAGGTAGACGAGGCCGGGGTGCGTGGTGGAGATGCCCTCGGCGTGCCGCGGCAGGCCGTGCTCGTCCAGCGCGCCGAGCGGTGCCAGGTAGGCGAGGTCCGGCCGATAGCCGGTGGCGAAGACGACGGCGTCGACCCTCTCGCGCTCGCCGTCCGCCCAGACGACGCAGTCGCCGTCGAAGGCGGTGAACATCGCCCGGCGGTCGATGCGGCCGGACTCGATGCCCTCGCGGTAGCGGCCGGTGTCGAGCACGAGCGGCTTGCGCACGAGGTGGCGCAGCCAGGCCGCCGGCAGGTGGTCGAAGCGGGTGACCTCGAGCCAGTGGTGCAGGTCGCGGCCGCGGATCACCTGGGGGAGGAACGAGATCGGCGCGAGCGTGGCCAGCGTCAGGTCGGCGACGCCGGCGAGCTCGTCGGCGAGCTGGACGCCGGAGTTGCCGCCGCCGACCACGACGACTCGCTTGTCCGCGTACGGGGCGGGGTCGCGGTAGCCGGTGACGTGCAGCAGTTCGCCCGTGAACGTCTCCTGCCCGGGCAGGCTCGGGAGGGCGGGGTTGCCGAACGACCCCGACGCGGCCACGACGCCCGCGGCCGGGACGGCGTCGCCGCCGGCGGTGTGCACGACGAACCCGGGACCGTCGGCCTCGACACCGCTGACCCGGGTGTGGGTGCGAATGTCGACGCCGAGGTGCTGGGCGTAGCGGTCGAGGTAGCCGGCGACCTCGTCGCGGGTGGGGTAGCGGCCGGGGTCGCCGTCCATCGGGAAGCCGGGCATGGCGCTGTAGCGGGCGGGGGAGAACAGCCGCAGGCTGTCGTAGTAGCGCGGCCAGGACCCGGCCGGCCGGTCGCTCGCCTCCAGGACGACGGGCTGCAGGCCGGCGTCGCGGACGGCGCGGGCGGCGGCGAGGCCGGACTGGCCGGCGCCGATGACGATCACGGGGTGTGTTGGGGTGGTCACGCCGCAAACATATCGTCGAATCGCGATATGTCAAAGTGGCGATACGTTGCGTATGCTCGACGGCGTGAGCGAGGTCGTCGAGGCGGGGGAGCGCAGGTCGTTGCCGCTGGTGACGGACGACCTCGTCGAGCTCGGCGACGCCACGCTCGAGTTCCTCAAGGCGCTGGCCAGCCCGGCTCGGCAGAAGATCCTGCTGCTGTTCGCCCGCGGCGCCGAACTGTCCGTGGGGCAGATCGCCGAGCTCGCCGGCATCGGCCAGTCGACCGCGTCGGAGCAGCTCAAGCTCCTGCGGCGCGGCGGCATCGTCACCTCGCGCCGCGACGGCAAGACCGTCTACTACCGCGCCGACAAGGACGGCATGGCGCGGGCGCTCGCGGACCTGCAGCACTACCTCGAGGTCTGCTGCTGACCCTCAGCGGCTGCGCCGATCAGAAATCCGCCGCCACGTCGTCAGTTCCTGGTAGCCCCCTCGCACCGGTGGAAGGATTGACGACCATGACCGACGCTCGACCCCTGGGCGCTGACGAGGCCACGTTCATCGACGTGGTCCGCTCGGGCGATACGGCGCGGTTCGCGCTCATCACGGAGCGCCACCGGCGTGAGCTGCAGGTGCACTGCTACCGCATGCTCGCGAACTACGAGGACGCCCAGGACATGACGCAGGAGACGTTCCTGCGGGCGTGGAACAAGCGCGACTCGTACAAGGGCCACGCGGCGCTGCGGACCTGGCTGTACCGGATCGCGACGAACGCCTGCCTCGACTTCCTGGAGAAGCGCAACAACCGCACGCCCGTGCCGTCCGGGCTGCCGGACTCCGGCTCCGAGGTGCTGTACCTGCAGCCGTACCCCGACCGGATGCTCCCCGAGGACCCGCAGGAATCGGTGGTGGCGCGGGAGACGATCGAGCTGGCGTTCATCGTCGCCGTCCAGCACCTGCCGCCGCGGCAGCGGGCGGTGTTCATCCTGCGCGACGTCCTCGGCTGGCCGGCGTCGAAGGCGGCCGACGCCCTCGAGCTGACCGTCGCCTCGGTGACCAGCGCACTGCAGCGGGCGCGCGTGACGATGCGCGAGCAGCTGCCCGACCGCCTCGACTGGCGCAGCCCCGAGCTGTCGAACGACGAGCGCGGCGTGGTGAAGTCGTACATCGACGCCCATGAGCGCAACGACCTCGACGGGCTGACGTCCCTGCTGCGCGACGACCTGCGCTTCGCGATGCTGCCCGATCCGGGCACCGTGACCACGACGGCCGAGGACGCGGTGGACGGCTGGGTCTCCGGTGGGCTCTTCGGGCCGGGCCACGACGACTGGCGCGGCATCGCCACGACGGTCAACCGCATGCCGGCCGCCGCGCTGTACCTGCGCACCCCCGGCGACCCGGAGTACCGGCTGTTCGCCATCGCGGCCCTGCACATCGCCGACGGCAAGATCGCCGAGCTCACCGGATTCGACGCCGCCGACAAGCCCTGGCTGGACCTGCCGCCGACACTGTGACCACACCGGTCACCGCGCCCGGGGCAGGTCCCTGGCTTCACGAGCCGATCGCCAGGCCCGTGCTCATCGCCTCGTCTCGTATCGGGTCAGCACCACGCCGCCGGAGAACGTCCGGTTCTCCACCAGGGTCAGCTTCACCCAGCTGTCCAGCGCGGTGAAGAACGGCGTGCCGCCGCCGACCAGGACCGGATGGGTGACGATCGCGTACTCGTCGATCAGCCCGGCCCGCATGGCCGCACCGGCGAGCGTGGCGCCGACGATGTCCATGGGGCCGCCGTCCTCGGCCTTGAGCCGGGCGATCTCGGTGACCGCGTCGCCGGTGACCAGGCGGGCGTTCCAGGCGACCTCGTCGATGGTCGAGGAGAACACCACCTTCGGCATATCCCGCCAGCGGCGGGCGAACTCGATCTCCGCCGGTGTGGCGCCGGGCTGCTGGTCGGCGGTCGGCCAGTGGGGACTCATCGCCTCCCACAGCTTGCGCCCGTACAGCGCCAGGCTCGTCGCCGCCACCCGGTCGGACCACCACTGGAACAGCTCGTCGCTCGCCGACGAGTCCGGTCCCTCACCCTCACCCCCGCTCCAGCCCAGGTCGTCGCCGGGCGCGGCGACGTAGCCGTCCAGGGTCACGTTCATGGCAAAGGTCAGTTTCCGCATGGCGTCAGCCTCCTGTGAGTCGATCTCACACGTACTGACGGACGCGGCGCGACAACCTGATCGGTGCGCGTCACCGACCCAGCGCCAGGGCGTCGCGGATGGCGGTCAGACGCTCGGGGATGACGCGGTAGTAGACCCAGGTGCCGCGGCGGTCGCCGGTGATCAGCCCGGCGTCGCGCAGCAGTTTCAGGTGGTGGCTGGTCGTGGCGGCCGTCTTGCCGATGCTGGCCGAGAAGTCGCAGGCGCACACCTCGTCGGCGTTGAGCAGCATCGACAGGATCTTCACCCGTGCGGGGTCGGCCAGCGCCTTGAACGCGCCCGCGAGCAGCGACGCGTCGTCGTCGCTCATGGCCGAGCTCGGGGTGCAGCAGTCGTTGAGCACCGGCAGCGCGCGGGTGCTCGCCGGTGCGGCGGGGGTGATGGTCGGTGTGGTCATCGTCGCTCCAGACTACCCGCTGTTTCCATATTCTTCGAATCAATGATTAGATGAACATCGAAACAAGGAGGCGTCATGGATCCGTACCTGCCCGAGACGATGGCCGCCGAGCGCCGGCGCGACCTGCTCGCCGAGGCCGCTCGCCGGCGGCTCGTCGCGGTGGCGACGTGCTGCCGCGGCAGCGCCCTGGGCCGCTCGGTGTCGCGGGTGCGCGACGCGTGGGCCGCGCGGTCCGCTCGTCGCGGCGCCGCCTGCTGCGCGACGGCCTGACCACCTGTCAACGAGCGCGCGAGGGGAGGTGACAACGATGGACTGCTGCGACGACCAGACCGTGGACTGCTGCGACTCCGGCTGTTGCTGAACCGCGGACGAGTCAGGCGGCGCGCCGGGCGCGCCGCCTGAACGCCTTCCCTTGTGTACCTCGGTATGCGATGGTGTCCGCCACGTCCAGGGTGTGGCGGAAGGGGCCTCATGGAACTCGCGCATGACGTCGTCCGAATGGGGTTCGTCGGCCTGGGGGAGGCGGCCGGCGCGATCGCCGCCGGCCTGCCCGCCGCGGCGGTGCACGTGTACGCGTTCGACGCCAGGGCCGACGACGCGAGGGTGCGCGAGCGCGCCGCGGCGGGCGGCGTCACGCTGGTGCGCACGCCGGCGGACCTGGCGGCGCGATGCGACGTCGTCATCGGCCTCACCAGTGGTTCGACCGCCGTGACGGTGGCGGAGGAGCTGGCCGGAGCGCTGCAGCCCGGGCACGTCTACGCCGACTGGAACTCGGCCAGCCCGGACACCAAGCGGCGGGTGGCCGCGGTGGTCGAGCCGAGCGGCGCCCGGTTTGCCGACGGCGCCGTCATGGCGGCGGTACCCGCGCACGGCCACCGGGTGCCGGTGCTGCTCAGCGGCGGCGGGGCGGACGAGCTGCTCCGCCGTTGTGCGGGCCTGGGAATGAACCTGCGGGTCATCGGCGCCGAGCCGGGTCAGGCGGCGGCCGTGAAGATGCTGCGCAGCCTGATCGTCAAGGGTCTGGAATCGCTCGTGGTGGAGTGCGCCGTGGCGGCCGGCCACTACGGGGTCGCCGACGAGGTGCTGCGGTCGCTGGACGGTACGCCGGACACGTCGGACTGGGGCGCGCTGTCGGCCTACGTGCACGCCCGGGTCCGCGAGCACGGCGCCCGCCGGGCGTCCGAGCTGGACGAGGTGGCGCGGACGGTGTCGGCCGCCGGGCTCGAGCCGTGGCTCGCCGAGGCGGCGGCACGCCGGATGCGGTGGGTCGCAGAGACCTCTTGACGCGTCAGCGAAGCAGCCGTACGCTGCCGCATACTTCGGTATGCAATGGTCTACGGAGCGGCGCAGCGAGGACGCGCTCGCCGGCCGGGATCCCCACCGTCAGGCGAGAGCGAGGTGTTCATGCTCCGCTTCACCGCACGCCGGCTCCTGCACGCGGTCCCGCTGCTCTTCGGCGTCGTGACGCTGATGTTCTTCCTGCTCCAGCTCGCGCCCGGAGACCCCATCCAGGCGCTCATCGGCGACTACCCGGCCACGCCGGAGTACATCGCCCAGGTCACCGAGGCCTACGGCCTGGACCAGCCGCTGCTGGTGCGGTACTGGGAGTACCTGCAGCAGATCTTCACGCTCAACCTCGGCGAGTCGCTGGCCGGCCGGGTCCCGGTGGCCGACCTCATCGCCGACCGGCTCGGCAACACGCTCATCCTGACCATCACCGCGATGACGTTCGCCGCGATCGTCGGCGTGGCCGTGGGCGTCTGGGCCGGTGTCTCCCGCTCCCGCGCGCTCGACCACCTGGTCACCGGCGTCGCCGTCGGCTCGCTCTCGATCCCGATGTTCTGGCTCGGCCAGATGCTGGTGCTGGTCTTCGCGATCAAGCTGTCGGTGCTGCCGTCGCAGGGCATGTACTCGACGCGGTCGACCGCCGAGGGCCTGGACCGGTTGCCGGACCTGCTCACGCACCTGCTGCTGCCGGCCCTGGTGCTGGCGATGCGTGAGATCGGCGTCGTGGCGCGCATCGTGCGGACCAGCGTGCACGACGTCCTGACGCTGCCGTACGTGGAGACCGCGCGGGCCAAGGGCTTCAGCCGGGCGACGATCATCCGCCGGCACGTCGTGCGCAACTCGCTGCTGCCGGCGGTGACCGTCATCGGCTACAACTTCGGCTTCGTCCTGGCCGGGTCGGTGCTGGTCGAGACGGTGTTCGGCTGGCCGGGCATGGGCCAGCTGCTCTACGAGTCGATCCGCAACCGCGACAACGCGGTGACCATCGGCATCGTCCTGCTCATCGCGGTCGCGGTGGTCGTGGTGAACCTCATCACCGATCTGGTCTACGGCCTCGTCGACCCGCGGATCCGGGTCGGCGCCGGCGCGGGAGGTCGCGCATGAACGTCGAACTGCTGCCCGCCACGCCGCCGGGCGTGGCACCTCCCGGACGGCGGTGGCGGACGGGCCGGCGCCGTCCGCCGGCTCCGGGCGGACGCCAGGCGCTGCGACGCTTCCTCGGTCACCCGCCGGCCGTCGCCGGACTGGTGGTCCTGGCCGCCGTCGCGCTGGTCGCCATCGGCGCGGACTGGATCGCGCCCTACGACCCGCAGGCGGTCTCGCAGTCGCTGCTCCAGCCGCCCAGCGGCGAGCACCTGCTGGGCACCGACACCGTCGGCCGCGACATCCTGTCCCAGATCATCCACGGCGGCCGCGTCTCGCTGATCGTCGCGCTGGTGACCGGGCTGGGCACGCTGGTGATCGGCTCGCTGGTCGGCGCCGTCGCCGGCTTCTACGGCGGCCGGGTCGACGCCGTCCTGATGCGCGTCGCCGAGGTCTTCCAGGTGATCCCGAGCTTCGCGCTTGCACTGATCATCGTCGCCGTGCTCGGCGCGAACCTCGCCTACATCTGCGCCGCCCTGGTGATGGCGCTGTGGCCGCAGATGGCCAGGCTGGTGCGCGGCGAGGTCCTGCGGATCATGACGACGGACATGGTGGCCGCCGCGCGGACGGTGGGCCATTCGAACCGGCGGATCATCATGTCCGACGTCCTGCCCAACGCGCTGCCGCCGCTGATCGTGCAGGCGACCATCGACCTGGGCAGCGCGATCCTGCTGCAGGCCGGGCTGGCGTTCCTCGGCCTCGGCGACCCGAGCAACCTCAGCTGGGGCGACATCCTCCAGCAGGCCCAGCGCGACCTCTCCGCGTGGTGGATGAGCGTTCCGGCCGGTGTCGTGATCTTCCTCGTCGTGCTCGCCGCCAACTTCGTCGGTGACGGGCTGAACCGCGCGCTGCGGCCGACGAGCAGCCACCTCTGACCCTTCGACGAGACGGAGCCGGCGATGAGCACGGGACTTGCGGTCCGCGACTTCTCGGTCGCGCTGAAGACGCCGGCCGGGGTGATCCGGCCGGTCGACGAGGTGAGCATCGACGTGCGGCCGTCCCAGCGCGTCGCACTGGTGGGTGAGAGCGGCTGCGGCAAGTCGATGACGCTGCGCGGCATCCTGCGGTTCATCCCGCCGTCGGTGCTGGACGGCGTCAGCGGCGAGGCGAGCTACGACGGGGTGGACCTCGCGCAACTGGACGACCGCCGGTTGCGCGACTACCGCGGCCGGCGCATCGCGATGGTCTTCCAGGACGCGCTGGCCCGGCTGAACCCCACGATGACGGTCGGCGCGCAGGTCGAGGAGGTGCTCGCCGGCAAGGACCGGCGCGGGCGAGAAGCCCAGGTGACGGCGCTGTTCCGCTCGGTCGGGCTGGACAGCTCGCGCGCGTTCCGCCGGCGCTACCCGCACGAGCTCAGCGGCGGCATGCGCCAGCGCGTGCTGATCGCGATCGCCCTGGCCGGCGACCCCGAGCTGCTGGTGGCCGACGAGCCCACGACGGCGCTCGACGTCACCGTCCAGGCGCAGATCCTCGACACCATCACCGACGTGGTGCGCGAGCGCGGCATGGCGCTGCTGGTGGTGACGCACGACCTCGGCGTGGTCTCGGAGACCTGCGAGTTCGTGTACGTCATGTACGCCGGGCAGATCGTGGAGTCGGGTCCGGTCGACGCCGTCTTCGCCGCCCCCGGCCACCCCTACACGCAGGGGCTGCTCGCATGCGTCCTCGACGTCGACGACCCGGTCGAGCAGCGGGTGCGCACCATCCCCGGCGTGGTCCCGCCGCCGGGCAGCATCACGACGGGCTGCCGGTTCCGGTCGCGCTGCCCCGCCGCCCACGACCGGTGCGCCGACGACCCGCCGGTCGTGCGCCTGGGCGACGACCGGACCGCCCGCTGCTGGCTGGCCGCCGAGACCGCCGGGGAGGCGTCGTGACCGACGAACCCGTGCTCAGCCTGTCCGGCGTGAGCAAGCGCTACGGCGTCCGCCGCGGCATCCTGTCCCGCGGGCCCGGCCAGGCCCTCGCCGTCGACGGTGTCGACCTGCAGCTGCACCGTGCCCGGATGCTCGGGCTGGTGGGGGAGAGCGGGTGCGGCAAGAGCACGACCGCGCGGATGGCGCTCGGCCTGCTGCAACCCGACAGCGGCACGGTGGCGCTGCACGGCCGGCCGATCGACCAGCTGAGCCGCCGCGACTACCGGCGCGCGTTCCGGCCGAAGGTGCAGGCGGTCTTCCAGGACCCCGGCTCGGCGCTCAACCCCCGCAAGACCGTCTTCGAGACGCTGCACAGCGCGATGGCGCTGTACGGCCGCACGTCACGCGCGTCGGCGCAGGACGACGTGGCCCGGCTGCTCGACCAGGTGGGCCTGCAGCCGGGGCGCCAGTTCCTGGCCCGGCGCCCGCACGAGCTCAGCGGAGGGCAGCTCCAGCGGGTCGGCATCGCCCGCGCGCTGGCGGTCGAGCCCGACGTGATCATCGCCGACGAGCCGGTCTCCGCGCTGGACGTGTCCATCCGCGGGCAGATCCTCAACCTGCTCGCCGACATCCGGGCCGAACGCGGCATCAGCGTCCTGCTGATCACCCACGACCTGTCGGTGGTCGCGTCGACCGCCCAGGACGTCGCGGTCATGTACCTCGGCCGCATCGTCGAGCAGGGGCCGACGGAGCGGGTCTTCCAGTCGCCCCGGCATCCGTACACCCAGGCCCTGCTGGCCGCCACGCCGCGGATCAGGCGGGGCGGCTCCACGCCGTCCCGTCGCACGCTCTCCGGCGACCCGCCGTCGGCGCTCGCTCCGCCGAGCGGCTGCCGGTTCCACCCGCGCTGCCCGTCCGCCATGGACGTCTGCGCGCGGGTCGATCCCCCGTTGCTGCCCGTCCCGCACCACGGACTGGCGGCGTGTCATCTGCTGTCCGAGCCTGCGGTCCCGCCGCCGGCCCATGACCGCCGCACCGTCGGTGCGGCAGAAAGCGACAGATCATGACCATCACGTTCGCGCGGCGGGCCGGCATCGTGCCGGCCATCGCGGCCGCGGCGCTGCTGCTGGCCTCCTGCGGCGGCTCCGACACCGACGCCACCGGTGGTGGCGGCGGTGAGACCACGTTCGTCACCGGGCTGGCCAGCCAGCCGGAGATGCTGGTGCGCAGCTTCACCTCCGACGCGCTCACGGCCACCGTCGGCCTGGCCGTCGGCGAGGGCCTGGTGCGCACGACGAAGGACAAGGACGTCGTGCCGGCGCTGGCGGAGAGCTGGGACATCTCCGACGACGGCCTGACGTACACCTTCCACCTCCGCCAGGGCGTCACCTGGCACGACGGCGAGCCGTTCAGCTCGGCCGACGTCCTCTTCAGCTTCCAGGAGGTGCTGCCGCTGTCGCCGACCGGCGCGGTGCTGACCAGCACCATCTCCTCCGTCGCGGCACCCGACGAGGCGACCGTCGTCGTCACGCTGAAGCAGCCGCTGGCGCCGCTGCTGCTGGCGCTGGGCCCACAGGACTTCAGCATCCAGCCCGAGCACATCTACGCCGGCACCGACCTGCTGACCAACCCGAACAACCGCGCCCCGGTGGGCACCGGTCCCTTCGTCTTCGACAGCTGGAGCGGCGACACCATCACGCTGACCGCCAACCCGGACTACTGGGACGGCGCACCGGCCGTCGACCGGCTGGTGTACAAGGTGATCCCGGACAGCAACTCGCGCGCCAACGCCCTGGTGAACGGCGAGATCGACTACATCAACAAGTTCGACGTCGACGACACCATCGTCAAGGCCCTCGAGGGCAACGACGAGATCACGCTGCAGAACGGCCGGGTGTCGGCGACGTTCATGACGATGTGGCTCAACCAGAACGAGGAGCCGCTGAACGACCCGGAGGTGCGCAAGGCGCTGTTCATGGCGCTGGACCGCGAGCTGATGTCGAAGTCGGCCGACCCGGAGTTCACCGAGCCGGCGGCGGGGTCGTTCCCGACCGGGCTCTGGGCGACCGACACCGGGATCGACTACCTCGACGCCTACGGCTACGACCCCGACGCGGCCGCCGCGCTGCTGGACCAGGCGGGCTACCCCGAACAGGGCGACGGCACCCGGTTCAGCGTCAGGCTCCGCTATGTGGCGACCCAGCCGTACACGCAGGCGCTGGCCGCGATCATCGCGGACAACTGGCGGGCCATCGGGGTGGAGACCGAGCCCACCCAGGACGAGGCGACGGTGAACAGCGACGCGCTCTTCGTCCAGCAGGACTTCGGCACCAACCTGCTCTCGCTCGACACACGCCCGGACCCGGAGTTCGGCATCGGGAGGGTCTACAAGTGCAACCCGGACAAGCTGGCGTTCAACAACCCGACCGGCTACTGCAACGAGGAGCTCGACGCGCTCTTCGCCGAGGCCGCCCGCACCCAGGACCAGGCGGCCCGGGCCGAGATCTACGGCCAGGCCCAGGAGATCATCGCCGCGGACCTGCCGGCGCTCACGCTGCTGCAGGCCGATCAGCCCGACGCCATCCGCTCGAGCTTCGGCGGCATCGACGAGTTCCTGTCCGGGGCGCTCTCCGGCGACCTCACCTGGAGCGCGCTGGAGCCGTGACGATCAGGCAAGATCGGCTACTCTCGAATGCTCATCCTGAGAAAGGCACTCCGATGGTCACGGTCCCCAGCGACGATCAGCGACGATTCCCGCCGCCGGACCGCCGGCCGAACCCGTACGAGAAGATCAGGCAGGCCATCCTGTCCGGCGAACTGGAGCCGGGACAGCCACTGGTCGAGGCCACGCTGGCCGAATGGTGCCAGGTCAGCCGAACGCCGGTGCGCGAGGCGCTGACCCGCCTGGAGCAGGACGGCCTGATCCGCCGCGGCGACCGCGGCCTGGTGGTGCGGGAGAGCAGCCCCGAGGAGATCCTCGACATCTACGAGACCCGCATCGTGCTGGAGGCCACGGCGGCCCGGTTCGCCGCCGACCGCCGCAACCAGAACGACCTCCTGCTGATGCGCCGGATGATCCCGCGCATGGCCACGCTCGCCGACGCCGACGCCACCACCAAGGCGGCCGTCAACGCCGACTTCCACCGGCTGGTCTGGCGGGCCAGCCACAACGGCTCGCTCATCGACCTCCTCGGGCGGCTGAGCATGCACCTGGGCCGGTACCCGGCGACGACGCTGGCCTATCCGGGCCGGTGGGAGACCTCCAATCGCGAGCACGAGCAGCTGGTCGACGCCATCGAGGCACGCAACGGCGAGCTCGCCGCCGAGCTGGCGGGGCAGCACTTCACCGCTGCCCGGGACATCCGGCTGAAGCTCTGGGAGACCGATCTGAGCTAGGCCGCATGGCGCGCGCCCGGCGGGTCTGGACGTCGTTGCGCGCGACGGTATACGTTGGGATGCAATCGTAGACACGGAGGTTCGAGCGCATGCGTTTCGGAGCAGCCATACCGAACTGTCGCGAAGGGAAGGTCTATCCGCCCGGGTTCACGACGCCCGAGGTGCTCACCGACATCGCGGTGACCGCCGAGGCGAGCGGGTTCGACTCGCTCTGGGCCAACGACCTGCAGTCCACCTTCGACGAGGCGTTGTCGGGCCGGGCCCGCGCGACGCCGAACTTCTTCGAGGCCCAGACGACGCTGGCGTTCCTGGCCGCTCGCACCGAGCGGATCCGGTTCGTCACGTCGGCCGTCACGGTGCCGTTGCGCGACCCGATCCTGCTGGCCAAGCAGGTGGCCACGCTCGACGTGCTGTCCGGCGGGCGGTACGCGCTCGGTCTCGGGCTCGGCGGGAAGCGCACCGAGCTCGACCGCCTGCGCGGCCGGTTCAGCTCGTCGATCAACCGCGGGCGCTGGCTGGAGGAGTCGCTGGAGCTGCTGGAGAAGCTGCTCACCGAGCAGGTCGTCGACCACGACGGCGAGTACTTCAGCGTGCAGGGCGCGGAGGTCTTCCCGAAGCCGGTGCAGCGCCCGTTCCCGCTGTACATGACCGGCGCCGGCGACGAGATGCTGCGCCGCACCGCCCGGTGGGGCGCCGGCTGGATCCACATGCACATCACGCCGGAGCAGCTGACCGAGCGGATCCAGGCGCTGCACGCCGCGTGCGCGCAGGTCGACCGCGACCCGGCCGAGATCGAGGTCAGCCTGCAGTTCGACGTGCTCGTCGCGCCGACCCGCGCACAGGCGCAGGAGCGGTGGGAGAACTCCCTGGCCCGGGGTCTGGGCGCGGCCCGTGGCCGGTCCGCCGAGACGTCGTACATCGTCGGGTCGCCGGACGACGTCGCCGCACGGCTGCGCGAGTACGAGCGGGCCGGCATGCGCCACGTCGGGCTGATCCCGAGTGGGAACACCCCCGAGCAGGTGCTCGAGCAGATCCAGCTGCTCGGGAAGGAGGTCATCGCGCAGTTCGCGTAACGCCTCCGGCACACACGCATCGAGACGACCGATGGGATGGGAATGAAGAGGATCGAAGTCCGGGTGGGCGACGCCGCGGCGCGCTACACCCTGCTCGAGGACGCGCCGAAGACGGCCGACGCCTTCTGGGAGTCGCTGCCGATCGAGGGCACCATCACGCACGCCCGGTGGGCCGGGTCGGCGGTGTGGGTGAAGACGCCGAACCAGCCGATCGCCGCCCTCGACGACATCGAGCTGCCGGTGACGTCGATCTACCCGGGCACCATCGTGGTGCGGCCGAACCCGCGTGGCGTCGCCGAGCTGTTCATGTCGTACGGCGTCGCCGAGTCGCGCGGCCCGGTGGGCCGCACCTACGCCACGCCGGTCGCCGAGCTGGACGGCGACGGCGCCGACCTGCTGGCCGCCTTCGGCGCCACCTGGCAGGGCGGTTCCACCGAGGTGTCGATCACCCGAGCGGAGGACGCGTCGTGACGAAGCTGCGCATCACGGTCGACGGCGTCACCGCCGTGGCCGAGCTGAAGGACGCCGCCGCGCCGAACGGCGTCGCCGCGGTCCTGGCGACGCTGCCCCTGCGGGCCCGGGTCGTGCACGCCAGCCGCAGCGGCAACTGCGCCGTCGTGCACGACGCCGCGCTGCGCGACGAGACGGCCGGCATCGAGGGCCAGGTCTCCATGTACTACCCGGGCATGGTCGCCTACGACCCCGTCCGCGGTTACCTGGTGTTCGCCTACGGCCAGGGCCAGGCGCGCAGCAACACCGGCACCCACTGGGTGACCTACCTGGGCGACGTCGTCGAGAACGCCGCCGGGCTCGCGGGCAAGCTCCAGGACACCCGCGACCGTGGAGCGCTGGACGTGCTGATCGAGCAGGGGGAGTGACGATGACGCAGAAGCGGATCAGGCTGGAGTCCGGCGGCGTGACCGCCGAGGCGCTGCTGCTGGAGGCCAATGCGCCGAAGGCCACCGCCGCCCTGTGGGAGATGCTGGCCGAGCCGATCGAGCGCAAGCTGATCTCGGCCAAGTGGTCCGGCGACGTCGGCGTGCTGCACCCGGGCGAGGGCCCGCTGCGCGAGGTCGCCGACCTGGAGAACCCGGTCACGTCGATCTACCCGGGCACGCTCGTGATGCGCCCGCGTGGCAGCGAGATCCTCATCGGCTACGGCGTCGGCGAGTACCGCTGGGCGGTCGGCGTCGACTACACGACCCGCCTGGCCAAGATCGTCACCAACCGGCCGGAGTTCCTGTCCGTCGTGGCTCGCACGGCCGACCAGGGCCCGTCGGCCATCGTCGTCGGCCGGGCCTGAGAGGAGCAGCGCATGGTCAAGTTCGCCTGGTTGTGCAGTCACGAGTCCTACCAGCCGGAGGAACTGGTCGAGCAGGCCGTCCTGGCCGAGCAGGCCGGGTTCGACACCGTCCTGGGATCGGACCACTTCCACCCGTGGGTCGACGACACGTCGGCCGCGGGGTTCGTGTGGAGCTGGCTGGGCACGGTGGCGGCCCGCACCGAGCGGGTCGAGCTCGGCACGTCCGTCACCTGCCCGCTGTTCCACTACCACCCGGGGGTGGTCGCGCAGGCCTCGGCCACCGTGCAGCGGCTCTCCGGCGGACGCCTGCTGCTGGGCGTCGGCAGCGGTGAGGCCATCAACGAGACGCCGCTGGGCTGGGAGTTCCCCGGCTACGGCGAGCGGATGGGCCGGATGCGCGAGGCGCTGGAGATCATCCGGCGGTTGCACGGCGGCGAGAAGCTGGACTTCGCCGGCGACTACTACACGACCACCACCGCCAAGCTCTACAGCCCGCCGACGTCCCCGGTGCCGACGCTGCTCGCGGCCGGTGGGCCGAAGTCGGCCGCGTTCGCCGGCGCCCACGCCGACGGCCTCATCACCAGCGTCAAGAACCCGCAGGACACCATCACCAAGGTCATCGAGCCGTTCCGGGCCGCGGCCGCCGAACGCGGCAACGCCAACCCGCGGATCCTCGCGACCCGGTGGACCGTCCTCGCCGGCGACGACGACGAGGCCTGGCGCGCGCTCGGCCCGATGCGCGGCTTGCGGGCGCCCGGCCGGCTGGAGGTGGCCGACCCGGCCGTGCTGCGCGAGCGGGCCGACGCGATGGACCGCGGCGAGGTGCTCGGCAGCTACACGGTCGTCCCCGACGCCGACGCGCTGGTCGAGGCGTACCGGCCGCTGGTCGAGCAGATCGACGCGGAGTGGGTGTCGATCCAGGTGGCCAGCAACGACCCGGTCGGCACCATCAAGCTCATCGGCGAGAACGTGCTGCCGCGGCTGCGCGAACTGGCGGCCTGACCGATGACGACCGAGGCGGCGAGCACCGCGGACGTGATGGCGGCCTACCTCGCCGAGGCCGGCACCGAGGCGATCTTCGCCTATCCCGGTGATCCGATCATCGAGTTCATGGAGCGCTCGCGGGTGCGCGGCATCGACGTCGTGCTGGCGCGGCGCGAGGGCACCGCGGGGTTCATGGCCGAGGCGTACGGCATGGTCACGGGCCGGCCCGGCGTCTGCCTGTCGACGCTGGGCCCGGGCTCCACCGCGCTGGTCAACGGCGTCGCGGCGGCCACCCTGGACCGCGTGCCGATGCTCGCGGTGTCGGGCCAGATCGAGTCGGCCCGGGAGCCGTTCTTCACCCACCAGGTGGTCGATCACCAGGCGCTGTTCGGGCCGGTCACCAAGTGGGCCGGTCGCATGGACGCCGGCGCCGTGGCCACCGTCATGCGCAAGGCGCTGCGCACGGCGACCGCCGAGCGGCCCGGCGCCGTGCACCTGACCGTCGGCTCGGACACGTTCAAGGCCACCGCGCGCGACGCCGAGGTGGCGGTGCCGCCGTTCGGCCCGGCCCGCGGGGGAGCCGGGGTGAGCGGTCCGGACCCGGCCCGGGTGCTCGCCGCTGCGCGGCGCCCGGTGCTGCTGGCCGGCATCGGCGCCGCGCGCTGCGAGGCCACGGAGCAGCTGCTCCGGCTGGCCGAGACCGCCGGGATGCCGGTGGTCGTGGCGCCGATGGCCAAGGGCGTCGTGCCGGAGGACTCGCCGATGTTCGCCGGCGTGCTGGACATGGCCTGCAACCAGGTGGTCTGGGACTTCCTCGGGTCGGCCGACCTGATCGTGGCGGCCGGGTTCGACCCGGTCGAGCTGATCAAGCCGTGGCGGCTGACCACCCCGGTGCTGCACGTCGACACCACGCCGAACACCGACCAGATCTACGCCGCCGCCACCGAGGTGGTCGGCGACATCGCGGCCGGGCTGGACCTGCTGGCCGACGGCTGGACCGGCGAGCCGCGGTGGACCGAGCGCGAGGTCAAGGAGCAGCGGACCCGGCTGCGCGACGCCTACTACGACGGGCGGGTGGACGGCCGGCTGAACCCGACCGACGTGGTCGACGTCGTGGCCGGGCGGCTGGCCGGCACGGCGATCGTCACCTCCGACGTCGGATCGCACAAGCTGCTGGTGGGGCAGGGGTGGCCGGCCACCCGGCCGCGCAGCGTGCTCATGACCAACGGTCTCTCGGCGATGGGCTTCGGCGTGCCGGCCGCCATCGCCGCGAAGCTGCTGCGCCCGGACCGGCCGGTGGCGGCGCTCGTCGGCGACGGCGGCTTCGCCATGGTCGCGACGGAGATGCGGCTGGCGGCGGCACTGGGGCTGCCGATCGTCGTGGTGGTGTTCGTCGACGGCAGCCTCAACCGCATCGAGCTCAAGCAGATGGCGGTCAGCTACCCCAGCGTCGCCACCCGCATCGAGGACACCGACCTCGTCCGGCTGGCCGAGGCGATGGGCTGCGACGGCGTCCGGGTGGAGTCGAGGGCGCAGCTCGACCGCGCTCTCGAGGGCGCCGCCGGGCTGACCCGCCCGCTGGTCGTCGAGGCCCGCATCGACCCGGCCCAGTACGCGTCGCAGTTCTGACACGGAGGAGAAGCATGAAGCAACTGCGCCCGTTCGTCGGCGGCGACTGGGCCGACGGCGACCACAGCGCCGTCGCCCGCGACACGTACACGCGCGAGCCGGTGGCCGAGGTGCACGCGCCCGGCCGCGAGCAGGTCGCGGCGGCCGTCCGGGCCGTCGCGGCCGCGCAGGCCGGGCCGTCGCTGTCGCCCTACGACCGCTACCGCATCCTCGCCCGCGCCGCCGAACTGGTGCTGGAACGGGCCGGCGAGCTGGTCGAGTCGATCGTCACCGACACCGGCTTCACCACGGTCGACGCCCGGCGCGAGGTCGAGCGCACGGCGCAGACCCTGCTGTTGTCGGGGGAGGAGGCCAAGCGGCTGCGCGGCGAGGTGGTGCCCATCGACGCCGACCCCGGCCGGCCCGCGCGGGTCGCGTTCACGGTGCGCCGCCCGGTCGGCGTCGTGTGCGCCATCACCCCGTTCAACTCGCCGCTCAACACCGTCGCGCACAAGATCGCGCCGGCGCTGGCGGCCGGGAACGGCGTCGTGCTGAAACCGGCCGAGGCGACGCCGCTCACCGCCGACCTGCTGCTGCGGGTGCTGCTCGACGCGGGGCTGCCGCCGGGCCTGATCAGCGTGCTGTACGGCGACGGCTCGACCGTGGGCCAGTGGCTGCTCGAGGACGACGTGCCGGCGTACTACGCGTTCACCGGCAGCACGGCGGTCGGCGAGCACATCCAGCGCACCATCGGCGTGCGCCGGGCCCAGCTCGAACTGGGCAGCCTGGCCAGCACCATCGTCTGCGAGGACGCCGACCTCGCGCGGGCGGCGCAGCTGTGCGTCAACGCCGCCTTCCGCAAGGCCGGCCAGGTCTGCACGTCGGTGCAGCGGCTCTACGTGCACGAGGCCGTCGCCGCCGACTTCACCGCGGCGCTGCTGGCCGCGCTGGACGGGCGGCCGGTCGGCGACCCGCGGCAGCCGGGCACGTTCATCGGCCCGCTCATCGACGAGCAGGCGGCGGAACGGGTCGAGAGCTGGGTGACGGCCGCGGCCGGCGACGGCGCCGAGGTCGTGACCGGCGGCACCCGCAGCGGCGCCGTCGTCCAGCCGACCGTGCTCACCGGCGTCGCGCCGGACATGAACGTCATGTGCCGCGAGATCTTCGGGCCGGTGGTGTCGATCCGGCCGTTCGCCGACGTCGACAAGGCGATCGACGAGGCCAACGACACCCCGTACGGCCTCGCGGCCGGCCTGTTCACGTCCGACATCGGGCGGGCGCTGCACGTCGCCGGCCGGCTGCGGGTCGGCACCGTGCACGTCAACGAGACCTCCAGCGCCCGCGTCGACCTCATGCCGTTCGGCGGCGTCAAGGCCAGCGGCTTCGGCCACGAAGGGCCGGCGTACGCCATCCGCGACATGACCGAGGAGACGTTGCTGACGCTCGGCCCGTGACGCCGCGCCCGCGCGTCAGTCCGTCCACCCGGAGAAGCGGAGAACACCTTGAACCGACTGGGAAGCGCCCGGCCGTACGCCGACGTCGTCGTCGTGGGCGGCGGCAACGCCGGCTTCTGCGCCGCGCTCGCCGCCGCCGAGCGGGGCCGCTCGGTCGTCCTGCTGGAGAAGGGCGACCGCGAGCACGCGGGTGGCAACAGCTACTACACGGCGGGCGCCACCCGCATCGTGCACGACGGCCTGCCCGACCTGCTCGACATCGTCGAGCCCGACGACCGGCACGACGCCACCGAGGTCCCGCCCTACTCCGCCGAGGAGTACGCGGCCGATCTCGCCAAGGTGACGGGCGGGCGCAACGATCCCGACCTCACCCGGGTGCTGGTGGCGCAGAGCAGCCGGGTCGTGCGGTGGCTGCACGGTCACGGGCTGCGCTACCGGCTGATGTACGAGCGCCAGGCGTACCAGCGCGACGACGGCACCTACCTGTTCTGGGGCGGGCTGCACGTCGGCAACGTCGACGGCGGACAGGGCCTGATGGGCGACCACGCCCGCGCGGCCGCCGCCCTCGGCGTCGACGTCCGCTACGGGCACGCCGTGCACGAGCTGCTGGTCGACGACGGCGCCGTCACCGGCGTCGGCTACCTGACCAGTGACGGCGTCCGGGGCGAGGTGGCGGCCGCGTCGGTGGTGCTCGCCGCGGGCGGGTTCGAGGCCGACCCGCGGCTGCGCGAACGCCACCTGGGCCGCGGCTGGGCCAACGCCCGCGTGCGCGGCACGTCGAACAACACCGGCGAGGTGCTGGTCGAGGCGCTGCGGATCGGCGCGGGGCGGGCCGGCGACTGGTCCACCTGCCACGCCGTGGCCTGGGACGCCGGGCACCCGCAGAACGAGAGCAACCGCGAGCTGACCAACCGGTTGACCCGGCAGAGCTACCCGCTCGGCATCGTCGTCAACGTCGACGGCCAGCGCTTCATCGACGAGGGCGAGGACTTCCGCAACTACACCTACGCCAAGTACGGCAGCCAGATCCTCGAGCAGCCCGGCTCGGTGGCCTTCCAGCTCTTCGACGCCGAGCTGCGGCCCATGCTGCGGGCCGAGGAGTACGACATGCCCGGCATCAGCGTCGTCGTCGCCGACACGGTGGACGAGCTCGCGCGGCAGGCCGGCATCGACGAGGCGGGACTGCGCAAGACCGTCGCCGAGTACAACGCCGCCATCGACACCACGGCGCGCTTCGACCCCACCGTCAAGGACGGCCGCCGCGCCGACGTCCGCCCGCCGAAGAGCAACTGGGCCGCGCCGCTGGTCACGCCGCCGTTCTACGCCTACCCGGTGACCTGCGGCATCACCTTCACCTTCGGCGGGCTGCGGGCCGACACCCACGGCCGTGTGCTCGCCGACGACGGCACGCCGATCCCGGGCCTGCTGGTCGCCGGCGAGATGCTCGGCGGCCTGTTCAGCGGCAACTATCCGGGCGGCACCGGCCTGGCCGCGGGCGCGGTCTTCGGCCACCGCGCCGGCAGCGTCGCCTGACCGCGCCGCGGTCAGGCGGCCGGCTCGGCGGCCTCGAACTCGCAGAACGCGTCGTAGGCACGGGGACCGTAGATGGTGGCCGGCCCGCCGTTCATGAGGAACGTGACGCCGATGGCTTCCGCGGCTTCCTGCCGGGTCGCGCCGGCCCGGGCCGCGGCCTGGGCGTGCGAGGCGATGCAGCCGTCGCAGCCCTCGACGACGCCGATGGCGAGCGCGATGAGCTCCTTCGTCTTCGTGTCCAGGGCGCCGTCCTGGAACGCGGCGTGGTGGAGCTCGCGGAAGCCCTTGTAGACGTCGGGAACGGCTCGGCGCAGCTGGCGGTGCAGCGGCGAGAGGTCGTCGAGCACGGCCTGGCCGTGGCCGGGGGTGGTGACGGTCATGTCGGTCCTTCTGTGTTCGCGGGTCGCTCAGGCGAGCGTGAGGAAGAGCTTCTCCATCTTCTTGACGTCGACGCTGTCGGTGTCCTGGCCGGAGCTGAGGCACTGCTGCAGCCCGGTGGCGACGATGGCGAAGCCGGTGCGGTCCAGCGCCTTGATCACGGCGGCGAGCTGCGTCAGCACGTCCTCGCAGTCGTCGCCGTTCTCGAGCATCGTGATGACGCGGGCGAGGTGGCCGTGCGCGCGCCTGGCGCGGTGGATGATCGGCGTGGTGGTGTCGGGCTCGAGCTGCATGGGTCAGCCTCTCCGCGTGGTGAGCCGGGACAGCGCCTCGGTGAGGCGCCGGCGGGCCTCGTCGGCCACCTCGGCGAGCTCGTCGCGGCCGGTGACGCCGAGCAGGGCGGCGGGGTCGACGGTCTCGACGACGGTGCGGCCCGGCGCCACCGCGCGGACCACCACGTTGCACGGCAGCAGCGTGGCGACCGACGGGTCGGCGGTCATGGCCCGGTGCGCCAGCTCCGGCCGGCAGGCGCCGAGGATGACCTCGTCCGGCACGTCGACGTCCAGCTTGGCCTTCAGGGTGGCGCGCACGTCGATCTCGGTGAGCACCCCGAACCCGGCGTCGGCCAGCGCCGCGCGCGTGGCGCCGACCGCGTCGTCGTAGGGGAGGCCGACGGTGACGCCCAGGGTGTGGGTCGTCACTGCTGCGCGTCCTGGGCGGCGGCCAGGGCGGCGTCGACGTCGAGGTCGACGACGGCGTCGATGACCTGCTGCAGGGCGGCCGCGGGCAGGGCGCCGGGCTGGGAGAAGACGAGGTGGCCCTTCTTGAAGGCCATCAGGGTGGGGATGGACGTGATCTGCGCCGACGCGGCGAGCTCGCGCTCGGCCTCGGTGTCGACCTTGCCGAAGACGATGTCGGGGTGCTGCTCGGCGGCCTGCTCGTAGACGGGCGCGAACATGCGGCAGGGGCCGCACCAGGCGGCCCAGAAGTCGACCAGCACGATCTCGTTGTCCTCCACGGTCTGCGCGAAGGTCTGGCCGGTCAGCGTGGTGGTGGTCATGAACGTGGTGCCCTTCGGTGTGGTGGCTCGGTTGACAGCATAACCCCCCGGGGGGATACGTTCATTCCCGGACGACGATCGGCAGGAGGCGAACCATGTGTCACCCGGCGTTGTGCAGGACGTGCGGCCGCACGACCTGGCGCGGCTGCGGCATGCACGTGCAGCAGGTCATGGCGGGCATCCCGGAGGAGGAGCGCTGCCCGGGCCACGAGTCCGAGCGCGGCTCGCTCCTCGGCCGCCTCCTCGGGCGCCGCCGGTCCTGACGCGCCGCTAAGGAGTCGTCAAGGTCGTTGACAGCGCCGGGCGGACGGGCGGTAGATGGAGACGTGGACGCGTCGCCGAGCCGCTCCGCCGCCGTGGTGATGGCCGTGGCCCTGCTGGGGCCGCTGGTGGCGTGCGCCGCGCTCACCGCGGTCCGCGACGACGTCGCGAACGCCAACGCCGCCCTCGGCCTGGTGCTCATCGTGGTCGGCGTCGCCGCCACCGGCCGGCGCGTGGCCGGAGTCGTCGCGGCGCTGTCGAGTGCCGTGTGGTTCGACTTCTTCCTCACGCAGCCGTACCAGACCTTCACCATCGACGATCGCGACGACATCGAGACCGCCGCCCTGCTGACGGTGGTGGGGCTGGCGGTCACCGAGATCGCGCTGTGGGGACGACGGCAGCAGGCGCGCTCCAGCGAGCGGCGGGGCTACCTCGACGGCATCGTCTCCGCGGCCCGGATCGTCGCGTCCGGCGACGACGTGCCGGACGAGCTGATCCGCCGGGTCGAACGGCAGATCATCGACGTGCTCGACCTCGACGGCTGCCGCTACGAGCGCGGCGCCGGCCGGCAGCACGCCGAACTGCACAGCGACGGCACCGTGACCCGCCGCGGCCGTCCGGTGAACGTGGACCGCGACGGGCTGCCGACCGACGACGAGATCGAGCTGGCGGTCGAGTTCGGCGGCACGAGACGCGGCCGGTTCCTGCTCACCGCCGCCACCGCGATCCGGCGGCCGTCGCTGGAGCAACGCCTCGTCGCCGTCACCCTCGCCGAGCAGGTCGGCGCCGCCCTCGCCGCCGGGGCCGGACGGGAGCGGGAACCGCCGCACGCCGACCGGTGACCGCCCGGCGCCGGGCGGGACGACCCGCCGGTCCGGGGACCTTCGGCCCTGAGGCCGAGGCCGGGCGGTGCGCCACAGTGGCCGCATGACCCCACCACCGGCCGGGCTGCCGCGCCGGGCGACGGCGTTGCGGCTGGCCCACACCGGCATCGCGGCGGCCGAGCTGGCCGCCCTCGGCCACGTCTGGGCCTGTGCGCTGACCGGGCGCCGGGATCGCTGGCTGGCGGTCAGCGCCGGCGCGCTCGCGGCCGAAGGGCTGGCGCTGGTGGTCGGACGCGGCAGCTGCCCGCTCGGCCCGCTGCAGCGACGACTGGGCGACCCGGTGCCGCTGTTCGAGCTGGTCCTGCCGCCTCGGGCCGCGAAGGCCGCGGTGCCGGTGCTGACGGCGGCCGCGCTGGCCGGCCTGGCGGTCGTCGCCGTCCGGGCCATCGGCGATGAGTTCTCCACCGCAGATCGGTCGTACCCGTCATGACGGAGAAGAAGACGCCGATGAACGCACCGGCCACCTCACTCGACGCCCGGTTCAGCGCGCCGGGCGCCGCGCCGGCCTCGTGGGACGACACGGTGCGCGTGATCGAGGCCGCCGAGCTGTTCTGGATCACCACGGTCCGGGCCGGCGGACGGCCGCACGTCACCCCGCTCGTGGCGGTCTGGCTCGACGGCGCCCTCCACTTCTGCACCGGCGCCGCCGAGCAGAAGGCCGTCAACCTGCGGGCGAACCCGCAGGTCACCCTCATTACCGGGCGCAACGACTGGGACCGCGGCCTGGACGTCGTCGTCGAGGGCGACGCCGTTCGGGTCACCGACGACGCCACGCTGCACCGGCTGGCCGCCGCGTGGCGCGCGAAGTGGGACGGGTCCTGGCGGTTCGAGGTGCGCGACGGCGCCTTCCACCACGACGACGGCGGCGAAGCGCTGGTGTTCGCCGTCGCCCCGGTGAAGGTGCTCGCCTTCGGCAAGGGCGACACGTTCTCGCACACCCGACACCGCTTCTGACGCCGTCACCCGTCAGTCCGGCGGCGCGTGCAGGACGGCGACCGGCCGGCCCGCGTGGTGCAGGACGCCCTGGCTGGTGGAGCCGAGCAGCAGCCCGCGCACCTCGCCGCGGCCGCGCGACCCGACGACGATCAGGCCGGCGTCGCGTCCGGCGTCGGTGAGGACCTCGGCCGCGCGTCCGGCCTGGACGCGGACGGTGACGGGTGCGGCGGCGCCGGTGGCCGCCCTGGCCCGGCCGACCGCGTCGGACGCCAGCTGCTCGGCGCCGCGCCGTTCGATCGCGGCGGCGCGGTCCACGGCCGCGGGGTCGAGGACGGGCAGCATGAGCGGGTCCGGCTCGTAGGCGGTCACGGCCGCGACGGGCACGGCCCGGCGGTCCGCCTCGGTCAGCGCGAACCGCAGCGCGGCGTCGCCGTGCGGCGAGCCGTCGACCCCGGCGACGATCGTGCCGTCGCCCGGTCCGGCCGGCTCCGGCACCACGACGGCGGGCGCGGTGGCTCGGGCGGCCACCCGGGCGCTCACCGAGCCGAGCAGCAGCCCGCCGAACGCGCCGAGCCCGCGCGTCCCCACGACCACCAGTGCGGCGTCGTGGGAGATGTCGAGCAGCGCCTGCACCGGCGGGCGCACGACGAGCACCGTGCTCACCTCCACGCCGGGGTGCTGCTCCCGCACGAGCTCCTTCGCGCGGTCCAGGACGCGGGTGGAGTACAGCCGCAGCTCGTCGGGCGGCAGCCGCACCGCCGCGCCGCCGAACGGGAGCGCGGCCAGCGGCGTCCAGAGCCCGAAGACGACGTACAGCACGCTGCCGCGCCGGTGCGCCTCCGCGGCCGCCCAGGAGAGGGCGTGGCCGCTGTCGGGCGATCCGTCGACGCCGACGACGACGGCGTTGGTCATGGACGACTCCGCTGCGCCGGTCACGTCAGTCCAGTGCCTTGAACGCCTCGTAGACCATGAACGCCGGCCAGAACAGGCCCTGCACGATGGCGAGGACGTAGTCCCAGAAGGTGTCGGCCTGCTGCCAGAAGAAGACCAGCGCGCCGAAGATGCCGAGTCCGTAGAGGGCGCCGCCACCGGCTCCGGCGCCGGGACCGCGGGTTCTGTCGCTCATGGTGTCCGCCTCCGCACACGTGGACGACGACCGGCGACGGGGTCCGAGCCGGTCATGACGGGCTCCGTTCCGGCGGCCGGTCGACGGGGGCGAGGGTCCGCTCGTCGCGCAGCACGACCAGCCGTTCGGCCGGGTCCTGGTGGCGCATCCACCGGCTGCGCAGCGGGTCGTTCTCGGGCAGGCCGGTGTGGCAGGCGATGGCCGCGCGCTGCCGGGCCCGGTCGGCGTCGATCACCAGCACCTGGTGCGTGGTCCGCAGCTCGGCCGGGCGCAGCGTCCAGGCGTAGAGGACGGTGCCGGTGGCGGCGGCCGCGCGGTAGGCCGCGCGCATCGTCCGCACGTGGTCGGGGTGGGCTCCGGGGCCGGTGGCGTCGACGACGAGCAGCGCGTCGGCGGCGACCGCGGCCGACCGGATCTCGGCCGCCAGCTCGTCGATGGTCGCGGCGGCGAGCGTGCCGGGGGCGTGGTCCAGCAGGACGGCGTCCTCGGCGCCGAGCCGCCGCACGGCGCGGCCGAGGTCGCGGGCGCGGTCGACCCGCCGGCGCGGCGTCGGGTCCCGCCGCCGTCCGTGCGTCAGGCACAGGACGCGCACCGAGGTCCCGGCGTCGGCGAAGGCGCCGATCACGCCGCCGAGCGCGAACGTCGCGTCGTAGGGGTGGGCGCAGACGACGAGCATCCGTCGCGCCGCCGGCACTGGTCTCGCGTGGTGGCCCATGCCTCCAGCGTCCGCCGCGGGCGGCGTCGGGCGTAGAGGCCGAAGGCGGTGATGTCGGGACCTTCGGCCCGAGACGTCAGAGCGGCGCCTCGGCGGGACGGACGACCGTCCGTCGTGGCGTCCGGGCCCGGGCGGGGTGGACGACGGCGACCGGGCAGCCGGCCTCGTGCAGCAGCTGCCGTCCGACCGAGCCGAGCACCAGGCCGGCCACCCGGCCGCGCCGCCGCGAGCCGACGACCACCAGCTGGGCGCGGGCACTGGCCGCGGTCAGCGCCTCGGCCGCGCCGTCGCCGGACAGGTGCGCCGTCACCGGCACGTCCCGATACCGGGATGCGTAGTTCGCCAGCCTGGGCGCCAGGCCGGGATCGGCCCGGCCGGCGTGGAGCACCGTCAGCGGTACCCGGCGCACCGACGCCTCGCGGAAGGCGAAGTCGAGGACGCCGTCGGCGGCGCGGTCGTCGGCGATCCCGGCGACGACCGGCAGACCGGCGCCGGACCCGGGCGGCTCGGCGCCGACGACGACCACGGGGCAGCGGGCGTGTGCGGCCACCGTCGCGCTCACCGAACCGAGCGCGGCGGCGGCGAGCGGGCCGCGCCTGCGGGTGCCGACGACGAGCATGGCGGCGTCGGCGGAGTCCTCGATCAGGGCCGTCGCGGCGGCGCCGGGCGCGCGTCGTCCGGTGACGGCGCCGGGCGGCAGGTGCAGCCGGGCGATCGCGACCGCGCGGTCGAGGTCGTCGTCGGACGGATGCCGGTGCGGCCGCGCCGGGACCATGAACGTCTCGCCGTGGACGTCCGGCCGGTACGGCACGTAGCGCTGCAGCTCGGACGCGTCGGCGACCAGGACGACGCGCAAGGGCGTCCGGCGCGCCCGGGCCGCGGCGACGGCCCAGTGCAGGGCGGCCTCGCTCTCCGGGCGGCCGTCGATGCCGGCCACGATCGGCCGGTCCGTCGCGTCCAGCACGTTCCACATCGTCGGCTCCGTTCGTCCCGGACGGCGCACCTCGTCGTCGCCGTCGTCGCGTCCACCGTCGCGCCGGTCCCCGTCCGGCGGGTAGAGCCGCAGGTCCCGCCGCACGGCCCGTGCGCGCGGGACCTTGGGCCCTGTGCGGGTCCCGGCCGGCGGCGATCTGCTGGAGGCATGGCCACCAGCACCGCACCCATCGTCGTCGGACTGGACGGATCGCCGAGCGCCCTGCTCGCCTTGGACTGGGCCGCGGGCGAGGCCCGCACGCGCGGGTGCGGGCTGACGCTGGTCTTCGCCCATCCCGGCGAACGCCACTCGCTCGCCGTTCTCGACACCGCGCCGCAGGAGCTGGCCGACGACATCTTCGACGAGGCGCTGGACCGGCTGGCCGAGCGCGGCTACCACGACGTCCCGGCCCGGACGGTCCTGCGCTACGGCCTGGTGCCCCGGATCCTGCTGCGCGCCTCGATGCGCGCGCCGATGCTCGTGGTCGGCCGGCAGGGCGTGGGCCGCGTGGCGGAGCTCGTGACGGGGTCCACCTCGCTGGCGTGTGCCGCCCGCACCCGGGTGCCGCTGACCATCGTCCCGGACACCTGGGCGCCGCCCGTCCGCCTGCGCCACGCCATCCTGCTGGGCGTCGACGGCTCCGATCGTGGCCAGGCCGCCGTGGAGTACGCCTTCACGCTGGCTTCCGCACGCGGTGCGCGGATCATCGCCGTGCACGCGATGGAGCTGCCGCTCGGCTACCCGGCGGACCGGCCGCTGCGCCCGGACGCCGCGCGCTACGAGGCGGCGGCCGCGGAGGTGTTCCGGGCCTCGGTGGAGCCCTGGCGGGCGAAGTACCCGGCCGTGCGGGTGACCACCACCGTCGAGTACGGGCGTCCCGCCCTCGTGCTGGCCGAGTACGCCGGCGGGGCGGACCTCGCCGTCGTCGGCGGGCGCGGACACGGCCGGATCACCGGCCTGCTGCTCGGGTCGTCCGCGCGCAGCATCCTGCGGCGCCTGCCGATCCCCGTCACCGTCGTCCGCGACCTCGACCCGCGGCGCTGACGAATCGCCGGCCGGTCACCTGCGCCGGATGGACCCGCACGAACCACTGCTTCGGGTGCGTCGTCCACGACCGGAGCGGGAGCTCCTCGGCCCGGTAGATGTCGGCGAAGCGCACCAGGCGCTCGGCCCGGCCCCTGACGACGACGCTCCACGCGACGCCCCGCTCCGCGTCGGCGCCGTCGGCCTCGAGCACGACGTCGCGAGCGATCGTCACGGCCGCGAGTTTGGTGCCCTCGCCCGTGGCGAACACGAGGGTGTGGCCGTCGACGACCGCGTTGACCGGGAAGATCTCGAGGTCGCCGGCCGCCACGACGGCGAGCCGGACGACGTCCGCCGACGCGAGCAGCGCCCAGCAGCTGTCCGCATCGAGGATCGTCATCCCGGTGCGCGGATCGACGTCCATGGCGCTGCCTCCCGTCAGGGTCAGGTCCGGGCGCGGCCGAGCTGCTCGCCCCAGCGGCGGGCGCGCTCCTCCTCGCCGTCGGCGAGCGGGCCCTCCATGCCGGTGACGAGGAAGCTGGTCGCCGCGGCGACCGGACGCAGGCCCCGGCGGCGCAGGCGCCGGCGTGCGGCGTGGGCCGCGGACCGGGGCAGGCGCGGCTTGGTGGCCTTGGTGTCGAAGGTCGCGAACGGCGTGCCGTCGGCGTCCAGGGCGGCGATCCACTCGCGGACGCCGCCGGCCTTCGACACGACCGCGCCGGGTGTCCGGTCGTGCGCGCTCCTGCGGGTGGACGCGCGGCTCATCCCGAAGGCGTGGGTGGGCCCGCCGACCACCAGCAGGTCGACGCCGGCGAGGGAGGGGCCGGCGGAACCGGCCTCGACGAGGTCGGTGGTCATGCTCAGGGCGAGGCCGCCGGCGATCGCCTCGGCGATCTTCTGGGTGTTGCCGAACATGGATTCGTAGACGACGAGTGCGCGCATGATGGCACTCCTCTCGATCTCTGCCTGTTTCGACCCTCCGCCGGACGGCGCCGGCACGCCAGCCCCGTTCGACCCGGTGACCCGGGGACCTTCGGCACGATCCGGCCGGAGATCAGGAGAGGGGAGGCGCCATGCCGGTGACCGTCGTGAGGAATGTCGCGGTCGCCTGGTGCGAGCGCTCCGATCCGCCGTTCCGCGCGACCCTCGGCGAGCTGCTGCTGGGCCGGTTGCGGCCGCGGGTCGGTGAGGACGCGCCGGTCGGGCTGGCGGCACGGATCGTGCTTCCTCGCGGAGAGCACGTTCATGGCCGTCGAAGGCGTCCTGATCGGCTCGGTGCTCGCCACGCCGGTCCCTGGCGTGTCGGTGCCCGCCCGAACGGGAGCAAGGGCGGGCACGGTGACTGCTCGGTCAACGCGTCGTGGCGGTCATCCTCTCGTGACGGGAACGGTGTGGGACTCGGGCGGCGTCTCGGCGATCGGGACGGTGATCTCCAGGATCCCGGCCACGTAGCGAGCCGTCGCCTTGGTGGCGTCGGCGCCCTTGGGCAGGACGGCGCTGCGGTGGAGCCGGCCGTAGCGGAACTCCGACCGGTCGGACTCCTCGCGCCGGTCCGTGCGCTCGGCGTTGATCGTCAGCCGGTCGCCGGTGATGTCGATCGAGATGTCCTTCTCCGGATCCATGCCGGGCAGCTCGGCCCGGATGACGTACGCGTCGTCGTCCTGGTGCTCCTCCAGCCGGAACGGGCGGAGGCCGGGCGGGCCGGGCCACGCGAACGTGTTGGGCAGGTCTTCGACCCACTCGAGCAGGTCGGGAACCGTGCGGCGCAGATCGTGCCGTGGGGTGAGGCTCATGTGCTCACCTCCTCTCCGTGCTCACACCACCAGTCCACCGCTTTCCGGCGGTGACCGCGTGAGCCGTCGGTCCCATGCGGAGATGACCAAGGTCCCGCACCGAGACGACGTTGGGCAGCAGCGCCGGACACCCCCGTCGCGGTGGACTGGAGTCAGCGCCGGAGAGGCCGGCGGAACTCCAGAAGGAGACGGGACGATGACCACGTCCAGCAGCCACGACGCGCCGATCCGGAACCTCCCGCGTCAGCGCACCGTGCCGGTGACCACCACCGGCACCACTCACCCCGACGTTCGTCCGGTCGCGCTCCAGTACGTTCTGGGCCTGCTGCGGCTGGCTCTGGGCTGGACCTTCCTCTGGGCGTTCCTCGACAAGACGTTCGGCCTCGGCTACGCCACCCCGAGCGAGAACGCGTGGATCGACGGCGGCAGCCCCACCACCGGGTACCTGTCGGGCGTCGAGGGCCCGTTCAAGGACTTCTTCACCAACCTGGCCGGCAACACCTGGGTCGACTGGCTGTTCATGATCGGTCTGCTCGGCATCGGGCTGGCGCTGATCCTCGGCATCGGGATGCGGGTGGCGGCCGTGGCCGGTGTGCTGATGCTCGCCATGATGTACATGGCGTCGCTGCCGCTGGAGACCAACCCGTTCATGGACGAGCACCTCATCGAGGCGCTCGCGATCGTGGTGCTGGCGCTGACCTTCTCGAGCCGCTACCTCGGACTGGGGCGGCTGTGGGAACGGATCCCGTTCGTCCAGAAGAACCGCTGGCTCATCTGAGCCACTGATCGTTCTGCCCGCGCCGGGTCCCACCGAGGGGCCCGGCGCGGACCCACGTCACGAAGGGTGCTGCCGATGCAATGACACCATGGCGGCATGCTGGTCGTGACGATCCGTGCCGTCGTCGTCCTCGCCGCGGCGGTGGCGACCTGGGTCCTGGTCCAGTCGCGCACCGAACGGCTCGACGACCGGCTGACGCTCGTGGTGGCGGGCGCGGCCGTGCTGGCGGTGGCGCTCAGCGCGCTGGACCGCCGGCTGCAGCGGCGCCGGCGTCGCTGGCCGGCGATCATCGAGGAGCTTTCAGGCGCCGCCGGGAAGGTCGCGCGCGAGCACGACGACGGGTCCGTGGGCGTGGTCCTGGGCCTGCTCGGCATGGCGGCCGGCGGGTGCGCGGCGGCGTTCACCGCGGCCGGCGGGCTGGAGTGGGTCGGCGCCGGCGTGGGCGTCGTGTGCGGGCTGGGCGCCTACTGGGTCCACGCCGCGAGCCGGCGCGGCCGCCGGAAGGCCGACGCGCTGCGCGACGAGATCGTCCGGGTGCGCGGCGGCGGCACGCCGACCCGCGGGGTGGTCACCGGCACGTCCGGGGAGGGGCGCTGGCGGTACGGCGCCCCCGTCATCACCGTGTGGGCGACCATCGAGACGCCGGCCGGGACGCGGGCGGTCGTCGGCACGATCCTCCCGGAGCCGGCGCAGGTTCCGGCCGTGGGCGGGACCGTGCTGGTCTGGTATCTCGGCGACGGCTCCGGCGAGGTCCACGTCGACGTCGATCCCGAGAGCATCCGCGAGCCCGGCGCGGCCGAGAAGTACGAGTCGTCCTCACCCAGCTGAACCGGGCATCGTCACCTCGGCGCGCAGCGGGAGGTCCGCCACGTTCGCGCCGGCGTGGATGGTGAAGGTGCCCGGCTCGGTGCGCCAGCCGCCGTCCCAGTGGGCGAACGACCGCGGCCGGAGCTCGATGCGGGCGGCCGCGGTGGCGCCGGGGGCGGCGCGGACGACGGCGAAGCCGGCCAGCCAGCGGGCCGGGCGGTCGACGGCGCTGCCGGGTCGCGAGAGGTAGACCTGGACGACGTGCTTGCCGGGCCGCGTCCCGGTGTTGCGGACGCGGACGGTGACGTCGTGGCCGTCGACGGCGAGGTGGTCGAACGACCAGGTCGTGTAGCCCAGGCCGTGTCCGAACGGGTACGCGGGCTCGGCGTCGGTCCGCAGCCAGGCCCGGTGGCCGACGTGGATGCCCTCGTCGTAGCGGAGCACGCCGCCGGCCGGCGCGGTGGCCAGCACCGGCACGTCGGCCTCGGTGGCCGGCCAGGTCGTCGGCAGCCGCCCGCCCGGCTCGGCCAGCCCGAGCAGCACGTCGGCCAGCGCGTGGCCGAGCTCCTGCCCGCCGAACCAGGTGAGCAGCACCGCGGCCACGTCTGAGCGCCACGGCAGCAGCACCGGCGCCCCCGCGTTCACGGCGACGACGGTGTGCGGGTTGGCCGCGGCGACCGCGCGCACCAGCTCGTCCTGCCGTCCGGGCAGCGCCAGCGTGGACCGGTCGAAGCTCTCGCTCTCCATGTCCGGCGTGGTCCCGACGACGACGAGGACGGCGTCGGCGTCGCGGGCGGCGGCCACCGCGGCCGCCAGTTCGTCGTCGGGCGACGACGTGGCGAGGTCGGTCCCCACCACGAGCGTCGCCGCGGTGTGGCCGGCGCCCGGCTCGGGCGGCTGGGGGAGGTCGAGCCGGACGGCGATCCGGACCGGCCGGCCGGCGGCGAACTCGACCGGTGCGCTGGCCACCGGCGGCGACACCAGGCCCCCGGCGAACGAGGTGCCGTCGTGGTCCAGCACGGTGTCGATGACGTCGGCGCCGTCGACGCTCAGCCGGACCCGCCCGGCCGCCGCGACCCCCAGCCGGACCGGGCCGTCGTCGCCGGGCCGGTGGATCGTGGCCAGTTCGATGGAGGCCGCGCCGGCCAGCCGCTTCGAGCCGATGCGGGTGAGGTCGGCCGAGCGGTGCCGCTCGGAGCGCAGGACGGCGCCGTCGGCCGCCCGGATCACCAGCCGCACCCCCGGGGATCCGGTCTCCGGATCGGTGAGGCCGGGCGGGGGGAGCGGGACGAGGCCACGCTGCACCTGGGCGCCGAGCGACCACCGCACGTCGACGCCCGGCATCGCGGCGCGCAGCCCGTCGAGCGGCGACACCACGTGCTCGGGCTGCACGTACGCGCTGCCGCCGCCCTGTGTCCGCGCCAGCACGGCGCTCTGTCCGATGACCGCCACCGACCGCAGCCGGGCCGGGTTCCAGGGCAGCTCGTCCTGGTTGCGGACGAGCACCATCCCGGCGGCCGCCGCCTCGCGGGCCAGGCCCGGCCCGTCGACCGGCGGCGGCACGACGGCGCCCGCGCCGACGCCGTCCAGCGCTCCGACCCGCTCCGCCAGCCGGAGCAGCCGCCGCACCTTCTCGTCGACCGCCGCCTCCGGCACCTCACCGGCCCGCACCGCCTTGACCAGCGCGTCGCCCCACGGCCCGGACGGCCCGGGCATCACGAGGTCCAGCCGGGCCCGTCCGGCCGCGGCCGTGGTCCGTGCCGCGCCCCAGTCCGAGACGACGACGCCGTCGAAGCCCCATTCGTCGCACAGCGGCGACGCGAGCAGGGCGTTCTCCGTCATCGTCGTCCCGTTCACGGAGTTGTAGGCGGCCATCACCATCCACGGCCGTTCCTCGACGACGGTGTCCTCGAACGCCGCCAGGTACAGCTCGCGCAGCGCCCGCTCGGACACGACCACGTCGGCGGTGAATCGCTCGGTCTCGAAGTCGTTGGCCACGTAGTGCTTCGGGCAGGCGCCCACCCCGCCGTCCTGCACACCACGCACGTACGCCGCGGCCAGCCGCGACGTCAGCAGCGGATCCTCCGAGTACGCCTCGAAGTGCCGGCCGCCGAGCGGGCTGCGGTGCAGGTTGACGGTGGGACCGAGCAGGACGTCGGCACCCACCCGGCGGGTCTCGGCCGCGAGCGCCGCGCCGAACCGGCGGGCGAGGTCGGTGTCCCACGACGCGCCGAGCGCCGTTCCGGACGGCAGGTTGAGGGCGGTGCCGTGGCCGGCGAGGTGGGCGGCGCGGACCCCGGCGGGGCCGTCGGTGAGGACCACCGGACGCAGCCCGACGGCCGGCTCGGCCGGCAGCCGCCACGAGTCGGTCCCGGTCAGCAGCCGCACCTTCTGCTCCAGCGTCAGCTTCCCCAGCAGGTCGTCCATCGGGTCAGCCCGGCGTGCCGACGGTCTGGCCGCCGGTCAGCTCGCAGGGGACGAACTCCTGCTCAGGGCCGGTGTCGCGCGTGTCGAGCAGCCGCAGCAGCATGCGGACCGCGGCCGCGCCGATCTCGCGGCTGGGGGTGCGCAGCAGCGTCAGCGCGGGGTCGGGGGAGAGGACGTTCGCGCGGTCGCCGTGGTCGCCCAGCCCGACGATGCTCAGCGCACCCGGCACGTCGACGCCCTGGGCCCGCGCGGTCTCGAGGAGGCGGTGCGCGACGTACGAGGACTCGGCGATGACGGCGGTCGAGCCGGCCTCGCGGGCCGCGGCGAGGACGGCGGGCTCATCGGCGGCCACCGCGAGGCGCGGCAGGTCGGGGTTGGCGGCGCCGAAGGCCACCATGCGGGCCCGCTTCGGGCCCAGCCGGTGCCGGGCGCAGGCGGCCGCGAACCCGGTGCGCCGCTCGGCCAGCGTCTCCTGCGTGCGCGAGCCGGCGACGTACAGCAGCCGCCGGTGGCCGCGCGCGTACAGCTCCTCGACGACGGCGTCGGCTCCGGCCGCGTAGTCGGCCGCGACCCAGGACACCTGCGGGCCGACCTCGTCGTGCCGGCCGATCATGACGAACGGGTAGCCGTCGGCGGTCAGTTTGGCGAGCTCGTCGCCGTCGACCCGGCCACCGACCAGGATGGCGCCGTCGGCCAGCCGCAGCAGGTTGGCGTCGTGGTTGAAGATCGAGCGCTCGCCTGACTCGTTCTTGGCGCCGGTGAACAGCAGCAGGTGGTGCGCGACCGCCTCGGCCTCCTCCTCGATGCCCAGCAGGAACTCGTAGTAGAAGTCGCGGCTCTCCCACGGGAACAGCCGCTGGTAGGTGAACGCGCCGATGATGCGGTTGCGGCCGCCGGCCAGGCTCTGCGCGGCGATGTTCGGGGTGTAGTGCAGGTCGCGGACGGCCTGCCAGACCCGTTCGCGAGTCGTCTCGCTGACCCGGATGGAGTCGGTCTTGCCGTTGATGACCGTGGAGACGATGGCCGTGGACACGTTGGCGGCGCGAGCGACGTCGCTCTGTGTGACGCGTCGTTTGTCGGCCCGGCGGCGCTGAGCCACGAGTACCTGCCTCCCTTGTGCCGGCGAACCTCGCCGGCCCCACCCATTGACGACGGAACGAGCCGAGTCTACCATCGGCTAACGCGCTTAATCATAGCGCTTAATCAAAGCGTTTAATCAGCTTCTGACGAGGCAGGAGGCGCGGTGGACCACGAGACGGACGTGCTCGTCGTCGGTGGCGGGCTGGGCGGTGTCGCCGCGGCCCTCGCGGCGCTACGCCTGGGCCGCACGGTCGTCCTCACCGAGGAGTCGCCGTGGCTCGGCGGCCAGCTCACCTCGCAGGCCGTCCCGCCCGACGAGAACGCCTGGGTCGAAACGTTCGGCGCACCCGCGAGCTACCGCCGCCTGCGCACCGAGATCCGCGAGGTGTACCGGCGGCACTACCCGCTGACGGAGTCGGCCCGGGCGGCCGCCGCGCTCAGCCCGGGCGACGGCCGCGTCAGCCCGCTGTGTCACGAACCCAAGGTCGCGCTGGCCGCCATCGGCGCGATGCTGGCGCCGTACCAGGCGAACCGCCGGCTCACGGTGCTGACCGGCACCCGGCCGCGCGCCGCCGAGGTCGACGGCGACACCGTCACCGCGGTGCTGTTCGAGCGCGACGGCGACGACGTCACCGTCCGCGCGCCCTACGTCCTGGACGCCACCGAGCTGGGCGACGTCGTCGAGCTGTCCGGCACCGAGTCGGTCATCGGCGCGGAGAGCCGGGAGCAGACCGGCGAGCTGCACGCGCTGCCCGGCGCGGCGCAGCCGCTGGACCAGCAGTCGTTCACCTGGTGCTTCGCCCTGGACTACCGCGAGGGCGAGGACTGGACCATCGACCGCCCGGACGGCTACGCGTTCTGGCGCGACTTCGCCCCCGCCTACTGGCCGGGACCGCTGCTGTCCTGGACCGACGTGCGGCCGGACTCGCTGGCCGTCCGCACCCACCCGCTGTTCACCGACGCCGAGACGCCCACCGGCGGGCACGGCATCGACCGCTGGACCTTCCGGCGCATCCTCAGCGCCCGCACGTTCACCCCCGGCTTCCTGGCCAGCGACGTCACCCTCGTCAACTGGCCGCAGAACGACTACGTCCTCGGCCCGCTCGTCGGCGTGGAACCGGCCGAGCGGGAGCGCCATCTCGACGCCGCCCGGCAGCTGAGCCGGTCGCTGCTGCACTGGATGCAGACCGAGGCGCCCCGGCACGACGGTGGCACCGGCTACCCCGGGCTGCGCCCACGCGGCGACCTGCTGTGCGACGGCGACGCCGACGACGCCGGGCTGGCACTGCGCCCGTACGTCCGCGAGTCGCGGCGCATCGCCGGCGAGCTGACCGTCGTCGAGGAACACGTCGGCGTCGAGGCGCGCCGGGCCGCCGGGCTGCCGGCGGGCTCGGAGCTGTTCCCCGACTCCGTCGGCATCGGCTGCTACCGCATCGACCTGCACCCCAGCACCGGCGCCGGCCACCCGCGCAGCTACGTCGACATCGCCTGCCACCCCTTCCAGGTGCCGCTCGGCGCGCTGCTCCCCGTCCGCATGGACAACCTGATCGCCGCCGCGAAGAACATCGCCACCACGCACATCACCAACGGCGGATACCGGCTGCACCCGGTCGAGTGGACCATCGGCGAGGCGGCCGGCGCGCTGGCCGCGTACGCCCTCACCACCGGTCTGCCGCCGCGCGCGATCCGGGCGAAGAGCGACGCGCTGGCGGAGTTCCAGCGCCTGCTCACCGGCGTGCTCGGCGCCGAACTCGCCTGGCCCGAGCGCATCCGCACCCGCACGGTCTGACGCCCCCTGGACCACATCTCCCACTGGAGGGACCCATGGCACCAACGAGCCCCATGACCCGCCGCACCCTGCTCACCATGGCCGCCGCGATCCCGCTGTTCCACGGCGCCACGCGACTCAGCGTCGCGGCCGCGGACGCCGACCCCGCGGCCGGCGTCGTCAAGGCCTCCGACTTCGGCTTCGACCCCGCGGACTCCACGGCGGCGCTGACGGCGGCACTGGACAGCGGCGCCGACGTCGTCGTCATCGACAACGTGGGCCAGGACTGGATCACCGGTCCGCTGTGGATCAACCGCGACCACCTCACCGTCATCCTGGAGGACGGCGTCACCGTGCGCGGCAAGGCGGCCGCGTTCCCGGACAAGCGCGACGGCATCTGGCGCATCCACGGCCGGCGGGGTGTCAAGCTGATCGGCTACGGCGCCACCTGCGTCATGAACAAGCCCGAGTACACGGGCGAGTGGCGCTCCATCGTGCGCATGGGCACCAGCGAGGACGTCACCGTCGAGGGCCTGGTGCTGCGCGGCGCACCCGGCGACGGCATCATCACCGGCGCCGGCTCGACGAACGTCACGATCCGCAACGTCGTCTGCGACGACAACAAGCGCAACGCCATCAGCGTCATCTACGCCGACGGCCTGCTCATCGAGGGCTGCGCCCTGATCAACACGGTGGGGACGCTGCCGCAGGCCGGCATCGACCTCGAGCCGGACACGGCGGCCCAGATCATCAAGGACGTCGTCATCCGCGACTGCGTCTTCACCGGCAACGAGACCTACAGCTTCGAGATCAACCTCATGCGGTTCACCGCGCAGAGCCTGCCGCCGACGATGCTGGTCGAGCGGTGCTACATGGGCCCGACCGCCGACGCCGTGGTGCACGTCCAGCCCGCCACCCGCGGCCCCGTCGGCGGGTCGTTCGTCTTCCGCGACTGCGTCTTCGACGCCGGCGACTCGCCGGGCACCGTGAACGTCTACGGCCAGCGCGGCTACGACAGCACGCAGACCCGGTTCGAGCGGGTGGCGTTCACCGCGCTGCGCGACACCCCGCGCACCGACCCGTTCGTCAAGGTGTGGTCCGGGATGGTCAACGTCCTGCCCGAGTACGGCAACGTCCGGTTCGACGACTGCCTGGTGCTGGCCGACCTCGACGGCCCGTTCCTGGCCGGCATGGAAGGCGCCGGCGACCCCACGCTGTGCAACGTCCAGGGCACGGTCTGGGCGGCCCGGCCGCAGCAGCCGGTCGTCGACACCACCGGCACGGCCAAGGACGTCGACCTCGACGTCCGGCCCATCGGTGGCGCGGCCACCGTCGTCGTCACCAGCGACCGGCGCTGGGTGCGGGCCGGCGAGACCGCCACCGTGACCGTCCGCCGGCTCGGCGACGACCTCGCCGCGCCGCTCGCGCTGCACTACGACCTGACCGGCGCCGCCCGGCAGCGGGTCGACTACGACGGCCTGCCCGGCGTGGCCGTCATCGCGCCGGGGGAGCGCGCCGTCACGATTCCCGTCCGCGCCCGCGACACCGCCGGCGCCACGCCCCGCGAGCTGACCCTGACGCTGCGCCCGCTGCCCGGCACGACCGTCGCCGGCCGCGACGCCGTCACGGTGCGCGTCGCCGGCTGACCCCATCCGAGGAGACACCATGACCCACCCGACCCGCGCCCTGAGCCGGCGCACCCTCCTGGGCATGGGCGCCGGACTCGGCGCCCTGGCCGGCACCGGGCTGCTGTCCGCCTGCGCGACGTCGTCGTCCACCCGCGACGGCGGCGAGTCCGCCAGCCCGCGCGCCACCGGCGACCCGGACAACCCGCTCGGCGTGCCCGCGGACCTGCCGCTGGAGGCCGTCATCTTCAAGGGCGGCTACGGCGACCAGTACGCGATCGACGCCGAGGCCGTCTACCAGCAGCGCTTCCCGCAGGCGAAGATCCAGCACACCGGCGGGCAGGAGCTGGCCAAGCTGCTGCAGCCGCGGTTCGTCTCCGGCGACGTGCCCGACGTCATCTGCAACGCCGGCGCGGGCGCGCTGATGCTCGCCCCGCTGGTCGAGAACGGCCAGCTGGCCGACCTGACGCCGCTGCTGGACGCACCCGCCGACGGCGGCGACGGCAAGACCGTGCGCGACACGCTGCTGCCGGGCATCGTCGAACAGGGCACGTTCGGCGGCGTGCCGTACGCGCTCAACTACACCTTCACCGTGCACGGGCTGTACTACAGCAGCTCGCTGTTCGAGCAGAACGGCTGGAGCTATCCGTCGACGTGGGCGGAGATGCTCGACCTGTGCCAGGAGATCAAGGACTCCACCGGCATGGCGCCCTGGACCTACCAGGGCAAGAACCCCGGCTACATCCTGACGCCGCTGGTCATGATGGCGATCAAGGCCGGCGGCCGGGACGTCATCGAGGCGCTGGACAACCTCGACCCGGACGGCTGGACCAGCGAGCCGATGATGGAGTCGGCCCGCGCGATGTACCAGCTGGTCGAGCGCGACTTCATCATGCAGGGCACGTCCGGCCTCACCCACATCCAGGCGCAGACCTACTGGGCCAACGGCGAGGCCGCGTTCATCCCGTGCGGGTCGTGGCTGGAGAGCGAGCTCGGCGACGTCACGCCCGAGGGCTTCGACATGGTCATCGCGTCGCCGCCGGCCCTGACCGACGACGACGCGCTGCCGCAGGCGGCCATCCGCGGCATGGGCAACGAGCCGTTCATCGTCCCGGCGCAGGCGGAGAACCCGTACGGCGGCATGGAGTTCCTGCGCATCATGCTGTCGCCCACGTCGTCGCAGAACTTCACCAAGCAGACGCAGACGCTCACCAGCCTGGCGGAGTACGACCCGACGTCGGCCGGCACCGGCCTCACGTCGGTGCGCGACGCGCTCACCGAGTCCGGCGACGACACCTTCTACTGGCGCTACGGCACCTGGTACTCGGCGCTGCAGACCGAGGCGGCCAACGCCACCAGCGCGCTGATGACCGGCGAGATCGACCCGGACGAGTGGGGCCGGCGCTGCCAGGCGGCCGCCGACGCCGTCCGGGAGGACGACTCGATCGAGAAGTACGGGGACCAGTGACGCCATGCGTGCCGGCAGTCTGAGGTTCGTCGTCACGGCCCTCGCCATCCCGATCCTGCTCTACGGCGTGCTCGTCATCTCCCCGTACGCCCAGTCGTTCTACATCTCGCTGACCGACTGGAACGGGCTGTCGCCGGAGCGGACGTTCGTCGGGCTGGACAACTACACCCGGCTGGTCAAGGACGACGTGTTCTGGATCTCGGTGTGGCACAACGTCATCGCGGTGCTCGTGATCCCGGCCGTGACGCTGGCGCTGGGGCTGTTCTTCGCGACGATGATCCACGTCGGCCGGTACCGGGCTCGTGGCGGCGGCCGCGGCGTGCGGGGCGCCGCGGTCTACCGCATCGTCTACTTCTTCCCGCACCTGCTCTCGATCGCCGTCGTCGGCGTGCTGTTCTCGACGGTGTACGACCCCACCGACAGCGGCCTGCTCAACGGCGCGCTCGGCCTGGTCGGCATCGAGCCGGTGAACTGGCTGGGCGACCGCGGCACCGCCTACCCGGCGATGCTGGCGGTCATCATCTGGCTGTCCGTCGGCTTCTACGTGATCCTGTTCACCAGCGCCATGAGCTCGATCCCGGCCGACATCTACGAGGCCGCCCGGCTCGACGGCACGACGCGGTGGCAGACGTTCTGGCGCATGACGCTGCCGCTGATCTGGGACACCGTCCAGGTCGCCGGCATCTACCTCGGCATCCACGCGCTGGACATGTTCGCGATCGTCAACGTGATGTCGGCGGCCGGCGGGTCGGGCGGGCCGGACAACGCCACCCAGGTGCTCGGCAACTACCTCTACATCACCGCGTTCCAGAACAGCGAGTTCGGCTACGCCACCGCCATCGGCGTCGCCCTGCTGCTGCTCACCCTGGCCTTCGCCGCGGCATCACTGCGGCTGACCCGGCGCGAACGCGTCGAGTTCTAGGAGCGACCATGAGCCTCGACACGACGCCGCGCGCGCCGGCCGCCCCCGCGGCCCGGCCCGCGTCGCCCGGACCCGGCGACGGCCGCTCGGCCACCGGCACCGTCCTCAACGTCTTCACCCACGGCTTCCTGCTCACCTGGGCGGCGCTGGTGGTCATCCCGCTGGCCTGGTGCGTGATGTCGGCGTTCAAGACCAACGACGAGCTGTTCAGCGACCCGTGGAGCCTGCCCGGCGCGCTGCGCTGGGAGAACTTCGCCGACGCCTGGACGAACGCCGAGATCGGCCGCTACTTCGTCAACACGGTCATCGTCGTGACGCTGGGGACGGTGCTCACGCTGGCGATGGGCGCGACGGTGTCGTACGTCGTCGCGCGCTACGCGTTCCGCGGCAACCGGCTGGTGTACTTCCTGTTCGTCATCGGCATGACGTTCCCGACGTTCCTCGCCATCGTGCCGCTGTTCTTCATCGCGCAGAGCCTGCGGCTGGCCGACTCGCTACCCGGCCTGGCCGTCGTCTACGCGGCGTACAACCTGCCGTTCGCGGTCTTCTTCCTCACCGCCTACTTCCGCACGCTGCCGACGTCGCTGTCGGAGGCCGCGTTCATCGACGGCTGCGGGCACTGGGGGGCGTACCTGCGGATCATGCTGCCGCTGGCCCGGCCGGGCCTGGTGAGCGTCGGCATCTTCGTGGTGCTCGGCCAGTGGAACCAGTACCTGCTGCCGCTGGTGCTGCAGTCCAGCCCGGAGAACTACGTGCTCGCACAGGGACTGGCCAACCTCGCGGTCAGCCAGGGCTACGCCGGCAACTGGAGCGCGCTGTTCGCCGGCCTGACCATCTCGATCGTGCCCGTGCTCGTCGTCTACCTCAGCTTCCAGCGGCAGATCCAGGGCGGCATGGTCACCGGCGCCCTGAAGTAGCCCCCCGTCCAGCCCGCAAGGAGGAATCATGGCCGACCCCCGCCGGCTCCGCCGCCGCACCGTCCTCGCCGGAGGCGCCGCCTTGGCCGTCGCGACCCAGCTGCCCCAGGCCGCAGCCGCGGCCGCCTACCCGACGTTCGACCTCAAGGCCGACTTCGGCGCCGCCGGCAACGGCAGCACCAACGACACCACCGCCTTCCAGCAGGCCGCGGCCGCGATCCAGGCGGCCGGCGGCGGCACCTTGACCATCCCGGCCGGCGTCTACGTCGTGGGCCGGCAGACGCACACCAGCGGCGTCACGCCGTACTGGGTCATGCAGCCGATCTTCGCCCTCAGCGGGGTGCGGTTCCTGCACGTCAAGGGCGTCGCCGGCACCGTCATCCGGCTCGCGGCCGGGCTGCGGTACGGCTCGTTCGACCCGGCCACCGGCGCGCCACTGGCCGGCATCACCACGAACCCGGCCTACGGCGTCGAGGCCGGGCGGATGATCGAGGTGCTCGACGGCACCGACCTCACCATCGAGAACCTCGAGCTCGACGGCAACAACGACCAGCTCGTCCTCGGCGGCGAGTTCGGCGACACCGGCCGGCAGCTCAAGGCCACCGGCATCCGGCTGCTGGGCTGCTCGAACGTGCGCATCACCGACGTCCACGCGCACCACCACGGCCTCGACGGCGTCACCGTCGGGCAGCCGGGCCACACCGCCGCCGACCCGGCGACGCCGCACACCATCACCCGGCTGCGCTCGGAGTACAACGGCCGCCAGGGCCTGTCGTGGACCGGCGGGCGCGGGCTCACCTGCACCGACAGCTCCTTCAACCACACCGGACGGGCCGCCGTGCAGTCCGCGCCGTCGGCCGGCCTGGACATCGAGGCCGAGAACAGCGTGTGCCGCGACGGCCTGTTCACCGGCTGCGAGTTCGTGAACAACGCCGGCGAGGGGCTCAACGTGACCCACGGCGACGGCGGCTACACCCGGTTCGAGGGCTGCACGTTCTGGGGCACGACGGAGCGCAGCGTGCTGGTCACCAAGCCCGGCGTGGTCTTCAAGTGGTCGAACGTGTACGGAGCGTGCACCGTCGGCTACGGATCGGCCGACGCCGCGCTGGCCACGGTGTGGGCCGACTGCCACTTCGAGGACCGCCCGTGGACCAACGGGCAGGTGTTCCGCAACGGGTACCTGGTCACGGACCACGAGAACGACGGGCACAACGCCCGCTTCGCCGACTGCACGTTCGTGGCCCGCGAGGTGCGCAGCATCTGGGCCTCCGTCCTCACCGCGCAGAAGCACTTCGTCCGGTGCACGTTCGACCACCGCCACGCGACCCTCGCCGACGGCAGCTACCAGAGCCACCCCTGGGGCAGCCGGCTGGTGGCCTGCACGTTCACCGAGGCGATGGGCACCACGTCCAGACGGTGGTACCTCCACCTCAACGACATCGTGGTCGAGAACGACACCGACGGCACGCCGACGACGGTGACCGGGCCGGCCGTCCGGTGGGGCAACCCGGCCGGCCCGGTCGGCCCGATCGCCGAGGGCACCTATGGCTGACGCCGACGGCGCGGCGCCGGGGTTCCGCGACTTCCTCGACGGGATGTACGACCCGTCGCTGCAGGTGCAGCAGAACGTCCACCGGCGGACCAGCGAGTGGCTCGCGGCCGGCCGGCGCGCCAACGACCTGCTGCGGACCCCCGACGACGTGCGCCGGCGGCAGGAGGAGCTGCGCAAGCTCGCCCTCGACGCCCTGGGCGGGGACCTGCCGGACGACCGGCCGGTCCCCGCGGCCCGGCCGGCCGGCACGCTCACGGCGGACGGGTACGCGATCGAGAAGCTGGTGCTCGACGCCGGCGACGGCGTTCTGATCCCGGCGAACCTGTACCGGCCGGACGACGCGACGCCCGGGCGGCCGGCCGGCGCGGTGCTGTTCCTCTGCGGGCACGCCGACTCCGGCAAGGCCGCGCCGCGCTACCAGGCCATGTGCGCCCGGCTGGCCCGGGCCGGCCTGGTGGTGCTCACGTTCGACTCGATCGGGCAGGGCGAGCGCAAGAGCTACCTCGACGCGGACGGGAAGGAGCTCATCGCGGCGAACGTGCCCGAGCACGTCCACGCCGGCGTGCAGTGCTGGTGGGCGGGCGACACCATCGCGCGGTACTTCGTCAGCGACGCCCGGCGCGCCCTGGACTACCTGGCCGCCCGCCCCGAGGTCGACCCGGACCGCATCGGGGTGGCCGGCAACAGTGGCGGCGGCACGCAGACCACCTGGCTCATGCTGGTCGAGCCGCGCATCGCCGCCGCGGCGCCGAGCTGCTTCATCACCGGCCGCGAGGAGTACCAGCGCTCCGGCCAGGCACAGGACCCGGAGCAGATCATCCCGGGCGGCGCGCTGGCGGGCATCGACCACGAGGACCTCCTCGTCGCCATGGCGCCCCGGCCGACGCTGGTGCTCTCGGCGAACTCCGACTTCTTCTGCGTCGAGGGCGCGATCCGCACGGTGCAGCGGGCCCGGCGGGTCTTCGACCTGACCGGCGGCTCGCTGACGCACGTGCGCGCCGACGGGGAGCACGGCCTCGGCCGGGAGCTCGCGGGGGAGGCGGTCGAGTTCTTCGCCCGGCAGCTGGGCGCGACGTCGCTGGCGCCGGACGAGCGGGCGCTCGCCGAACCGGCGCTGCACACGGCCGCGCAGCTCCAGTGCACCCGGACCGGCCAGATCTCCACCGACCACCCGGCCGCGCGCCAGGTCTTCGAGCTCAACCGGGACCGGCTGGCCGCGGCGCCGGCCGGCGCGGGCGACGCCGGTGGCGTGCCCTGGCTGCACGACCAGGTGTGGTCGGGCCGCGACCCGGGGCCGGAGTTCTACCCGCGCTGGTGGACCGACCCCGAGTCCGGCGCGCGCAAGGCGTTCTGGTGGTCCGAGCGTGACGTCGTCAACGCCGCGATCGTCCTGGAGCCGACCGGCCCGGGTGCGGCGGGGACGGACGTCCTCGTGCTCGACCGCGGCACCGAGGACCTCTCCGCCCACCTCGACGCCTGCACGCGCGCCAGGGCCGCCGGCCGGCGGGTCGTCGTGCTGGACGTCCGCGGCACCGGCGCCCTCGCGGTGCACCGGTTCAACGAGTTCGGCCTGGAACAGAACTACGGCACGATGTACAAGATCGTCGCCGACCTCGTCTGCCTGTCCGACAGCCTCGGCGCGGCCCGCACCTACGACGTCCTGCGCGCCGTCGCGTTCGTCCGGAGCTGGCCCGGCGCCGACGGACCCGTCCGCCTCGTCGGCGCCGGGCAGGGCGCGTTCCTCGCGGTCCTGGCCGGAGCCCTGGACCCCGGCATCGCCGAGGTCGTCTGCCTGACCCCGCCGCTGGATCCGGTGCGGATCGTCAACACCCGCTTCTACGGGCCGGAGCGCGACAACCAGTGCGTCGTCCCCGGCCTGGCCCGGCACTGCCCGCCGGAGCAGCTCGCGGCGGCCCTGCACGGCCGGTACAGCCACCTCTGGGAGATGGAGCAGCAGTGAACACGACAGTCGGCCGCCGGCGCTACGCCGTCGTCGGCACCGGGAACCGCGCCCAGCTGTACGTGGACGCGCTGCTGACCACGCACGCCGACGTGGGCACACCCGTCGCGTGGTGCGACGTCAACGCGGTCCGGATGTCGTACTACGACGACCGCTACCGCGCGGTGCACGGCGACCAGCCGGCCCCGCGCCGCTACGGTCCCGACGACTTCGCCGCGCTGCTGGCCGAGGTGCGCCCGGACGGCGTCATCGTCACCTCGCCGGACTGGACGCACCACCGCTACGTCGTCGCGGCCCTGGAACACGGCTGCGACGTCGTGGTCGAGAAGCCGCTCACCACCAGCGCCGGCCACGCCCGCGCCATCGCGCGCGCGGCGGAGGCGAGCGCCGCCCGTGCGGTGCTGACCTTCAACTACCGCTACTCGCCGCGGAACACAGAGGTGCGGCGGCTGATCGCCTCCGGCGCCGTCGGCGACGTCACGTCGGTGCACTTCGAGTGGCTGCTCGACACCGCGCACGGAGCGGACTACTTCCGGCGCTGGCATCGCGAGAAGGCCAAGTCCGGCGGGCTGCTGGTGCACAAGGCGACGCACCACTTCGACCTCGCCAACTGGTGGCTCGACGACGTGCCGGCGACGGTGTTCGCGCTCGGCGGGCTGCGGTTCTACGGCGCCCGGCGGGCCGAGGAACGCGGGCTCGGCCCGCGCCCGGCGCGCAGCCGCGACGACCCCGGCCGCGCCGACGACCCGTTCGCGCTCGACCTGGGCGCCGACGACACGTTGCGGCGGCTGTACCTGGAGGCCGAGGGCGACGACGGCTACCTGCGCGACCAGGACGTGTTCGGCGAGGGCATCACCATCGAGGACAACCTCAGCGTGCTGGTCGGCTACGAGCGCGGCGCCAGCATGACGTACTCCCTGAACGCACACGCGCCGTGGGAGGGCTACCGGGTCGCCGTCAACGGCACGGCCGGCCGGCTCGAGCTCGAGGTCGTCGAGACGGCGCACCAGGCCGCCGGGCCGGGCGCCGACGCCGTCCGGGCCGAGGGCGACCGGATCGTGCTGCAGCGGCACTGGGAGCGGGCGGTCGAGGTGCCGGTGCCGCCGGGCGCGCACGGGCCGCACGGGCACGGGGGCGGCGACGCGCTGCTCCTCGACGACCTGTTCCGCGGGCCGGGCGACGACCCGCTGCGCCGGCCCGCGGGTCTCGACGACGGGTTCCGCAGCATCGCCGTCGGGCTGGCCGCCAACGAGTCGCTGGCGACCGGGCGCCCGGTCCGGGTGGCGAGCCTCGGCCTCCCGCTGGGCCCGCGATGAAGGTGCTCGTGACCGGCGGGTCCGGGCGGCTGGGCACGGCGGTGGTCGACGGGCTGCTGGCCTCCGGCCACGAGGTGGTGAGCGTCGACCGGCGCGCGCCCGACCGGCATCGTGGGCAGTGGTTCGCCGCCGACCTCACCGTCGCCGACGAGGCGCGCTGGGCGCTGGCCCAGGTGCGGCCCGACGCCGTCGTGCACCTGGCCGCGATCGCGGTGCCGTTCAGCCGGCCGGAGCCGGAGATCCTGCGGGTGAACGCGGCGCTGGCCCACCACGTCTGCGCGGCCGCCCTCGACGCCGGGGTGCGCGGCGTCGTCGTCGCGAGCAGCCCGACGGTGGTCGGCTACGGCGCCCCGGCCGGCTGGGTCCCGTCGTACCTGCCGATCGACGAGGCGCATCCGGTCCGGCCGTGGCACGCGTACGGCCTGTCGAAGCTGGTCGCCGAGCAGGTCGTGCGGATGTTCACCGCCCAGGCCGGTGACCGGATGCGGCTGAGCGCCGTCCGGCCGTGCTACGTGATCGGCGCGGACGAGTGGGCCGGCGCGCCGACCCAGCAGGGGCACACCGTCCGCGAGCGGCTGGACGACCCGGCGCTGGCGGCGGGGTCGCTGTTCAACTACGTCGACGCCCGGGACGCCGCGGACCTCGTCGCCCTGCTGCTGTCGGCGGCGGACGATCTCCCCAACGGCGAGACGTTCTTCGCCGGCGCGGCGGACGCGCTGGCGCGCGAGCCGCTGGCCGAGCTGCTGCCGCGGTTCCACCCCGGCACGGCCGGTGCGGCGGCCGCGCTGGTGGGTGACGCACCCGCCTTCAGCACGGCCCAGGCCGAGCGGCTGCTCGGCTGGAAACCCCGGCGGACCTGGCGAACGGAGCTGCGGTGACCCTCGACGGTGTGTTGTTCTTCCCGGTGACGCCGTTCGGCCCGGCCGGGGCGGTCGACCCGCGGGTGCTGGCCGCGCACGTGGAGGACGGGCTGGCGCACGGGCCGGGCGCGGTCTTCGCTGCGTGCGGGACCGGCGAGTTCCACGCGCTCGACGCCGCCGAGCACGAGCTGGTCGTGACGACCGCGGTCCGGGCCGCCGCGGGCGCGGTGCCGGTGTTCGGCGGCACCGGCGGCGCGCTGCCCCATGCGGTGGCGTGTGCCCGGGGTGCTGAGCGGGCCGGCGCCGACGGGCTGCTGGTGCTGCCGCCGTACCTGGTCAGCGGGCCGGACGACGGCCTGGTCGCCTATGTCGAGGCGGTGGCGGCGGCGAGCGGCCTGCCGCTGGTGCTCTACCAGCGCGGCGGCGCGCGGTTCACCCCGTCGGCCGTGGCCCGGCTCGCGCGGCTGCCTGCGGTCGTCGGCTTCAAGGACGGGCTCGGCGACCTCGACCTGATGCAGCGGATCGTGCTCGCGGTCCGGTCCGAGGTGGGCGAGGAGTTCCAGTTCTTCAACGGCATGCCCACGGCGGAGCAGACCCAGGCCGCCTACCGGGGGATCGGGGTGCCGCTGTACTCGTCGGCGGCGTTCTGCTTCGCCCCCAGGGTGTCCGGGGCGTTCCATCGCGCGGTGGCCACCGGTGACGAGGCCGGCCGCACCCGGCTGCTCGCGGAGTTCTTCCAGCCACTGGTGGAGCTGCGCGACCAGGTCCCCGGCTACGCCGTCTCGCTGGTCAAGGCGGCGGTGCGGCTGCGCGGTCCGGAGGTCGGCGGGGTGCGCCCGCCGCTGGCCGACCCGTCCCCGGCGCACCTGCGGCGACTGCGGGAGCTGATCGAGGTGGCCGATGGGCTCGTCTGACGTGGTGGCCGCGGTCTCGACCCGCCTGCTGCGGCTGCCGCTGCCCCGGCCGTGGGGCCCGGACGTGCCGTGCGTGCACGTCGTCGTCGTGGACGTCACCACCGAGGACGGCGCGACCGGCACCGGGTTCTCCTGGACGCCCACCATCGGCGCCACCGCCGTGCGGGCGCTGCTCGACGACGAGTGCACGCGGTTCGTCGTCGGCGGCCCGGCCGATCCCGAGGTCGTCTGGGACCCGCTGTGGCGGCACCTGCACGAGGCCGGCGGCGGCGGCGTCACCACCATCGCCATGGCCGGCATCGACCTCGCGCTGTGGGACCTGCGCGGCCGCCGCTGCGGCGCCGGGCTGACGGACCTGCTCGGCCGGCGCCGCGACTCCGCCGAGGTCTACGGCAGCGGCGTGAACCTGCACTACGGCCTGGACGAGCTGGTCGAGCAGGCCGGCCGGTGGGTCGCGGCCGGGCACGACGCCGTCAAGATCAAGGTCGGCCGGCCGAGCCTGGACGAGGACGTCGAACGCGTCGCCGCCGTCCGCGACGTCATCGGGCCCGGCCGCCGCCTCATGGTCGACGCGAACCAGCGGTGGGACCTCCCCACCGCGCGCCGCGCCATCGGCGCCCTCGCCCGGTTCGACCTCGCCTGGGTCGAGGAGCCGCTCCTCGCCGACGCCACCTGGGCGTACCGGCAGCTGCGCGCCGCCGTCGACGTCCCGGTCGCCCTGGGCGAGAACGTCCACACGCTGCACCGTTTCCGCGACCTCCTCGACGCCGGCGCCTGCGACATCGTGCAGCCCAACGTCGTCCGCGTCGGGGGAGTGACGCCGTTCCTGCGCATCGCCGCGCTCGCCCGGGCCTACGGCGTCGCGCTGGCGCCGCACCTGCTGCCCGAGCTCTCCGGCCAGCTCGCGCTGAGCCTGCCCGAGCCGGTGCTGGTCGAGGACGTCGAGGACGCGTCGTTCGCCGCCCTCGGCTGCCTGGCCGCACCCAGCGGCGTCACGATCACCGGCGGCCGCCTCACCGCCAGCACCCGACCCGGCCTCGGCCTCAGCTTCCGCCACGCCCGCCGGTGATCTCGCCCGGGCCCGGGACGAACCGGCCGGTGCGGTCGTCGGCCGGCACACCGTCCTGGGCGACGAGCCGTCCGCGCAGGTAGGTGCGGACCACCCGGCCGGTGACCCGGCGGCCGTCGTACGGCGTCCAGCCGGCCTTGGACAGCACGCACTCGTCGCGCAGCCGCCACTCGACGTCCGGGTCGACCAGCGCGAGGTCGGCGTCGAAGCCCGGTGCGACGGCGCCCTTGCGCGGCCAGAGCCCGTAGATCCGGGCCGGCACCTCGGCGTAGAGCCGGGCGACGTCCTCGTAGGCGAGGTGCTGCCGGGCGACGGCGTCCAGCAGCGCCGGCATGGTGGTGTCGAGACCCGGCAGGCCGAAGTGGACGTCCCACATGCTCCCGGTCTTCTGCTCCCGGGTCGCCGGCGCGTGGTCGGACGACACGTGGGTCAGCACGCCATCGCGCAGGAGCCGCCACATCGCGGCCTCGTCGGCGTCGCCGCGGGCCCGGGCCGGCGGCGTGAACTTGCGGAACGTCTCGTGCTCGACGACCTCGTGCTCGCGGAGCAGCAGGTACTGCGGGCAGGTCTCCGCCCAGATGCGCCCGCCGCGGCGGCGCTCGCCGGCCAGGTACTCGGCCACCTCCGGGTGGCTGACGTGCGCGACGGTGAGCCGCGCGCCGCTGCGCCGTGCCAGCAGGGCGGTCACGGCGGCGGCCACCACCTCGGCGTCGCGGTCGCGCCACTCGGGCAGCAGGCCGCCGTCGTCGCGCCCGTCGGCGCGCAGCAGCGCTTCCGCGTCCTCGGTCAGCGACTCGTCCTCGCAGTGGACGAGGCTCACCGCGCCGGCGTCGGCGGTCGCGCGCAGGTGCCCGCGCAGCGCCGCCGCACCGTGGCCGGGGATGCCGTGGGTGGTGCAGGTGAACACCTTGAAGAAGGCGACCCCGGCACGCCACAGGCCGGCGACGCTGCCGGCCTCGCCCGGCCACGCGTGCGCGGCCAGCGCGTAGTCGACGTTGGACCGGCCGGTGAGGTAGGAGACCTTCGTGTCCAGGTCGGCCACGGTGCGCACCGGGGCGCCGTGGGAGTGCTCGACGATCGTGGTGGTGCCGGCGGCCGCGGCGGCGCGGGTGCCGGTGGGGAAGTCCTCGCGCTCGATGTCGCCGGGGTCCATGAGGTGCACGTGGCTGTCGACGCCGCCGGGCAGCACGAGCAGGCCGCCGGCGTCGACCACCTTCGCGGCGGCGGCGTCCAGCCGGCCGACGGCGACGATGCGGCCGTCGCGGACGGCGACGTCGGCGCGCCGCCGTCCGGAGGAGGTGATGACGATGCCGCCGGAGATCAGCAGGTCGACGGTGGGCACGGGCGGGTCCCCGTTCAGAGCCGGTACTCGGCGACGGCGGACGCCGACAGCCGCAGGCCGAAGCCGGGCTCGTCGCCCAGCGCGATGCAGCCGTCGACCACCTGCACGGGCGTCTCCAGGATGGGCTGCCACCAGGGCTGGTACTCCTGCCACACCGCGTTGGGCGCCGCGCCCGCCAGGTGCGCGGAGTGCTCCATGAACAGGTGCGGCGTCACCCGCAGCCCGAACACCTCGCACATCCGGGCCGCCTTCATCCACTCCGTCACCCCGCCCATGCGCATGAGGTCGGGCATGACGTAGTCCGCCGCCCGTCGCCGGGCGAGGGCGAGCAGCTCGTCGGCGTAGTAGTTCGACTCGCCGGTGCACAGCGGCATCTCGATGGCCGGCGCCGCGGCCGCGTAGTCGTCGACGTGGCCGTGCGGCATCGGCTCCTCCAGCCAGAAGAGGTCGAACTCGGCCAGGTCGCGGGCCATGCGGAGGGTCTGCTTGAGGTCCCACGCCTGGTTGGCGTCGACCATCAGCGCGACGTCGGGACCGATGGCCTCGCGCACCGCCCGCACCCGGGCGACGTCCTCAGCCGGGTCCGGCAGGCCGGCGCGCATCTTGACCGCCCGGAACCCCTGGCCGACCAGCGACTGCGCCTCGGCGGCGAGGTCGTCGCGGCCGCGGTCGAGCCACAGCCCCTGGCTGGCGTACGTCTCGACCCGGTCGCGGAACCCGCCGAGCAGCCGGTGCACCGGGAGGCCCGCGGCCTGGCCGGTGATGTCCCAGCAGGCGGTGTCGATGGTGGAGATCGCCGCCGCGGCGAGGCCACGCCGGCCGGCGAACTCCACCGCCTTGGACAGCCGCGCCCACAGCGCCTCGGTGGCCACCGCGTCGGCGCCGACGGCCAGCTCGCCGAGATCGTCGATGAGCCGGACCAGGCTGGCGACGCGCCCGCGCCCGAAGGCGAAGCTCCAGGCGACGCCCTCGTGGCCGTCGGCGGTGCGCACCTGTACCAGTGCGGTGTCGATGGCCGGGATCGGGAACGCCGCCGTGACCAGCGGCCGCTCCAGCGGGATGGAGAGGAAGGTGGTGGTCACGTCGGTGATCGTGGTGCCGCTCGCCACAGTGGGCTCCTTACGGGACGTCGGGTGGGGTCAGGAGCGCCGGAACAGCCGGCGCACGAAGCGGGCCAGGGCCGCGCCCAGGCGGCGCAGCACCGACCGGCCGGCGATCCCGAGCACGTCGATGGCCTCGGGCACCGTGTCGTCGAGCACCGGCGCGGGCACCCGGGTGGCCGCGCGCACGGGCGCCGGGTCATCGGCGGGCTGCTGGCCGGGCGACGCCGGCGGGGTCGCCGCCAGCTGCCGCGCCAGCGCCGTCGCGAATTGCCCGATGATGGCGTTCGCGACGTCGCTCATGACGCCGCGCCCGAGCTGGGCCGGCCGCCCGGTGATGTCGAGCTCGGTGAGCAGGTCGACGCGCGCCGCGCCCGCGTCGTCGGTCAGGTGCATGGTGACGGTCGCGGCGGCCGTGCCGTTGCCGTGCGCGTCCTTGCCCCGGGCGGCGATGACGGCGGTGTACGACTCGTCGTCGGCGGACTCGATGCGGGCCCGCCCCTTGTACGACAGGCTCACCGGACCGACCTTCGCCTTGACCCGGCCGGAGAACTCGTCGCCGTCGACGGAGTCGAGCGTGGCGCCGGGCATGCACGGCGCCACCCGTTCCACGTCGAGCAGCACTCTCCAGGCCTCGTCCACCGGAACCGGGACGGTGAACGTGTTCTCGATCTCCATGACCGCTCCTTCGTTCCCGGCCGCCCGGTCAGGCGGCCCACGCGGCGGCCGACGTCAGCCACCGGTACGCCAGCAGGACGTTGAGCTCGTGGTTCGACCGGACCAGCGCGTCGAAGCGGCCGGCCTCGTCAGGGCCGGCCGACGGCACGACCTCGGACAGCTGCAGCGGGTCGTCCAGCGTGTACTCGGCCAGCATCTTCTCGACGGTCTCGCCGGCCTCGCTGCGCCGCGAGACCTCGGTGGCGAGGCGGTCCAGGTAGCTGAGGTGCCAGCTGATGCCGTCGGCGGCCGCGGTCAGCGGGCCGTGGCCGGGGACGAGCGTGTCGGCGCGCAGCGTCGCCTTCAGCGACCGGATGGACCGCCCGTAGCCGACGGGGTCGCCGGCCAGCAGCATGGGCGGGATGCCGGCGTGGCGCAGGAAGTTGCCGACCCAGGCGACGCCGGCGTCGGGGACGTGGACGATGGTGTCGCCCGAGCCGTTGCCGGGCCCGAAGTGCCACAGATGAACGACGCGCCCGCCGAGGTCGATCTCGCAGAACCGGTCGAACACCAGGTCGGGTGCGCGCCAGCTCACCACCTCGTCGAGGTGAGGGTCGCCGTAGAGGCTGCTGAGGCGCAGCTGCTTCTCCTCCTCCAGCCCCATCGTGGTCATGGCGGCCTTGTTGAGCCGCGACGACACGATCGTGACGTCGTCGCCGAACGACGCGTTCCCGAAGCTGTGGTCGCCGTGGTACGTGGTGTTGACCAGGTACCGGATCGGCTTGTCGGTGTGCTTGCCGACCACGTCCTGCAGGTAGCGGCCGACGCCGGGGGTGATGCCGGCGTCGATCACCAGGGCGGCGTCGCGGCCGACCACGAGCCCGTTGTTGTCCTTGGGCACGCGGTTCGCCATGAGGGCGTAGACGCCGTCGGCGAGCTCATGGGGGATCAGTTCGAGTCCGCGCGGGCTGAGGTTCGGCGGGACGAAGCCCGCCTGTCGCTCGCTGGTCTCGTGGATGACGGGCAACGGCCAGCAGACCACGGTCCGGTCCCTTCTCATGGGAAGTATGTATTAAGATACGTAAACGCTAACGTCAGTTGATTCCTATCGTCAAGGAGGGGCGCATGACTCGGACGGTGCACGTGCTCTCGCTCGGCGGCACGATCGCGATGACGACCAGGGCGGACGGGCGCGGCGTCGAGCCCGCCCTGGACGCGGCGGCGCTCGTGGCGGGCGTGCCGGAACTGGCGGAGGTGGCGACGATCGACGCCGAGGAGTTCCGGCGGCTGCCCGGTGCGCAGTTGCGGCTCACCGACCTCATCGCGCTCGCCGGGCGGGTGCGCGAGCTGGTCGCGGCCGGCGGCGACGGCGTCGTCGTGACCCAGGGCACCGACACCATCGAGGAGACGGCGTTCGCGCTCGATCTGCTGAGCGACACCGACCGGCCGGTCGTCGTCACCGGCGCCCTGCGCGGCCCCGGTCAGCCCGGCGCGGACGGGCCGGCCAACCTGCTCGCCGCCGTCCGGGTGGCGGCCGGTGACGAGGCGCGCGGGCTGGGCGTCGTCGTCGCCATGAACGACGAGATCCACGCGGCCCGGTTCGTCCGCAAGCTGCACACGTCGCGGCCGTCGGCGTTCGCGTCGCCGAGCGCCGGGCCCCTCGGCTGGCTCGCGGAGGACCGGGTGCGAATACCGCTGCGGCCGGCCGCCCGGGTCGTCATCGGCGCGCCGCTGGGCACCCAGCCGCCGCCGGTCGCACTCGTGACCATCGCGCTCGGCGACGACGGGCGGGTCCTGCGGGAACTGGCCGACCTCGGGTTCGGCGGCGTCGTGCTGGCCGGGTTCGGCGCCGGCCATGTGCCCGGCCAGCTGGTCGAGGACGTCACCCGGCTGGCCCGGCGCATCCCGGTGGTGCTGGCCTCGCGCTGCGGCGCCGGCGAGGGGTTCCGCGCGACGTACGGGTTCCCGGGGTCCGAGCGCGACCTGCTGTCCCGCGGGCTGCTCACCGCCGGCGCGCTCGACCCGTTCAAGGCCCGGATCCTGCTGTCGCTCGCGCTGGGGGCCGGGTGGCGCACCCAGCGGATCGCCGTGGCCTTCGACCAGATCGCCTGAGCGGGCGTTGACGGCTGCTTATGACGATACGTATGGTGATACATAAGTGAGAGGAGCGGCGATGACCTGGATCGGGGAGGACGACAGCGCTGCCGTCGACGTCGTCGTCAACGGCCGGCCGGCGACCCTGCGGGTGCCGGCCAGGCGCACGCTCGCCGACGCGCTGCGCGACGACGGCCGCACCGGCACGCACCTGGGCTGCGAGCACGGCGTCTGCGGCGCCTGCACGGTGCTGCTGGACGGCCGGCCGGTCCGGTCCTGCCTGACGCTGGCCGTGCAGGCCGAGGGCGCCGACGTCGAGACCGTCGAAGGGCTGGCCGACGGGCCTGAGCTGCACGTGCTGCAGCGGGCCTTCCACGAGCACGGCGCCCTGCAGTGCGGGTTCTGCACGCCCGGCTTCCTCATGCTCGCGCTGGGCCTGTTGCGCGCGGAGCCAGGCGCGTCGCCCGAGCGCGTCCGCGAGGTCCTGACGTCCAACCTGTGCCGCTGCACCGGCGGCGCGCCCATCGTGCGGGCGGTCCTCGCCGCGCAGCGCGAGCTGGCCGGGGACGTGGCGTGAAGCCGCCGCCGTTCGCCTACGCCCGCGCCGAGTCGCTCGAGCACGCGCTGGCGCTGCTGGACGAGGCCGGCGAGGACGCCAAGGTGCTGGCCGGCGGGCAGAGCCTCGTCCCGCTGCTGGCCTACCGCCTCGCCCGGCCGACCCATCTGGTCGACATCGGCCGCCTGCCCGGACTGGACACCCTGCGCGCCGACGACACCGGGCTCGTCGTCGGCGCGCTGGTCCGTCACCACGAGCTGGAGCGGTCGGCCGTCCTGAGCGGTCCGTGGCAGGTCCTGCGCGAGGCCGCCGCGCTCATCGGGCACCATCCCATCCGCATCCGCGGCACGCTCGGCGGCAGCCTGGCGCACGCCGACCCCGCGGCCGAGCTGCCGGTGGCCGCCACCGCCCTGGACGCGTCGGTCACGGTGCGCTCCAGCGGCGGCGAACGGGCGATTCCGGCCGCGGAGTTCTTCGCCGGCCCGTTCATGACCGTGCTGGAGCCGGAGGAGATCGTCGTCGACCTCCGGTGCCCGGCCCCGCCGGCGGGCCTGCGCAGCGCGTTCGCCGAGTTCAGCCCGCGGGCGGGCGACTTCGCGTTCGTCTCCGTCGCCGTGGCCGTCGCGCTGGACGACGGCGGCCGGGTCACGCACGCACGCGTCGTCCTGGGCTGTGTCGCCGCACGTCCGCTGCGCGCGGGCGAGGCCGAGGACGCACTGCTGGGCTCGGCCCTGACCGAGCAGGACATCGACGCCGCCGCCCGCGCGGCGGCCGCGGGCTGCGACCCCGCCGACGGCCCGCACGCGAGCGCGACGTTCCGGCGCGAGCTGGTCGCCGTCCTGGTGGGGCGGACCCTGCGACGGCTGAGGGAGGACCACCCATGACCCGAGTCCGCGGACTCGTCGGCGCCGACGTCGAACGGCTCGCCGACCTCCCGCTGCTCACCGGCGCGGCGCGGTACGTCGCCGACGTGTGTCGCGACGGCGAGGTGCACGCCAGGATCGTGCGCAGCCAGGTGGCCCACGCACGGATCGCCGGCATCGACACCGCCGACGCCGCGGCCATGCCCGGCGTGCTGGCGGTCATCACCGCCGACGACCTCCCCGACGTGCGCATCCCTATCCGGCTGCCGCTCGCCGACACGCCCCGGGCCAGACGGGTGCTCCAGCCGCCGCTGGCCCGGGGCGTCGTCCGGTACGTGGGCGAGCCGATCGCCGTCGTCGTCGCCACCGACCCCTACCTGGCCGAGGACGCCGCCGAGCTGGTCGACGTCGACCTCGACGAGCTCGACGTCGTCGCGGACCTCGCCAGCGCGGCGGACCTCGGCGCGCCGGTGCTCCACCCCGGCCTCGGCGACAACGTCGTCAGCAGCTACCCGCTGCGCCACGGCGACGTCGACGCGGCGTTCGCCCGGGCCGACGTCGTCGTCCGCGAGCGGCTGCGGATGCACCGGCACACCGCCGTCCCGATGGAGACGCGCGGCGCCATCGCCGAGATCGACCCCGTCACCGGCCGGCTCACGCTCTGGGGCGGCGCGAAGGTGAAGCACGCCGTGCGCGCGGCGCTCGGCGAGATGCTGGCGATCGACCCGGCGGACATCAGGATCGTCGAGGTGAGCGTCGGCGGTGGCTTCGGTGTGCGCGGCGAGGCCTACCCGGAGGACTACCTCGTGGCGTTCCTGGCGCTGCGGCTGGGGCGTCCGGTCAAGTGGATCGAGGACCGCACCGAGCACTTCGTGGCCACCAACCACGCCCGCGAGCAGGAGCACGAGCTCGAGATCGCCGCGACGGCCGACGGCCGGCTGCTCGCCTTCCGCGACCGCGCCTGGTGCGACCAGGGCGCCTACGCGAGGTCGCAGGGCACGCTGCCGGAGCTGCTGCCGGCGCTGCACCTGCCGGGCCCGTACCGGTGGGAGGCGTTCGCGCTGGAGACCACGGGCGTTCTCACCAACCGCACGCCGGTCGGCACCTACCGCGGGCCGGGCATGACGGAGGCGGCGTTCGTCCGCGAGCGGCTGCTGGACGTCCTGGCGGGGCGGCTGGGGCTCGACCCGGCCGAGCTGCGCCGGCGCAACCTCATCCGCGACGACGACCTGCCGTTCACCTGGTCGCTCGACGCCGGATCGGCGCCGGTCCCGCCGATCAGCTACCTGAGCGGCGCGTTCGGGTCGTCCTTCGAGACCCTGCTCGCGCGGGCCGGCTACGACGAGCTCCGCCGCGAGGCGGCGGCCAGGTCCGGCGACGGCGTCAGCGCGGGCGTCGGCGTCGCCACCTACGTCGAGGTGGGCGCCATGGGCCCGTTCGAGGACGCGCGCATCGTGCCCGCCGCGGACGGGAGCTTCGTCGTCCACGTCGGGGTCGCGTCGCTGGGCCAGGGCGTCGAGACGGTGCTGGCGCAGGTCGCGGGCGACGAGCTCGGCGTGCCGATGGACCGCCTGCGCGTCGACCACCACGACACCGACGCCGTCCCCATGGGGTTCGGGGCGTTCGCCAGCCGGTCCACCCCCGTGGCCGGCAACGCGGTGCTGCTGGCCGCCCGCGACCTGCGCGCCAAGGCCGCGAAGCTGCTGGGGGCCGAGCCCGGCGACGTGGAGTTCCGCGACGGGCGCGCGCACGCCCCCGGGGGCGCGTCGTGCCCGCTCCAGGAGGTGGGCGAGGGCCGGGCGCGCTTCGACAAGCCGCATCCGACGTTCTCGTTCGGCGCCGCGCTCAGCGTGGTGGAGGTCGAGCGCGATACCGGGCGGGTGCGCGTCGTGCGCCACGTCGTCGCCCACGACGTCGGCCGCGCGGTGAACCCGGCCCTGGTCCGCGGCCAGCTGGCGGGCGCGGCGAGCCAGGGCATCGGCGCCGCGCTGCTGGAGGAGCTCAGCTACGACGAGCGGGCCCAGCCGATGGCGACGACGCTCGGCGACTACCGCCTCCCGTCGGCCGGTGAGCTGCCCGACGTCGAGGTGATCGTCCTCGAGCACCCCGCACCGGGCAACCCGCTGGGCGCCAAGGGCGCGGGGGAGTCCGGCATGGTCGGGACGCCGGCCGCCGTGGCCAACGCGGTCGCCGACGCGCTGGGCGCGGCCGGCGCCCGGGTGACCACCTTGCCGCTCACCGCCGACCGCGTCCGCGCGCTGCTGCGCGAGGCCACATGAGTCGTTCGGTACTGTTGCGGATATTCATCGGTTTGCTGATGTAGGGACACCCCATGTCGCTGCGCCACGCGCTGCTCGCCACCCTCACCGCCCAGCCCATGACCGGGTACGAGCTGATCAAGTACTTCGACGGCAGCATCGCCTACGTCTGGAGCGCGCCGCACAGCCAGATCTACCCTGAGCTGCGGCGCATGGAGCGCGACGGCCTGATCGACGCCGACGTCGTGCCGCGTGGCGACCGCGCGCAGAAGCGGGTCTACTCGATCAACGACGCCGGTAGGGCCGAGCTGCGGCGGTGGTCCGGCGAGCTCATCCCGTACCAGTCCGAGCGCGACGCCTACCGGCTCAAGGCCGCCCACTTCGAGCAGTCCAGCTACGACGCGGCGCGGCGCCAGCTGCACGAGCACATCGGCCACTACGCGCGGGCCCTGCAGGGCTGGCAGCACATGCTCGACGACCTCGACGCCCGCCGCGTCTCGCTGCTGCGCGAGCGGCTCAGCCGGCGGCCCGAGGCCGAGCACGAGGCGATCGTCGCGTTCCGCAAGTTCGCCTTCGAGGGCGAGGTGGCGAAGGCGCAGATGGAGATCGACTGGGCGCGCAAGGGGCTGGCCCTGCTGGACGACCTCGAACAGCGCGGCGTCCCCCTGGCCGGCGACGACAACCCCTAGGTCTGCCGCGGGTGATGAGTTGTCGCGCCCGCAGCCGTCACATGTACGAAGGGTCGACGTGACGGAAGGATGGCGCGATGAGTGTGGATGCGTGGCTGGCGGAACTGGGCGTCGGCGGCCTGGGCGAGGCCGGCGAGGCGGAGTTCTCGGGGCTGGCGCAGCGGCACCGGCGGGAGCTGCACGTGCACTGCTACCGGATGCTCGGGTCGTTCGAGGACGCCGAGGACACCGTGCAGGAGACGTTCCTCCGTGCGTGGCGGCGGCGCGAGACGTTCGAGGGGCGGTCGACGCTGCGGGCGTGGCTGTACCGCATCGCCACCAACGCCTGCCTGGACCTGCTCGCCAAGCGCCGCCCCGAGCCCGCGACCGGCGGCGAGGTGCTGTGGCTGCAGCCCTACCCGGACCGGCTGCTGGACGAGCTGCCCGCGGGTGACGCGGACGAGCCCGAGGCCGTCGCCGTGGCGCGGGAGACGATCGAGCTGGCGTACCTGGTCGCGGTCCAGCACCTCGCGCCTCGACCGCGGGCCGTGCTGATCCTGCGCGACGTGCTCGGCTGGCCGGCGAAAGACGTCGCGGAGCTGCTCGGCGACTCCGTCAACTCCGTGAACAGCGCGCTGCAGCGGGCCCGCGCCGGCATGCGCGAGCACCTGCCCGCCGAGCGGCAGGACTGGACCGGCGACGAGGACGACGCCGGGACGCGCGAGCTGGTGCGCCGCTACACCGACGCCAGTGTCGCCACGGACGTCGACGCGCTGGCCGCGCTGCTGCGCGACGACGTCCGCTGCTCGATGCCGCCCACGCCGGGCCTGCACATCGGCCGCGACGCCGTGGTGACCAACTGGGTCGACGACGGCTTCGAGCGCATGGAGGGCCTGCGCGCCGTCTCCACCGCCGTGAACCGCCAGCCCGCCGTCGCCTTCTACCAGTGGCGCGAGGACGCCGGCGCGTACCTCCCCCTGACGATCGACGTCCTGCGCGCCACCGGCGGGGCGATCACCGAGATCGTCACGTTCCACGCCGACCGGTTCCCGCGGCTCGGGCTGCCGGAGCGCCTGGCCGCGGACGGAGGGACGGCATGAGCGGGCTCGCCGGCACCGGCGCCCTCGCCGCGCTCACGGCGGTGACCGCCACCACCCTCGCCGGTGCGCTGGCCCGGGCCGCCGGCGTCGACTTCGAGGTCTCCGGCGGCGACACGATCCCGGTGGCCGGGCTCGCCGTGGTGACCGGCGTCTTCTCGGTCGTCGGCGTCGTCATCGCCGCCGCGCTGCTGCGGTGGAGCGCCCGCCCCGCGCGGCGGTTCGTGTGGACGGCGGTGACGCTGACCGCGATCTCGCTGGTGCCGCCGCTGCTCTTCGGGGCGAACGCCGCCACCACCGTCACCCTCGTCGGGCTGCACCTCCTCGCCGCGGCGGTGATGATCCCCGCCCTGACGCGGAGCCTGCGCGTCAGGGCCGCCTAGATGAATGAGTCCGAATGGGTTCTTCCCTTCGCTCGGCCGGCCTCGCACGCGACGTTGTGAGATCGCTGCGTGATTGATGTGAGCACGGTGTCGCGTCCACGACCATGACCCCGCGTCGTTTCGGCAGCGATCTGACATCGATCGAACCGGCTCTGATGTGGGGTGCAGCGCGCCTTGAATAGGGGTGTACTGGCCGGTGAGGGTGAGCGGTGTGGCTCACCGGACCGGCCGGACGCCGGCCACAGCCACGTACCCGTCCGGCGAACCCATTCGGACTCACTCATCTAGGTGTTCTGACCACGGACGTTAGGTACGGCGGGTCGGCTGGACCATGACGAAGACCTCCGGGTGAGGTGTGGAGCAACCACGCACCCACGTCTCACCACGGAGGTCTTCGTGTCCCACGCTAACGCCACCCTCGCTCCAGCCGGACGACTACGTCTGGCTCGGCTCGTCGTCGACAAGCGCTGGTCGTATGCCCGAGCGGCCGAACGGTTCTCAGTCAGCATCACCACTGCGCGTCGCTGGGCCGACCGCTACCGCGAACTCGGCGAGCCCGGCATGGTCGACCGGTCCTCGCGTCCGCGACGCAGCCCGAACCAGCTGCCCAAGCGCATCGAGCACCGGGTCGTGAAGCTGCGGGTGACTCGACGTTGGGGCCCGGCCCGGATCGCCTACCACCTGGGCCTGAACCCCTCGACTGTCCACCAGGTGCTGGTCCGGTACCGATGCCCGCGGTTGAAGTGGACCGATCCGGCCACCGGCACCCGGATCAAGACCTCCTCGCGCGACAAGAACCGCTACGAGCACGCCACGCCCGGCGACCTGATCCACGTCGACATCAAGAAGCTCGGCCGGATCCCCGACGGCGGCGGCTGGCGGATGTTCGGACGTGGCTCAGAACAAGCCCGACGGGCGAACGCGGCAGCCGATCACGCGGCCCGCGCCGGCGCATCACCCTCACGCGGCTACGTCTACCTCCACCACGCCGTGGACGACCACTCCCGGCTGGCCTACTCCGAGATCCTCACCGACGAACGCAAGGAGACCGCGGCGGCCTTCTGGACGCGCGCCAACGCTCACTTCGCAGCGCACAGCATCACGGTCAAGGCCGTGCTCACCGACAACGGCTCCTGCTACCGGTCACGACTGTGGGCCAAGACCCTTGGCAAGAAGATCAAACACCGACGCACCCGCCCGTACCGTCCCCAGACCAACGGCAAGGTCGAGCGGTTCAACCGGACCCTGCTCGAGGAATGGGCCTACGCCTGCGCCTACCGCTCAGAGGCCGACCGCGCAGCGGCCTACCCGACCTGGCTGCACCACTACAATCACCACCGCGGCCACACCAGCCTCAACGGCAAGTCACCCATCGACCGCGTGCCCAACCTCCCCGGTCAGAACATCTAGGCGATGGCGGTCAGGGCGCGCGGCCGGGGCGGCCGGTTCAGGAGCCGCTCGGCCCGGAGCCGCATGGACTCGTCGCCGGTGCGGCCGGCCATGGTCCGCAGGGCGCCGGCCGTGGCGACGGCGCCGTGGGCGCGGGCCGCGGCGTCGTCGGCGGCCAGTTCGAGCAGGAGCGCGGTCGAGCGCCGCATCGCCTGCGCGGCCGACACGCCGGGGAGGCAGGCGGCGTTGACGTTGGCCAGGCGCAGCACGGTCGCGTGCCGGCCGCGGAGGTGGGCGAGCTCGTGCTCGACGGCCGTGAGCAGTTCCGCCCGGGTGAGCGCCTCGGCGGCGGCCGACGAGACGAGGACGCGGGCCGGCCGGCCGGGGACGGCGCAGACGAACGCCTCGTGCGAGCGCACGTAGCTGACCTGGACGCCGTGCCGGTGCTCGACGTCGTAGGTCAGGGCCTGGGCGAGGCCGGTGAGGCTGTGCTGTGTCGCGTGCTCGTCGTGGAGCATCGGCTCGGTGCGGTCGGCGACCAGCGCGATGACCGCGCCGAGCCCCGCCAGGGCGAGATGGGCGAAGAGGACGAGCACCGTCGGGTCGGACCAGGGCGCGTCCGTCGCGTGCCGGTGCGACGCGAGCACGACCGCGACGACCAGGCTCGCCGCGCTGGCCAGCAGGCCGGTGCCGAAGAAGGCGTACCAGGCGGCCAGCGCGCAGCGGGGATGGCCGATCGACCAGCGGCCGCGGATGACGGCCGGAGCGGTCAGCACGGTGAGCAGCGCGTAGCCGAGGAGCGCGAGGACGATCGACACGGAGCGGGCCTCAGTCCGAACGCCGCCGCGCGCGGCGCGGGGTGAGGGCGTCGCGGAGCAGGTCGACGTCGCGGGCGTCGAGGTTGCCGGCGAACTTCAGCAACGCCGCGGAACGATCGGTGGAGGTGGCCAGCTGGCTCAGCATGACGCGGCTGGTGTGCTCGGACTCCGAATGCGCCGCGGTGAAGCGGAACCCGCGGCTGCCCTCGCCCGCGCGGACGACGTCGCCCTTGGCGCGCAGCCGCTCGAGCGTGGTGAGGATGGTGGTGTAGGCCGGCACCGGCTCGGCGAAGACCTCCTGGATCTCCTTGGCGGTGAGCGCGACGTCGTTGCTCCAGAGCACGCGCAGGACGTCGAGTTCGAGTTCGCCGCTGGCGCGGCGCCGCTGACCGGCCATGCTGGCCACTCTACTGCTGGTAGAGATCCTGCCGGTAGGAGGGGGGCGGTGCACATAGCGGGCGCCGATTTCTCTATTTCATGTAGAGAACGGTAGCGTGCGGCGCGTGCGTCAGCTGAACCTGGAGGACCGGCCGGCGACGGCCGCGGCCCCGGACGTCACCGGGCTGCGGCTGTCCCGCCGCCGGGCGCCGCTCGCGGCGGTGGCGGTCCTCGCCGCCGGTGTCGCCGGCGGGCCGGGCATCGCGGCGGCCGTGGCTCAGGACGCGGCGGTCTACGCGTCGATCCATGTCGACTTCCCGGGGACGGCGGTGCCCGTCACGACCGCGGTGGCGCGCCTGGTGGCCGACGTCGCCGCGCTGATCGCCGTCGGCGGGATCGTCGTCGCGCTGTTCCTGCGGCCGCGCCGCGGCGGCGGGCGGGATCGGCTGTCGCGCGGGCTGACGCTGACGACGGTCCAGGTCGCGGCGCTGGTGTGGCTGTCCGCGGCGGCCGTGTCCGTGCTGGCCGAGGCGGCCGACGCCGGGGGAGCGCCGCTGTCCAGCGCGGTGCTGCCGGGACACCTGCCGTACCTGGTGTCGTTCTCCGACCTGCCCAAGGCGTGGATCCTGACCGCCCTGTGCGCGGCGGTGGTCGCGGCGGGCGCGTTCCTGGCGCGCCGCTGGCCGGGCCTGCTCGTGCCGTTCGGGGCGGGCGTGCTCGGCATGCTGGCCCCGGTGGTGGTCGGGCAGGTGCTGGTCGGGCCGGACCACGACGTCGGCGTGGACGCCGCGGCGATCCAGGTGGTGCTGGTGGCGGCGACATTCGGGCCGGTGCTGGTGCTCGGCCTGCGGGCCGCGACGAGCCGGGTGCTGGAACACGAGACGCTGCGCCGGGCCGCGCGGCTGCTGGCCACCGGGCTGCCCCTCGTCCTCGCCACGGAGCTGGCCGTGACGTGGTTCAAGCTCGCGGGCTCGCCACTGCTCGGGCCGGGCACCGGGCGGCTGGCCGTCGTGCGGCTGGCCGCGGTGGTCGTCGTCGGCGCCGCGCTGGCGGCGGCCTGGTGGTGGACGAGGCGCGGCGCGCTGACCGGCCGCCGCCTGATGTGGTGCCTCGCGACGGCGGTGGTGGCGGTGGCGGGCTGGCTCGGCGCCGGCGTCGCCATGACGCGCATCCCGCCGCCGCAGTACTTCGTGCCGACCTCGTACGCGCAGGTGTTCCTCGGGTTCGACGTCGACGCGCCGCCGTCGGCCGCCGCGCTGGTCACGGCCTGGCGGCCGAACGTCCTGTTCGCCGTCCTCGCCGCCGTGGCCGTCCTGATCTACCTGCTGGCGGTGCGGCGGCTGCGCCGGCGCGGCGACCTCTGGCCGGTGGGACGGACCGCCGCGTGGACGGCCGGCTGGCTGGTCGTGGTGGTGGTGACGTCGTCCGGGCTGGGCCGCTACTCCGGTCCGTCGTTCAGCGTGCACATGGGCGTGCACATGGCGTTGAACATGCTCGCGCCGGTGCTCCTGGCGATGGGCGGTGTGACGACGCTGCTGCTGCGCGCGGCCCGCCCGGCCGGCCCGCGGGCGGCCGCCGGCCCGCACGAGTGGCTGACGGCGCTGCTCGGATCAGGGCTGCTGCGGCTCGCGTACCACCCGTTGCTGGTGTTCGTGGTCTTCATCGGCTCGTACTACGGCCTCTACCTGACCGGGCTGTTCGGCGACGCGATGCGGTTCCACTGGGCGCACCAGCTGATGAACCTGCACTTCGTGGTGGTCGGCTACCTGTTCTTCAGCCTGGTGGTCGGCGTCGACCGGCCGCCGCGGCCGCTGCCGCACCTGGGCCGGCTCGGCTTCGTGCTGGCCGCCATGCCGTTCCACGCCTTCTTCGGCGTCATCCTCATGAACAGCGACACCGTCATCGCCGAGGAGTACTACCGCCTGCTCGACCTCCCGTGGATCGGCGACCTCGACGGCGTGCAGCGGACCGGGGGCGGCATCGCCTGGGCCGGCGGGGAGATCCCGCTGCTGCTGGTGATGTCGGCGCTGGGCCTGCAGTGGGCGCGCTCGGACGAACGCGAGGCGCGCCGCCGGGACCGTCACTTCGACAGCGGGCTCGACGACGACTTCGACTCCTACAACGAGATGCTGCGCCGGCTCGGCGAACGGGCCGCGCGCGACGGGAAGGCGCACCCGTGAGCGACACCGCCGTCCGGCCGGACGCCAACGAGCTGCTCGAGCTGCAGGTGGCCGGCATGACCTGCGCGGCCTGCGCGCGCCGCGTCGAGCGGGCCCTGAACGCGCTCGACGGCGTCACCGCGACCGTCAACTACGCCACCGAGCGCGCGGTGGTGGCCGGGGTGCCGGCCGCGGACGCCGCGCGAGCGGTCGAGGCGGTCCGCGCGGCCGGCTACGACGCCGCGCCCTGGGAGCGCGGCGACGACGAGTGGAGCCGCCGGGCTCGCACCGACCGCATCGCCTCGCTGCGCCGCCGGCTGATCGTGGCGGCGCTGCTGACCATCCCGCTGTGCGACCTCACCATCGTGCTGGCGCTGGTGCCGGAGTGGCGCTTCCCGTTCTGGGAGGCGGCCTGCGTCGCGCTGGCCGTCCCCATCGTGTTCTGGGCGGCCGCGCCGTTCCACCGGGCGGCGCTGCGGCACCTGCGGCATCGCAGCTTCACCATGGACACGCTGGTGTCGCTCGGCATCACGGCGTCGTTCGGCTGGGCGGTCGTCACGCTGGCGATCGGCTCGGACGAGCCGGCCTACTGGCTGGGGTACGGCATGACGCCGGCCGGCGCCGACTCCCTCTACCTCGACGTCGCCGCGGCGATGACGACGTTCCAGCTGGCCGGCCGCTACTTCGAGACCCGGTCGCGGCGGCGGGCCGGCGACGTGCTGAACGCGCTGGACCGGCTGGCGGCCGTGAGCGTCCGCGTGCTGCGCGACGGGCGGGAGGTCCTCGTCGCGCCCGCCGAGCTGCGCGCGGGCGAGGTGTTCGTCGTGCTGCCGGGGGAGACGATCGCCGCCGACGGACGCGTCCGCGCCGGGCTCGCCGCCGTCGACGTCAGCGCCATGACCGGTGAACCGGTGCCGCGCGAGGTGCGCCCCGGCGACGACGTCGTCGGCGGGACGGTCAGCAGCGACGGCCGCCTCGAGGTGGTGGCCGAACGGGTCGGCGCGCACACCCAGCTGGCGCAGATGGTGGCGCTGGCCGAGGAGGCCCAGCAGCGCAAGGCCCGCATCCACGCTCTGGTCGACCGAGTGGTCGCCGTGTTCGTGCCGGCGGTCATGGCGTTGTCGGCGGTGGTGCTGGCGGGCTGGCTGCTGGCCGGCGCGGCGCCGCGCGACGCCTTCGGCACGGCCGTCACCGTGCTCATCATCGCCTGCCCGTGCGCGCTGGGCCTGGCCACGCCGACCGCGCTGATGGTCGGCGTGGGCCGCGGCGCGCAGCTCGGGATCCTCATCAAGGGCCACGACGCGCTCGAGGCGAGCGGCCGCATCGACGCCGTGGTCTTCGACAAGACCGGCACCCTCACCACCGGGATCATGCGGGTCGACGCCGTCGTCGCGCGGGACGGGGCCGACGCCGGCGCGGTGCTGGCGCTGGCCGCGGCCGTCGAACGCGGCTCCGAGCACGCCATCGCCCGGGCGGTCGTGGCGCACGCCGACGAGACCGGCGCCGCCCAGGTGGCGGCCACCGATCACCGCACCCTTCCCGGACTGGGCGTCCGCGCGGTCGTCGGCGGCCGCGAGATCCTGGTCGGCGGACCCGGGCTGCTGCTCGACCAGGGCGTGGAGGTGCCCGCGTCGCTGCGCGCCGAGCTGGACCGGCGCGGCGCCGCCGGGCACACGACCGTGGTCGTCGCGGCCGGCGCGACGGCGCAGGCCGTCATCGCGCTCTCCGACACCGTCAAGCCGTCCGCCGCGCCCGCGGTCGCCCGGCTGCGCTCGCTCGGGTTGCGGACGATCCTGCTCACCGGCGACGGCCCGGCGGCCGCCGCGGCCGTCGCTCGTGCGGCGGGCATCGACGACGTGCGATCGCAGGTGCTGCCGGCCGCGAAGGCCGCCGCTGTCGAGCGGCTGCGGGCCGATGGCCGCCGGGTCGCCATGGTCGGCGACGGCATCAACGACGCCGCCGCTCTCGCCGCGGCCGATCTCGGCATCGCCGTGGTCGACGGCACCGACGTCGCCATGCGCGCGGCCGGCATCATCGTCGTCCGCGACGACCTGCGCGCCGTCGTCGACGCGGTCGAGCTGTCCCGCAAGACCCTGAGCACCATCCGCGGCAACCTGGTCTGGGCGTTCGGGTACAACCTGGCCGCCGTCCCGGTCGCGGCGGCCGGGCTGCTCAACCCGCTCATCGCGGCCGCCACGATGTCGCTGTCGTCGGTCCTGGTGGTCACCAACAGCCTGCGGCTGCGCTCGTTCCGGGCCCGGCGCCGGTCGGCCGGGCTTGGATAACATGTCGGCCGTGCCGTCCCCCGGACGTGGTCTGCCGCGCCTCGTGCGCGGTGCTGTGCTGGCCACGTTCTGCCTGCTCATGTCCATGGGTGCGCATGTGGCCGCGGGCGGCAGCCCGCCGTTGTCGCCCGGTCTGCTGCTGTGCGCCGGGCTGCTCGTCGTCAGCTGTGTCGCGGCCGCCGACCGGCGTCGCGGGTTCGGCGGCATCGTCACGGTCGCCGGGGTGTCGCAGGTGGTGTTCCACCTGCTCAGCGCCGGTGGTGACCACGGCGGTTCGGCCGCCGTGGTGACGCCGGGGCCTGGCATGGTGCTGGCCCACGTCGTCGCGACGCTCGTCGTCGGAGCCGCGCTGGCCTGCGGGGAGCGGCTGGTGTGGTCGCTGGCCGCGCTGTGCGGCGTGGTCCGGGCGCTGCGGCTGGTCCGCTGCTGCCCGCCGCCCGGGCCCGCGCCGGCCGCCGCCGCGTTCGCCGCGCCCCGGCCCGTGCGCCGGTGGATCCTGGCCCGCTCCGGGCCGGCCTGGCGCGGCCCGCCCGTCCTCTCGCACTGAGCGCCCCGCCGTCGCGGACCATCCGCGGCGGCGTCCCGGTGCGTGCTGCCGAGCCGCCGGGTTTCCCCCTGCCGGCGCGGTCCCCGGACTCCGGGGCGCGTCGCCGCAGGACGTGCGAGAGGACCCCCATGCCGCAACGGTTCGTCGTCTTCGCCGCTCTGGTCGTGCTGCTCGTGCTCGGCGTCCTGGTGCTCCTGGGCCAGGGGTCGGTGCGGATCCCGCTCGACGAGGTCGCCTCGGTGCTGCTGGGCGGTGAGGCGAGCCGCGACGTGTACGAGACGGTGATCGTCGACGCGCGGCTGCCGAAGGCGCTCACCGCCGTGCTCGCCGGCGCCGCGCTCGCCGTCGGCGGCGCCCAGATGCAGACCCTGTTCCGCAACCCGCTGGCCGACCCGTTCGTCCTCGGGGTCAGCTCCGGCGCCCAGCTCGGCGCCGCCATCGTGATCCTGGGGACCACGGGCACCGGCTGGCTGAGCCAGCTCGGCGTGCTGGACCAGCTCGGCGTGACCGGCGCCGCGATCATCGGAGCCGGGCTGGTGCTCGTCCTCGCGCTGGCGGTCGCGCAGCGCGTCGCCGGGCCGGTCACCGTCCTGATCGTCGGCGTGATGTTCGGCTACCTGGCCGGCGCGGTCGTCGACGTGCTGGTCTACTACACCGAGCCGGAGCGGCTGCAGAGCCTGGCCGGCTTCACCCGGGGCACCGTCCGGGACGTCTCGTGGGACGACCTGCGGGTGCTCGCGCCGGTCTGCGTCGTCGCCGTGGTCGTGTCGCTGGCGCTGGCGCGGCCGCTGAACGTCCTGCTGCTGGGGGAGCGGTACGCGGCGACGATGGGCATCCCGGTGCGCGCGGTGCAGCGGCTGTCGCTGGTCGCGGTCGCCGTGCTCGCCGGGGTGACCACCGCGTACTGCGGGGTGATCGGGTTCATCGGCCTGGCCGCCCCGCACCTGGTCAGGGGCCTGTTGCGCACGTCGGATCACCGGGTGGTGCTGCCGGCCTCGGCGCTGCTCGGGGCCGTGCTCGTGCTGGTCGCCGAGTACGTGGCCGGCGGGAACGGCGTCACCGGCACGGCCCTGCCGCTGAACTCGGTGACGGCCTTCATCGGCGGGCCGGTCGTGCTGTGGGTGCTGCTGCGCCGCCGGCGCGACTCGGCGCAGGTGCCGGCATGACCGGCGACGCGGTCCTCGCGGCCGCCGGCCTGACCGCCGGGTACCAGGGAGCCCGCCGCCGGCCCGTCGCCGTCGTCGAGTCGGTGTCGGCGTCGCTGCGGCCCGGCCGGCTGGTCTGCCTGCTCGGGCCGAACGGCGCCGGGAAGTCGACGCTGCTGCGCACCCTGGTGGGCAGCCAGCCGGCGCTGGGCGGGTCCGTGCGCCTGGACGGCGCGGAACTGTCGCGGCTGACGGCCCGCGAGCGGGCCCGGCGGCTCGCGGTCGTGCTGACCGACCGCGTCGACGTCGGCCTGCTCACCGCCCGCGACCTGGTGACCATGGGCCGCACCCCGCGCACGGGCTGGTTCGGCGCCCTGCGCGGCGCCGACCACGACGTCGTCGACTGGGCGCTGGCGGCGGCCGGCGCCACCGAGCTGGCCGGCCGGCACGTCGACGAGCTGTCCGACGGCGAGCGGCAACGGGTCATGGTCGCCCGCGCGCTGGCGCAGCAGCCGTCGGTGCTGGTCCTGGACGAGCCGACCGCGTTCCTGGACCTCACCCGCCGGGTCGAGCTGATGGCGCTGCTGCGCCGGCTGGCCGCCGAGACCGGCCTGGCCGTGCTGATGTCGATGCACGACCTCGAGCTGGCGCTGCGCACCGCCGACGAGATCTGGCTGGTCCATCCCGGCGGGCGGTTCCAGGCGGGCGCGCCGGAGGATCTCGGCGCCGACGGCAGCATCGCGGCGGCCTACGCCGGCGACGGCATCAGGTTCGACCACGCGGCCGGCACCTTCGTGACCGACGGGCGCGAGGACGGCCCGGCCGTCAACGTCGGCGGCGACGAGACCGCGGTGCACTGGGCGCGCCGGGCGGCCGCCCGGGCCGGCGTGGCCGTCGCCGCGTCGGCCGCCCACCGCCTCGAGGTCCGTGACGGACCACCGGTGACCTGGACCCTCACCGCCGCCGGCCGCGCGACCAGCGGTTCCGGCTTCGCCACCTTGCACGGCCGGCTCGCGGAGCTCGCGCCGGCCACCTCCGGCCTCCCGGCCGACCCCGCAGAGACGAGGAGCACCACACCATGAACCGAGCGTCCCGCACCACCGTCCCGGCCCTGGCCGCTGCCCTGCTCGTGCTCGCCGGCTGCGGCGCCGACGACGACACCCGGCCGGCCGCCGAGGCCGACGTCCGCGGCTGCGTCACGGACCAGTCCGGCGACGACGACCACTTCCCGGTCAAGAGCACCGTCGAGGAGTCGGAGCTGTGGAACATCGAGTACTTCGGCTCCTACAAGGTCATCACCGTCGCCGACGGTGAGAACCCCGGCGACGAGGACCTGCGCTACGTCCTGTACCAGTGCGGGACGCCGCAGCCGCCGGCCGAGGGCGTCCTGGCCGACGCGCTGTTCGTCGAGATCCCGGTCGACAGCGCCACCGTCACGTCGTTCAACGCGCTGGCGATGATCGACCGGGTCGGCCGGAACCGGTCCGTCACCGGGCTCAGCGGCCAGCTTTTGGGCAACGGTGACCAGGACGCCTGGTACGCGAGCGTCATCGAGGAGGCCGGCGACCCGCTCCCGGTCGGCGAGTACACCGACCTCGACCGCGAGACGCTGCTCGTCCTGGAGAACGACGTCCTGTTCATGTCCGGCTTCGGCGTGGGCTTCGACGACATCACCAACGCTCGCGCCGCCGGGCTGCCTGGCGTCAGCGTCTCGAACCGGCTCGAGACGCACGCCCTCGCCTCCGCCGAGTGGATCAAGATGATCGGGGCGTTCTACAACGCCGAGGAGGCCGCCAACGCCGAGTTCGACGCCATCCGCGGCCGCTTCGACGCCGTCGTCGAGCGGGTCACCGGCGCCGGCGCCGCCACCGGCCGGCAGGTCGGCTACGTCTGCGTCGGCGAGCAGTTCTGCGGCGACTTCTTCTACGCGCACGGGGTGGACACGCTGAACGGGCGGCTGCTGGCCCAGCTGGGCGCGGACAACCCGTTCGGCGACGACAACACCGAGCCCAACGGCAGGCTCTACGACTACGAGGCGGCCCTGGGCGCCGGCGCCGACGCGGACTTCTTCATCAACTACGCCCCGATGAGCGAGCACCTGGCCACGACCGCCGCCGACTCGCGCTACCAGAGCTTCGCGCCCATCGCCGCGGGCCGGTTCCTCGCCGTGGCGGACGAGAGCTTCCAGGAGTGCCGGGCCAAGGGCTACCTCGACGTCGACCTGCTGATCAAGGACTACGCGATCGGCCTCGCCCCCGACCTGTTCCCCGGCGAGCGCGGCACCTGCTATGTCGCGCCGGCCGCGGCGGGGTGAGTCACCCGGCGGCCCGGTGCTCGACCCGTCCGTAGGCGCCGGCGTGGTAGACGAGGGGCGCGTGCTCGCCGCCGCTCCAGGCGTGGGTGACGCGGGCGACGACGATGTGGTGGTCGCCGACCGGGTGGCGGTCGACGACCACGGCGCGGAGGTGGCCGGGCGCGCTGTCGAGGACCGGTTCACCGGTGACCAGCCGCGACCACCGGGTGGGCGCGGCGAACCGGTCGATGCCGCTGGTGGCGAACGTGGTGGCGAGGCCGTGCTGGTCGTCGGCGAGGAAGTTGACCACGAGCGTGGGCGCGATCGCGACGGCGGGCCAGCTGGACGCCGTCGTCGCGAGGGCGAACGAGAGCAGCGGCGGGTCGAGGGACACCGAGGCGAGGGACGTCGCGGTGAACCCGGCCGGCCGGCCGCCGGCGTCGGCGGTGATGACGACGACACCGGCGGCGTGGCGGCGGAAGGCGGCCCGGAACGCGTCGGCGTCGACGGAGACGGGCTGGGCCGGCCTGGGGGACGGGGCCGGGGTGTGGAGGCGGACGGACATGGGGCGGCTCCTGGGTAGGTGACGGCGGAGGTGCGCCGGAGCGGCGACCTCGACGGAACCCGGGATCGATGACGGGGCCGGCTGCCGACGCGGATCAGGCCGTCCGCGTCGCTGGGTGAGCCACGGCCCGCACTCAATTTCCTACTGAGCAGCTAGGAAATCAACCGGCCATCCAGATGGCGGACGAATTCGAGACGCGTGTCTCAGGTGTCGGACATTGCCTTGTATTCCTACCTACTTACTAGGAATATGGCCGGTATGACTGCTGGCGACCTCCTGGTACGGCGACTCGCCGTCGACCTCATGCGCAGCGCCAGCGCACTGTGTCCGCTCTGCTCGCACCGCTGATCCTGCCGCGTCGGCGATGGGTGCGCCGACCTCGATCCGCACGGTACCCGGGTGATCCCCCCGTTCTGGCCGCCGGCCGCGCCATGTCCTGGCGCCCGCGACGAAGGAGCTGCACACGTGACGACGACCCATGCCCCCATCCACCGGCGACGCAGACTCGCCGCAGCGGCGAGCACGGTCCTGCTGCTGGTGACCGCCGCCTGCTCGTCCGGCGCCGCGGACGACGACACCGAGGACGCCGCGGCGAGCGGCGAGCCGGTGCGCGGCGGCGAGCTGGTGTACCTCGACGCCGAGATCCCGATCTCCGCGCTCATCCAGGAACAGGGCACCTGGCAGGACCGGGCGCTGTTCTGGAACCTCACCGACCGGCTGGTCTACCGCAACGCCGAGACCGGCGAGTTCGAGCCGTGGATCGCGCAGAGCTGGGAGGTGTCCGACGACGGCCTGCGCTACGACTTCGTCATCCGCGACGGGGTCAGCTACAGCGACGGCACGCCGGTCGACGCGCAGAGCGTGGCGCGCAACCTGACCCGTCAGGTGTACGGCGACGAGGCGAAGGGGCTGGCGAAGAACTACGCCTTCCCGGACGACGCGCAGATCACCGCCGACCCGGCGACGCGCACCGTCACGGTGGTGCTGACGCAGCCGTGGGCGCCGCTGCTGGGCGCGCTCACCGGCTGGGCGGCCGGCCTGGTCGCCGACTCGGTGTTCGAGCTGACCCGCGAGGAGCAGTCGGACTACACGAACCTGGTCGGCAGCGGCCCGTTCACGGTCCAGTCGGTCGAGTACGGCAAGTCGTACGTGCTCACCCGCCGCGACGGCTACGCGTGGGCGCCGGAGAGCTCGCCCAACCAGGGCGAGGCGTACCTCGACACCGTCGCCATCACGCCGGTGCAGGAGGACTCCGTCCGCCTCGGCACGTTGCGGTCCGGGCAGGCGCACCTGCTGCGCTACGTCCAGCCGAGCGAGGAGCGGGCGCTGGCCGACGACGGCTACACCATCGTCGCGCGCAGCGGCGTCGGCCTGGCCAACCAGTGGCCGCTGCGGCAGAACGTCTGGCCCGGCGACGACCCGGACGTGCGCAAGGCGCTGCAGCTGGCCGTCGACCGCGAGCAGATCATCGAGGACCTCTACACCGAGAACTGGTCGGCTGCGACCAGCGTGCTCGCACCCGGCACGGCCGGCTACACCGACCTCTCCGCGGAGATCGGCTACGACCCCGAGCGCGCCGCCACGCTGCTCGACGAGGCCGGCTTCGCCGAGCGCGACGCCGACGGGTACCGCGTCCGCGACGGGCGGCGGCTGAGCCTCAAGACCTACGTCGACGTCTTCGACAACACCGCCAAGGCGCTGTTCCAGCACATCCAGGCGCAGTTCAAGGACCTCGGCGTCGAGGTGGTCATCGACGAGACCGACTACAGCTCGTACGGCCAGACCGTGAACGCCGACCCCGCGGTGAACTTCACCCGGACGGGCTGGCCGCACCCGGACCCGGCGCACGGACTGTGGAACGTCTACTCGTCCGGGCGCGCCGACAGCCTGAAGCTCGAGGGCGCCGACCCGCAGCTGGACGCGCTGCTCGACGCCGGCCTGCACGCGCCCGGCGCCGACGCCGAGTCGGCGGCGCTCGCCGAGACCCAGCGGTACCTGCTGGAGAACGCGCTGACGATCCCGATCCTCAACGACACCCAGGTCTACGCGGGCGCCCCGGACCTGCACGGGTTCACGCTGTCCGACGGCGGCCTGCCCGAGTACCAGCGGGCGTGGCTGGACGCCGGATGAGCCGGCGCGCGTTCGTCGTGCGCCGGAGCGCGCAGGCGCTGCTGGTGGTCTGGCTGTCGTACACGCTGGTCTTCGCGGTGCTGTTCGTGCTGCCCGGCAACCCGATCCGCGACAAGATCACCAACCCGCTCAACCCGCTGCCCGAGTCGGTGGTCCGGCCGCTGATCGAGTACTACGACCTCGACCTCACGCTGCTCGAGCAGTACGTCGTCACGCTCGGCCGGACCCTCACCGGCGATCTCGGCTACTCGCTGGTCAACGGCATCCCGGTGACCGAGCTGCTGGCGCAGGGGCTGTCCGAGACGGTGGCGCTGGCGACGCTCGCGCTGCTGTTCTCGGTCGTGCTGGCGCTGGGCATCGCGCTCACCGCGGTGTTCTTCCCGGTCGCGGCCGTGCGCAGCGTCGTGCGCGCCCTGCCGGCGGTGTTCCTGTCCACGCCGAGCTTCCTGGTGGGCTTCGTCCTGCTGGTGGTCTTCTCGTTCCAGCTCGGCTGGGTCTCGTCGATCCGGGACCAGGGCCTGGTGTCGTACGTGCTGCCGGCGCTGACGCTGGCGATCGCCGTCACGGCGCCGATCGCCCAGGTGCTGATCCAGGGGCTCAGCCGGGCCAGGGGCGAGCCGTTCGTCACCGTGCTCAAGGCCAAGGGGGTGCCGCCGGCCACCATCGCCGGGCGGCACGTCCTCAAGAACGGGTCGATCCCGGCGCTGACGCTCGCCGCGCTGACCGTCGGCGACCTGCTGGCCGGCGCCACGATCGTCGAGACGATCTTCAACCGGACCGGGATCGGGCTGATCACCGAGCAGGCCGTCCGCGAGCAGGACACCCCTGTCGTCATGGCCATCGTGGTGCTGGTGTCCGCGCTGTTCGTGGCCATCAACCTGGTCACCGACCTCGTGTACCCGGTCATCGACCCGCGGATCACGGTCGGATGACGGCCGCCGGCATCGCCGTGCCCGCCACCGGATTCCGGCTGCGCGAGGTCTCCGTGACGGAGTGGCTGGCCCTCGCCGTCGTGACGCTGCTGGTCGTCGCGGTGGTCGCGCCCGGCCTGCTGACGGCGTACGACCCGCTGGCGCCGGACCCGGCGGCGATCCTGCAGGGACCGTCGGCGGCGCACCCCTTCGGCACCGACTACCTGGGCCGCGACCTGCTGTCGCGGGTCGTGCACGGGACCGTCAGGACGATGGTCGGCTCGGCCGTCGCGGTGGTCATCGGGCTCGGCCTGGGCACCGTGCTCGGGCTGCTGGCCGCCTACTTCGGCGGGGTCGTCGACGCGGTCATCTCGCGGGTCGTCGACGTGCTGCTGTCGATCCCCGGCCTGCTGCTGTCGATGGTGGTCGTGGTCGCGCTCGGCTTCGGCGCGCTCAACGCCGCGATCGCCGTCGGGGTGTCGTCGGTCGCGGTGTTCACCCGGCTGATGCGCTCGGAGACGCTCACCGTCACCGGGCTGCCGTTCGTCGAGGCCAGCCACCACCTCGGCGGCAGCCGGCGGCAGGTGCTGATCAGGCACGTGTTCCCCAACTCCTACTCCGCGGTGCTGTCGCTCACCGCGCTGCAGTTCGGCCTCGCGATCCTCTGGATCTCGTCGCTGAGCTTCCTCGGCTACGGCGCGCCGCCGCCGCAGCCGGAGTGGGGGCTGCTCGTCGCCGAGGGCCGCGAGTACGTCGTCTCCTCGCCGTGGCTGGTGGTGATCCCGGGGCTGGCCATCACCGTGTCCGTCCTGTCCATCAGCCGGGTGAGTCAGTTCGTGAAGGAGAGGGTGCTGTGACGACCGATGCCCCGATCGTGGTCGAGGACCTGCGGATCGGCTACTTCCACGGCCGCGGCGGCGTCGCCGACGTCGTCCACGGCGTCTCGCTCGAGGTGCGCCGGGGCGAGACGACGTCGCTGGTGGGCCAGTCCGGGTCCGGCAAGAGCACTATCGCGCACGCCATCGGCGGGCTGCTGCCGGCCAACGGCGCCGTCACCGGCGGCCGGATCCAGGTGCTGGGCCGCGACGCCACCGGGTTCACGCCGCGGCAGTGGCGCGGCCTCTACGGGTCGTCGGTCGGGTTCGTCCCGCAGGACCCGCTCAGCTCGCTGGACCCGCTGGTCCGGGTCGGCGACCAGATCGCGCAGAGCCTGCGGGTGCATCGGACGGTGCCGCGCGCGGCCGTCCGCGGCCGGGTCGTCGAGCTGCTGGACCGCGTCGGCATCCAGAACCCGGCCGAGCGGGCGCGGTCGTACCCGCACCAGCTCTCCGGCGGGCAGCTGCAGCGGGTGCTGATCGCGATCGCGGTGGCCGCGCGCCCGTCGATCCTCATCGCCGACGAGCCCACCTCGGCGCTGGACGTCACCGTCCAGAAGACGATCCTCGACCTTATCGGCGAGCTGCAGCACGACCTCGGGCTGGCGGTCCTGTTCATCACCCACGACCTGGCGCTGGCCCGGGAGCGGGCCGACCGGCTGGTCGTGCTCGACCAGGGGCTGGTGAAGGACCACGGGCCGGCCCGGGAGGTGCTGGAGAACCCGCGCGACCCGTACACCGTGACGCTGCTGTCGCACGCGCCCGCGGAGGATCCGGACCGCTACGTGGACCGGGTCGCGCCCGGCCCCGCCGCGCCGGCCGTGCTGGAGATCGACGGCGTCAGCAAGGTCTTCGGCCGCGGCCCGGCCGCGGTCCGGGCGGTCGACGACGTGTCGCTGCGGCTCACCCGCGGCTCGATCCACGCCGTCGTGGGGGAGTCGGGGTCGGGGAAGACGACGCTCGCGCGCATCGCCGCCGGGCTGACCGGGTTCGACGCCGGCCGGGTGACGGTGGCCGGGCGCGAGCTCGGCCCGTTGCCGGACGTCGCCAACCACCACGCCGCCGACCTGCAGCTGGTCTATCAGAACCCGCTGGCGGCGATGGACCCGCGCTACGACGTCGGGCGGATCGTCGAGGAGCCGCTGCGGCTGGCCGGCATCCGCGACCGCGCCGAGCGGCGCCGCCGGGTCCGCGACATCCTCGACCGCGTCGCGCTGCCCGCCGCGGTGCTGCGGCGCCGTCCGCGCGAGGTCTCCGGCGGCCAGCGGCAACGGGTCGCGATCGCCCGGGCGCTCGTGCTGGCGCCGAAGATCCTCGTCCTCGACGAGCCCACCTCCGCCCTGGACGTCACCGTCCAGGCCCAGATCATCGACCTGCTGGTCGGACTGCAACACGAACAGGAGCTGAGCTACGTGTTCATCTCGCACGACCTGAGCCTGGTCCGCCAGGTCGCCGACACGATCACGGTGCTCGAGAACGGCGCCGCGGTCGAGCACGGCCCGACCCGCGGGGTGTTCGCCGCGCCCGCCCACCCGTACACCCGGCGGCTGCTCGACGCGATCCCCGGCCGCGTCGAGCAGCGGGAGGTGGCGGCATGACGACGGCCGAGCCGAAGCGGCTGATCCTCAACCTGTTCGAGATGAACTGCGTCAGCCACATCACCCACGGGCTGTGGCGGCTGCCCGGCAACAACCGCGAGCGGTTCAACGACATCGAGTACTGGACCGAGCTGGCCCGGCTGCTGGAGGACGGCGGCTTCGACGCGGTGTTCCTCGCCGACGTCGTCGGCGCCTACGACACGTTCCGCGGCAGCGCCGACACCGCCGTCCGCGAGGGCCTGCAGATCCCGTCGAACGACCCGCTGCTGATCGTCCCGGCCATGGCCGCGGTGACCCGGCATCTCGGCTTCGGCATCACGTTCTCGACGACGTACGAGCCGCCGTTCGCGTTCGCCCGCCGCATGAGCACGCTGGACCACCTGACCAAGGGCCGGGTCGGCTGGAACATCGTCACGTCCTACCTGCCCAACGCCGCCCGCAACTTCGGCCTCGACGGCGAGATCGACCACGACCACCGGTTCGAGATCGCCGACGAGTACCTGGAGGTGCTCTACAAGCTGTGGGAGGGGTCGTGGGAGGAGGACGCGGTCGTCGCCGACCGGGCGACCGGCGTCTACGCGGACCCGGCGAAGGTGCACCCCATCGACCACGAGGGTGAGCACTACAAGGTGGCCGGGCCGCACCTCGCGTCGCCGTCGCGGCAGCGCACGCCGCTGCTCATCACCGCCACCGCGTCGCCGCGCGGCATCCGGTTCGCCGGGACGCACGCCGAGGCGCTGTTCACCGGCGGCGGCACCCCCGAGGCGGTCCAGGACACCATCGCGCGGGTGCGGGCGGCCGCCGCCGACGCCGGACGCGAGCCCGGGGACGTCAAGTTCGTCGTCGGCGCGGGTGTGGTCGTCGCCGCGACGGAGGCGGAGGCGCGGGCGAAGCTGGCCCGCTACCAGCAGTACTCCAGCGTCGAGGGCCGGCTGGCGCACGGCGGGTTCGGCTTCGACCCGACGGCGCATCCGCGCGACACACTGGTGCGCGACGTCGCCGGCGAGAACGGGTTCGGCCGCCGCTCGCGCGGTCCCTTCAGCGGCGACCAGACCGTCGGAGAGCTGCTGGACGCGCTGGCCGACCTGTCGCGCGGCCCGTTCTTCGCCGTCGGCGACCCCGGTCAGGTGGCCGACGCGATCGAGTCGTGGCTCGACGACGTCGGCATCGACGGCATCAACCTCACCCAGCACCACAGCTTCGACACCGCCCGCGACTTCGTCGAGCACGTCGTGCCGGAGCTGCGCCGGCGCGGCCGGCTGCGCCCGGCCTACCGCGACGGCGAGACGCTGCGCGAGCGCGTCCACGGCGGCGGCGACCGGCTGCCGGCGCGCCACCCGGCCGCGAGGTACCGCCGCACGCCCGAGCTCGCCGTCTCGAGGAGGACGTCATGACGACACCGGAGCCGCTGGAGCGGTTCACCCCGATCTTCGAGCGCATCCGCGCCGGCGCCGCCCAGCGCGAGCGCGACCGCGTCCTGCCCCGCGACGAGGTGCGCGAGCTGGCCGCGGCCGGGTTCGGCGCGCTGCGGCTGCCGCCGGACGGCGCCGGTCGCGGCGTCTCGCTGACGGCGTTCTTCGAGCTGCTGATCCGGCTCGGCGCGGCCGACTCCAACCTGCCGCAGATCTGGCGCAACCACATCGCCTTCGTCGAGGACCGGCTGCAGCCCGGCGACGGCCGCAGCGAGCACTGGCGCAAGGTGCTCGCCGGGGGAGCGGTGGTCGGCGGCGCCTGGTCCGAGCGCGGCACCGCGACTGGGCAGTCCACGACGACGCTCACCGAGGACGACGGCGGCTGGCGGCTCACCGGCACGAAGTACTACAGCACCGGCAGCCTGTTCGCCGACTGGATCAGCGTCACGGCGCCTCGCGGCGACGATCACGTCGTCGCCCTCGTCGACGCCACCGCCGACGGCGTCGAGGTGGTGGACGACTGGACCGGCATCGGCCAGCGCACCACGGCCAGCGGCACCGCCCGGTTCACCGGCGTCGCCGTCGACGAGACCGGGATCTACCCGTTCCACGACCGTGCCCCCTACCAGGAGGCGGTCTACCAGCTCGTGCACCTGGCGACGCTGGCCGGCACCGCCCGGGGCGCGCACCTGGACCTCGTCGACGCCGTCCGGGCCCGGTCCCGCTCCTACAAGCACGGCCTGGCCGAGTCCGCCCGCGAGGACGCCCAGGTGCTGGCCGTCGTCGGCCGGGTCGCGGCGGCCGCGTTCGCCGCCGAGGCCGCCGTGCTGCGGGCGGCGGCGGCGCTGGACGGCGTGGCCGACCTCGCCATCGCCGGCGGTCACGACGCGGATGCGCTGGCGCCGTCGCTGCACGCCGCGACGATCACCGTCTACGAGGCGCAGGTCGCCGTCACCGAGCTGGTGCTGCAGGCCACGACGCTGCTCTACGACGCGCTCAGCGCGTCCGCCCTGGACGCCGCGACGCTGCTGGACCGGCACTGGCGCAACGCCCGCACCGTCACGTCGCACAACCCGCGGATCTACAAGGAACGCCTGGTCGGGAACTGGCACGTCAACGCGGTGCCGCCGAGCCTCGGCTTCGACCGGGCCGGCGCACCGGGCGGCGGCTCGTGACGGCGCGCCCGCCGGTGCTGGACGCGGGCCGGGCCGTCCAGGCCGCCCGGGACCAGTCCGTCCTGCTGGCGAAGGACGCCGCCGCGCGCGATGCCGATCGCCGGCTGCCCGGTCCGGAGGTGGACGCGCTGTCGGCCAGCGGGCTGCTGGGCATCACGGTTCCGGCGGCGTACGGCGGGCCGGGCCTGCGGGCGTCGGTGGCCGCCGAGGTGTTCCGGCTGCTGGCCACCGGCGATCCGAACGTCGCGCAGATCCCGCAGAGCCACTTCGTGTACGTCCGCGCCCTGCGCGACCGGGCGACACCGGAGCAGCAGTCGTTCTTCTTCGGCGAGGTGCTGGCCGGGCGGCGGTTCGGCAACGCGCAGGCCGAGCCCGGCACCCGGCACGTCCGGGACCTGCGGACGACGCTCACGCCCGACGGCGACGGCTGGCGGCTCGACGGCGTCAAGGGGTACAGCACCGGCGCGCTGTTCGCCGACTGGATCCCCGTGCTCGCACACCGCGGCGACGGCGGCCCACTGGCGGTCGCGTGGGTCCGTCGCGACGCCGGCGGTGTCGAGGTCGTGGACGACTGGAACGGCCTGGGACAGCGGACCACGGCGAGCGGGACGGTCCGGCTCAGCGGCGTGCGGGTCGCCGCCGAGCACGTCACCGGCTACGCGGAGACGTTCGACGGCCCGCAGGTCCACGGGGCCTTCGCCCAGTTGTTGCACGCGGCGATCGACACCGGCATCGCGCGCGCGGCGCTGGGCGACGCCGCCGAGTTCGTGCGCGCCGCCAGCCGCCCGTACCCGGACGCCGGGGTCGACCGGCACGCCGACGACCCGCTCGTCGCGCAGGCCTTCGGCGAGCTGGAGGTGGCGGTGCGCTCCGCCGAGGCGCTGCTGCACGCCGCCGGCCGCGCCGTCGACGCGGCCGACCGTGACCTCGACACCGGCTCGGCACGTGAGGCCGGCCTGGCCGTCGCCGCCGTCCGGGTCGCGTCGAGCCGGGCGGCCGTCGAGGCGGGCAGCCGGCTGTTCGAGCTGGGCGGCACCCGCTCGGCGCTGGCCACGCTCAACCTCGACCGGCACTGGCGCAACGCGCGCACCCACACCCTGCACGATCCGGCCGCGTGGAAGCTGCAGCACCTCGGCCGCTGGATCGCCGGCGGCGCCGAGCCGCCGAACCATCCGCAGTTCTAGCCACGGAGTTCACGATGACCTTGACGTTCCACTGGTTCCTGCCCACCAACGGCGACAGCCGCGACGTGGTCGGCGGCGGTCACGGCACCGCGACCGGTGTCGCGGGCGGCGACCGGCCGGCCAGCGTCGCCTACCTCGGCCAGGTCGCGCGCGCCGCCGAGCAGCTCGGGTTCACCGGCGCGCTGACACCGGCCGGCGCGTGGTGCGAGGACGCCTGGATCACCACCGCGCTGCTGAACGGCGTCACCGAGCGGCTGCGGTTCCTGGTCGCGTTCCGGCCCGGCCTGGTCTCGCCGACGCTGGCCGCGCAGATGGCGGCGACGTTCCAGAACCTGTCCGGCGGCCGGCTGCTGCTCAACGTCGTCACCGGCGGGGAGAGCCACGAGCAGCGCGGGTACGGCGACTTCCTCGACAAGGACGCCCGCTACGCGCGCACCGGCGAGTTCCTCGACATCGTCCGGCGGCTGTGGCGCGGCGAGACGGTCACCCACGGCGGCGAGCACCTCCAGGTCGAGGGCGCCGCGCTCGCGCGCGTCCCCGACCCCGTCCCGCCGATCTACTTCGGCGGCTCGTCACCGGCCGCCGGCCGCGTCGCCGCCCGGCACGCCGACGTCTACCTCACCTGGGGCGAGCCGCCGGACGCCGTCGCGGAGAAGGTCGCCTGGATCCGCTCCCTCGCCCGCGAGGAGGGCCGCGAACCGCGCTTCGGCATCCGGCTGCACGTCATCCCGCGCGACACCGCCGCCGAGGCCTGGGCCGAGGCCGGCCGCCTGCTGGCGCGGATCGGCGACGACACCATCGACGGCATCCAGCAGGGATTGCGCCGCAGCGAGTCCGAGGGCCAGCGGCGCATGCTGGAGCTGAACCGCGGCAGCCGCGAGAACCTGGAGGTGGCGCCCAACCTGTGGGCCGGCGTCGGCCTGGTCCGCGGCGGCGCCGGAACGGCGCTGGTCGGCAGTCACACCGAGGTCGCGGACCGGATCGAGGAGTACCACCGCGTCGGGATCGACGAGTTCGTCCTCTCCGGCTACCCGCACCTGGAGACGGCGTACTGGTTCGCCGAGGGCGTCGGGCCGGTGCTGTCCCGGCGCGGCCTGTGGGACCGTGGCTCCGCGGCGCCGTCCGCCCAGCCCGCGCGGGTGCCGTTCGCGGCGACGCCCTAACGGGCGGCCAGGTGCCGCGCGAGGTGGCCGACGATCTCGCGCGCGTCGTCCTCGATGCCGTACACGTAGCTGGACCTGCGCCGCCGCATGACGGGCAGCCCGAGCGCGTAGAGCCCGGGCCCGACGACGCCGCCGTCGTGTCGCAGGTGTCCCTTCGCGTCGACCACGGGCACGTCGAGCCAGGAGTAGTCCGGGCGGTAGCCGGTGGCCCAGACGACCGAGCGGATCTCGCCGCCGCGCAGGTCCAGCTGGAGCCGCGGCGACGGCGGCAGCGGCGTCGGCGCCGGCCGCTCCGGCGGGCCGGCGGGCGCGTCGTTCGTCCGTGCCCACGCGTCGAACGTGCCGAGCAGCCGGTCCAGCTTGAGGTCGGCGAGCGTGACGACGTTGCGCAGCCCGCCGGAGAACAGGGCGCGGTCGTCGCGCACCGCCGCCCACCGTCCGACCAGCTCGACGTCCAGGGCGGCCAGCGCGCCGAGGTCCAGCGTCGCGCGGTCCGGTGTGCCGACGAGCTGCGGTGACGGCAGCCGCCGGGCGCGGCCGAGGTCGTCGATCTCGTCGTGACGCTGGTCCCAGACCCCGGACGCGTCCATCCACCACAGCACGTCGCGGCCGCGGTAGATGCGGGGGAGCCGGACGTGCTCGCCGGTGGACAGCGTCACCGGCCGGCCGGACCGGCGCAGCTCGGCGGCCAGCTGCACACCGGTGGCCGACCCGCCGACGACCAGCACGCCGCCGTCCGGGAGGTCGTCCGGACGCCGGTAGTCGAACGTCGTCACCTGGACGACCTCCGGCGGCACGGCGGCGGCGAACGGTGGCAGCGCGGGCCGGTTCGCGGCCCCGCCGGCGAGGACCACGGCGCGGCAGTCCAGCACGCCGCGATCCGTCGTCACGCGATAGCCGTCGCCGGCGCGGCGCACCGACGTCACCGTCGTCCCGGTCCGGACGGGCGCGCGGGTCACGGCGGCGTACCGGTCGAGGAGGCCGGCCAGCTCGTCCGCCGTCTGGTAGCCGTCCGGGTCCGGGCCGTCGTAGCTCAGGCCGGGCAGCCGGGTCTGCCAGTTCGGCGTGAGCAGCCGCAGCGAGTCCCACCGCTCGCGTCGCCACGAGTTGGCCACCACGCCGCGCTCCAGGACGACGTGGTCGATCGCGTGCTCGGTGAGGACGTGGCTCGCGGCGAGGCCGGCGTGCCCCGCCCCGACGACGACGGCGGTGACGATGGCCGGGCCCGTCAGGCGACCGTGACGGACACGTCCGTGGGGTTGGTCAGCGCGTCGAACACGGCCGAGCGCTTCTGCGACTGCGCCACCAGCGCCTCGATCTCCTCCCGCGACGCGTCGGCGTCGATGGCGAAGCTCACCCGGACGTCGTTGAAGCCGTTGCGGACGTCGCTGTCGGCGCCGAGGATCCCGCGGATGTCGTGGTCGCCCTCGACCGTCGCCTCGACCGAGCGCAGCTGGATGCCGCGGTTCTGCGCGACCGACGCCACGCCCGCCGTCAGGCAGCCGACCAGGCCGACCAGCAGGTACTCGATCGGCGTGATGCCGTTGTCCTGGGCGGCGAACACCTCCGGGTGGTCGGCCTCGAACACCGTCTCGGACTTGTGCGTCTGCTCGGCGCCGAGACCGAAGAAGTCCTGCACGCGGGTCGTGCTGTGCACGCCGTTCCGCCACGTCGAGGAGGCCCGCCAGGTGAACCGGGCCGCCTCGGGCGCGCCCTTCAACACGTCACGCGCGTCGAGCAGCGCCTGGACGTTCACCCCGTTGTCGATCGTCGTCATGCCGATCCTTCTTTCCTGGATTCCCTATGGTATTAGTGGACAATACACGGGAGCGAGGGCGGACGGGGTGGTCATGAGCACACGCGCGGCGGCTGGGAGCGGTCGCCCGGCCGCCGCCGGCTCGCCCGGCACCGGCTCGGCCGCCGCCGGCTCGGCCGAGGCCGCCGGCACCGCCCTGGCCGCCGGCTCGGCCGGCACTGTCGAGACCCGCTTCCTCGACCTGCCCGGCCCGGTCCGGCTCGACTCCGGCCGCGACCTGCATCCGGTCCGCGTCGCCTACGAGACCTACGGCACGCTCTCGCCCCGCCGCGACAACGTCGTCCTCGTCTGCCACGCCCTCAGCGGCGACGCCCACGCGGCCGGCGTCTCCGCCACCGCGGCGAGCACCCGTGACGGCTTCGGAGCGGAGGACCGCGACGGCGCCGCGGGCCGCAATCTCGGCTGGTGGGACGGCATGATCGGCCCGGGCAAGGCGTTCGACACCGACCGCTGGTTCGTCGTGTCGACCAACCTGCTCGGCGGCTGCCGCGGGACCACCGGGCCGGCGAGTCCCGACCCGGCGACGGGGCAGCCGTACGGCCCGGACTTCCCGGTGCTCACCGTCGCCGACCTGGTGCGGACCCAGCGGGCGTTCCTGGACGAGCTCGGCGTCGCGCGGCTCGCGGCGGTGGCCGGTGGCTCGCTCGGCGGCATGCAGGCGCTGGAGTGGGCCGTCCGCTACCCGGACCAGGTCGGCGCCGTCGTGGCGATCGCCAGCACGCACGCGTTGCACCCGCAGGGCGTGGCATGGAACGCGATCGCCCGCGAGGCGATCCTGCGCGACCCGGCCTGGCAGGGCGGCCGCTACTACGGCACGGGCCGGGCGCCCGACGGCGGCATGGGCGTCGCGCGGATGGTCGGCCACGTCACCTACCTGTCCGGGCCGGCGCTGGCGGCGAAGTTCGGCCGGCGGCTGCAGTTCGCCGACGACGTCCGGTACACGCTCACCGAGCCCGAGTTCGCGGTCGAGAGCTACCTGCGCCACCAGGCGGCGTCGTTCGTCCGCCGGTTCGACGCCAACACCTACCTGACGCTGTCCCGGGCGCTGACGTACTTCGACCTCGCCCGCGAGCACGGCGGCGGCTCGCTCACCCAGGCGCTCGCCGGTGTCCGGGCGCGGACGCTGCTGATCGCGTTCGACTCGGACTGGCTCTACCCGCCGGCCGGGTCGAGGGAGCTCGACGCCGCGCTGCGCGAACTGGGCAAGCCGGTCGACCTCCACGTGCTCGACACGCCGTACGGGCACGACAGCTTCCTGCTCGACGAGGCCCGGCAGACGCCCATCATCCGGCAGTTCCTGGAGGCACAGTGACCGACCGCGTCGAGCAGGACCGCGCGTTCGGGTTCGAGACCCGGCAGCTGCACGCCGGGCAGCGGCCCGACCCGAACACCGGCGCCCGCGCGGTGCCGATCTTCCAGACCACCAGCTATGTGTTCGAGGACCCGGAGTCCGCGGCGGCGTACTTCAACCTGCAGGAGTACGGCAACACCTACTCGCGGATCATGAACCCGACCGTCGCGGTGTTCGAGGAGCGGGTGGCCAGCCTCGAAGGCGGCGCCGGCGCGGTCGCGTTCGCCAGCGGCATCGCCGCGCAGGCCGCCGCGCTGTTCACGCTGCTGCAGCCGGGCGACCACGTCGTGTCGTCGTCGGCGCTGTACGGCGGGACGGTGAACCAGCTCAAGCACCTGCTGCGCAAGATGGACGTCGAGCTGAGCTGGGTCGATCCCGACGACGGCGACGCCTGGCGCGCAGCGGTCCGGGCGAACACGAAGGCGTTCTTCGCCGAGACCATCGGCAACCCGGCCGGCAACGTGCTCGACGTCGAGGCCGTCGCGGCGATCGCGCACGAGCACGAGCTGCCGCTGATCGTCGACAACACCTTCGCGACGCCGTACCTGTGCCGGCCGATCGAGTGGGGCGCCGACATCGTCGTCCACTCGGCCACCAAGTTCCTCGGCGGCCACGGCACCAGCATCGGCGGGGTGGTGGTCGAGGCCGGCACGTTCGACTGGTCCAACGGGCGGTTCCCGGTGGTCGCGGAGCCGTCGCCGGCCTACCACGGGCTGCGCTTCCACGAGACGTTCGGCATGTACGGCTACCTGATGAAGCTGCGCGCCGAGACGCTGCGCGACCTCGGCGGCGCGCTGTCGCCGTTCAACGCGTTCCTGTTCCTGCAGGGGCTGGAGACGCTGTCGCTGCGGATGGAGCGGCACGTCGCCAACGCGCTGGCGGTCGCGGAGTTCCTCGACGCGCACGAGCTGGCCTCGAACGTCACCCATCCCGGGCTGCCCGGCAGCCGGTACCGGCCGCTGGTGGAGAAGTACCTGCCCGACGGCGCGGGCGCGGTGTTCTCCTTCGACGTCGCCGGTGGCCGCGACGGCGGGCAGACGCTGATCCGCGGCCTGTCGGTGTGGTCGCACCTGGCCAACGTCGGCGACGCGAAGAGCCTGGTCATCCACCCGGCCAGCACCACGCACCGCCAGCTGGGCGACGCCGAGCTGGCCGCGGCCGGCGTCGGCTCCGGGACCGTGCGGCTGTCGGTCGGCACCGAGTCGGTCGCCGACCTGATCTGGGACCTCGAGCAGGGCTTCGCGAAGGTGGCGACCCGATGAGCGACCTCACCCGATACCAGGACCCGCTGACGATCCAGCGCGTGCTGCACGGCGCCCGGACCATCGCCGTCGTCGGCCTGTCCGGCAACGAGCTGCGCGCCAGTCACTTCGTCGGCTACTACCTGAAGCGGCACGGCTACCGCGTCATCCCGGTCAACCCGCGCGAGACGACGGTCCTGGGCGAGACCAGCTACCCGAGCCTGCGCGACGTCCCGGAGCCCGTCGACCTCGTCAACGTCTTCCGTGCCCCCGACGCCGTCCCGGACATCGCCCACGACACCGTCGCGATCGGGGCGTCGGCGCTGTGGTGCCAGTTCGGCGTCATCAGCGAGGAGGGCGCGCGCATCGCCGAGGACGGCGGCGTCACGGTCGTCATGGACCGCTGCCTCAAGGTCGAGCACGCCCGCTACGCCGGGCGCATGCACTGGCTCGGCTTCAACACCCGCCGCATCACGTCCGTGCGCACCTGGCTGGACCGGTGATCTGCTGACAGCAGAGCGGCGCCGGAGCGGGCGCGGTCCGGGCCGTAGGCTGCTGCGGTGAGTGGGCGGCAGCCGCTGGGGCGAGCGTTGGGCAACGTCGTGGCGGCGAATGTCAGCTCGAGCCTGGGCGACGGCATCGCGAAGGTCGCGGCGCCCCTGCTGGCGGCGCGGCTGACCGGCGATCCGCTGCTCGTCTCCGGTATCGCGGCGGTCGCGATGCTGCCGTGGCTGCTGTTCGCCATCCCGGCCGGGATCCTGCTGGACCGTGTCGACCGGCGGCGCGCGATGACGCTGGCCAACGGGGCGAGGTCGCTCCTGGCGGTGCTGTTGCTGGTGCTGTTCGCGACCGACGCGCTGACGATCTGGTGGCTCTACCTCGTGGTGTTCGTCTACGGAGCGCTCGAGACGGTCTACGACGGCGCGTTGCGGGCGGTGCTGCCCTCGATCGTCGCCAAGCCCGACCTGCCGCGGGCGAACTCGCGGGTCGAGGGCGGCGAGATCGTCGTCGAGCGGTTCCTGTCCGGCCCGCTGACCTCGGCGCTGTTCGCGGTGTCGGTGGTGGTGCCGCTCGGCGTCAACGCGCTGACGTACGCGGTCGCCGGCGTCCTGGCCGTGTTCCTCCCCGTCGCGGCGGCCGGCGCCCACCGCGGCGACCCGCGCGAACCGCACGTCGCCTGGTACCGGCAGTTCACCGTCGGCTTCCGCTACCTCATGGGTCATCCGATGCTGCGGAAACTGTGGATGATCAGCGTGGTGGTCGGCCTGTTCTTCTCGGCCGCCACGGCGACGATGGTGCTCTACGTGCTGAACCGGCTCGGGCTGCCCGAGGCGTGGTACGGCGCGTTCATCCTGGCCGGCGCCGTCGGCTCGCTCGGTGCCGCCGCGCTGGCCAACCGGCTGAAGGAGCGGTACCGGGCCGGGCCGGTGATGGCCGTCGCGCAGACCGTGTCGCTGCTGGCGCTGGTCCTCATGGGCGCCGTTCCGGTGCTCGGCGTGGTCGCGTTCGGCTATCTCCTCTCCGCCGCCGGCACGACGGTGTGGAACATCCTGGTGATGTCGCTGCGCCAGGCCGCGATCCCGGGCCGTCTGCTGGGCCGGGTCCACGGCACGTGGCGCACGCTGCTGTGGGGCACCATGCCGCTCGGCTCGTTGCTGGGCGGGATCCTGGGCCGCGTCGATCTGCGGGCCCCGTTCCTGATCGCGGGCGGTGCCGCGGCGCTGGTCACGCTCGCGTCGTTCCGCTTCCTGGCCGGCCTGCCCAACCCGGAAGACCTCGACGACGTGGACGCGACCGGCCCACCGTGAGCGCCGTGTCCCGCGCCGAGGCCGATCGGCTGGCGCGGGACACGGCTGGAGCCGGCCCGGGAGATCAGGCCCGGGTGGCCGGCGTGCGTGCGGTCAGAGGCCGCCGCACTGGCCGGCCTTCGGTCCGTCCACCTGGTTGGCCGCGCCGCCGTCGACCGGCGGCACCTGGTTGCCGGCGCAGCTCAACGGCCCGTCGACGGTGTTGGCGCCGAAGCGGACCGGCCCGGCGTTCTGGTTCAGCGCGACCGGCCCGGTCACCTCGTTGCCCGCACAGCCGTGGGCCGGATCCCCGACGACGGTGGCTCCGGTGCTGCCGGAGACGGCCACCGGCCCCTCCACCTCGGTGCCGCAGATCAGCACCGCGGCCGCGCCGGACGCCCGCACCGGACCATCGATCACCGACCCGTCGACCACCAGCTGGCCACCCGCGGCGACGGTCACCGGGCCGCTGACGTTCGCCTGGTCAATGCAGGTGACGCCGGCCCCGGCGGTGAGTGGCCCGTCGTGCTCGCCGGTCACCGTCGTCGTGCAGGGAACCGGAGCGAACTCGACGCCGATGTCGGCCCGCGGATTGCCGAGCACGAAGCTGAACGACCCGTCCCCGCGGTCCTGGGCGATCTTGAGGTACCGGTCGGTGACGGCGAACCCGTCGAACCGGTGCACCAGCCGGCCGCCCTCGACCCGGGACGAGAAGGACCAGCCGTCGACCTCGGTGTAGTGCTCGTTGTCGGGGCTGCTGAGCACTCGGTAGCTGGCCGCGGTCAGCCGGCTCGCGGTGTCCTCGTCGGTCAGCTCGACGGCGGTGACCGCCTGCCCAGCGGGCGGGGTGACCTCGAGGCCGAGGCTGCGCCGCCGGTAGTCGAAGGCCATCCGGCCGGGCGCGCAGGCGCGGTCCCAGTTGGCCACCGACCGGTCTTCCGGTGCGATGTCCAGCTCGGTGTAGCCGATCCGGTAGAGACCGCTGGAGCTGGAGGTGCCGGACACCTGCACGACGGCGCCGTTCACCACGCCCGCCTCGGCCAGCGTCGCGGCCGGATCGAGCGGCTGCCCGTCCCGGGTGCGCAGCGTGAGCGAGTCACCCGGGTGGCAGACCAGCCGGTTGGCCTGGGCCGCGAGCACGGCGCCGACGGTGGTGGTGGCCGGGTAGCCGACGCGCGCGTGCGACATCGGCAGGAACCAGTCCTCGCGGTCGGACCGCTCCACCACGAAGCTCGGCTGCGCCGTCGCCCTGGCCGCCGCGGCATCGGCCTGCGCCTGGCAGGCGGCCGCGTCGGGTGCGTCCTCCAGCACGTTGGCCGCCAGTCGGAAGGGCCCGCCGCCGGACTGGATCTGGAAGACGGTCAGCAGCCGGCCGTCGTCGAGCCGGTGGTAGTCGGGCTCGGCCGAGGTGAAGCTGGCCTGGTTGCGGGGGTCACGGAGGAAGACCTGGCCCTGGAACGAGCTGCCGCCGTCGAACGACACGCTCACGGCCGCGCGGCTGCCCGGGCCGCGGTAGCCCAGCAGCAGCTTGGACCGGCCGTCGCCGAGGTGGTCGCTGCAGGGGGCCATCGTGGCCGACAGGGTCGAAGCACCGAGGCCGCTGGCCAGTGGGGTGCTCCAGGTCCGGCCGCCGTCGCTGGAGCGGGAGACGTAGAACTGGCCCGACGTCCCGCCGACGCTGATGTCGAACCGGACGAAGGCCACGATGGTGCCGTCCGGCAGCACCTCCAGGGTCGTCTCGTTGGCCCCGCCGGGGAACAGCTCGCCGCCGCCGAACTGGTAGGCCGGCGAGTGCTCGTCGCGCAGGATGCGGTGGTACTCCGGCCAGGTCTTGCCGCCGTCGAAGGAGAGCAGCACGCCGGACTCGTACGGGTTCGGGTCGGTCTCCCAGTCCTCCGGCAGCTCCCGGATGCCCCAGATGGTCTGCACCAGGGTGCCGTCGTCGAGTTCCAGGATGCGCCCGCCACCGCCCCAGGCCTCGCGGAACTCGACCGGCAGGTCGACCGGCTCGTCGGTGCCGGCCCAGGTCTGCCCGCTGTCCGTGGAGCTGGCCACGAACAGGGCCGCCTCGCGGTCGTTGTACGGCTTGTGGTTCACGCCGTCGTTGTACGGCAGCAGGATGGTCCCGTCCCGCAGCGTGGTCATGCCGCGCTGCAGGTGGATGCTGCCGCCCGGGAACATGGTCGGTTCGGCGATCACCTCGGACGCGCCCCAGGTCCGCCCGTCGTCGGTGGACCGGATCAGCCGGAGCTGGCCGCCGGGGTGGGCGTCGGTGGTGGTGTTGAAGCCGACCAGCAGGTCGCCGTTGGGCGCCTCGGTGAGGGCGGGGCGGAACGCCGGCAGCACGCCGCCGCCGAGGTCGGGGAAGGTGTGCTCGCCGGTCATGTCCCACGCGTCGACGACGCGCATGGCGGGGTCGTCGGCGGCGGCTACAGCGACGGAGTCCTCGGCTCCGGCGGGTGTCGCCGCACCGAGGGTGGCGGCGACGGTGGCGCCCGTCGCGAGTATCGCGACGAGGTGGTGACGGCGTGGGCGGCCTCTCTTGATCATCTGCGCTCCTTGTCGGAAGATCGCTGACGGTCCTGGCGGTCGGAGGTTCCAGTAGATGGAACGTCGAGTTCCAATTGTGCGAACAGGATCGTGCCCGCCGGAACGCCTGTCAAGGGCTCGGTCAGCACACGTCGCCGGCGACCGGGCCCGGCGTCACCCGGGTCGGGTGAGGCTGGGGCCGGTCGGTCGCCCGGAGGATGAGGGCGGAGCCCCCTGACGAAGGAGACCCGGCCATGACCAGGAGATTCAACGGGACGATCGACGTCGACGCGCGCGACTCGACACCGGACTGGGAGCCGTACCTGCAGCCGGTGGCGCCCGAGGGCGCACCGAACGTCCTGTACATCGTGCTCGACGACGTCGGGTTCTCGGCCATGGAGCCGTGGGGCGGGCTGATCGAGACGCCGAACATCAGGCGGCTGGCCGAGCGTGGCCTCACGTACACGAACTGGCACACGACGGCGCTGTGCTCGCCGACCCGGTCGTCGCTGCTGACGGGGCGCAATCACACGACCAACGGGATGGCGTGCATCGCCGAGGCGACGGTCGGGTTCCCGAACGGCAACGGGCACATCCCGTTCGAGTGCGCGACGATCGCCGAGGTGCTGGGCGAGCGCGGCTGGAACACCTACATGCTCGGCAAGTGGCACCTGTGCCCGTCGGACGAGATGAACCTGGCCTCGACGAAGCGGAACTGGCCGGTCGGGCGCGGGTTCGAGCGCTACTACGGCTTCCTCGGCGGCGAGACCAACCAGTGGTACCCGGACCTCGTCTACGACAACCACCCGGTGGAGCAGCCGGCGCTACCCGAGGACGGCTACCACCTGACGACCGACCTGACGGACAAGGCGATCGAGTTCATCCGCGACGCGAAGATGATCACGCCGGACAAGCCGTTCTTCATGTACTTCTGCCCGGGCGCGACGCACGCCCCGCATCACGCGCCGAGGGAGTGGATCGACCGCTACCGCGGCCGGTTCGACGAGGGCTACGAGGCGTACCGGGAGCGGGTGTTCGCCCGGCAGAAGGAACTGGGGATCTTCCCCGGCGGCGCCGAGCTGTCGCCGTTGAACCCGTACGCGGGGGAGCAGTCGCCCGACGGGAAGCCGTGGCCGCCGCTGGACGTCGTCCGCCCCTGGGACTCGCTGTCGGACGAGGAGCGGCGGCTGTTCGCCCGGATGGCCGAGGTCTACGCCGGGTTCCTGTCGCACACCGACCACGAGATCGGCCGGCTGCTGGACCACCTGGAGGAGTCGGGGGAGTTCGACAACACCATCGTCGTGCTCGTCTCCGACAACGGCGCCAGCGGCGAGGGCGGCCCGAACGGCTCGGTGAACGAGAACAAGTTCTTCAACGACATCCCCGACGACATCGAGGAGAACCTGCGCTACCTCGACGAGCTCGGGTCGCCGGCGACGTACAACCACTACCCGGTGGGGTGGGCGTGGGCCTTCAACACGCCGTTCAAGATGTGGAAGCGCTACAACTTCGAGGGCGGCGTGGCCGACCCGCTGCTGGTGTCGTGGCCGGCCGGCATCGCGGCCAGCGGTGAGCTGCGGCACCAGTTCCTGCACGCCACCGACATCGTCCCGACGATCTACGACATCCTGGACGTCGAGCTGCCCGGGACCGTCAAGGGCTACCCGCAGGTCCCCCTCGAGGGCGTGAGCTTCCGCTCGACGTTCGAGAGCGACGACGTGCCCACGCCGAAGGAGTCGGCGTTCTTCTCGATGCTCGGGTCGCGCGCCGTGTGGCACAAGGGCTGGAAGGCCGTCACCGTCCACCCGACCATCGCCGGGTGGGGCGCGTTCGACCAGGACCGGTGGGAGCTCTACCACACCGACGCCGACCCGACGGAGAGCCGCGACCTCGCCGCGGAGCACCCCGTCAAGCTGCAGGAGATGATCGGCCACTGGTTCCACCTCGCCGGCATGTACCACGGCCTGCCGCTGGTCGACGCGACCGCGGCGGAGGTCCTGTCCGACCCGACCCGGCCCCAGGTGGCGCCGCCGCGCGGCAAGTACGTCTACTACCCGGGCACGGCCGAGGTGCCGGAGTCGGCGGCGGTGAACGTCCGCAACCGCGACTACGCCATCGCCGTCGAGACCCACATCGACACCTCGGACGCGCAGGGCGTGCTGTTCTCGCACGGCGCCCGGTTCGGCGGGCACGCGCTCTACGTCAAGGACGGCCGGCTGCACTACGTCTACAACTTCGTCGGCAGCAACGTGCAGACGGTCGTCGGCGACGAACCGGTGCCCACGGGCGACGTCGTGCTGTCAGCGGCCTTCGTCAAGGACGGCGACGGCATGCCGACCACCGGCACCCTCAGCCTGTACATCGACGACCGCAAGGTCGGCGAGGGCGCCATCACCACGCAACCGGGCAACTTCTCGCTGGTCGGCGAGGGCCTCAACGTGGGGCAGGACCCGGCCTCCCCGGTGACCGAGGACTACCCCGGCGCCAGCCCGTTCGCCTTCACCGGCGGCACCATCAAGGCCGCGATCGTCGACGTCTCGGGCGAGCCGTTCGTCGATCTCGAGAAGGAGGCGACGGCGATGATGGCCCGCGAGTAGCGGGCGAGGGCGTCAGCCGGCGCCGCCGCGGGCCGGTGGGGCGCACGAGCCGCGGTCGGTGAACGTCGGCTGGATGAGCACGTGCTGGATCGTGGCGGTGCTGTCGAGGCCGAGGTCGTGGGCCATGCGGGCGGCCGTGCGGCCGAGGACGGGCTTGACGGGTGAGCTGGACGTCAGCGGCGGGTCGGTCAGCTGCGCGATCTGGTCCTCGTTGGTGATCACGGAGAGATCCTCGGGGATGCGCCAGCCCCTGGCCCGGACGGCGTGCACGATGTCCAGCGTGGCCTGGTCGCAGTGGCTGATGATGCCGGTGACGCCGGTGCGTTCGATGCTGGCCAGGATGTCGTCCAGGACCTCCTGCTGCGGGCTGAGCGTCGCCCGCGGATCGAGCAGGAGCACGGCGTCCTCCGGGCGGTAGCCGGCGTCCGTGGCCGCCTGCTTCCAGAGCGTCTCGAGGTTCACGCCCACCTGGCGGAGGCCATGGGTCACGAGGGCGACGCGCTCGTGACCGAGCCCGCGTAAGTGGCGCAGGCTCATCTCCCAGCCCTTCTCGTACGCGGTGCGCACCGACGACAGCGCGCGCCCGGTGGCCGCGTCGGCGATGTCGCGTTCGAGGAGGACCACGGGGACGGGCAGCTCGAACAGCCACGACGTGACGTCAGCCGCCGCCGGGAGGACGAACGTGGGCGCGTAGACGATGGCGTGGGCGCCGGCGTCGACGAACTGCCGGCAGATCTGCCGCTCCCGGGCGACGTCGTAGTTCGACACCATCACCGACGCCGGCACGCCCTCGGCGCTCAACGTCTCCTTGACGCCCTGGATGACCGGGGCGAAGTAGTAGTCGGCGGTGGGGACGACGATACCGACGTGCCCGGCGCCGAGCCGTTCGTCGTCGGCGGCCGGGGCCGGATCGTCGGCGGACCTGCGCAGCACCGCGCCGCCGTGCACCTGGCGCAGCAGGCCCTCGGCGTCCATGGCCATGAGATCGCGTCGGATGGTCATCTGCGACGTGTTGAGCTCAGTGGCGAGCTCGCTCACGCGCACCATCGACTCCCCGCGCAGCTTCGCGAGGATCCTGAGCCGGCGTTCACCTGCCAGCAGCGTCTGTTTCCCCACCGTCGGGTCCCACACCTCGTGTGTTCGGATCGGAATCTGGCCCACAGCGTACATTGATCAGCGCTGTATGTTCGAAAATGTGAGAAAACACTATCACGAGCTTCGGAGTCTGAGGCGGACGTGCCGCGTCGCGCCGCAGCGACGTTGTTTGAATGTTGCTATTGACACATAAACAAACAAGTCACTAGCTTGCTCTCCCATGCGAACCAGCTCGCTGACGGAGGACGTGCTTCGGTGAAGATCACCAGTGTCGAGACGCTCAGCGTCGGTTCCCAGACCCCTGGGAACGGACGCCTCACCAACCGGAACTTCCTGTTCGTCCGGGTGCACACCGACGAAGGACTGGTGGGACTGGGGGAGGCCACGCTCGAGGGGCACGACAACGCCGTCCGCGGGATGATCGCCGACCTGGAGCCGCTGCTGCTGGGGGAGGACCCGCGCCGGATCGAGCACCTCACGCAGGTGCTGATCCGGCAGAAGTTCTGGCAGGGCGGCGTCATCAAGGGCAGCGCGGTCGCGGGGGTCGAGCTCGCGCTCTGGGACATCCTGGGCAAGAGCGTGGACCTCCCCGTCCACCAACTGGTGGGCGGGGCCAGCCGCGATCGCATCCGCTACTACCTCAATGGCTGGACCGGCGGCGCGGTGGAGCCGGCGGAGATCGGCGACCGCGCGGCCGAGGCGTTCGGCCAGGGGGAGCGCGCGCTCAAGTTCAGCCTCGCGCTGCCGTCGTGGCCGGTGCGCGACCGCGAGCTGCTGCGCACGCTGGAACGGGCGCTCGACGCCATCCGCGCGGCCGTCGGCGCCGACACACTGGTGATGTTCGACGGCCACGGCCGCTACGACGCCGACCAGGCCATCGCGATGGCGGCGGTGCTGGCCGACTTCGAGTGCTACTTCTTCGAGGAGCCGGTCCAGCCGACGCGGGTCGAGGACACCGCACGGGTGGCCCGCCGCGCGGCGGTGCCGATCGCGGCCGGTGAGCGGCTGGCCCGCAAGGGCGAGTTCGTCGACTACTTCCGTGCGGGCGCGATCTCGGTGGCGCAGCCGGATCTGGCGCACTGCCACGGCTTCGGCGAGAGCCTCAAGATCGCCGCCATCGCCGACGGATTCGGCGGCTGGATCGCGCCGCACGGGCCGATGAGCCCGGTCCTGACCGCGATCTCGCTGCACCTGGACGCCGTGATCCCGAACTTCCTCATCCAGGAACGGCTCCGCAACAGCACGTGGTGCGAGTCGCTGATCACCGAGCCGCTGCGGCCGGCCGAGGGCTACCTGCCGCTGCCGCACGGGCCGGGCTGGGGCATCGAGCTCGACGAGGAGGTGTGCCGCGCCCATCCGCCGATCCAGGTCGACCTGCCGCGGCTGTTCCGTCCCGACGGCAGCGTCGCGGACTGGTGACCAGAGCACCACCGATATCCCGACGACACGAGGACGTGATCGAGATGACGTGGAACCCCCGTATCAGCCGCCGCCACCTGGTGGGCGGCGCCGCCGGACTGACCGGCGCCGCTCTGCTCGGCTCCGGGCCGATCCGCGGCGCCGCCGCGATCCCCGCCGCGGCCGACGTCGCCGGCTCGTCGTCCGGCGCCGCGTCGCTGGAGTTCGACCAGCGCGCCTACGTCGAGCTGGACGCCGCGCTGCTGCACACTCAGAAGGCCACCTACCCGCGGATCAAGAAGCTGCCGGACGGCCGCTACCTGCTGCTCTACCAGGACGCCCAGATCGGGTGGAACATCTTCTGGTCGCTCAGCGACGACCTGCGCAGCTGGTCCGATCCGCAGAAGCTCTTCGCCGCCCACAAGGTCATGGACGGCCAGGACGACCAGGCGTACTCGACCGCCGACGCGGTGATCCTCGCCAACGGCGACATCCTGGCCGTCTGCTCCTACCGGGCCAGCAAGAACTTCTACAAGATCTGGGACGTCTCCGGCCTGGCCCTGCGCCGGAGCACCGACAACGGCGCCACCTGGGACGACGAACGCGTCATCTACGTGGGCCCGAACTGGGAGCCCTATCTCTGCCAGCTCGCCTCTGGTGAGGTGCAGGTGTACTTCAGCCACATCGCGCCCAAGATGGCGGTCGAGAACACCCCGCACTCGTCGGGCGTCGCGATCATCCGTTCGTTCGACGACGGCGCCACGTGGGTGCCAGACGTCGTCGCATACCCGTACGCGGCCGACCGGGTGGCACAGCAGTACCGGACGACGTCCGAGAACGGCGTCAAGATGTTCACCGACCAGATGCCGAGCGCCATCGAGACCGGCCCGCCCGGCCGCATCGCCCTGGCCGTCGAGTCGGCACAGCCCGACGGCGGCCCGATGCGGATCTCGCTGATCCACACCGACCGGAACTGGCCCGACACCCTGGACATGGACGAGACCGGGCCGGCCGACCGGGTGAACAGCATCTTCCCGGGCGCCGCGCCCTACCTCGCCCAGTTCCCCACGGGCGAGACCGTGCTCGCGTACAACACCAGTTCACGCCAGTACCTCCGGCTCGGCGACAGCGAGGCGCGGACGTTCGGCGAGCCGCACGACTACCTGCCGGGCACCGGCTACTGGGGCAGCATCGAACTGACGGGCGACCAGACGCTGGTCAGCTCGATGGCCTACGTGAAGTCCACCGGCAACGCCCTCATGATCGGCACGCTGCACCTCAACCGCGCGCTGACGGTGCACCAGTTCCCGCGCCGGGCCACCGCAGACCTGCGGGTCTGGCCGGAGTCGTCCAGCCGGTTGTTCCTGGGCGGCGACAGCCAGGCGCAGGTGACGATCCGGGCCGGCCGGCACGGCAGCACGCTGCTGCTGCGGCTGGAGCGGCGCGACGACCACCTAGTCGACGGCGACGCCGTGACGATCTACCTCGCCTCGCGGCGGACGCCCGGCCGGCGACTGCGCCTCACCGTCGACGGGCAGGGAGCGGTGGGCGTGGCGGCCTTCGCCGGGGGCGTCTACGCCGACGACGGCGCCACCGTGGTGACGTCCAGGACGGTCGCGCCGGCCCACGACGACGCCGCCGCGTGGGAACTCGCCGTCCCGCTGGTGCCGATGCGGCCGCACGGTGCGGAGCTGGGCCTGACGGCGACCCTGACGAACGTCGACGAGCCCGGCGGCGCCGCCGTGACGACCAGCCTCGTCGGCGTGGACCTCGACGATCCGCGGACGTGGTTCGACCTTCGACTCGGCGGCTGAGCACCGCCGGTTCAGTACACACAGGAGTGGACGAGACATGAGCAGATGGACCGCAGAGCGCGCCTGGGAGTGGTACCGGGCCCGCCCCTGGATCCGCGGCTTCAACTACGTGGCCAGCGACTGCGTCAACCGCATCGAGCAGTGGCAGGAACTGGACCACCACGAGAAGAGCAAGACGTTCGACCGCGAGTTCGAGCTGGCCGCACAGGTCGGGTTCAACGCGATCCGGTCGATCCTGCCGTACGAGGTGTGGCGCGACCAGCACGACGGCTTCATGCAGCGGCTGGACGACTTCCTGGCCACGGCCGCCCGCCACGGGCTGAGCGTCATGATCGTCTTCGGCAACGACTGCACGGTCCCCGCGAAGTACTACACGCCGCCGGTGCTCGGCCCGCAGCCGGTCGACTGGGGCTATCACGGTGGCGTGGCACGCTCGCCGCACGACGTTCTCGACGCGCACGGCTTCAGCGTCCTGGACGTTCCGGAGGAGGCCGAGGGGTTCGGCCGCATGGTCGACGAGATCGTGGGCCGCTACGCCCGCGACGAACGCGTCAACATCTGGGACGTCTTCAACGAGCCCGGCAACAGCCGCCGCGAGTCGCGCAGCCTGCCCGCGATGCGGCGCTTCTTCGAGATCGCCCGGGCACACGACCCCATCCAGCCGCTGACCGCGGGCCCGTGGCGGGTCGACCCGCGCGGCGACCTGTCCGAGATCGAGCAGGTCGCGCTGGAGCTGTCCGACGTCATCTCGTTCCACGACTACGCCGGCTACGGGCGGTCGGTGCAGATCCTCGACCGGCTCAGGCGCGAGGGCCGGCCGTTGCTGAACACCGAGTGGCTGCACCGGATGCAGGGCAACGACGTCGCCAGCCACCTCCCGCTCTACTTCCTGGAGCGGGTCGGCTGCTACCACTGGGGCTTCGTCGCAGGCAAGAGCCAGACCCACGAGCCGTGGGAGGCCATCTGGCGGCGCAAGGAGAACGGCGTCGGCGACCACTACGACTTCACCAAGTGGCAGCACGACCTCTTCCGGCCCAATCTGCGGCCCTACGACCCCCGAGAGATCGACACGTTCCGCGAGTACTTCGTCCTCGCCGACGACCACTTCGCGTCCGGTCGCTGGTGAGCCGGCTCGCGCACGAAGGAGTGTGATCACAGTGTTCGCTCAGCAGATCAGCCGGCGCGCTCTGATCGGCGGCGCCGCCGCCGTGGGCGCGGCCTTCCTGGCCGGCTGCGGCAAGGACGAGCAGGGGCCGAGCCGGGGCTCGTCCGGCGAAGGCGTGCTCAACGTCTGGGGAGCGCTCACCCTGGACCGCGGTGTGGGGGCGCTTCTCGACGCCTTCAAGAAGGAGCACCCCGGCATCCAGGTGAACTACACCCAGTTCACCAACAACTCCGACGGCAATCTCAAGCTGGACACGTCGCTGCAGGGCGGGGCGCCGGTCGACGTGTTCTTCTCATACGGTCCTCAGGCGGTGTCGCGCCGCACCGCGGCCGGCTACGCCATGGACCTCACGGACCTCGCGGCCGGCGACGACGTCGCCAAGCAGTTCACCGGCACGGACCCGCAGCTCACGGCCCTGTTCGACGGCCGGCTGTTCGCGATCCCCACCGTCTACAACCCGTACATGGTCTACCTGAACCAGGACCTGCTCGACGCGGCCGGCATCACCGTGCCCGAGGACTGGACGGTCCAGGAGTTCCACGACATCGCCAAGGAGCTCTGTGGCGGGGCGTACGCGGAGTTCGCCACCTACAAGACGCTGGCCGTCGCCACCATGGGCCTGGGCGGCGACGCGCAGGTGAGCGCCGACGGCACGTCGTCGAACTTCGGCCATGAGCTCTGGCGCCGGCAGTACGAGCTGGAGTTGGAGATGGAGCGCGACGGCACGCTGTTCCCGATCACGCGGGTGCTCGCCGAGAAGGTCGACCTGTACGCGCAGTCGTACTTCCTCTCCGGCGACCACGCGTTCTACCTGGACAACCCCGCCACGCTGCGGTTCGTCAAGGATCAGGAGAACTATCCGCACGACTTCCGCACGACGTTCCGGCCCATGCCCTACCTCGAACGCGGCCAGCAGCAGTGGAACCAGGGCGGCTACGAGGACTCGGTCCAGATCTCGGCGAAGACGAAGTACCCGGAGGCCGCCTGGACCTTCGTCCAGTACTGGCTGGGCGCCGGCGCCGAGCAGCTGCTGACCGCCGGCAAGATCTCGCCCGCCGTCGTGCCCGCACCCGATGCCGGAGCCGACGCCCTGCTGCCCGGACTGCTGGGCGACGAGCGCGACGACCTCTTCGACGTCGAGGCGTTCACCCGGGTCGCGTTCGCGGAGGACATGAAGCTCAGCGTCACCACGCACACCGCCGGTCTCTCCGAGATCGGCACGATCCGCAAGTCGCTGGACGAGCAGCTGCGGCTGGGCGAGATCGACGTCGACGAGCTCCTGACGCAGCTCGAGGAGCAGGCCGACGCCGCCATCGCCAAGGATCTCGAGACGAACGCCTGACGGCGCGGAGGGAACGTCGACATGTCGGTCGCGACCAAGGCCGGGCCGGAGACCTCCGCCCGGCCCACGGCGCCCGCGCGGAAGGGCCTGGTCAATGGCATGCGCTGGTGGGTGCCGTGGCTGTTCGTCGCCCCGTCGCTGCTCGGGCTGATCGTCTTCCTGCTGGTGCCGCTGATCGGCGGCCTGCTCATCTCCTTCACCGAGTGGGACGTCATCTCGGGGCTCGACGGCATCACCTGGGTCGGGCTGGCCAACTTCGAGACGCTGCTGGGCGACGAGCAGTTCTGGGCGGCCACGTGGCGCACGGTGATCTACGCCGGCGCCAGCGTGCCGCTCACCGTCCTGCTCGGCCTGGGGCTGGCCATGGCGCTGAACCGGCCACTGCCGGGACGGGCCGCGCTGCGGGTGATCTTCTTCCTGCCGGCGGTGGTCAACGTCATCGCCATCGGCTCGGTCTGGCTGTTGCTGCTCAACCCCACGTCGGGCCTGCTCAACCAGGGACTGCGGTGGTTCGGCTGGGACTCGCCGCCGGGATGGATCACGTCGCCGGACTCCGCCCTGCAGGCGCTCATCCTCATGGCGGTGTGGGGCGGCAGCGGCTACATCTCGGTGATCTACCTGGCCGCGCTGCAGGAGATGCCGCAGGAACTGTACGAGGCGGCGCGCCTCGACGGCGCCGGGCGGATCAGGCAGTTCGTCACCATCACCTGGCCGGCGCTGCTGCCGATGACGATCTTCCTGACCATCACGCAGATCATCGGGCGGTCGCAGACGTTCGGGCTGATCGCGTTCATGACCAGCGGCGGTCCGGGTGACTCCACGACCGTCCTGTCCTACTACATGTACCAGAACGGCTTCATCTACTACCGGTTCGGCTACGCGGCCGCGATGGGCGTGATGAGCCTGCTCGCCGTGCTCGTGCTCACCTTGCTGCTCTGGCGGTTCCAGCGCGGCCGGACGCTCTACGGCGAGGAGGATCGCGATGGTTAGCGCCGTGGCGCCCGCGGACCAGCGGCGGCGACGCAGGCGCCGGACCGCCCGGGCCAAGTGGCTGGCCGGCGGAGTGGCGATGTGGACGCTGGCGCTGCTGTTCCTGGCGCCGTTCGCCTGGATGCTGTCGTCGTCGGTGAAACCGGACATGGACGTGTTCGCGGTGCCGATCCAGTGGTGGCCGGCCGACCCGCGGTGGAGCAACTACACCAGGGTCTGGGCCGGCGCCCACTCGATGGTGCACTACTTCGTCAACTCCGGGTACGTCGTGGTGGCCCGAGTGGTGGGGGAGGTGACGCTGGCCGCGCTGGCCGGCTACGCCTTCGGCCGGCTGCGCTTCCGCGGCCGGAACCTGCTGTTCCTGATCTTCCTCGCCACCTCGATCGTCCCGGCGCAGTTGCTGCTCGTGCCCCGGTTCATGTTCTTCCGTGAGATCGGGCTCTACGACTCGCTCTGGGCGCTCATCCTGCCCAGCCTGTCGTCGGTCTTCGGCACGTTCCTGCTGCGCCAGCACTTCGCGTCGGCCCCCGCCGAGCTGGGCGAGGCCGCCCGCATCGACGGCGCGAACGAGTTCCAGATCTTCCGCCGGATCTACCTGCCCATGGCCAAGCCGATCCTGGCCGCCTACGCCATCCTCGTGTTCGACGCGTCGTGGAACGACTACGAGACGCCGCTGGTCATGCTGTCCAGCGACGAGAAGTACACCGTCCCGCTCGGGCTCACCAGGTTCATCTCCGACGACGGCACAGTGTCGGCGGGTCTGTCGATGGCCGGTTCGGTCTCGTCCGTGGTGCCGATCCTGATCTTCTTCCTGATCTTCCAGCGGCACTTCCTGAAGTCCATGGCACGGGCGGGCCTGCGATGACGAGGTTCGCCGGCACGGTGGCGCTGCTCTCCGCCGCGGGCTCGGGCATCGGCCGCGGCGTCGCCGTCCGGCTGGCCGCGGAGGGCGCGCTGGTGGTCGTCACCGACGTCGACGGCGATGCGGCGGAGCGGGTGGCGCGGGAGATCGGTGCGGCCGGCGGCGCGGCCGTCGCGCACGTCCTCGATGCCACCGATCCGCAGCGCTGGCGCGCCGTGGCCGGCCTGGTCGCCGACGTGCACGGCCGGCTGGACACGCTGATCCTCAACGCCGGGCGCAACGAACCGGCGCGGCTGGAGGACCTCGCCGACGAGCAGTGGGACCGCCAGCTGCGGCTGTGCCTCGACTCGGTGTTCTACGGCGCCCGGGCGCTGCTCCCGCTGTTGCAGCGCTGCCGCGGCAGCATCGTGGTGACGTCGTCGATCCATGCGCTGGTGGGGTTCCCGGGATTCCCGGCCTATGCCGCCGCCAAGGGCGGCATCGGCGCCCTGGTGCGCCAGCTCGCCGTCGACAACGGCACGACGGTGCGCGTCAACTCGGTCCTGCCGGGCGCCGTCGAGACGCCGCTGTGGGCGCGCCGTTCCGCGGAGTACCGCGCCGAGGTCGCGGGCCTCACGCCGATGCGCCGGCTCGGTCGGGTCGACGAGGTCGCGGCGGCGGTGGCCTTCCTCGCCTCCTCCGACGCGTCCTTCGTCACCGGTCAGTGCCTCGTCGTCGATGGCGGGCGGACGATCTCCTCACACGAGGATCGCTAGTCATCCCGGACGTGATGGGGCCGCCGCAGGACGAAAGATGTCGAGCGCAGGGCGTTTCCAAGGCCGAGCAGCAGTCGTAGCGTGAGAGGTGTCGCGTGCCAGGCACGACGACGCTCACGAGGGCACCATCCACGGGGGGTGAGCTGCGATGCCCACATTCGTCAGCTTGATCAACTGGACCGACCAGGGAGTGCGTCAGTCCAAGGCGTCGCTCGACCGAGCCAAGGCCGCCGGTGAGCTGGCCGAGCGCATGGGCGGCACCCTCAAGGACGTCTACTGGACCGTGGGCCCGTACGACATCGTGTCGATCTCCGAGTTCCCCGACGACGAGTCGGGGACCGCCTTCGCGCTGGCCATCGCCGCGCAGGGCAACATCCGGACGACGACCCTTCGCGCTTTCGGCGCCGACGAGGTGAGGGGCATCCTGGGCAAGCTCGGCTGACCGCCCGCCGCGCGTCACGCCATGCTCGGGACGGCTTCCAGCAGCCGCCTCGTGTAGGGGTGCGAGGGGCGTTCGATGACGTCCTCCGCCGGGCCGTGCTCGACGAGCTGTCCGGACTGCATGACGGCGATGGAGTCGGCCATGTAGCGGACCACCGCGAGATTGTGCGAGATGAACAGGATCCCGACGCCGGTGCGCGACTGGATCTCCTTGAGCAGGTTGAGCACGGCACCCTGGACGGAGACGTCGAGGGCGGACGTGATCTCGTCGGCGATCAGGATCTGCGGCTCGGCGGCGAGAGCGCGCGCGATGGCGACGCGCTGGCGCTGCCCGCCGGAGAGTTGCCGCGGGAGCTTGTTGACGTCGCTCGGATCCAGGCGCACCATCTCCAGCAGTTCGGCGATGCGTGCTGGTCGTGCCCGTCCGCTCGACCCGCGCAGGCCCTCGGAGATCGAGGCGCCCACGCTCATCCGCGGGTTGAGGGACGCGTACGGATCCTGGAAGACGTACTGCAGCGGCCGGCTGACGAGGTCACCGCGACGGCGCGTCGCCGGGTCGAACTCGACGTCCTTCCACGCGATCGCCCCCGACGCCAGCGGGGCCAGCCCGACCGCCGCCTTCGCGAGGGTCGACTTGCCGGACCCCGACTCGCCGACGAGCCCGACGATGGAGTCGGCCGCCACGGCGAGACTCACGTCGTCGACGGCGGTGACGGCATGGCGGCCGTGACCGTACGTCACCACGACGTTGCGCAGTTCGAGCACGTCAGACCTCGCCTTCGGTGGTGGGGCGGGCGTTCGCGGGGACGGAGTCCGGCCCGGCCACACCGCGCGTCGCCCGGCCGGCAGGCAGCAGCGGGTGCCAGCACGCGACCGCGCCGCCCCGGCCGGAGTCCACGAGCTCGGGCCGGTCCTCGAGACACCGGTCGTCGGCGCGGCCGCAGCGCGGGGCGAAGGCGCACCCCGCCGGGAGGTCGGCGGCGTGCGGTGGCCGGCCCGGAATGCTCGCGAGGGGCTGCGACCGGTCCGTCGACATGTCGGGGATGCTCGCGACCAGCGCGCGCGTGTACGGATGCGCGGCCTCGGTGACCAGCCCGCTCACGGGCAGCTCCTCGACCACGCGGCCGGCGTACATGACGAGGACACGCGATGCGGTCTCGGCCACCACCGCGATGTCGTGGCTGATCAGCAGGACGGCGGCGGCCGTCTGCTCGGAGATCCGCTCGAGCAGGTTGAGCACCTCGCGCTGGACGGTCACGTCCAGCGCGGTCGTCGGCTCGTCGGCGATGATCAACGCCGGCTGGGCCATGAGGCCCATCGCGATCGACGCGCGCTGGCGCATGCCGCCGGAGAGCTCCATCGGGTACTGCTTCGCGCGCACCTCGGGCGAGCTGATCAGCACCGCGCTCAGCCTGTCGACGGCCCGTTGCCAGGCGTCTCGGCGGGTGAGGCCCTCGTGCGTCTCGGCGACCTCGGCGAGCTGTCGTCCGACCTTGAGGGTGGGGTTCAGCGACGACATGGGGTCCTGGAAGACCATCGCGAGCGAGGTGCCGAGCAACCGCTCGCGCTCGCGCGGACGCATCCGCCGCAGCTCCTGCCCCTTGATCTGGTGCACGTCGGCCTCGGCGAGACCCGGGTAGGAGATGAGCCGAGCCGCGGCCATGGCGGTGAGGCTCTTGCCTGAGCCGGACTCGCCGACGAGGCCGACGATCTCGCCAGGACGGATCCGCAGGCTCACGTCGATGACCGGGGAGAACGGCGCGGTCTCGCCGGGCACCGTGACGGTCAGCCCGTCGAGCCGCAGGACGTCGTCGCCGTCGTCAGCCGATCGGGCCGGCGCGGCGGCCTCCGGTCCCGGTCGGCGCGAGAGACGGGACGGGATCCGGAGGTGACCATGGTGGCTGCCGCCGAGGATCTGGGTGAGGAGCTCGCCCGCGAGGACGAACGTGAGCCCGGCGACCACGATGGCGATGCACGGCGCGAGCGCGGCCGCGGGGTTGGTGTAGATGGCCGGCAGTCCGTCGGACAGCATGCGCCCCCAGTCGTACGACGGTGGCTGGACGCCGAAGCCGAGATAGGACAGCGCCGAGATGCTGAGCAGCGCCGCTCCGACCTGGCTGGTCATGTTCACGACCAGGGGTTCTGAGATGTTGGGGATGACATGGCGGGTCAGGATCCGCCACCGCGAGACACCCAGGAGCCGCGCGGCCGAGACGTAGTCGGCGTTCGCGATTCCGCTCGCGGTGGTGTGGGTGAGCCGCGCGAAGGACGGCGCGAAGGCGATCGCCATCGACAGGACGGCCCCGCGTGCGCCCACACCGAAGATCATCGCGAGGAACAGCGCGAGCAGCAGCCCGGGGAAGGCGACCAGCAGGTTCAGGCCCGCGACCACCACGCGGCCGGCCCGCTTGCCCAGCACGATCGGGACGGCGCCGATGATCAGGCCGGCCACCACGCCGATGGCCACCACGAGCAGGGCGAGCACGAGGGACATCCGGGTGGCCACCAACGTCCGGGTGAACACGTCACGGCCGAGGGCGTCGGTGCCGAACGGGTGGTCGGCCGAGGCTCCCGCCTGGAGCGAACCCACGACGATCTCCTCGGCGCGGTCGCCCAGCAGCGGCGGCGCCAGGATCGCGGTCACGAGGAGGACCAGGAGGAGCACGGCCGTCACGATGCCGAGCGGTGACGACAGATGGTGCCGGGTGCGGCGCGACCAGGACACGTCAGCTCTCCTTGATCGTCGAGCGGGGGTCGAAGGCGGCGATCGCGACGTCCACCACGAGGTTGATGAGGAGGATGCCGGCCCCGAAGAACAGCGCCACGGCCTGGACCATCGGGTAGTCCTTCACGAGCACGGAGTCCACGAGCTCGGCGCCGATGCCCGGCCAGGCGAACACGCTCTCGACGAGCACGGTGCCGGCCAGCATCGACGCGAGGATCATGCCGCACACGGTCAGCGTCGGCGTCAGCGTGTTCGGCAGCGCGTGCCGCAGATACACCACGCGGGCGGGGAGACGCTTCGCGCGGGCGGTGCGGATGTAGTCCTCGCTCAGCACCCCCTGCGTCTCGGCCCGCACGATCCGCGCCAGGTAGGCGCCCGGGCCCACCACCAGCGCGATGACGGGCAGGACGAACGATGCCGCACCGGTCATGCCCGCCACGGGCAGCGCTCCGAGGGAGACGGAGAAGACGAACACGAGACCGACGGAGAGCAGGTAGTCGGGGACGGAGAGCGCGAGCCCCGTGAGGCCGCCGAAACCGAGGTGAACCGTGCGGCCCCGGCCGTCCCGGGTCGCGATACCGATGAGCAGGCCCACCGGTATCGCGATCACGATGCAGACCACGAAGGCCGTCAGGCCCAGCTTGACGGTCGCGGGGACCAGTTGCGCCATGATCTCCCGGACCGGCGTCTGACTGTCGAGCGAGGTGCCGAGGTCGAGGTGGAGCAGGCCGCGCAGGTAGTCCACGTACTGCTGCCACAGAGGGTCGTCGAGCCCGAGCTTCTCACGCGTGGCGCTGATGGTCTCCGGTGACGCTCGCAGGCCCAGCGCCGCCCGGACCGGATCGCCCGGCAGCGCGTGCACCATGGCGAACGCCGCGGTGACGACCACCGCCATGGACACGACGAACCGGCCGAGCCGCCGGGTCAGGAACACCAGCCAGGGGTGCCTCGCGCGGAACGACGACCTCACTCGACCTCCCTCCAGAACCGAGTCCGCCACACCTATGCGAGGACACGCAGTGAGGTGGGCTCCAGGATGCGGGCGACGACGTCGAACTCGACCCCGTTGCCCCAGTAGAGGTAGGGCACGACGGAGATCGGGGTGATGTCCGCATCCTTGATGAGAGCACCCTCACCGGCGTTCCAGTCGTCGCATCCGTCCGTGCCCGCCTTCGATTGCGCGGCGCCGATCGAGCTCTCGTAGACGTCGTTGCTCATCGATCCGTAGTTGATCCCGTCGGCCGGCGTGGGGCCCGAGAAGAACGGCATCAGCGTGGCCGGATTGCTCACGCCGAGGTTGATGAGGGTCGCGGTCCAGGGTCCCTTGCCGCCGAAGACGACGTCGGACCGCTCGGTGAACGACTGCCCGTTGAGCGTGACCTCCACGCCGAGCTCTCCCCACTTCTGGCCGATGTACTCGGCCGTCGCAGCGGTCTCCGGGTCCTCGTTGTCGTAGACGAACAGGACCGAGAGCGGCGCGCCGTCCTTGCCGCGGAGTCCGTCGTCGCCGACCTCCCAGCCTGCGTCGTCGAGCATCGTCGCGGCGGCCTCCGGGTCGTACGCCGGCAGGTTCGGCGTGACCGTGTCCCCGCTGCAGATCTTCGGATCCGTCAGCAGCCCGTTGGCCCGCTCGCCCAGGCCACCGGTCGACACCTGGGCGAGTTCGTCCATGTCGAGGGCGGCGACCAGCGCACGGCGGACCTCGACGTCGGCCGTCGGCTCTCCGGGAGCCTGGTTGAAGGTGAGTTCGTCGGCGACGATGACGCCACCGTCGGAGAAGAGGCCTCCGGCTTCCAGCCGCTGCATGTCGGTGCCGCCCAGCTGGGCGAGGTTCACCTCGCCGCTGAGCATCAGGTTGGCCGTCGTCGTCGCACTCTCGACGACCCTGAACGTGATCGTCTCCGGCAGGCCCGGCTCGTCGGTCGAGGCGCCGTCCAGTCCCCAGGCGTAGCCGTCGCGCAGCGTGTACTCGTACTCGTTGCCGGGCAGCGCCTTCGACAGGACGAACGGTCCCGAGCCGGCGGAGGCGGCGGTCATCGAGTCGCGGTCCTGGAGGCCCGGTGCACAGACCAGCGGCAGTTCCGCCAGGTTCTGCAGGAAGAACGGGGCGCCCGACTCAAGCGTGACCTCGACGGTGCCGGCGGCGTTGTCGCCCGTCGCCGTGGCCGCGGCGGGTACCGCGACCCCGAGCATGGGCGAGGCGTTGGCGGCGTCGGCCACGTAGTTGATGTTGTCGGCCACGGTCTGCGCGTCCATCGGCGAGCCGTCCGAGCAGGTGACGCCGTCGCGAACGGTCAACGTGTAGGAGGTGCCCTCGCCGCTCCAGGACGTGACGACGCTGGGCGCGACCTCGCCGGAGTCGAGGAGCTTGACGGGGGTGTCGTAGGCGAAGACGCTCATCATGAGGTTGACGCTGTTGACGGAGCGCTGCGGGTCGAGCGCCCCCGGGTCGCTGTCGATCGCGATCGTGAGCGACCCCCCGTCGGCGTACTCGCCGGACGAGCCGCCCGTAGAGTCGCCACTGCTCGACTCGCCAGCACAACCAGCGACCGCGACAGTGGTACAGAGTGCGAGCACCGAGATGCGAACAGAACGGTTTCGGACCATGGTCGCCTGTCTTCCTGTGCGGCCGACGGGGTGAGCCGGATCGGCGCCGGATGGTGTGACCCACGATTGAAGCCACGACGCGGCGCCGCGTCTTGTCCGGCCCCACAATCGGGCCCGCGGTCGATGGTGGCCCGACCCAAGCACGCTGGTGACGCCGGTCCCTAGCCTCTCACCTGAGCGAATGACCGAGCGTGTGCGGCGCGTCGAACCGACAGCGGAGGACCAGCTGGTGGACGTCGAGGATCTGGGCCACCGGTATCAGCAGCTTCGGTACCGCGCCGAACCGACCTGGGCGCACCTCATCGGTGAGTACTCGGTGGCGCCGCTGTTCGAGGACGTCAGCGAGGAGGCCGAGGACGCCGTCGGCGCCGAGGCCGGCCGGATCGCCCGCGCGGCCGCGTCGGTGGCGCGCATACCGGACGGAACGGCCGCGTCGCTCGACGCCGCGGTGCTCGCCTGGGACGCCGCGACCAGGTCCGGCCTGCTCGAATGCCGGTTCGCCGAACTGGACGTCGACCCGCTGTTCGGACCGGTCGCGGCCCTGCCCGGCAGGGTCTCGAAGCTGTCGCTCCCGTCGGCCGAGGTGGCTCGCGCGCTCCCGGAGAAGTACGGCGCGTTCGCCCGCCATCTCCGTGACCGCGTGGAGCGTCTCCGGGCCGGTCGCGCGGCCGGACGGACTCCGGTCGCCTTCGCCGTCCACGGGACCGTCGACGGCGTCCGCGACTGGCTGCGCACGCCGGTCGACGACGACCCGCTGCTGGCCGTCGGAGCGCTGCCGCGGCTGGTCGACCGCAGCGCCCTCCGGCAGGACCTGCACGCGGTGATCGGCGAGGTCGTGCGCCCCGCCTTGAACGACTACGCCGACGCGCTGGCGGAGCAGGCCGCGCCGTCCGCGCGGCCGGACGAGCGGTGCGGGCTGTGCTGGCTGGACGACGGCGAGCGGACGTACGCCACCCTCGTCCGGGCGCACACCACGACCGATCTCACTCCCGAGCAGATCCACGAGATCGGGCTCGCGCAGGTCGCGGCGCTGGCCGAGGAGTACGCCGTTCTCGGCCGGGAGATCTTCGGGGTGGCGGACGTCGCGACGGTGCTCACCCGGCTGCGCGAGGATCCAGCGCTCCATTTCGAGAACGGTGACGACCTCGTGCGGGCGGCCGAGCACGCCCTGGCGAGGGCCACCGAGGGTGCTCGGGGCTGGTTCGGGCGGATCCCGGCGGCCACGTGCTCGGTCGAGACGGCGACGAGCGGATCGCTCGGCCAGTACTTCCGCCCCACGAAGGACGGCTCGCGGGGCGCGAGCTTCGTCGTCAACGTCTCCGATCCGCGGGCCTGGGCGCGCTACGAGGTCGAGGCGCTCGCCTACCACGAGGGGGTGCCGGGCCATCACCTCCAGATGGCGCTCGTCGCCGAGCTCGCGGACCTCCCGGAGTTCCGGCGCACCGCTGCGGTCACCGGCTACACCGAGGGCTGGGGCCTCTACGCCGAGCGGCTGGCCGACGAGATGGGCCTGTACAGCAGCGCCCTGGACCGGATGGGCATGCTGTCGTTCGACTCGCTGCGGGCGTGCCGTCTGGTCATCGACACCGGCATCCACGCGCTCGGCTGGAGCCGGGACCGGGCCAAGCGGTACCTGGCCGGCAACTCACCGCTGAGCCCCGGCCACATCGACGCCGAGGTCGACCGCTACATCGTGACACCGGGCCAGGCCCTGGCCTACCTGGTCGGCCGGCTGGAGATCGTGCGGATCCGGGCGGAGGCGACTCGGCGGCAGGGCTCCCGCTTCGACCTGGCCCGCTTCCACGACGCCGTACTCGGCGCCGGACCGCTGCCGCTGACGTTGCTGGACGCCCACGCCGCGGCCGCGCTGCCCTGAGCCGTCAGGACCAGGCGCCGGCGGCGAGCGCGCCAGGGGGACGCCGGCCATGCCAGTCGCTGACCGCCTGGATCGCCTCGCCGATCGCCAGCAGGGCCCAGTCGGCACCGCCCCGGCCGACCAGCTGTGCGCCGACCGGCAGTCCCGTCGGCGACGGCGACACCGGGAGGCCGAGCACCGGCAGTCCGGTGAGCGACCAGCAGCCGGTGAACCGGTTGATCCGCCGGCTGACGAGGGTGAGATCGCCCTGGTCGGCGGCCGGCGCGACGAAGGGCGTGGCCGGCACCGCGACGACGTCGACGTCGCCGAGCACGCTGCCGACCTGCCCCCGCCACGCGAAGGCGACGCCGAGCGCGTTCTCGATCTCCTCGGTCGTGACGCCGCGACCGGCCTCGATCCGCCCTCTGACGCCGGCGGAGACGCGGCCGTCGTGCCAGTAGGGCCGCAGGTGCCGGACCGCCTCGGAGTTCTGCAGCGCGGCCATCGCCTCGTGCACCCGCTCGACGTCGCGGAGCCCCGCCACGGACACGACGCGGGCGCCCTGGGCGCTCAGCAGGCCGAGCAGGTCGCCGAAGCCGTCGGCGACCGCGGGCTCGAGATCGTCCAGGAAGTAGCCCTCCGGGACGCCCACGGTGAGCTCGGCCAGGCTCCGCGGCCGCGGGTGCGGCGCCGCGCCGGCCATGACGTCGAGGGCGGCGCGGACCTCGGCGGCACTGCGCGCCATGGGGCCCACGACGTCCATGCTGGGGCTCAAGGGCGTGACGCCCAGAGTCGGGACGAGACCATGGCTCGGGCGCAGCGTGGTCACGCCGCAGAACGCGGCCGGGTTGCGCAACGAGCCGCCGGTGTCGGTCCCGACGGCGACACGCACGAGGCCCGCGGCGACCGCGACGGCCGACCCGCCGCTCGATCCGCCGGGGATCCGGCCGCGGTCCCAGGGGTTGCGGCAGGCGCCCCAGGTGGCGTTCTGAGTCGTCGCGCCGAAGCTCAGCTCCTCGAGGTTCGCCTTGGCGACGATGCGAGCCCCGGCGGCGCGCAGCCGGCGCACCACCTCCGCGTCGGCCGTGGCCGCGGGCGGATGCGGGCCACGGAGCCCGTCGGTACGCACGGTTCCGGCGACGTCCATGTTGTCCTTCACCGCGACCGTCCATCCGGCCACCGGGCTGGACCCCTCGGCCGCGGGGTCGTCGTCGATCAGCTGGACGAAGGCGTGCAGCTCGGCGGCGAGTGCCGCCACCGAGGCCGGTGCGCCGGTCACGCGGTCTTGTCCGGCTCGGCAGCCGCGGCGCCGAAGGCGCCCCGCTCGGCGTAGTCGGCCAGCTCCGCGGCGCTCAGCCCGAGCTCGTCGCGCAGCACCTGGTCGCGGTGCTCGCCCAGACCCGGCGCGCGGCCCGGCTCCGGCGGCGCCCACCAGGCCCGCCCCGCGGTGCGCACGTGCCGCACCGTCCCGAAGCCGGGGTGGTCCGTCGCGACGACCAGCCCGCGGTCGGCGGTCTGCTGCTCCTCGAACGCCTCGCGCAGCCCGTTGACCGGCCCGCACGGCACCCCGGCGGCGCTCAGCAGCCGGACCCAGTGGTCGGTCCCGTGCCGGCGCAGGGCGGCGTCCAGTAGCGCGTCCAGCTCCGCGTGGTGCGCCTGGCGGGCCGCGAGCGTCGCGAAGCGTGCGTCGGCAGCCACCTCGGCGATGTCGAGAACCTCGGTCAGGCGCTGGAAGAACTTCGGCTTGACGCAGGCGATCATCAGCCAGCCGTCGCCGGTGGGGTAGGCACCGAACGGGACGACGGACGGATGCGCCGACCGGGCCTTGCGGTGGGTCTCGTGCTCGCGCGTGAGGTACCAGGTCGCGGGGTAGGAGAGCATGGCCATCGCGGTGTCGAAGAGGCTGACGTCGCACTCGCCGCCCACGCCGTCCCGCCGCGCGGCGTGCACCCCTGCCAGCAGCGACATCGCGGCGACGAGTCCGCCGCAGTAGTCGACCAGTGACAGCCCGCTCTTGGTCGGCGGGCCGTCGGGATCGCCGGTGAGCGCCATCCAGGCGGCCCGGCCCTGGACCACGTAGTCGTAGGCCGGCTCGGCCCGCCGGGATCCGGTCATCCCGTAGCCGGAGAGCGAGCAGACGACGAGCCGCGGGTTCAGGTGCCGCAGGTCGGCGTAGCGCAGGCCGAGCTTGTCCGGCACGTCCCCGCGGAGGTTGAACATGAGCGCGTCGGCGTCCTGGACGAGCCGATGCAGCACCTCGGTCCCGGCGGGGACGGAGAGGTCGAGGCAGACGCTGCGCTTGTTGCGGTTGAAGCTCTGGAAGAAGAGGCTGTCGTTGTCCTCCGCGAACGGCGGGACGTGACGTCCGATGTCGCCGTCCGTGCGCGCGTCCTCGACCTTGACGACGTCGGCGCCGAGCTCGGCGAGATGCAGCGATCCGAACGGGCCGGCACCGTACTGCTCGACGGCGATGATCCTGATGTCACTGAGACCGGTCACGTGCACTCCTGTGCTCGATGATCGCGAGGGTGCGGGCCATCTCGTTCCTGGTCACCATCACCGCTTCGTCGACGCCCATGCCGGGCCGTGCCAGCAGCAGGTCGGCACCCGCGCCCATGGCGACGTGCGTGGCGACACGGGCCGACAGGTCGGTCTCGGTGCACGACCCGCCGCAGTAGGCGGCGACGCCGGCGGCATGGCAGGCGCGGACGGATCTCACGGTGTCGTCGATGCTGCCGACGTCGGGCATCTTGATCTGGATCATGTCCGCGGCTTCGGCATCGAGGAAGGCCAGCACGTCCTCGTGGGTGTTGCACCACTCGTCGGCGACGAGCTGGACGGGCGTGCCCGAGGCGGCCAGCTGCGTGCGCAGGCCGCGGAGCACGTCGATCTGCGCCTCCCGCGACGGCGCGCGCACCGGCTGCTCGATGCGCAGGGCGAGCGGCGCGCACCGGTCGGACAGCTCGGCGAGGAAGCCGGCCACCTGCGCCGGCGAGCCGAAGACGTCGCCGAGCGTGCCGTAGCAGTCGAGGTGGATCACCGGCTCGTAGGCGGGGTCGAGGCGCCGTGCCACGACCCGGTCGCGGACCCAGCCGGCGTAGTCCATCAGCAACCGGCCGCCGGGTCCGACCAGCTGGCCGGCGTTGTTGATCAGCCCGTGCGGCAGGCTCTCGACACCCCTGAGCACCATGCGGTCGATCGCCGCGTGCCGGTCCTCACCACACTGGGCGAGGATCGGGACCGGGCCGATCGGAGCGGCGTTGCCGTACTCGGCGGCGACCACCTCGGCCATGGTGCGCCGAGTGGCGTAGGCCGCGCCCTCGAGCAGGGCCTGGCTGACGCCGTACGCGATCGACCGGGGCAGCCCGAGCGTCCCGACCAGGGCCGAGGTCGCCCGGAACGAGTCCAGGGTCGCGCCTCGCAGGACGTCGTCGAGGACCGGCAGCCACCGATCGCGGGCCGCTGTCGCCAGCAGGACCGGCTCACGGCCCGAACCGCCGGCGTACTGCACGGAGACGCCGGCCCCGGTGACCACGTGGTCGTCGTCGAGGACGAGCAGGATCTGGAGCGATTCGCTGGGCTGGCGGATCGCGCGGTACCCGGGCGTGAGCACCGGGCCGTCGTAGAAGTAGCCGTCGCGCGTCGCACCGGCCGCGATGGCGGCCTGGTCGTCGTTGCTGTACGTGCCGGCGCCGGGCGCCGCCACGATGCCGGAGATGAGCATCAGCCGGCGTACCTCGTCACCCAGTCGACGACCCGCGCGTTGTAGTCGTGCCGGAACCGGGGCGGGCTGTCGAACAGCATGTCGTGCGACGCTCGCGGGTAGACCACGATCTCGGTGTCGACGCCGAGCTCGCGCAGCGCCGTGTGCCACTGCCGGGCCTGGTCCAGCGCACACCGGACGTCCGCCCCGCCGTGCAGCAGCAGGGTGGGCGTGCGGACGTCGCCCACCCGGGTGATGGGGGACATCGCCGCGTAGTCGTCGGCGTTCTCCCAGAACGCACCGCCCCACTCGGTGGTCGAGAGCGCGCGGCGGTTGTCCGTGGTGCCCGCGGCGCTGCGCAGGTCGCTGATCACACCGCCGCCGACGGCCGCGGCGAACCGGCCGGTCCGGCTGGTGAGGTAGCAGGTCAGGTAGCCGCCGTAGCTGAAGCCGGTCACCGCCACGCGCGCGTCGTCGGCGAGTCCCTCGGCGACCAGCTCGTCGATCGGCTCGAGGATGTCCGCGGCGTCCGACGTGCCCCACCGGCCGGAGACGGCCTGCGCGAAGGCCTCGCCGTAGCCGTCGCTCCCGCGCGGGTTGAGCAGCAGCACGGTCCAGCCGCGCGCGACGAGCTCGTGGTGGTAGAGATGCACGCTCTCGGCGGCGCCGTTCCAGGCGTTGTGCGGGCCTCCGTGGATGTCGACCAGCAGCGGCTGCGGCCCGGACGCGTCCGGATCGCGCATCACCCAGCCGGCGACGGTCGTCCCGTCGGAGATCCGGAACGTGCGCTCATGACGCTGGGCCAGGCGCAGCTCGCCGAGCTGGGCCCGGTGGTGGGTCAGCTGGGTGGTCTCACCGGACGCGAGGTCGAGCGCGAAGACGTCGCCGAACGTCTCGGCGTCGCTGCCGAGGAAGGCGACCAGCCCGGCCGCGACACTGAGGCTCGAGACGTTGCGGCCGGACTTCGCGAGCAGCGGCGTCACCGGGCCGCCGGCCTCGGGCATGGAGTACGGCACGACGTAGCCGCCGTCGCGCACGCAGAACAGGACGGTGCCGCCGTCCGCCACGACCCGTGGTGTCGACCCGGGATAGCCCGGCGCGCCGTACATGACCTGCTGGTCCAGGTGCTCGGTGAGGTGGTGGGTCGTGCCGTCGCCGGGGTCGACGAGGAGCAGGCCGGTGAACCGGCCGGGCCCGTCCGGATGGCCGCAGACCAGCAGCCGGGTCCCGTCGCCGGTCCAGGTGAGCGGCCCCGCACTACCCGAGGCCGAGCCGGCCAGCCGCGGCACCCGCTCCGGGTCGTCCAGATCGACGACGTAGGCGGCGGACTCGCGGGTGAGATCGGCGTCCGCGCCCATGGCGGCGGAGAAGGCGATCCGGGTGCCGTCCGGCGACCAGGCGGCTCCGACGGCGTTCCAGTCGCCGTCGGTGATCTGCTCACAGCGGCCGCCGCCGATGTCGACGACGTGGACGTGCCGCCGGGACGTACTGAGGACGCCGTCGCCGTCGGCGAAGTAGTCGAGGCGGCGGCTCACGACCGGGGCGCCCCACGCCCAGGTGGCCGCCGGTCCGGCGGGGTCGGCCGCGGCCGTGAACAGCAGTCGCGAGCCGTCGGGGCTGAAGGCCGGAGCGCCGGCTCCGCCGGCTCGGTGGGTGAGCTGCCGCGGCTCGAGCGTCTCGACGTCCAGCAGCCAGATCTGCGGCGCCGCGTCAGTCGTGCGGAGGAACGCGATCAGCTGGCCGTCCGGCGACCACGCGGGGGAGGAGTCGCCGCCGGGCGGGGTCAGCCGGCGCGGTTCTCCGCCGCCGGTCGGCACCAGCCACAACGACCGCTCGGTACGGTCGGCGCCGAGGTCGTCGGTACGCACGACGTAGGCGACCGCGCTGCCGTCAGGGCTGATCGCCGGCTGCTCCGGGATGCTGATCCGTCCGATGTCGTCGACAGTCAGATAGCGCTCCACACCGGTCCTCTCATCGGGGCTCTCATCGTGGCAACAGCCGGCCGGCGCGCGCTGGTGTCGTGACACCAAATCGCGGGCGCGGGTCCGCCGTGCGCCACAACGCGGCCGGTCAGGAGCGCATGAACAGACGGAACTGGAGCATCAGCGACAACCGCTCGTCGCCGTCGTCGAGGTCCATCCCGGAGATCTCGCCGACCCGCCGCAGGCGGTAGCGGAACGTGTTCGGGTGGACGTGCAGGGACGCCGCCGCGGCGATGTTGTCGCCGAAGTGGTCCAGCCACGCCCGCAGCGTCGGCACCAGGCCGGACCCGTGGCGGGCGTCGTGCTCGACGAGCCGGGCGAACGGACTGCTGAGGCTCATGCCGCGGGCCGACACCAGGTCGGTCATCTCCATCATGAGCAGTTCGAAGGCGTGCTCGACCGTCGAGCACACGCGGTCGCCGCCGGGCGAGCTGCGGGCCAGCCGCAGGGCACGGTCGGCGTCCTCGCGCGCCCGGGCCAGGCTGCCGGCGTCGGGGGCCACCCCGCTCACACCGATGACCGCGGCGGACTGCCGCCCGACCCGGGCCAGGAAGTCCTTCGCCATGCGCTGGCCGCGGTCCGACTCCGGATCGGAGCCGGCGCCGGCGGGGAGCGGCACGATGCCGTAGACGACGTCACCGACCAGCGCCGCGGAGGCGCCCCGCTGGCAGGTGCCGAGGTACATGTCGAACGCGTCGCCGAGCCGCAGCAGCTCGGCGGCGCGGTCGGCATGCAGGCGACCGGGGTCGTCCTCGCCGTCGGGGAGCGCGACCGCGAGCACGAGCAGCGGCCGGCGGGGCAGGCCCAGCCGGGCCGCGACCTCCTCGGCCTCCGGCCCGCCGGCGAGGACCTGCGCGGTCAGGTCCGACCGCATCCGGCGCTCCACGTTGGCGTTCGCGCGGTGGCTCAGCAGGTGCACGGCGACGGTGCCCTGCAGGTCGCGGAAGTGCTGCATCCGATCGTCCGACAGCGGCCCGGGGACCGCGGCCCACACCGAGCCGAGGATCTCGTCGCCGGCCCGGATGCCGAGGACGACGCGGGGCATCGACCACCCGCCGTGTCCGCTCTCCGGTGGTTCGACGAACAGCGCCTCCTGGGTGCGGTAGAGCTGGCGGAAGATCCCCCGCTCCTGGAGGTCCTGCGTCGCCCACGGCGTCACCTGCCGGTTGAGGATCGCGCCGACCCGGGACGGGTCGGCCTCCTCCTGGCGGATCGAGAAGGCGAGCACCCTGGAGTCGCGGTCCTCGACGGTCACCGGCGCGTCGAGGATCTCCGCGATCGCGTTCGCGAGGGCGAACAGGTCGCCGGTCGGCACGCCACCGAGCGGCGCGGCGCTGATCGGGCTGGACGCGCCGCTGACCAGGGGCGCGAGCGTGGCGGCGAGTTGCATCCACGACCGCTCTTCGCCGAGCGTCAGGATCGGCGCGCCGACGGCCCGCTGCGACAGCGACGCGAGGACGTTCTCGCGGACGACGAGGGCGCCGCCGTCGCGCCGTGCGAGCTGCTCGAGCAGCCCGGTGAGCTGCTCACCCGGCTGGACCCCGACGCCCAGTACGAGTGGACGTGGCGGCCAGGCCAGCTGGTCGGCGGGATCGTGGATCACCAGGCCGTCGACGACGCGGCCGAGGTCCTGGCCCTCGAACGCCGGCCGCAGCAGGGTGTGGCCGGCATCCTCCAGGATGCGGGCCAGCGTCGTGGAGGGTCCGTCCGATGCGGCGGGCCAGTCAGGGTGATCCGGGCGGCTCACAGCGACGATGGTACGGGGACGTGGACGCCGGCGTCTGTGTCCCCGCACCAAGGAGCGGCCCGGTCTGGTGTGACCGCACCAAGATGGATCATCCGAGCGGCAACCACTCGGTGTGGACGGTCACCGACTCGAGGATCTCCGGGTCCGGCTCGACGCCCAGGCCCGGGCCCGTCGGCACCGGCATGAAGCCGCCCTGGAGCTCCAGCGGCGGCGTGATGTCCTGCCGGTAGAACCGGGACGACGCCGACACGTCGCCGGGGAGGAGCATGCCGGGCAGCGCGGCGAGTGCGGCGTTGGCGGCCCGGCCGAGACCGGTCTCGACCATGCCGCCGCACCAGACCGGCACGTCGTGGGCGCGGCAGACGTCGTGCACGCGCCGGGCCTCGAGGTAGCCGCCGACCCGGCCGGCCTTGATGTTGACGACGCGGCACGCGCCGAGCCGGATCGCGTCCGCGGCGGCCCGGGCCGACGTGATCGACTCGTCCAGGCAGATCGGGGTCCGCAGGTGGCGCGCGAGCTCGGCGTGACCCAGCACGTCCTCCTCGGCCATCGGCTGCTCGATCAGCAGCAGGCCGAACTCGTCGAGCCTGCGCAGCTGGTCGACGTCGGCCAGCGTGTACGCCGTGTTCGCGTCGACCTGCAGCGCGACGTCGCCGAACGCCTCCCTGACGGCGGCGACGGCGGAGACGTCCCAGCCCGGCTCGATCTTGAGCTTGATCCGCCGGTAGCCGTCGGCCAGGTACGCTCCGACCGCGGTGACCAGCTCGTCGAGCGTGTCCATGATGCTCACCGAGACACCCGCCGGCACCGACGTGGCGACCGCCCCGAGTGCGCGGCTGAGCGGCACCCCCAGACCACGTAGCTCGGCGTCCCAGACGGCCATCTCGAGCGCCGCCTTGCTCATGCGGTGGCCGCGGAAGCGGGCCAGCGCGGGCGCGACGAGGTTCACGTCGACGTGCGGCAGGTCGCGCAGTGCCGGCACGAGGAACTCGCGCAGTGTCGTCATCGCCGCCTCGACGTACTCGGAAGCGTAGAGCGGGTGCGGCGCGGCGACGCACTCGCCCCAGCCCTCGGCCTCGGACGTGACGGCGCGCAGGATCACGACGTCCTTGGTCGTCTGGGTGCCGAAGGAGGTCCGGAACGGCGCCACCAGGGGCAGCCTGAGTCGCCGCAGTTCGATGCCTTTCAGCGTGGCCGTCGTGCTCATCGGTGTCACCTCTGGTCGGGTCGGGTCAACGGGATCTCGGCGTACGCGACGCCCGCCTCGCCGGCCGTCAGCACCTCGCCGGTCGCGGACACGTAGCGGTCCGGGCCGGCGGCGCTGAGCTGGAGCGTGATCGGGTCCGCGAGCGATCCCCGGCGGGGCAGGTCGATGACCGCGCGGCCGTCGTCCTGACGCAGGCGGTACGGCGCGATCGGGACGTCCGCGATCCGCGAGGTGTAGTCGCCGAGGAGGTGCGGGGGGAGCGCCGAGGGCCCGAGCTCGGGGACGACGGTCCGGTACCGGACGTCGCCGGTGCCGGCGTCGAGCAGGTAGCGGACGTGTCCGGCGGCGTCGCGCAGGAAGATCAGGCGCCTGCGGCCTCCCGGGTCCTCGCCGGGCACGGTCCCGGTCAGCTCGCCGTCGAGATCCACGACGGCCTTCTCGGGCTCGACCTGCACGAGCCCGCCGTCGCGGACGACCAGCTCGACGACGTCGCCGAGGCGGCCGACGTACCTGCCGGCCAGCTCGTCCACACGAGGCGGCGGAGCCGGCGCGGCCGCCGGCGGCGGGGCCGGCGCCGGAGCGGTCACGGCCGAACGATCACCGGCCGCGAGCCGCCGGACGATGTCGGCGGCGAGCTCGTTCTGGACGTCGTGGTCGACGGCGTTGGTGAGCACCGCCCCGCCGATCCCGGCGTCCGGCAGCCAGAACACCTGGCAGAGGAAGCCGAAGCCCGCCCCGCCGTGATGCAGCACCCGCACCCCGGGTGCCCAGCGGTCGATGTAGAGGCCCAGCCCGTAGCCCTGCGTCTGCAGGTCGGTCAGCCGGGGGAAGTCGAGGTGCTGGCGGATCAGCTCGGGCCGGAGCACGTCCTCGCCGTCGCGCAACTGGAACCGCAGGTAGCGCAGGACGTCGTCGACGCTCGTGTAGAGGCCGCCGGACGGCACCATCGGCACGCGCCGGGGGAGTTCGCGGCCCGCCCGGGCGAACGTCCGGGAGTGGCCGAAGGCCCGGTCGGCGTCGGCGTCGAAGACGTCGAAGTCGAACGTCGACCGGGTGAGCCCGAGCGGGTCGAAGAGCCGCCGGCGCATGAAGTCGGGGAACGTCTCCCCGCCGGCCTTCGCCGCGATGTGGCCGGCGAGGTCGATCCCGAGGTTGGAGTACTCGTGGTGGTGGCCCACCGGGAACCGCAGGTAGGTCTGCGGGATGGTCGAGAGATGCTCCTCGAACGTGGCGTCCCCGACCTCGTAGTTGGACCCGACGGAGGCCTCGTGGGTGAATCCGGCGGTGTGGGTCAGCAGGTGACGCAGGGTGATGCGGCGCTCGGGATGGTCCTCGTGGTCGCTGCGCACGGTGAACTCCGGCAGGTGCCGCAGGATCGGCTCGTCGAGGTCGACCAGGCCCTCCTGCACGGCGAGGAGCACACCGGTCGCGGTGTAGAGCTTCGACGTCGACTGGACGCTGAACATGGTGTGGACGCCGACGGCGCGCGCCGGTGGCGGGGCGGTGCCGGCGCGCGTGCTGCCGAAGCCCGCGGACCACAGGACGCCGTCGGCGTCGCACAGCCCGATCGCGACGCCGGGGATCTTCCGCGCCGCCGCCTCCCGGGGCACGACATCGGTGAGGTGAGCGATGAGCTCATCGATCTGTGGCATGGTCCGGCTCCCGATCGTCGTCTGCGTGCATGGTGGCCGTCCCGGCGAGGATCGCGTCGTACCCGGCCGGATCGGTGACTCCCTCGGTGTCGAACAGGACCACCGTGGAGCTGGGGCGCAGGAGCGACCCCGCGCGTGAGTCGAGCCGCAGCCGCCGCAGGCCGGCCAGGCTCGCCGCCCCGCTCTCGCTGCTCGCGATGCCGACGGCGGCGAGGTCGCGGACGGCCGCGACCGCCTCGAGGTCGGAGACCCGGGTCGCCGCACGGACACCGCGCTGGAGCATCGGCCACGCCGCGAGCGAGACCTCGCCGCAGTTGAGGCCCGCCATCGTCGACTCGTGCGGCCCCGGGACGGTCACCCGCTCACGGGCGGCCAGCGACTGCCACAGGCAGTCGGCCGCGGCCGGCTCGACCGTGACGACGCTGCACGAGCCGCTCGCCAGACTGCGGACCGCGGCCGAGGCGAAGGCGCCGACGCCCACCGGCGTGAGGGCGACGTCGATCGAGGCCTCGGGGCCCAGCGCCGCGGCGAGCTGGTGCCGCGTCTCGGCGAAGATCGTCGAGTAGCCGAGGACCACGGCCTCGGGGACCCGGGTGTAGCCGGGCCACGAGGTGTCCGACACGAGCAGTTCGCGGCGGCCGTCGGCGCGGGCTCGCGTCGCCTCCTCGGCGGCGCGGCGCACGGCGTCGTCGTAGGTGCCGGCGACCACCTCGATCTCGGCGCCCTCCCGGCGGATCGCGTCGACGCGCGGCCCGGCCATGTCGGCGGGCACGAAGATCCGGCTCCCGAGTCCGAGCAGGCGGGCCACATGCGCGACGGCGCGGCCGTGGTTGCCGTCCGTGGCGGTCGAGAGCACCACGGTGGAGCCGAGGGCGCTCGCCGCCTCCGTGAGGGCGCCGAACGTCGGGAACACCGGCCGCTCGAGCAGTTCGGCGATCACCGCGCCGACGGCCCAGCTCGCGCCGACGACCTTGAACGACGGCAGGCCCAGGCGCTCCACTTCGTGCTTGACGAACACGTGCCCGACACCGACCTGCTCGGCGATCACCGGCACGGAGACGAGCGGGGACTCGGCGAATCCCGGGATGGACCGATGGAAGCGCTCCACCACGTCCGGAGGCCGTTCGGTCCAGCCCTCGAGGGCCGACCACGCCGGGTTCCACAGGACGTCGCTCTCGAAATGGGCCATGTCAGTTCTCGTCCTCCGCTGTCTCGTGGGCCGCCGTGCCGGCAGCGGCGACGGCCAGGATCCGGCGCGCTCGCTCGACGACGGGGGCGTCGACCATCAGGCCGGACGTGGCCACCGCGCCGTGCGCGGCGCCGCCGGCGGACGCGATCACGCCCTGTGCCCAGGCCACCTCGTCCGGCGTCGGCGCGAACGCGGAGCGGATCGGCTCGACCTGCAGGGGATGGATCGCGAGCTTCCCGGCGAAGCCCTCGCGGCGCGCCCGCCTGGCGTCGGCGAACACGGCGCCCGGGTCGCGCAGCGCCCTGGTCACCCCGTCCACCGGCGCGGCTCGTCCGGCTGCCCGGGACGCCAGCAGGAGCCGGCACCTGGCGTGGGTCACGACGTCGGACTCCTCGTCGCAGCCGAGATCGGCCGCGAGGTCGACGGTCCCGAGGAGGAGCCGCTCCACCCGATCGGCGGTGACGATCGCCGAGACCCGCTCGACACCCGCGGCGGACTCGATGAGCGGCGCCACCGGCACCGTGAGCACCTCGCGCACGGCCTCCAGGTCCGTCGCCGACTCGACCTTGGGCACGACGACGCCCTGGAGGCCCGCGCAGTGTGCGAGGCCGAGCACGTCGTCGCGATGCCAGGACGAGCCGGCCGGGTTCACCCGCACCCAGGCCGATCCGCCGGTGGAGAGCCAGCCCACGACGTGGTCGCGCGCCGGCTCCTTGGCGGCCGGCAGAACGGCGTCCTCCAGGTCGCAGATGACCTGGTCGGCGCCGCTCGCGACGGCCTTCGCGAAGCGGTCCGGCCGATCGCCGGGCACGAACAGCCACGCCGGGCCGCGGCCGGCGCTCATGCGACCAGCGCGGCGAAGGTCCAGTCGAGCACGGCGCCGCGGCCGGCCACTGACGTCTGGGTGTTGAGCACGGCGATCGCGCTGCCGTCGCGGTACGGCGTGAGGCCCCGCACCGTGACCCGGCTGTGCACGGTGTCGCCCTCGTACACCGGCGCGACGTGGTCGCAGGCGAACCACTCGGTGACGGTCGCGAGCCCCGGGACCGCGCGACACGTCTGGCCGAGAGCGAGCCCGATGGTGTGGCCTCCGTACACGAGACGCCGTCCGCCGGCCCGTTCCGCGTCGTGGTGGACCGCGGCGACGTTCACGCTGAGGCGCGCCAGCTCCGGCGCGCTCGAGACGACGTCGCCGGCGGCGAGATCGCGGACCTCGCCCACGACGAGGCGCTCGGCGGCCGGCCGCAGCGGCTCGAGTGACCAGTCCGCGAGCCACTCGGGCGCGGCGGCCGCGGCCGGCACCGGCGGCGCGCTGAACAGACCGGCGGCGTCGTCCGGCGCGGCCGCGGCGGCCTCGGCGCCGGGGCGGCAGGGGAGGAGCGCGCAGCGGTCGAAGCCGAGGACGACCCGCCCCGTCTGGTCCCGGGTCAGGATGCGCAGCACCACCTTGCCCCGCTCCGGCCGGTCCGCCCGGGACCGGACCCGGCGGGTGGCGACCACCTCGGCGGACGTCACCAGCGTGTCGCCGAGGTAGGGCGTCGACCGTAGCCGCAGCCCTCGGTAGAAGAGGTTCGCGACCACCTGGCGGGTCACGACGCTCGACTGGCCGATCGCGACGTCCCACACCACACCGGGATGCGCGAGACCCGCACGTCCGGTGACCGCCTCGGCGAGGGAGTCGTCGAGGCAGAGCGGCAGCCGGTCGCCCAGGATCGCCCGGTGCTGCGCCTGCAGACCGGCGTCCAGCGTGACGGCCGGGCCGGTGAACACGTCGCCGGCGGTGAGATCGTCGAAGTAGGGACCGTCCACGACGCTCACGCGGCCCCCTCACCGGCCGCGACACCGCTGGAGCGGGCGGCCAGGAAGCGGGTGAGCAGCCGGACCCCGCGGCCGTTGGCGCCGGCCGCCCAGCGGTGGTCGGCGGCCGGGTGCATCACCGTGAGCCCGAGATCCACGTGCGCCCACGCCACGCCGGACGCGAACGGCTCGAGGTAGAGCGCGGCGGTGATGCCGCCGTACGGCTGCGTCGCGTCCGGGTCGAAGTTCCGCGCGTCCGCCACATCGGAGGCCAGGCCGGACCGATACGGCTCCCACCGCGGCATCGCCCAGCCCGGCTCGCCCGACGCGCTCCCGGCCGCCAGGACCTGTGCCAGCAGGGCGCCGTCGGTACCGAACCCGGCCCAGATCTGCGGGCCGAGGCCCGTGCTCGTGGTCAGGGTGGCCAGGTCGACGATCGCGGCGGGGTCCGCCTCGGCGGCGTACGCGAGGGCGTCGGCGAGCACGAGCCGCCCCTCGCAGTCGGCGTCGGTCACCTCGACCGTCCGGCCACCGCGATGACGCAGGACGTCACCGATCCGGGTGGCGGCCGGACCCGGCATGTTCTCAGCGCACGCCAGATAGCCGCGCACCGGCACGTCGGAGCGCAGGCCGGCGAGCGCGACGAAGGCGCCGAGGACGGCGGCGGCGCCGGACATGTCCGCCTTCATGGTCAGCATGCCCCGGGTCGGCTTGAGCGAGATGCCGCCCGCGTCGAAGGTGATGCCCTTGCCGACGAGCGCCGTGTGCGGGCCCGCGTCGTCGCCGCGGCGCAGCTCGACCAGGACCGGCGGGTACACGCTGGCGCGCCCGACCCCCAGCAGCCCGCCGAACCCGTCCCGCTCCAGCATGTCCTGGTGGTGGACTCGCACCTCGAACCCGAGAGCCTGCCCGAGTTCCCGGCAGACGGCCGCCAGCCGCTCCGGGACGAGCTGGCCCGGTGGTGCGTTGACCAGGTCGCGCACGAGGTTGGCGGCCGCGCCGAGGACGACCCCTTCGCGCACGGCCTCGTCGGAACCCCAGTGCCGGACCGGTGCCGGATCGAGCCGGGCGAGCAGGTCGGCGACGGTCCAGTCGACGTGGTACCGGTAGCTGCCGAGGACCCAGCCCTCGGCCGCCGCGGTGGCACAGGCCGGGTCGTCGTCCCAGCAGCCGACCGCGTCGAGCACCGTCGCGGCGGACCCGCAGCGCCGGGCCGCCGCCATCGCCGCCTCTCGCACGTGGTGGAAGGGCAGCTCCGGCAGCGGATCGCCGACGACCACGTAGACGAGGTCGGGGCCGCCGACGACGGGGATCCGGGCCACGTCACCGGGTTCGGTCAGGCCGGCGCGACGTCCGATCTCGCGCACGTCGGCCGCGACGCCGGCATCGGCGAGGAAGCGGACCAGTGCGGACGGCACCTCTGCGCCGCGGCCGATGGGTACGACGACCGTCCCGGCCTGCAGCGCCGGAGCGTCCGCGCCCTGCTTGGTCACCTGGGTCCTCCCGATGCGTCGCCACCGCTGTGTTCCGTGCCGTAGCAGGACGCTAGCCGGACGAGGACGGCCGCCGTCGGTGTCGGACACCTAGGTCGCGCCCGGCTTTTGATGTCGAGCCACAAGAGCCGCCTCCGACCCGGCTGAGACCCTGACGGCCGCAGATCAAGCGCCGGAGGGACCCATGAACGCAGCACCATCCGCCGGCCCCGTGACCGCCGGGGCTCCGTGGTGAACGATGTCCACCCCCGCGTCGCCGCTGCCCACGACCGGCTCGCCGAGGTCGTGGCGGACTCGGGCCGGCTGATCCGCTGCGAGTCGCCGTCGGCCGACCTTGCCGCCGTCGCCCGCAGCGCCGACCGCGTCGCGGAGGTCGGCGCGGCCATCGTCGGCGCCCGGCCCGAGCGGATCGTGTCGGCCGGCTGCGTCCACCTGCGCTGGCGGTGGGGAGACGGCCCGCGCCGGGTGCTCGTGCTCGGCCACCACGACACCGTCTGGCCGCTGGGCACGATCGACGCCATCCCGTTCGAGGCCGGCGACCGGATCCGCGGGCCCGGTTGCCTGGACATGAAGGCCGGGCTCGCGCTGGCGTTCCACGCGATCGCCGGCCTCGACGATCCGTCCGGCGTCACCCTCCTGGTCACCGGTGACGAAGAACTCGGCTCCCCGACCTCCCGCGAGCTGATCGAGGCCGAGGCCGAAGGATGCGCGGCGGTCCTGGTGCTCGAGGCCGGCGCCGACTCCGGCGCCCTGAAGACCGAGCGCAAGGGGAGAGCCCACTACGTGCTGACGTTCACCGGCCGTGCCGCGCACGCGGGCCTGGAGCCGCACCTCGGTGCCAACGCCCTGACCGCGCTCGGCAGCGCCGTCGGCAGGGTCGCCGCGCTGGCTGACGACACCGAGGGGACCAGCGTGACGCCGACCGGCGCGGAGGCGGGAACGGCCGACAACACGGTGCCCGAGCTGGCCACGCTGAGGATCGACGTCCGCGCGCGGACGGTCGCGGAACTGGTGCGGGTCGACACCGCGACCCGGGGCCTCGTGCCGGCCGATCCCGGCGTCGCTCTCGAGGTGGCCGGGGGCATCGACCGCCCGCCGCTCGAGGCCACGATGACCGCCGGGCTCTTCCGCCGCGCGAGCGCGCTGGCGGAGGGCCTGGGCCTGGCTCCGCTCACGGGCGCCGCCGTGGGCGGCGGCTCGGACGGCAACCTGACGGCAGCCGCCGGGGTGCCGACGCTCGACGGTCTCGGAGCGGTGGGCGGGGGAGCGCACGCCCGCCACGAGTGGGTCGACACGGCGCTGCTCGGCGACCGCCTCGCCCTGCTGACGGCGCTGATCGAGGACGTCCTCGCGGAGACCGGCGCCGGGGACCTTCCATGACCCTGGACCGTCCGCGGCGCTCGCTGGACACCCCGCCGGGCCCCGGTGTCACCGTCCGGGAGGCGACCGAGGTCGCCGAGTTCGAGGCGGTCAGTGCCCTGCTCCGCCGGGTCTGGAACCGCTCGCCCGGCTCCTCCCAGGTCACGGTCTCGCTGCTGCGTGCCCTCAGCATGACCGGCAACTACGTCGGTGCGGCCTTCGTGGAGGGCCGGATGGCGGGCGCCGCGGTCGCGTTCTTCGCGCCGGACGACGGGTCGCTGCACAGCCACATCACCGGCGTGGACGCCGAGTGCCGCGCCCGGCACGTCGGGTTCCTGCTCAAGAGCCATCAGCGCACCTGGGCGCTGGAGCACGGCATCCGCTCGGTGACGTGGACGTTCGATCCGCTGGTCTGCCGCAACGCCTACTTCAACCTGGTGAAGCTCGGCGCCCGGGCGACGGCCTATCTTCCCGACTTCTACGGGCCCATGCACGACGGGCTCAACCGGGGCGAGGAGAGCGATCGGCTGCTGGTCGAATGGGACCTGCTGTCGTCCGACGCGGTCGCCGCGGCGGACGCACGCTGGTCGCGGCCGCCGGTGGGGGAGCACCCCGCGCTCATCGAGGTCGGCGAGGGCTCGCTGCACGTGGCGCCGTGGGCCGGCGGCGCCGCGTTCGTCCCCGTGCCGGAGGACATCGAGCAGGTGCGGACCGACGATCCCGGGCTCGCGCGGGCCTGGCGCCTCCGCGTCCGTGACGTGCTGGCCGATGCCATGGACCGCGGCGCCGAGATCACCGGCTTCGACCGGCGCCGCGGCTACCTGATCGCCCCCGCACCCGCCCCGCCGGCGGGACCGACGTCAGGAGCACGATGACCACCCACCCCGACGTCGTCACCATCTGTTCCGAGCTCATCGCCATCGACACCAGCAACTACGGGAGCCGGGGCGGCAACGGCGAACTGGACGCCGCACGGTACGTCGTCGGCCTGCTGCGCGCGGCCGGCTACGACCCCGAGCTCATCGTCTCCGAACCGAACCGGGCCAACGTGGTCATGCGGGTCGCGGGGACCGATCGCACGCAGCCCGGGCTGCTCGTGCACGGGCACCTCGACGTCGTCCCGGCCGAGCCCGGCGGCTGGACCGTGGCACCGTTCGAGGGCCGGGTGGCGGACGGCTACGTCTGGGGCCGCGGGGCGAGCGACATGAAGGACATGGTCGCGATGATGCTCGCCACCCTCAGGCGGTGGGCCGCACGAGGCGTCGCGCCCCGGCGGGACGTGGTCTTCGCCTTCGTCGCGGACGAGGAGGAGGACGGCGCCCTCGGCGCCGAGTGGCTGGTGCGCCACCGGCCCGAGCTCTTCGACGGGGTCGCGGCGGCGATCGGCGAGGCGGGTGGGCAGGCCGTGCCGGTGGAAGCGCCCGACGGAACGGTCCGGCGGTTCTATCCCGTCGCGGTGGCCGAGCGCGGCTCCCTGCATCTGCGCGTCCGTGCGAGCGGGACGGCCGGTCACGGCTCGCGCCCCAACCCGGACAATCCCGTCGCCCACCTCGTGACCGGGCTCGCGCGGCTCACCGAGCACCGCTGGCCCCTGACGCTGACGCCACCGGTCCGGCGTCTGCTCGACCTCACCACGCAGGCGCTCGGCCTCGACGCCGATCTCTCGTCCGCGGAGGGCATCGAGGCCGTCCTGGACCGCATCGGGCCATTGCGTGAGGTCGTCGAGCCCGCGCTGCGCCCCTCGACCGCCGTCACCGTGCTCGACGCCGGCTACAAGTACAACGTCGTGCCGGGTGAGGCCCATGCCGAGATCGACGTGCGGTCACTGCCCGGCGGTGAGGCGGAGCAGCTCGCCACGATCGACCGGCTCCTCGGACCCGCGTTCACCAGGTCGTTCCTGTCGTATCGCCCCGCGATCGCGACAAGGTGGGACACCCCGTGGTTCGACGCCATGGCGGCGGCGGTCAGGCGGCACGACCCGGATGCCGTGGTCGTCCCCTACTGCATGGCCGGCGGCACCGATGCCAAACCGTTCGCCGAGCTCGGGATCGCCGGCTTCGGGTTCTCGCCGCTCGGCCTCGACCCGGACGGCCGGACCCCGGCGGGCATGCACGGCGTCGACGAACGCGTGCCGGTCGCGGCCCTGGTCCAGGGCCTGGAGCTGCTCGACGAGTTCCTCCGAACGGTGTGAGGAACGGCGCATGAGTCGTTCGGCGGCCATCGATCGTGCCTCGCGCCACCTCGACTCGGGCGCGCTGCTCGCCGACCTGCGCCGCAGGGTGGCCGTCCGGACCGTGAGCTCGGACCCGCGGAGCGGACGCGCCCACCACGACTACCTGACCCGGGAGATCGCGCCGCAGCTCGCCCGGCTCGGCTGCGCCGTACGCATCGTCGACAACCCGGTGGAGGGCGCCGCACCCTTCCTCCTGGCCCATCGCCACGAGGACGACAGGCTCCCGACGGTGCTGACGTACGGGCACGGCGACGTGGTCGACACCGACGAGGCCGACTGGGGCGCCGGCCTCCGGCCGTGGCGGGTCGTCGTGCGGGGTGAGCGCTGGTACGGCCGCGGCACCGCCGACAACAAGGGCCAGCACACGATCAACCTGGCCGCCCTCGAGCAGGTGCTGGCCGCGCGCGGCGGCCGGTTGGGGTTCAACCTCACAGTCCTGTTCGACATGGCGGAAGAGATCGGCTCGCCGGGACTGGACGAGATCTGCGCCGGCCTCGGCGACGAGCTGAGCGCCGACGTGCTGATCGCGTCGGACGGCATGCGGGTGGCCGCTGGGCGGCCCACGATCTTCCTCGGCTCCCGGGGCGAGCTCGACTTCACGCTGCGCGTGCGGCTGCGCGACGAGCCCTACCACTCCGGCAACTGGGGCGGCCTGCTGCGCAACCCCGCGACGGTCCTGGCGCACGCCATCGCCGTCCTGGTCGACGACCGCGGCCGCGTGCTGCCGGCCGGGCTGCGACCTCCGCCGCTGCCCGGCTCGGTGCGACGCGCCCTCGCCGGCATCCGCGTGGACGGCGGGCCGGGGAGCCCTCCGATCGACCTCGACTGGGGCGAGCCGGATCTGACGCCGGCCGAACGCGTCTACGGCTGGAACACCCTGGAGGTGCTGGCCATCGGCGCGGGGTCCCCGGGCGCGCCGACGAACGCGATCCCCGGTCACGCCGTCGCGCACTGCCAGCTGAGGTTCGTGGTCGGCACCGACTGGTCGGCCGCCGGGACCGTCCTGCGCGAGCACCTGGACCGCCACGGCCTCACCATGGTCGAGGTCGACGTCGGCGCAGGCGTCGCCGCGACCCGAGTCGACCCGGACAACGCCTGGGTGCGGTGGACCGAATCCTCGCTCCGGGAGACGACGGGCGCCGACCCGGCCCTCCTGCCGAATCTGGGCGGCACCCTGCCGAACGCCGCCTTCGCCGACACCCTCGGCATCCCCACCATCTGGGTGCCGCACTCCTATCCGGCCTGCGCGCAGCACGCTCCCGACGAGCATCTGCTCACGCCGCTCGCGCACGAGGCACTGCGGATCATGGCCGGGCTGTTCTGGGACCTCGGCGACCTGGGCGCGCACGGCGACGCCTGGCGGGAACGGCTGGAGCGCCGGTGGGGCCCGGCCGACCCGGCGGTCAGCCCGGCTGCGTGGTCGTCTCGGGGTGAGGCTCCTCGGTGAGCTTGGACTCGATGCCGACGTAGTGGTCCTGGATGGCCACGCGCGCCTGGTCGGGATCGCCGGCGAGGATGGCGTCGAGGATGGCGGCGTGCCCTCGGTAGGCGTCCATCGGCGTGCGGCCGCGCGTCGGCGGGGCCGCCGCGTGGAAGGCCTGCCAGAACAGGTCGAACAGCCGCAGCAGCATGGTGTTGTCGAGGTCGCGGAACAGCAGCTGGTGGAACCGGCGGTCCTGCTCGGCGAAGGACTCGCCGCGTTCGGCCAGCCCGCGCATGGTCTCGAGGGTCTCGCGCAGGGCCGCGACGCTCTCCGCCGACATGGCCTGCATGGCGTCGGTGATGAGGGCCGATTCGAGCGTCTTGCGCAGGGCGGCCAGTTCGCGCAGGGCGCGCTGGCCCTGCATGAGGCCGTAGGGGAGGTGGTCGAGCAGCGGGGCGAAGGAGAAGTCGCGGATGTACACGCCGCTGCCACGGCGCGTCTCGACGACGCCGGTGGACTCCAGCGCCTTGACCGCCTCGCGGACCGAGTTGCGGCTGACGCCGAACAGTCTGGCCAGCTCGGACTCGGACTTGAGGGGATCGCCGGGGCGCAACCCCTCCTTGAGAATGTAGTTCCTGATCTCGTGCTGCACGATCTGGTGCAGCGGGACTCTGTTGTCCAGGCGCCGGAAGTCCGGCTCCGTCTCGTCCTGCTGAGTCGCCACGCTCTGGCTCGCCCTCCCGTTCGGTGCCGATCTGTAGGATATCTTGCGACCCTTGACACCATCAAGCCCCGACCCTACCGTTGCGAAAACTGTAGGACATCTTGCAGAAATCCCCCGTCCAACCGGAGCGGCAAGGAGGTCGTCGGTGTCTGGTGGAACCCTCGAGGGCTCGACCCGGAACGGAGCCGTCGCGCCCGGTCACGGCGCCGGCCGGCCGGTGCTGAGCCTGCGCGACCTGGTCGTGGAGTTCGCGACGCCGGCGGGTGTGGTGCGCGCGGTCGACGGGATGAGCTACGACGTCCTCGGCGGCGAGACGCTCGGCATCGTGGGGGAGACGGGGTCGGGCAAGAGCGTGTCGGTGCTCGCGGCGCTGGGCCTGCTCCGGACACCGAACCTGCTCAGGGTGTCCGGCGCCGCGATGCTCGGTGACGTCGACCTGCTCACGCTGCCCGAGCCGGAGCTGCGGCGGCGTCTCGGCCGCGACGTCGCCATGATCTTCCAGGACGCGATCTCCGCCCTGAACCCCGTCCAGCGGGTCGGCCACCAGATCGCCGAGGCGCTGCGGGTGCACGACCGCGCGCTGACGACCGCGGCGGCGCGGGCACGGGTCGTCGAGCTGCTCGACCTGGTCGGCGTGCCGCACGCGGACGCGCGCTACGAGCAGTACCCGCACCAGTTCTCCGGCGGCATGTGCCAGCGGGTGATGATCGCGATGGCGATCGCCAACCGCCCGCGGGTGCTGATCGCCGACGAGCCCACCACGGCGCTGGACGTCAGCGTGCAGGCACAGATCCTGGACCTGCTGCGGGTGGCGCGGCAGGAGACCGGCGCGGGCGTGGTGATGATCACCCACGACCTCGGGGTGGTCGCGGAGACCGCCGACCGCGTCGGCGTCACCTATGGCGGCCGGATCGTCGAGACCGGCGACGTCACCCAGATCTTCACCCGGCCGCGGCACCCCTACACGGCCGCCCTGCTGGGCGCGCTGCCGCGGCTGGACACCGCGGCCGGGCGGCTGCTGCCGATCCCCGGCCAGCCGCCGGACCCGAGCGAGCTGCCGCCCGGCTGCGCCTTCGCGCCCCGCTGCCCGATCTCGCGCGGCCGCTCCGTGTGCACCGAGGAACGGCCCGAGGCCTCGCCCGGCGCGGACGGCGACGGCGTGAGCGCCTGCCATTTCCCGGACGAGGCCGCGGCGCTGCTCACCCGGACGTCCGGCACGGGCGACACCGCCGCACCGGCGGACGAGGACGCAGCGGGCGCCCCCGTGCTCGACGTCCACGAGGCCATGGCGCGCTTCCCGGTGCGTTCCGGCGTGCTCGCGCGGCCGTCCGCGTGGGTGCACGCGGTCGACGGGGTCTCGCTGCGGGTCCCGGCCGGGCGCACGCTCGGCCTGGTCGGCGAGTCCGGCTGCGGCAAGACCACGCTCGCGCGGCTGGTCCTGCGGCTCGTCGAGCCGACCGGCGGCCGGATCCTGGTCGACGGCCGCGACGTCGGCGCGGCGGGCCGGTCGCAGCTGCGGCAGATCAGGCGCAGCGCGCAGATGGTGTTCCAGGACCCGTACGCGTCGCTGAACCCCCGGCTGAGCGTCGGCGACAACGTCGCCGAGCCGCTGCGGCTGCAAGGGGTGTCGTACGCGCGCCGCCGCACCCAGGTCGCCGACCTGTTCACCCGGGTGGGGCTGCGCACCGAGCACGCCGACCGGCTGCCGTCGGAGTTCTCCGGCGGCCAGCGCCAGCGGGTCGCCATCGCGCGGGCGCTGGCGTCGCGGCCGGGGCTGCTCATCCTCGACGAGCCGGTGTCGGCGCTGGACGTGTCCGTACAGGCACAGGTGCTGAACCTGCTCGCCGACCTGCAGCGCGAGTCCGCGATGGCGTACCTGTTCGTCAGCCACGACCTCGCCGTGATCCGCCAGGTCGCCGACGAGGTCGCGGTGATGTACCTGGGCCGCATCGTCGAGTCGGGGCCGGTGCGGCGGGTGTACGACGACCCGCGCCACCCGTACACGCGCGCGCTGCTGGCGTCCGTGCCGGTGCCCGATCCGGTCGGACGGGCCGATCGGCGGCGGGTGCCGCTGGGCGGTGACGTGCCCAGTCCGGTCGATCCGCCGTCGGGTTGCCGGTTCCGGACCCGCTGCCCGATCGCGGCCGGCGTCTGCGCGGAGAAGGAACCACCGTTGCGGCTGGTGGCGGGCGGGTACACGGCGTGCCACTTCGCGGAGGAGACGGCCGAGCTCACGCGGCAGGTGGCCGGATGAGCGCGGCGACGAACCCGCCCGCCTCCGCGCCGGCCCGGCGCCGGCGGCTGGCGGCGCTGCGCCGGTTCAGCCGGTCCCGGTCCGCGGTCGTCGGGGCGGTGGGGTTGGCGCTGCTGGTCGCCGTGGCGCTGCTGGCGCCCGTGGTCGCCCCGTTCGATCCGGCGGCGCAGGACGGCGAGCCACTGCTCGGCCCGTCCGGCGCGCACCTGCTCGGCACCGACCAGCTCGGCCGCGACATCCTGTCGCGCCTGATCTACGGCGCCCGCGCCTCGCTCGTCGCCGCCGCCGGCGCCGCCGCGGTGGGCGCGGGCATCGGGGTGCCGCTGGGGCTGCTGGCCGGCTACCTGGGGAGGTGGGTCGACGCGGTCGCCATGCGGCTGGTCGACCTGTTGCTCGCGGTGCCGGGGATCCTGCTCGCGCTGGTCATGATCGTGGTGCTCGGCCCCGGCCGGTTCAACCTGATCCTCGCCATCGGCATCGGCGCGGTGCCGGAGTTCGCCCGGCTCACCCGGGTGGCCACGCTCGGCATCCGCGACCGCGACTTCGTGCTGGCGGCACGCGGCATGGGCGCGAGCACGCCGGACACGATGCTGCGCACGGTGCTGCCGAACGTGCTCGGCCCGATCGTCATCCAGGTCGTCGTCACCGCGTCGATGGCGGTCGTGGTCGAGGCCGGCCTCGCCTTCCTCGGCCTGGGCACCCCGCCGCCGGCGCCGTCGTGGGGCGGCATGCTCCAGGACGCGCGCTCGTACCTGTACCAGAGCCCGAGCTACGGGCTGTTCCCCGGCCTCTGCCTGGTGCTCACCGTGTTCTGTCTCGACCGGATCGGGCGCGGCCTGCAGCTGGCGGTGAGCGGCGGCAGCCCGCACCTGGGGACGCGCGTCACGAGCGGAGGTGCGGTCTAGATGCACGGCCACCTGATTCGCCGGCTGCTGCAGTTCGCGGTGGTGCTGGTGCTCGGCTCGATCGCGGTGTGGGCCTTCACGTTCGCGCTGCCCGGCGACCCCGCGACGGTGCTGCTCGGCCCGGACGCGAGCGAGTCCGAGCTGGCCGCGACCCGCGCCCGGCTCGGCCTGGACGGCTCCATCGTCGAGCAGTACCTCTCCTGGATCGGCCACGCCGTCGGCGGCGACCTGGGCGCGTCGTACTACTCCGGCCAGCCGGTGGTCCGCGAACTGCTCGACCGGATCCCCGCGACGATCCAGCTGGCCGGGTTCGCGATGACGCTGACGTTGCTCATCGCGGTGCCGGTGGGCATCGTGGTGGCGCTGCGCCCGCACTCGGTGGCCGGCCGGGTGCTGCAGGGCTACCTCACCGCGGGCCTCGCGGTGCCGACGTTCTGGCTCGGCCTGCTGCTGATCATCGTGCTGGCCGTGCAACTGCAGTGGCTGCCGGCGTCGAGCGACTTCGTGCCGATCTGGCGCGACCCGGCCGGCGCGCTGACGGCCACGATTTTGCCGGCCACCGCCATCGCCGTGCACACCTCCAGCGTCACCGCCCGCTTCCTCGCGACGTCCGTGGGTGAGGTGATGGGCAAGGACTACATCCGCACCGCCCGGGCCAAGGGCGTGCCCGAGCGCGACGTGATCCGCCGCCACGCGCTGCGCAACGCGTCGCTGCCCACCGTCACCATCGTCGGGCTGCAACTCGGCAGCTTCCTGGGCGGCACCGTCGTCATCGAGGCCGTCTTCAACTACCCCGGGCTGGGGCGGCTGCTCTACACCGCGATCGGCGAACGCGACTACGCCCTCGTGCAGGGCGGCGTGCTGTTCGTCGTGGCCACGTTCCTGCTGCTCAATCTGCTGGTGGACGTGTTCTACGCCGTTCTCGACCCACGTATCCGGCTGACCTGAGCTCCACCCGTCCTGAACCTCGGGAGGCATCACCATGCCCGTTTCGCCGTATCAGTCCCGCCTGATCGCCCGCCGCACGCTGCTGCGGGCCGGGTTCCTCGCCGCCGGCGCGATCGCCGGCGCGCCCCTGCTCAGCGCCTGCGGTTCCGGGAGCGGCGAGAGCACGGGCGGCGACGCGACCGGCAAGATCACGCTCGGCACGACGAAGATCATGCAGTTCGACCCCTACCTCACCAACACCGACATCCACATCCACTCCTTCTACACGTACCTGCTGGACTACCCGCCGGACGGCACGTACGAGCCCGTCCCGGCCGGGGCCGAGGCGTGGGAGTTCGCCCCCGACCACACGTCGGTGACCATCACGCTGCGCCAGGGCACGTTCCATTCGGGGGAGCCGGTGACCGCCGGCGACGTCGTCGCCGGAGTCCAGCGGGCGCAGAACCCGGACGCCGCGTTCACCCTCGCCCAGCCGACCGAGTTCATCGCGGCGGCGACCGCGGTCGACGAGCGGACGGTGCGGCTGGACTTCAAGCAGGCCACCCCCGAGTCGCTGGTGCTCGACTGGATGTTCGCCTTCCCGCTGGTGCTGGCGGCCAGCAACACCCCGGAGCAACTGGAGCACGAGCCGGCCGGCTCCGGCCCGTTCCGGCTCGCGGACTTCCGCCGCGACCAGCGCCTCGTGCTGGAGAAGAACCCCGACTTCTGGGACGCCGGCAAGCCGTACCTGGACGAGGTGGAGTACCGCTTCTTCACCGACGAGGACGCGCTGATCGCCGGGCTGGAGTCGGGATCGGTCGACGGCGCCGCGTACATCGGGTTCCGCCACGCCGACCGGCTGCGCGACCGGTTCACCCTGGTGGAGGGCAACGGCCGCATGTCGCTGTTCTTCATGAACGCACTCATCCCGCCGTTCGACAACAAGCTGCTGCGCCAGGCGCTCGCGCGGGCGATCGACCGCGACCGCATCCTCGAGCAGGTCAACTTCGGCATCGGCGACCCGGTCTACACGGCCTTCATGCCGTCCTCGCCCGCGTTCGACCCGTCCTACCTCGACTCGGGCGCGTTCGACCTGGACGCCGCCGCGGCCCTGCTGGAGCAGTCCGGCGACGTGCGCAACGCCGTCGCGGGCGTGACCTCGGGGAGCCCGTCGGTCCAGGCGCTGGAGATCATCCAGGCGGACCTGAAGAAGATCGGGTTCGACCTGGAGATCGCCCCGCAGGAGGAGGCGGCCTACCTCGAGGCGCTGTTCGCCAGCGAGCTGCAGTGCACCGTCGCGTTCCAGCCGAACAACCTGCAGAGCCCGTCGCTGGTGGCCCGCGGCCGGCAGATGCTGACCACCGAGGCGAACACCACGTTCGGCCCGCACGTGCCGCCGGCCTACGTCGCCGCGGTGACCGCGGCCGGCTCGGCCATGACGCCCGAGGACCAGGGGGCCGCCTACGCCGCGCTGAACAGCACCCTCGTCGACGAGGCGTGGGCGATCGGCATCTCCACGGTGCCGTCCCTGTTCGCGCTGGACAAGCGCATCACGGGGCTGGTCACCGACTCCCGCGACTTCGTGAACCTCACCGACACCAAGGGCTGACCTGCCGAAAGGAACCACATGACCGGGTTGCGCTACTCCACCGACGGCCCCGACATGGCGTTGCTCACCGCCGTGTTCACCCCGTTCACCGAGACCGGCGAGGTCGCCCTCGACGCCGTGCCGAAGCAGGCCGACGCCCTGCTCGCCTGGGGGTCGGCGGCGGCCTACGTCGGGGGCACCGCCGGCGAGGGCGCGTCGCTCTCCACCGCGGAACGGATGGCGCTGGCCGAGCGGTGGTGCGAGGTCGCGGACGGACGGCTCGACGTCATCGTCCACGTCGGCCACGCCAGCCTGACCGAGGCCCGCCGGCTGGCGGCGCACGCCGAGTCCGTGGGCGCCCGGGCGATCTCGTCGGTCGCGCCCTACTTCCACCGTCCGGACACGGTGGCGGCGCTGGTCGACGCCTGCGCCGTCATCGCCGACGCCGCCCCGTCGCTGCCGTTCACCTACTACCACATCCCCTCGATGACCGGGGTCGGCCTGCGGGCCAGTGACGTGCTCGTGGTCGCCCGGGAGAAGATCCCGACCTTCGCCGGGGTCAAGTTCGCCCACAACGACATGGTCGACCTGCAGCGTTGCCTGCACCTCGCCGGAACGGACCACGAGGTGTTCGTCGGCGTCGCCAAGCTGGTGCTGGCCGCGTGGCAGTGGGGCGCCCGGGCCGCCATCGGGTCGGTGTACAACTTCGCCGGCCCGCTGTTCCGGCGGCTGCTCGACCACGCCGCCCGCGGCGAGCTGGAGCAGGCGCGCGCGGACCAGCAGCTGGCGCAGCAGGTCATCGACGCGGCGTCGCGGTACGGCGGGGAGCTGGCCGGCTTCAAGGCGCTGGGCGCGCTGACCGGGGTCGACTGCGGCGGGTGCCGCCCGCCGCTGGTGTCGCCCGGCCCGGAGCAGCTGGCCGTGCTGCGCGCCGAGGTGACACAGCTCGGGTTCCTCGGCGAGGACCGCTGACGGTGCCGAACGTCCTGATCATCCAGGCCGACCAGTTCCGGGCCGACTGCCTCGGGGTGGCCGGGAACCCCGACGTGCGCACGCCGCACCTGGACCGGCTGGCCGCCGACGGCGTGCGTCACCGCGAGGCGTACTGCCCGTTCCCGGTCTGCACGCCGTCGCGGTACTCGCTGCTCACCGGGCTGCACGTCCGTCAGCACGGCGGCTGGACGAACCGCTGCACCCTCGCGCCCGGCATCGACACCTTCCCGCGGGCGCTGCGGCGCGCCGGGTACCGCACGGCCGCCGTCGGCAAGATGCACTTCACGCCGACCTACCTCGACGTCGGCTACGACCAGCTGGAGCTGGCCGAGCAGGACGGGCCCGGGCGGTACGACGACGACTACCACCGGGACCTGGCGGCGGCCGGGCTGGCGCCCGTGACCGACCTGATCGACCAGGAGCGCGAGTTCCGGGCGACGGCGCCGTCGTCCTACTGGGACACCTTCGGCACCGGCCGGTCCAACCTGCCGGAGGAATGGCACTCCACCAGCTGGATCGGCGAGCGGGCGCGGCGGGTGCTCGCCGGCTGGACCGAGACCGGCGACCATCTGCTGCACGTGTCGTTCGTCAAGCCGCACCACCCGTTCGACCCGCCCGCCGGCTGGGACGACGCCTACGACCCGGCGGCGCTGACGCCGCTGCCCGGCTGGACCGACACCATCCCGGCGGCCGACCGGCGGCACCGGCGGGAGTACTTCGACTACGAGCCGCTGGACCTGCCCCGGCTGCGGCAGGTGATGGCGCACTACTACGCGACCATCACGCACCTGGACCACGAGGTCGGGCGCCTGCTCGACCTGCTGCGGCGGCGCGGGCTCTACGACGACACCCTGATCGTCTTCACGGCCGACCACGGCGAGTACCTCGGCTTCCACCACCTGCTGCTGAAGGACGGGCCGATGTACGACCCGGTGGTGAAGGTGCCGCTGCTGGTCAAGCTCCCGGGGCAGCGTCGGCGCGGCGAGGTCTCCGACGCGCTGGTGTCGCTGATCGACGTCGCGCCGACGGTCCTGGCCACCTGTGCGCTGCCGCCGGCGTCGCCGCTGCCGGGCACGGACCTGACCGATCCGGCCGCCGGGCACGACACCGTCCTCGCCGAGGACCGCCGGCACGGCGTCGCGGGCATGATCCGGGACCGGCGGCACAAGCTGCTCTGGTCCGACGTCGCCGGCGACGCCCTCTTCGACCTGGCCGCCGACCCCTACGAGCTGACGAACGTCGTCGACGACCCCGCGCACGACGACGCGCTGCGGCGCCTGCGCGCGGCCGCCGCACGGTGGGCGCTGCACGACGCGACCCCGCCCACCTACCTGGACCCCGCCGCACCGCAGCGCGGCGCGGCCACCGCCGGCGACCGGGCCGTCCGGCAGGAGCTGTTCGCCGGCGCCGTCGAGAGGTACCGCACGGACCGATGACCGCGACCACCCATCGAGAGGAAGGAGCACGATGTCGATGACGACACGTCGCACCACCCGCCTGCTCGCCGCGGCCGGCCTGGCCGGTCTCGCCCTGGCGGCCGTTCCAGGGCCGGCCGGCGCGGGCTGGTCGCCGGTGGCGGCCGACGCCCCACCCGGACGGGCCATCGAGCAGAGCACCGTCTTCAGCCGCGGCCAGGACGGCTACCACACGTTCCGCATCCCGGCCGTCGCCCAGGCGCAGGACGGCACCCTGCTGGCCTTCGCCGAAGGCCGGGTCGACAGCCCGGGCGACGACGGCGACATCGACCTGGTGCTCAAGCGCTCCACCGACGGCGGCCGCACCTGGGGTCCGCTGCAGGTGGTCGCCGACGCCGGGCCGGACAAGTTCGGCAACCCGGTCCCGATCGTCGACGAGCGGACCGGGCGCATCGTCCTCAACATCACCCGCACCGGCGGCGACGTGTCCGGCAACGACATCCGCTGCGGCCTGGCCGACGCCGAGCAGACCCGCCGCTCGTTCGTCCTCTACAGCGACGACCACGGCGCCACCTGGTCCGATCCGGTGGAGATCACCGCCGACGTCAAGCCGGCCGACTGGCGGCACTTCGTCGGCGGCCCGGGGCACGGGATCCAGATCGCCAGCGGCGAGCACGCCGGCCGGCTGGTCGTGCCGGGCAACCACTCGGCCGCGCCGCCGCCCGGCTCGGACATCGCGTGCACCGACGACCGGCTGTTCGGCGCGCACTCGCTGTACAGCGACGACGGCGGCACCACCTGGCACCTCGGTGGCGTCGACACCACACCGGAGGGCGTGGTGAACCCGAACGAGAACACCGTCGTGGAGCTCGGCGACGGCACGCTGTACTTCAACGCCCGCGACCAGAACGGCACCAGCGTCGGCGCCCGGGCCAGCACCACCAGCAGCGATGGCGGCGCTTCGTTCGACACGCCGTACCAGGAGGTCACGGACATCGTCGCGCCGGTGGTGCAGGGCTCGATCCTCGCCCTGTCGCGCGACGCCGACCGCCGCGAACGGCTGGTGTTCGCCGCACCCGGGCACCCGACGGCGCGCGAGAACCTGACCCTGTGGACCAGCGACGACGACGCCGGCAGCTGGGAGCGCGGCCCGCTCGTCTACGAGGGGCCGGCCGGCTACTCCGACCTGGTGCAGATCGACGACCACGGGAACGCGCGCCGGCTCGGCGTGCTCTACGAGAACGGCGACCGGCTGGGCGAGGGGCCGACGCTGACCTACCACCAGCGCATCACCTTCGCCCGGGTGATCGTGCCGACGCTGGACGCCCCGGCGCCGCCGCCGCTGACCACGCCCGACACGTCGGGCCACGGGTTCGACGCCGCCGTCAGCGGCACGCCCGGCCGCGTCGGCGGGGTGGTGGGTACCGGCCTGGAGCTGGCCGGCGACTACCTCGAGACCCCGGCCGAACCCGCCCTCGAGTTCGGCGACGGCCCGTTCACGGCCGCGGCCTGGTTCCGCAGCGACGGCGCCGGGCAGCAGGCGATCATGTGGGCGTACTCCAACCGGGACGTCGACCCGAAGTGGTGGATCCGGCTGGAACCGGACCTCGGCCGGATCCGCGCCCACGTCAACACCGGCGCGCAGAACCGGTTCGTGGCGGCGGCCGGCGACTACGCCGACGGGCAGTGGCATCACGTCGCGCTCACCCGCGACGATGACGCCGTCACCCTCTACGTCGACGGCGAGGCCCGCGCGACGGCCGCGCCCGTCGCCGGCTCGGTGTCGGCCGGCGCGCTGACCGGCATCCGGATCGGATCCCGGGTCGACGGCATCAACAACCCCCTCGACGGCGCCGCCGACGACGTGTGGCTGTTCGACCAGGCGCTCGGCGCCGCCCAGATCGCCGAGCTCGCCGCCGGCGATCCGCCGTCCGGCGCCGAGCCCGTGCTCCACCTCCCGCTGGACCGCATCACCCGCTGACCGGCTCCGACGTGGCGGCCCGGCGCGTGCGACCGGGCCGCCACCTCGCGGACGGCTCGCCGTGCCGCCGCCCGCGGTCGTCGCGCTGCTCGCCACGCTCGTGGACCACTGGGGCCCGATGCACGCCATGCGGGTCGTGGGCGCCAGGGACGACGATCGTCCCGGCTCGAGGGTGTGCCGTGACGTCCAGAGGGGACTCTCAGCAGGATCTTCGTGCGGCGACTGGTTGCTCGCGGCCGCGAGCGAGGCGGTCGACCCTGGCCAGAGCGGTGGGGATGCGGTGGGGTCCTGCCATCGCGGACACGATCTGTGCGGCCTCAGCGAGTTCCAGGCCGCCGGCCGCCGTGACGTAGAGCGGTCGCGTGGCGGTGCCGCGGGTGACCTGGGAGGCATGAGTTGCGGTGCGGAACGGCGTCTTCGCGACACCGATGACGGGGATGTCGAAGGCAGCTGCGGCATGGGCGCCGAGGCCTGGGCGGCCGCTGGGATCGAGGGTGGCGTAGCCGTCGATCACCAGGAGCTCAATCGGTGGACCGACGGCCAGTACGGCCCTGATGCAGGGGAGTTCTCGTGTGAACAGTGCTCCTGGCTCGTAGGGGGCTGTCTGGTCGATGTCGACGACGTGTTCGGACGCCACTGTGGAGAAGGTGAGTTCGCAGCAGACGACCAGAGCCGCCTTCGCTCGGCCGCTGTCGTGGTACTGGACGTCGACCGCGCCGACGGTCCTGGTGTGGTCCATCGGCGCGGCCTCCGCTCGGGTGGGGTGATGCCCATTCTGCTGGTCGACGACGCGTACTCGGCGGCAGCCGGAGACCCAGACCTGGTAGATCTCGCGCCAGGCGGTGGACGACGCGGGTTGGGTGTCGATGCCGGAGGGGCCGGCCCGGAGGCTGGTGCCGACCCCGGCGCCCGACTGCTTGACGGAGACACCGAAGTAGACGTACTTGCCGGCCAGTTCCGGATGGTCGGCCGCGTTGAGCGTCACGCCCCAGCGGGCACTCGGCGCACCTGCGCGCCTATCGCGCGCGGCAGGCGCGCGGCTGACGGACATGGGGGACACCACGTTTCCGGCCGGATCCACGGGCGGCCGGCCCGTCACCGCCGTCGTGCTGAGTGCGGGGGCGTGGTCGCGGTCCGCCCATCTGCCGGCCCTGACATCGGATCCGGAGGTCGAGCTGCTCGCGGTCACGAGTCCGCGCCGGGCGACGGCCGAAGGGCTGGCCGCGGAGTTCGGCGCCCGTCACGCCCTGACCGACTGGCGCGACGCGCTCGACCTCCGGCCGGACGTCACGGTGGTGAGCAGCCCGCCCGTCGCGCACGTCGACCAGGTGACGGCGGCGCTGTCGGCGGGTTCGCACGTGCTGGTGGAGAAGCCGTTCGCGCTGAACCGCGACGACGCCGCGACCATGTGCGCGGCCGCGGAGGCCGCCGGTCGCCGGCTGCTGGTCGGCTACGGCTGGTCGGCCACGCCGGTCTTCCGGCATGCCCGCGCGTGCGTGGAGTCCGGCCGGCTCGGGCCGCTGGAACAGCTCACCATGCAGCTGGCGGTCAACACCCGCGCCCTGCTGCACGGCGGCAGCGACGGCGGCTGGGCGGGCGCCGGTGCGTCGGAACCGGCCACCTACACCGACCCGGCCGTGTCGGGCGGTGGTTCCGCGGCGGTGTCGATGTCGCATCAGCTGGGTCTGGCCTGCTGGATCACGGGCCAGCGCGTCGCGCGGCTGGCCGCGTTCACGACGCCGCCACGCTCCAGGACCGACCTGCACACCAGCGTCGCGGTCGAGTTCGCCGGCTCCGGATCCGGGGTGTTGTCCGCTTCCTCGACCCAGCCGTTTCCGCAGCCTCCGCAGTGGCGGCTGGCCATGTACGGGCGTGACGGGCAGCTCGACGTCGAGACGGTCCGGAACGCGGCCCGCTGGATCTCCGCCGACGGGGTCGTGACCGAGCTTCCTCCCGAGCTCGCCGCCGGCCGGTACGACGCCGGGGCGCCCACGAAGGCACTGATCCGGTGCGCCCGCGGCGCGCCACCCCCCGAGGGGATGGCGCACCAGCTCGCCCACCACGTCGTCGCGGTGACCGACGCCATCTACGAGTCGGCGCGGACCGCAGCGTCGGTCGAGATCCGTGACTGAGCAAACCGCCGAGGTGCCGGTGGCCCAGCGGGTGGCGGCGTTCCCGTCGATCGCGGCGCCCCGCCGACCCTGCGCTTCCACGCCCCCGGTCCGCTGGACCGGTTCGAGCTCGACGTGCTCATCGAGGTGAAGTCCAAGTGGTTCCCGTCGCGCGTCGATGACCGCCCGCGCCCGGTCGCCTGGGCGCCTACGCGGGGAGGGTGTCGCCGGGGAAGCCGTGGCAGGGGTAGATCTCGCAGTGGATCATCCCGGCCCGGACGCAGGGGTCCGCGGCCATGATGTCCTCGGCCTCCTCGGTCGGCACGTTCATGACGGCCACGCCGGCCATGGTGTCGGAGGCGACCGGGCACAGGACCGCGATCACGCCGTCGGCGCGCAGCGACACCATGCGGCGCTGGTGTTCCAGTTCGATCGCTTCGGCGCCGTCCAGGTGCCGCTGCGGACCCCACCGCAGCACGGCCAGGCTGTAGGGCTTCGCCGTGGCCGCCAGGTCCCGGATCTGCTCGTCGGTCACGATCGTGCTCATGCTGTCTCCTCGACGTGGGGTCTGCGCTGCCGCACCGCGCGACCATTCTCGGCCTCAGATCAGGTGCCACGCACTCCGGTGCGCTCCCCGAACTCGGTGGCGATGTTCCCGAGCAGGGTGGCGGGCCCTTCGGGAACGGTGTCGTGCCGCCAGATGGCCCGCAGGTCGCGCGTGAGCTCGAGGCCGGCGGTGGGCACCTCGACCAGCATCCCGGTGGCGAGGTCACCGGCAACGACGTGTTCGCTGAGGAGGGCGGGTCCGGCGCCGGTGCGGACGGAGTTGCGGACGGCGGTGCTGGAGCCGAGCTCCAGGGCGGGGGATCGTGGGGTGAGGCCGTGCGCGGTGATGGCGCGTTCGCCTGCCTCGCGGGTGCCGGACCCGGGTTCGCGGCTGATGAGAGAGACGCGGGCGAGGTCGTGGGCACGGACGGGCTGGCGCCGGGTCGCCCAGGAGTGGCCGGGGGCGACGACGAGGACGAGGCGGTCGTGGGCGACGACTCTGGAGCGGAGCCGGGGCATGGGGTCGGGGCTCTCGATGAAGCCGACCTGCGCGGCTCGGATCCGGACGAGTTCGGCGACCTCGGTGGAGTTGGCGACCTTCAGCCCGACGTGCAGTCCTGGTGTGCGGCGGCGCACTTCGAGAATCCAGCCGGGGAGCAGATGTTCGGCAATGGTCATGCTGGCCGCGACGGTGAGGGTGGCGGCCTGATCGCGGCGGAGCGCCTCGACGCCGGCCAGGAGCGTGCCGAAGTCGTCCAGGACCCTGGCGGCCCAGCCCGCTACGAGGTTTCCGGCCTCGGTGAGGGTCGACCCGCGGGTGGACCGGTCGACGAGACGCACCCCGAGGCGCCGTTCCATGGTGCGCAGTCGCTTGCTCACGGCCGGCTGGGACATGGCGAAACGTCGCCCCGCTGCCCCGAGGCTGCCGGTCTCGTCGATGGCCACGAGCAGCGCCAGCGACTCGACGTCGGGAGGTGTGGTCATGCCGTCACGTTATAGCCAGATCGCCGATTGACGGCTACCGCTGCGGCGTCGCCGGTCGGAGGCTCGAGCCATGACCTCACAGACGATCGGCGTCCGCGTGCGGGCGTTCTGCCACGGCACGGGGTCCGGCTGGACGGGCCGCTGGGCCGGTGTCGTCGCCGCGCTGGCGGCTGCGGCCGTGGCGGTCGTCCTGGCCCTGCTCGTCCCGTTCGCGAGCGCGATCGTCCTCGCCGTGCTCGGCGGCATCGCGGCCGGTCCCGTCGTGCCGATGTCGTGGCGGGCCGGGCTGGCCTGGTCGGCCCGAGTGCTGCTGCGGCTCGGGGTCGTCCTGCTCGGACTGCACCTGTCCGTCCGCGAGGTCTTCGCACTCGGCAGGCCGACCTTGCTGGCCGTCGTCGCGACCGTGCTCGTCGGCATGGGGGCCACGATCCTGGCCGGGGCCGTCCTGGGCGTATCGAGGCCCGCCACCCTCTTGATCGCCGCTGGGACGTCGATCTGCGGCGCGTCGGCCGTCGCGGCGATGGCCGGAGCGATCCGCGCCCGATCCGAGGAGATCGCGGCCGCGATCGCCATGGTCACGTTGTACGGGACGGCGTCGATCGTGCTCATCCCGTGGCTGGCCGGACTTCTCGGCCTGGACGGGCCGTCGCTCGGTGCGTGGGCCGGGATCGCGGTGCACGAGGTCGCGCAGGTCGTCGCGGCCAGCTCCCCGGCCGGATCAGCGGCGCTCACCGTCGCGGTCGTCGTGAAACTCACCCGGGTGATCCTGCTGGCGCCGGTCGTCGCGGTTGCCTCGATCGTCGTCGGCCGGAGCACTCGTCACGCGACCCGGCCGCCGCTGGTGCCGTTGTTCGTGGTGCTGTTCGTCGCCGCCGTCGCCGCCAGGTCTCTGGGCGTGGTGCCGGGTCCGGTGATCGCCTGGTCGCCGGCTGTGACGAGCTTCCTGCTGACCGCGGCGCTGTTCGCCCTCGGCACCACCGTTCAGCTTCGCCGTCTGCTCCGGGAAGGGCGGCGCGCGATGCTCCTCGGCGCGATCGCCACCGCGGTCGTCACCGGATCGGGCCTGGGTCTCCTCACCGTCGCCGGAGCCACGTCGCTCGGTGGTTGAGCGCGGTGATCACGAGGCGTCCCGTACTCGCCGGGTCCAGCGCGCCGGGTCGACGAGTGCCGGTGAGCCGGCCGGCAGCCGGTCGATCACGTGGTCGCACTCGGCGGCGGTCAGCGGTGGTGCGGCGCATTCGCGGGCCACCTCGCTGAGCTGTGCTTCCGACCGGATCCCGACCACCACGGCGTCGATCCAGGGTTGGCCGAGCACGTAGCCGAGACAGAGGCCGGTGATCGTCCGGCCGAGCTCGCCGGCCAGGGCGGTCAGCGCCGAGCGCGCGACGTCCGCGCTGGGCCGGCCCTCGTCCGGCCAGGTCGAAGGGTGCGGGCGCAGCAGGATGCCCTGGAGGAAGGCCGATCGTGCGGCGACGGTGACGTCGGGGCGGCGGGCGAGCGCGGCCTGGACCGGGCCGGCCAGCCAGCGCCGGTCCAGCACGTTGAACGGAAGCTGGACGTAGCCGAGGTCGGGCAGGTCGAGGGCCGCGTGCAGCTCGTCCGGATCGGCGACGGACACGCCCCAGCGGGTGAGCAGGCCCCGGTCCCGCGCCGCGCGCAGCGCCTCGGGCGCCGCTCCGGCGGCTCGGTCCAGGTCCGTGCCGCGATGCAGCAGGACGGTGTCGACGTGGCCGGCGCCCAGAGCGGTGAGGGAGCCGGCCAGGCTGTCCTCGACGGCGGCTCGCACCGCGGTTGCGGCATCGTGGCCGGTCAATGGCCTGATCTTCGTCACCACCGGCAGCTCGGCGCCGGCGCCGCTGGAGCGGGCTCGGCCGAGGGCGGCCTCGCTGTCGCCGTAGGCCCGCGCGGTGTCGATCGCCGCGCATCCGAACCCGGCCGCCAGCGTGAGCAGCCGCCGCACCTCGGGCTCGGCCGGCGCCGACCTGCCGCTGCGTCCGTACGGTTGCCCGACCTGTGCCGCGCCGAGCACGAGCCGGGATGCCTGCGGAGTCACCGGCGCAGGCTACTACTCGAGCGTGAGCATGGCGTCAGCCACCTCGCCGGCCGCGGTCTCGGGGATCGCGGAGGCGGCGTCCTCGAGGACGAGCAGCCGTGCCCCGGGGATCTCGCGTGCGATGGCCTCGCCGTTGCCGACGGGGAAGAACCGATCTCGGCGGCCGTGGACGACGAGCGTGGGGAGCTCGATCTCGGGCAGGCGCTCGCGCCAGCGGGGTGTGCAGTCGAGCTTGGCGAAGACCATGCCGAGCTGGTTGGCCATCTGGGTGGCGGGCGCGGTGCCGGGCGTGCGGTCCCAGATACGCGCGGCGACCGCGCGTGCGGCGAGGGGATCGTCGCCGAGGATCTCAGCGTTGGCAGCGGCGAACTCGGCCACGGCCTCGCGGTCGGTCCAGTCAGGCATCGGACGGGTGAACAGGCGCTTCATCGTCGCGCTGTCGTGGTCGGGGAGGTCCGGGTCGACCATGCCGGGCGCGACCGCGCGGGTGCCGGCCAGGGTGAGCGCCGAGAACGCGCCGGGATGGTCGAGCGCGGCGGTCTGGGCGACCATCCCGCCGACGCCGATCCCCGCGAGGTGCGCGGGCCGGCCGCCGAGGGCGTCCACCAACGCTGCCGCGTCGGCGGCGAGGTCGCGCAGGGTGTAGGCGGGCGCGTCCGGGTCCGCGGTCGTCGACTCGCCGCAATCGCGCAGGTCGTAGCGCACCACGCGGCGCCCGCCGGCGGCGAGGCGCTCACACAGGGCGTCGGGCCACGACAACATCGTGGTCCCGCCCGCAAGCAGGACGAGCGGTGCGTCGTCGTCGCCGAAGGACTCGATGCCCAGGGCGACCTGATGGGCGTTGATGGTGGTCATCGGTCGGTCAGCTCTCCGGATCTGTCGGGGGGTGGCTGGATGTTCGGGTAGACCGGACCACCGCCCCGAACTCATCGGTGTGACTGGGCGAACCGGACGGCCAGGGGTGCGAGGGCGAGTGCCAGCCCGGCGAGGAGCAGGGTGGCCGACATCGTCCGCAGCGGGTCGACGAGCTGGTCGTAGACGGCCGAGACGGCGTCGCGGTCGGCCGTGGGGGAGAGCGTGCCGAGGTAGCGCGAGCGCACGACCAGCGGCACGACGACGAGTGCGAGCATGCCCACCGCCAGGCCGATGCCGGCGGCCGCCGTGGCGCGGAGGCGATTCCGGGCGAGCGCGACCCCGGCCGCGAGCAGGACGATGGCGGCGACGGGGAGCCAGGTGCCGAGGCGGTCGATCCGGGCGAGCCAGTCCCGCGCGGTGGGGAGGTGCTCGGACTGGAGCACGACGATGTCGGCGTCGCCGGCGGTGAGCCGGTCGGCGGCGGGGATGCCGGCCGCGACGAGGCGGTCCTGGACGGCGGTGACGACGGCGCCGAGCCTGACGGTGACCGTGTCGTCGCGGACCGCGAGCATGCCGTCGTCCTCGTCGCTGGTGAGCAGGGCGACGACGCGGCCATGGACGGCGCGGTTCGCCTCGGTCCAGCTGGTCGCGAACCGGTCGCCGGCCACCACGGCGCCGACCTGCTCCTCGACTCGGGCGCGGAGGCGGTCGGCGGCCGGCCCGGATCCGCCGACGGCGGACATCACCCGGTCGGTGACGCGCGTGGTGACGGCGTTCTGGACGGCGGGGTCGGCGGCGAGCGGTCCGACGGTGTCGACATAGCCGTCGGTGTCGTTGACGACGGAGTCCAGCCAGACCGCCACCGTGGCCGGGATCGCGACGAGGCAGCCCACCGTGAGCAGCACACCGGCCAGGACGGTGCGCCACCGTGGCCCGCGCTCGGCCGGCGTCACGACACCAGCACCGGTTCGCGCTCGTCGTCGGCGCTGGACCGGACGGTGAGGTCGGCGTACTGGTAGGCGATGACGAGGGCGACGTAGGGCATGGTGGCCGCGTAGACGATGCCGGCCACGAGGTTGATCAGCCAGAAGGTGGTGCCGCCGGAGACCAGCAGGATGACGATCCCGACCAGCGGCCCGATGATCGCGCCCAGGCCCACGACGAGGACGAGCAGCAGGGCCGTGCGCCACCAGCGTCCGCGCACCAGCTGGCGGCTGCGCCGCAGTGCCCCGGTTGCCGATTCCTGCTCGATCATGACGACCGGGACGGCGAAGGCCCGGCGCACCGCGTAGACCAGCGCGAGGGGAGCGGTGACGATCGCGACGAGCAGCAGCGCGACCACCACGGCGATGCGGACGGCCACGCCGCTCAGCGGCCGCAGCCGCCGCATGACGGCGCGGTAGGCATCGAGCGGCGACGGCACCCGGCCGCGGCCGAGGCTGTCCACCGAGTGGCTGACGGCGGCGAGGACACACAGGTAGGCGAGCAGCGAGATGGTGTCGCCGATCAGGACGACCACGAGGACGGTCAGGGCGTTGTGGTCACCGTCGGGGCCGGTCAGCGTGGTGAGGTCGGCGGCGGTGACGGCGAGCCATTGCGCGCCGGTGGCCAGTGCCATGACGGGCAGGTACACCAGCCCGATGCCGGTGAACAGCGGCCAGTGCCGGGCGTACATGCGCCACGCGGCGGTCAGCACCTGGCCCCAGGCGCGGCGGCGCACGACGGGCATCGGCGCGGCGCCGGTCCAGCGGGTGCGGCTGGCCGCGGCGATGACGATGGCGGCCAGCCCCGCCAGGACGGCGAGCCCGGTCCCGGGGTTGCGGACGATGGCGCGCAGCAGGTTGGACCCGGTCTCGACGGCGCCGCAGAAGGCGTTGGTGACGTTCGGGCCGATGGCCGACGACAGCGGCACGGTGACGCTGCCGTCGCGCCAGGTCTGTTCGGCCCACTGGATCGGCTCGGTCCACTGGTGCTTCATGTTCGGGCCGGTGGGACCGTTGTAGAAGGCCTCGTGCCGTTCGCCCCACCGGCCCTGGAAGCCCAGCCACGGGAAGGCGTCGAGGTAGCCGGCCTGGTCGGTCGGCATGAGCGCGATGTCGGGGCGCAGGTCGGTGTGCGGTTTCCGGGTGTCGTCGCAGCCGACGCCGGTGTCGGCGCTGCGTCCGAGGTACAGCGCGGCGCCGAAGAAGTTGGCGTGCGAGCCTTCGGCCGGGTAGACGACGGGGTGCGTGTCGTCGAGGACCTCCATGAGGTCGGAGTCCCAGGTGGTGCCCTCGCCGCCGGAGTGCTGGCTGTAGCCGACCAGCGTCGGTTCGGTCCGCAGCGCGGCGGCGGCGTCGGGGGCGTCGAAGACGAGCTGGATCATCTCCCAGTCGCCCTCGTGGTTGTTGTTCCAGTCGTTGAAGACGTAGAAGAACCAGTACTGCAGCGCGATCTGGTCCGGGCGCCCCGGGTCGCCGACGACGCGGGCGTAGGCGGTCGGACGGCTGTCCGCGCTGAGCTCCCGCGACCACTCCTCGAAGTCGCAGCCGGGGTCGAGGGCGTCGCCGGGGAAGTCGAGGTGGTACCGGCCCAGGCCGTCGCCGATGTCCGTCGCGGACGGTGCGATGCCGGCGAGGTCGTCGCCCGACCACGGCCCGCGCAGGGCGACGTCGCGGTTGTCCAGCACGGTGTCGATGTCGACCGGCAGGTACGGCTGTCCTTCGCCGCACGGCTCGGCCTGGGCCCGGATCCGCAGCACGGGCGCGTACCGCTCGGCCAGCTCGGCGGCGGGGTCCGCGAGGTCCTGCGCACGCGCCGGCTGAGCGGCGGGGACGAGGATGCCGATCGTGGCGGCGACCGTCGTGACCAGCCCGGCCACGCAGGCGCGCGGCGTCATGGCGTCGGCGGGGGGAGCGGCGACACGGTGGGCTTGCCGAAGCCCTGGACGAACACGTAGACGGTGATGGTGCCCGCGTCCTCGAAGCGGAACGTCACCGGCAGGAAGCTGCCGCCGCGCACGTCCCGCGTGAGCTCGACGAGCTCCAGGTGCGGACCGCCGGGATACTGCAGCGACGCCACTCCATCCGGGGGCACCTCGACCGCGATGTCCTCCTCGAGCGGGCCCGAACCGTCGCGGAACACGATCTGCCTGGCGTCGACGCTGCTCACCGCGGTCAGCGTGTCGGTGTCCGAGCCGTGGTTGGCGATCGTGAGGAACAGGCCGACGTTGTCGCCCTCGACGTGTTCGGCGTCGTCGGGGTGCTCGACGCGCACGCCCAGCAGCCGCAGGGAGCCGACGGAGACGTCGACACTGGCCGACGAGCGGCGAGCGTCGAGAAGGGCGCTTCCGCCGCTGCTCGCGCAGCCGGCGAGCAGCGCCAGCAGTGAACCGGCGAGCAGCAGCGAGGCCGCTGCCCGCCGGGACCGATGGTCAGCCCGCACGGAGTTCGGAGGCCAGTTCCTCCTCGTCCTGGCTGGACAGCGACGTCTTCAGGATGTCGCCGCCGTAGGGGGCCATGGCGGCGGCGAACTTGTCCTCAGTGATCTTCGCGGCCATGATCACGACCGCCGCGTTGCCGGGCTGCAGCATGGTGTCGACGCGGTTGCGGAACGCCTCGTCGATGCCCGACTTGTTGAGCTTGCCGAGCAGCGCGCCCATGGCGCCGCCGAGCAGCAGGCCCATGCCGGGGATGAGGAACAGCAGCCCGAACAGGGCGCCCCAGAGCGCGCCGGAGGCCGCGGACGCACCGACGATCCGTCCGGGGGTGTCGACGTGCTGCTTGCCGTCGTCGTCCACGGTGACCACGGCCAGGCCGGTCAGGTCGACGATGAAGTCGCTCTGCAGCCGCTGGACCTCCTCGTAGGCCTTCTGGGCGGTGTCGTGGTCGTCGTACCCGATGATGATGAGCTCGGACATGTGGTCCTCCCTGCGGATGGGTGAATCTCGGACGGGACGGTGGGAGCGGGCTCAGCCGAATCCGGCGGCGATGAACAGCACGAGGAACGCGTAGAGCGTGAGGATGCCCAGCAGCGGCGCCACGAACTTGAGGTAGGCGTCGTAGCCGACCTTCGCCAGCGCCAGGCCGGCGACGACGGCGACGTTCGTGGGCGCGACCATCAGCGCCAGCCCGTGGCCCAGCTGCCAGGACGTGATGGTGAGCGCACGGTCGACCCCGGCGAAGTCGCTGAGCGGAGCCAGCAGCGGCATCGCCAGTGTGGCGTGCCCGGACGAGGACGGGATGAGCAGCGCGAGCGGAGCGTTGACCACCGCGACGAGCACCGAGAACACCCCGGCCGAGGCATCGGAGACCGCGCGCTCCATGTAGTTGAGCACGGTGTCCAGCGTCTGCGTGTTGGTCATGATGACGGCCACGCCGCGGGCCAGCGCGATGACGAGCGCGGGGGCGAGGAAGTCGGCGGCGCCGCGGACGATGCCGCCGATGAGGTCCTTCTCGCCCATCCTGGCGACGATGCCGATGACGATCGCGGCGATCCAGAACAGCATGGCGAGCTCGGGGAACCACCAGTCGAGCTGGAACCAGTAGGGGTCGGTGGTCGTCTCGTGGATCACGTCGGCCTCGGCCGGCCCGGTCGTCGCACCGAAGATGCTGGCCCAGGGGATCACCGAGAAGATCAGCAGCGCGAAGGTGAGGCCGGTGATCCCCAGCACGGTCTTCTGTGTCCCGGTCAGCCGCTCGACGGCGGCCGGGTCCGCCACGCCGTCGCCGTCGTCGTCGTCGCGGGCGAGGGAGCGCGGGGGGTCGCGCCGCACGCGCTGGGCGTAGCGCAGGACGTAGGCGATGCCGATCGCGGTCATGCTCACCCACAGCACGATCCGCAGGACGATGCCGTCGCCGATCGAGACCCCGGCCTCGCCCGATGCCACGCCGATCGAGAACGGGTTCACCGTCGAGCCCATCGCGCCGACGGAGATGCTCACGATGATGACGCCGACCGTGGTCATGCGGTCGTAGCCGATCGCCTTCATCAGCGGGATGAGCAGCGCGTAGAAGCCGAACGTCTCGACCGAGAAGCCCATGGTGCCGGCGAGCAGCGAGAACACCGCCATGATGACGACGATGAGCAGCCAGCCCCGGTCGCGCAGCCGGACCGCGAGCCCGCCGATCCCGACCTCGAGGCTGCGGGTCGCGAAGACCACGCCCATGAACGAGCCCATCGCCAGGATGAAGACGACCACGCCGATCGAGCCGAACAGCACGCCGGCGTTCTCGGTGCTGACGAACCCCGACGCCAGGTCCTGCAACCCGTAGAACCCGTTGACCGGGGACAGGACCAGCTCGCGGACGCGGTCGCCGAACGACAGCGGCGAGTCGACCTCCTGGTAGGTGCCCGCGACCGGCGCGCCGTACTCGTCGTGCTCGTAGCTTCCGGACGGGATCAGCAGCGCCAGGATCCACACCAGGAACGTGACGATCGCCAGGACGGTGACCGCGGTCGGGAAGCCGCCCGACCTCTTCTTCGGTGTCTGTACCTCGGCGTCGGCCGGCTCGGCCGGCGCGGCGTCCTGAGCGGTGCTCATCGACGCGCCCGACGCCCGGGACGCCCCGGCCGGACACTGCCGACGTCGGCGACGACCTTGACACCGACCGGCGGCGTGTCCCAGAGCGCCTCGCCACCGGCCGGGACCACGCCGGCCATCCCGGCGCGCAGCCGGTCGGCGAGGCGTTCGGCATGGTGGGCAGGCGACTGCTGGTCGATGCCGGACTTCACGCCCACCACCCCCTGTCGTGACCACCGCCCCGATGATCACTGTCGGCGACGCTAGTGCACTGCGAAGGTGCCTGTCTGTAGTTTCTGTCGAATTGACTCGGCGCCATTCATGCGACATCTCCGCCGAACGCAACGACGTCGAGCGGGCTCAGCCCGTGCGTACCCAGGCGCCCCGGTGCATGACCGCCACCAACCGATAGCCGGCGTCGAGCACGACGAGGTCGGCGGTCAGCCCGGGCCGCAGCGCGCCGGTGCGACCAGAGATGCCGAGGAGCCGGGCGGGCGTCGTCGACGTGGCGCGGACGGCGTCCTGGATGGTGAAGCCGGCGCGGGTGATCGCGAACCGGAAGGCGGCGTCCATGGTCAGTGCGCTGCCCGCGAGCGTGCCGTCGGGGAGCCGGGCAGCGCCGTCGTGGACCGTGACGCCGATGTCGCCGCGCGGGTAGTGGCCGTCGCCCCGGCCGGCCGCCTGCATCGCGTCGGTGACCAGCGCGACCCGGCCCGGGCCGGCGCTGCCGAGGGCGTGCCGTGCGATGGCCGGATCGAGGTGGATGCCGTCGAGGACGAGTTCCACGGTGACGCGATCGTCGGCGAGCAGCGGGACGATCGGCCCGGGCTCCCGGTGGTGGATCGGCGCCATGCCGTTGAACAGGTGCGTCGCGACCGTGGCGCCGGCCTCGATCGCGGCGCGGGTGGTGCCGGCGCTCGCGTCGGTGTGCCCGACCGCGGCGATCGCTCCCGCGTCGGCCACCGCGCGGACGGCGTCGAGCCCGTGGTCGAGCTCCGGCGCCAGGGTCACCATGCGGATCGCTCCGCGGCCCGCGCTCAGCAGCCGCGCCACCATCGCGGGCTCGGGGGCACGCAGGGCACTGGCCGGGTGCGCTCCCTTGCGCCGCGGTGAGAGCCACGGGCCTTCGAGGTGGACGCCGGCGATGACGCCGTCCTCGGCCAGCTCGGCGAGCGCACGCAGGTCGCGGTCCAGCGCGGCCTCGCCGGCACTGGACAGGCTGGCCACGATGGACGTGGTCCCGTGCCGGAGGTGGGTGGCGGCGAAGAGCGCGACCTGCGCCGGGTCGGCGCCGGCGACGCTCGCTCCGCCGCCGCCATGGGCGTGCAGGTCGACGAACCCGGGCACGATCCAGCCACCACCGACGTCGAGGTCGACGCGGCCGGGCGGCGGGAGGGTGCCGAGCGCGGTGATGCGCTCGCCACCGACCTCGATCCATCCGTCGGTCACGATGCCGTCCGGCGTCACGAGGGACGCTCCGCCGATGATCACGCCCGAACCCCGCTCAGCCGCCGCTGACGGCGGGCGTCGCCGCGCACAGGCGACGGGCCAGGGCCAGCGTGTCGGTGATCGCGGTGCCGACGACGACGGCGTAGGCGCCCGCGGCGAAGGCCACCGCCACCGCCTCGGGCGTGGCGTACCGGCCCTCGGCGACGACCGGGGCGTCGATGCCGCTCTCCGCCAGCCGACGCACGAGGCCGACGTCCGGCGCGTCCGGGTCGGACGCGGTGGGGCTCGGTGCCAGCGTGGTCGCCACCAGCGCGGCCCCGGCTCCGGCGGCGGCCATCCCGCAGCGGTGGTCGCCGACGTCGGCCATCACCGGCACACCGCGTGCGTCGAGGGCGGCGATGAGGTCGGACACGCGTTCGCCGCCCGGCCGCGGCCGGTCCGAGGCATCGAGGGCGATGAGGTCGGCGCCGGCGTCGAGCAGGGGGAGGGCGTCGGCGAGCGTCGGGGTGATCCTGACGTCGGACCCGGGCACCTGACGCTTCCGGATGCCGATCACCGGCAATGTGCAGGCGTCCTTGATGGCAGCGATGTCGGCCGCGCCCTCCGCGCGGACGCCGACGGCGCCGGCCAGCTCGGCGGCGGATGCCATCGCGGCCATCACCGCCGGCTGGCGCAGCGGGCTGCCGACCGGCGCCTGGCAGGACACGATCAGTCCGCCTGCCAGCTTGGAGATGACGCTCACTGTTCTTCGACCTCCGAGATCGTCGTGACGGTGATCAGCGTGCCGAACGGCGGCGCCGGCACCGGCGCCGCCAGCCGGCAGGCACCGTCGAGGCTGGATCCGGCCGGGTCGACCCAGGACGCGCCGGGCATCCGGCGCGTCAGCAGGTCCACGAGCCGGGCGGCGAGCACACCGGTCCGGGTGAGCAGCCGGCCTGTGCCCGCGATCCGCGGGGGAGCGCCGGCTCGGTCGCGGGCGGCGGCGATCGCGGTCGCGAGGTGTGCGGCCGCGGCGCCGACGATGTCCGAGCTGGCCTCGTCGCCGGCGGTGGCGGCGTCGAGCACGGCCGGGGCGAAGCCCGACACGATCGCCTTGGCGTCCTCTGACGTCGTGACCTCGTGGGCGAACCGGGCCGGGTCGCCGTGTCGTTCGATCAGCGCGGCCAGCAGCGCCGTCGAGCCGTGCTCGAGCCGTCCGTCATGGGCGCAGAGCGCCGCCGCCAGTCCCGCGCGGCCGATCCAGTAGCCGCTGCCGAGGTCGCCGGCCATGGCGCCCCAGCCGTCGACCTTCGCGTACCGGCCCGCGCCGTCGCTCGCCACCGTCACGACGCCGGTTCCCGCCGCGCAGACGACGCCCGGCCGGTCGCCGAGCGCTCCGACGTACGACGTCACGCTGTCGTCGGCGAGCACCAGCCGCCGGGTGCCCAGTTCGGTGTGCAGCAGCCGGAGCGCGGAATCGGCTGACGGCAGCGATCCATGCAGGCCGGAGAGGCCGAAAGCGACCGTCGACAATGCGCTGATCCGCAGTTCGCGGCATCGATTCACAAGGAACGCGGCGGCATATCGCAATGGATCTCCGGCACCGGCTGATTTGACGCTTGCGCCGGTTGTCTCGTCGAGTATTCGTCCTTCCGGGCTGGAAATGCGGAGCCGGATTCCCGATCCGCCGAGGTCCAGTCCAGCCGATGGCATCGCGCCTCCTTCCGCCGGTGGGTCGTCGCCGCCGCGTCGATGCTAGGCCTGGGCCGGGCGTGGCGTACAGCCGCTAATAATCCGCATTGGCACCTTGCGGGCGAGCTTTTCCGGTCCCAGACTGTGCGGACCGGAAGCCACAACAAAAAGGCGGGTTCAGCGATGGTCGTTGTGCGCCAAATCGATGTCGCTCGGGTGGCTGGGGTCAGTCAGACGACGGTATCGATGGTCTTGAATGAGCGGACCGGTGGCAGTGCCCGGATCTCCGAAGACACCAGAGCAAGAGTTCTCTCGGCGATCAAGAAAACCGGCTACGTGGCCAATCCGATTGCGCAATCATTGGCCGGCCATCGCACCGGCATGTTCGGCGTCTTCGCGTTCGAGCCGATGTTCACGGCGGAGGCCGGTGGTTTCTACACCGACTTCCTCGGCGGCATCGAGGCGGCCGGTGAGGCGGCCCGCAAGGACCTGCTGCTGTTCACCAGCACGGTGCTCGACGAGCCGGACAACCACATCTACCGGCGCAACGAGAACCGGCTCCGGCTCACCGACGGCGCGATCCTCCTGGGTAACGGCGAACCGAAGATGGAGCTGGCACGGCTGCACGAGGACGGCTTCCCGTTCGTGTACATCGGCCGCCGCGAGATCCCCAACGGCGAGATCTCCTACGTGTCGGCCGACTACGCCGCGGCCACGTCCGACCTCGTCGAGCGGCTGATCGCCATGGGGCACGAGCGCCTCTGCTACGTCGGCACCGGCGCCGACGCCTCGGCCAGCATCGATCGCCGCCGCGCGTTCGTCGACACCCTGCGCGACGCCGGCCTGCCGGTGGACCGGCCGGTCCCGGCCGGCCACGGCGACTACGCAGCGGTCCGGCAGGCGGTCGAGGCCGGCGCCACCGCCCTGCTCGTCGAGCCGCCGGTGGGCATCGACCAGTTGACCGCCGTGATCGAACGCGCCGGTTACCGAGTGCCCGCCGACGTCAGCGTGGCGCTGCTGGGCGACGTTCACGGACACAGCGTCCGGCCAGACGACTGGTCGGGCTACCGACTGCCCCGATGGGAGATGGGAATGCAGGCAGTGAGACTGCTCGTCCGCCTGATGGAGGAGCCCGGCGGACCGGCGCGACGCGTCGTCGTGCCCTGCCTCCCGCACGACGGCTCCACGGTGGCGCCCGCGCCGCGACCGGGCCGGGGGCGCCGGTGAGCCGCACCGCGGACCACCGCTGCGACGTCCTGGTGGTCGGCGGTGGCGTCGGCGGCGTGGCCGCCGCGCTGGCCGCCGCCCGCCGCGGGGCGACCGTCTCGCTGGTCGAGGAGAGCCCGTGGGTCGGTGGCCAGCTCACCAGCCAGGCGGTGCCGCCCGACGAGCATCCGTGGATCGAGCAGTTCGGCTGCACCGCCTCGTACCGCACCTTCCGGACCGCCGTCCGGGACCACTACCGCGCCTTCTACCCGCTGACCGAGCGGGCGCTGCGCGACCCGGCGCTGAACATCGGCAACGCGACCGTCAGCCGGATCTGCCACGAGCCGGCGGTGTCGCACCTGGTGCTGCGCGCGATGCTGTCGCCCTGGCAGGCGCGGGGCCTGATCACCGTCGTCACGCTGGCCCGGGTCCGCTCGGTTCAGGTGGACGGCGACGCCGTGGGCCCGGTGACCTTCGACGACCTGGCGGACGGCGGCACCTTCACCGTCGACGCGCCGTACGTGCTCGACGCCACCGAGACCGGCGAGCTGCTGGCGCTGGCCGGTGTCGAGCACGTGACGGGGGCGGAGTCGCAGGCGGAGACGGGCGAGCCGCACGCCCCGGCAGTGGCCGGCCCCGCGAACATGCAGGCCGTCTCGTGGTGCTTCGCCGTCGACCACCGCGCCGGCGAGGACCACACGATCGACCGGCCCGCCGGGTACGCGCGATGGCGGGAGTTCCGGCCGGACTTCTGGCCGGACAGGTACCTGAGCTTCACCTACCCCGAGCCGCGGACCCTGGAGCCACGGACCACCTACCTCGACCCGAACAGCGACACCGCGGACGACGTCATCATCGCCGACCAGAGCCGGGTGACGAGCGGGTCGAACCTGTGGGTGTACCGCCGGGCGCTCTGGCGCCACCAGCTCGGCCCGGGCGCCGCGGCCAGCGACATCGTCCTGGTCAACTGGCCGATGACGGACTACATCGGCGGCCCGGTCTTCGGCGGCACGCCCACGGAGAACGACCGTCACGCCCGGTCCGCCCGGGAGTTGAGCCTGAGCCTGCTGTACTGGCTGCAGACCGAGGCGCCGCGACCGGACGGCGGCGCCGGCTGGCCGGGGCTGCGGCTGCGCGGAGACGTCGTCGGCACGTCCGACGGCTTCGCGATGGCGCCCTACATCCGCGAGTCGCGCCGGATCCGCGCCCAGTACACCGTCACCGAACAGGACCTGTCGCACGCCGAGCGCGGCGACCACGGCGCCGTCTCCTACAAGGACTCCGTCGGCATCGGCGCCTACCGCATCGACCTGCACCCGAGCACCGGCGGGGACAACTTCATCGACATCGCCTCGTGCCCCTTCCAGATCCCGCTGGGTGCGCTGCTCCCGCTCCGGGTCACCAACCTGCTGCCGGCCGCGAAGAACATCGGGACGACCCACATCACCAACGGCTGCTACCGGCTGCACCCGGTGGAGTGGAACATCGGCGAGGCCGCCGGCGCGCTGGCCGCCATGTGCGTCGCACGTGGCGTCGTCCCGCACGCGGTCGGCGAGTCCGCCGCGTTGACGGCGGACCTGCAGGCGGAGCTGGAGCGGCACGGTGTCGAGCTGGCCTGGCCGCAGGTGGGTGCGTACTGATGGGCGCCCAGCGAGAGCTCCGAAGTGGCCGCGACCTGCTCGACGGCGTCGTCGTGCCGTTGGTGACGGCGATGTCCGCGCCGGGCCGGCCGGCGGCCGGCCTGATGGACCGGCTGCTCGAGCGGCTCGCCGCCGCTGGGGTCGACGCGCTGATGCTCTTCGGCAGCAACGGCGAAGGACCGGTACTGCCGCTGGACGCGGCCGCCGCGTTCGCGACCCGGGTGGTGGCCCGGTGGCGGGCGATCACCGGCGCGGACGGCAGGATCACGGCCGCGATCTCCGGCGTCGGCACCGACGAGGCGATCGCACGCGGCCGTGTGCTCGTGAGCACAGGGGTGGACGCGGTCGTGGCGTGCCCGCCGTTGTTCTTCGCCCACCGGCCCGATGAGCTCGTCGCGCACTACGACGCGTTGAAGGTGCTGCGAGTCCCGGTGATCGCCTACAACAACCCCCGCTACACCGGCAATCCGATCACCCCCGAGGTGCTGACCAGGCTGCTGGGGCTGGAGCACGTCGTCGGCGTCAAGGAATCCTCCGGCGACCTCGCCACGCTGTCGCGGTTCGCGGGCGTGGTCGCGGCACGCGAGGACTTCGGCCTGAGCCAGGGCAACGAGCGCGCCATGGTCGACGGGCTGCTGGCCGGTGCCCACGGCGTCACGCCGGGCATCGCCAACTTCGCGCCGGCCGTCGCCGTGGCGACCGTGGCGGCGGTGCGCCAGAGCCGGACCGATCACGCCGCCGGGCTGCAGCGCCTCGCCGCCGAGCTGGCCGGGATCCACCGGATCCGCCCCGGCGTGCCGACCACCAAGGCGGTGCTCGACCTCCTCGGCCTGATCCCGCCGCATGCCGCCGCCCCGTTCCTGCCCTGCGACGACGCCGATCGTGCGGCGATCCGCGCCCACCTGTGGGAGCACCGCCGGCACCTGATCGACGGCGACCGGCTCGGCGGCGGCGCGCGGCCGGCCGAGTCCGGCGGAGGCCGGTCGTGATCGCCGTCGTCCGCCGCGTCCTCGTCGCCCTGATCGTGCTGTGGGGCGTGGCCACGGTCGTGTTCTTCATCGTCCGCGCCGCTCCAGGGGATCCCGCGTCTGCCGTGCTCGGCCCCGATGCCAGCGCCGACCAGGTGGCCGCGCTGCGCGAGTCGATGGGCCTGAACCGCCCGCTCGTGGGCCAGTACGCCGCCTACCTCGGCGACCTGGCCGGCCTCGACCTGGGCACCTCGCACCGGCTGGGCCGGCCGGCGATCGACGCGGTGGCCGAACGACTCCCCGCGACGGTCGAACTGACGCTCGCCGCGACGCTGATCGCGGTGGTCGCCGGTCTGGTGCTGGGCGCGCTGGCCGGGCGGCGGGCGGGCAGCGTCTGGGACCGCCTGGTGTCGACCGCGACCATCGGCCTGCAGTCCTTCCCGACGTTCTGGGTGGGCATCATGTTCATCCTGCTCTTCGCGCTGACGCTGGGCGTCCTGCCCAGTGCGGGCGCCGGGACACCGGCGCATCTGGTGCTGCCCGCGGTGACGCTGGCGCTGCCGTTCACGGCGATCGTCGCCCGGCTGACCCGCAGCAGCATGGCCGACACCCTGACCGAGTCGTTCATCCTCACCGCCCGGGCCAAGGGCCTCACCGAGCGTCAGGTACTCACCGGGCACGTGCTGCGCAACTCGCTGGTGCCGGTCGTCACGATCGTCGCCCTGCAGATGGGGGCGCTCATGGGCGGCGCCGTCGTCGTCGAGAACGTGTTCGCCTGGCCGGGTCTCGGGTCGCTGATCGTCGATGCGATCGGCAACCGCGACTACGCCGTCGTGCAGGCGGCCACGCTCGTCATCGCCACCATCGTCGTCGCACTGAACCTGGTCGTCGACCTCGCCTACCGCGCCATCGATCCGCGGATCCGGACGGGAGACCGCGCATGAGCCCGAGCCCGGCGGCCCTCGAGGCCGCGCCTCCGGCGGCCACGGTGGCACCCACTCATCCGAGCCGGCCGAGACGGCTCCTGGGCCGCGCGTTCGCCGCCGTGCCCTACGTGGTCCTGGCCTGCTACCTGATCGCCGCCGTCGTCGGGCCACTGCTGATCGACTACGACCCGGTCGACACCCCACTGGTGGATCGGCTCCTGGCGCCAGGCAGCCGGACCTCGACAGGGGAGCTCGCCGTCCTGGGCACGGATCATCTCGGGCGCGACGTGCTCGCGCAGGTCGTCTACGGCGCCCGGACGTCGGTGCTGATCGGCGCGGCGACCGTGATCGTGGCGAGCGTCGTCGGGTGCTGCGTCGGCGTGATCGCCGGCTACAGCGGCGGCCTGGTCGACACCGTCCTGGCCCGGATCATGGACATCACCCTGGCCTTCCCGGGCATTCTGCTGGCCATCGTCATCGCCGGCGTGCTGGACGGCGGCGCCGTCGTCGTCGTGGCCGCGCTGGCCGTCTCCAGCTGGATCGGCATCGCGAGGGTGGCGCGCGGTGTCGCGGTCTCCGTCCGCTCCCGGCCATGGACCGACGCGGCCCGGATGCTGGGCGTCCGGCCGGCTCGGATGATCGTCCGGCACATCGTCCCCTTCGCCGTCGGCCCGGTGGTGGCGTTGGCCACCGTCGAGTTCGCCCTGGTGGTGCTGGCCGAGGCCGGGCTGAGCTTCCTCGGCGTCGGACTCCCGGCGTCCGCGGTCTCGTGGGGCCAGACCATCGCGAACGGCAAGGAGTATCTCGCGTCGGCGTGGTGGATCTCCGCGTTCGCCGGCGTGGCCCTCGCAGGGCTCGTCGTCAGCGTCGGCCTGATCGGCGACGCCTTCACCCAGCGATACGGACGCGGATTCGGCCGCTGACCGGTACGCCCGGTCCGGCCGCCCGTCCCCACACAAGAGGAGCGTTGAGATGTCCGAACGACGTACCCGCATGGCAGCGCTGGCGCTCGGCGCGCTGCTCGCCCTGACCGCATGCTCGACCACCACCTCGGGCGACACCGCCGACACCGGCGGTGCGGTCGAGCGCACCATCGAGGTGGCCGGCCAGTACCCGATCGAGGACCTGGACCCGCACGGCGTGCAGGGCGCCTCGGCGGCCACCGGGTTGTCCAGCAAGGCGATCTTCAGCCGGCTGGTGCAGCCGGACCCGGACGGCACCATCGTGGCCGACCTGGCCGCCGACTGGACCGCCGACGACGACGCCACCGAGTGGGTGTTCACCCTCCGCGACGACATCGTCTTCTCCGACGGGACCCCTGTGACCAGCGCCGACGTCGTCGCCTCGTTCGAACGGCTGGCTGCGGGGGACAGCCCGCTCGCGCCGTCGTTCGCGAACATCGTCGCCACCGCCGACGGCGACGCCACGGTCGTCCTCACCGCGGCCGCGCCCGACCCGGCGCTCGCCGGGAAGCTCACCCAGTTCTTCGTGCTGCCGGCGAGCGCCGGCGCCGACCCGGCCGCCTTCTTCGCCGACCCGGTGGGCTCGGGGCCGTTCACCGTCGAGACCTTCGTCCCCGGCGAGGCGCTCGAACTGGCCCGCAACGAGAACTACTGGGGCGACCACGCGCGGGTGGCGTCGGTGCGGATCAGCGACATCCCCGAGATGGCCGCCCGGCTGACGGCGCTGCGCACCGGCGAGGTGGACCTCACCTGGGGTGTCCCGGACGACCAGCTGGAGCCGCTGATCGCGGCGGACGACCTCGTCGTCGAGACGGTGCCGAGCACGCTCGTCTACACGATGTGGTTCAACTCGTCGACGCCCGCGTTGGCCGACGCCGCCGTGCGACGGGCGCTGTGGAAGGCGGTGGACTTCGAGACGATCATCGCCACCCTCAACCCGGAGACCGGCGAGCCGGCCAAGGCGCCGGTCGCGCCGGTGGTGTTCGGCTACGCGCCGCAGGAGCCGGTCGCCTACGACCCGGACGCGGCGCGGGACGAGCTGGCGGCGGCCGGGTTCGACTTCGCCGGCCCGCCGCTGCGGCTGCACTTCTCCGGCGCCCAGTTCCGGCCGTTCCTGCAGGCAGTGGTCTCCGACCTGACCGAGATCGGGGTGCCGGTCGAGCTGCTGGAGAAGGAGCAGGCGGTCTTCACCGAGGACCTGCTGGCCCTGAACTGGGACATCAACTTCCAGCAGGTCGGCGCCGCGACGTACGACGCCGCCACCAACCTCGGCCGGCTCTACCCCTGCGCGGCCGGCCGCAACGGCTACTGCAACGAGGAACTGGACGCCGCGCTGCTCGAGGCCAACACCAGCAACGACCCCGAGGTCCGCCAGGACGCCTACCGGCGGGCCACCGAGATCATCTGGTCGGAGGCCGTGGGCATGTACCCGATGCAGGTCAAGCTCGCCTACGCGTGGCGGAGCGACCTGGAGGGCGTGACGCCGGATCCGAGCGGCTTCCCGGACTTCTCCACCATCGAGATCGCCGGGTGAGCATGGTGCCGAACTCGACCGCACGGCGGGTCGCCGGCGCGTCCGCCGATCCGGGGCAGGCGTCCCCGGACGCCGGTCTTCGGGTGCGCGAGCTGACCGTCGACCTCTGGGTCGACGGCCGGCTCCGGCGGATCGTCGACGGCATCTCCTTCGCCGTGGCGCCTCGCGGCACCCTCGGCATCATCGGCGAGTCCGGCAGCGGCAAGAGCGTCACCGCACTGGCGCTGCTGGACCTCCTTCCGGCGTCCGCCCACGTCGGCGGGGAGATCCGGTGGCGCGGCGAGGACCTCGTCAATGCCTCCCCGGCCCGCCGCCGCCGGATCCGCGGCCGCGAGATCGCCATGGTGTTCCAGGACCCGCTCGCGGCGCTCAACCCGACCCGGCCCGTCGGGCGCCAGATCGGTGAGATCCTGCGGCGGGGCGGCATGCGCCGGGCCCAGGCCGGCGAGCGCGTCGTCGACCTGATGACCATGGCCGGCATCCCCGACCCGACGAGCCGCCGTCGCGCCTACCCGCACCAGCTCTCCGGTGGACTGCGTCAGCGGGTCGTCATCGCGATGGCGCTGGCGGGCGAGCCGTCGCTGCTGCTGGCCGACGAGCCGACGACCGCACTCGACGTCACCGTGCAGGCCCGCATCCTCCAACTGCTCGGCGACATCCGGGCCGAGACCGGCCTCGCGATGATCCTGGTGAGTCACGACCTGCGCGTGGTGTCGCACGTGACCGACGCGGTGGCGGTGATGTACGCCGGGCGGCTGGCCGAGTACGGGCCGACCCGCGACGTCCTGCGTCAGCCGCGGCATCCGTACACGCGGGCGCTGATCCAGAGCGTCCCGGCGGTGCACTCGAGGTCAGCGCTGACGCGCCCGCTGCCGGGAACACCGGTCGGCCCGGCGAACCGGCCGGCTGGGTGCGCCTTCCACCCGCGCTGCCCGCTCGCGATCGACCGGTGCGCCGTCGAGCAGCCGGCGTGGAGGCCGGTGCCGCCGGGACGCTGGGTCGCCTGTCACCGGGCCGAGGAGGTCGGCGCGTGACCGGCGCCAGACTGCGGGTGGAGAACATCTCGGTCGCGTTCGGCGAGCGCCGACGCCTGGTGGGCCGGGCGGACCCGCTGCGTGCCGTCGACGACGTCAGCTTCGACGTCCGCGACGGGGAGATCCTGGGCGTGGTCGGTGAGTCGGGCTCGGGCAAGACCACGGTGGCGCGCTGCATCGCCGGGCTGCAGCGCTACGCCGAGGGCACGATCAGCTTCGACAACGTCCCGATCGGTCCGGTGAGCGAGCGGCCGCCGCGGCTGCTGCGCGCCATCCAGATGGTGTTCCAGGATCCGCGCTCGTCGCTGAACCCGCGGCGGACCGTCGCCCAGTGCATCGGGGAGGCATGGACGTCGTTCCCGCTGCCAGGATCGGCAGACCGGCGGGAGGCGACGGCGGACCTGCTGACCGACGTCGGGCTCGAAGCCGACCTCGCCGGCCGGTATCCGGCGCAGCTGTCCGGGGGCCAATGCCAGCGGGTCAGCATCGCGCGGGCGCTCGCGGCCCGGCCGTCGATGCTGGTCTGCGACGAGGCGGTCTCCGCCCTGGACGTCTCGGTTCAGGCCCAGATCCTGCACCTGCTGGTGGACCTGCGTGAACGACACGGCCTGTGCATGGTCTTCATCACCCACGATCTCGGCGTCGTGCGCCAGGTCGCGGACCGGGTGGTGGTCATGCAACGCGGCGCGATCGTCGAACAGGGGCCGGTGGACGACATCTTCGCCGCGCCCGAGCAGCCGTACACCCGGGAACTGCTCGGGGCGGCTCTGGACCTGCACAGCTGACTCCACCTACAGGAGGTCACGGTGAACATTGCGTACTGCCGGCGCGTCTTGGCGACGGCGATCGTGTTGCTCATGACCATCACGGGCGTGTTCGCGGCCGGGTTGCCGGCTCGCGCCGGCGCCGAACCCGTCCCCGAGAACTTCGAGAAGGTCACCGTCTGGGCGGCCGGCGAGAACGGCATGGAGGCGCACCGCATCCCAGGCATCGCCGTCACCGCCCAGGGAACCGTGCTGGCGGTCAGCGAGGCCCGCATCGGCATCGGCGACCGCGCCAGCCACGAGCTGGTCTACAAGCGCAGCCTCGACGGCGGGCGCACCTGGCTGTCGACCGGCATCATCGAGCCGGCCCCGAACGGGGAGTCCTGGCTCAACCCGACCATCCTCGTGGAGCGCGAGACCGGCCGGATCTTCCTCTTCTACAACATCAGCGACGGCGTCACCTCCGAGGTGTTCTACCGCTCCAGCGACGACGACGGCGTGAGCTGGTCCGATCGGGTGAACGTCACGCCGATGTTCGACGATCTGCCGCACGGGTGGACCAGCCACTCGCCCGGGCCCGGCCACGCGATCCAGCTCGCCGACGGGCGGCTGCTGCTCCAGGTGTGGCATCGCAAGAGTGTCGAACTGCCGGTCGGGGAACGCGACTACGGGATCTCCACGATCTACAGCGACGATCAGGGCGCGACCTGGCACAACGGCGGCGCCATCACACCGGACCCGGCCTACCCGATCAACGAGTCGCGGCTGCTGGAACGCTCCGACGGATCGATCATGGTCGTCGGTCGCTTCGCCACCGGGACGCCGTTGAGCCGCATCGTCTCGGTGAGCCATGACCGGGGCATGACGTGGTCGCCGTTCTACCTGCACGGCTCGTTCCGTCCCGCCGTCGCCGCCGACGCCGGAATGGCCCGGCTCTCCGGCGGTCCTGGCAGTGCCGACATCTCGCGCGTCCTGTTCAGCCGCCTGGACAACCGCGCGCGGCGAGACCTGACCGTGGCGCTGTCGTACGACGACGGCTACAGCTTCCCGCGCGAGAAGGTGATCCAGGCCGGCAGCGCCGGCTACTCCGACATCGCCGTCCTCGGCGACGGCACCGTTCTGGTGCTGTACGAAGTGATCCCGGAGATCGTCGTCGCCCGCTTCGACGTGGAGTGGCTGACCGGGGGACAGGACTCGCTCGAAGCCGGCCCCGGCCTCACCCGTCACCTGGTCGAGGCCGAGGACGCCGACGTCACCGGTTCGGCGCCGGTCTCCGTGGCCGAGGACGCCAACGCCCACGGCGGCCGGCGCGTGGAACTCGCCGCCGGGGGAGTGGGCGACCACCTGGAGCTGACGCTGGACGTCCCCGACGCCGGCGCCTACGACCTGCACCTGCGGATGCCCACCCAGCCCGACCGCGGCACCGTCCAGGTCTCCCTCGACGGCGTCGACCTCGGCGACGTCGTGGACGCGGCGACCGATCGCCGCGGCTACCCGGAGATCACCATCCCCGGCGTCGACCTGTCCGCCGGCCGGCACGTCGTCCGGCTCACCGTCGTCGGCCAGGGCCCGCTGTCGACCGGTTTCGGTGCGGGCCTGGACTACGTCAGCCTGACCAGGTTCGACCCGCCGGCACCGCGGCCGGCCTGCGAGCAGACGGTGTCGGGGACACACACCGGCCCGCTCACCGCGACCGGCCGCATGCTCTGCCTCGACGGGGCTACGGTCACCGGCCCGGTGACGGTGACCGGCGGCGGTGGCCTCCGGGTCACCGACTCGGTCGTCCACGGCCCGGTCCGCGTGAACGGAACCGAGCACGTGAGCGTCTGCGGCACCGATCTCACCGGGCCGCTGTCGATCACGGGTGCGAGCGAAACGGTGATCGTGGGCGGTGCCGCCTGCGCGCCGAACGTCCTGCGCGGCCCGGTCGCGGTGCAGGACTCGGCCGCGCTGATCCGCATCGTCGACAACGAGGTCCGGGGGCCGCTGCGAGTGTCCGGCACCACCGCCCGCACCGCGGCAGTGCTCGCCGCCAACCGGATCCACGGGCCGCTGGCCTGTTCCGGCAACGCCCCCGCGCCCGGCAACGAGGGTCACCCGAACTCCGTGACCGGGCCGAGCCAAGGCCAGTGCGCCGGGCTGTGACCACGCGCGCGCGGAACCCATCCACGAGGAGACACGGTCATGGCAGCGAATCGTAGATCGGACACCCATGCCCCGGACGGGGAGCCACGTTCGCGCATCACGGGAGCGAGCCGGATGCGCCGAGCCCTCGCCGCGGTGGTCGTGGCGGCTTGCGCGGCCGCCGGCACCCTCGCGGGAGGCGCGCCGGCCACGGCAACCGACGTCGAGCCGGCCACGCCCATCCAGGCCGCATCCGAGTTGCTCGAGAAGGTGACGGTGTGGGAAGACGGAGAGTCAGGCACTGAGGCGCACCGCATCCCCGGCATCGTCGTCACCAACGAGGGCACCGTGCTCGCCGTGAGCGAGGCGCGACACGGAATCACCGACACGGCCACCCATGAGCTGGTCTTCAAGCGCAGTCTCGACGGTGGCCGCACCTGGCCGTCGTCGGGCACCATCGAGGCCAGCCCTGACGGCGAGTCCTGGGTGAACCCGACGCTGCTCGTGGAACAGCAGACCGGGCGGATCTTCCTCTTCTACAACCTCAACCACCAGGGCGTCACCGGCGACGTCTTCTACCGCCACAGCGACGACGACGGCATCACCTGGTCCGAGCGAACCGAGATCACGTCGATGTTCCGCGAGCTGCCACAGGGGTGGACCAACCACTCGCCCGGCCCGGGTCACGGGCTGCAGCTCTCCGACGGCCGGCTGCTGCTCCAGGTCTGGCATCGCAAGAGCGTCGAGCTGCCGGCGGCGGAGCGCGACTACAGCACGTCGGTCATCTACAGCGACGACCTGGGTGCGACCTGGCAGCACGGCGGCGCCATCCCGATCGACCCCGCCTATCCCAACGGCGCGACCCGGCTCCTGGAGAGGGAGGACGGCACCCTCGCACTGTTCGCCCGGTACGTCGGCCCGGCGAATCGCCGTGTGGTCTCGATCAGCGACGACCGGGGCATGACCTGGTCCGAGCCGTACCTGCACGGGTCCTTCCCGCCGGCGGCAGGGGCCGACGCCGGGCTGGACCGCCTGTCCGGCGGGCCGCGCAGCGCTGACGTCTCCCGGATCGTGTTCAGCCGGCCCAGCACGCCCTCGCGGCGTGACCTGACCGTGGCACTGTCCTACGACGACGGCTACTCGTTCCCGCGGGAGAAGGTCGTCCACGCGGGCCGCGTGGGCTACTCCGACGTCGCGGTCCTCGGCGACGGCACCGTGCTGGTGCTGTACGAGGTGGTCCCCGAGATCATCGTCGCCCGGCTCAACGTGGAGTGGCTGACCGACGGCCAGGACACGCTCATCGCCGGGCCGGGGTTGACCCGGCACCTGTTCGAAGCCGAGAACGCCGACGTCGCAGGGTCGCCGGCACCGTCCGTCGTCGACGACCGCAACAACAGTGGCGGGCAACGGCTGGAGTTCGCCGCCACCGAGATCGGCGACCACCTGGACCTGGAGATCGAGGTTCCCGACACGGGCACCTACGATCTCGATCTCCGCCTGCTCAACCAGCCCGACCGGGGCAGCGTCCAGGTCTCACTCGACGGCCATGACCTCGGCGACCCGGTCGACGCCGGCACCGAGAAGCGGATGTACTCCGAGGCGAGCCTGGGCGACGTCGCGCTCGCCGCCGGGACCCACAGCATCCGGCTCTCCGTCAGCGGCCAGGGACCGGAGTCCACCGGGCTCGGCATCGGTCTGGACTACGTGAGCCTGACCCGGTTCGACCCGCCACCACCGGTGCCCGTGTGCGACGAGACGGTGACGGGGACGCACCATGGGCCACTCACGGCCACGGGCGTCCTCTGTCTCGACGGGGCATCCGTGCGGGGCCCGGTCACGGTGACCGGCGGCGCCCTGCTGGTCTCCGGCTCCAGGGTCGACGGCCCGGTTCTGGTCACGGGCGCCCGGCAGGTCGTCGTGTGCGCCTCCGAGGTCACCGGGCCGCTGGCCATCCAGGACGTCGCGGAGACGATGGTGCTGGGCGGTGTCGCCTGCGCGCCGAACACGCTGCGTGGGCCGGTCGCCGTGCTGGACTCGCACGCGCTGATCCGGATCGTGGGCAACACGGTGAACGGGCCGGTGCACGTCGCCGGCAACTCCGGGAGCACCGCTGCCGTCGTCTCGGCGAACGAGATCGCGGGGCCGCTGGCGTGCGCCGGGAACACCCCGTCACCGGTCGACGGCGGGCACCGGAACTCGGCGGCCGGACCGCGCGGCGGCCAATGCGCAGGGCTGTGAACCCGCCGCCGACGGCATGAGCGGGCGGTGCGTGACCGGAGGCTCCGGTCACGCACCGCCCGCTGGACGGGTCAGTTCCCGGCGCCGACGATGGCGGTGACGCGGATCTCGACGCGCATGGTGGCGAGGCCTAGAACCGTAACGCCGGTCTCGGTCCAGATCGGCGCGCGGCCGCCGAGGCGACGGCGGAACTGCTCGGCCATGACCGCGTTGTGGTCGTCGCCGACGGCGTCGTCGCCCGGCGCGACCTTGTGGTACGAGTTGACGTGGATGACGTCTTTCCAGGTGGCGCCCACCGTGGCGAGCGTGCGCTCGACGTTGTCGAAGGCCTGGACGATCTCCTCCTCCAGCGAGTCGGGGACGACCAGGTCGTCGTCGACCCCCGCTTGGCCGGAGATCTCGACCCGGTCGCCGACGCGGACGGCCCCGCTGTAGCCGTAGGTCGCGTGCAGCTTCTCGCCGTAGCCGGGAGTGATGCCGAAGGTGACGGTGCTCATGATGCTGCCTCTCCTGTTGATCGGGATGTGTGGGTGGCTGGACGTGCCGGTCAGGTCGAGGCGAGGAAGGCGCGCAAGGCGGCGTTGACCTCGTCGGCGTGCGTCCAGAGCAGCCCGTGCGGTGCGCCTTCGATCTCGATGTAGTGCGCTTCGGGCAGGGCCTCGCGAAAGCGGCGGGCGGTGGCGTCGATGGGGAGGATGTTGTCGGCGGTGCCGTGCAGGATCAGCGCCGGCTTGCCGCTGGCGCGGACGGCCTCGACGTCGGCGCGAAAGTCCTCGATCCACGCGGAGACGACGGCGTGGGCCGCCACGGGAGCGCTGGCGATGGCGACGTTCCAGCTTGCGGAGACCGCCTCCTGGCTGATCCGGCTGCCGAGGTTCTCGCTGAGGTTGTAGAAGGTGGAGAAGAACTGCTCGTACCAGGCGTAGCGGTCGCCCCTCGCCTGGGCCTCGATGCCGTCGAAGACCTCCTGCGGCACGCCCTCGGGGTTGTCGTCGCGGGCGACGAGGAAGGGTTCCAGCGAGGCGAGGAAGGCGAGCTTCGCGACCCGCTCGTGGCCGTACCGGGAGACGTAGCGGGCGAGCTCGCCCGTGCCCATCGAGAACCCGACGAGGATGACGTCGCGGAGGTCGAGGGTCTCCAGCACGGTGTCGAGGTCGGCGGCGAAGGTGTCGTAGTCGTAGCCGGAGCCGGCCTTCGACGACTGGCCGAAGCCGCGGCGGTCGTAGGTGATGACGCGGTAGCCATCCGCGAGCAGCTCGCGCGTCTGGCGCTCCCAGCTGTGACCGTCGAGCGGATATCCGTGGATGAGGACGACGGGCTGACCCGCGCCCTGGTCCTCGTAGTAGAGCTCGACCGGGGTGCTGTTCTCGTGCCCGGCGGTGATGTGTCCCATCGTCTGTCTCCTTCGTGAGGTGGGCGAGCTCAGCGCCGCGGCTCCCAGCGGAACATCCGCCCGGCCAGCGCCACGGCCACGACGACCCAGGCCAGGGTGGGTACCAGCAGCACCAGGGAGTCCGCGACGGCCACACCGCCGTCCCATGCGTTGATCACCAGCTCGGTCGCCGAGCCGCCGGGCAGCACCCGCTTGAGCGGCGCGAGGTCCTCGGTGCCGGTGATGCCCACCCAGCTGGCGACCGCGATCACCAGGAGGCTGATCGGCAACGTGGTCACCTGCGCGTGCTCCGGCGAGTTCGTGAGTCCCGCCGTGGCGAGCGCCAGGGCGACCATCATGGCCAGCGTGGCCAGGACCGCCGCCGCCAGCAGCGGCACCTGGGCCGGTTGGGTGGCCACGACGCCCAGCACGATCAGGATGACGGTCACCTGGACCAGCGCGATGACGGTGACCGGCAGGAGCAACCCGGTGATGATGTCGGCATCGCCCGCGGCGGTGGAGCGGAGCCGTTTGAGGAAGAGGTTCTGCCGGCGCGAGGCCAGAGTGGTCACGGCCGTGGTGTAGAGCCCGAAGGCCATCACGGTGAACATGACGATCGCGGCGATGTAGCCAAGGCTGGCGGCCTCGGCGAAGATCTCGTGCCGGTAGACGAAGAACGCGCTGACGGCGACCGGGATGATGAGGCCGGTGACCAGCACGAGCCGGTTCCGGAAGATCTGGATCAGCTCGCTTCGAGCGATCGGGAGCATGCTCGTGGTTCCCTTCCGGGACGAGGTGGGCTGGGTCAGTCGCGGCTGATCGCGCGGAAGACGTCGTCGAGGCTGGTCGGGCCGGCCTGCAGGTCGCGCAGGTCCACGCCGGTGTCGTGGGCCCAGTTGAGCAGGCGGTGGAGATCCTTCTGCAGGTCGAAGGTCTCCACGTGGAAGGCGCCGTTGGCGGGCGTGGTGTCGATCGGCGGCGGGGGAGTGCCGGCCGGGAGAGCGAAGCTGATCAGCGACGGCAGGGTCCGCGTCAGCTCCGCGACCGTTCCTTCCCTGTGCAGGGTGCCCTGGTGCATGAGCCCGATGCGGTCGGCGCGCTGCTGGGCCTCCTCCAGGTAGTGGGTGGTGAGCACGATGGTGGAGCCGTCCTCGCGGAGCCGGTCCACGGCGGCCCAGAGGGCATCGCGGGACTGGATGTCCAGGCCGGTCGTCGGCTCGTCCAGGATGACCAGCTCGGGCCCGCCGTAGACGGCGGTCGCGAAGTCCAGGCGGCGTTTCTCGCCGCCGGAGAGCTGGGAGACCATCGCGGCGGCCTTGTGGGTGAGGCCGGAGACGCCCAGCACCCGGCTCACGTCGTCGCGCCGCCCGCTCAGCGTGCCGATCAGGCCCACCGACTCCCGGACCGTCAGGTCCGGGGAGAAGCCGCTCTCCTGGAGCATGATGCCCATCCGGGGACGCACCGCGCCGCGGTCGCGCGGGCTGTGCCCGAAGACGCGAACGGTGCCCGCCGACGCCGGCCGGTGTCCTTCGGCGACCTCCAGGGTCGACGTCTTGCCGGCGCCGTTCGTGCCGAGCAGCGCGTAGAGCTCCCCGTGCCGGACCTGGAACGACAGGTCCTTGACGGCGTGGAAGTCGCCGTAGCGGACATTGAGGTCCTCGACCTCGATGACAGGACTGGCGGACATGACGGTTCCCTTCGTGTCGACGACCCGGTTCGCCATGCCGTCAGGCTCGCACCGGTGGAGGAGCCTTCGCGTCGGTAGAAGCCCCTGAGGTCCCCGCCGGTCGTCGCCGCGCCGCGACCAGCGCGACCGCCGCTGCCGCGCCGGAAATCCCTGATCAGCGCCGTCATGGGCGATTCCTGGCGCGCGCGGTTCGCGTCGGTGACAATTACCTAGTCCTGGCGCCGAGCGGCGCAGTCGTACTCGGGCGGGAGCGAAGCTGACGCACCTCGTGGGCCGACGCGCGGAGCGCGAGACGGTCGAGCACGTGCTGACCCGGGCGCAGGCCGGGCACAGCGAGGTACTGGTGGTGCGCGGCGAAGCGGGCATCGGGAAGACCGCACTGCTGGAGCACGCCCGCGACACCGCGGTCGCATCGGGGTTCCGGTCCGAGTTCGCGGTCGGCGTGGAGTCCGAGACGCAGTTCGCGTTCGCGGGCCTGCACCAGTTGTGCGCGCCGCTGCTCGACCGGGCCGGCGCGCTGCCCGAGCCGCAGCAGACCGCCCTGAACGTGGCGTTCGGGCTGCGCAGTGGCGCCGCACCGGAACGGTTCCTGGTCGGGCTGGCCACCCTCAACCTGCTGGCCGAGGCCGCCGAGGAGCAGCCACTGCTGTGCCTCGTCGACGACGCGCAGTGGCTGGACCAGGCGTCCGCACAGGTGCTCGCGTTCGTGGCGCGGCGGGTCGCGGCCGAGCAGTTGGTGCTGGTGTTCGGGCTGCGTGACCCCGGGGAGGAGGAGGTCCTGCCGTTCGCCGGGCTGCCCGAGCTGTGGCTGGGCGGGCTGAGCGAGGCCGACGCGCGGGCGCTGCTGGCCGCCGTCAGCACACCGCTGGACGACGGGGTGCGCGACCGGATCGTCGCCGAGGCACGGGGGAACCCGCTGGCGCTGCTGGAGTTGCCCCGAAGTACGCACCCAGCCGAGCTCGCCGGCGGGTTCGAGCTGCCCGACGTTCTGGGTGCGCCGCGTCGCGTGGAGCTCAGCTTCCAGGACCGCTTCAGTGGCCTGCCGGTCGAGACGCAGGTGCTGATGCTGGCCGCCGCGGCCGAGCCGACCGGTGAGGTGGCGCTGCTGTGGCGGGCGGCCGCGCAACTGGGAATCGCCCGCGAGGCGGCCGCGCCCGCGGAGGCCGCGGGGTTGCTGGAGATCGGCACCCGCGTGCGGTTCCGCCATCCGCTGGTGCGCTCGGCGGTCTACCGGGCCGCCACCTCGCCGGACCAGCGCCGCGTTCACGGCGCGCTGGCCGCCGCCACCGACCCGCGAGCCGACCCCGACCGGCACGCGTGGCATCGCGCGCACGCCGTGCTGGGCACCGACGAGGACGCCGCCGCGGAGCTGGAGCGCTCGGCCGGCCGGGCCCGCGCCCGCGGCGGACTGGCCGCCGCGGCCGCGTTCCTGCAGCAGGCAGCCGACCTGACGCCCGAGCCTGCCCGGCGCACCAGCCGGGCGCTGGCGGCCGCGTATGCCAAGCACGAGGCCGGTGCGACCGAGGCCGCCCTGGAGCTGCTGGACGTCGCCGCGTCCGGGCCGCTGGACGCGCTGCAACGCGCCCGCCTCGAACTGCTCCGGGCCCAGATCGCGTTCCACCTGAGCCGGGGCAGGGACGGGCCGTGGATGCTGCTGGACGCCGCCAAGACGCTCGCCCCACTGGACGCGGCCCTGGCGCGTGAAACCTACCTGCGCGCGCTCGACGCGGCGATCGTCACCGGCGCCCCCGGCCGGGGCGTGCCGGCGGTGGCCGAAGCCGCCCGGGCCGCGCCGCCACCACCTACGTCGCCGGAGCCGGCGGACGAGTTGCTCGACGGCCTGGTGACGACCTTCACGCAGGGATACGAGGCGGGCGTACCCGGGTTGCGCCGGGCGTTGACGGCGTTCGCCGGCCACGAGCCACCCGCGGACGCCGTGGGCGACAGCGACAGCCACCGCTGGCTCTGGCTGGCCAGCCGCACCGCGATGGCGGTCTTCGACGACGAGTCGGCCCACCTCCTTGCCGACCGTCACGTCCGGCTCGCCCGTGAGGCCGGCGCGTTGGCCACGCTCCCCGCCGCACTCCTCGTCCAGTCCGTCATGCTGGTGATCTCCGGCGAGTTCGCCCGGGCCTCCGAGCTGGCCGCCGCGCAGACCTCCATCACGGCCTCGACGACGGCGTTGCCGCTGCTCCACGCCCAGCTCATCCTCGCTGCCTGGCGCGGCCGCTCGCACGAGACCGCCGAGATCCACACGACCATCGCCCGGGAGACCGCCGGACACGGGCACGACACCGAGGTCTCCCTGGCGCAGTACGCCCTGGCGGTCCTGCACAACGGCCGGGGCGACTACCAGGCGGCCCAGGCCGCCGCGGCGCGGGCGTTCGAGTCCGACGAGCTGACGTACAGCAACCTGGCCCACTCCGAACTCATCGAGGCGGCGTCCCGTACCGGCCAGCCGGAGCTCGCGGCCGACGCGCTGGACCAGCTCAGCTCACGCGCTCTCGCCAGCGGCACCCCGTGGGGGCTCGGGCTGGCGGCCCGTTCGCGGGCGCTGACCAGCACCGGGCCCGTCGCCGAGGAGCACTATCGCGAGGCGATCGAGCAGCTGCGAAACTGCCGGATGGCCGGCCATCTCGCACGCGCCCACCTCGTCTACGGTGAGTGGCTGCGGCGCGAAGGCCGCCGCCAGGCCGCGCGCGCCCAGTTGCGCACCGCCCACGACCTGTTGTCGGAGATGGGCGCCGAGGCATTCGCCGCGCGGGCGGGCCGCGAGCTGCGCGCCACCGGTGAGCACCCGCGCAAACGGACCGCGCAGCCCACCGACGTGCTCACCGCCCACGAACTGCACATCGCGAGACTGGTCGCCACCGGGGCGACGTCCCGGGAGGTCGGTGCGCAGCTGTTCCTGAGCCCCCGCACGATCGAGGCCCACCTGCGCAACATCTTCCGCAAGCTGGGCATCACATCCCGCCGGCAGCTCAGGGAACTGCGGCTTCCCTGAACGGACCCGCCGAGGCCGCCTCACGGGAGCCCGTAGTGTGGGGACATGGTGAGGCTGACGAAGATCTACACCCGCACCGGCGACGACGGCTCCACCGGGCTGGGCGACTTCAGCCGCACCCGTAAGACCGATCCGCGTCTGGTCGCCTACGCCGATGCCAATGAGGCGAACGCGGCGATCGGTGTGGTGGTCGCGTTGGAGCGGTCCGGCGGCGGGGGCGGTGGCCTCGGCCCGGAGGTGCTGGCCGTGCTGCTGCGGGTGCAGAACGACCTGTTCGACGTGGGTGCTGATCTCTGTGTGCCGTTGAAGGCCGAGTACGAGTATCCGCCGCTGCGGGTGCAGCCGGCCTGGATCGACGAGCTTGAGGCGGACTGTGACCGGTACAACGCCGAGGTGCCGAAGCTGACGTCGTTCATCCTGCCCGGTGGCAGTGTCGCGGCCGCGCAGTTGCACGTCGCGACGACGGTGGTGCGGCGGGCCGAGCGGTCGGCGTGGGCGGCGGTCGAGCAGTACGGCACCGGTGACATCGACGGTGTCAATCCGCTCACCGCGAAGTACCTGAACCGGCTCTCGGACCTGTTGTTCATCCTGTCCCGCTATGCCAACCGCGACGCGGGCGACGTGCTCTGGCAGCCGGGCGGTGGCCGCGCGGAACCGCAGCCGAGGCAGCGGGCGCGCTAGGGGAGCAGGCCGGCGGCGGCGCCGGACGTCACCCGGCTCCGTTCTGCCGGACGACGGCCGTGAGCGCGTCGTCGAGGATGTCGATGCCGGCGTGCAGCTCGTCCTCGCCGATGGTGAGCGGCGGGGCGATGCGGAAGATGCCGCCCATGCCGGGCAGCTGCACGATGTTCATGTGCAGGCCCCGCTCCAGGCAGGCCGCGGTGACGGCCGCGCCGAGCGTGTCCGCCGGCGCCCTGCTCGCCCGGTCCCTGACCAGCTCGACGCCCTGGAGCAGGCCCCGGCCCCGGACGTCGCCCACGACGTCATGGACGTCACGAAGGCCCTCGAGCCGGTCGGTGAGCTGCTGGCCCAGCTTCGCGGCGCGTTCGACGAGGCCGTCGCGCTGGATCACGTCGAGGACGGTCGACGCGACCACCGCCGCGAGCGGGTCGGAGGCGTGCGTCGTGTAGAAGAGAAACCTGCGTTCGGCGCAGGCCTGCTCGATCTCGGCGCTCGTCACCACGGCGGCGACGGGCAGCCCGGCTCCGAGCGTCTTCGACAGCGTCAGGATGTCGGGGGCGACGCCGTCGCGCTCGAACGCGTACATGTGGCCGGTGCGCCCGAGGCCGGTCTGCGCCTCGTCGAGGATCAGCAGCATCCCGCGTGCCTCACACAGCTCCTTGAGCCGGGCGAGATAGCCCTCGGGCAGTTCGATGACGCCGCCGGAGGACAGGATCGGCTCGACGAGGCAGGCCGCCAACGAGCCGTTGGACTGGGTGTCGACCATGGCGAACCCGTACTCCAGCTCGGACTCCCAGTCGTGCGACCCGTCCGGGCGGCGGAAGGGCGAGCGGTAGGCGTTCGGCGTCGGCAGCACGAAATTGCCGGGCATCGTGGGACCGTAGCCGCGCCGGCCGGCGGAGAACGTCGCCGCCGACGCGCCTGACGTCATGCCGTGCCACGAGCGGTCGAACGAGACGATCTCGTACCGGCCGGTGTACAGCTTGGCCATCTTGAGCGCTGCCTCGTTCGACTCGGCTCCCGTCGACAGCAGCAGCATCTTGGTGAGGTTCGGAGGCAGCGTGTGCGCCAGCCGCTTGGCCAGGTCCACGACCGGCCGGCTGAGCATCCCGCTGAACAGGTGGTCCAGCGATCCGACGCAGTCCGAGACCGCCCTCACGATCTCCGGGTGCGAGTGGCCCAGCACCGCGCTCATCTGGCCCGAGGTGAAGTCGAGGATCGCGGCGCCGTCGCTGTCGTAGACGTAGGGTCCGGCCGCGCGCTCGATGACCCTTGGCGTGAACGCCGGGATGTATCGGACCAGGTGATCCTGCGCGTCGGTCCAGAAAGTGTCCGTGCTCACGGCGGCCTCCCGAGTAGTGATTATGGCCTATTGAACTAGGCCATAATCACTCTGGCAAGGCATGGGCGCAGTGGCGGTGGCCACACGTCGGGGACCGACGTGAAGCGCCCGGAGGCCGACGGACGTCAGGCGCCGGCGCGGCGGTGCACCAGCTGGACCATGGGCGCCTGCACCGTGTACTCGCCGGCGACGTCGCCGGCGATCCGGACGATGGCGTCGGTCGTGCGCTGCACCAGCTCGTCGCCGTCGCGCTCCAGCGTTCCCGGCACGGGCGGCAGGGCGTTGGCCAGGCCGGCGCCCAGCGACAGCACCGGCCACGGGCCGTGGTCCGGCGCCAGCCGGGCGGCCGCCAGCAGGGCCGCCACCCCGAGGTCGGCGCCGGGCAGCAGGGGCGCGGGCACCTCGGCGTCGAGCTCCGAGCCGTCGAGGGTGGACAGGCGGACGGTGTACCGGTCACCGTGGCGTCGCACCGTCGCGACGTCGACGCCCTCGGCGCGGCGCCGCTCGATGTCGGCCGACACCAGGTGGCCGGACGCGTCGATGACCGTCGTGCGGGTCTCGACGCCGTGCCGGGTCGCGATCTGCTCGCGCCAGGTGGTCGCGCCGCCGCCGGAGTGCGAGGAGATCCTCGTAGCGGCATCGGTCCGGCCGAAGTTGGTCCGCTCGTACTCGCCGACCAGCCGTTCGCCGGACGGCACCGGGCGCAGCCGGGCGCGGTCCGGCTCGGCGTGGACCAGCGTCTCGACCTCGTCGAGCAGGGCGTCCAGTCGCGGGCGCTCCAGCACGGTCCCGCCCACGACGACGGCGGCCGGGTCCTTCAGCGCGGCGACCGAGGCCAGGGGGTCGCCGGTCACGGCCACCAGGTCGGCGACGAACCCGGCGTCGACGCGGCCGCGGTCGGTCAGGCCGAAGTAGTCGGCCGCGCCCCGGGTGGCCAGGCGCACGAGCTCGGCGCTCGTGTACCCGGCGCCGGTCATCAGCTCCAGCTCCTCGACCAGCGAGGACCCGTGGAAGACGAACGCGTTGTGGGTGTCGGTGCCGACCAGGACAGGGGCGCCGGCGTCGCGGAGCGCGGCGAGGATGCGCCGGCTGCGCTCATGGAACAGGTCGGCGGTGCCCTGTAGTTCGCCGGGCGTGAGCGCCATGATGCGGAAGTCGTTCTCCGGTCGCCACGTGCGGGCGAGCACGGGATCGGTGAGGCGCAGCCGCGGGTCGGTGAAGTCGCGGTGCCCGAGCAGGCGGTCGAGGACGATCAGCGTGGGGCAGGAGGTGATGTTCTCGGCGGCCATCCGCTGCGCCAGGGCCGCGATCTTGTGGTCGTCGATGTCCGACGCCGCCTGGGCGGCCTCGGGGGAGAACCGGTTCCGGCCGCGTCCGTAGCTGAACCCCTGCGCGAAGAAGGCGTCGAGACGCTCCTGCGAGGCTGGGCGCAGCGAGCCGTACTCGTAGTTGTTCAGATGCTCGAACCCGGTCTGGCCGCGGTCGATCGCCTGGTGGACGGTGAGCGCCTGGGGGCAGTGCCCGACCAGCGGGAGGCCGGTGTCCCGGCACGCCTCGCCGAGGCCCTTGAGCGCCTCTGCGGACAGCCACTGGTACGCCTTGACCTGCTGGTACCCGAGCTCGGCCCAGCGCCGCACCGCCGCGTGCGCGGACGCGCGATCGGTGATCTGCGCGGAGTCCGGCCACACGGTCGTGCCCGGCGCGCCGCGACCGTCGGCCATGGCGGTGCTGGTGACGACGTACGGCCCGAGCTCGGCGCCCTCGGCGACGCGCCGGCGCCAGTCGAGGTGCCACGGCTTGCCGCGCATGTTGCGCACCAGCGTGACGCCGTGCGCCAGGTAGCCGAGCATGTCCGCCCGGTCCTCGACGTGCACGTGGCAGTCGGCGAGACCGGGCAGGATGGTGCGGTCGCGCCAGTCGACGACCGGGCCGGTGATCTCGTGCTCGGCGCGGGGCGCGACCCGGGTGATCCGGCCGTCGGCCACGGTGATCGCCTGATCCCGGAGCACCCCGCGATCGGTCATGGAGAGCACGGTTCCCGCGAGGATCGTCGTCGGTGTGGCGTCGTTCACGTGGTCCTCCAGACCTGGGTGGGCACTGGGAGGGCGCCACGCTAGCAGCAATTTCAACCTATTGACATAGGTCTAACTCTTGCGTCCACTGGCTGATTGCCTCAACAATCGACCCATGATGACGACACCCCACGACGAGGCCCTGGTCGTCGACCTGCACAACGACCTGATCCTGCTGGTCGACCATTTCGACCAGCGCGGCCGGCCGGAGCACTTCGCCGAGTTCTGGCTGCCCGAGCTGCGGTCGGGGGGTGTGAACGTCCAGGTGCTGCCCGTGTTCATCGAGGCGCAGTACCAGTCCGAGGGCGCGCTGCGGCGGACGCTGCTGCTGATCGAGCGGATCCATGCGCTGGCGGCGCGACACCCGGAGGTGGCGATCTGCCTGACCGGGGCGGACGTCGCCGCGGCCGTGGCCGCCGGCCGCATCGCGTTCGTCATCGGCCTGGAAGGCGCGCACGCCCTCGGCCAGGACCCGGAGCTGATCGGGACGATGTACCGCGTCGGTGCGCGCGTGGTCTCGCTCGCCCACCTGGGCCGTACGCACCTGGCCGACGGCAGCGGGTTCGACGACAGCTCGCGCGGCGGACTGACGCCGCAGGGGTTCGAGGTGCTCGCCGAGATGGAACGGCTCGGGATCGTCTTCGACATCAGCCACCTCGGCGTGGCCGGCGTCGACGACGTGCTGGCCCGGGCGACCCGCCCGCTGCTCGCGACGCACTCGGGCTGCCGGGCCATCACCGACATGCACCGGAACCTCAGCGACGAGCAGATCAAGGGCATCGCCGGCCTCGGCGGCGTCATCGGGGTCGCGGCCGCGATCGCGCCGTTCATCGACCCGGCCCGGCCGACCGCCGCCCGCGTCGTCGACCACATCGAGCACATCGCGTCGGTCGCCTCGATCGACGCGGTGGGGCTGGGGCCGGACTTCATCGACGACTACTACGCGGAGGTCTACGGCGGCCGCATGGAGATCATGGGCGTGGACGCGGTCGAGTTCGTGGCGGCCGAGGTCCGGCGGCCGTCTGACCTGCCGAAGCTCACCGCCGAGATGGTCGCCCGCGGCTTCTCCCAGACCGACATCGCCAAGGTGCTGGGCGGCAACGCCATGCGCGTCCTCGACGAGGTGATGGGCGTCGGTACGGGTGGCTGACCATCGCCGGGGGATGATCGTCGCCGCCCAGCCGGAGGCCGTCGAGGCCGGCGCCGCGATGCTCGAGGCCGGCGGGAACGCGGTCGACGCGGCCATCGCCTGCGCGTTCGTGCAGACCGTGGTCGACCCGCTGATGTGCGGCATCGCCGGGTTCGGCAGCCTGGCCGCGTACCTGCCGTCGCGGGACTTCCACGGCTACTACGACTTCCACGCGCCGGCGCCGCGAGCGGCCCGGCCGGACATGTGGGAGTCGCTGGTCGAGGGCGAGGCGCGCGACGGCTTCGGGTTCATCGTGACCGGCCACGTCAACGAGATCGGCTACGAGTCGATCTGCGCGCCGGCGTCGCTGCGAGCGTTCCACACCGCTCACCGGGAGCACGGGACGCTGCCGTGGCGCGAGGTCATGGCTCCCGCCATCGGGTACGCCCGCGACGGGTGGACGGTGCGCCCGGACGTGCACGCCTTCTGGTCCGACCCGGGCGCGTTCGGGCACGTCGCCAACAGCGACCGCGCGTCGTACACCCCGGCCGCCGCGGCGCTCTACCTGCGCCCGGACGGGTCGGCGAAGCGCATCGGCGACGTCGTGGTGAACCGCGACTACGCGGACGTGCTGGCGACGATCGCCCGGCACGGCCCGGACCCGTTCTACACCGGCGACCTGGCCCGGGCGATGGTCGACGACATCGCCGCGGGCGGCGGCCACCTGAGCCTCGACGACCTCGCCGGCGTCACCGTCCGGCGGGGCGAGCCGCTCTGGACGACCTACCGCGCCTGGTCGGTGGCGACGAACCGCCCGCCCGGCGGCGGCGTGCAGCTCGTCCAGATGCTCAACGTCCTCGAGAACTTCGACCTCACGGCGCTGGGCCACAACAGCCCGGAGTACGTGCGCGTCGTCAGCGAGGCCATGAAGAAGGCGACCGCCGACAAGGACCGCCACGTCGGCGACCCCGACTTCGTCGACGTGCCGCTGGACCGGCTGACGTCGAAGGGCTACGCGCGCGACGCCGCGGCGCGGATCGGGGCCGGCGAGAGGTTCTCCGTGCCACGGCACCAGGGACCGGCCGAAGGTCCCGACACCACTCACCTCTCCGTGATCGACGCCGACGGGAACTGCGTCGCCATGACGCACTCGCTGGGCCTGCCGTCGGGGGTGGTCAGCCCGGGGCTGGGCTTCATGTACAACGGCTGCATGTCCAGCTTCGACCCCCGGCCCGGCCGGGCCGCGTCGATCGCGCCGGGCAAGGCCCGGTTCAGCTCCGTGTGCCCGTCGATGGTGTTCGACGAGGAGGGCCCGATGCTGGTGATCGGGGCTCCGGGCGGCACGCAGATCGCCATGGGCGTCCTCCAGGCAACGCTGAACGTGCTCGACTTCGGCGTTCCGGTCGGCGAGGCGGTCGGGCTGCCGCGGTTCTCGGCCACCAGCGACGTCATCGACGTCGTCAACCGCGTCCCGCGCGCCGTCCAGACCGCCCTCGAGGAGCGCGGGTACGAGGTGGTGCGCAGCCCGCGCAGCCACGCCTTCGGCCTCGTCCACGGGCTGGCCCGGCAGGACGGACGGTGGCGCGGCGGCGCCGACCCCGGCGGCGACGGCATGGCCCTGGAGGTGACCTCCCGGCCGAGGAGCCATGTGCGTCGCAGCGAGGCGCAAGGACTCACCTGAACCCGTGCACCAAGCTTCCATGAGGTCACTGCGGCGACACCGCGCCTCCACACGGCCACAGCACATCGGTGATCACGATGGTGGCTGGGCGCCGATCCAGCGTTCCACGGCGCCGGACAGCACCGTCATGGGCACCGCTCCGTTGCCGAGGACGGTGTCGTGGAAGGCGCGGATGTCGAAGGCGGCGCCGAGGCGTTCGCGCGCCGTCCGCCGCAGCCGCTCGATCTCGAGGCGGCCGGTCATGTAGGCCAGGGCCTGGCCGGGCCAGGCGATGTAGCGGTCGACCTCGTTGGCGACGTTCCCGGGGGTGAGGGCGCTGTTGGCGAGCATGAAGTCGATGGCCTGCTGCCGCGTCCAGCCGTGGTGGTGCAGGCCGGTGTCGACGACGAGGCGGCAGGCCCGCCAGGAGTCGAACGAGAGCATGCCGAACCGGTACAGGTCGCCGGAGTAGAGCCCCATCTCGTCGGCCAGCCGCTCGGCGTAGAGGCCCCAGCCCTCGCCGAAGGCCGCGACGTACAGGTAGCGGCGGAAGGCCGGCAGCTCGGTGAGCTCCTGCGCGAGCCCGAACTGCAGGTGGTGGCCGGGCACGCCCTCGTGGAACGCCAGCGTCTCGTACTCGTACCGGGTCCGCGTGCGCGGCGCGTGGGTGTTGACGTTGTAGCGGCCCGGACGGCTGCCGTCGCCCGACGAGGGCAGGTACTCGCCGAGCACCGCGGCCGGGGCCAGCACCTCGTTCATCGGCACCACCGCGCACGACGCCGACGGGGCGCGGCCGAACCAGTCCGGCAGTGCAGTCTCGGCCCGGGCCACCGCCGCCCGCGCGTCGGCCAGGATGTCCTCGGCGGAGGAGTAGCGCAGCTCCGGATCGTGCCGTAGCCGGTCGACGATCGCATCGAAGTCGCCGGTGCCGAAGACCCGCTGCCCCAGCTCGGCGTACTCGTCGCGCAAGGCCTCGCACAGGTCCAGGCCGAGCCGGTGGATCTCGTCCGGCGAGCGCGTCGTGGTCGTGTGCGCCGCGACGGCGCGCGCGTACATCTCGTCGCCGCCGGGCACGTGCAGCAGCCCGCTGCGCTCGTCCGGCCGGGCCGCCGCGAGCACCGGTCCCGAGAGCGTCTCCTGCAGCGCCGCCAGCGCCGGCCGGATGGACTCCGCCACCAGACCGCGGACCTCGTCCTCGACGGCGGAGCCGGCCACCATGCCGGCGATGAGGTCGTCCTCGGCGCGGCCGCGCAGGTAAGCGTCCAGCCGTTCGGCGGTCTGCTCGACTCCGCGGCGGGTCGGCACCCGGCCGGCCGCCACGCCGTCCAGCGCCCGGTCCCGGGCCTGGCCGAGGTAGCCGGGGACGCCGTGCAGGCGGCGCAGGTAGCGCTGCTGCTCGTCCGGCGTGGCGACCGAGACGTTGGTCAGCGCGGTGAACAGCAGGGCGCTGGGGGAGGCGTAGCCGGAGACGGCGAATTCCGCGTGCCGGTCCTCGTACGGCACGGCCTCGGACCGCGCGACGTGGATCAGCACGTCCCGCGTCACCCGGTCGTGGTCGTCGAGCGCGTCCGCCGGGATCCGCTCCGCGCGCGCCACCAGGTCCAGGAGGCGCTCGGCCGACGCGAGCTGGGCGGACTCGCCGAGATCGGGCACCTCGCCGTCGAGCCCGGGGATGCCGTGGATGAGCGTCGCCACGAACGGATCGGCCGCCGCCAGCGCCTCGTAGAGGCCGGCGGACAGCTCGGCGAGGGGTCGGGGCTCAGTATCCATGTGGCTCCTCCGTCGGCCGCCGGGTCGCTGGTGTGGCCCACACACTAGCGCCTTGTTCTATCTAGTGACATGGGGTAATGGCGTCAGCTCAAAGGTGGCGCGGTCGGTCGTGGCGAACAGCATGGTTGAACCGGTGGGCAGTCTGACCTACTCGTTTAGGTCTAAGTGCTCTACTCTGTCTGCGACAAGGATCCCCCAGCTGGCACGGAGGAGTCTGATGTTGGAGCCGAGGTCTGTTGGCGACGACCGAGCGATGATCCGACTTCGCTTGTCGCCCGGCGATGCGCGGTATGCCGGGAACCTGGTCCCGGGGTCGAAGGCGATGGAGATCTTCGCCGACCTCGAGACCGAGCTCGCCCTCAAGGAAGGGGGCGACGAGGGGCTCTGCGCGGCCTACGACTCGGTCGAGTTCCTCGCGCCGCTGCGGGTGGGCGACTACGTCGAGGGCATCGCGAGGGTGACCCGGCGCGGGAACCGCAGCCGCACCATCGAGGCCCGGATCTTCAAGGTCCTCGGCGTCGACGAGGAGGGCGCGCTCGTCAGCACCGACCCGGTGCTGGCGGCCACCGCCGTGGCGACGATCGTCGTGGGCACGAACTCCGGCGTGGGCGTTGCCTGACGTGATCGCCCACCCCGACACGGTCGTCGCGTGGATCGAGGCGGTGGTGCGTGCCCACGCCGGCCGCCCGGCGCTGATCCACGACGGCGTCACCTGGAGCTACCGGGACCTGTGGTCGCGCGCGGAGGACGCCGCCCGGCGCCTGCTGGCCGGCGGCCTGCGGCCCGGCGACACGGTCGGTCTCCTGGGCGCCAACGAACCGGCGTACATCGTCAACTACCTCGGGATCGCCCGGGCGGGCGGTACCGCGGTTCCGGTCAACGACCGGCTCGACGGCGCGACGGTGCGCATCCTGCTCGCCTCGGTCGACGCCACGCGCGTGTTCGTCGGCCGGGTCGACGCCGCCGTCCGCGACGAGCTCGCCGAGACGTTCCACCTGCTCCCCATGGACGCCGGCGACCCGGTGCAGCGCCGCGGCCGGCTGCCGGTCGTGCGACCGGGGACGCCGGCCGCGATCATGCTGACCAGCGGCTCGACCGGACGGCCGAAAGGGGTCGTGCACACCCAGAGCACCATGCTGCACGCGACCCAGCAGCTGACCTCGGCGTTCCCGTTCCGCTCCGACGACCGGTCGGTGGTCTTCCTCCCGCTCTACGCGTGCATCCCGGAGCAGGTGCTGCCGGTGCTGTGCACCGGCGGCGCGCTGGAGATCCTGCCGCGATTCGACATCGAGCGCGTCGCCGAGGCGTGCACCAGGGCGACGACGTTCGACGCGGTGCCGACGATCCTGAGCCGGCTGATCGAGCACGCACCCCGGGAGAAGCTCGCCCGCCTGCGGTGGGTGCTGTTCGCCTCGGAGCACATGCCGGTCACGCTCCTGCACCGCTGGTGGGACGAGCTGCCCGGCGTCGAGACGCACCAGCTCTACGGGATGACGGAGGTGCTGCCGCTGTCGGCGGCGCCGCACCCGCTGCTGCGCCGGGAGCCGTCGACCATCGGGCGGGCGTTCCCGACGACGCGGCTGAGCGTCGACGACGGCGGCGAGCTGATCGGCGCCAGCCCGGCGCAGATGGTGGGGTACTACAAGGACGAGGTCGCCACGAAGGCGGCGCTCGGCCCGGACGGCGCCATGCGGACGGGCGACCTCGGTCGCATCGACGAGCGCGGGCTGGTGTTCCTGACCGGCCGCAGCAAGGACATCATCATCTCCGGCGGCATCAACATCGCGCCCGCCGAGATCGAGGCCGTCGCCGCCCGGCATCCGTCGGTCGAACGGGCCGTCGTCGTGGGCGTCCCGAGCGAGCGCTGGGGCGAGACCCCGGTCGTCGTCGCCGTGCCCCGCCCGGGCCGGGCGCTCACGGCGGACGATCTGCTGAGCCACTGCCGGTCGCTGCTGTCCAGCTACAAGCGACCCACCGGCGCCGGCCTGATCGACGCCCTCCCGACCACCGGTATCGGCAAGACGGCCAAGGACACGGTGAGGAAGATGATCGTGGATGGGAAGATCAACGTTGTTCGAGTCTGACCAGATCGAGACGCTGGTGGCCAAGGGCCGCGAGGGCCACTGGGCCCCGCTCGCCCGGGCGGTCACCGTGATCGAGAACAGCCCGCCCTGGGAGGTCTCCATCCCGCGGGCGTCCCGGCCCTGCCACATCGTGGGCATCACCGGGCCGCCCGGCGCCGGAAAGAGCACCCTCACCGGCCGCCTCATCGAGTCCTTCGCCGACGACGGCCAGCGGGTCGCCGTCCTGGCGATCGACCCGTCCAGCCCGCTCAGCGGCGGCGCCGTGCTCGGCGACCGGGTGCGGATGGAGACCTACCTGAACGGCCGGCCCGGCGTGTTCGTGCGCAGCCTGGCCAGCCGCGGATCGCACGGCGCCGTGGCGGGGTCCACCCGGAACATCGCCCGGCTCCTGGAGCTGTCCGGCCTGTTCGACATCGTGCTGATCGAGACGGTGGGCGCGGGTCAGACGGAGGTCGCCATCGTCGAGGTCGCCGACACCGTGCTGCTGGTGACGGTCCCGGGGCTCGGCGACGCCGTGCAGACGATCAAGGCGGGCCTCATGGAGGTCGCCGACGCCTTCATCGTCAACATGGCCGACCGGCCCGGCGCCTCGGAGACGGCCCGGCACCTGCGCCTGGCCGCCGGCCGGGTGGACGCCGTCTACAAGACCGTGGCCATCGAGGGCACCGGGGTCGACCAGGTGCGCGACGGCATGTACGCGCGGTGGAAGTCGCTGCTCGCGGACGGGCAGCTGGAGACCCGGCGCCTGGAGAAGTGGGGGTCCGACGCGGCGCTGGTGGCCGAGGCCTGGGTGGCCGACTGCGCCGGCGGGCTGGCCCTGGACCCGCACGCGACCATGCAGGACTCCGTGGACACGATCTTGAAGGAGGCGTCACGCCGATGGAGCCGATGAACGAGGACGACAAGCGCTGGGACGAGCGAGTCGAGGCATGGACGACCGGACGGGTCGCCGCCGACTATCAGCGGATCCCGCCGCGGCGCTCGGAGTACACGACCCTGTCCGGGGCGCCGGTCAAGGACGTCTACACCCACGCCGACGTCCGGCACCTGGACCCGGCCGAGGACATCGGGCTCCCCGGCGAGTACCCGTACACCCGTGGCGTGCACGCCACGATGTACCGCGGCCGGCCGTGGACGATCCGGCAGGTGGCCGGCTTCGGCCAGGCCGAGGACACCAACAACCGCTACAAGTACCTGCTCAAGACCGGCCAGACCGGTCTCTCGACCGACTTCGACCTGCCGACGCTGCTGGGCTACGACTCCGACCACGAGGTGTACCGGCGCGAGGTCGGCCGCATCGGCGTCGCCGTCGACACCGTCGTCGACATGCACGCGCTGTTCGACGGCATCCCGCTCGACCAGATCTCCACGTCGATGACGATCAACCCGTCGGCCGCCGTCGTGCTGGCCATGTACCGGGTGGTGGCCGACGAGCGGGGCATCCCGGGTCGCGTGCTCACCGGGACCACCCAGAACGACATCCTCAAGGAGTACATCGCCCAGAACGAGTTCATCTTCCCGCCGCTGCCGTCGGTGCAGCTGGTGGTCGACACGATGGAGTACGGCGCGGACGTGATGCCGCGGTTCAACCCGCTCAACGTCTGCGGCTACCACATCAGGGACGCCGGCTCGACGGCCGTCGAAGAGGTCGGCCTCACCATCAGCAACGCGCTGTGCTACCTCGAGCACGCGGTCGAGCGCGGCATCGACGTCGACCGGCTGGCGCCGCGGGTGTCGTTCTTCTGGGACGTGCACAACAACTTCTTCGAGGAGGCGGCGAAGCTGCGCGCGGCCCGCCGGCTGTGGGCGCGGCTCATGCGCGAGCGGCTGGGCGCCAAGGATCCCCGGTCGTGGCTGATGCGGGCGCACTGCCAGACCGCCGGCGTCTCCCTCACCGCGCAGCAGCCGTACAACAACGTCGCCCGGACCGCGATCCAGGCGATGGCCGCCATCCTGGGCGGCACCCAGTCGCTGCACACGAACTCCCTCGACGAGGCGCTGTCGATCCCGTCGGAGAGCGCGATCAAGATCGCCGTCCGCACCCAGGCGATCATCCTGCACGAGACCGGCGTCGCCGACGTCGTCGATCCGCTCGCCGGGTCGTACTACGTGGAGTCGCTCACCTCCCAGATCGAGGAGGACGCGCTCGCGCTGATCGAGCGGATCGACGCGATGGGCGGCATGATCGAGGCGGTCCAGTCGGGCTACGCGGTCCAGCTGATCTCCGACTCCGCCTGGGAGCAGCAGGTCAAGGTCGAGAGCAACGACACCATCACCGTCGGCGTGAACGACTACGTCGACGAGGACGAGACCCAGGACATCGAGATCGACCGTCCGGTGCCCGGCGTGATGGAACGCCAGCTGGCGCGGCTCGCCGAGGTGAAGCGGTCCCGCGAGGACCGGCAGGTGACCGCGGCACTGCGCGCCATCGAGAAGGCCGCCCCCGACCTGCACCACAACCTGATGCCGCTGATCGAGGACGCCGTGCGCGCACGGGCCACGGTCGGCGAGATCTGCGACGTGCTGCGCGGCGTGTGGGGCCACCACCAGCCGTCGACCGTGTTCTAGAGGAAGGACGAGACCATGACATCCGCCACCGCTGGACTGCCGCCGCTCAAGGTGGTGATCGCCAAGCCCGGGCTCGACGGGCACGACCGCGGCGCCAAGGTCGTGGCGCGGGCGTTGCGCGACTCCGGTATGGAAGTCGTCTACACCGGCATCTATCAGAGCCCGGAGTCGATCCTGCGTGCGGTCGTCCAGGAGGACGCCGACGTCCTCGGCCTGTCCAGCCTGTCCGGCGCTCACCTCGAGTACGCCAGGGACCTGTGCGCGCTGCTGAAGGAGAACGACCGCCAGGACGTCCTGTTCGTCGTCGGCGGCACCATCCCGCCCGAGGACGCCGACACGCTCAAGGGCTACGGCGTCCACGAGGTCTTCGGGCCCGGGACGCCGACGGCCGAGCTGGTCGAGTACATCTCCAGCAACGCCCGACAGGCACGGCTGGCGTGACGGGCCGGTCGCGCGATCTCGGCATCGTGGTCGGTCACCTCCCGACCGGCCGGCACAACGCGATCACCGACGTCGCCGGTGTGCGGGTGGGGCACCACACGGTGCGCGCGGGCGACGGGCCGCTGGTCGTCGGCGAGGGCCCGGTGCGCACCGGGGTCACCGTCGTGGAGCCGCGGCCGCAGGTCTGGCGCTCGCCGGTCTTCGCCGGCTTCCACCGCCTCAACGGCAACGGCGAGATGACCGGGTTGCACTGGATCCGGGAGAACGGGCAGCTCACGACCGCCATCGGCCTGACCAACACCCACTCGGTCGGCGTGGTCCGCGATGCGATCGTCGCCCGGCTGCACCGGGAGCGGGGCGACGACGAGCTCTACTTCCACCTTCCGGTGGTGGCGGAGACCTATGACGGCCTCCTGAGCGACATCAACGGCCAGCACGTGACGGCCGCCCACGTCGACGCGGCCTTCGACGCGCTGTCCGCGGGGCCGGTGCCCGAGGGCTCGGTCGGCAGCGGCACGGGCATGATCTGTCACGAGTTCAAGGGCGGCATCGGCACGTCGTCGCGGGTCGTCGGCGACCACACCGTCGGCGTCCTCGTGCAGGCCAATCACGGCCGGCGCGGGCGGCTGCGGGTGAACGGCGTGCCGATCGGCGAGCGGATCCCCACCGACGACGTCGCGTCGCCGTTCGACGCGGTGGTGCGCTCGGCCCGGGGCAGCGGGTCGATCATCGTGCTGATCGCGACGGACGCGCCGCTGCTGCCACACCAGTGCGAACGGCTGGCCCAGCGCGGCGCGCTGGCCATCGGGCGGACCGGCGGGTCCGGCGAGAACGGCAGCGGCGACCTGCTCCTGGCGTTCTCCACCGGGAACGACGGCCTGCCCCGGGTCGGCCTGGTGGAACCGGGCCCGGACGAGATCCCGCTGCGCATGGCCGGCAACACCGTGATCAACGGCCTGTTCGACGCGGTCATCGACGCCACCGAGGAGGCGATCCTCAACGCCGTGGTGGCCGCGGAGACCAGTGTCGGACGCGACGGGATCACCGCGCACGCGCTGGACCACGACCGCCTGCGCGCGGCCTACGCCGGATGACGGGCCCGGCGCCGGCGACCGTGGCCGCGGCGATCGCCGAGTACCTGAGCGGTCAGGGGATCGAGCGGGTGTTCAGCCTGCCCGGTTCGCACATGAAGCCGATCTGGGCGGAACTGGACGCGCGTGGCGTCCGGGTCGTGACGGCGCGGCACGAGGTGGCCGCCGTGCACATGGCCCAGGCGGAGGCCGATCTGCGGCACGGTCTCGCCGTCGCGATCGTCACGACCGGGCCGGGGCTGACCAACGCGGTCACCGGGATCGGCTGCGCCTTCCTCGCCGGTTCACCGGTGCTCGTCATCTCGACCCGCCCGCCGGACGAGCAGGCGGGCATGGGCGCCCTGGAGGAGATCGACCAGGCGGCCATCGTCCGGCCGGTCTGCCGGGCCGTGGAGGTGGTCCGATCGCGCCGGCACGTCGTCGACCGGCTCGACCGCGCCGTGAGCGCGGCGCTCGGCGACGACGGCCCCAGCGGCCCGGTGTACGTGGAGTTCGGCTCGGAGTTGCTGCGTCAGGCGGCTGCCCCGCTCTACACGACCTATCCGCGCCGTACGAGGGCGCGCCGGCCACCGGAGGCCGCCGCCGTCGAGCGGGCCGTCGACGCGATCGCGGCCAGTACCCGGCCGCTGGTGCTCGCCGGTCGCGAGGTGCTCACCGTGCCCGGCCCGCTGGCCGAGTTCGTGCGTACGACCGGCGCCCTGTACCTCGACACCCGGGCGAGCCGGGGCGCCCTGTCCGAGAGCATCCCCACGTTCGTCCCGGCGGCGCGGGCCCGGGCGATGGCCGAGGCCGACCTGGTGATCACGGTCGGCCGGCAGCTGGACTTCGAGGCGGCGTACGGGTCGCCCGCGGTGTTCGCCGCGGCCGAGCGGTTCCTGCGGATCGGCCGCAACTCCGAGGAGGTCCAGGCCAACCGCCGCGGCGACGTGGAGCTGCGCGCCGATCCGCAGTCGGCGCTGGAGGCGCTGGTGACGGCGGGCGCGCGACCGGCCGCTCCGGATGTCGGCTGGCGCGACGACGTCATTCGCGGCAACGCCGGCAAGCGGCGCCGGCTCGGCGAGACGATGCGGGCCCAGTCCACGGCCGCGGACGGCGGGCTCCACCCGCTGCAGGTCATCCGCGCGCTCAACGAGCACGTCGACGACACCGCCATCGTGATCGTCGACGGCGGGGACATCCTGTCGTGGTCGCGATCGAGCCTGAACACGCCCACCTACCTGGACCTGGGGGCGTTCGGATGCCTCGGGGTGGGCGTCCCGTTCGCGGTCTCGGCATCGCTCAACCATCCGGACCGCACGGTCGTCGCGCTCGTCGGGGACGGCGCCCTGGGCTTCAACGTCATGGAGCTGGAGACCGCCGTCCGCGAAGGCGCACGTTTCGTCGTCGTCGTGGCCGACAACAACGCGTGGAACATCGAGCGCGCCGACCAGGTCCGCAACTACGACGGGCGGATCATGGGCACCGAGCTCGGGTCGTGTGCCTGGGACCGGCTCGCGCAGAGCCTCGGCGTCGCCGGATACCGCGCCGACAGCGTGGACGACCTGGAAGCCGCGCTGGGGGAGGCGTTCGCGCACGCACCCGCCCTGGTCGCCGTCCGGGTCTCCCGCGAACCGATCTCCCCGGACACCAGAAGCGGTCTCGCCCTGGTGCCGGAGTACCACGTGCTCACCGCCTGGGACGAGGCGGAGCGGGCGTGGCTGTCGGGTCCGCGTCATGGGGACGTCGAGTCGTGAACCGGTGAGGTGGTCAGCGCATGGTCAGAACCCTGTTGTCGCACATCGGCGCCGTGGCGCGGGCGCACCCGGACGATCCGGCGCTGATCGACGACGGCGAGACCTGGACGTACGCGCAGTTCTGGTCCCGCACCGAGGAGATGGCCCGGGGGCTGCTCGGCCTGGGGCTGCGACCGGGTGAGCCGGTCGGGATCATCGGACGGAACGAGGCGGCGTACATCGCCGCCTACCTGGGCATCATGCGGGCCGGCCTGGTCGCGGTCCCCGTCAACACGATGCTCGACCTCGCGTCGATCCGCGACCAGCTCGACCTCGTGGGCGTGCGGACGATCCTGGCCGGCCGGATCCCCGCCGAGCTCCGGGACGGGCTCGAGGACTCCCACCGGCTCCTGGAGCTGTCCGCGCCGCCCCGGGGGCCGGGCGGCCCGGCGCTGCCGCGGATCGGGCCGGAGGCCACCTGCAAGATCATGCTCACCAGCGGTTCGACCGGACGGCCGAAGGGCGTCGAGCACACGCACGGATCGATCTTCCACACGGCGCTGCAGCTGGCGGCGGCGCTGCCGTTCGACCGCGGCGACCGCGGCCTGGTGTTCCTGCCGCTCTACACCTGCATCCCCGAGCACGTCCTGCCCACCCTGTGCGCCGGCGGATCCCTGGAGATCCTGCCAGGCTTCGACGTCGAGCGGGTCGCCGACGCCTGCACCCGGGCGACGACGTTCGACGCCGTGCCGACGATCCTCAGCCGGCTGATCGAACACGCGCCACTGGAGCGGCTCGCGGGGCTCCGGTGGATCATGTTCGCCTCCGAGCCGATGCCGGTCCACCTGCTCCGGACCTGGTGGGAGGTGCTGCCAGGGGTGCAGACGCACCAGTTCTACGGGCTGACCGAGCTGGTACCCGTCACCTTCGCGACACACGCCATGCTGCGGGCCGAGCCCTCGACCGTCGGGCGCGCCTTCCCGACGACCGAGGTGGCGCTCGACCCGCTGGAGGGCCACGGCGACGGCGGCGAGATCCTTGCCGCCGCCCCGAGCCGCATGCGCGGGTACTTCGGCGACGCCGCGGCGACCGACGGCGCGCTGACGTCGACGGGCGCGCTGCGCACGGGGGACATCGGCCGGGTCGACGACCGCGGGCTGGTGTTCCTCACCGGCCGGCTCAAGGACATCATCATCTCGGGCGGCCTCAACGTCGCTCCGGCCGAGATCGAGGCGGCGGCGTTCGGCCACGGAGGCGTCCAGGAGGCGATCGTCGTGGGGATCCCGAGCGTTCGGTGGGGCGAGACCCCGGTGGTCGTCGCCGTGCCGAAGGCGGGCTCCGGACTCACCGCCGAGGGCCTGCTCCGGCACTGCCGCGAGGCGCTGCCGAGCTTCAAGCGTCCGTCGGCGGCCGCGCTGGTGCCGAGCCTGCCGGTCACCGGGATCGGCAAGGGCGACAAGGCGGCGGTGAAGCGGCTGATCGCGGACGGGACGATCGAGCTCGTGGGCGCGTGACGACCTCAGCCCACGCGGGCGGGCGTCGCCGGCGCGGGCGCGGCCTGGCCGAGCGACGGCGCCGCGCCACGCTTGAGGTCCTGCATGTCGCGGACGACGTCGCTGACCATGCGGATGGACGCGGCGTCGAGCACGTTGCCGAACTCCATGACCTTGACCCGGCCCTCGAGCTGCTCGCGCAGCTCGCCCAGGCCGTCGGGGATCACGACGAGGTCGATGCCTTCGAGGTCCTTGTCCTCGATGCCGTCGAGCACCTCGATGTTCTTGATGCCGGAGTCGCGCAGGGAATCGCGGACGGTGACGGCCTGCTCGTCGGTGCGGTACCAGATGCCGACCGTGCCGTTCTTGGCCACCGAGGCGATCTGCACCAGCGTCTGGACGTGCGGTGCGACGACGATGGCGACGATCTCGGTGCTGGGGCGGCGCATGAGAGCGCGCACCTCGGCCAGGTGGAAGAACGTCGTGAGGACGAGGTCGGCGCGCTCTTCCTCGGGCTCGAAGGTGCCGAGCACGAGTGGGCGCACCTTGACGCCGATGTTGGCCTCGAGCTCGCTCGCGAAGTACTTGGCGCGGTCGACGTTGCACTCGACGAACGAGACCTTCAGGAGGTCGTCCTCGGCGCGCAGAGCCAGGCTCATGACGAGCGACTGGATCTCGGCCGCGGACAGGCCGAGCTCGATGCACTCGCGGGTGGCCGCCTCGAGCAGCTGCCTGGCCTGGTCGCGGGCCAGCGAGCCCTCGCGCTCGGGACCTGGCCCGACGACGATCGTCCCGGTACGTCCGCGTCCCTCGACCAGGCCGATCTCGCCGAGCTCGGCGTAGGCCCGGGCGACGGTGTTGCGGTTGATGTGGAGGTTGTCGGCGAGGAGGCGGGCACTGGGCAGGGCTTGGCCGGGCGCGAGGTCGCCGGTCTCGATCATGAACGACAACTGCGTGACGATCTGCCGGTAGATGGGCACATCGGAGTGCAGGCTCACCTGAATCTTGTCGACCACTGCTCGCTCTCCCTCTACGGAAGGACGTATCCGCCCAGCACAAGTACACCACTGCCGCTGCGTCGAGTCGACCTAGCCGGGTGAGCTCAAACAGCTGAGCGGGTTCCGCCACCCCTTTTGACACAGATCATAGGGCGAATCGGCCCCACCGGCGCGTTCGGCGGCTGCCGGCGCGTCGGGCGGGTGCTGGAACGATCCGGCTTCCGCCCCTGGTCGGCCGTCGCTCTCGAGGCGCCGGAAGATCACCGAGCTCCAGCGCCGGTTGGCGCCGCCAGGCCAGTGGACCGTGCCTGTGGGCAGGTGCGTCGTCCGCCGCTCGCCGGCCTGTGCAATTTCATCCTAAGGTGATAGATCTGTATCGGCCCGGTCGACCAACCCTCAGCGTGTCACTCACGTGGCCGGCGTGGTTGCCGGATGGCGTTGACCAGCTCCACCTGCTGGCGTGGTTTCGGCCCGAAGTCAGGCGTGTTGCCTGGATATCGACTGCCTGTCTCGGGCTTGGGTTGAACCACTTAACTAGGTCTTGACAGGCATAAGCAATCAGACAATGCTGTGCTCCACGTTACGACATGGGCCAGCTAGACACAGGCCGGAGCGACGAGAACCAGGCTCTTCGCGGAGTCCCGTGAGGGGACGCGGATTCTCTGCCACGACAACCGAATGGTGTTGAGATGTCCGAGACGAACCGTGTTCCGAAGCGCGGACGGCGCCGCGCGCAGATCATGTCGGGCGTCCTCGGCGTCGCGCTGCTCGCGGCGTGCGCCGGCGGCGGTGGCGGCGCCGGCGACCAGGATCCCGCCAGCGGCGATGCCAGGCCGGCCGACGCGGCCAGGACGGTGGACCCGGGCCAACCGGTCTCGGACCAGCAGATCCCGCACCTGAACGTGGGTCTGGCCGGCAAGGTGACGCTGGTCGACCCGGCGGAGAACATGGAGTCGGGGCTGTTCGTCAACCAGCTCGGCCTGGAGCCGCTGCTGCGGATCGACCCCGAGGGTCAGCTGCAGCCGTGGCTGGCCACCGAGTGGGAGCAGGTCAGCGACACCGTCTACGAGTACACGCTGCGCGAGGGCGTGACGTTCTGGGACGGTACCGAGCTGACCGCCGAGGACGTCAAGTACTCCTGGGACCATGTGCGCGCGCCGGAGAGCCGGCGGGCCAACTACTTCACCACGGTCGACACCATCGAGGTCGTGGACTCGTACACGGTGCGGGTCACCCTGACACAGCCGGACGCGTCGTGGCAGTACGTGCCGGCCATGTGGTACTCGGTGATCTTCCAGAAGAAGTTCGCCGAAGAGGCCGGCGACGCCTTCGGCCAGCCGGGCACCCTGCTGGTGGCGACGGGTCCGTGGAAGTTCGACAGCGTCAACCCGGCCACCGGCATGGAGCTGTCGGCCCACGAGGACTACTGGGGCGGCAAGCCCCCGGTCGACCGCATCTCGATCAAGGCCTTCGCCGACGACAACAGCATGGCGCTGGCGCTGCGCTCCGGGGCGATCGACATCACCCCGACGGTGGCCGGCCCCACCGGCTTCGACGCCGCCGCCGGCGGCAACTCCGTCACGACGGTGCCGACCTGTGCCAACACGCTGCTCAGCATTCCCACGCAGAGTGAGCCGTGGAACGACGTGCACGTGCGCCGGGCGGTCGCGTACGCGATCAACCAGGAGGACATCATCGCGGCGGCCCAGGGCGCCGCGGCCGGACCGGCCGAGCACGTGATCTCGGAGCGGCTGCTGCAGACGCTCGGCTCCGGCGAGGAGATCGACGCGGCGCTCGAGGGGGTGCCGACCCACTCGTTCGACGTGGAGGCCGCCGAGGCCGAGCTGGCGCAGTCGTCGGTCCCGGACGGGTTCAGCTACGACCTCACGGTGGTCGCGGCGTCGGCCCCCATCGCCGAGGTGATCGCCGCTCAGCTGGGCGAGATCGGCATCGACATCACCGTCGCGGTGCTCCAGGACACCGCGTACTACGCCGCCCTCGGCGAGGACGAGAAGCCGTTCACGTTCTTCGCGACCGGTCCCTGCTCGCCCGACCCGAGCTGGGCCGCCCTGTTCGTGGACACCGACGAGGCCGGGCAGCCGGTCGGACTGAACTTCGCCGAGTACGCGCCGCCGGAGGTGACGCGGCTGCTCGCCGACGGGCTGCTGGAGCAGGACCCGAAGGAACGGCTGGGCATCTACGCGGAGGTGCTCCGGCACCTGGGCGAGGACGTTCCCTACGTGCCGCTCTACGCCGAGGGCAACACCTACGGCTCGACCGACTACGACCTGGTCGAGTTCAGCAGCTTCTGGTCCAACCTGCCCTGGGTGCTGAACCTCGTCCCCAGGTAGTGGGCCTGTCCCGGTCGAACACCCGTGGTCGTGAGACGAGGAGTGAGCGCATGTCCGAAACGACGAGAACCAGGCACGGACGCCGGGCGCGGGTCGTGTCCTGTCTGCTCACCACCGCGCTGCTCGCGGCCTGTGCAGGGAACGGCCCCGCGGGTGAGGGCGGCGACGGGGCGGCCGGGGGCGGCGAACGGCCGGCGGACACCGCGCGGACGGTGGACCCCGGTCAGCCGGTCTCGGACGAGCACATCGATCAGCTCACGGTCGGCATTCCCGGCAAGGTGACACTCGTCGACCCGGCCGACAACATGGAGGCGGGACTCAACGTCAACCAGCTCGGACTGGAGCCGCTGCTGCGGATCGCCCCGGACGGAAGCCTGCAGCCGTGGCTGGCCACCGAGTGGGAGCAGGTCAGCGACACCGTCTACGAGTACACGCTGCGCGAGGGCGTGACGTTCTGGGACGGCACCGAGCTCACGGCCGAGGACGTCAAGTACTCCTGGGACCACCTGCGGGCGCCGGAGAGCCGGCGAGCGACGTACTTTGCCGCGGTCGACACCATCGAGGCCGTCGACGCCGACACGGTGCGGGTCACGCTGAAGCAGCCGGACGCGTCGTGGCAGTACACGCCGGCCATGTGGTACTCGGTGATCTTCCAGAAGGCGTACGCCGAGGAGACCGGCGAGGCCTTCGGCCAGCCGGGCACCCTGCTGGTGGCGACCGGCCCGTGGAAGTTCGACAGCGTCAACCCCGCCAGCGGCATGGAGCTGTCGGCGTACGAGGGCTACTGGGGCGGGAAGCCGCCGATCGACCGGATCTCGGTGAAGTCGTTCGCCGACGACAACAGCATGGCGCTGGCGCTGCGGTCCGGTGAGATCGACATCGCGCCCGTCGTCTCGGGGCCGACCGGCTTCGACGCGGCCGCCGGCGGCAACACCGTCACGACGGTCGAGACCTGCGGCACCGCCAGGCTGAGCATCCCGATGCGGCGGGCGCCGTGGGACGACGTCCACGTGCGCCGGGCGGTGGCCCACGCGATCAACCGCGACGACATCGTCGCCGCCGCTCAGGGCGCCGCGGCCGGACCCGCGGTGTACACGATCGCCCCGCAGCTGCTCCGGACGCTCGGCACCGACGAGGAGGTCGACGCCGCGCTGGAGGAGGTCGGGACCTACCCCTTCGACCTGGAGGCCGCCGAGGCCGAGCTGGCGCAGTCGTCGGTCCCGGACGGGTTCGCCTTCGACCTCACCATTCCTCCCGCGTCCGCCGCGATCGCCGAGGTGATCGCCGCCCAGCTGGGTGAGATCGGCATCGACCTCAGTGTCGAGGTCCTCCCGGACACGGCCTGGTACGCGGCCCTGCGCGAGGACGTCCGGCCGCTGACGTTCTCCGCGACCGGTGCGTGCACGCCCGACCCGGACTGGGACTCGATCTTCTTCGACACCGACGCTGCCGGCGAGCCGATCGGGCTGAACATGGCCCAGTACGCCTCGCCGGAGGTCACCGCCCTGTGGGCCGAGGGCCTGCTGGAGCAGGACCCGGCCGAGCGGTTGCGGATCTACACGGACCTGCAGAAGCAGGTCGCCGAGGACGTTCCCTACGTGTCCCTGTTCGCTGAGGGGACGACGTACGCCTCCACCACCTACGACCTCGTCGAATACCACAGCTACTTCTGGATGAACCTGCCGTGGGCGCTGAACCTGGTGCCCAGATGACGCAGCAGCAGTCTCTGCCCGGAGCCGTACCCGTTGCTGTTCACGCGTGGCGTGATCACAGACGAGGAGTGTGCACATGTCCGGATCGACCAGGAACAGGGGATGGCGGCGGGCCCGCGTCGCGTCCTGTCTGCTCGGCGCGGCCGTGATCGCGGCCTGTGCCGGCGGCGGATCGGCCGACGACGACCCGGCGAGCGGCGACGGTGAGCAGCCCGGCGCCACGGGCCGGGACGTGGACGCCGGGAAGCCGGTGTCGGACGAGCCCGTCCCGCACCTCAACGTCGGCATCTCGGGCCAGGTGCCGCTGGTCGACCCGGCCCAGAACGTCATGTCGGGGCTGTCCGTCAACATCAACGCGCTGGAGCTGCTGCTGCAGGTCGACGCCGACGGCAACCTCGAGCCGTGGCTGGCGTCGGACTGGGAGCAGGTCAGCGACACCGTCTACGAGTACACGCTGCGCGACGGCGTGACGTTCTGGGACGGCACCGAGCTGACGTCGGAGGACGTGAAGTACGCCTGGGAGCGGATGGCGCCGTCGTCCGGCGGGACCAGCACGATCTTCGCCGCCGTCGCGAGCATCGAGGCGCCGGACGAGGACACGGTCCGGGTGACGTTGCTCCAGCCGGACGCGTCGTGGCAGTACGTGCCCGCGATGTTCTACTCGGCCATCTACCAGAAGGCGCACGCCGAGCAGACCGGGGAGGAGTTCGGGCGCCCGGCCACGCTGGCGGTGGGGACCGGCCCGTGGAAGTTCGACAGCCTCAACCCCACCAGCGGGATGGAGCTGTCGGCCTACGAGGGCTACTGGGGCGGGAAGCCGCCGATCGACCGGGTGTCGGTCAGGTTCTTCACCGACGACAACAGCATGGCCCTGGCGATGCGGGCCGGTGAGATCGACATCGCCCCGGGCATCGGCCAGCCCGAGGGATTCGTCGCCGCCGCCGGCACGGCCAGCACCTACACGACGGCCACCTGCGCGACGTCGCTGCTGAGCATGCCGACGCGGACCGCGCCGTGGGACGACATCCACGTCCGCCGGGCGGTCGCCCACGCGATCAACCGCGACGACATCATCGCCGCCACCCAGGGGCAGGCGGGGGCGCCGCTGCACACGCTGATCTCCCCGCAGCTGTTCGAGTCACTCGGGTCCGCCGACGAGGTCGAGGCGGCACTGGACGAGGTCGAGACCTATCCGTTCGACGTCGAGGCCGCCGAGGCCGAGCTGGCGCAGTCATCGGTCCCGGACGGGTTCGGCTACGACCTCACCATCCCCGGCGCCTACTCCGCGGTCGCCCAGGTGATATCGGCGCAGCTGGCCGAGATCGGCATCGACGCCACGGTCGAGGTCGTCCCGGACACGGCGTGGTACGGGATGATCTCCGAGGACGAGCCGATGCTCACCTTCACCGAGACCGGCGCCTGCACACCGGACCCCGACTGGGACTCGCTCTTCCTGGACACCGACGACGCGGGTGAGCCGATCGGGCTGAACCTGGCCCAGTACACGCCACCCGAGGTCAAAGAGCTGCTCAACGAGGGGCTGGTGGAGCAGGACCCGGCCGAGCGGTTGCGCATCTATGCGGAGCTGTCGAAGCGGGTCGCCGAGGACGTGCCGTACGTCCCGGTGTACGCCGAGGGCAACACCTACGCCTCGGCCGCCTACGACATCGTCGAGTACGACAGCTTCTGGATGAGCTTCCCCTGGCTGCTGAACGTGGTGCCGCGATGACCGGGCGCGCCGTCCTGCTGATGATCGGCAAACGCCTGGTCGCGCTGGTGGTCCTGGTCGCGATCCTGTCGTTCCTCGTCTTCTCGCTGGTTCACATCGCCCCGGGCACCGCGGTCGACGCCTACCTGGGCGGCAAGCCGGCCACGCCGGAGTTGGTGCAGCTGCTGACGGAGCGGTACCACCTCGACGAACCGTTCTTCACCCAGTACTGGCTGTGGCTGAAGGGCGCGCTGGTGTTCGACTTCGGCGAGTCCACGCTGACGACGCTCCCGGTCACCGACGAGATCGGGATCCGGCTGGGACCGTCGGCGTTCCTCGCCGTCTACGCCTACGTCCTGACGATGATCCTGGGCGTCGTCCCCGGGATCATCGCCGCGCTGCGCCAGCGGAAACTGCTCGACCGCGGCCTGGTGGCGGGGGCGGTCGTGGCGCTGAGCACGCCGCCGTTCGTGATGGGCATCCTGCTCCTGTACGTGTTCGCCGTGCTGGTGCCGATCTTCCCGGCCGCCGGTCGCGGCGAGGGGTTCCTCGATCAGCTGTGGCACCTGACCCTGCCGGCGCTGGCCCTCGCCCTGTGCGTCGCGGCCTTCCTCTTGCGGCACACCCGCGCCTCGATGATCAACGTGCTGGATCAGGACTACATCATGTTCGCCCGGGCCCGGGGTCTGAGCTGGGCACAGGTGCTGTTCCGGTACGCGTTCCGCAACGCGCTGATTCCCGTGGTGACGGTCTCCGGCGCCCTGCTCGCGTTCTTCTTCGCCGGGGCGGTGTTCGTCGAGGCGACGTTCTCGCTGGGGGGCATCGGCGAGCTTCTGGTGCAGTCCGCCCAGTCGAGTGACATGCCGATGATCCAGGCCCTGGCGATCCTCATCGCGGTGCTGATCGTGCTGGCCAACCTGCTCGCGGACCTCGCCTACGTGGCGATCGATCCCCGGATCCGCTTCGAAGGGAGGTCGTCATGACCGAAGCAGCCGTCACGGCGCCGCGGCAGCTGACCAGGCGGCGGACGAAGAGCCGTCCGCCGCTCCTGATCGGCCTGTGTCTCGGGTTCATGACGCTGGTCCTGATCGTGGCGATCTTCGGCGAGGCCCTGTCGCCTCAGGACCCGTCCCAGCAGGACGTGCTCGGCAGCCTGGCGCCGCCGAGCGCCGAGCACTGGCTCGGCACCGACGGCCTGGGCCGCGACGTGTTCTCCCGGATGCTGGCCGGAGCGCGGTCCGCGATCTTGGGGCCGCTGGTCATCGCCGTCGTCGCCATGGTGTGCGGCAACCTGCTCGGACTCCTGGCCGGCTACCGCGCCGGGCTCGTCGACTCGTTGCTGATGCGCTGGGTCGATCTGATGGTGGCCATCCCGTCGCTGCTGATCATCATCGTCGTGGCCGGTGCGCTGGGCGGCGGCTACTGGCTGGCCGTCGCGCTGCTGACCGTCCTCACGATTCCCACGGACGCCCGCGTCATGCGCGCCGCCACGCTCGAGCAGGTGCCGCGCCCGTACGTCGAGGCGGCGAAGACCCTGGGTGTCTCGAACGGCCGGATCATGGTGCGGCACATCTGGCCGAACATCGCGGCGACCGCCGTCGCGAACTCGGTCATCATCTTCGCCGGGTCGCTCGTGGCCATCGCCGGCCTGTCCTTCCTCGGCCTCGGCGCCGAGCCGGGCACCCCCGACTGGGGCCAGATGCTGTCGGAGAACCAGCCACTGCTGTTCACCAACCCGGTCGCGAGCATCGCGCCCGGCATCGCCATCGCTCTCACCGCCACGGCGGTGAACCTGATCGGCGACTGGGTGTACGAGAAGATGTCGAGGCGAGGAGCAGCCCGTTGAGCCCCCACACCGAGCCCACGCCCAGCTCCGGCCGTCCCGTCCTCGATGTCGAGGGGATGCGGATCGAGCGCACCGACATCGGCGCCCCGATCGTCACCTCGCTGGACCTGCGGCTGGCCGCGGGGGAGAGCATCGGCATCGTCGGCGAGTCGGGCAGCGGGAAGTCGATGAGCGCGAAGGCCCTCATCGGTCTCCTGCCCGAGGGCGTCGTGGCGAGCGGGACCGCCCGGTTCGACGGCCAGAACCTGCTCGAGCTGTCCGAACGGCAGTGGCGCAGCATCCGGGGCCGCCAGATCGGCATGATCATGCAGGACCCGTTCACGATGCTGAACCCGGTCATGCGCTGCGGCCGCATCCTGGAGGAGTCGCTGCTCCCCGAACGGCGGCTGAGCCGCGCCGAGCGGCGAGCCGAGGCGATCCGGCGGCTCGCCGAGGTGGGCATCACCGACGAGTCGGTCGTCGAGCGATACCCGTTCCAGCTCTCCGGCGGCATGCGCCAGCGCGTCGCCATCGCCGCGGCGCTGGCCCGGGACCCGAAGGTCCTGATCGCGGACGAGCCCTCGACGGCGCTGGACGTGGTCACCCAGCGCGAGGTCCTCGCCCTGATCAAGCGGATCCAGGCGGCGCGCGGCATGGCCCTGATCCTCATCACGCACGACCTGCGGGTCGCGTTCGCCACCTGCGACCGGATCCAGGTCCTCTACGCGGGATCGCTGGTCGAGACGGGCCGGGCGGACGACGTGCGCGAGCGCCCTCGGCATCCGTACACGCAGGGACTGCTGCTGTCCGAACCCCCGGCCGACCGCCGGGTGCGCCAGCTCGTCGCCATCCCCGGCTCGGTCCCGTCGGCGGCCGACGTGCAGGACCGCTGCTCGTTCTCGTCCCGGTGCCGCTGGGCCGAGGAGGTGTGCCGGAGCGGCGTGCCGCCACTGGCCGAGCTCGGCGACGACCGCCGCTCCCGCTGTGTCCGGCTGCCGGAGATCAGCGCCGAGATGGCCGCGCTGCTGAGCAAGGGCGAGGAGCGCGCGGTGGTGCCGGTCGAGGGCCGCTCCGACGGTGCGCTGATCGAGGTCGTGAACATCGAGAAGGTCTTCGAGAGCGGGGGCCGCACCGTCACCGCCGTCGACGACGTGTCGATCTCGGTGCGCGACGGCGAGAGCGTCGGCATCGTCGGGGAGTCCGGTTCCGGGAAGACCACGATCGCCCGGATGCTGGTCGGGCTCGAGTCGCCGTCCGGCGGCGAGATCGTGATCGACGGCATCCCGGTGCGCAGCTGGAGCGCGCTGACTACGCGCGACCGCCGCAAGCTCCGGCAGACCGTGCAGACCGTGTTCCAGGATCCCTACTCGAGCCTCAACCCGATGCGTACCATCGGCTGGGCGCTCAAGGAGGCGATCACCACCCACGACCGCGGCGGCGGGAACGTCGAGCGCCGGGTCACCGAGCTCCTGGAGTCCGTCGGGCTGACGGCGGGCTACGCCCAGCGGCGTCCGTCGTCGCTGTCCGGCGGCGAGCGGCAACGCGTCGCGATCGCGCGGGCGCTGGCGGTGGAGCCCCGGGTGCTGATCTGCGACGAGCCGGTCTCGGCGCTGGACATGTCGGTCCAGGCGCAGATCCTCAACCTGCTGCGGGAGGTCCGCACCGAACGCGGGATCAGCTGCCTGTTCATCACCCACGACCTGTCCATCGTGCGGCAGGCGTCGGAGTACCTCTACGTCATGCACCACGGCAGGGTCGTCGAGTCCGGGCCGACCGAGGCGGTGCTCGACAACCCGGCGGACGAGTACACCGCCCAACTGCTCAACTCCGTCCCGCGCCCCGAGGGGCAGTGGCTGAACGCGCGCGGACTCGAAGCCCCCGTCCAGGGCTGACGACAGAAGGGAAGCACATCGTGATCAACAGCTACGTCGGTGGCGTCATCTACGACGTCATGGCGCACCACGGCATTCCGGGCAACAGGGCGGAGGTGCTGCGCTCCACCTACCTCCCGCGGTGGCGTAAGGGAGGTCTCGAGGCCGCCGTCGTGCAGGTCTCGAACTGGCCGTCCATCAATGCCTACTTCGCCGAGATCGACCGCTCCGAGGGCGAGATCACGTACTGCAGGACGCGGGCCGACTTCGACAACCGCCCGGAGGGGTCGTTCGGGATCTTCCTCTCGCTGGAGGGCCACGGGCCGTTCGCGGGCGACTTCGAGGCGCTGCACACGCTGGCCGAGCTCGGCGTCACCACGTTCACGTTCTCGCACAACCTGCAGAACCTGCTCTGCACCGGCAGCAACGAGCGCTTCGGCGAGGGCGGGTTCAGCCACCTCGGCAAGCAGACGCTCCAGGAGCTGGAGTCGCTGCCGATGATGATCGACCTGGTGCACATGTCGCGGGCGTCGTTCTGGGACGCACTCGACCTCTACGACGGCGACCTGTTCGTGTCGCACTCCAACGCCGACGCGCTCTGCCCGCATCCGCGCAACCTGACCGACGACCAGATCAAGGCGGTCGCTGAGCGCAACGGGACGATCGGGCTCAACACGTTCCGCGGTTACGTGTCGCCGGAACCCCTGAAGGCCACGCTGTCCGACCTGCTCGACCACGCGATGTACATGTACGACATGGTGGGGCCGGAGCATCTGAGCATCGGCGCCGACTACTGCGAGTCGCCCGTCGAGATGCTGCTGCCCGTGCTGGACATGATCGACCCCGACGGCGCCCACGGCATCAAGGGCCGCGGCCGCGAGCTGTACACGTACGGCCCGGAGGGCCTGGAGGACGCCAGCAACCTCGGCGCGATCGCCACCGGCCTCGCCGAACGCGGCCTGACCCCCGACGAGGTCGACCTGGTCTGCGGGGAGTCCTACCTGCGGATGCTGGAGCGGTCGCGCCCGTCGAAGCCCTGATGGACCAGAGGTGGCAGCCGTCGCCGCCGGCGCGACGAACCGATCAGCCGCCGCATCGCCGTGCCGTGGCCATGTGGAGGCGCGGTGTCGCGACAGCGACCTCGCGGAAGCATGGTGCGCTGATTCAGCGCGTCGCCGCGGTTCGCCGCGCCGGATCAAGCAGGACCACGGGCCGGGGTGTGGCGTGGCAGCGGGCAGTCGCCGCAGTAGGCGCCGGGCCGGGCGCGGTAGAACAGGCAGCAGCTGCGCCGCCGGGACGTGCCCGGCTCGAGCCGGCCGGCCAGCAGCGGATGGGCGAGCGCCTCCTCGGCCGGCGACATTGCCGCGGGGCCCAGCACGGCGCCCGCGGCGCGCAGGGCCGACGCGGCGTTGCCCCACAGGGCGCCGGGAGCGATCCAGCGGCTCCAGGCACCTACCAGCGGCGTCAGCTGCCGGTCGACCACCTCTTCGGCGGGCGTCGCGCCGAGGCGCGGCGTGCGGCAGTGCAGCGTCAGCGTGCCCCGGGAGCTGGACCACCCCAGGGCGTCGGGGTCCAGGTCGAGGCCATGGCCGGTGAGCTCGGCGGTGCCGATGGCGAGACACCACAGGCGTGAGGCGTAGCCGAGGAAGAGGGTCGAGACCGCGACGCGGGCCTCGGCGGCGCCGATGCGCCGGCCCATCTCACCGATCAGTTCGGCGGCGACGTCCGGGTCGCGCAGGTCGGCGGTCGGACGGCCGGCGGCCTCGGCGCCGACGCGCAGGACGTAGTACGGCGTGCGGGCGCGGACCCGGCGCACCACCGCTTCCGGATCGCCCATGCGCCCTCCAGGCCCACTGTGGTAGCTCAATCTAGAGCACATGCTATTGACGCTAGATTGCCATAGTCATACAGTCCAAACACCGCCGATCTCTGGGAGACATCGATGCCGGAAACCGCGACCAGTCAGTCCACCGCCACCGAGGCCGACAAGGTCGCGGACGCCAAGCCGCTGGAGGACCAGCAGTTCGTCAGCCAGCACGCCGTCACCATCGGCGGCGAGCGGATCCAGTACACGGCGAAGACCGGTCGCCTCGTCATGCACGACGACGAGGAGCAGGGCAAGCCGAAGGTCGCCATCTTCTACACCGCCTACCTGCGCGACGGCGTGTCGTCGGCCCGCGAGCGGCCGCTGGTGTTCGTGTGGAACGGCGGCCCGGGCTCGTCGACGATCTGGCTGCACATGTACAGCTACGGCCCGCGCCGCGTCGTGTTCGAGGGCGACCCGCTGGTCGACGTCTCGCGGTGGGAGCTGAAGGAGAACGAGCACTCGCTGCTCGACGTGGCCGACCTGGTCTTCCTCGACCCGCCGAGCACCGGCTTCAGCCGGACCGCCCCCGGCGTGGACCCCAAGGAGTTCTACGGCCTCGAGGTCGACGCCGCCGTGGTCGGCGACTTCGTGCTGGAGTTCATCGCGCGTGAGGGCCGCGGCGACAGCCCGATCGTGCTGTTCGGCGAGAGCTACGGCACGCTCCGGGCGCCGGCGGTGGCCGACTACCTGCAGCAGGGGCCGGGGCTGTTCGTCGACGGCGTCATCCTGCTGTCCTCGCTCATGGACGTCGCGGGCACGACCTTCGGTGTCGGGGTCAACAACGGCCCGGTCGGCCAGCTCCCCAGCTACGCCGCGACCGCGCTGTACCACGGCGTCATCTCCGGCGACCTGACGACGGTCGTCGCGGAGGCCGAGGACTTCGCCCTGAACGAGTACTCGGTGGCCCTGCTCAAGGGCAGCCGGCTCACCGCCGCGGAGGAGCAGCGCATCGCCAACCGGCTGTCGGAGCTGACCGGCATCTCGGCCGAGTACTTCCTCCGGGCGAACCTGCGGGTGACCCTGTGGCGGTTCATGAAGGAGCTGCTGCGCGACCGGGGGCGCACCGTCGGCCGGCTCGACACCCGCTTCACCGGCGTCGACTCCGACTCCGCCGGCGAGGCGTTCGAGAACGACCCGAGCTACACGGCGCCGACCGGCGCGGCGACGGCGGCGCTGACCAAGTACCTGCGGGGCGACCTCGGCTGGGAGGCCGACCGGCCGCTGCTGTACCGGCACATCCGCCCGCGCTTCGAGTGGAAGCACCGCGAGAGCGAGCAGCTGGGCATCTGGACGCCCCAGCTCGAGGTCGCCACGCTGCTGCGCGGAGCGATGTACCGCTCGCCCAGCCTCAAGGTGTTCCTGCTCAGCGGCTACTACGACCTCGGCACGCCGTTCTTCCCGGCCGAGCTGACGTTCGACCACCTGCACCTGCACCCGGACGTCGCCCGTAACGTCACCAAGAAGCGCTACGAGTCCGGGCACATGATCTACCTGCACGAGCCGTCGCTGGCCCAGACGCGCGCCGACCTGGTGGAGTTCCTCACCTCCGTCCGGACGGGCATCGGTGCATGACGGCCGGCGCACTGTCCGCGGCGGACGTGTTCGCGCCGGCCAGGGCGTTCAACTGGCTGCGCGCTGACGGCGACGCCCTGCTGTGGACCGAGACGCGGCCGGCGCAGGCCCGCACGGTCGTGGTCCGCTGGGAACCGGGCGCGGAGCCGGTCGACCTCACCCCGCCGGGGCGGTCGAGCAGCAACATCGTCGGCTACGGCGGCATCCCGTACGGCGTGGCACCGGACGGCGAGGTGCTGCTGTGCGACAGCGAGGACCAGCGCGTCCACAGCGTGCGGCGCGGCGTCGCGGTGACGCCCGCGGCGCCGGGCAAGAGCGTCCGGTGGAGCGACTTCGTGGTGAGCGGCGAGCACGTCTACGCCGTCCGCGAGCAGCACCACGACGACGGCCGCATCGCCAACGAACTGGTGCGGGTCCGCCTGGACGGCGCCGGGGACCCGGTGGTCCTCGACGGCGGCCACGACTTCGTGGGCTCGCCGCGGGTGTCGCCCGACGGGGCCCGGATCGCCTGGATCACCTGGGACCACCCGCAGATGCCGTGGGACGGCACGCAACTGTGGACCGCCGACGTCACGCCCGGCGGCATCGCCCCGGCGGCCCTCGTCGCCGGCTCGACGGGCGAGTCCGTCCTGGAACCCACCTGGGCACCGGACGGCGAGCTGCTCTTCCTCAGCGACCGCACCGGCTGGTGGAACGTCTACCAGGACGGCGCCGCGGAGCCGGTGGTCGGCATGGAGTCCGACATGGGCGGGCCCGTGTGGTTCCTCGGCCTGCGCAGCCTCGACGTCTTCGCCGACGGCCGGCTGGTGGTGAAGTGGACGATCGACGGCGTCGAGCACCTGGGCGTACGGCACCCCGACGGGCGGCTGGACGAGATCGCGACGCCGTACACGCAGTTCGTCTCGCCGACCGTCGTCGGCGACCGGATCGCCGTCATCGCCGCCGGCTACCGGCACGCGCCCGCGGTGGTCCTGCTCGACCCGGCCACCGGCGGCACGGGCGAGGTGGTGCGCGACAACGGCACCGTGGCGCCCGAGACCGTCGCGGTGCCGGAGGCGATCACCTACCCGACGACCGACGGGGCGGTGGCGCACGCCTTCTGGTACCCGCCGACCGTGCCGGTCGACGGCCCGCCGCCACTGATCGTCAACTGCCACGGCGGCCCCACCGGCCACGTCGTGCCCGTGCTCGACCTGCGCCAGCAGTACTGGACCAGCCGCGGGTACGGCTATCTCGAGCTCAACTTCCGCGGCAGCAGCGGCTACGGCCGCGCCTACCGCGAGGCTCTCGAGGGCACCTGGGGCGTGGTCGACGTCGACGACGCCGTGGCGGGCGCCGAGTACCTCGTGGCCAAGGGGCTGGCCGACGGGTCGCGGCTGGTGGTCCGCGGCCTCAGCGGCGGCGGCTGGCTGACGCTGTGCGCCATGGCCTTCCGCGACGTGTTCGCGGCCGGCGGCAGCATGAACGGCGTCGCCGACGCGTACAAGATGGCGACGGACACCCACAAGTTCGAGTCGCGCTACCTCGACTCGCTGATCGGGCCGCTGCCGGAGGCGAAGGAGCTCTACGCCGAGCGCTCGCCGGTCACGGCGGCCGAGCACATCACGGCGCCGCTGATCCTCCTGCAGGGGGAGGCCGACCACGTGGTCCCGGCCGACCAGGCCGAGGCGATCGCCGTCGTCCTGCGCGAGCGAGGCGTCGAGCACGAGCACCACGTCTACGCGGGGGAGGGCCACCTGTTCGCGAAGGCGGAGAACCTCGTCCACGCCCTCGAGGCCGAGCGCGACTTCTACGCCCGCGTCCTGGCCGCGGCGGGCTCGTCAGCGCCAGAAGGAGGAGCGAGATGATCAACATCTACGTCGGTCCCACCATCGCGCACGTGATGGAGGGGCACCGCGCCGACCCGAACGCCCAGATCCTGCGTGAGCACTACCTGGAGCCGTGGCGGGCCGGCGGCCTGACCGGGGCCATCATGCAGGTCTCCGACTGGCCCACGGTCGGCATGCTGCTGTCCGAGGCACGCGGCTCGGAGGGCGAGATCACGTTCTGCACGTCGCGGGCCGACTTCGACAACCGTCCCGAGGGGTCGTTCGGCCTGTTCATGTCGTTCGAGGGGTACGGCCCGCTGGCCGGCGACTTCGAGGCGCTGGAGACGATGTCCCAGCTGGGCGTCACGACGTTCACGTTCTCGCACAACATGCAGAACCTGCTGTGCACCGGCTGCAACGAGCGCTTCGGCGAGGGCGGGTTCAGCCACCTCGGCAAGCAGGTGCTCAAGGCGCTGGAGTCGCTGCCGCTCATGGTGGACCTCGTCCACATGTCGCGGGCGTCGTTCTGGGACGCACTCGACCTCTACGACGGCGACCTCTTCGTCTCGCACGCCAACGCCGACGCCGTCTCCCCGCACCGGCGCAACCTGACCGACGAGCAGATCAAGGCCGTCGCCGCGCGCAACGGCGTCGTCGGCATCACCACCTACCGCGGCTACGTCACCGAGGACCCCTACCGGGCGACGCTGTCGGACGTGCTCGACCACGCCATGCACATCTACGACCTGGTCGGCGCCGAGCACCTGGCGATCGGGGCGGACTACTCCGGCTCGCCCATCGAGATGATCTCGGCCGGGCTCAAGCAGGCCGACCCGGACAACGCCTACGGGCTGAACGAGATCGGCCCGGACGTCTACGCCGTCGGGCCCGAGGGCATGGAGGACGCCAGCCGCCTCGGCAACCTCGTCGAGGGCCTGCGCGAACGCGGCCTGGACCAGGCCGAGCTCGACCTCGTCACCGGCGGCTCCTACCTGGCGATGCTCGAGCGGGCCCGGCCCGAGACGGCGAGGTGAGCACGTCATGGCCGCACCGAGGGTGATCGACGTCGAGGAACTGTTCGCCGACCCGGAGTTCTCCGGCGCGTCGATCTCGCCCGACGGGAAACGCCTCGCCTACCTGGCGCCGTGGAGCGGACGGACGAACGTCTGGGTGCGCGGCGTCGACGATGAGCACGCCGACGCCGTGTGCGTCACGCACGACGCGCGACGCGGCATCAAGACCTACTACTGGACCGACTCCCCGCGGTGGCTGCTGTACCTGCAGGACACCGACGGCAACGAGGACTGGCACCTCTACCGGGTGGACCTCGACGCCCCGGACGAGCCCGCCGTCGACCTGACGCCGCTGCCGCCCGGGTCCCGGGTCATGGACGTGTCGCCGCTGTCGTCGCTGCCGGGCACGGTCGTGGTGTCGATGAACCGCCGGCACATGTTCGTCGACGCGTTCCGCGTCGACATCGCCACCGGCGAGACGACCCTGCACCGGGAGAACCCGGAGTCGGCGGGGCACTTCCTGTTCGGCCGGGCGGGCGAGGTCTTCTACTCGCGGATCGCCGAGGTCGGCGTGTGGGAGTTCGCCAGGGCCGACGACGAGACGGGCGAGCTGCGACCGTTCCACCGGTCCGGCGGGCCGGAGTACCCGATGGGGATCTACCCGGCGCACGTCACGGCCAACGGCAACGGCCTGCTCGTCGGCGCCTACCAGGGCACCGACGACCTGCGCCTGGTCCGGGTCGACGCCGAGACCGGCGCCGAGACCGTGGTCGCCGCGCTGGACGGGCACAGCCTCTGCACCATGGGCTACGTCGCGCGCACCTATCCGCCCACCCTGTTCACCAGCCGGCGCACCGGCGAGGTCCTGGCCGCGCGGTTCGTGGGGGAGCGGCCGGAGCTCGTGGTCCTCGACCCGCACTTCGCGGACGTGTACGCGGAGCTGTCCAAGCTGTCCGACGGTGTGCTGGCGGCGGTCTCGTCGGACGAGACGGAACAACGGTGGGTGGCGACGTTCGCCCACGACCGGGAACCGGGCCTCACCTACTACTACGACCACGGCACGCGGGAGAGCCGGCTGCTGTTCCGGCCGTACCCGCGGCTGGACCCGGCGGAGCTGGCGCCGATGACGCCGGTCGCGTTCCCGGCGCGGGACGGGCTGCCGCTGCACGCGTTCCTCACCCTGCCCGTGGGCGTCGAACCCACCGGCCTGCCGCTGATCCTGAAGGTGCACGGCGGGCCGTGGTGTCACGACTCGTGGGGGTTCGACCCGCAGATCCAGTTCCTGGCCAACCGCGGCTACGCCGTGCTCCAGGTCAACTTCCGCGGCTCGTCCGGGTACGGCGCGAAGCACATCACCGCCGCGATCAAGGAGTTCGCCGGCGCGATGCACGACGACCTGATCGACGCGGCGAACTGGGCCGTCGAGCAGGGCTACGCCGACCCGGCCCGCATCGGCATCTACGGCGGGTCCTACGGCGGCTACTCGACGCTGGTCGGGGTCACGGTGACGCCGGACTTCTTCGCCGCGGCGGTCGACTACGTCGGCATCTCCAGCCTGCCGAACTTCATGCGCACGCTGCCGGAGTTCCTGAAACCGCTCATCGGCAACAGCTGGTACAACTACGTCGGCGACCCCGAGGACCCGGCGGACGAGGCCGACATGCTCACGCGGTCGCCGATCACCATGGTCGACCGCATCCGCACCCCGCTGCTCGTCGTCCAGGGCGCCAACGACTCCAGGGTCGTCAAGGAGGAGGCCGACAACATCGTCGGCGCGCTCCGCACACGAGGCGTCGCCGTCGAGTACATCGTCGCCGACGACGAGGGCCACGGGTTCCAGAACCCCGAGAACCTCATCGCCATGTTCCACGCCATGGACCGCTTCTTCGCCGAGCACCTCGGCGGGCGGCGGTCATGACCGCCCCGGCGCCGATCGACGTCGAGGAGCTGTTCGCCGACCCGGAGTTCTCCGGCGCGTCGATCTCGCCGGACGGGACGCGGCTGGCCTATCTGGCGCCGTGGAGCGGGCGGACGAACGTCTGGGTGCGCGGCATCGACCAGGAGCACGCCGACGCGGTGTGCGTGACCCATGACGACCGGCGCGGCATCAGGCGCTACTTCTGGACCGATGACCCGCGCTGGCTGCTGTACCTGCAGGACACCGACGGCAACGAGGACTGGCACCTGCACCGGGTGGACCTCGGCGCTCCCGGCGAACCGGCCGTCGACCTGACGCCCATGGCCAGCGGCTCGCGCGTCATGCACGTCGAGCCGTTCCGGGCCGTGCCCGGCAGCGTCCTCGTGTCGATGAACCGGCGGCCGCTGGACGTCGACGTGTTCCGCATCGACGTCGCCACCGGCGCGACCGCCCTGCACCGGGAGAACCCGGACCGCCAGGGCGGGTTCGTCTTCGGGCCCGGCGGCGAGGTCGTCGCCCAGTCGCAGGCCGCCGACGGGACGTTCGAGTACCACGCCGTCGACGCCGCGACCGGACAGCGGCGGCTCTTCCACCGGCAGGGCGGCCCGGAGCACCCGCTCGGCGTCCACCCGGCCCGGATCACCCCGGACGGCGCCGGCCTGCTCGTGGGGTCGTACCAGGACTCCGACGACCTGCGGCTGGTCCGCGTCGACATCGCGACCGGCGACGAGACCGTCGTGGCAGCGCTGGACGGGCACAGCCTGTGCATCGCCGAGGCCGTGTCGCCGGCGGCGGCACCGACCCTGTTCACCAGCCGGCGCACCGGCGAGGTGCTGGCGGCGCGGTTCGTGGGGGACCGGCCGGTGATCCACGTCGTGGACCCCGGTTTCGCCGAGGTGTACGCGGCGCTGTCCAGACTGTCGGACGGGGTGCTGGCGGGGCTGTCGTCGGACGAGTCCGAACGGTGGTGGGTCGCGACCTTCGCCCACGACCGCGAGCCGGGCCTGACCCATCTCTACGACCACGGCACGGGCGAGAGCCGGCTGCTGTTCCGGCCGTACCCGCGGCTGGACCCGGCGGAGCTGGCGCCGATGACGCCGGTCGCGTTCGCGGCGCGGGACGGGCTGCCGCTGCACGGCTTCCTCACCCTGCCCGTCGGGGTGGAGCCGGAAGCCCTGCCGCTGGTGCTGTTCCTGCACGGCGGCCCGTGGTTCCACGACGTGTGGGGCTACCACCCGACCGCCCAGTTCCTGGCCGGCCGCGGCTACGCCGTGCTCCAGGTGAACTTCCGCGGCTCGTCGGGCTACGGACGGCGCCACACCACGGCGGCGATCAAGGAGTTCGCCGGCGCCATGCACGACGACGTCATCGACGCCGCGGACTGGGCGGTGAAGCAGGGCTACGCCGACCCCGCCCGCATCGGCATCTTCGGCGGCTCGTACGGCGGGTACTCGGCGCTGGTCGGGGTCACGGTGACGCCGGACTACTTCGCCGCGGCCGTCGACTACTGCGGCATCTCCAGCCTGCCGAACTTCATGCGCACGCTGCCGGAGTTCCTGCACCCGCAGATGGTGAACAACTTCCTGCTCTACTGCGGCGACCCGGCCGATCCCGAGCAGGAGGCCGACCTGCTGGCCCGCTCGCCCATCACGATGGTCGACCGCATCCGCACGCCGCTGCTGGTCGTCCAGGGCGCCAACGACGTCCGCGTGGTCAAGGCGGAGTCCGACGCCATCGTCGAGGCCCTGCGCGCCCGCGGCGTCGCCGTCGAGTACCTGGTCGCCGACGACGAGGGGCACGGCTTCCAGAACCCGGAGAACGTCATGACGATGTTCCGCACCGTCGAACGCCACTTCGCCGAGCACCTCGGCGGCCGCGGGGAGGACCAGCCGTGAACGATTTCGACTACGACGTCATCGTCGTGGGCGCCGGTTCCGCGGGCGCGGCGCTGGCCTCCCGGCTGACCGAGGACGACGGCCGCCGGGTGCTCGTCCTGGAAGCGGGCCCCGACTACCGGTCGGCCGACGCGCTCCCGGAGATCCGCAGCATCGAGCCGATGATCGTCCAGCCGACGGCGACCCTGCTGAACACCCACATGTTCCCGGGGCTGCTGGCCGCCCGCACGCCCGTGCAGGACCGGCTGCCGTACGCCCGCGGCCGCGGCGTCGGCGGCAGCTCCGCGGTCAACGGGCTGTTCGCGATCCGGGCGACCGTCGAGGACTTCGACGGCTGGGCCGCGCTGGGCTGCGCCGGCTGGGGCCACGACGACGTCCTGCCGCTGCTGCGCCGGCTCGAGAACGACCTCGACTTCGGCGCCGAGGCGTACCACGGCAGTGACGGGCCGATCCCGATCACGCGGCCGCGGCAGGACGACTTCGCCGCCGTCGACGCCGCCGTCGACCAGGCCGCCCGGCGGCTGGGCCACCCGTGGGCGCCGGACCACAACGCGCCGGGCTCGACCGGGGTCTCGCCGTACGCGCTCAACAGCTTCGGCACCGTCCGGGTCTCGACCAACGACGGCTACCTCGAACCGGCCCGCGAGCGGCCCGGGCTGCACGTCGTCGGTGACGCGCTGGTCGACCGCGTCCTGTTCGACGGGACGCGGGTGACCGGCGTGCGCGCGATCGTCGGTGGTGCTCCGGTCGAGTTCCGCGCCGCCGAGGTCGTCGTGTCCGCCGGCGCCATCCACTCGCCGGCGGTGCTGCTGCGCTCGGGCGTCGGCCCGGCCGGCGAGCTGCGCGAGGCCGGCGTCGATCCCGTCGCGGACCTTCCCGTCGGGCGCGGCCTGCAGGACCACCCGAGCATCGCGCTGGGCCTCGGCCTGCACCAGGAGGTCGACTACCGCGGCGTGCCCATGCGCGGCCAGGTCTGCGTGCGGTTCACCACCGGCGTCGGGGACGAGGCCAACGACGCCATGATCGCCGTGACGGGCGCGCTGGGCCTCGGCGTGCCGGCCGCCGGCGTCGTCGGCTGGGTCAACCGGGTCACCTCGACCGGCTCGGTCCGGCTCGCCTCCACCGACCCGGCCACTGACCCGCTGGTCGACTTCGACCTGCTGTCGCACCCCGACGACCTGCGCAGGTTCCGGGCCGTGACCGAGGAGCTGCGGTCCTTCGCCGCGCAGCCGGAGCTGAAGGGCATCGCGTCGGCGATGAGCCTCGGCAACCTCGGCGCCGTGAACGCCGACCCGGCCGAGACCATGTCCGACGACGAGTTCGCGCGGTTCGCCCTCGCCGCCGTGTCCGACACGGTGCACGCGACCGGGTCGTGCCGCATGGGCGCTCCCGGCGACCCGCGGGCCGTGGTCGACCCGCACGGCCGCGTCCTCGGCGTCGACGGCCTGCGCGTGGCCGACGCGAGCATCCTCCCGTGGGTGCCCCGGGCGAACACCAACCTGACCGCGATCCTCGTCGGCGAGAAGGTCGCGGCATCGATGCGTTCGGAGGTCATGTCACGGTGAGCGATCACGACTGCACGATCCGGGAACTCGTGGGCACGACGGCCGCGGTCCCGGCCGACACCCTGGACCCGGTCCTGACCGACGCCGACACCGGGCGGGAACTGCACCCGCAACTGGCCAGCTCCGCCGCGAGCGTCGACGCGGCCCTGGCCACCGCGTGGGCCGCGCACACCGACGGAACCTGGTTCGGGCTGCCGCGTGCGGAACGCGCCGCGGCCCTGCGCGCCCTGCGGCTCGAGCTCCAGGCGCGCGTCCCCGACATCGCCCGGGCCGACGCCCAGGACACGGGGGTGCCGCAGACGACGATCACCGCGTTCGGAAGCGCCGTGGCCATGCTCCTCGACGTCGCCGCCGCGCAGATCGAGGAGGGGTTCGGCCACGTCGAGCAGGCCACGTCGGCCGGCGTGAGCGACCAGTGGCGGCTCCCGTGGGGCCCGGCCGCGGTGTTCCTCCCGTGGAACGCCCCGGCCCACCTGGCGATGGTCAAGACCGCCGACGCCCTGACGGCCGGCTGCCCGGTGATCATCAAACCGTCGGAGTGGGCGCCGCACTTCACCGGGATCTTCGCCGAGGCCGTCCAGGCGACCCTGCCCGCGGGCGTCGTGCAGATCGTCCACGGCGGCAGCGCGGTCGGCGCCGCCCTGGTCGGCGACGAGCGCGTCGCCGCCGTCTCCTACACCGGCGGGGTGGCCGGCGGCACCGCCGTGGCGCAGGCCTGCGCGGCGCAGCTCAAACCCGTCGACCTCGAGCTGTCCGGCAACAACCCGGCCGTGGTGCTCGCCGGTGAGGACCCGGCGGCCGTGGCCGAGCACGTCGTCACGGCGATGCTGACGCTGAACTCGCAGTACTGCGTCGCGCCGCGGCGACTCATCGTCCCCGAGGCCGAGGCGCAGGACTACCTGGCCGCGTTCGCGACCGCTCTCGATGCGGTGACCATCGGTGCCACGGCCGACCCCGCCACCCAGCTGGGTCCGCTGGCGCACGAGCCGCATCGCCGCCGGGTCGAGGAGCAGCTCGCCCAGTTCGCCGCGCGCGGCTGCGAGGTGCGCCGCTACGGGAAGCTGCCGGAGTCCGGAGGCCACTTCGCCGCGCCGGCCGTGGTGGTCGCCGACGGCGCGCCGGACCTGCGCGAAGAGATCTTCGGCCCCGCCCTGCTGGTCCGGACGTATCGCGACCTCGACGAGGCGGTCACCATCGCCAACGACCACTCCTACGGCCTGGCCGGCTACGTGTTCGGCGGCGATCGCGACGCCGCGCGTGCCGTGGGCCGCCGGTTGCGCGCCGGCCTCGTGCGGCTGAACTCGCCCTACGGCCCGCCCGACTCCGACCCGGTGATGGGCATGTGGGGCAGCAGCGGCATCGGGCAGATCGGATCAGGTCAGGGCCCGCAGTTCTTCAGCGGGGCACGGTACGTCGGATGAGCCGAGGAGTGGATGTCGTGACCACCGATCCTGCCGCCCGCTACGCCCGGGCCGAGGCACTGCTGCCGCACCACTTCAAGAAGCTGGTCGACGCGCCGCGCGTGAGCCCGGTCTGGATCCGCGACACCGAGACGTTCTGGTACCGCAGGACGACCGCGAACGGCTCGGAGTTCGTGCTGGTCGACGCGGTGGCGGGCACGAAGCGTCCAGCGTTCGACCACGCCCGGCTGGCGAAGTCGCTCAGCGGTGTCGTCGACGACGACGTCGATCCGGCCGCCCTGCCGTTCGTCGCGATCGACCTCGTCGACGGTGCGGTCCAGGTCGTCGTCGGCGACCAGCGCATCGAGGTCTCGCTGGACACCTATGCGGCGGCCGTCGTCGGCCCGGCCCACCCGGCCGAGGTCCGCTCGCCCGACGGGCGCTGGTCCGTCGGCGCGCGCGACCACAACCTGTACGTCCGCGACACGGCGACCGACGAGGAGCGGTGGCTCACCACCGACGGCGTCGAGTCCCACTCCTACGGTGCGATGAACGACGCGGTCTCGTCCCGGGTGATGCAGGAGAACCTGGGCTTCACCCTGCCGCCGCAGGTGGTGTGGTCGCCGGACTCCACCCGGTTCGTCACCCACCGGCTCGATCAGCGCGGCGTCGAGCTCATGCACCTGGTCCGTTCCACGCCGGCGGACGGCGGGCGCCCCACGCCGATGAGCTACCACTACCCGCTGGTCGGCGACGAGACGGTCGCCACGGCCGAGTTCGTCGTCTTCGACGCGGCGACGGGGGCGGCGACGTGGTCGGCGGCCGGGCCCGTCCCGACGCCGTTCGTGCCGACGATCGCCTACGGGTTCCTCTGGTGGAACGACGACGGCACCAAGATCCACTGGGTGTGGGGCGATCGCGGCGACAGGACGTCCAGGGTGCGCGAACTCGACCCGCGGACCGGGGCGGACACCGTCCTCGTCGAGGAGACCAGCCAGACCCAGATCCTGTACGCACCCCACCACCACGAACGCAACGTCGAGGTGCTGGACTCGGGCGAGGTGCTGCTGTGGTCCGAGCGCAGCGGCTGGGGCCATCTGTACTTGCACGGCCCCGATGGCGCCGTCACCACGGTCACCTCCGGTGACTGGCTGGTCCGCCGGATCGTCAGCGTCGACGAGCGGGCCCGGCGGGTCGTCTTCACCGCGGCCGGCCGTGAGCCCGGCGCCGACATCTACCTGCAGGAGCTCTACTCGGTGTCGCTGGACGGCGGCGAGATCACGGCCGTCACCTCCGACGGGCTCGACCACGACTGCCTGCCGTCGAGGTCCGGGCGGTTCTTCGTCGACGTCACGTCCAGCGTCGACGTCCCCGCCGTGTCGGTGCTGCGCGACGGGACCACCGGCGAGGTCGTGACGGACCTCGAGCAGGCGGACGCGTCGGCCCTCTACGCTGCCGGCTGGACACCGCCGGAACGCGTCGTGGTCAAGGCGGCCGACGGCGTGACCGACATCTACTGCGCCGTCTACACCCCGTTCGACTTCGACCCGTCGCGGAAGTACGCGGTCCTCGACGAGATCTACGCCGGCCCGCAGGTGTCGACCACGCCGCTGCGGTTCCCGCTGTCCGGCGGTGCCCTGACCGGATCGCGCCACGGGCACGTGTTCGCCGCGCTCGGCTTCGTCGTCGTCGCCGTCGACGCACGGGGGACCGCGCTACGGCACAAGGCGTTCCAGGACCACGAGCGGCTACATGGCGCCGGCCAGTACGTCGAGGACCATGTCGCGGCGATCACGCAGCTCGCCGAGGCCCGGCCGTGGATGGATCTGGACCGCGTCGGCATCTTCGGCCACTCCGGCGGCGGACTCGGGTCCACGAGGGCGCTGCTGCAGGCCCCCGACTTCTTCAAGGTCGCGGTCTCGTCCTCCGGCGACCACGACGACAAGACCTACCACGCGTGGTGGGGAGAGAAGTTCTTCGGGCGGCCCGACGAGTTCGACTACGAGGCCCATGCCAACGCCTCGCTCGCCGGCCAGCTGAAGGGCAAGCTCCTCCTGGTGCACGGCGAGATGGACGACAACGTCACGCCGCATCAGACGATGCGGCTCGTGGACGCGTTGATGGCGGCGAACAAGGACTTCGACCTGCTCATCGTCCCGAACGCCGAGCATTCCCTGATGGTGCATCAGGAGTACTGGCTGCGGCGGCGCTGGGACTACCTCGTCCGTCACCTCATGGGGGAGACGCCTCCGGCGTACCGCATCGCGGACATCCCGCTGGATGCCGAGTTGCTGGCCTCCCTGGGCGCCTCGCCCTTCCGCTGACGCCGTTCGGGGTGCGGTGCAGCCGCGTGGTGTCCCTCTCGCTGCGTAAACTGCTGAGCCGTGCCCGACCGACCTGAGATCGTCTGCATCTGCGGCTCTACGCGGTTCGTGGACGAGATGCGTGCGGCGAACCGTGATCTGACCTTCGCAGGTGTCATCGTCGTCGCGCCAGGCGAAGCAGACGAGTTGATCACCGACGTGCAGAAGACCGCGCTGGACACCCTCCACCTGCGCAAGATCGACCTGGCTGACCGGGTTCTGGTGGTCAACCCAGGCGGGTACATCGGCGAGTCCACGAGCAGGGAGATCGCATACGCCACCGCCACCGGCAAGCCGATCTCGTTCACCGATCCCGTCTGACTACCCATCCACGGCGAACCGGGCGTGGCTGCGCGAGCGCGGCATCGCCACGATGACGCCGACGTCGTCATCCAACATGCGGGTCACAGTCACACCGGCGATGGCGGGTGGCATCGCTGCGTTCACTGGGTGGCGCCGCTGCTGCGAGGACGACAGTGATGCCACCCACTCGGCGCAGCGATCTCACCCGTTCGCCGGGGCCCGGCTGTGCGCAGGTTCCAGGGTGCACCGGCATCCGCGCCCCGGCCGGCGTGATCGATGTGAGATCGCTGCGACAACGATGCGGCAACCTGGTCGCGGACGCGACAGTGTGCTCACATCGATCACGCAGCGATCTCACACCGTTGCGTGGCGCCGCTGCTGCCAGGGCGACAGTGAGGCCACCCAGCCGGCGCAGCGCTAGGGGTGCGTGAGGTGCCGCCGCATCAGTGCCTCGGCGGCCGCGCCGTCACCCGCCTCGATCAGGTCGACGAGGTCGAGGTGCTGGGCGGCGGCGGCCGCGAGGGCGCCCCGCTCGACGAACGGGGCGAGGACGGCCAGCCGGGTCTGGTCGCAGAGCCGGGAGATCAGGTCCACGAGGCGCTGGTTGCCCGCGTAGCCGGCGAGCCGGAGGTGGAAGCGGCGGTCGCCCCGGTGGTAGGCGATCAGGTCGCCGGCGCTCGCGCGGCCGGCGATCTCCCGGGCGAGCTCGCGCAGGGCGGGGACGTCGCGGCGGGGGATCGACGCGGTCGCGCGGCGGGCGGCCGGGGGCTCGACCAGCAGACGCAGGTCGGTGATCTCGTCGAGGTCCTGCTCGGACACCTCGGCCACGCGGAACCCCTTGTTCGGCACCGCCGACACCAGCCCCTCACCGAGCAGGTCGAGCAGCGCCTCACGCACCGGCGTCGCGGAGATCCCGAAGCGCTGCCCGAGACTCGGCGCGGAGTACACCGTGCCGGGCTCCATCTCGCCCGAGACGATGGCCTCGCGCAGGGCGCGGGCGACGCTCACCCGCAGCCCTTCCTGCTTGGGAATCGCGGCGAAGGCCGGCATGGACGTCACGGTGCGGCTACTTCGGGGGCAGCCGGACGCCGCCGTCGACCCGGACGACCGAGCCGTTCATGTACGGGTTCGTCAGGCACTCCACCACCATGCGGGCGACCTCGTCGGGCCGTCCGAGCCGCTTGGGGAACAGCACCGACTGGCCCAGCCGGGCCTTGAACTCCTCGGCCTTCTCGCCCTCGCCGTAGATCGGGGTGTCGACGAGACCCGGCGCGATGGTGTTGAGGCGGATCCCGCTCACCGACAGGTCGCGGGCCACCGGGAGCGTGAGACCCACGATGCCGCCCTTGGACGACGAGTACGCGGCCTGGCCGATCTGACCGTCGAACGCGGCCACGCTGGCGAACGCCACGATCGCGCCGCGCCCGCCGTCGGCGTCGGGCTCGTTGCGGCTCATCGCGGTGGCGGCCAGCCGGATCGTGTCGAAGGTGCCGATCAGGTTCACCCCGAGGACCTTGGTGTACAGCTCGAGGTCGTGGGCCGAGGCGAACTCGCCGTCGCGGCCGATGGTGCGCTGCGCCGGCGCGAAGCCGGCCGAGCAGACCACGGCGCGCAGCGGCGCCAGCTCGACGGCCCGTTCGACCGCGCCCTGGACCTGCTCGGTGCGGGTGACGTCGACCTCGACGAAGACGCCGCCGATCTCGTCGGCCAGCGCGCCGCCCTTCTCGGCCTGCAGGTCGGCGACGACGACCCGCGCGCCGGCCGCGGCGAGCTGCCGGGCGGCGGCCGCGCCGATGCCCGAGGCGGCGCCGGTGACGAGCGCGGACGAACCGCCCAGCGCGGTGGTGTCGATGGTCATGACTCGATCTCCAATCGGATCCGCGACGGACGTGCGTCGCCGTGGAAGACGCTGTTGTGCGCCACGCGTGGTTCGGCCTGGGTGGCGATCGGCTCGAACGTGTTGAGGTTCCGGGCGAACCAGGGGAACTCCGAGCTGGCCAGCACCAGCCTGATCCGGTGGCCCGGCCGGATCGTGTGGAACATGGGGGTGAGCTCGATCGAGTAGCGCTCGACCGCGCCCGGCGTGACGGCCGCGGGCGCCGACAGGTCCTTACCGTGCGACGCGCGCAGGCAACCCCAGGCGACGCAGAGCGCCCGGCCCTCGTCGTCGACGTCGGCGAGCTTCACGTGCCATTCCGTGTCCTCGCCGTCGGTGGACGCCCACAGCTCGGCCTCGCCCCAGCCGCGGATGGTCACGGCGCCGTCGAGCGGCGCGCTGGTCCACGACACGACGCCGGGCTGGGCCTCGAGCTCGGCGAGGTCCAGGTCCGGCTCCAGCGGCAGGTTCTCCAGGTCGACGCTCAGGCCGTTGGGCGCCAGCGGGTCGTAGTCGTAGCTGTGCGACCCGGCCGTCCCGGGCGCCTCACCGAGGGTGGCGTCGTCACCGAGGTACAGGCTCAGCTCCCGGGTGCCGCCGGCCCAGGCCGGCCGGACCTGCCACGACTTCGCGCCGGGGTCGTAGAGCTGCACCCGCGGCTCGTCGTCGACCCCGTTGTCCTCGCCGCGCAGGAACCGGTCGAAGAAGCGCAGCTGGATGCCGGCCATGTCGACCGTCCCGCCGGGATACTCGATGCCCTTGTACGTGCTGGTCGGGTAGTACGACGACACGTGGCTCCACGGCCCGACGAGCAGCCACTGCCGGTCGCGGGCGGGGGAGTGCGCCATCATCTGCTCGTAGTGGTGGAACGCGGCCTGGATGTCCTCGCGGTCGTGCCAGCCGGTGACGTGCAGGGTCGGGACGTCGAAGGTGTAGGCGCCGTCGAAGCGGCGCCCGCGCCACACGTCGTCGAGGGCGTCGTGCTCCATCCACTCCGCCCAGCCCGGCCCGGCGGTGTCGAGGACGTCGCCCATGGCCTGGACCGGCAGCAGGTCGAACAGGGCGGGCACGTCGAGGCTGGAGTCCATGATGCGGCGCCGGACCGCCGCCCACCACCACACGAAGAACAGCTGGAAGCACCCGTAGGTGTACGGGATCTCCTGCTGCCACCGGCCGGCCGCGGAGAACGGGGTGGCCGCCCGCAGGTGCGGCGGGTTCTGGCTGACGGTGGCCATGGTGGTCCACCCGTCGTAGCTCAGCCCTTCGGCGCCGACGGCGCCGCCGCACCAGTCCTGCGCCGCCACCCACTCGACGACGTCGTGCCCGTCCTGCGCCTCGGTGAGGGTGAACGGGTGCCACAGGCCCTCGGACTTGCCGCGCCCGCGGACGTCGTAGCGGACGTGCACGTAGCCGGCGTCGACCTTGCGGCTGACGTCCTGCGGCATCCCGGCGCTCTTGTCGTACGGGGTTCCGCGCACGATCGCCGGCGCGGGCAGCACCGCGGCCGCCGGGAGGTGCACGGTGGCCGCGAGCTCGACGCCGTCGCGCATCGGGATGCCGGCCTCGAACGACCGCGGCGCCGTCGGGTCGACCTGCCGGTACGCGTCGAAGACGTCGCGCGGCGGACGGTCCGGGGTCGGCGCGCCGAACGGCGCGCGTCCGAGGGTCCCGTACGTCATGGCGTGCTCCTCCGCGTCGGTTGCCGGTGCTCGAGGTCCAGGTCCAGCGGTGGCAGGTCGGTCGCCGCCGCGAGGAGGGTCCGGGTGAAGTCCGCCGACGGCTCGGTCAGCACCTGGCCGACCGTGCCCTCCTCGACGATCAGCCCGTCGGCCATGACGGCCACGCGGTCGCACAGCTGCCGGACGACGGCGAGGTCGTGGGAGATGAACAGCATGGTCAGACCCAGCTCGCGCTGGAGCTGCTTGAGCAGGAGCAGCACCGAGGCCTGGATCGAGACGTCCAGCGCCGACACCGGCTCGTCGGCGACCAGCAGCGACGGCTCGACGGCCAGCGCCCGGGCGATCCCGAGCCGTTGCCGCTGCCCGCCGGAGAAGGCGCGGGGACGCTGGTCCAGCGCGCTGCGCGGCATGCCCACCAGGTCGAGCAGTTCGGCCGCCCGCCGTTCCGCGGCCGCGCGGCCCGAGGCCAGGCGGTGCACCCGCAGGATCTCGATCAGCGCGGCGCCGATGGTCATGCGCGGGTTCAGGCTGCTGTAGGGGTCCTGGAAGATCATCTGGATGGCGCGGCGCTGTCCGCGGTCGCGGGCCGGGTCCAGCGGCGCGCCCGCGAACGTGATCGAGCCGCGGGTCGGCCGCTGCAGCCCGGCGACGCACTTGGCGGTCGTCGACTTGCCCGACCCCGACTCGCCGACCAGGGCGAACGCTTCACCGGCGCGCACGGACAAGTCGACGCCGCGGACGGCGTGGACCCGGCCGCGGTCACCGCCCCAGGACCGGCCGGAGGTGAACGTCACCGCCAGGTCCCGCACGTCGAGCAGCGGTTCAGTCATGGAGTCCTCCCGCCATGGCCGCCAGCAGCGGATGGCGCCGGCAGGCGGTCGAGCGGCCGGCGCCGATGGGGACGAACTCGATCTCGCTCCGGCACTCGGGTTCGGCGTACTCGCAGCGCGGCGCGAACGCGCACCCGGGCAGCTCCTCGCCGCGCTGCGGCGGGTTGCCGGGGATCGCCCGCAGGGCGTCGATGTCACGGTCGCGCGTGGGCACGGCCCGCAGCAGCGCCAGCGTGTACGGATGCCGGGGCCGGCGCAGCAGCTGCTCCGTCGGTCCTTCCTCCACCACCTGGCCGGCGTACATCACCGCGATGCGGTCGCAGATCCGCGCCGCCACGCCCAGGTCGTGCGTCACGAACACGATCCCGATACCGAGGTCGCGCACGAGGTCAGTCAGCAGGTCCAGGATCTTGAGCGTGACGGTGGCGTCCAGGGCGGTGGTCGGCTCGTCGCACAGCAGCAGCGACGGGTTGCCCGCCAGGGCGATCGCGATGACCACCCGCTGGCGCATCCCGCCGGACAACTGGTGCGGGAACTGGCGGTAGCGGCGGGCGGGCTCGGGGAAACCGACCCGCTCCAGCAGCTCGACCGCCCGGGTCCGCGCCTGGGACCGGGAGAGGCCGCCGTGGGCCATGGCGGCCTCGGCGATCTGCCGCCCGATCCGCATCGTCGGGTTCAACGCCGTCATCGGCTCCTGGAAGACCATGCCGACGGTGCGGCCGCGCAGCCTGCGCAGCGCCTGCGGGCCGGCCCTGACGACGTCGACCCGGTCGACCTCGATGTCGCCGCCGGCGACGGCGACGCTGGTGGGCAGCAGCCCGGCGATCGCCCGCAGGGTCAGCGACTTCCCGGACCCGGACTCGCCGGCGATGCCGACGACCTCGCCTCGGGCCGCGTGCAGCGACGCGCCGCGCACCACGTCGTGCGGCTCGGCACCGACGCGCAGCCGCAGTCCCCGCACCGAGAGCAGGTGCTCGTCCGGCCCGGTCACTGGGCGTTCCACTTCTGCGAGAGGCCGTCGGCGATCAGCGACAGCCCGAGGCCCGCGGCGCAGATGGCCAGGCCGGGGAAGACCGCCAGCCACCAGTGCGTCGTGAAGTACGGCTGGGCGTCGGCGATCATCGTGCCCCAGTCGGGCGCCGGTGGTGGCACGCCCAGGCCGAGGAAGCCGAGCGCGGTGATGAACAGGATGATGGCGACGGCGTCGGACATCGCGAACGTGACCGGCTGCGCGATGATGTTGCGCAGGATGTGCCGGCCCAGGATGCGCCGGGTCGGCAGCCCGCTCACCTTCGCCGCGAGCACGTAGTCCATCGACCGTTCCCGCCGCACCAGATCCCTGGCCAGCCGGGCGTAGGAGACCCAGCTGACCAGCGTCACCGCCACGATGATCGTGGGGATGCCGGGCCCGAGGATGAACACGAGGGCGATCAGGAGGACCATCACGGGGAAGGCGAAGACGACGTTGACGACCCCGGTGACGACGCGGTCGACGATCCCGCCCCGGTACCCGGCGATCGTGCCGACGGCGACGCCGATCACCAGCGGCAGCAGCACGGCGCCCACGGCGACGAACAGGTCGGTCCGGGCGGCGTACAGCATCCGGGTCAGCACGTCGCGGCCGAGCGCGTCGGTCCCGAGCGGGTGGCCGTCCGTGCCGGGCGGCGCCAGCGCGTTGGGGATGTCCTGGCGGATCGGGTCCGCCGGCGACAGCACGCCCGCGAGCAGCGCCGCCAGCATCATGACGCCGATGATGGCCAGGCCGATCGCCAGCGACGTGTCGGCGCCGCGCGACGAGCGGCGGCGGGACCGGCGCTCGTACCACGCCGCCACACCGGTGCGGGACAGGCTGCTGCTGACGCTCACTGGACCTCCACACGGGGGTCGATCAGCGCCTGGGCCAGGTCGCCGAGGATGTTGACGATGACGACCAGGACGGCCAGCACCAGCGTGACCGCCTGGACGAGCGGGAAGTCGCGGGCGTCGATGCCGGTCAGCATGAGGTCGCCGAGACCACCCAGGCCGAAGACCCGCTCGATCACGAGCGTGCCGCCGATCAGGAAGCTCACGTTCACCGTGAGCACCGTCACCGACGGCGCCAGGGCATTGCGCAGGAGGTGCCGCATCCGGATCTGATGCGGCGTCAGCCCCTTCGCTCTCGCGGTGGTCACGAAGTCGGACTCGGTGACCCGCAGCACCTCCGTGCGCAGGCTCCTGACCACGAGCGGAGTCATCCCGGCGGCGATGGTCAGGCTCGGCAGGAACAGCGACTCGACGTGACCGAGGAAGCCCGGCTCGACCCCGGCGGCCGGCAACAGCAGCCAGTTCACCGACACCACCTCGATCAGCACCAGCCCGAGCCAGAAGCCGGGCACACCGAGGCCGACGACCGAGATGACGCGGACCACCCGGTCGCGCAGCGCCGCGGGCCGCGACGCCGCCCACAGCGCCAGCGGCACGGCGAACACGCAGGCCAGCGCGGCCGCGTACACGATCAGCCACAGGGTGACCGGCAGCCGGGCGGCGATCAGGTCGCCGGCCGACTGGCCGAAGCGCAGTGACGTGCCGAGGTCGCCGCCGAGGAGCCGCTCCATGAACAGCAGGTACTGCTCGTGCAGCGGCTGGTCCAGCCCCCACTGGCTGTGCAGCGCGTCGACCGCGTCCGGGGTCGCCCGCGGCCCGAGGGCGGTCTGGGCCGGGTCACCGGGCACCAGATGGATCAGGACGAAGACCACCAGCGTCACGCCGAGCAGGACCGGCACGGCCTGCAGCAGGCGGCTGGCGAAGAACCTCGCGAAGGCCATCGCTCACTCCCGGAATCCGGTGTCGGCCAGCCAGGGGACGCCGGTCATGGGCACCTCGTAGCCGACGACGTCCGCGCGCCAGGCCCAGATCCACGGCTGGTAGCCGAGCACGACCAGGCTGCGGTCGTCGTACACGATCTGCTGGATCCGCGCGTAGAGGTCGCCGCGGGTCTGCTGGTCGACGGCCTGCTTCGCCTCTTCGAGGAGGGCGGCCACCTCGGCCGTCTCGCCGCCGGTCCAGAGGGCGTTCAGGTCGACGTAGTAGCCGATGACCTCGAGGGGATCGATGATGTCGCTGGTCATCGTGAAGAGCGTGGCGTCGTAGCGGCCCGCGCCGACCTCGGCGAGCACGGTCGCGCCGTCGAGTTGCTCGATGGTCACGTCGAAGCCGGCGTCCTCGAGGTTCTCCTGGATGATCTGCGCGGTCAGGTTCGCGTACGTCCCGCCCGCGGCGACCGAGAGGGTGAAGTCGCGGTCCGCGCCGTCGGCGACCGCCTCGTCGAGCAGCTCCGCCGCCCGTTCGGGGTCGTGCTCGACCGGCTCGAGCGACTCGTCGTGGTAGTTCAGGGCGGGCGCGAGGAAGGCGCCACCGAGCTCGCCCACGCCGCCGCCCGCCGCTTCCAGGATGTTGGCGCGGTGGATCGCGCGGTCGACGGCCTCGCGGACCCGCGGGTCGGCGAAGGCGTCGGACTCCTGGTTGAGCAGCAGGTAGTTCGGGAACGCCATGGCGAACTCGCCGACGACCGTGGCCGCCCCGTCGTCCAGCGCCTCCAGCTGCGGGCGGGGCGGCGTCGCGATGATGTCGAGATCGCCGCCGCGCAGCTGCTGGGTCCGGTTGCTGTCGCTGGGCACCGCCTCGAAGACGACGCTGTCGAGGTAGGGGCGCCCGGGCACCCAGTACGACTCGTTGCGCACCAGCGTGATGCGCTGCCCGCTGGTCCACGACTCCAGCCGGAACGGCCCGGTGCCGATCGGGTGCTGCGAGAACTCCTCCGGGGTCATGCCGGCGAGGTCCGCGGGCACGACCGGGGCGAACGGCAGCGAGAGGCTGGCCTCCAGCGCGGGGGACGGCGCCGACGTCGTGACCACGACGGTCGACGGCGAGGTCGCCTCGACCGTCTCGATCTCGGCGAACATCGACACCCAGGCCTCCGACTGCCGCACCGTCTCGATGCTGTAGACGACGTCGTCGGCGGTCATCGGCGTGCCGTCGGAGAACGTGATGCCCTCGTGGAGGCGGAACGTCCAGGTGGTGAAGTCGGCGTTCGCCTGGCTGCTCTCGACCAGCCAGGGCACGACCTCGCCGTTCTCGTCGGTCCGGAACAGGGTCTCGAGGATCTGGGCGAAGACGTGGGCCGAGTTGTTGTCGATCGCCGTGTAGGGGTTCAGCCCGAGCGCCTCGCGCTCGCCGGCGATGTGCAGCGTGCCACCGGTCGCCGGCGTCGCCGTCGGGCCGGCCGAGACCGGTTCCGCGGCCTCGCCGGCCGAGCACGACGCGAGGGCCAGGACGGCCGTGGCCGCGGCCAGGACTGTGCGTGCCTGCCGTGCGACGTGGATCACTCTTCCTTCCCAGGGGCAGCCGGTTGAGGCCGTTCTAGTGCCTAGAGGACAGAGTCGATCTGGGCATAATTCACTATCAAGAAGCCCCCGTCAACGGTGCATGTGCCGTCACCGGGTAGTTCGGGTGAGGCCTAGCGTGGTCGCTTTGGTTGGGGTAATCTGCGCCTACTTCATTAGGTGGAAGGAAGCGCCATTGAGTGCCGTCGACCTCCCCGGCCTGGTGGCCGGCATCGAGAAGGACGCCGAGGAGTACCTCTCCACCCGCGACGAGGCCACGCTGATGGTCGGCCTGTCCGTGCGGGGCGAGCGTCGGGTTCGCAGCTTCCGGTCGCCGGGCGCCGAGCAGGCCCGGCTGCCCGACGCCGACACCATCTACGAGATCGGATCCGTGTCCAAGGTCTTCTCCACCACGGTCCTCGCCGCGCTGGAGGCCCAGGGGCTGATCGCCCTGGACGACCCGATCGCCGCGCACCTCCCGAAGGAGCTCCGGCTGCCGGAGCACATCGCGTCGATCACGATCGAGCAGCTCGCCACGCACAACTCCGGGCTCGGCTCCGTCGGGGCGATCCACCAGGCGTTCATCGACGAGGAGCTGCGGGGCACCGAGCCGCCGTTCGCGGCGTACACCCACTACCTGCGCTACAAGAAGGAACACCTCTACGCCGACCTCGAGACCGCCGAGCTGGTCTACCCGACCGGACAGGGCTGGACCTACTCGGTCATCGGCATGGGCACGCTCGGCCACATCCTGGAGCTGGTGGCCGGCAGGCCGTACGAGGAACTGCTGAAGGAGACGGTCTGCGCGCCGCTGGGGCTGGCCGACACCGGCTACACGCTCTCCCCGGAACAGCAGGGCCGGGTGATGCACGCCTATGACGCCACCGGGCAGCCGTGCCCGAACTGGTACCACGACGTCATGCTCCCGCAGGGCGGGCTGCGCTCGACCATGACCGACCTGCTGACGTTCGTGGAGGCCAACCTCGCGGCCGGCGCCGAGGACGGCGGGCCGGTGCTGTCCCGGGCCATGCGACGCGCCCGCGAGCAGTACTTCGCCGTGCCCGGCGGGTTCACCATGCCCGACGGGAGCGACGTGCCCGACTTCGTCCAAGGGCTGGGCTGGCGCGGGCTGACGCACCCGGAGGGCCTGGCCTGGTGGCACGGCGGGACGACGCTGTTCTACCTCGCGTCCGCCGGCGTCGACGACCGCGCCGGCGTCGGCGTCGCCACGGTGTACTCCGGCCGCCGGGCGCTCGTCGAGCGCGACGAGCTGCATGCCCTCGAGCGGGAGTGGTTCCTCCGCGCCTGTCAGTAGCCGAAGCTTCCCGAGGAGAGCCGTGACGACGACCGATCTCGCCGCCCGCTACGCCAGGGCCGAGGCCCTGCTGCCACACCACCTCCGGGGGCTGATCACCTCGCCCCAGGTGCGGCCGGAGTGGATCCCGGACACCGACACGTTCTGGTATCGCAACGTTACGAGCGACGGGGCCGAGTTCGTCCTCGTAGACGCGGAGACCGCGTGCAGGCGGCCGGCGTTCGACCACGAACGCGTGGCCGCCGCGCTCGGCGGCGTGCTGGGGGAGGAGGCGGACCCGGCGGCGCTGCCGTTCGACGCGATCGAGCCGCGTGACGGCGCGGTGCGGGTGGCCGTCGGGGAGCAGCTGATCGAGATCTCCCTCGACGACTACACCGCGACCCGGCTCGGCCCGATCCGGCCGGGCGAGGCGCCGTCGCCGGACGGGCGCTGGGCCGTGGTCCAGCGCGACCACGACCTGTACCTGCGCGACACCGTCGCGGACACCGAGCGCCGGCTCACCACCGACGGCGTGGACGGTCACGCCTACGGCGGGATGAACGACCAGGTCGCGGCACTGGTGATGCAGGAGAACCTCGGCTTCACCCAGCCGCCGCTGGTCGTGTGGTCGCCGGACTCCACCCGGTTCATCACGCACCGGCTGGACCAGCGCGGCCTCGACTTCATGCACCTCGTCCGCTCCGCGCCGTTCGACGGCGGCCGCCCGACGCTGCTGTCGTACCGCTACGGGCTGCCCGGCGACGAGAATCTGCCCACCGCGGAGTTCTTCGTCTTCGACGCGGCCAGCGGCGAGTCGGTCCAGGCGAAGTCCGAACCGATCTTCATGCCGTTCGTCCCGGCCATCGCCTACGGCTGGGTGTGGTGGAGCGACGACGGGTCGGCCGTCCACTGGCTGGCCAACGACCGCGGCGACCACCACGTCGGCCTCTACCGCCTCGACCCGGACACCGGTGCGGTGAGCCTGCTGGTCGAGGAGAGCAGCGACTCGCAGATTCTCTACGGCCCGCAGCAGATGGATCGCAACGTCCGCACGCTCTCGACCGGCGAGGTGCTGTGGTGGTCGCAGCGCTCCGGCTGGGGGCACCTCTACCGCTACGGTGCCGACGGGACGGTCACGACGCTCACCTCAGGCGACTGGCTGGTGCGCGACGTCGTGTCGATCGACGAGGACGCCCGCCGGGTCGTGTTCACCGGCGCCGGGCGCGAACCGGGCTCCGACCCGTACCTGCGGGAGCTGTACTCGGTGTCGCTCGACGGCGGCGACATCACGGCCATCACCGCCGACGGCCTCGACCATGACCCGCGTCCGTCGCCCTCCGGCCGGTACGTCGTCGATGTCGCCGCCCGCTGGGACGTGCCGGCAGTGTCGGTGCTGCGCGACCGGACCGGCGCCGTGGTGCTCGAACTGGAGCGGGCCGACGCCTCCGCGCTCGCCGCGACCGGCTGGAGCGCGCCGGAGCGTGCCTTGGTGAAGGCCGCCGACGGCGAGACCGACCTGTACTGCGCGGTCTACCGGCCGCACGACCTCGACCCGGACCGGACCTACCCCGTCCTCGACTGCGTCTACCCGGGACCGCAGATGTCCTGCGCCCCGCTGCGCTTCCCGCTGTCCGGCGGCCCGAACGTCGGCGCGTCGATGGCGTTCAACGTTCCGGAGAGCTTCGCCGCGCTCGGGTTCGTCGTCGTGGTCGTGGACGGGCGGGGCAGCGCCATGCGCTCCCGAGCCTTCCAGGACCAGGCCCGCGTGGCCGGCGGCACCGCCTTCGTCGACGACCACGTCACCGCGATCCGGCAGCTCGCCGCGGCGCGCCCCTGGATGGACCTGGACCGGGTCGGGATCTACGGGTACTCGGCGGGCGGGTACGCGTCGGCCCGGGCGCTGCTGCAGGCGCCGGACTTCTACCAGGTCGCGGTGTCGTCGGGCGGCAACCACGACAACCGCATCAACCACTCCTGGTGGGGCGAGAAGTACTTCGGCCTGACCGGCGACTTCGACTTCGCCGCGCAGGCGAACGCGTCGCTGGCCGAGGACCTCACGGGCCGGCTGCTGCTCGTCCACGGCGAGATGGACGACAACGCCACGCCGCACGGCACGATGCGCCTGGTCGACGCATTGATCAGGGCCAACAAGGACTTCGACCTGCTCATCGTGCCGAACGCCGACCACCACATGATGGTGAACCGGGCGTACTTCCTGCGCCGCCGGTGGGACTACTTCGTGCGGCATCTGATGGGCTCGGCGCCGCCGCCGTACCGCGTCGGGGACGTCCCGATCGAGGTCTACCGGTGACCGGGCCCGGGGAGGACTCCGCGACCCTCGAGCTCGCCGCGCGCTACGCCAGGGCCGAGGCCCTGCTGCCGCACCACCTGAAGGAGCTGGTCCACACCCCGCGGGTGACGCCGAACTGGATCGCCGGCACCGAGACGTTCTGGTACCGGACCCGGACGGCGACGGGTGTGCGGTTCGTGGTCGTCGACGCCGAGGCGGGCACGAAGCAGCCGGCGTTCGACCACGAGCGGCTGGCCCGCGCCCTCGCCGACGTGCTGCGCGAGGAGGTCGACCCGGCCGAGCCGCCGTTCTTCTCCGTCGACCTGCTGCTCGACGGCGTGGTGCGCGTGGTCGTCGGGGGGCGGCGGGTCGAGGTCGCGCTGGACGACTACACGGCCACGGTCCTCGGCCCGGCCCGCCCGGGCGAGACGCCGTCGCCGGACGGGCGCTGGGCCGTGGGGATCCGCGACCACGACCTCTACCTGCGCGACACCGCCACGGACGAGGTGCGCCGGCTCACCACCGACGGCGTCGAGGCGTACGACTACGCGACGATGACCGACTCCAGCGCCGCCCTGGTGATGCAGGAGAACCTCGGCTTCACCATGCCACCGCTCGTCGCCTGGTCACCGGACTCCACCCGATTCGTCACCCACCGGCTCGACCAGCGCTCCGTCGGGCTCATGCACCTGCTGCGCTCCTCCCCGCCGGGAGGCGGGCGGCCGGAGCCGCTGACCTACCGCTACGCCGTCGTGGGCGACGAAGAGGTCCCGACCACGGAGTTCCTCGTGTTCGAGGCCGCGACGGGCGCCGTGACGCCGGCCAGGTGCGAGCCGATCCTGGCCCCGCTCGTCCCCGCCATCCCGTACGACCAGCTGTGGTGGAGCGCGGACGGTGCGACGGTCCACTTCCTCTCCAGCGACCGTGGCGACCACCTCGTCCGCCTGCACGAGCTCGACCCCGGGACCGGTGCGGTCACCGTGCTCGTCGAGGAGACCAGCACGTCGCACATCCTGTACGGCCCGCAGCAGCAGGACACCAACATCCGGGTCCTGTCCACGGGGGAGGTGCTGTGGTGGTCGCAGCGCAGCGGGTACGGCCACCTCTACCGGTACGGCCGCGACGGCTCGGTCACGACCCTGACCTCCGGTGACTGGTCGGTGCGCCACGTCGTGTCGATCGACGAGGAAGCCCGCCGGGTCGTGTTCACCGGCGCCGGGCGCGAGCCGGGGTCGGACCCGTACCTGCAGGAGCTGTACTCGGTGCCGCTCGACGGCGGCGAGCTCACCGCGATCACGTCCGACGGTCACGATCACGACTGCGTGCCGTCGCCGTCGGGACGGTTCCTCGTCGACAACGCCTCGCGGTACGACGTGGAGACCGTGTCGGTGCTGCGCGACCGCTCCGGCGCCGTCGTGCTGGAGCTGGAGCGGGCCGACGCGTCCGCCCTCTACGCGGCCGGCTGGACGCCTCCGGAGCGGGCGGTGGTGAAGGCGGCCGACGGCGTCACCGACGTCTACTGCGCGATCTACCGTCCGCACGGCTTCGACCCGTCGGCCAGGTACCCCGTGGTCGAGGAGATCTACCCGGGCCCGCAGATCTCCACCGCGCCGCTGCGCTTCCCGCTGTCCGGCGGCGTCCTGACGGGGGAGCGCAACGCCGCGGGCTTCGCCGCGCTCGGTTTCGTCGTCGTGGCGGTCGACGGCCGGGGGTCCGCGCTGCGCGGCCAGGCGTTCCAGGACGCCGCGCGGCTCGGCGACGACGGCTACGTCCACGACCACGTCGCGGCGATCCAGCAGCTCGCCCGGACCCGTCCGTGGATGGACCTGGACCGGGTCGGCATCTTCGGCCACTCGGCCGGCGGCTACGCCTCGACCAGGTGCATGCTCCGTGCGCCGGAGTTCTACAAGGTGGCGGTGTCGTCGGCCGGGAACCACGACAACCGGCTCAACCACGCCTGGTGGGGCGAGAAGTTCTTCGGCCTCGAGGACGACTTCGACTTCGCCGGCCAGGCCAACGAGACCCATGCCGGGCAGTTGGCCGGCAAGCTGCTGCTGGTGCACGGCGAGATGGACGACAACGCCACGCCGCACGGCACGATGCGCCTGGTCGACGCCCTGATCAAGGCGAACAAGGACTTCGACCTGCTGATCGTCCCCAACGCCGACCACCGACTGATGATCGGCACCGCATACTGGCTGCGGCGCCGCTGGGACTTCTTCGTCCAGCACCTGATGGGCGCGGCGCCGCCCGCGTACCGGATCGCCGACATCCCCGCCGACCCCGAACTGCTCGCTGCGTACGGAGGCTGAACGTCATGCCGGAACCCGCCCCGATCGCCCGCCTCGCCGACGACTACCTGGAGACCGCCAGCTCCGCCAACCCGTTCACCGCCTCCGTCTTCGGCGTCCCCGGGTACGACGACCGGGTCCCCGACCTCGGCGAGGCGGCCGAGCTGTCCGCCGGCGAGCGGCTGCTGGACCTGGCGGCGCAGGCCGAGGCGATCCCCGCCGACGGGCTCGGCGACGACGACCGTGTCACGCGCGACGTGCTGATCCACTCGGCCCGCTCGGAGGCGGCCCCACTGGTCGACAGGCACCTGGAGTTCACCGTCTCCGGGCATGCCGGGCCCGTGGCGGGCGTGCTGGCCACGCTGGCGTACACCAGCCTGCGCACCCCGCGCAGCGAACGCGACTACCTGAGCCGGATGACGGGGATCCGGGCGTATGTCGACGGCATCACCGTGCGCGCGTCGGCCGGCGTGGCGTCAGGGCGCGTGCCCACCCGCCGCGGCGTCGAGCAGACGATCGAGCGGGTGCGCGCCTACCTCGCCACGCCCGCCGACGACGACCTGATGGTGGCGCCCGCCGCGGGCACCGGCGTCGAGGACGACGTCCGCGCACTCGTCTCCGACAGCATCCGCCCGGCGTTCGCGGCCCTGCTGGAGACGCTGTCCGGCCCGGTGCTGGCGGCGGCCCGCCCGGACGAGCGCAGCGGACTGCTGCACCTGCCGGACGGCGGCGAGATGTACGCGCGCGCCGTCGCGGCACACACCACGACGTCGCGGACGCCTGATGAGCTGCACCGCCTCGGGCTGGACCTCCTCGCGCAGCTGCGCGAGGAGTTCTCGGTGCTGGGGGAGAAGGTGTTCGGCATCGGCGACTTCGACGCGATCGTCGACAAGCTGCGCACTGATCCGGAGCTGCGCTACGCGTCGGCCGACGACATCGTCGCCGACGCGCGTGCGGCGGTGGCCCGGGCCGAGGCGGCGCTGCCGGACTGGTTCGGCCGCATCCCGTCGGCGGACTGCGTGGTCGAGCCGATGAACGCGGTGGTCGCGCCCGCTGCGGTGATCGGGGAGTACATGCCGCCGGCGGGGGAGCGGCCCGGCCAGTACAACGTCAACACGTACCAGCCGCGGACCCGGACCCGGTTCGAGTACGAGACGCTGTCGTTCCACGAGGGCGTGCCCGGCCACCACCTGCAGTTCGCCGCCGCCCAGGAGCTCACCCGGCTGCCGGCGTTCCGCCGCTACCTCTACATCGCCGCCTTCGGCGAGGGGTGGGGCCTGTACGCCGAGCGGCTGGCCGACGAGATGGGGCTGTACTCGGACGACCTCTTCCGCTTCGGCATGCTGTCGTGCGATGCGTGGCGGGCCTGCCGCCTGGTCGTCGACACCGGCCTGCACCACCACGGCTGGACGCGGCAGCAGGCGATCGACTTCATGCTCGCCAACAGTGCCGTCTCGCCGCCGAACGTCGTCAACGAGGTCGACCGCTACATCGCCTGGCCCGGCCAGGCACTGGCCTACATGACCGGCCGGCTGGAGATCGACGCACTGCGCCGGTCCGCCCGCGAGCGCCTCGGCGGCCGCTTCGACATCCGTGCTTTCCACGACGCGGTCCTGGGCAACGGCGCCGTCCCGCTGGCCGTCCTGTCCACCGAGATCCACCGCTGGATCGGCGATCAGGCGGCTCACCCGGGCAGCTGAACTGTCTCAGCTGATCGGCCGTCATGTGGTGCGTTAGTTAGGTCAATTGTCGTGCTAGCCTGATGTGTTCAACGGCGGGCTGTCAACCGCTGGGCCGGGAGTTGGGCATGGCGACTCTGATCATCGGATCGACCACCTTGGTCACCGACCTGGTGATGGCGTTCGAACACGGCGACCCCGACTACGTCCGGCTGGTGACCGAGGACGGTCCTGGTCGTGGCGACGCGATCGTGTACGAAGGTCACCCCGAGCCGGCCGCCCTGGTGACGATGTTCCGCAGCCATGCCGTGGACGTCGTGATCAACGCTGCCGATCCCTACGCGGAGGGCGTGTCGTCCGCGGTGGCGGCCGCCTGCGACGTTGCCGGGCTACCGCTTCTCCGGGCGGTGCCACCGCCGTTCGAGGGCGTTGCGGGAGCTCAGCGGTGGAGGTGGGTCGCCTCGTTCGACGCGGCCGGGCGCGAGGCGTCGAGACACTCCGGCGACGTCATGATCGCGCTCGAACCGCTGCGTCTCTCCGAACGGCTGGGCGACCTGGGCGGGCGATCGGTCCTCAGCCACCGCAGACGGACCTCCATGGATCCTGACCTTCCGGGCTGGGTGCGGGAACCGGACGCCACGCGATACGGGCTTCGGGGGGCGATCTCGGTCCTGGGTGCCGGCAACGTGCGCCTGCTGATCGCGGCCGACTCCGGTGACGCCGGCGTCCGGAACTTCCTGGAGGCTGCCGATCACCTCGGCGTCGAGGTGGTCATGGTTCGGCGACCGGAGCCGGCGAGCGGCCCCCAGCGGCGCGCCGGGTCGTCGGAGCCCGTGGTGACGGACGCCTTGTCCGCTCTGGCCTGGCTCAGCGACGTGCGAAGGCACTCGGCTCCACGCACCTGAGCGGAGGAGAGCACTCGTGTCGCCGCAGGCTCCTGACGCATAGGGTCGCGCTCATGACCGACAGCGACTGGAGGGATGGCGGGTTCAGGCAGCGCCGGCCCTCCGAGGAGGCTCTCGCCTGGGCCGCGGCGTCGATGGGCCGGGGCAGTCGCATCGTCGGCTACCGCCGATTGACCGGTGGCGTCTCCTCCGCCGTGCATCGGCTGACTGTCGAGCGACTCGGGAAGCGAACGTTCGTCGTACTGCGGCAGTACCCGGGCGGGCTCGGACTGCAGGAGGCCTTGGAGCAGGAGATCGCCAACCTACGCCTGGTGGCGGGGAGCGGGCTTCCGGTGCCGAATGTCCTGGATGCCGATGTCGCCGGTACTTCGACGGGAGGCGAGCCGTCGTTGCTGATGACGCGGTTGCCGGGACAGGTCGACCTCAATCCGGCGGAACCTCGGTCGTGGATGACGACGATCGCGGAGCTTGCTGTCTTGCTGCATTCCCTCGATCTCCCCGCGAAGGCGTTCAGGCCGTGGACGGATTCGTGGATCGCTCCTCTCGACGGGTTCCAGGTGCCGGTGGGTGCCCAGCAGCCGGCCGTGTGGAAGGCGGCGTTCGATGTCATGGCGGCGCCGCCGCCGGCCGACACCGCCGTCTTTCTGCACGGCGATCTCCTGCCCGTCAACCTCCTGTGGTCGCGCGGCAAGATCACTGGCCTGACCGACTGGAACGGCGTCCATCGCGGGTCGCGCGCGATCGACGTCGGGCACTGCCGGCGATACCTGGCGGCGCTCTACTCGCCCGAGTGGTCGGAGCAGCTTCGGTCACTCTATGAGTCGATCGCCGGAGTGACGCTCGATCCGTGGTGGGACCTGTATGCCCTGCTGCACCATGACGACAGCCAGCCGAAGTGGATCCGCCGTCAGGTCGCAGGACGCCGTCCCGTCGACGTGCCCGGCATGACGTCCCGGGTCGAGGTCGCCCTCGAGACAGCGCTACGGCGCCTCGGATGACCGCGAATTCGTGTCGTCACGCGTGGAGTTGATCGAGACGGCGGGTGAGGTAGCCGCGTTCGACGGTGTTCTCGGTGAGGAGCAGCGCTTCTTCGTAGGCGGTGCGGGCGTCGTGGGTGCGTCCGAGGCGGGCGAGGAACTCGGCGCGGGCGGCGGCGAGGTAGCTGTAGCCGGCCAGTTGGGGCTCGGTGGTGAGTGGCGCGAGTGCGTCGAGGCCGGCGGTGGGGCCGTGCGCGAACCCGACGGCGACGGCGCGGTTGAGCGCGACGACGGGTGAGGGCCAGAGAGCGACGAGCAGGTCGTAGAGCCCGACGATCTCGTGCCAGTCTGTGGTGGCCCAGCTGTCGGCTTCGTCGTGCACCGCGGCGATGGCGGCCATCAACGCGAACCGCCCGGGAGGCCGGCTGCGCAGGGCCTCGCGGACCAGGGCTACTCCCTCGGTGATCGCGTCGTGGTCCCAGCGGACACGATCCTGCTCGGCGAGGAGCACGAGCTGTCCATGCGCGTCGAGACGGGCGTCGCGGCGTGCGTCGGTGAGCAGGATCAGTGCCAGCAGCCCGGTGACATCGGCGTTGCCGGGTAGCAGGGCGCGCAGCATCCGGGCCAGGTCGAGGGCGCGCTCGACGAGATCGCGGCGAATCAACTCGGCGCCGGCGGGAGCGGCGTGACCCGTGGTGAACAGCAGGTGCACCACCTCGCACACCGACGCCACGCGTTCGGGCAGCTCCTCCCGCGCGGGCACCCGGTAGGGAATCCGCGCCTGGGTGATCTTCTTCTTCGCGCGGGTGATCCGGGCCGCCATGGTCGACTCGCTGACCAGGAACGCGCGGGCCACCTCGGCAGTGGAGAGACCGCACAGCAGCCGCAGGGTCAGGGCCACCTGAGCGTCGCGGGACAGCGTGGGGTGACAGCAGGTGAACACCAGCCGCAGCCGCTCATCGCCGATCGCGGCCCCGTCGAACCGCTCCTCGAGCCCAGGGTCGAGCCCCTCGTCGGTGTGGGTACCGACGAGCAGCGGCAATGCCCGGGCCGCAGTGGCCTGGCGGCGCAGCAGGTCCAGCGCGCGGCGACGCGCCGTGGTGGTCAACCAGGCCCCGGTGTTGCGAGGGACGCCGTTGGTGGCCCAGTCGACCAGCGCCTTGGCGTACGCGTCCTGGACGCATTCCTCGGCCAGGTCCAGACCACGGGTGACGCGCACCGTCGCGGCGAGCACGAACGCCCACTCGCGGCGGTGCGCCTCAGCGACCGCGGCGCCCACCCGCGGGTCCACCGACATCACGCGGCCTCCTCGAGTGGTCAGCCGAACGTCTGCACGGGCCGGACCTCGACCCCGCCGGCGACCGTTGGCACCTGCTGGGCGATGGCGACAGCCTCGTCGAGGTCGTCGGCCTCGATGAGGTAGTAGCCCACAACGGCCTCTTTGGTCTCGGCGAACGGGGCGTCGGTGACGCTGAACCCGCCGGTGCCGTCCGGGCGGATCGAGGTGGCCGTCGCCGACGGCCACAGGGCGTTACCACCACGCATCGCCGTCTCGTGCGCGGCCATGAACCGCCGGTGGTCGGCCAACAGCTGCCCTGACTCCTGCCGGCTGCCGGGGGCGGCCAACACGGTCTCGTCGTCGTAGATCAACACCAGGTACTCGGCCATCAGTTCCCATCCTCGTTGCTGCGGCCCGCCACTCGGACCCTCTACTCATCTCGACGCGCGACCCGGGACCGCATCGACACCACGCCCCGAGATTCTTCTCGCGTGCTGTCGATCCGGGCAACGGCACGGCGTCGGTAGAGGTGAGAGCCGCTCCCGGGGCGCCACCACCGTCCCGCCCATCGCGGCCACGGACATCGCTCGATGTGAACGAGCAGGAGGAGAAGGTCATGTTGCTGGAGACCAAGAACGTCGTCGTCTACGGCGCGGGCGGCGCGGTCGGTCGTGCGGTGGCCCGCGGGTTCGCTCACGAAGGTGCCAGGGTGTTCCTGACCGCGCGGCATCTCGACGTCGTCGACACCATCGCGAAGGAGATCTCCGCCGCGGGTGGAGCCGTCGAGACCGCCGTGGTGGACGCCGGGGACGAGAGATCCGTGACCGAGCACCTGGACGCAGTCGTCGCCGACGCCGGCAGCATCGACGTGTCGTTCAACGCGATCGGCAGCTCACCCGTGGGATTGCAGGGGATACCGCTCACCGAACTGCCTGTCGAGAGTTTCCTGCGCCCGATCACCATGTATGCCCAGGCTCATTTCATCACCGCGAGATCCGCCGCACGGCACATGATCGCCCGGCGGTCGGGCGTGATCATGATGCACACCCCCGAGCCGGCCCGTTCGCCGCTGCCCCTGGTTGGCGGCATGAGCGTCGGCTGGGCGGCGATGGAGGGTCTCAACCGGGCGCTGTCGGCCGAATGGGCCCAGCACGGTGTTCGCGCGATCTGCCTACGCACCACCGGCATGGTGGAGACACCGGTCGTCGACGTCGTGTACGGGCTGCATGCCGACGCGCTGGGGATCGCCAAGGAGCAGTTCACCGCGCTGGCGAGTGGCATGAGCCATCGCAAGCGCCCGACCACGCTGGCCGAACTCACGGAAGCAGCGGTGTTCCTCGCCTCCGACCGTGCATCCGCGATGACCGGCACCGTCGCCAACCTGACCGGCGGACTCATCGTCGACTGACCCGACATGCCCCGGCCGCCGTTCGGCGGCCGGGGCAGCCCGACAGAGGAGCAGGAGCCATGAACGATCTACTCGCGAGCGCCGTCGCCGCGCACGGTGGCGTGAATCGGTGGAACGGGATCCGGACCATCGCTGTCGACGCCGCCATCACCGGGGCCTTCTGGCAGATCAAGGGACAAGGCGACGCGCTGACGAACGTCCACTTCGAGGTGGACACGACACGGGAACGGCTGACCATGGACTTCGTCGGTCAGGACCGACGATCGGTCTTCGAACCCGACCGGGTCGTCCTTCAACGACCGATCGGCACGGTGGTCGAGGCACGCGCCGATCCGGAACGGTCGTTCGCCGGCCACCAGTTCGAGACACCGTGGGACGACCTGCAGCTCGCGTACTTCACCGGCGAAGCCCTGTGGACGTACCTGAATACGCCGTTCCTGTTCACCTGGCCGGGATTCGTCAGCGAAGAGATCGCCCCGATCGAGGCCGGCGGCGAAACCTGGCGGCGACTGCAAGTGACGTTCCCCGACCACATCAAGAGCCACACCCGCACGCAGGTGTTCTGCTTCGGCCCGGACGGGTTGCTGCGCCGCCACGACTTCACCATCGACATCGTCGGCCACACGGTCGAGTCGCAGCTCTACGCCGCCGACTACCGCGACGTCGACGGCATCGTCATCCCCGCCACGCGACGTGCCTACGCCCCCATGGGGGACGAACAGATCGTGTTCGTCGCCATCGACATGGCTGACATCGCCGTCCACTGATCCGGACTCCATCTCGCCAGGGTCTGTGGCACCGACCCGAATCAACCTCTGTGCCGCGATCCGACGCGAGCTCGCGAGGCTGTCCGCGCTCCGAGAGGCGATTTGCGAAGAGAGGGCCGACCTCAATGAGGGGCTGGTGTCCGAGGAGGGAACTGCCCACCTGGACTCACCCTTCGAACTACTCTTGAACTGGGACGATGAGCGCAAGGCGGGTACGCGTATCACCAGTCGACCTCGTTCCCAACCTCTGTGGACGAGCACCCGTTCACCGGCGTGGCCCGGTTCCGTAGCCGGAGCACCCGGACAGCAGGCGATCATGCGGGAGTAGTTCAACGTGGTCAGGGACGGGCTGCTGTGCATGTGGCACCTGGTCAGCTGATGACCCGGCGAAGGGCGGCGAGTATGTGCTCTGCCCGTGATCCGTCTGCCATCCGATTGGTCAGATAAGCGAAACCTACCTTCGCGTCGGGGTCGGCAAAGGCCAGCTGCCCACCCGCGCCGTCGTGGCCGAAGGAACGAGGCGAGATGAGGGGTTGGGAATGCGTGGGGATCCTCACGCCGGCGCCCCAGGAGGGGTATGGCGGGGGATTCGTCGCGAAGTGCGGCTTCCCGGTGCTGCGTGGGGTCGCCAACTTCTTGCTGGTCTCATCGCCGATGAGGCGAATGCCGCGTGTGTCGGAGACGGTTGCCGACCAGATACGTGCCATGGCGCTCGCCGTGGCGATGATGCCGGCACCGGCCAGTTCCGCGCGGTGCACCGCCGGATCGTTGAAGCCGCCTTCCGGTGTTATGAGGGTCGGCGGGAATGCGCCGCCGAGCGTGGTCGCTCGGCTCGCCCAGCGCACGGCGGCCGCGTCGCCGGCGAGGTCCGCCACCGTCGACGGATCCTGGACCAGATGCGTCACCCGGTCCTCATGCTGCGGCGGCAGCCCCAGCCAGGCCTGCGCACCGAGCGGGCCGGTCACCTCGTCGGCGAAGAACCGGCCCGCCGTTCGCCCGGCAGCCCGAAGGACGAGCTGCTCGACGATGTAGCCGTGGGTCAGCGTGTGGTAGCTGTGGGCCGTGCCGGGTGCCCATAACGGTTCCTGCTCCGCCAGCGCCTCCGCCACGCTGTGCCCGTCCAGTGCCTGCGCCAGGGTGAAGTCGCGCCGCGGTGCCGAGACTCCGGCGCGGTGCGCGAGCGCGTCGGCGACGGTGACCTGCCCCTTTCCGTGCGCGCCGAACTCGGGCCAGATCGCCGCGACCGGTGTCTCCAGCGAGGGGAGGTCGCCCCGCTCGAGGAGCATGCCGATGAGCACCGCGGCGATGCCCTTGGTGCACGAGAAGGCGACTGACAGCGTGTCCCGCGACCACGCGCGCCGGCGTCGTTCGTCCGCAGTGCCGCCCCAGATCTCGACGACGGGCTCGCCGTCCATCCAGATGGCGAGGGCGGCTCCGGTGCGGCCGTCGGCCGCGAGCGTGCGCTCGAAGGCGTCGGCGACCGGGCCGAAGCCCGGCCGGACGAGGTCCTCGGGTCGATCGGGGTCAGCCACGGCGGTGTGCTCCTTCGGCGGCCGGGTGCGGCCTCACTCGTGGAGGAACAGCTCGACGACGGGGACGGCGACGTCGGGGTGCTGGATCGGCAGTTCGATGGTCAGGTCGTCCGGCGTCGTTCCCAGTGCGGGGTGGGTGACGGCGCCTTCGTCGTGCGAGACGCGGCGTACTTCGGACGCGTCGTTCAGCAGTTGGGCGTAGCGGACCTTCCCGGCGAGCCCGGGGAGGTGCAGGTGTCTGAACGGCCACGAGAACACGTGCAGGTACAGCCGGTCGCCGCGCTGGGTGTAGCGGCAGTCCCGTGGCGGCGCGAACGCGCTGGCGCCGGCGCCGTGGATCGACCTGGCGTGCAGCCGCATCCACCGCCCGATCTCGGCCAGCGTGTCCAGCGCCCGCGGCTCCAGCTCGCCGCGGCCGTTCGGGCCGACGTTCAGCAGCAGGTTGCCGTCCTTCGACACGGTGTCGACCAGCAGTTTGATCAGCAGCTCCGGCGACTTCCAGTCGAGGTTGTCGCGGTCGTAGCCCCAGCTGCCGTTCAGGGTCTGGCAGGCCTCCCAGGTGACCGGGACGCCGTCGATGACCACCGGCGCCACCGGCTGGTACTGCTCCGGCGTGACGAAGTCGGCCGAGCCGTCGACGTCGAGCCGGTCGTTGATCAGCGCCTGCGGCGCCAGCCGGCGGACCAGCGAGATGAGGTCGTCGGAGCGCCAGTCGGCCGCCCCCTTGCCGCCCACGAGCGGGCGGCCCTGGGCATCGCGCCAGTTCCGGTAGGAGAAGTCGAACCACATGGTGTCGACCGGCGCGTACTTCGTGAGCAGTTCCTCGACCTGTCCGTGCAGGTACTGCGCATAGTGCGCGACGTCGCGGCCGTGCTGGTCGACGCCGTCGCGTTCGAAGTCCGGGTGCAGCCCGTCGATGGGGAAGTCGGGCTGCTGCCAGTCCAGCAGCGAGTGGTAGAAGCCGACGCCCAGGCCCTCGCGCCGGAACGCGTCGGCGGTCGGGCCGACGAGGTCCTTGCCCCAGGGTGTGGAGCGCACCGAGTAGTCGGTCAGCTCGGAGTCCCACAGGCAGAAGCCGTCGTGGTGCTTGGTGGTGAGCACCATGTACGTCATGCCCGCGTCGCGGGCGGCACGGGCCCAGACCGCGGGGTCGAACAGGTCGGGATCGAAACGGTCGAGGTAGGGCTGGTACTGGTCGCGGCTGAGCCGTTCGCGGTTGCGCACCCACTCGTGCCGTGCGGCCAGGGCGTAGACGCCCCAGTGGATGAACATCCCGAAGCGCTGTCGCCGGAACTCGTCGAGGCGGGCCGGGTCGGCTGCGGTCATGACCTTCTCCTTCAGGCCGGGCGGTAGCGGTAGGCGGCGCGGTGGCCGCCGTCGTGCGGGCTACAAGGTGACGGTGCCGGAACCGCCGTCCGTGAGGCCGGTGGCGGGACCTTGGTAGTACGTGGTGTCGAACCCGGCGCCGATCACGGTGCTGGTCGAGGAACCCGCGCTGGCGTTGAGCGCGGACAGGTTGTAGCGGCCCCATGGCGCTGCCACCGCGGCCGTGGTGGTGAACAGCTTGGCTGCCTCGGGGCTGTTGGTGACGGTGTTGCGGACCAGGGCGTTGGACCGCACGATCGGGCCGGCCGGAGCGCTCGAGGCGCCGGCGGTGTTGGTGTAGCTGTAGAAGACCCGGCCGGTGTTGATCTGGTTGTCGCTCACCTCGTTGTAGAACTGGATCTTGTAGTCGAACGAGGGAGCGGTGCCACGCAGGGCTGCCGCTCCGCCGACACCTTGGTCGAGGCCGGTCGATCCGCTCGGAAACGCGCCGTCGCCGTCGAAGGTGTTCTCAGCGCAGATCGAGTAGTAGGACGGGCCGTAGTTGCCGAGGTACTTCGGGCAGGTGGTGACGGTGTTGTGTACGTAGAGCTGTCGCACGTGCGTGATCACGACCGTGATGATCGAGGTGGAGTCGGGGACGACCGACCATGGTTCGGCGACGGTGACGGTGTCGGTGGTGTGTGCCTGGACGCGCCGCACCTGGCCCTCGCCGGTCCCCGACAGGACGAACACGTGGGCGCCGATGACGTCGAAGGAACCGGCGGTGTCGAAGGTGCCGGTAGGAACCGTGACGGTCGTCGAGGTTGCGCTGACGACGGGGAGCTGGACGCGTTCGCCGGGCTTGGTGGTGAAGGTGTCGCCGACGAACGCCTCGCCGTTGTTGCCGTTGGGTTCGCCGGCGCCGTCGAGGGTGTTGTGGGCGACGATCACGTCCTCCAGCCCGCAGGCTTCAGCTGGGCCGTAGGAGAAGGCGGCCAGCTTCGAACCGCCGGCGCCCAGTCCGCGCGCGTAGTAGAACGTCGTCGACGAGCGCTGGAAGTCGTTGCGGCGCACGGCGATCCGCCGGCTCCCGGCGATCCTGACCGCGGTGTTGTCGGCATCGGGCTGCGGGTGGTTGGGTTCGCCGTTGACCCGTGGGAAGCAGGCGCGGAGGGCGCAGTCGGCGATCTCGACGTCGAGCATCGCGCCCAGGACCACGCAGTTGTTGCTGTCGATGTCGCACTCGAGCACGCGCAGGTTCCGGCAGCCGTAGGCGAAGACGCCGTTGACGCCGGTGCGCAGCCACACATTGCTGGGGTAGTCGTTGCAGACGATGGTCGTGTTCTGGATGGTGACGTTGTGCCGGCGGTTGACGCCGATGCCGACGGCCCGTCTGTCATTGGCGTCGATGCTCAGGTCGCGGATGACGACCGCACCATTGGCGGCGTCCAGGTAGAACAGGGACTTCTGGTCCGCGGGGCCGACGCCGTAGACGTCGTCGGGCGTCTCGAGGGGGAAGTCGGCGCCGAAGGTCGATGCGTCGCTCATCCGGATCGCCGTACTGCCTTGCCCGTCGCCGACCAGGTGGATCGGGTTGGCCGTGGCGGGGAACGTCATGCGGCCGGAGACCGCGTAGTTCCCCGCCGGGATGGAGACGGTCGCGCCGCCGGGGGTGGCCGCGGCCGCGGTCAGGGCGGCCTGGATCGCCGCGGTGGAGTCGGCGGTGCCGGTGGGATCGGCACCGTGATCGGTGACGACGTCGATCGCGCCGGCGGGTGGCGCGGCTGGACTGGTGACCTGGACGGTGAGCTTCTCGGAGTAGCCGTGATGGCCGCCGCGGCCGTTGGAGACCAGGAGGTCGTAACTGCCCGGCGCGATCGACGCGGGCACGGTGGCGGTGAGCTCGAACCGGGAGATCACCGTGACCGCGCAGGCGTGCAGCGTGCCGGTCGAGCCCCGCAGGTAGACCGCGGGGGTGCCGCCGCCGAGGTGGAGGTTGGCGCCGATCACGTCGATCGTCTGCCCGGGCTCCGGCGCCGGCCGGGTGTGGAACCACGGCTCGGCCGCGTTGAGCAGGAGCGGCGCCGACCAGGACGTTCCGTCGGCCGACGACACGTAGGCGGCTTGCACCGTCCGGGAGCCGGCCGGAGGGATCGCGGCCAGGCTCGTCGCGGTCACCCCGGCGGGCGTCAGTGGCGCGGCGCCGGCCGGCGGCGTGGCGGGGAGCGCCGGCACGCCGCCGCTCGGCGGAGTCACGTCGTCGGCAACGGTCCAGAGCCGCAGCTGACTGGTGGCGCTGAAGCCCGCTCCGTTGAGCTGGACCGCCGTGCCCGGTACGAGGTTGCGCAACTGTTCCGGATACAGCGCCGGCGCGGTGGCGTCGGCACGTGCGGGCAGGGCGGGGATCCCGGCGACGGCGAGCGCCGACGTGGCTCCCATGGTCTTGAGGACGGTGCGACGAGAGATCTGCCTGGTCATGGTGTGGTCTCCGCTGCTGTCGTGGTGGCGGCGAGCGTCATCAGTACGGCTCTTCGAAGGGTGGAGCCGTCGCGATGAGGTCCCTCGTGTCCTCCTGGCGCAGGATTCGGTTCGGCACCCGGTCCATGCGGTTGAACCGCACGAGGTTGTTCTTGCCACCGCGAGCGAGAATGCCGTTGTCGTCCTGGAAGACGTAGTTGGCCTCGACGACGGTGGAGTCGCATCGCCGCAGGTTGATCGAGGCCTCGAGGTCGGGGTCGGCTTCGGCGGGCCGGGAGAACCAGATGTTGTAGTACTGGTTGGTCTGGGTGGCCGAGCCGCGGGACCAGACCTGGTTCCGGCGGACCGTGTTGGCGAACATGCCGCCGGGGATGTCCTCCTGTCCGGCCGTGTTGCCGCCGTAGAGGTTGATCGCATCGGAGCCGGTGAGCATGTTGGTGTAGATGAGGTTGTAGGCGCCCGTACTGCGCCGTGCCTTGCCCTGCATGGTGAATCCGGACCAGATGCTCAGTCCGCCGGCGCTGCGGATCTCGTTGCCGGTGATGATGTTCTCGAATCCGCTGCCGTAGAACGGCTGCATGAAGCCGCGGCCGTTGCTGTAGACGTTGTTGACCCAGAGATTGTTGACGGCCGGGTGGGTGATGATGTCGATCTTGGTAGTCGCGTCAGGGACGGTGCGCCAGGGGTGTTCCAGCGTGAGCGAGCCTTGGCCGTCGTTGTCGACGATGCGGCGCAGTTGCCCGAATCCACGGCCTTCGGCGATCCAGGCGTAGAGCTCGCTCGAGGTTGCCTTGGCGGCTCCTTCGGGGAGGGTCGAGCTGGTGTTCACCGTGGTGGCCGCGGCGCCCGACACATCTACTTCCTCCAGCGCGTAGCCCGCTTCGGCCATGAGGACCTCGGAGGCGTTGCCGCGACCGCCGATCTCGTGGATGCGGTTGCCGCCGAAGTAGACCCGAGTGGTGTTCATCTGGCAGATCAAACCGCGCCCGCCGGAGTAGAGCTCGTTGTCCTCGAACACGGAGTCCGACCAGCCCATGATCATGCCGATATTGGAGTCCTGGCGCTGGTGGGAGGAGAGTGAGTTGCGGACGATCATCGCGTGCCGGTGGGCGTGGCGGCCGGCGTACATCGCGAGGGGTTCGTGGGCGTCGATGACGCAGTCGGAGATCACCAGGCGGGCGGTCGGGCTCGCGACGTGGATTCCCGCGTTGGTCGGCGTGAAGGCGCTGCGCAGCGCGTACCTGGTCGCCCGAATGGTGAGGCCGACGCGCTTGACGAACACGTCCTCCTGGATCTTCTCGGGGTCGGAGTTGCCGATCAGGACGGCAGTGAAGTCACGTGAGCCCGCCTGAATCGAGAGATCCGAAAGGCCCGAACTGCCCTCGAGCCATACGAGCGGCTGGTGCGGTGCCCAGTACGGGGTGTAGTCGCCGGCGAAGCCCTTGACGAACGACGGAGACGGAAAGAGGTCGGAGACCGCGAAGGTCCCGGCGAAAGCGGACCCCAAGGGGGTGGTGAGCCGAGTGGCACCGCGTCCGCTGCCTTCCAGGACGACGCCGTCGGGTACCCGCAGCGTCGTGCCGATCGCGATCGGGCCGGTCGGGAGCCGGACGATGCCGCCGCCGCGGCGGCGTCCCACTGCGTCGAGCCGATCCTGGATACGCCGCGCGTTGTCGTTGTACCGGGCGTCGTCGGGAATGCTGACGACGTCGACGCGGACGCTCCCAGGTGCGGATCCGGGCTGGTCGGTCAGGTCATGACGGGCGAGCCTGTTGATGAGGGTGCGGGCGGCGCGGACGCGGACCGGGACGGAGTTGCTCCAGCCGTTCTCGAGTCCGTAGCGGGTGTGTACGGAGAGTTCGTAGTCGCCGTCGGGGATGTCCGCGGGGATGCGGATCTGGACGACGTGCGGCTTGTAGTTGGGCCTGGCCTGTCCCTCGCCGTCGTAGAGCTGGGCCCAGTGGACGGCGTCGCCGTCGGCCTCGCGCAGGGCGATCGGGTAGTCGTAGTTGGCGCCCGTGACGCCGTACGTCGCAAGGAAGTTGCGGCCGAAGAGCCGGATGGTCTCGCCAGGGACCAGCACATCGGTCTCGGCGAAGAAGATCGCCGGCTTGTTGACGACGTACGGCCGGGACCAGTGCTCGCCGGTCTTGACCCAGACGGCCGTGGGGTAGACGGCGAGGTCGGCGGCCGGGTTGGGGTATCCGATCTGACCGGCGACGAGGACCCGCTCGCGGGCCGCGCTCAACAGCGTGGCCTTCGCTGCCCCGCTCGGCGGGCTGTCGGGCAGCGCCGCCTGGCCGCCGAAGCTCGCCTTCGCGTCCTCGAGAGTGTCCTTGCCGAGCTTCAGGAGCCACACCTCGGACTGGGCGGTGAAGCCTTCGCCGACGATCACCATGGAGGTGCCGTCGTCGACGCCTTCTGTTGCGTAGGAGATCGCGACGGGGGCGTCGGCCGGGTTCACCGGGTCGACGGCGGGCAGTGCCGTCGGTTGCTCGCGCGGCGCGGCGAACGCGCGGCCACCCAAGGTGGCGACGGCCACGGTGGCACCGGTGGCCTGGAGGAGGGTGCGCCGCTTGACGTCGATGTCGGGCATGGGCGTGCCTTTCTGCGGGGTGACGGGGCGGGCGTTGGGGGTCAGGCGTTGGCGTGCGGGTTCGATTCGCGGTGCAGCCGCGCGTCGCGTGCGGCGGGGTCGGGCTCGGAGACGACGATCCGTTCCACCAGGTCGGAGCGGCCGGCGGTGATCGCGTCCTCGGTGAAGCGGGCCAGCAGGACCTGGCCGTCGGTGCGGCGGTTGTGGTCGTAGGAGACGCAGATCCGCCCGTATGGCAGTTCGGCGATGTCGGGGTAGGCCACCTTCGAGCGGCCGTCCAGGACCAGACCCCTCGTCCAGGTGACGCCGTCGTCGTGCGACAGGTACGCGGTGAGCTCGCTGCGGCCGTGACCGGGCGCCGGCCGGCCCAGCTCGGAGCCGTTCTTCACCAGCAGCAGGGCGCCGCTGCGCAGCCGCTGCAGCGCGTGGCGTGAGCTCGGCTGCCGGATGACGGACGACGGACGTGGCTGCTTCCAGCGCGTGGCCGTCGGGTCGCCGGTGGTCTCGGCCAGACCACCGGACGCGAGCCGTGCGGTCAGCCAGAGCGTGCCGTCGGTGCGCTGGACCAACCGCGGCTCGTCGAACTCGGGAGGGCCGAAGCGGATGGTTGCTGTGTGCTCCCAGCTCAGGCCTTCGTCGAGGCTGCGCCGCACCCAGGCGCCGCGGTGTTCGTCGAGGTCGCCGAAGTGGTCGTGGAAAGGATTGACCGCCCACGGTGCGACCGATGCCGGCTGGCCCGGCTCGATCCGGGTCCTGTCCCACAACGACCCGGTCATCACCCAGGAGCGGTCGGAGAGCACGACGGGTTTGTTCAGGAGCGCCCCGTCGGCGATCCGCCGCGGTGCGGACCAGGTGAGCTCGTCGGCATCAGCATCCGGTGAGCTCAGGGCCCAGGTGCCGGCTCGGCCGTCGAAGTAGGTGACGGCCTGGTCGACGAAGAGCCAGAGGCGGTTGTGAGGGTCGACCCAGACGGCGCCGACCAGACTGCGGCGCCGTAGCGCGTCGTCGGCGCTTCCGGGGTTGACCAGCGTGACCGGATCGGACCACGTGCGTCCGCCGTCGTCGCTGCGGCGAAGGACCACGAACGCGAGGTGGTTGTCGCCGCCGGCGATCGACGCCGACCACAACCGCCCGCCGGCGGTCGCGTCGATCCCGAGGGTCATGCCGTAGTCGAAGCGCACCGGGACGGACGCGAGGTCCGCTCCGGAGACGATCGACGGGCCGCGCAGTGCTGACTCGAGAGCGGCGTCCAGCTCGTCGGGGGTGGGTGTGCGCGAGTCGGTCATCGATCGGTCTCCCGGAAGGCGTCGCGGGCGTTGGCGACGGCACCGTGCAGCAGGGCGGAATCGCTGGACCAGCACAGCCACGTGCAGCCGTGCGCGAGCGCCCGGCTCGCCAGCGCCGCGTTCGAGGTCATGACGCCGGCGGTCAGGCCGTGTGTGCGGGCCGCCGCGGCGATGGCGCGCAGCGCCTCGTCCAGCACCGGGTGGTCGTAGCGTGCCGGTGCGCCGGCGTTGGTCAGCAGGTCGTTGGGCCCGAGCACCAGCCCGTCCAGCCCGGGCACCGAGGCGATCGCGTCGAGCCGGTCCAGCGCGGCAGGCGTCTCGACCTGTGCCAGCGCGTGGACCCCGGTGTTGGCGCGGCCGAGGTACTCGGCGACGTCGACGCGCTGGAAGTCCGTGTGCGCCCGGAAGGTGCTGACCCCGCGGCGGCCGAGGGGCGGATACTTCGTGGCCTCGACGAGGAGTTCGCAGTCGGCGCGCGAGGAGACCATCGGGGCGACGATCCCGGTCGCGCCGGCATCGAGGTAGCGCCTCGTACGCGCCATTTCGGAGAGGGGGACACGGACGTAGATCTCGAGGGCGTCCCAGGCGGCGGCGATCAGGGTCGACACCTGAGCGTCGTCGAACGCACCGTGCTCGCCGTCGACGACGGCGAAAACCAGTCCGGCCGAGGCGAGGATCCGAGGCAAGGCCGGCCCGGCGAACTCGCAGATCATGGTGCCGAGGTGCTGCGGCGACGGGGAGTGGTCAGGCACGGCCGGCCCCCAGCGCGGCCGGCTCGGCGAGGCGAGCCAGCCCGAGAAGGGCGTGGTCGTGGGCCTGGTTGTGCCGGACGGGCAGCCCGGTGAGCCGGTACAGCGTCTGGCCGAAGGCCGGCCGGCGGCGTGCCGCTCCTCCGGTGACGACCAGCCGGGTGGCGTCGCGGGCCGGGTTCAGCAGCTCCACCGCGGCGGCGAAGCGGCGCGCCGTCCGCTCGCCGGGATCGTCGACGACCGTCTGCCCAGTTGGCAGCCCGGAGACGACCCGCAGGTAGCCGCCGTTCAGGTGCGGGCGCAGTTCGGTACCCGCGATCTGGTCCCGGTCGTCAGCGGGACGGCTGACCAGACCGGCGGTTCCAGCCGCGACGACGATGCCTGTCCGGTCGGTGACGCCGGCTCCGAGCACCGCGGCCTGGTTGTCGCCGAGGTCCGGATGGAGGACGACCCCCGTCCGGCGGCAGGTTCCGACGGGCGTGAGGTCGTGCACCACGCGCGGGAAGACGAGCTCCGACAGCCCGGCCCACCCGATCAGGTCATCGCTCCACCGGGCTTCGACGAGATCGTAGAGCCCGGTGGCGGCGGCGCAGGTGACGTGGGTGACGTGCTCGCCGGACAACTGGTCGAGCACGAGGCTGCCGAGGGTGTGGAACCGCCCGCGCGGCGCCCGGCCGGCGGCATGGGCGAGCGCGTGGGCGTTCGCCAGCGGGGAATCAGGCCGCAGCCAGGTTCCGGTACGGGCCATCGCGGCCGGCGGGATGCGGGCGGCGAGCCGGGCGAACGGTGTGCGCCCGCGGACCGGGCGCGAGGCGTGGCCGGCCTGCCAGGTGAGGTAGCGGGTGGGCCGGTCGCCGTCCTCGATCGCGAAGCCGCGCATGTGCGTGCTGAGGCGCAGCGCCCGGATCGGCTCGGGTCCTCGGCTCTCGCGATCGAGGAGGGTCGCCACGGTGCCTCGCACGGCCGCGGCGCTCCAGGTCGCGTCGTCGTCCGCCGTGGCATCGGCGAGCTCCGAGGTCGGCCGTGGCGGGCGCGGCTCGATCCCTCGTCCGCTCGTCACCGCGGACTTGACCCAGGTGGTGCCGAGGTCGAGCAGCAGGGTGCGTGGCGTGCCCGTCCGGTGCCGGCCGGTCATCGGCCCTTGAATTCGTCGAGCTGCTCCTGCGTCTCCTGCAGGATTCGGGGGAGGCCGGCCCGCTCGATGGCCGAGCGCAGGTTGGACAGTGCCTCGTCCGCGTCGAGCTGCCCCGTGAGTGCCAGAGGCGCGTGCTCGTCGATGGCCGCGGTGACCGCCGCGACCTCGGTGCGGATGCGGTCGGTGGTGAGGGAGAACCCGATGGCCTTGGACGGGGCGGCCGACCCGTTCAGTTCGGCCTCGCGTTCCCAGCGCTTCGCCTCGGCGTCGGCCAGGTTGCGGTACGGCGCGTTGAACTGGTTGCCGAAGACCCAGTCGCTGTTGGGGTCGTAGGCCGCCTGCTGGGGTCCGGCTTCGACCAGGTCCGGGTGGTCGGCGCTCTGGACGTAGTGGGTGCCCTCGATGCCGAAGCAGATCGTGCGGTACACGTCCAGGTCGGTGTTGAGGGCCTCGAGGAACGACAGCACCGCAGCGGGGTCGGGAGTGTCGACGTTGATGCCGGTGAGCGTCGCGAGAACGCCGTCGGTGTTGAGCAGCGGTGTGCGGACGAACGTGTTGCCGATGGTGGCGAACTCGGTGTACTGCGGGTTCGTCGGGAGGTACTGGGCATCGGCGAACGCGGTCTGGCCGGAGTTCCAGCGGGTCTGCATGTCGTCGGCCGACGGCGGTGTGGGTTCCACGAGGCCGAGCTCGTTCCAGCGCCGCATGGTGCGGACGGCGTCCTCGAACTCGGGTGTGTCGAACCATGAGAACGCCGCCAGCGAGTCGTCGTCGTAACGAACCGCCAAGGCGAGCGTGGTGGCGATGGGGTCGAAGCCGTGGATCTCCGGCTGGAACAGCTTGCCGTGGGCCTGGTTGGAGGTGGACCAGGGCAGCAGTTGTCCTGCGTCCCTGACCCGGACCAGGAAGGGTTCCAACTCGGCGAAGGACGTGATGGCCGCGGGGTCCATCCCGAGCTGGTCGACGACCTCCTGCTTGGCCTGGAAGCCCCACATCTTGGGGAAGCGCTGCTGGTTGATGACGCCGTAGATCCGGCCGTTGACGCGGGCGGCGTCCCAGACGTCCGACGACATACTGGCCAGCAGCTTGGGCGCATGCTCGGCCAGTAGGTCGTCGAGCTCGAGCAGGTTGCCGTCTGAGGCGTTGGTGGCGTACGAGTTGGACCACGGTGCCGTGAAGTAGAGATCGCCCGGGTCACCCGAGGCGACCCGCAGGCCCATCGCCTGGTTGTAGTCCTGGAGTGCGTCGAGCGTCACCGTGTACGGCGCGCCCCGGTCGGCGAGCAGGTCGTTGAGCGAGTCCTGGACAGCCCCGGCGTCGGGCAGTTCCTTGGTGGCCATGAAGGTGTAGGTGAGGTCGGCCGAGCCGTCACTCCGGCCGCCGTCGCCGTTCCTCGAGCAACCGGAGAGGAATCCTGCACCGGCCAGGCCCGCGGCGATGCCGCCGCCGGCGACCAGGAGAGAGCGCCTGCTGATGGTGTTCATGACTGCGGTGTCCTTTCGGTCCTTCGGACGGGCGGTCAGTCCTTGACGCCGCCGAGAGTGATGCCCTTGATGAGGAACTTCTGCAGGAAGAAGAAGGCGATGACGATCGGACCGATCGCGAGGACGGCGATCGCCGCCCGCGCAGACTGCACCGGGACGACGTCGAAGCCGCCGGCCAGCTGGGGGTTGGTCAGCGCGAAGTCGATGTTGGAGTTGATGCGATACAGCAGCAGCTGGACGGGGGTCAGCGCCCGATCCTGGACGTAGAGCAGTCCCAGCCACCAGTCGTTCCAGTACTGGAGCATGACGAACAGCCCGACGGCTCCGAGCGCGGGTTTGGACAGCGGGAGCACGACGGAGCGGAAGACCCGGAGTTCGCCGGCGCCGTCGATGCGGGCCGCGTCGAACAGCTCGCTCGGCAGGCCCATGAAGTACGTGCGCAGGAGCAGCACGTACCACGGTGCGACCAAGTAGGGGAGGATCAGCACCCAAAGCGTGTCCTGGAGCCCGTAGTAGCGAGTGATCATGATGTAGAGCGGGACCAGGCCGCCATTGAAGATCATGGCGAACAGCACGGCGAGAGTGATCGGCCGCCGCAGGCGGAAGTCCGGCCGCGAGAGCGCGAACGCCATCAGCGCCATGATGAGCAGCGACGCCACGGTGCCCACCCCGGTCACGACGATCGACACGGCGTAGCTGCGCAGGAGCTGATCGGCGTTGTCGAGCACGAAGCGGTACGCCTCTGTGGTGAACCCGCGCGGCCAGAGCCCGTAGCCGTGCTCGTTGAGCTGAGTCTCGTCGGAGAACGACGCCGAGACCATGATGACGAGAGGGAGGACGAAGGCCGCGGCGATACCGACGGCCACGACGCGAAGGACGAGGGGCGCCCGCCGCGCGGCGCTCGGCTTGCGCCGTCCGGCGGGTGTGGACGGCACCGGCGGGATGGCTCCGGCCTGGCGCGGAGTGACCTCAGAAGAGAGCATTGTCCGGAGTCCTCCTGCGCACGTACCAGTTGGCTGTGGTGACCAGCAGGAATCCGACGACCGCCTGGTACAGGCCGGCCGCGGCCGCCATACCGACGTCACCGGTGGTGGTCAGCGCCCGGTACACGAACGTGTCGATGACGTCGGTGGTGGGATAGAGCGCGGGGTTGTTCTGGGTCACCTGGAAGAACAACCCGAAGTCGGCGTTGAACATCTTGCTGACCGACAGCAGGACGTTGATGACGATGAGCGGGAGCAGCAGGGGAAGGGTGATGCGGCGGATCTGCTGCCATCGTGATGCGCCGTCGATGTCGGCGGCCTCGTACAGGGACGGGTTGATCGCGAGGATGCCCGCCACGTAGACGATGACCCAGAACCCGACGCCCTTCCACAGGTCGACCGACACCAGGATGGCGGGCCAGTACTCGGGTTCGGAGTACCAGTTGACCGCGGGCAGGGCGGCCGCGCCCAAGATCTGGTTTACCAGGCCGCGACCGGAGTCCAGGAACGCTGTGACGAGGTTGGCCACGACCACCCAGGACAGGACGAACGGCAGGAACATCGCCGACTGCGTGACGGTGGCCAGCAGCGGCGAGCGGGCACGCAGCTCGTGCAGGACGAGCGCGAGCGTCAGGGCGACCACGAGGGTTGCGACGATGAACGACAGGTTCATGACCACGGTGTTGCGTGTGATCCGCGCCGCGTCGCCGGCGAACAGGTAGGCGAAGTTCTCGAATCCCACGGTCTGGCTGCCGAAGATGCCGTCACGCGGGCGGAAGTCCTTGAACGCCAGCACGATGCCGAAGAGCGGGGCGTAGTTGAACAGGACCAGCAAGGCCAGCCCGGGCGCGCACAGCCCGAGGTAGAGCAGTTCGCGACGGATCGCCCGAGAGCGCCGCTGACTACGTCGCGGTCGCACACGAGGCTCACTCTGCACGGCGCCATCACCTGCTTCGTCGCTGGAGGACCGGAGCGGTCTGAGGGAATTTACTTCGCCGACACTCGAAAGAACATTGATTTCATGTGGCTGAAAGGATTATTCTCACTGCCGTGCTCATCGGTCAAGTACCTCAGCCCGGTCGTAGTAGCGGTGCCATCGACCGCATCCACGCCTACCTGCCGAACCTGTCGCCGGCGGAGCGCCGCGTCGGCGAGGCCATCATCGCCAGCCCAGGCGACGCCATCGGAATGACGATCATGGAGTTCGCCAAGGAGTGCGGCGTCGCCCAGGCGACCCTCACTCGCTTCGCGCAGCATGTCGGGTTCGACGGCTACCCGGCGCTTCGGCTCAGCCTCGCCAACGATCGGGCGCTGACCGCGCAGATCCGTGCCGAAGGGCCGGCAGAGCGCGACATCCAGGCGGCCGCCCACTTCGGGAACGACGACTACCTGCCCATGCTCGCGGCCGCCCTCCGGCACACCTCGGTGGTCGAGATCTGGTCGTCCCCGGACACCGACGTCGGCGCGGAGCTGCTGGCCACCGAACTGCGTGCGCTCGGTGTGCATGCCAGTTGGTCGAACAAGCCGCGGCATTGGGCGTTGACCGCGGGCGCGCTGCCGCCAACCTCGATGGTCGTGTTGTTCGGGCCGACTGGTCCGCATGCCGCCGAAACCGACCGTGCGCTCGGCCTGGCGCGTGCGCGAGGCGCATCGGTCGGGATCGTCGGCGGTTCACTACCCAGCGGCCAGCCCGAGCCCGGGACCTACGCACTTTCGCTTCCACAAGGCGCCACACCGGAGACGGCGTCCATCATCGCCGCGCACTCGATCGCCCAGGCCGTCCGAGCCGTGTCACACATCGTCGGGGATGGGCCGGCGTCGCCGTGGACACCGTGGCCCCACCTGCGCGACCTCTACATCCCGTTCCCGGGCCACGACCCCATTCCGGCGACACTGCTCAGCCAGCCGCCCGATTCCCCGTCGGCCAGCCTCGTCGTCCTGTTCGGGGGACACCGGTCGTCGCGTGAGCAGGCCGTGCCGCCAGGCATCCCGGTGAACCGCGAGCTGCCCAGCCATGCCGCTGCTCTGCTGAACGACGGACACCACGTCCTCGTCGTCGAGAATCCAGGGCACGGTGCGCGCAAGCGGGAATGGGAGAACGCGTCCGACCTCGTCGGATTCAGCCTCGACGGCCAGGGCGAGGACCTGCTCGAAATCGCGTGGACGCAGGCGCCGCACATTGTCGATGCGGTCCTCGATCTGCCCGAGCAGGTCGATCCCGCACGCATCGCGGTCGTCGGCCAGTCCTGGGGCGGACTGCAGGCGATGCTCATGGCGTCGGGGGACCCGCGGCTGCGCTGCGTCGCCGCGCTCATGCCGGTCTGTTTCCCGACCACCGTGCGGGAGTACGCCAAGTTCGCCAGGCGCTCGCGAGTCGAGAAGGCGAGCCTGCTGGGGGAGCGGGGCGACCACCTCGCGACGCGCCCGCTGCTGCTGGTCTCCGGTGAGCATGACCATGTGGCTCCCTCGCAGGAGGTGCGCCGGCTCGAGGAGGGGCTGCGTGCCCGGTACGAGAGCGACGGTCGCGGAGAGCAGCTCGTGCACGTCGAGCTGGCGAACGTCGGGCACACCTTCAGCCGCGACGCCACGGAACGGATGCTCGTCTGGGTCGCGCAGCACCTGGGCGGCGAGGGCACGGCCGTCGACGGGCGGCGGTGACCGTGGGAATCGGTGCGGCAGTGGCCAGACGGACCAGCATCTCCATCGCCCCCAGCGGAGGGCCCTTCCCGGCCTGGGCCGTGCTCGAACGAAAGCTGATCGACGAACTGGACCGCGCGTGGCGGGTGTTCCGGGACCGGTGCACCGAGCCCGACGGGCGGGTCCGGTTCGACAACGCCGGCTACCTGAGCTCCCGGGACGCCGTCGACGACTTCTACGAGATCTTCTTCAACTGGCCGACCCTGGCGCTGATCACCGGTTCGGATGATCTGCTGGACGCGTCGAAACGGCATTGGACGGGCACGACCCGGATGCTCGCCGAGCTGGGCCGGCTCGAGGACGAGTACGAGGTCGGCTACGACTGGTTCCACCAGGGCGAGGGCAACCTCTTCTTCTACGGCCTCTGCCTCGCGGCGCCACAGGATGACGATCTCGTCGAGCGCTCCCGCCGGTTCGCCGACCTCTACCTGGGCGGTCCACCGTCGAACTACGACTCCGAACGCAACATGATGCGGGCGATCCACACCGGTGCCGGCGGCCCGCGTTACGGGCTGCGTGACGAATCGGTGGCGCGCTACCCATGGACGCGGTCGATGGACCGCTACGGCCTGCCCTTCACTTGGCTTCCCGGCATCGAGAGTTATGACGCCCTGCTCGCCGACGACGCGCTGCAACGACGCCTGGGCGAGGAGATGGAGCGGCGCATGGGGCGCGGCGACGCCGTCGTCAGCCTGGCGGTGACCAGCCTGATGATGAACGCCCACCTCATGACCGGCGACGAGAAATACCGGGACTGGATGCTGCGCTACACCGACGGCTGGGTCGGGCGCGCAGCCGGCAACGGCGGCGTCGTGCCCGACAACGTCGGCCCGAGTGGTGCGGTCGGCGAGCTCATGGACGGCCGGTGGTACGGCGGTCACTACGGCTGGTCGTTCCCGCACGGCATCGAGAGCGTGGGCAGCGCCGTGCTCGTCGCGGCGATCAACTGCCACCTCGTCGCTCCCGATCGCGGCTATCTGGACTTCGCCCGCCGTCAGCTGGACTTCTGCCTCGACCACGCGGTCGTCGCCACGCCCGACCGCATCCATCCCGACATGCGCGAGGAATTCGTCCGCCGCCACGGCCTTGATCCGCACGCGCCGACGCTGCTCGCACCAGCTCGCTACACCGACGGCGGCCACTTCGACCTGCAGCCCCCGCCACTGGACCTGCTCACCGCGCTGTGGAACGTCAGCCAGGACGAGCGAGATCGCGGCCGCATCCGCGACCTCCGGCGAGCGAGCAGCGCCGACCCTGCCGCGTTCGGGCTGTTCCGCAACAAGGGCGAGGACGGCCACAGCGCGCCCTGGCTGGCCTTCCTCGACGGGGAGAACCCGCGCTACCCCGAGGTCAGCCTCACCGGGGCGCTGAGCATCCTGGCCCGGCGTCTCGAGCTCATCGAGTCAGACGCGACTGATCCCCGTGCCATGACCGAGTGGCACTACCAAGCGCTCAATCCCGTGCTGACCGAGGTGCTGTTGCAGCTCACCTCGGGCGCTCCACAGGTGATCTACAACGGCGGACTGCTCCAGACACAGGTCCGCTACCACGACGCCGTCACGGGTTCACCGGGGCTTCCCTCCGACGTGGCGGCGCTGGTCTCGCAGGTCACCACTGACGAGATCGAGTTGTCGCTGGTGAACACCTCGCTCGCCGAGCCGCGCGAGGTCACCGTCGTCGGCGGCGCGCTCGGTGAGCATGCGATCACCGCCGTGGCCTGGACAGCTCTCGACTCCTGGCCGGGCTCGATCGCCGACCAGTTCGGGCCGACCGGCCCGGCGCAGACGCGCTGGGCCGAGGTCGAGACAGGTGCCCTGGACGTGCGGCTGGCCCCGGGCGCCGAGGCCCGGCTGACGCTCACCCTCGACCGCAACGCGTTCGCACCGACCTATCGCCCGCTGGCGCGGCCGCCCCGCGTCGCCGACGGACAGGAGCCATCGTGACCCGCACGATCCCCACCCCGGCCTGGCCGCTTCCCGTGGTCGGCGCCGAGCCGCCTCGGCCGGACTCCCTTCTGCTGAAGCGGTTCGAGCGTGTCTCGGCGGCCACGGCGTGCGCGATCCTGCACAAGCTGGGTATCAGGCGAACCTGGCTCGAAGGACCGACGCCCCTGGCCGCGGCACCGCACACGGTGGGTGTTGCCCGGACCCTGCTGCTCATGCCACAACGTGAGGACGTCGTCAGCGGCCTCGACCAGGAGTACGTCGAGCGGCACTCCGCGTTGTGGCGGGTGTTCGATGACGTCATGCCTGGTGACATGCTCGTGGTCCAGGCCAACGGCGCACCCCGTACTGGCTGCGTCGGCGAGATCCTCGCCACCGCCTTCGCCGAGTTGGGCGGCCGAGGCATCGTGGTGGACGGCCGAGTCCGCGATACTCCTGCGTTGACGGAGCTCGGCCTGCCGGTGTGGTGCACGGGCGCCACTCCTCACTACGCCTCGCAGGACGAGTTGTTTCCCTGGGGCTTTCACGTGCCTGTCCAGGTCGGCGGGTGCCTGGTGCTACCCGGCGACATCATCGTCGCCGATCGCGACGGCGCTGTCGTTGTCCCTGCGCGACTGGCTGAAGCCGTCGCCGACCGCGCCGAGGAACACGAGGACTGGGAGGCGTTCAGCCGCGACCGGGTCCGGGCCGGCGCCCGCCTTTCCGACTACTACCCACTCAACGAGGCGACCCGTCGCGAGTTCGAGAAGGAACGCGGTCGATGACGGCCGCACCGCTCCCGGCGGTCGGCATCGGCACGGCCGCCTTCGGCCGGCTGTATGCGCCCGTCTCGGCACGTATGGCTGCCGCCACCCTCGAGTCCGCCCGCGCGGCCGGCATCGACTACATCGACACCGCACCCGGCTACGGCGACGGCCTGAGCGAACAGCGCATCGGCCGCCACCTCGCGGGCGCCGGGCCGCGGCCGGTCATCTCGACGAAGGTGGGCACCGTCGTCGACGCCCTGCCTCCCATCGATCTCGACGATCCGGACGCCGTCACGATGCAACCCGGGCGCGTCCATCGCGGCTGGACAGTCGCGGACGTACGGCGCTCGATTTCGGACTCGCTGAACCGGTTGGGGATCGATGCCATCGACATCGCCCTGCTGCACGACCCCGAGACGGACGAGGACCAGGCCGCCACCACCGCCTACGAGGCGCTGCGCCAACTGCGTGCCGAGGGTGTCGTCGGCGCCATCGGGGTCGGCTGCAACCACGTCGACGTGGCCATCCGGTTCGTGCGGCGACTCGATCTCGACTACATCCTCATCGCGGGCCGGTACACCCTGCTCGATCACTCGGCCCTCGACGACCTGCTGCCCAGAGCACTGGACCGAGACACGAAGATCATCGCGGCCGGCGTGTTCAACTCCGGCATTCTCGCGTCGGGCCGTGCGGACGACCGGTTCCACTACCGGCCCGCGCCCGAGCACGTCAGAGAGCGGCTCCAGCAGCTCGTGGCGGCCTGCGCCCGGCACGACGTCGAGCTCGCGGCGGTCGCCGCCCAGTTCCCGTCCGGACACCCGGCCGTAGCGAGCACGGTCGTTGGTGTCCGGTCGCCCGACGAAGTACTGGCCAACGTCGAGGCGCTGCGCCGGCCCATCCCGGCCACCTTCTGGGACGAGTTGCGCGAACGAGCGCTGCTGCCGGCCAACGCGCCAGTTCCCAGTGGCCCACCCCTGAACGCGGGGGTGGCGCCATGACGGACCCGTACCCGATCGACTACGACCTCACGGGATACCTCGAGACAGCTCCCGACCCCGCGCGCTCCCACCTCACGATGGCCCTCCGGCCGCGAGGTCGGTAGATGACTACTACCGCGCCCTCGTCCCCGAGCTGCGCCGTACGTCGCCTGCGCTCGCGTACCCGTACCTGGTGCCGGGCGCGCATTACCACGCGTTGTGGACGTGGGACACCTACTTCACGGGGATGGCACTGCCGGACGACTACTTCGACCACGAAGTCGGCTCGCTGCGCAACCTGCTCGCGCACACGTCCGAGGGCGGCCGCCCGCCGTCGCGGATCGATCCCGACGGCGCGGCCGACTACCAGCACGCGGCCCAGCCCATCCATGCGGCCTGGTCGCTGTCGATCCTCGACCGCAGCGGCGACACAGAACTGCTCCGGGAGCTCTGGCCCACGCTGGTTCGGCTGCGTGCCTGGTGGGACGAGTCGACGATGTCCCGTCGCGGTCTGCACACCTGGGTCCGCGGCTCCGGCACGGGGATCGACAACGATCCGGCCATCTACGGCCGGTCAGGTGACACCGTCGCACTCGTCGACGTGAACTGTTTCCACGTCCGCGAGCTCACCGCCATGGCGGTCCTGAGCACTCGCCTGGGGATCGGTGAGCCCGGGCCTTGGCAGGAACGGGCCGACGCACTCCGAGCAGCCATCAATACCTACATGTGGGACGACCAGCGCGGGACGTATTTCCACCTGGACCTCGCTCCGCACACCTGGCAGACCTTCCAACAGCTCACCTGGGAACTTCCGCTCCTGACCCAGACCTGGGCGAACCTGTTCCCACTGTGGACCGGAGTGGCCGACCAGCGCCGGGCCGATCGCCTCGTCACCGAGCACGTACTGGATCCGTACCGGTTCCGTTCGCGGTTCGGCCTGCGATCGACCCCCGCTGACCAGCGCTTCTACAACAACGTGGCCATGGCGAACCCCTCGAACTGGCAGGGTCCGGTCTGGGCACTGCCCACCGCTCTCACCGCATATGGCCTGGCACGGTTCGGCTACCGGTCGGAGGCGCTCTCGCTCGCAAAGGACCTGCGTGACACTTTCACCCGTGACCTCGCGGCCACCGGCGCCGTCCACGAGTACTACGACGCCGACACCGGAACACCGCTCGCCCACCCGCACTTCGTCAGCTGGAACCTACTGATCACCCGTCTCGCCGACGATCTGGTCGCCAGCCACGACCCCACCGCACTGTGCTGAGTCGTCACACATGGACGCCATGATGGAGCGATTCCACGGAGGGCGTTCGCCTCGGGACCGGGCGGCGCATACCGGCAGGGCGCAAGGCGGATCGACTTGAGCCCTCACCGGCGTTTCCGCTGGTGAGAAGTGTGTTCAGAGTGTCCGAGGAGGGAACTGCCCACCTGGCCTCACCCTGCGAACCACGCTCGAACTGGCGCGATGACGCTACATAGCTACGGGTTCCGCAATGCCTGAATTCCCAACACATGGGCGCCGTGGGAACTTGCCACCTTCGTCGCCGTAAGGCTGTACTGTGACGGGCGCGCCGGACTGGTCCGGTCACCACCGCATCTAAATAGTGTGCCCGATCTGGGCGCAGTCGCCCCTTCTCCGTGAGGCCGGTGAGCGATGTCCATGAACCGCGTCGTGAACCTTGAGCGCTTCTGGTTGCCGACAGGGAAGTCGTACTCGCTCACAACCGCTGGATGGCTGAGCGACCCGAACTCGGAAGGGTTGTGGCGGGCGAACGCCGATGCGCTGGCCACGCGTGCCTTGGCCGATCGGCAGTGCGTGGTCCTGCTCGGGGAACCCGGCATGGGAAAGTCAAGCGCCCTGGACGGGGGCAGGGCGTTGCTCCCACAAGTGGAGGCGCTCGAGAATCAGTACGTTGATCTGGGTGTCTATGCCGGTGAAGATCGGCTGGTCCGATCTGTCTTCGAGAGCCAGGTCATCAACAAGTGGCAGGCAGGGTCGCATCGTCTGTGCCTCACGCTCGATGGCTTCGATGAGGCCCTGAATCGGATCGAGACTCTGGACCGACTACTCACGGACTACCTGGCGCGCTGGGACCGCGAGCGACTCTTCATCCGCCTCGTCTGTCGCACAGCCGACTGGCGCCAGTCCCTGCGAGCGGCTCTGGTGGAGGGCTTCGGTGACGCCAACGTTCACGAACTGCTACCGCTGCGTCGCTCCGACGCCGGGCTTCTCTTGCGCGCGGCGGGCCTCGATCCGGAGGAGATCCTCGCGGCCGTCGAGCAGACACGTATCGTCCCGCTTGCCGCTCGGCCACTCACCCTGAACCTCATCCGATCCTCGATCGGCCCCGGCGGATCTCTGCCCGACAATGCGGGCGCTCTGTACCAGCGGGGGCTGACAGCACTGCTCGACGAGATGAATCCAGAGCGTCGAGGAAGCATCCGGCCGCCGGGCGGCGTGGCAAGCCGGATGCTTGCCGCCAAGCGGATCGCTGCGCTGTCCCTGTTCGGTGATCGGCCGACCGTGTGGACGGGCCCCGTTGCTGAGGCGCTGCCGGACGACTTGACGGTTGACGAATGCCTCGGGACGCAAGAGTCCTCGTCGCCTGGCATCTCCTCGGACGACGTCGCTTCGACGCTACGTTCAGGAATCTTCGCAGGAGCCGGCGAGGGGCGCCTCACCTGGTCGCACGCTACCTTCGCGGACTTCCTCAGTGCTCGATGGATCCTGGATGAAGAACTCAACGACAAGCAGGTGTCATCACTGCTTGTAGCAAATGGCGGGCGCATCCACGCTCGTATGCGGCAGGTTGCGGCCTGGCTGGTCGGGCTCGACCCGTTGAGGTTCCGGGAGCTCATTCGGTCCGATCCGCAAGCATTCCTGGCGAGCGTCGACCTACCCGAGGAAGCACTACGCGCCGAGGTTGTCCGCGCTCTGCTTCAGGATGCGGAGACAGGGCAACTTTTCGACGATTTTCAAAGTGACTATTCGGGGCTGTACCACTCCGGCCTGGCCGAGCAGTTGCGGCCCGCCCTGGAGGCTGGGCAGGGCGAGAGGTGTCGCGTGGCGATTCGAATCGCCCGACAATGCTCATCTTTGCAGTCGGTGCCGGACCTGACTGCTCTCGCGCTGAACGACGACGCTGACCCGCACGTGCGCGCGTCGGCGGCCATGGCGGTCCACGACTTGTCCCCGGCCTCACCCAGCCATGACCTCGTGACGCTGATCGGACCCACGAACGAGCCGCCCACAAGCATGGATACCCGTGAGCTAGAGGCGGCGGCGCTCCTGGCGTCATGGCCGCACGCCGTGTCGACCGAGACGGTATTCTCGGTACTCTCACCCTCACGTCCACGCAGCTATAGAGGCCTGTACTCGAGCTTCGTCGATCACTTCGCGAGCGGGTTGGAAGACGCCGACCTCGAACCCGCCTGCGCATGGATTTTGGACGACATCTCGCGTGTGGATGACAGTCGGCTCACATCAATCACCACTGCGATCCTCCGGCTCTGCATCGCCAACCTCGACAACGATCGGGCGCGCGAGGTCGTGACAACGGTGGCCTTCAGGCGAATCGACGAGTATCAGCCTCCTTTCGGGGAGCCAGACCTTGCCGGCGAACAGATCACCATGGACGTCGGCGTGCGCCGGGCGGTGTGTCGTCTGCTCTTGGCGATGGCCTCGGAGGAGCAGGTCTGGTCGATCGTGTACCAATCGGGCCCTGGCGATCGGCTCATCGATGACGACGATCTTGAATGGCTCATAGACGTATACGTATCCAGCGACGGCGTTACCCGTGTTAACGCGGGCCGGGCGGCCCAGACTGTGCTCAGATCCGATCTGGTGTCTCACAGCGACGTGGTCCTTGGTCTTGCGGACGACCATCCTGCGGCAGGGCTCTTCGCGTACTGGCGTACGCCGGTGGAGTTTGATTCCGAAGCCGCCGTTGCAGCTCGAACCCAGTGGTACGAGCGCTCGCCCCGAGGTCGTGAGCGAAAGCAGGCTGGCGAGGGTGAATCGGCCGACCAGTGGGTCAACCCGCGCATCGCCGAGAACATCGCCAAGGTAGTCGCCGGCGAAGCCTCGGCATTCTGGTACGCCGCGCGTTTGGTCACCGTCAAACCTGGCACACAGAGGCACATGAACGAGTACCAGCCAGACCTGACGCTCCACCCTCGCTGGGAAACGCTCCCGGCGGCCGTGAGGTCTGACTTCGTGCTGGCGGCGGCAAGTTATGTCGAGAACGGTAAGTGCGAGCCTGAGCGATGGTTGGCGCAGAACCTCGACTTCTACCCGGCCCGAGCCGGATACAGGGCTTTGGTCTTACTGCTGCGCCTCGCACCTGACACGTTGGAGGCCGTGGCGCCCGCCGCATGGCGTGAGTGGGCACCGATCCTGGTCGCCTGGACCGCGACGGTCAACGGGGCGAGTGAGGAGGACAAGAGACGGTTGCTCGCATTGGCGCGCCCGCACGCCGACGAGGAACTGCGTGCGGCGATGCTGGCGTTGGTCGACCAGGCAATCGCCGATGGGTCGTATGTGTTTCTCAGGACAGAGTTCGATGCCCTGTCATCTGAGACGCTTGCGGGCGAACTCGTTGACCGGCTCGTCCGCCCGATGGCTGCCGACACACGATCGGCAATCCTGGACTTCCTAGTGGAGCGGCACAGCGCACTTGTCACACCCGTGCTGAGCGAATGGCTAAATGACGCCGAGCGGAGTGAGGACCCTGACCGTGCACAGGACGCCGTACGAAGGCTTCTCTGGCATGACGCGGCGGGCTCTTGGACCAAGCTGAGGGCGCTGATGGGTGACGATGCGCCGTTCATGGAGGCCGCGCTATCGGCAGGCGCCAATGCCTTCGCCTGGCACGTTCCGAACCTCCTGCCTCCGGACATGGCCGACCTATACCTGTGGTTGTTCCAACGCTTCCCTGCAGACGAGGACCCAACATCTGAGGACGCGCACCGTATCGGTTCACGCGAAGCCCTTGGGACTTGGAGGGACGCCTTGCTCAACGCTCTGACAAGGGCGGGGACGCGGGAGGCTGTAGCTGCTGTCGAGCAAATCGCCCAGTCTCGACCCGATGAGCCGTGGCTGGCGCGGGTCCTCGTTGACGCCAAGCGAGCGCTGCGTGATCAGAGTTGGGAACCGCTTACGCCACGCGATGTCGATCAGTTGGCGCAGAGTCGCCACGCCCACATCGTGCGCTCGGACGCCGATCTGCTTGCTGCAACACTGGGCGCGCTCGACGAAATTCAAGCGCGTCTGCAGGCGGACACACCCGCGGCCTACCTCCTATGGGACACCTACGCGGGAAGGCCAAAGTCTGAGGAGGAGATCTCGGACTACCTCGCCATCGAACTGCAGCAGCGCCTCAACGCCCGCGGCGTCGTGGTAAACCGAGAGGTTCAGGTGCGCCGCAGTAGGCCGGCCGGCCTACCTGAGCGGACCGACCTGCGGGTGGAGGCGCTGCGGCCGGACCAGGACAGCACGTCGGCAACAGGAACGCTCCGCATCCCCGCCGAGGTCAAAGGCATCTGGAACCGGGAGGTCATCGACTCCCTCGATACACAACTCGTCCAGCGGTACATGGCCGACTTCCAGACCGATCACGGCGTCTACATCGTCGCATGGTTCGACCCAGAGCCTTGGACGACCTCTGATGGCCGCAGAGGGACGGCAGCACCTCGCGGTGGCATCGCGGAGGTCCGTGCGACTCTGGGGGCCGAGGCCGAAAGACAGCTCGCCCGAGGCCGTGTGGTTGCCGTTCGCGTCCTGGACTGCTCGCTGAAGCGCCCAATCGCCACGTAGCCAAGCTCGGCGACCGGATAGACGAGGAACTGCAGGGCGCATTGGCAGACGGGCATCCCGGGCGCGGAGGGCGGCGAGTCCGCCGCCCATTGTCGCCGGCGGCCGCACGTACGGGGTTGGCCCCGATGTCGGCCGCGTGCTCGATGGGTCAGCCGTCGCCCCCGCCAGGAGAGTTCCTCCTTCGGCGTCATTCGACGACGGCGACGGTGACCTCGCCGTCCTCGAGGGCTTCGAGCTGGTCGAGCGTGGCTGCGAACACACCCAGGTGGACGATGTCGGCCGAGGGGGCGCCGCGCGTGCCCTCGTAGAAGAATGCGATGTCGCCCCAGGGCACGTAGATGGCCAGGTCGCCGGGCCCGGCACTCGACGGCGGCGCACCGGCGGTCTGGATCTCACGTGGCGGGTAGGCGATCTTCTCGACGCCGTTGAAGTCCTCGAAGGTGAGGGTCAGCGGCAGCATCGTCAGCAGGTCGCGGACTGCGGGGTTGTCCTCGTCGAGGGTCACGTCGATCGTCGGGCCGGATGCGGCGGTGAAGCGGATGATCGTGCCGATGACGGTGTCGTCCACAGGGCCCTCCTCGGTCGGGGTGTTGGTTGCGGCTGTGGCCGGCGTCGCTGGGGTGGACGTCGATGCCGGAGCCGACGGCGTGGTGCTGGTCGCGGGATCCTCGTCGGAAGGGGCACCGCATCCCGCGAGGACCAGCGCGAGCGCGATCGCGATCGCCGGTCCGGCGGTGAGCCTGGGCTGTCGCATCGAGGTTCCCTTTCGTGGCGGCCCGGAAGTCCTTCATCCATCCAACGCGCCGTCGAGGCAGAGTGGGAGTCACTGTCGAGGCATGTACTGCCAGGGACTCCCACGCACGACGAGCGGCAACCGGCCGTCGCCGAGGCCGCCCGGACGGCGCTGGGTCGCGTTCGACGGCGGCGAGATCGCTCCCGCGGCTGAGCGCCGAGAACGACCCGCTCGTGACCTGGAGCTGTTCGGGTACGGGCCGACGAGACACCGAGGAGTGAGGAGTGGGCCATGGCCGAGACAGTGGCGGCCCGGTTGCTGGAGCGGCTACGGGAGTGGGGGGTCGAGCAGGTCTTCGGGTATCCGGGCGACGGCATCAACGGGATCGTCGCGGCGTTCGGGGCGGCGGGCGATCAGCCGAGGTTCATCCAGACGCGGCACGAGGAGATGGCGGCGTTCGAGGCCGTCGGATACGCGAAGTTCAGCGGCCGGCCCGGTGTCTGCCTGGCGACGTCCGGTCCTGGGGCGATTCACCTGCTCAACGGCCTCTACGACGCCAAGCTGGACCATGTGCCGGTGGTCGCGATCGTCGGGCAGACCGACCGTGCGGCGATGGGTGGGCACTTTCAGCAGGAGGTCGACCTGCAGGCGCTGTTCAAGGACGTCGCGAGCGCGTACCTGGCCGAGCTGAACGTGCCGGAGCAGCTGCCGAACGTCCTCGACCGGGCGTTCCGGACGGCGCTGGCTCGCCGCGCGCCGACGGCGATCATCGTGCCGGCCGACGTGCAGGAGCTGGACCATCACGAGCCCGGGCACGTGTTCCGGCAGGTGCCGTCCGGCCCGCCGGACGCGCCGTCGTCGGTCGTGCTACCGGCGCAGGAACAGGTGGAGGCCGCGGCGGCCGTGCTGAACGCGGGGGAGCGGGTCGCGATCCTCGTCGGCCAGGGCGCGCGGGGCGCGGCCGGCGAGGTGATGGAGGTCGCCGAGGCGACCGGCGCCGGCGTGGCGAAGGCGCTGCTGGGGAAGGACGTGCTCTCCGACGACCTGCCGTACGTCACCGGGTCGATCGGGCTGCTGGGGACCCGGGCCAGTTATGAGCTGATGCGCGACTGCGACACGCTGCTGGTCGTCGGTTCCAGCTTCCCGTACAGCCAGTTCCCGCCCGAGTTCGGCCAGGCTCGCGCGGTGCAGATCGACGTCGACGGTTCGGTGCTCGGCATGCGGTACCCGACGGAGGTCAACCTCGTCGGCGACGCGGGCGCGACGCTGCGGGCGCTCGTGCCGCTGCTGCGGCCGTCGCCGGACCGCTCGTGGCGGTCGAGGGTCGAGGCGAGTGTCGCGGACTGGTGGGAGACCGTCGAGCGGCAGGCCATGGTCGACGCGAGGCCTGTCAATCCGATGCGGATCGTGCACGAGCTGTCCCTGCGGATCCCCGATGACGCCATCGTCACGGCCGATTCCGGGTCGTCGACGAACTGGTACGCGCGGCTGCTGCGGATGCACGGGTCGATGCGCGGATCGTTGTCGGGCACGCTGGCGACGATGGGCGCAGGGGTGCCGTACGCCATCGGCGCGAAGTTCGCCCACCCGGACCGGCCGGTGGTGGCGCTCGTCGGCGACGGCGCGATGCAGATGAACGGACTGGCGGAGCTGCTGACGATCACCCGCTACCAGGACCGCTGGGCCGACCGCCGGCTGGTGGTGTGCGTGTTCCACAACAACGACCTCAACCAGGTCACGTGGGAGCTGCGGGCTCTGGGCGGCGCGCCGAAGTTCGAGGAGTCGCAGTCGCTGCCCGACGTCGACTACGCGGAGCTCGCCCGCGGCCTCGGCCTGACCGGGATCAACGTCGACGCGCCCGGCGACCTGGGTGAGGCGTGGGACCGGGCGCTGACCGCGGACGGACCGGTGTTGCTGGATGTCCGGTGCGATCCCGAGGTGCCGCCGATCCCGCCGCACGCGACGTTCGAGCAGCTCAAGGAGACGACGGAGGCGCTGCTGAAGGGCGACCCCAACGCCTGGCGGGTGCTCGTGCAGGGCGTGAAGACCAAGGCGCAGGAGTTCGTGCCCGGCCGGGGCTAGCCGACCTCGTCGAGGAGGTCGAGGACGGCGTGCTCGACCCGTTGCCGGTCCTTCTCGCCGGCCGGCACGTCGCCGCCGCCGAGCCGACGCAGGGTGGGCGCGATGGTGGCGCCCTGTTCGAACGCCTCGATCACGGCGGGGTCGATGTAGGCGGAGCGGGCGACCGCCGGGGTGTTGCCGAGGTACTCGGCGACCTCCCGGATCGCGTGGGTCTCGGCGCGGCGGCGGCGGTCCGGCTCAGTGCCGCGGGATCGTCCGAGGCCGTGCCCAGGGCAGTCGCGGCGAGCACGGTGCCGTGCCAGGTGCGGAAGTCCTTGGCGCTGGCGTCGTCACCGCAGAGCTCGTGCAGGTAGTCGTTGACGTCGGACGAGCGGAGCTCACGCCAGGTCCGGCCCTTGTAGTACGCGAGCAGCGTCTGGTCCGGTTCGCGGCGGCGCATGAGGGCCCGCACGACCGCGACGACCTCGTCGTCGGCGACGGCTTGGACCCGTTCCTGCCCGGACTTCGCCGGGTACTCGAACACGACCGGCCCGCCGCGGGCGACGCTGACGTGCGAGCGGAGCACCGTCGCCAGGCCGTGCGAGCCGTTCTCCTGCGCGTAGGTCTCGCCGCCGATGCGGAAGAACCCGATGTCGAGCAGCCGGGCCGCGGCGGCGAGGACGCGCCGCCGGTTCAGGCCGCGGGTGGCGAGGTCCTCGGCGATGCGGGCGCGCGCCTTCGGTAGCGCCCGGCCGAACTCGCGGACGCGGGCGAACTTCTCCCGGTCGCGTTGCTCGCGCCAGGCCTCGTGGTACAGGTACTGCCGCCGGCCGGCGTCGTCGGTGCCGACGGCCTGCAGGTGGCCGTGCGGCCAGGGACAGATGCGGACGTCGGTCCAGGCCGGCGGGATGACCAGGTCCCGGATGCGGGCCAGCGTCTCGGCGTCGCGCAGCCGCTCGCCGCCGGTGTCGACGTAGCCGAAACCGCGGCCGCGGCGGCGCCGCAGGATCGCGGGCCCGGCCGGATCCCATCGTCGCAGGCGCACCGCCACCCCTTCCGCGCAGACCGTCCGTACCCGGTTCGGGCCGTTCGCACGCGTCGTTACCCGGCCGCAGGCCCGGGTACGGGCCGAGGGACCGACGAACGACGACCCGAGAGGAGCACCGATGACCACGGCCACGAAGTCGGTCGACGTGCACTGCCCGATCACGACCGCCTACAACCAGTGGACCCAGTTCGAGGAGTTCCCGAAGTTCATGGACGGCGTCGAGACCGTCCGCCAGCTCGACGACCGGCACCTGCACTGGACGGTGCGCATCGCCGGCGTGCAGCGCGAGTTCGACGCCGAGATCACCGAACAGCACCCCGACGAGAGGATCGCGTGGCGCTCCACCGGCGGCGTCGACCAGGCCGGCGTCGTGACGTTCCATCAGCTGGACGCCGAGAACACGCGGGTGACGCTGCAGCTGGAGATGGAGCCCGAGGGCCTGGCGGAGAAGGCCGGCGAGAAGAGCGGCCTGGTCGCGATGGCCGCCGAGCGCGACATGGCGAACTTCAAGGAGTTCATCGAGGCGCGCGGCCTGGCCTCCGGCGCGTGGCGCGGCGACGTCCCCCGCGAGGGATAGTCCTGGTCAGGACGGCGCCGGCAGCGGGGAATCGGCCAGCGCCCGGGCGACGGCGACCAGATTGGCCGCCATCGTCCGGCCGGTCGAATGCGCCCACTCGTGGCCCTTGGTCTCGTCCAGGTAGTCCGGTCCGGGCCCGGGGCCGAGGTGCCAGTACGTCCACGCCTGTGCGGGGATGGTGAACCCGATGTCGACCAGCCCGCCGCACAGCTCGGAGATGACGTGGTGGGCGCCGTCCTCGTTGCCGGTGACGACGACGCCGGCGACCCGGCCGTACGCGACCGGCCGTCCGCTGTCGTCGGTCTCGGAGATCATCGCGTCCAGCCGCTCGAGCGCCCGCTGCGCCAGCGACGACGGCCGGCCCACCCACGTCGGGCTCGCGACGACGAGGATCTCGGCGGCGAGAATCGCCTCGTGCACGCGCGGCCACTCGTCGTCCTCGTTCATGCGCGTCTCGACCCCGGGCGGCACGTTCAGATCGACCAGCCGGAACACGGTGACATCGACGTCGTCATCGCGCAGGTAGCCGGCGACGACGTCGGCCAGGGCTGCGGTGTTCGACGGCTGCGGCGACGGCTTGAGCGTGCAGTTCAGGACCACGGCCTTCACGACGACGCCCACCTGGTAGCGAACAGAGATCCCTGCGCCCACTGGCCACGACGCCTCCCGTGCTCGCGTGTCTCCGGCGACGGCTGTGGCGGCGGGTGTGGTGTGCACATGGCTTCGGCGATACCCGGGATCGCTGTGCTGCATTCGCCGGCAGCCGGCGGCGAGACTGCGCTGGAGGTGGCAGCCCCCCCGATGACGAGCGCGGTTGGGAAGGAGCAACCGCCGGGTTCATGGTCGCAGTGGTCCGTACCCGTCGTGGACCTGGCCGACGGGCACTGCCCAGGGTGCCGGTCTGGCATCGGTGCACGTCAGCGCGCGATGAGAGCCGGTCAGACGCGGAGTGGCAGCGGATCGCCATCGCGCGACTCAAGGTAGACAGACCTTTCTGTTCGTTCGCGCTTGATGGCGAACGGGTCGCTGTGGTTCGGTGGGCCCACGTGGTCAAGCAAACGCCACGTCGCCCTCGATGAGAGGTGCACGTCATGCAGAGCCACGCAGCATCACCCGATCGGATCCAGCGCGACCATCAGAACCGCACACGGGCGCGCCTGACCAAAGACCTGCTGATACAGGCAGCGGCGGCGCGCGGCGACGAACGCCGCAAACTCCTCGACGAAGTCGTCATTCTTCACCTCAACGTCGCTGCGGCGATCGCCCGGCGCTACGACCGTCGGGGCATCGAGCACGAGGATCTGCTGCAGGTGGCCAACCTCGGCCTCGTCGGCGCCGCACGCCGCTTCGACCCCGGCCGTGGCAAGGACTTCATCTCCTTCGCGGTCCCGACCATCCGCGGCGAGGTGAAGAAGTACTTCCGTGACCACGGCTGGGCGGTGCGGCCGCCTCGGCGAGTGCAGGAGATGGCCGCAGCGGTATCGGCTGCAACTCAGGAGATGTCGCAGGTCAATGGAGTCGCCCCCGGCGCGGCCGAGCTCGCCGATCACCTAGGAGTCGGGGTCGATGACGTCGTGGAGGCCAGCGCCTCGCGTGAATGCTTCAAGACAGCCTCGCTCGACTACCGCGGCGACGACGGGGACGAGAGCGCATTCGCGGACACCCTCGGCAAGGACGACGATGGCTACACCCGCGTCGACGCCGTGGCGATGCTGGCGCCGGCGTGTCGGATGCTCAAGCCACGCGACCGGCACATCGTCTACCTGCGCTTCTTCAAGGGCTTGACCCAACAGGAGATCGGCGCCGAATTCGGTGTCACACAGATGCAGGTCTCGCGACTGCTGGCTCGCATCCTCGGCAGCCTTCGCAACCAGCTGCGTCCGCAAGGAGCCGGATGAGAAGGGTCGTCTCGTGCCGCCCCCGCAGCGAGATGACCACGTCCCCGCGCCTGGTTCACCCCGTCACCGGGCGCGGGGACGGCATCCGATCCGCGACGTAACCTGACCCATCAGCGGGTGGCTAGCAGGCCGACGATCGCGAGGACCGCCAAGCCGCAGAGCAGCCCGACGACGACCGCCACCATCAACGTGCCGCCGGGCCAGCCGCCGCGGCGCTCGCTCGGGTGATCGAACGCCGTGGGGCCCTCCTGCGGCGCCGGCCGTTGCGCCGGGTCCTCGTAGCCGCCTTGGTCCTCGTCAGGATGGCTCATGTCCGGCTCCGTACCCGGGCGGCGACGTCGCATCCCGGTGACCGAAATCCTCTCCGTGCGGGCGCTGCACCGCCTGGGCCGGGCATGGTGCCGGACTGTGCGTGGTGCTGCTGAAACGGCGACGCATCGGTGCGTGGCATGCCGGGGTCCGAGCCGGGTACGTGGGTTCTACGATCCGCGGCTGCGGCGTCAGGGCGCCATTCCGTCGGTGATCGGTGACGTGATCTTCGGGCGGGGCTCGGTCCACGGCCTGGACGACGCCCGGCACCACCGCTACAAGGCCAGGTACTTGGAGCTGCTCACCCCAGCGACCGCGGACGCGCTGCGCTCGCGCAGCCGGCAACAATGGGAACAGGCCGCCCGCACCTGGGAACCCGACCGTCCGTTCGTGCTGTTCGACCAGGCGGCCTATGTGCTCACCGCGACGATGCTCCCGTGGGCCGGCATACCAGCGGAGCCGTCCGACGTGGCGCGGCGCGCGCGCCAGCTCACAGCGGTACTCGACGGTTTCGCCGTCGTCGGTCCTGAGTACGTGCGGGCCAGAACCGCGCGGCGTCGCCTGGACCGCTGGGCCGCCGCACTGATCCGCGCGGCCCGGGGCGGCCGGCTCCAGGTTCAGCCGGGAACGGCGGTGGACGTCATGGCGCAAGCCCGGGAGGCGGACGGCCGCCTGCTGACACCACAGCAGGCCGGCGTCGCCCTCCTCAACATCGTGCGGCCGGCCGTCGCCGTGGCATGGTTCGTCGCGTTCGCGGCGGTCGCGCTGGCGCATCAGCCGTACTGGCGGGACCGGATCGCCGCCGGTGACGACGCCGCGCTCGGCGCGTTCGCGCAGGAGGTCCGCCGCCGGTACCCGTTCGTACCGATTCTCGCCGCCCGTGCCCGCGCCGGCCAGGACGTGCTCGGCATCGACGTTCCGGCGGGCGGCTACGTCGTCCTCGACGTCTACGGCACCGACCACGACCCGGCGCACTGGACCGACCCGGACCGATTCGACCCCAGCCGCTTTCGCGGAGCCCCGCCCGTACCCGGCACCCTCGTCCCGCAGGGCGGCGGCGCCTACCGGACCGGGCACCGCTGCCCGGGCGAGGACGTCACCCTCGTCCTGCTCGAGGAGGCCGTGCGCCGGCTGGCGCTGTCACACCTCGAGCTCCCGGAACAGGACCTGAGCGTCGACCTCGCCCGTGTCCCAGCCCGGCCGCGCAGCGGTGTGCTGGTCGCCGTCGACGGATGACCCCCGGCACCCTGCCGGTCCTCGACTCGCTCGACGACGTCCTGCGTGCCGTCCGCGACCATCCCGGACTGCTCGTGCGGTACTCGAACGGGCCGGACGCCGACCGGCGCGACGGCCCGAGCCGCGACTACGAGGCCGGCCTCAGCCTGCCGGGCTGGTCGGTCACGACGCTGGATCCGGAATGGTGGTGGTCGCGGCCGGCGGCCGACTGGGTGGCGCGGCGGCTGTGCAAGTACGACGAACTGGGTCAGGACGACCGCTACCCGTGGCTGCTCACCGGCCGGGTCGTCGGCGAAGGACCCGACCACGAGCCACTCGTCACCGATCTCGTCCCGATCGCGCGGGTCGGTCCGCGTGCGCTCGCCGAGGCACGACGGCGCTACGAGGAGCGGTTCGACGCCGGCCGAGGGCCAGCGGACTGACCGACCGAAAGGTCCGGAGCGATCCGGTCGATCAGGGCCGAGGAGCGCCCAGGCCCTGCTGCGGCTGCACGCCATGACAGAGCTGCGCGGGCGCGGTACGGGCTCCGCATCCGCGACCTCGACCTGGACCTCGGCCCCGCTCGGCACCTTGCTGGGCGACTTGAGTTGCTCGGTCAGGGCGACCGGTGGTGCAGGACGCAGAACTCGTTGCCCTCCGGGTCGGCCAGCACGGTGAACCCCTCGCGGCCGGTCTGCCCGACGTCGGCGCGGGTGGCGCCGAGACTGAGCAGTCGCTCGACCTCCGCGTGTGCCGTTCCGGCCGCGGCGACGAGGTCCGGGTGGTTGCGGTTCTTCCCGTGCTTCGGCCCGGCGCTGGGCTGCAGCCAGACCGAGAGCGCACCTGCCGGCGCGTCGTCGGGCGGCCACAGATGGGCGCCGTCGCCTTCGTCGTCGCGGTCGATCCGGTAGCCCAGCGCTGCGGACCAGAACCGCGACATCAGGTCCACGTCCCGGACGTCGAGCGTCCACTGCGAGAAGGTGCTGGCCGCCATCGAGCTCAGCTCTTCTTCCGGGCGGCCTTGCCGCCCTTGCGCCCGGCCTTCTTCTTCTGCGCGGTGGTGCCGCCCTGCGAGCTGTCGCCGCCGGAGCCGCTCTGCTTGCCGCCGCGCTTCGACGCGCCGGGGGAGTTGGCGATGCGCGCGGCTCGTTCCTTCGACATCCCCTTGTCCTTGAGGGCTTCGTACTGTTTCTCGTTCTTGACGTTCGCCGACTTGCTGGGCATGACGACCTCCGGTGTTCGATCCTGTGACGCCCGTACCCGGCATCGGAACCGCGCATGCGGCCGTCCGCGCCGGGTACGGGCCTGCCCAGCCGACGCCGAGGAGAGGGTGGGGATGATGAGCGAGAGCCGTGACGTGGTGGACCTGATCGAGAAGGACCACCGGGAGATCGAGCGGCTCTTCGAGCTGCTGCGCGCCGATCCCGGGCAGCGCGACCTGGCGGTGACGGAGGTGACGGCGCTGCTGGTCGCGCACAGCCGGGCCGAGGAGGCCGAGGTGTACCCCGTCGCGCGGGACGAGGCCGGCGAGACCGACGAGGTGGCGCACAGCCAGGAGGAGCACGCCGAGGCCGAGGCGATCCTCGAGCGGCTGGCCGCGATGGATGCGCACGACCCGCGGTACGAGTCGGTGCTGCGCGAGCTGGTCGACTCCGTCGGTCACCACGTCGAGGAGGAGGAGAGCACCGTCCTGCCGGGCATGCGGCAGCGGCTCAGCGACGAGCGCCGGGCCGAGCTGGGCGAGGCGTTCCTCGCGGCCCGGGCTGAGCACCTCGGTGACCGGCCGGGCGAGGCCACCCGGGCGGACCTCGCCCAGCAGGCCCGCAACCTCGGCGTGGAGCGCACGTCCGGCATGACGAAGGACGAGCTGCGCGACGAGGTCACGCCCGACTGACCAAGGGGCCGTCGACGTTCGAGAACTGGCAGAGCGAGTGGCTGCAGCTGGACTTCCAAGCCGTCCTGCTGCTGGCCGCGAAACACCTGCTGTTCCAAGCCGACGCCGAGGACCTGGAGCGGATCGAGCGGAAGATCGACACCATCCACGAGCACGTCGGCGCCGGTCCGGCCGGCCCCGCGAAGGGCGACGAGGCCGCGATCGACCCGGAACCACGCAGCTGACCAGCGATCCGGGGAGGAGATGGCATCATGACGTTCGGGTACTTCCTCGCCAGTGAGGACTGGAGCTGCGACAGCTGATCCGGCAGGCTGTCCGGGCGCAGGAGGCCGGATCGCCACCGCCGTCACCTGCCCGACCACTCGCATCCACCCGGCCATCATTCGCCCAGGCCGCGGCGACAGTGTCGAGCACGCATGCCTCTACACCAGGCCGGAGAGCTACGGCACCGACGCGGCGGAGGCGGCACGCACAGCCCATCGGCTCTGGCCGCGGCTGACCGATCCCCGGACGCTTGGATACGGACCGGCTTTCGTACCCTGGGCTGACATGAACTGGTTGGCAGCCCGCCGCAGACGCAGTATCGCCCAGCGGGAGCTCGTGTTGCTCTCCGCACTGATCGGCGTGGACGCAGCACCCCGATGGACGCCGGGCCGGCTCGCCGAGATCGACCAGCACGCCGCCGCGGTCCGCGACATCCTCGTCCTGGACGGCCACGGCCTTGGCCCGATCGCCCTCGCCGACTACGCGCGCGGCGTCGAGGACGTCGCACGGGAGGGCGGCTGGCGCCCCGGCGCCGACGACTGGGTGTCGCTGCGCCTGGCCGGCGTGTGCCTGCTGGCCATGGCCGGTGGGGCCATGGCCAGCATCGCGGACGGCGACGCCGCGCTCTCCTGAGCGGCGCCACCGCCGCTCCTACGGGTAGTCCCGCGGCGACGAACCCGGGTACGGCGTGGAGGCGTCCGGCCCCGTGCCCGTGTGCCGGCCGGTGCCGGCCGGCGGCGCGCTCGTCGTCGACGGCGTCCCGCTCGGCGGCATCTCCGACGGCGGTACGCCGGCCGGCGCCTCCTGCGCCCGCAACGCGTCCTCGCGGCCGCGCTGGTAGGCCTCGGTGCGCGTCCGCGCCTCCGGGATCTCCCGCTCGGCCCGGCTCAGCCAGCGCTCCCAGCGCTGCTCCATCGGCCGCAGCATCCCACCGCCGACACCGACGACGATCACGCCGGCGACCGTGGCGAGCACCGCGATCAGCACCGGGGTCGTCACGGTCGTGGCGACGCCAATCTGGTTCAGCGCGGCGATCACCCCGAGGGCGATGACGAAGACCTGCACGATCCGAGCGACCATGCGGCCGTAGCTCAGCCCGCTCAGCGCACTGCCGACGAGGTCGCCGAGCGCGCTGGCGATAGCCGTCGCCACCACGACGATGACGACCGCGACGATCGCCTGCGGCAGCCAGGCCACGATGTCGGACAGCAGGTCGCTCACCGGGTTGGGACCGAAGACGCCGAACGCCATCTGCAACGCGAGCAGCAGCACCGCGTAGTAGACCAAGGTCGCGATCAGGCCGCTGGCGTCGTACTTCGACTGCGCCAACGCCCGCCGGACCCCGCCGCGCTCGACGGCGCGGTCGAAGCCGACCCGCTCGAGCACCACGTCGACCAGCTTGCGCAGCGCCTTCGCCACGAGCCAGCCGATGAACAGGATCACCAGGAACGCGGCGAACTTGGGCAGGAACGTGATCACGGCGTTGAGGGCGTCGTCCCACGATTGCGTGATGTCCATCCGGCTCACATCCTTCCGGGCCGGGTCGGCGAGCCGTCCGTCGGCCGCCGGCCGCATGCCCTACCGGCACGCGGGACGCGTACCCCAGCGGCTCCGATCCCACGCATCCGGGGCAAAACGGGAGCTCATCGAGGCGCGCGGCCTGGCCTCCGGCGCCTGGCGCGGCGTCGTCCCGCGTCAGGGATAGTCCGGGTCAGGACGGCGCGGGCAGCGGGGATTCGGCCAGTGCCCGGGCGACGGCGACGAGGTTGGTCGCAGGGCGGCCCACGCACGTCGGGCTCGCGACGACGAGGATCTCGGCGGCGAGGATCGCATCGTGCACGCGCGGCCACTCAACGTCGTCCTGGCCGCACGACACCTGCCGTGTCGGGTTTCGGTTGACACCGCCGTCCTGCAGAGACCTTATGAGGGGCTGGGTCTGGACCTGACCTACGAGCCCCTGGCACATCAGCTCCGGGCGGAGCTGATGTCTTGGAATGAGATCCAGAAGAGTGTCCGAGGGGGGACTTGAACCCCCACCCCCTTGACGGGGACTAGCACCTCAAGCTAGCGCGTCTGCCTATTCCGCCACCCGGACTTTGCGGCGCCCTCGTGCAGCGCCAGCGGCTGCGTAACCATACCAAACTCGCGGGGTCCTCTGTCCAACCAGGGACCGTACGACGCGCCGAGGGAGTTGGGCGGGATGGGCCGCCCGGCCACGTGATCATGTCTATGCTCGAACCCAACGCCCCGCGCAGGGGAGAGGCGGGGCTGCCGACCACGAGGAATCGAGGGGCGGATGGCCGGACCGGCGCGCGAACGAGGGGTGGACGGGCCGGCCTCGGCGGCCCTGTTGAAGGCCGGGAGGTTCTTCACCCGCTGGGACGAGTCCGGCGACGGGCGGGTGGTGTTCCGGGACGGGGGCCGGCAGGGCGACGTGTTCTATCGGGACCGGTGGAGCCACGACAAGGTGGTCCGGTCGACCCACGGGGTGAACTGCACGGGGTCGTGCTCGTGGAAGGTGTACGTCAAGGACGGCATCATCACCTGGGAGACGCAGCAGACGGATTATCCGTCGGTGGGGCCGGACCGGCCCGAGTACGAACCGAGAGGCTGCCCGCGGGGCGCGGCCTTCAGCTGGTACACCTACTCGCCGACGCGGGTGCGGTACCCGTACGTGCGCGGTGTGCTCCTGGACCTGTACCGCGAGGCGAAGCAGCGCCTCGGCGACCCCGTCCTGGCGTGGGCCGACATCACGGGCGACGACGAGAAGCGGCGCAGCTACCAGCGGGCGCGGGGCAAGGGCGGGCTCGTGAGAGCCAGCTGGGACGAGGCCATCGAGATCGCCGCCGCGGCGCACGTGCACACGATCAAGGAGTACGGGCCGGACCGCTGCGCCGGCTTCTCGCCCATCCCGGCCATGTCCATGGTCTCGCACGCCATCGGGACGCGGTTCGTGCAGCTCATCGGCGGCGTCATGACGTCGTTCTACGACTGGTACGCCGACCTCCCGGTGGCCAGCCCGCAGGTCTTCGGCGATCAGACGGACGTGCCGGAGTCGGGGGACTGGTGGGACGCGACGTATCTGATGATGTGGGGCTCGAACGTCCCCGTCACGCGCACGCCCGACGCCCACTGGATGGCGGAGGTCCGCTACCGCGGCACGAAGGTCGTCACGGTCAGCCCCGACTACGCCGACAACACCAAGTTCGCCGACGAGTGGATGCCGGCCCAGGCGGGCACCGACGCCGCGCTGGCGATGGCGATGGGCCACGTGGTGCTGAAAGAGCACTTCGTCGACGATCAGACTCCGTTCTTCGCCGACTACGTCCGCAGCTACACCGACCTGCCGATGCTCATCCGGCTCGAGCCGCACGAGCGGGGCGGCCTGACCCCCGGCAAGTTCCTCACCGCGGCCGACCTCGGGCACGAGGCGGCAGAGGACCAGTGGAAGACGGTGGTGCTGGACGAGGGCACCGGCGAGCCGCGGGTCCCGAACGGCTCCATCGGGTTCCGGTACGCGGAGTCCGGCAAGGGCCGCTGGAACCTCGACCTCGACGGCGTCACCCCGGCGCTCAGCATGGCCGGCGACGAAGCGACGGCCGTCGAGGTCCTCCTCCCGGCCTTCACGAATCCCGACGGCTCCGGCGACGTGCTGCGGCGCGGCGTGCCGGCCCGCCGCGTCGGCGGGCACCTGGTGACGACGGTGCTCGACCTCATGCTCGCCCAGTACGGCGTGCGGCGGCCGGAGCTCCCGGGGGAGTGGCCCACCGGCTACGACGACGCGAGCACGCCGTACACCCCGGCCTGGCAGGCCGAGATCACCAGCGTGCCGGCGGAGCAGTGCATCCGCATCGCCCGCGAGTTCGCCGCCAACGCCGAGGAGTCCGGCGGCCGCTCGATGATCATCCTCGGCGCCGGCGTCTGCCAGTGGTTCCACGGCGACGCGACGTACCGGGCCATCCTGTCGCTGCTCATCCTGACCGGCTGCATGGGCCGCAACGGCGGCGGCTGGGCGCACTACGTCGGCCAGGAGAAGTGCCGCCCCATCACGGGCTGGATCTCGCTGGCCAACGCGCTGGACTGGTCCCGACCGCCGCGCACCATGATCGGGACGGCGTACTGGTACATGCACACCGGCCAGTGGCGCAACGACGGCTACTCGACGGCGTCGCTGGCGTCGCCGCTGAGCACCGGCACCGAGGAGAAGCACACCGCCGACGCCATCGCCGAGTCCGCGAAGCTCGGCTGGATGCCGTTCTACCCGCAGTTCGAGACGAACCCGCTGCAGGTCGCGGACGACGCCGCGGCGGCGGTCGAGAACGGAGCGGCGAAGGACGCCGCCGAGTACGTCACCAAGGCACTCGACGACGGCACGCTGAAGCCCGCCATCGCCGACGTCGACGCGCCGCGGAACTGGCCGCGGACGCTGGTGCTGTGGCGCTCGAACCTCATGGGGTCGTCGGCGAAGGGCAACGAGTACTTCCTCAAGCACCTGCTCGGCACCCACTCCAACGTCATGGGGACGGAGAACCCGGCGGCGCCGCGGCCGCGGGACGTGACGTGGCACGACGAGGCCCCCGAGGGCAAGCTCGACCTGCTGGTCTCGGCCGACTTCCGCATGACGTCGACGACGCTGCTGTCCGACATCGTGCTGCCGGCGGCCACGTGGTACGAGAAGCACGACCTCTCGTCGACGGACATGCACCCGTTCGTGCACGCGTTCACGCCGGCCATCGACCCGCCGTGGGAGGCGAAGACCGACTTCGACGCGTTCCACCTGCTGGCCCGCAAGCTGTCCGCCATGGCGAAGACGCACCTGGGCACGCGCCGCGACCTCGTCAGCGTCCCGCTGCAGCACGACACCCCGGGTGAGGCGAAGTTCCCGGGCGGCCGGGCCGAGGGCAGCCGACCGGTGTTCACCGTCGTCGAGCGCGACTACACCGCCATCGCCGACAAGCTGGCCGCGGTCGGCCCGCTGGCCGACACCCTCGGCTTCACCGTCAAGAACGTCACCTTCCGGCTCGAGGAACAGACGCAACGGCTGGCCAAGGCCAACGGCGTCATGCTGGGCGGCGCCGCCGACGGCCGTCCGGCCATCGACACCGACGAGAAGCTGGCCGAGGCGATCCTCGCCTTCTCCGGGACGACGAACGGCGAGCTGGCCGTGCAGGGCTTCCGCACGCTGGAGGAACGCGTCGGCAAGCGGCTGGCCGACCTCGCCGAAGGCTCGGAGGAACGCAGGATCACCTTCGCCGACACCCAGACCGCCCCGGTCCCCGTCATCACGTCGCCGGAGTGGTCCGGCTCCGAGACCGGCGGCCGGCGGTACGCGCCGTTCACCGTCAACATCGAGCGGCTGAAGCCGTTCCACACGCTCACCGGCCGCATGCACTTCTACCTCGACCACGACTGGATGCTGGAGTACGGCGAGGCGCTGCCGATCTACCGGCCGCCGCTGGACTTCCACCGGCTGTTCGGCGAGCCCCGGCTGGGGCCCGACGGCGCCAGCCAGACCACTGTCCGCTACCTGACGCCGCACTCGAAGTGGTCGATCCACTCCGAGTACCAGGACAACCTGCTCATGCTGTCGCTGTCGCGCGGCGGCCCGGTCGTGTGGATGAGCCCACAGGACGCCGCGGCCATCGACGTGAAGGACAACGAGTGGGTCGAGTGCGTCAACGCGAACGGCGTGTTCGTCGGCCGCGCGATCGTGTCGCACCGGATGCCCCAGGGGGTCGTCTACGTGCACCACGCGCAGGAGCGCACCATCGACGTCCCGAAGTCGGAGGCGACCGGCCGGCGCGGCGGCATCCACAACTCGGTGACGCGGCTGCTGGTGAAGCCGACGCACCTGATCGGCGGGTACGCGCAGCTCTCGTACACGTTCAACTACCTCGGCCCGACGGGCAACCAGCGCGACCTGGTCTCGACCATCCGCAAGCGGTCCCAGGAGGTGACGTACTGATGCGGGTCATGGCGCAGCTGGCGATGGTGATGAACCTCGACAAGTGCATCGGGTGCCACACCTGCTCGGTCACGTGCAAGCAGGCGTGGACGAACCGCGCCGGCACCGAGTACGTCTGGTTCAACAACGTCGAGACCCGCCCCGGCCAGGGCTATCCGCGCCGGTACGAGGACCAGGAGCGCTGGCAGGGCGGCTGGACGCTGAACAAGCGCGGCAACCTCGAGCTGCGCACCGGCGGACGGCTGAAGCGGCTGCTCGGCATCTTCGCCAGCCCCGTGCAGCCGGAGCTGGCCGACTACTACGAGCCGTGGACCTACGACTACAAGATGCTCACCGAGGCGCCGCTGGGCGACGACTTCCCGGTGGCGCGGCCGAAGTCGCTGATCACCGGCGAGGACACCAAGGTCACGTGGTCGGCGAACTGGGACGACAACCTCGGCGGCACCAGCGAGCTGGGCCATCTCGACCCGGTGGTCGAGAAGGTGCGGCGCGAGTCGGAGGACAAGATCCGGTTCGAGTTCGAGCGGACGTTCATGTTCTACCTGCCGCGCATCTGCGAGCACTGCCTGAACCCGTCGTGCATGGCGTCGTGCCCGTCCGGCGCCATCTACAAGCGCAGCGAGGACGGCATCGTGCTGGTCGACCAGGACCGCTGCCGCGGCTGGCGGCAGTGCGTCACCGGCTGCCCGTACAAGAAGATCTACTTCAACCACCGCTCCGGCAAGGCGGAGAAGTGCACGTTCTGCTACCCGCGGGTCGAGGTGGGGTTGCCGACGGTGTGCGCGGAGACCTGCGTGGGGCGGCTGCGCTACCTCGGCCTGTTCCTGTACGACGCCGACAGGGTGACGCAGGCCGCGTCGACGCCGGACCCGCAGGACCTCTACGAGGCGCAGTTGGACCTCATGCTGGACCCGTCGGACCCCGACGTGGTGGCGGCGGCGCGAGCGGGCGGCGTGCCGGACGACTGGATCGACGCGGCCCGCCGCTCGCCGGTGTACGCGCTGGCCAAGACGTACCGCGTCGCGCTGCCGCTGCATCCTGAGTACCGCACGATGCCGATGGTCTGGTACGTGCCGCCGCTGTCGCCGGTGGTCGACCTGCTGGCCGAGCAGGGGCACGACGCCGAGGACCGCGCGACGCTGTTCGGCGCCATCGACGCGCTGCGCATCCCGGTCGAGTACCTGGCCGAGCTGTTCACCGCGGGGAGGACGTCGACGGTGACGCAGGTGCTGCGCAAGCTCGCCGCCATGCGCGCCTACATGCGCGACGTCACGCTCGGCCGCGACGGCGACCCGTCCATCCCGGCGTCGGTCGGCATGACGGAGGAGTCGCTGTACGCGATGTACCGGCTGATGGCGATCGCCAAGTACGACGAGCGCTACGTCATCCCGACGGCGCACGCCGAGCAGGCGCACGACCTCGAAGAGATCGGCTGCTCGCTGGACGTCGACGACGGGCCCGGCATGTACGAGTCCGGACCGTTCGGCGAGGCCAGCGGCCGGCCGGTGCCGGTCGCCGTCGAGACGTTCCAGGCGCTGAAACAGCGGCAGACCAGCGACAACCCGCCGGGCGGCGACCTCAGCGGCCGCGTCAACCTGCTGAACTGGGACGGCAGCGGCACGCCGGAGGGCCTGTTCCCGCCGAAGAAGGACGGCGCGCCGTGATCCGCCGCCGCGGTCCCGCCGCCGGCCACCGCGTCGTCCACCAGGTCGCGTCGTGGTGCCTCGACTACCCCGGCGCCGCGCTGGCCGAACGGCTGCCGCAGCTGGGCGCGGCCCTGGCCGAGCAGCCGCCGTCCGACGCCGTCACCCAGCTGTCCGGGCTGGTCGGCCACCTGGCCGGACGGCCGCTCGCGGACCTGCAGCGCGACTACGTCGACGTGTTCGACCTCAGCCGCGAGCGGGCGCTGCACCTGTCGTACTGGACCGACGGCGACACTCGGCGGCGCGGCGAGGTGCTGGCCCGGTTCAAGGCCGCCTACCGGGCCAGCGGCTTCCTCGTCGACCTGCGCGGCGAGCTGCCCGACCACCTGCCGACGGTGCTCGAGTTCGCCGCGGTCGCCGACCCCGCCGCCGGCGTCGCGCTGCTGCAGGAGTACCGCGCGTCGCTGGAACTGCTGAAGTTCGCGCTGCTCGACCTCGGCACGCCGTACGCCGGCGGGGTCGCCGCGGTCTGCGCCACGCTGCCGGGGGAGTCGCCGCCGGACCGTGCCGCCGTCCACGCCCAGGCCGGGCCGCCGCCCGTCGAGACCGTCGGGCTGGAACTGCTGCCGTACGGGAGCCGGCCGTGAACACCGTGCTGTGGGGCGTGCTGCCGTACCTCATGGTCGTGGTGCTGGTGGCCGGGTCGATCTGGCGCTACCGGTACGACAAGTTCGGCTGGACGACGCGGTCGTCGCAGCTCTACGAGTCGCGGCTGTTGCGCATCGGGTCGCCGCTGTTCCACTTCGGCATCCTCGTCGTGATCATCGGGCACATCGGCGGACTGGTGATCCCGGAGTCGTGGACCGAGGCCGTGGGCGTCAGCGAGGGGGTCTACCACGTCAACGCGCTGCTGTTCGGCGGTCTCGCCGGGGCCTGCACGCTGGCCGGCATCGCGATCCTGATCTACCGGCGCCGCCGCACCGGGCCGGTGTTCATGGCCACCACCCGCAACGACAAGGCGATGTACGTCGTCCTGGTCGGCGCCATCGCGCTGGGGCTGTGGACGACGCTGGTCAGCGTGGGCGCCGGGCACGAGGCGCACAACTACCGCGAGTCGGTGTCGCCGTGGTTCCGGTCGCTGTTCGTGCTGCAGCCCGACATCGACTCGATGGCCGCGGCGCCCGTGCAGTTCCACCTCCACACGCTGGTCGGCATGCTGCTGTTCGCGATCTGGCCGTTCACCCGGCTGGTGCACGCGTTCACCGCGCCGGTGCACTACCTGTTCCGCCCCTACATCGTCTACCGCAGCCGCGACGCGGCGCCGCGCCGCCGCGGCTGGGACACCGTCGGCAGCCGCGACCGGGACCGCTGAAGGAGGAACGATGACCGAACCGGGTGAGCTGCGCGCCGGCCAGACCCGCAACCTGGTGCTGGCGACCGTCGCGTTCGCGGTCAGCTTCTGGGCCTGGAACATGGTCGCGCCGCTCGGCGTGCGCTACACCGGCGACCTCGGGCTGTCCTCGGGGGAGAAGTCGCTGCTGGTGGCGACGCCGGTGCTGGTCGGCTCGGTCGGCCGGATCCTCGCCGGCGCGCTCACCGACCGCCTCGGCGGCCGGCTGATGTTCCCCGTCCTGATGGTGCTGTCGGCGCCGTTCGTGGTGCTCGTCGCGGTGGCCGGCGAGGCGGAGTCGTACGGCCTGCTGTTGCTGTTCGGGTTCTTCCTCGGCATCGCGGGGACGACGTTCGCCGTCGGCATCCCGTTCGTCAACGCCTGGTACGAGAAGTCCCGGCGCGGCTTCGCGACCGGCGTGTTCGGCGCCGGGATGGGCGGCACGGCGCTGTCGGCGTTCTTCACGCCGCGGTTCGTCGACTGGTTCGGCTACGTGGCGACGCACGTCATCGTCGCGGTGGCGCTGGTGGCGACGGCGGCGATCTGCTGGATGCTCATGCGCGACTCGCCGGCGTGGGCGCCGAACACCGCGCCGGTGCTGCCGAAGCTGCGCGCGGCCGGCCGGCTGCCGGTGACGTGGCAGATGTCGTTCCTGTACGCCGTGGCGTTCGGCGGGTTCGTCGCGTTCTCCACCTACCTGCCGACGTACCTCAAGGACATCTACGACTTCGACCTGACGGCGGCCGGCACCCGCACCGCGGGCTTCGCGCTGGCCGCCGTCGTCGCCCGGCCCATCGGCGGTGTGCTGTCCGACCGCATCGGGCCGCGGACGGTCGTCGCGATCTCGCTGGCCGGGACCGCCGTGCTGGCGATCGTCGTCGCGTTCCAGCCGCCGATCGAGGTGCCGGCCGGCGTCGCGTTCGTCCTGCTCGCGTTCTTCCTCGGCCTCGGCACCGGCGGCGTGTTCGCGTGGGTGGCGAAGCTGGCCCCGCCGGAGAAGGTCGGCACCGTGACGGGTGTGGTCGGCGCGGCCGGCGGGCTCGGCGGGTTCTTCCCGCCGCTGGTCATGGGCGCGACGTACGGGGTGCTGCTGGACGGCTACGGCGTCGGGCTGACGCTGCTGGCGATCACCGCGGCCGGCGCGCTGGCGTTCACGCTGCTCGGGGTGAAGCCGCGGACGGCGACGGCGCCGCCCCGGTTGTCGTGAGGGCGGCGCCGTCGTCTTCCCTGGGAGGGCTCAGCAGTACGGCGGGGCCGCACCCACGTTCGTCACGTAGCGGGCGGACACCCACTGGCCGCCGCCGTCACCGGTCAGCTGGTACCAGCGCCGGTTGCCGTCGACGCTCTGCGCGTCGACCTTGCAGACGATGGACATGCGCGCGCCGCGCGGGATGGAGCTGACCTTCGCGTTGGCCGTCGAGGGCCCGCTGCGCACCGCCAGCGCCGTCGACGACGACACCCGGCCGGTGTACTCGTGGCCGTCGCCGCAGAAGCGTGGCGCGGCGCCGACGTTGGCGACGTAGCGGGCGCTCACCCAGCGGCCGTTCGCCAGCTTGTACCAGAGGCTGTTGCCGCTGACCGCCGGGCCGTACACCTTGCACTGGATGGTGATGGTCGCGCCCTTCGCGTACGACCCCACCTTGGCCGACGAGGACGTCGGGGCGCTGCGCACGTTGACGCCCTCGGTGACGCGGCCCTTGTAGGTCGTCGTGGCGGCGTCGGCCGCCGTGCTGGTCGCGAGCAGGCCGAGCGGAACGATCGTGGCCGTCGCGAGCGCGATCGCCGCCCGCCGGAGCCGTTGCCGGATGATCATGATGGACCTCCTGACTGCCGTCCCGGACGGTGCGACCGGGTATCGGCTCTCACCATCAATCACTCCTCAGCGTGCCCGCCGGTTGCACGGCGCGGGGGAGTTTCTCGCCGAAACGGGTCTCGTATCGACGCAGGTCAGCGGACGGACCGTTACGTAGTGCGACAAGACGGTCACGCTCGGCTACCATGGATGCAACGGGGGCCGCTCCGCCTCTTGCCCCCCAACTGGCGGAGCGGCCTTCTCGTGCGTCCGGGCCTGGTAGGGACGGATCGGCGGCGGTGTGACCGTGGTGACCGGCGCCGCACAGGTCGGTCACAGTGAGCTGCCAACGATCGCTGAGCCCGCAGCCGCCCAACGTCGGGAGCATCGTCACGGTCACGGACCCCGCATGGATCGCCTACCCGCCGCCGATCCGGCCCGTGCACGTAAGACGCGCCAGGGTGGCGGGTGGTTCACACGATCGCTTGACTTTTCTTGGCGGATTTCATACTTTCCTGTGTAGTTAATTAACGGGAGGGGAAAATGACGGTCGAGACCGAGTCGCTCACGGCGACGTTCACCGCGCTGGCCGACCCGACGCGACGCGCCATCCTGGCCCGGCTGACCCGTGGCGAGGCCACCGTCGGCGAGCTGGCCGAGCCGTTCGACGTCTCGCTGCCGGCCATCTCGAAGCACGTGAAGGTGCTGCAGAAGGCCGGGCTGATCGAGCAGACCCGGCGGGCGCAGTGGCGCTCGTGCCGGCTGCGCCCGGAACCGCTGCGCGACGTCGTCACCTGGATGGAGCAGTACCGCGCGTTCCTGGGCGACAGCTTCGACCGGCTGGACCACTACCTCACGGACCTGCAGAAGGGAGAACGGCCATGACCCGACGCGAGCTGGGCGACGCGGCCACCACCGTCGTCGCCGAGGGATCGGACCTGCTCATCGAGCGGGTGTTCGCCGCGCCGCGGGAGCTGGTGTGGACCGCCATGACGACGGCGGAGCACCTGGCCCGCTGGATCGGCCCGCACGGCACCACCACCGAGGTGGTCGAGCTGGACCTGCGCCCCGGCGGCCGCTGGAAGTGGATCAACGGCGAGGTCGCCTTCCTGGGCGAGTACCTCGAGGTCGACCCGCCGAAGCGGCTGGTCCGCACGACGGCGCCGGAGCAGGGGCCGCCCGGCCCGCCCGCCGTCGAGACCATCACGTTCGAGGAGGTCGACGGCGGCACCCGGGTGCACTGGCTGACCACGTTCCCGTCGCCGGACGTGCTCGACTTCGCCGTCTCCACGGGCATGGCCATGGGCATCGTCGAGCAGTACGAGCGGCTGGCCGGGCTGCTGGCTCAGGGCTGACGGCGGCGCAACGCACGGGGGAGCGCGACGGCCACGGCGACGGTGGCGAGGGTGCCGCCCACGCCCGCCACGATGAACGTCACCGGCGCCGAGGTCGCGTCCAGCAGCAGGCCGCCGCCCACGTAGGACAGGCCGGCGGCCAGCCCGATCGCCCCGTAGAGGTTGCCGAACACCCGCCCGAGCAGCGCGTCCGGCGCCAGCCGCGGCAGCAGCGTGTTCGTGGCGACGTCCATGGCGGCGATGCCGAGGCCGCGCACCGCCTGCAACGCGAACGCCATCCCCACCGCCCACGCCAGCCCGGTGAGCAGGTTGCCGACGCTGCTGACGGCGAACCCGGCGACCAGCAGCCACGGCAGCGCCGCCCGCGACGACCAGCGCGCCAGCAGCGCGTACCCGGCGAACAGCCCGAGCCCGACGGCGGCCAGCAGCACCGCGGCCGCGGACGAGCCGGCGTCGAAGGTGTCGCGGGCGAGCACGACCAGTGCGACGTCGTCGATGCCGTTGAACGCGACGACGACGCAGAAGCCGAGGCCGATGATCCGCAGCGCCGGTTCCCGCCAGAGGTACCCGAGGCCGGCGCGGGCGTCGTCGAGCAGCCCGTTCCGGCCGCCGGCCGGCCCCGACGGCGGCAGCGCGGGCAGCCGGAGCAGCAGCAGCGCCGACAGCAGGAACGTCGCCGCGTCCACCAGCAAGACGCCGCGCACCCCGACCAGCGGGAACAGCGCCGCCGCGACCAGCGGCCCGGCCGCCTCGCCACCGTTCGTCGCGAGGCCGAGCGCCGAGTTGGCGGCGGCCTGCTCGCGCTGCGGCACCAGCGTGGCCACCGCGGCCCGCGACGCCGGCAGGAACACCTGCCCGGACACCGCCCGCGCCCCGGCCAGCACCAGCAGCAGCGGCAACGGCGGCAGCGCCAGCGCGATCGCGACGAGCAGCCCGGCCTGCACCAGCTCGCAGCCGATCATCACCCGGCGCCGGTCCCACCGGTCCGCTATCGCGCCGGCCAGCGGGCTGAACAGCGCCGGCGCGAGGTCGCCGACGAGCAGCAGCAGCGCCACCGCGAGCGCCTGGCCGGCGGTCTCGGCCACGTGCAGCATCAGCGCGACCAGGCTCAGCGAGTCGCCGAGGAAGGAGATGGTCCGCGCCGCGAACAACGACCGGAACGCGGGATCGCGACGCAGGGGGCCGGCCACGACGACGAGCGTCAGGCATCGGCCGCCGCCGCGCAACCGGATTTGCGGCCGAATCCGGCCACCGCCGCGACGACTCCGAGCACGGCCAGGACGGCGACGAACCCGAACGCCGCGCGGAACCCGTCCAGCCCGGACCCGGACACCAGCACCGCCGCCACGACGGCGACGCCGGCCGCGCCGCCCAGTTCGCGCGACGTCTCGACCAGCCCGGACGCCAGCCCGGCGGCCGGCTGCGACACCCCGGTCAGCGCACCGATCTGCACCGCCGGCCCGCACAGCCCGAACCCGACACCGGCCAGCAGGAACGCGGGCAGCAGGTCGGTCGCGTACCCGGCGTCCGCGGGCACCCGCGCCAGCCACACCGCCCCGACGGCGAGCAGCGTCAGGCCGAGGACCAGCGACGCCCGCACGCCGGCCCGGGTGACCAGCCGCCCGCCGGCCATCGCCACGACGACGATGGTCACGGTCGTGGCCAGCCAGGCCAGCCCCGTCGCCACCGGCGAGTAGCCGAGCACCTGCTGCATCAGCAGCGAGCCGATGAAGATGAAGGCCATCAGCGCGCCGAAGGCCAGGACGCCGGTGACGTTCGCGGCGACCAGCGACCGGTTGCGCAGCATCGGCAGCGGCAGCAGCGGGTCGGCGCTGCGACGCTCGATGCGCACGAAGACCGCGAGTAGCGCGGCGGCGGCCGCGAACAGCGCCAGCGTCGTCCCGGCCAGCCAGCCGTGGCCGGTGGCGTGGTGCAGGGTGTAGGCGAGCAGCAGCAGGGCGGTCGTGGCCGTGACCGCGCCGGCGACGTCGAACCGGCCGGCGCGCTTCTCGGGCCGGTCGGCCACGAGGAACGCCGTGGCCAGCCCGATGAGCACCAGACCGGCCGGGACGTTGATCAGGAACGCCCAGCGCCAGCCGGGGCCGCCGGTCAGCAGGCCGCTCAGCACCACCCCGGCCGCGCCGGCCGCGCCGTCGACGGCGCCGACCACCGCGAGCGCGCGGTGCCGCTCGCGTCCGTCGGGGAACGTGACCGCCAGCAGCGAGAGGGCCGCGGGCACGAGCAGCGCGGCGCCGAGCCCCTGCGCGCCGCGGGCCGCGATCAGCAGGCCGGGGGCGTGGGCGGCGCCCGCGGCCAGGGACGCACCGGCGAACACGGCGAGTCCGGTGACGAGCAGCCGGCGGCGGCCCAGCCGGTCGGCCAGCCGGCCGCCGAGCAGCAGGAATCCGCCGAGCAGCAGGCCGTAGGCGACGACCACCCACTGCAGGGCGGCGTAACCGGTGCCGAGGTCGCGCTGGATGGACGGCAGCGCCACGTTCACGATCGCGGTGTCCAGGCCCACCATCGACGTGGCGGCGCAGGTGAGCGCCAGCACCAGCCGTGGCCGGGTGGCGGCCGGTGAGAGCGTTGTGGTGTGCAGCATCGTCGGTCCTTCGTCAGGGGAGTCGGTCGCCCCACCGACGAAGGAACCGGCCGCGGATCGACATCCGTGGCGAAGAAATTCTCAGAGCGCGTTCAACCGGCCGGTCAGGTACCGGCGGTCGGCCTCGGACGGCGCCAGCCGCAACGCCTCCTCGTACGCCGCCCGCGCCTCGGACCGGCGGCCGTCGCGGCGCAGCAGGTCGGCCCTGGTGGCGGGCAGCAGGTGGTAGCCGTCGAGCCGGCCGGACGCCGCCAGGTCGTCCACGAGCGCGAGCCCGGCCGCGATGCCGTCGGCCATCGCCACCGCCACCGCCCGGTTCAGCTCCACCACCGGCGACGGCGCCAGCCGGGCCAGCTCGGCGTAGAGGGCGGCGATCTGCGGCCAGTCGGTGCCGGCGGCGTCCGGCGCGGTGGCGTGGCAGGCGGCGATGGCGGCCTGCAGCTGGTACGGCCCGCGGCGGCGCAGCGCGATGGCGTCGTCGAGCACGGCGACGCCCTCGTCGATCAGCGCGTGGTCCCACCGGGACCGGTCCTGGCGCTCCAGCGGCACGAGGACGCCGTCGTCGACGCGGGTCGCCCGGCGGGCCTCGTGCAGCAGCATGAGCGCCAGCAGGCCGCACGGCTCCGGCTCGGCGGGCAGCAGCCGGGCCAGCACGCGGGCGAGGTGGATGGCCTCGGCGGCCAGCGCCCGGCGGCCGTCGCGCTCGTCGTAGCCCTCGTTGAAGATCAGGTAGAGCACGGCCAGCACCGCCGCGAGCCGTTCCGGCAGCAGCTCGGCCGGCGGCACGCGGTACGGGATGCCGGCCTCGGCGATCTTGCGCTTGGCCCGGACGATGCGCTGCGCCATGGCGGGCTCGGCGGTGAGGAACGCCCGGGCGATCTCGGCCGTGCTCAGCCCGGCCAGCGTCCGCAGCGTCAGCGCGACCCTGGCCTCGAACGGCAGCGCCGGATGGCAGCAGGTGAAGATCAGCCGCAGCCGCTCGTCCGGGATCTCCTCGGCGGACGACTCGGCCGGCTCTCGCGCCAGCACCGCCAGCTGGCGCAGCTTCGCCCGCCCGGCGGCGTCGCGGCGCAGCCGGTCGGTCGCGCGGTGCCGCGCCGTCGTCGTCAGCCAGGCGCCCGGCCGGTCCGGGACGCCGTCGCGCGGCCACGCCGTCAACGCGGCCGCGAACGCCTCCTGCGCGCAGTCCTCGGCGAGGTCCCAGTCGCGGGTCAGGCCGATCAGCGTGGCGACGACCTGGCCCCATTCCTCCCGGTACGCGGCGTCGACGGCGGCGCGGACGGCGTCGGCCGTCATTCCCAGACCGGGCGGATCTCGACGCCGCCCCACTGGGCGTTGGGATGGCCGGCCGCGATGGCGATGGCCTCGTCGAGATCGGCGCACTCGATGAGCACCACGCCGCCGACGAAGTCCTTGGTCTCGGCGAACGGTCCGTCGGACACCAGCGTCTCGCCCTTGCGGACCCGCACCGTGGTGGCGGACGCGACCGGCCGCAACCGCACGCCGAGCCGTTCGGCGTCGCGTCGTCGCAGGTCGGCCTCCCACGTCTGGTGGACCGGGTCGGCCTCCATCTCGGCCATGCTCGGCGAGATGGTTTCGTCGTCACAGATCAGCAGCACGTATTTCATGCGCCGAGTCTGGCACCCACCGCCGACAGTGTGGACGCGATCAGCGCGGCGTGAGGCGGACGACCGGGTACTGGCGCTCGCTCTTCTTCTGGTACTTCGCGAACCGCGGGTTGGCGGCGACGATGCGCTGCCACGCCTCGTCGCGGTCGGCGCCGTCCAGCGTGTGCGGGGTGACCGGGTGCGCCTCCTCGCCAGGCAGCTCGACCGCGGCGCGGTCCGGGTGCGCCGTCAGGTTGAGGTACCAGTTCGGGTCGCCGCTGCCGCCGCCGGACGCGACGACCAGCCGGCCGCCGTCGCCGTCGTACCAGGCGACCGGCGTCTCGAACGGCTGCCCGGACCGGCGCCCCGCGGTGTGCAGGATCAGCATGTCCATGCCCATCATCCGGGCCGTGCCCTTCCGGCGGATCTTGCCGACCGTCCTGGTGTTCATCCGCCGCTGGAACCACAGCGACAACCGGCCGGGGGAGCCCTTCTTGCGGGTCTGGTCAGACGTCTCGTTGTCCATGCTCGTCACGCTAGAAGCGACCACGCCGGAGCCGCTTCTCGATTCCTGACCGATCCGGCCGCCAGCGCGCGGCGGCCGCGTCGGCGTAGCGTGGGGTCATGGCGGACATCGACAGCGCCGCGACCACGCCCGGCGAACTGGCCGGGCGGCTCGACGCCGCGGGGTATCTGGCCGACGACGGGCTGGCGACGGCCGCGTTCCTGGCCCTGCGCATGGGCCGGCCGCTGTTCCTCGAGGGCGAGGCCGGTGTCGGCAAGACGTCGCTCGCGCAGGCGCTGGCCCAGGTGCTCGACGCCCCGCTCATCCGGCTGCAGTGCTACGAGGGCGTCGACGCCGCGCAGGCGCTGTACGACTGGGACTTCCCGCGTCAGCTGCTGCACCTGCGCGCCGCCGAGGCGGCCGGCGTCACCGACGTCGACCGCCTCGAGCACGAGCTGTACGACCGCCGCTTCCTGCTGGCCCGGCCGCTGCTGCGGGCGCTCGAGACGACGCCGTCGGTGCTGCTGGTCGACGAGATCGACCGCGCCGACGACGAGTTCGAGGCGTTCCTGCTCGAGGTGCTGTCCGACTTCACCATCTCCATCCCCGAACTGGGCACCGTCCGCGCCGAGCGGCCGCCGGTCGTCGTCGTCACCAGCAACCGCACCCGCGAGGTGCACGACGCGCTGAAACGGCGCTGCCTCTACCACTGGCTGGCGCATCCGACGCTCGAGCGCGAGGTCGCGGTCATCCGGCGGCACCTCCCGGACGTCAGCGCGCGGCTGGCCGACGACGTCGCCCGCGCGGTGCAGCGGCTGCGCGCCGCCGGCCTGCTGAAGCCGCCCGGCCTGGCCGAGTCGATCGACTGGGTCACGGCGCTGACGGCGCTCGGCGCCACCGAGCTGTCGGCCGACCTCGCCACCCGCACGCTGGGCGCGGTGCTCAAGTACCAGGAGGACACCGAGCGCATCATGGGCGAGGTCGCGGAGCTGGCCGGCCGGCCATGAGCATCGAGGTCGACGCCGAGGTGGCCGGGTTCGCCCGGCGGCTGGCCGCGGCCGGCGTCGACGTCCCGCCCACGCGGGTGCACGCCATGCTCGAGGCGCTGGACGTGCTCGGCGCCGGCTCGCTGCGGTCGGTGTACTGGGCCGGCCGGGTCACGCTGTGCGGGTCGCCCGAGGACGTCGAGCGGTACGACCGCGTGTTCGCCGCGCACTTCGGCGGCCGCCCGGACCGCCCGCCGCGTCGCGTCACCGTCCCGCCGGTCACCCGCATGATCGCACTGCCAGACGACCCCGGTTCCGGCGGTGACCGCGACGGCGATCCCGACCACGAGCGGCAGCGTATCGCCACCGCCAGCCGGGTCGAGGTGCTGCGGCACCGCGACGTGTCCACGCTGAGCCCGGCCGACCGCGCCGAGGTCGACCGCTACGTCAGCACGCTGGTTCCGGCCGCGCCCGACCGCACCACCCGCAGGCTGCGCCCGTCGCCGTCCGGGCCGGTCGACGCCCGCCGCACCGTGCGCAGCATGCTGCGCCACGGCGGCGAGCCGGTCGACCTGCGGCGGCACCGGCACGGGCGCCGGCAGCGGCGGCTGGTGTTCCTCGTCGACGTCAGCGGGTCCATGGCGCCGTACGCCGAGACGCTGCTGCGCTTCGCCCACGCCGCCTGCCGCGTCCGTCCCGGCACCGAGGTGTTCACCGTCGGCACCCGGCTCACCCGCGTGACCCGTGAGCTGCGTCGCCGCGACCCGGCGGCCGCGCTGGCGGCGGCGTCGGCGGCCATCGACGACTGGAGCGGAGGCACCCGGCTGGGCGACGAGCTGAAGGAGTTCCTGGACCGCTGGGGGCAGCGCGGCACCGCCCGCGGCGCCGTCGTGGTCATCGGCAGCGACGGCTGGGAGCGCGGCGACCCGGCGCTGCTGGCCGGTCAGATGGCCCGGCTGGCGCGGCTGGCCCGGCGCGTCGTGTGGGTCAACCCGCACCGTGGATATCAAGGATACAGTCCTAGTACGGGTGGCATGCGCGCAGCGCTTCCGTACGTCGACCGGCTCGTCGCCGGCCACTCGCTGGGCGCGATGGAGGAGCTGGCCGGTCTGCTCGGCGGACGCGAACCGGCCCGGAGGGGTGGTGACCGTGCAGGAAGTGATGCGTGAGTTGGTGACGGCGGTCGGCGACGGCGAGCGGGCCGGGCTGGTCACCGTCGTCAGCACGTTCCAGTCCGCGCCGCGCCAGCCCGGCGCCTCGATGGCCGTCACCGCGTCCGGCGAGGCGGTCGGGAGCGTGTCCGGCGGCTGCATCGAGGGCGCCGTGTACGAACTGGCGCAGGAGGTCATGGCCGGCCGGCCGCCGGTCCTGCAGCGCTACGGCGTCAGCGACGACGACGCGTTCGCGGTCGGGCTGACCTGCGGCGGCATCATCGACGTGTTCGTCGAGGCGGTCGATCGCTCGACCTTCCCGGTGCTGGCCGACGTCGCGGCGAGCATCGACGGCGCCGAGCCGGTCGCCGTCGCCACCGTCGTCGCCGGTCCGGGTCCGGCCGGCGCCCACCTCGTCGTCTGGCCCGACCGCGTCGCCGGGTCGCTGGGCAGCGCGCGGCTCGACGACGCCGTCGCCGACGACGCCCGCGGCATGCTCGACCAGGGCCAGACGGGCATCCGCCGCTACGGCGCCTCGGGCGAGCGCCGGCTCGACGACCTGCAGGTGTTCGTCCAGTCGTTCGCGCCGCGGCCGCGCATGCTGGTGTTCGGCGCCATCGACTTCGCCGCCGCGCTGGTGCGGGTCGGCCGGTTCCTCGGCTACCACGTCACGGTGTGCGACGCGCGGCCGGTGTTCGCGACGCCGCGGCGCTTCCCCGACGCCGACGAGGTCGTGGTCAAGTGGCCGCACGACTACCTCGCATCGACGACCGTCGATGCCCGCACCGTCATCTGCGTGCTCACCCACGACCCCAAGTTCGACGTGCCGCTGCTGGCCGCCGCGGTCCGTACGCCGGCCGCGTACATCGGGGTCATGGGGTCGCGGCGCACCCACGACGACCGGCTGGCCCGGCTGCGCGCGGAAGGGCTGGCCGAGGACGAGCTGGCCCGGCTGGCGTCGCCGCTGGGCCTCGACCTCGGCGCCCGCACGCCCGAGGAGACCGCGGTGTCGATCGCCGCCGAGATCATCGCGGCGCGCTGGGGCGGCTCCGGCCGGCGGCTGAGCGACACCAGCGGGCCGATCCACCGCGAGCACCTCGCCGCCGATGCCGTCTGACGTCGCCGGGCTGGTCCTCGCCGCGGGGTCGGGCTCCCGGTACGGCGGGCCGAAGGCGCTGGTCGAGTACGAGGGGTCGCGGCTGGTCGACCGCGCGGTCGCGCTGCTCGCCGGTGGCGGCTGCGCACCGGTGGCCGTCGTGTCCGGCGCGGTGCCGCTGACCGTGCCGGGCGCGGTCGTCGTGCACAACCCCGACTGGGCCACCGGCATGGGGTCGTCGCTGCGGGCCGGGCTGCGCGCGCTCAGCTGGGCGCCCGCCGAGGCCGTGGTCGTCGCCCTCGTCGACCAGCCGTGGGTCGGCGTCGAGGCCGTCACGCGGCTGCGCGCCGCCTGGGCGGCGGGCGGCGTGTCGGTCGCGGTGGCCACCTACGACGGCCGCCGCGGCAACCCCGTCCTGCTGGCCCGCCCGGTGTGGGCCGACGTCGCCGCCCTCGCCACCGGTGACGCCGGCGCCCGCCCGTTCATGCGGGCGCACCCCGACCTCGTCACCCTCGTCGACTGCACCGGCACCGGCTCGTCCGCCGACGTCGACGTCCCCGCCGACCTGCGCTAGGAGCTCCTTTGCGAGAGGAGAAGTCGAGTTCTGTGCGGTTTACTTGCACAGAAGGGCTTGAAACCTGCGGAGGAGCCATGCTCAGGAGCTTTCGGGTCGCGAATCACCGGTCGATCCGCGACGAGCAGGAGTTGGTGCTACTCCCTGCCTACGACAAGCCGCGAGAGGTGGTGCCGGTCGCCGCCATCTTCGGAGCGAACGCCGGGGGGAAGACCACTGTTCTGGATGCTCTCGGCTTCCTTCAGCGGATCGTCCGCGATTCCTATCGGACCTGGGAGCCAGGCAGCGCGATCCCGCGTAGCCCGTTCCTCCTCGATCCGGCGCGCAGCTTGGAGCCCTCGACCTACGCCGTGGATCTTGTGCTCTGCTCGGTCCGGTACGTCTATGGGATTTCCATCGATGACCGGGTGGTTCGCGACGAATGGCTGTACCGGTTCCCACATGGGCGCAAGCAAGTGGTCTTCGAGCGCGACGGCCATGAGATCCGGCTCGGCTTCACCGTGTCGGACTATCGCGGCCGCCAACGATTCCTGAACGAGGTCACCCGAGGGAATGCCAGCGCGCTGGGCGCGGGCGCGATGATCGACCTGACGGAGGTCGAGCCTGTCTACGACTGGTTCCGGCGTCGGTTGCGGGTTCATACGCAGCCAGCGGGAACCACCTCGGCGGCCGCGGAGGCCAGCAGGCTGCTGAGGACCGAAGGCACGGACAGGGACCGATTGGTCGAGATGCTACGAGCAGCCGATCTCGGCATCACGGACCTACAACTGGAACGGGCGCTACACGGCAAGGACGCTGAACACATGACGGCCGGGCTGGACGAGCTCATGAGCGCCGACGAATCGGAGCCCTACGTACGTTGGCCGAATAACGCGCGGGTACGCGAGCTCCTTCTCAGTAGGGGTTGGTCCTGTGGATACGAGCTGAGATTCGTTCACGGGCAGAGTGGTGTGGCCCTGTCCGCAGAAGACCAGTCGGCGGGGACACTGGCGTGGCTCGGCATGCTGGTGGCGGCTCTTGACGCACTGACCATGGGCGGAGTCCTCTGCGTCGATGAGATCGACGCCAGCCTGCATCCGCGGCTGACCGCCCAGCTGGTGAGCATGTTCAAGGACGAGGAAGCCAACCCGAAGTCCGCGCAGCTCGTCTTCACGACCCATGACGCCTCGCTTCTGGGCACGTCGATGGGTGGCGAGGTGCTCGCCCGCGATGAGGTGTGGTTCGTCGAGAAGGACCGCGACGGCGCGACGACGTTGTTCCCGCTGACCGATTTCAAGCCTCGTCAGCACGAGAACACCGAGCGCCGTTACCTCGGCGGCAGTTACGGCGCCGTCCCCATCGTGTCCGACGACGACCTGCGTCACGCCTTGGCCGCGCGGGCGGAGAGCGATTGATGGCGCGCGACTCTCGGCGCGAAATGCCGCACAACAGACGGCAACCGTTCCGTGAGCCTCGAACGCGCATCTGGTGCTGTGCTGCGGCAAGCGCACCGAGCCCGAGTACTTCAAAGGTCTTGTCGGCCACGTACGTAAGCCGAGCGTCGCGGTCAAGGTGCGAACCGGTAGCTCCGATCCGTCCGGACTCGTCGGGCAGGCGAAGGTGTTCCTCGACTCCGACAACTTCGATCAGGTGTGGTGCGTCGTCGACGTCGATGAATTCGACATCGTGCGAGCTGTCGCGGCGGTCCGATCTGAGCCGAGGATCCGGCTCGCGGTCTCGAACACCTGCTTCGAGCTGTGGCTGCTGCTGCACTTCCAGGACCACACGGCATTCCTGACGACCTGCGACAAGGCGGCCAAGCTGCTGAGGCATCACGTCCCCGGCTATGAGAAGTCCGTGGTGTTCCGCAGGTATTCGCCGGGCCTCAGCGACGCGATCGAACGGGCGCGGAAGCTCGGCGGCACCGACGACGAGCACCCGAATCCGTCGACCGGTGTGTGGCGGCTGGTGGAACGCATCAAGAACGAAGGCAGCTGACCGCGCTACCCCGAGAGCGGGGGAGCGGCGGCCGCCAGCGCGGACAGCGCCGCGGTGAAGCAGTCCATCGGCGGCTGGACGAGGCCGGCGCCGACCTGGCCGGTGCCGGCGACCCGGCCGGCGATGCCGGTGTTGATCTGCGGCAGCACCCCCGTGCGCGTCACCAGCGTGACGTCGATGCCGGTGGGCGCGCCGCGGAACTCCAGGATCGGGATGGCGTACGCCGGGTTCTCGCCGAGGGTGATCTCGTACATCAGCCGGCTGGTCGCGAGCGCGTCCGGCACCGACCCGCCGACGAAGCGGACGATGGCGGGTGCGGCGGCCATGGCGAACCCGCCAAGCCCCATCGTCTCGGTGATCGCGGAGTCGCCGATGTCGGGGTTCGCGTCGTCGGGGCCGTAGGCGCCCAGGTACAGCCCGGACGGGGTGTTGGCCGGCGCGGTGAACCAGGCGGCGCCGGTGCCGGACACCTGGATGCCGAAGTCGGTGCCGTTGCGGGCCATGGCGGTGACGACGGTGCAGCCGGGGAGGTCCGCGGCGGCCGCCGTCTGCAGCTTCCCGGCCGGCATGACGAGGTTGAGGAAGAAGTGGTCGTTCCCGCCGATGAACGCCGCCACGTCCGCGACGTCGGACGACGGGGCGCCGCCGGCGGCCAGCGCGGGCAGCAGGTCGCGCAGCAGCATGAGCGTGCCGGCGCGGTTGCGGTTGTGCCCCTCGTCGCCCATCTGGACCATCTGCGCGACGATCGCCTTGACGTCCACCGGCCCGCGCCGCCGCACGGCGGCCTGCAGCAGCGGACCCAGCACCGACGACATCCACCGCAGCCGGTCGATGACCTCCGGGCCGTACGCGCCGTAGCGCAGCACCGTCCCGAGGCCCTCGTTCAGCGAGCACCACGCCGTCCGGCCGGTCGACGGATCGCGCAGCTCGAACAGCCACATCGACGGCGACACGACCCCGGCCATCGGGCCGACGCCGCCGTGGTCGTGGCACGGCGACCATTCGACGCCGTCGCCGGCGGCCAGCAGGGCCTCGGCCGCGTCGGGCGTGGCCGCCAGGCCCTCGAACAGGGCCGCGCCGATCAGCGCGCCGCGCAGCGGCCCGGACGCCCGCTCCCAGGTGATCGGCGGCCCGGCGTGCAGGAACTGCCCCGGCTGAAGCCCGAGCACCTCGCCGGCCGGGCGGACGTCGACGAGGTCGGCGCCGGCGGCCAGCATGCGCGTGACGGCCGTGGTGTTGGCGTCGGGACGCCGCGGGTCGGCCAGCACGCGGGCGAGATCGTCGTCCGTCCCGGCGACCGGCGGCCGCCAGTCGACCGTCGTCACCGGCACCGCCTGGGCGGCCAGCGCGGCCGCGAACAGGTCGACGCCGGCGCTGACGACCCGTGGCTCGTCGCGCAGCAGGTCGGTCACCCGGCACCCCCACTGACCAGCGCGATCGCGGCGCGCGCGGCAGCCGCGTTGGACAGGTGCACCGACGCGCCCGCGTCGCGCAGCGCCCGCGCCTGCTCCTCGAGCCCCTGCGGGTCGTCGGCGGTCCCGACCAGCGCCACGACGACGGCGAGGTCGCGGCCGCGCGCCCCGGCGACGTTGCGGGCCCGGACGATCGCCGGCGCCAGCTCCGCGGCCGGGTCGGGGTGCGCGCCGTGACCCAGCACGACGTCCATCAGGACGACGCCGCAGGACGGATCGCGCGCCTCGGCCAGCAGCCGCTCGACCCGCAGCGAGTTGTCGATCATCGGGTGCGGCCGGCCGAGCGTGAACGTGTCGTCGCCGAAGTCGACGAACGTGTGCCCGCCGGGGGCGAGTGCCGCGTCGGCCAGCAGCCGCGCCTCCTCACACAGGGTGCCGCCGGCGAACAGGCCGCGGATGGACGGGTACGGGCCGGTCTCGGGCGCCGTCGACGGCCACGAGCGCGGCGGCCGCCACTCGGCCCCGGCCGCGGCGACGACGGTCTCGGCGACGGCGGTGAGGTCGGGCTGCCCGGGCCCGAGCAGCGCGAGCACGACCGGCTTGCCGAGCTTCTCGACCCGCTCGCGGACGGCGTCGGCGACCTCCGGCGCGGGCGGCTTGCTGACCACGACGACCACCTCGGTGGCGTCGTCGTCGGCCAGCAGGTCCAGCGCCGCCAGCGTCGACGCGCCGCCCACCCGCGCCGACAGGTCGCGCCCGCCGACCCCGAGGCAGTGGCTGATGCCGACGCCCGCGCCGTCGACCAGGCTGAGCAACTGCTGCGCGCCGGTGCCGGACGCCGCGACGATGCCGACCGGCCCCGGCCGCACGACGTTGGCGAACCCGAAGCCGACGCCGCCGACCACCGCCGTCCCGCAGTCGGGCCCCATGACCAGCAGGCCGCGGTCGTGCGCCTCGCGCTTGAGCCGCACCTCCTGCTCCACCGGCACGTTGTCGGAGAACACGACGACGTGCAGGCCGTGCTGCAGCGCGTCCATCGCGTCGGCGAACGCGTGCGGTCCGGGCGTCGAGACGAACGCGATGGTCCCGGCGTCGCGGCCGGCGGCCGAGCCGACGGTGCGGGGGGCCGGCGCGGCGCCGAAGCCGCCCTGGCCGGCGGACGGGCGCGCGGTCAGCGCCGCTTCCAGCCGGCCCAGCGCCCGGCCCAGCGCGGCGTCGTCGTCCGCCGTCACGCCGACGACGAGGTCGTTCGGGCTCGCGTCGGGTACGTCGAAGCCCATGCCGCCGAGGAGGTCGAGGTTGAGCTGCGTGGCCATGGCGACGAGCGCGCCGCCGACCCCGTCCTCACCCTGGATCGCCTGGCTGACCTGCATCAACGTGACTGAGTCGTGGTAGGTGCCGGTGCGCACCTCGATGTGGCGGATCACCGCGCGGCCCCCGCGAGCGCGGTCAGCGCGACCCGGACGCCCAGCTGCAGCGCCGCGCCGGACGTGTGCCCGACGGCGAGCAGCCGGCGCCCCGCCGCGTGGACGTCGCCGCGGGCCGAGCCGAGCGCGGCGAGGTACGTGCTGAGCTGCGGGACGCCCAGCCCGCGGGCGGCGTAGGGGAGGAGCCCGGCCGAGACGGCGGTGGTGCGGTGCAGCGGCCCGGCAGCCTCGACGGCGGCGGCCAGCCGCGCGGCGCCCTGGGACTCGACGGTGGCGCCGACCACCAACGCGCCGGCCAGGACGTCGTCGCCGGCCGGCGTCAGGCCGGGGCCGAGCCCCAGCATCCCGCCCGCGGCGTCGGCGAGCTCGTCGTCGTCGCCGCACAGCAACGCCAGGCCGAGCCGCCCCGCGGCCGCGACGACGGCGCCGTCCAGCCCGGGATGGTCGTCCTGCCCGGCGGCGCGGCGGCGGGCCAGCGCGACGTCGGCGACGACCGCCGGGCGCACCCGCCACCAGCGGCCCACGGTGACGACCGCGCCGTCGTCGTCGCCGATGCGCAGCTCACCGCCGCCGACCAGCGCGCGTTCGCCCGTCCGCAGCCCGGACACCGGCCACGGCGTGACCACCGCGCACGGCAGGCGCACGGCGGCCGGGCCGGTGAGGCACAGGAGCACCGGCCCGGTGCCGTGGTCGACCAGGACGGCGGTCATGGTGCGGGTCGCGGCCACGACCTCCCCGGCGAGCCGTGGACCTCCCACGAGAGCGGCGACGGCGGTGCTGGCGGCGCCCGGCAGGACCTGCCGGGACGCGTCGCCCGGCCACGGCCGGGTGGCCCGGACCCCGGTCGGGACCGTCGGTGCCGGCACTCGCGACCTCCGTTCCGTCCAAGATCACCTGAACTGGGACTGCCACGAACGTAGCCGGGACGACTACCGTCATCGCATGGGCAAACTTGCCAACGATCCGGCCCAGGGTTCGCCGGAGTTGCCAGCCGGCGGCGGCAGGGTGCCGTCCCGCGCCGTGGCCGGGCTGACGGTGCGCAAGGCGATGGAGATCCCCGCGCTGGCCGGTGCGCGGCTGCTCGCGGGCGAGCGCGGCCTCGACCGCGTCGTCCAGCGCGCCAACATCATGGAGGTCCCCGACATCCTGCCGTGGGTGAAGCCGCACGAGCTGCTGCTCACCACCGGCTACCCGCTGCGCAACACGCCGCAGGGGCTGCCCGGCCTCGTCACCGAGCTGGACGCGCGCGGGCTGGCCGCGCTCGCCGTCAAGCTGCACCGCTACCTCGACGCGCTGCCCGACGAGATGATCCACGAGGCCGACCGGCTCGGGCTGCCGCTGCTGCTCCTGCCCGACGCCATCGGGTTCGACGACATCCTCAACCAGGTGCTCACCGGCGTGCTGAACAAGCAGGCCGCGGCGCTGGAGCGGTCGTGGGAGGTGCACCACGCGCTGCTGTCCGTCGTGCTGGAGGGCGGCGGGCTGACCGAGCTGGTCACGAAGACGTCCGCCGTGCTCGGCGTGCCGGTCATGGTGACGACCGCCGACGGCCGGGTGCTGGCCGAGGGCGGCAACGTCGACGACCTCGCGTCATGGCGGCACACGCCGTGCTTCGACACGTCCGGCCGGTTCCGCACCGAGTACGAACCCGGCGGCGTCCACTCCCACGTCGACGTGCCCGGCTGGCACGCCGTCGTCCCCATCGTGGCCGGGCGGGTCGACCACGGGCGCATCGTCGCGTTCGCCCGGCACCGCGCCCTCGACGGCGCCGACGTCAACGTGCTGGAACGGGCCGCGACGGTGGCCGCGCTCGCGGTGAACAAGCAGCTCGCCGTCACCGCCGTCGAGAGCAAGTACCGCGGCGACTTCCTCCGCGACGTCCTGTCCGGCCGGGCCGGCGACCGCGAGCGCATCGTGGCGCACTGCGAGTCCCTCGGCTGGGACGTCGGCCGCGACCTCGTCGTCGTCGTGGCCGAGCTCGACCCCGAGGCCGGGCCGGCCGCGTCGTCGGGGCTGCAGCTGCGGCCCGTGCAGGAGCGGTTCACCGTCGCCTGGCAGTCGGTCATGGGCCGGCGCGACCCGCGCGCCGCCGTCGTCGGGTTCGCGCAGGAGGTGGTCGCGCTGCTGCCGGCCGGCCCGGACCCGTCGACCGCGGTGCGCGAGGTCGTCCGCCAGGTCTCCGGCGACGGCGGTGGCGGCCGGCGGTCCTTCTCCACCGGCGTCAGCCGCATCGTCGACGACCCCTCCCGGCTGCCCGTCGGGTACGAGCAGGCCCGCCGCGCCGTCGACGTCGGGCGGCAGATGAACGGCCGCGGCTCGCTCGCCCACTTCGACAGCCTGGGCTCGTTCCGGCTGCTCAGCCAGATCGAGGACCGCGACGAGCTGCGCGGCTTCGTCCGCGAGACCCTGCACGGCCTCGCCGCCGACGACGACCCCGAGATGGAGGATTTGCGGCACACCCTCAAGGTGCTGCTCGACACCAACCTCAACGTCGCCGAGGCCGCGCGGCAGCTGCACTTCCACTACAACACGCTGCGGTACCGCATCTCCAAGCTCGAGCGCATGCTCGGCCCGTTCACCACCGACCCCGAGCTGCGGCTGGACCTCGCGCTGGCGCTGAAGGTGCTGCAGATGCGCGGGCTCAGCTGAGCGCCGTGGTCGTCGGCGCGGCCGGCTACGGGCCCCCGCCCTGCGCCAGGTAGCGCGCTCGGGCCCACTGCCGTAGCGCGACGAACAGGGACCACACGCCGGCGACGGCGCACAGTGCGACGAAGACCCAGGGGAAGCCGTCGTGCTCGTCGAATCCGCGCCAGTTGTCCTCATAGTGCCGCACCTGGGCGACCCACCAGGCGAGCCACGCGAGCCCGGCCCCGCCGCACGCGATGCCGGCGAAGCTCACCCACATCCACGCCAGGCGGCGGGCTTTGGCGGGGTCGCCCTGATCCGACCACCGGTCGGTCTCCCGGTCAGCCACCGGTGATCTCGACTCTCTACTTCTCGAACAGCCGGGCGCCGAACCAGTCGCGACGCGGGCGCCAGCCGTTGTCGCGCAGGACGGTGAAGACCGGGACCTTGGCGTCGGCCGGCTTGATCATGACGGCGCCCTCCCAGGACGTGCGGGGTCCGGCCGGGCCGGTCACCGTGACCTGGCCGTCGGCGCCCTCGACGAAGGTCGCCGACGTGCCGCCCGAGGTCTTGCCCCTCTTCCACGTCCAGGTGCCGTACGCCACCGCGCCCAGGGGGCCGGCCGCCGCGCGGACGGCCGCGGTCCCGGAGTGCTCGACGAACGCGTAGCGCGCCTTGGACGGGTCGAGGTCGACCTCCATGCGCCACGAGTAGGCCTGCGAGCCGCGCACGAAGAGGGTCTGCCAGCGCATCTCCTCGTGCTTCCACTTCACGTCGACGCGCACGCCGTCGGAGGTCGGCGAGGCGTCGATCGCGTAGGGCAGCCCGTCGCCGTTCATCCCCATCAGTGCCGCGACCACGTCCTCGACCGGCGCCGGGTCGTCGGCGGACCGAACCGCGCCGGCGGGCACCTCGGCACGTTCCCGGTCGGCGAGCGCGCGCCGGCCGCGCCGCACCGTCACGAGACCACGCCACACCACCGCGAGCGAGGCGACGACGAGGAGTGCGATGCCGAGCACCACCTGGTCGTCGAGGATCGCGAGCACGCCGCCGACGAGCAGGGCGGATCCCACGACGAAGACGACCCGGCGGCTGATCACCGCGAACCGCTGGTCCCGAGAGTGACCCGGCCCGCCGCTCATCGGTGCGCCGGCTTGCGAGAGGTCGTGCTCGGGTCGGTCGATGTGCTCATGGTCCTGTCCAGTCACTCGTTGTCATCGGCCCGGTTGCCAGGGCGAGACTACGTAAACAACCTGCCGCCGTCATGCCCTCCCGGGGCTTCCACCGTCGGAGCGCCGCATCGCTGAGCAGGTGATCGCGAATCCGGCGGCGGTGGTCGACCAGACCATCACCGAGCTCGCGGCCAGTTGCTCGACGTCCATCGCCAGCGTCGTACGGTTCTGCCGAGATCGCCGAGTTCCTCGCCGCTGCCCGCCGGGCCGGCGCCACCACGGCCCTGATCACGAACTTCCGCAACTCGCCGATGGCGGAGAACGCCGACCACATGCTGACGACGAGCACGAGCGAGACGGCTTACCGGCCGGGGAACATGTCGAGCCGCATCGCCCAGCTCGCCGTCGTGGAGTTCCTCTTCGTGCGGATCGCCCAGCGGCTCCATCAGAGCTCGGAACCAGAGCTGCGGTCCACCTACGACGCCGTGCAGCCTCATCGACTCGACAAGGGCCGGCCACGGTCCGCCAGGTGACACCGTCAGCCGAACGCTCTGGGCAGCCCGAACCACGGGTACAGCGTGTCGTCCATGAACCGCGTGACGCCGGCGACCCGGTCCGCGTCCAGGGTGAGGACGACGAGGCCCGCGGGCGCGCCGTCCAGGTAGAGGCCGAACGCCGGCTGGCCGTTCGCCCGCGCCGGCCGCTGCGTGTACCGGCGGCCGGCCCGCCAGTCGGCGCTGGCGCGCAGGAAGCCGGCGATCGCGGCCGTGCCGTCGTACTGGTGCGGCGCCGGCGGCATCGCCAGCCACGCGTCGTCCGTCAGCAGTGCGATGACGGCCGCGACGTCGTCGGCGACGAACGCCCGGGTGAACCGCTCGGTGAGATCGCGCTCGGCGGCGCCGCCCGCGGCCGGCGGCCGGTGCGCCGTCGTCCGCAGCGTCGAGCGGGCCCGCTGCAGCGTCCCCTTCACCGCCGTCGCCGACGTGTCCAGGAGCTCCGCCGCCTCCGCGAGCGGGAAGCCGAGCACGTCGCACAGCACCAGCGCGGCCGTCTGCCGCGGCGGCAGCTGCTGCAGCGCCGCGACGAACGCCAGCTCGACCTGCTCGTGGCGCAGGTAGGCCGCCTCCGGCAGCAGCGCGTCCGGGTACGGCTGCAGCCACGGGACCTCCTGGTGCCGCGTCGGCTCCGGCGCGTCGAACGGCGGGACCGGCGCGAGCGGCGGCCGTCGTCCGGCGTCGCGGATCGCGTTGAGGCAGCGGCGCGTCGCGATGCGGTACAGCCAGCCGCGCACCGACGCCCGCCCCTCGAACTCCGGCAGCCCGCGCCACGCCGCCAGCAGCGTCTCCTGCACCGCGTCCTCGGCGTCGGGGAGGCGGCCGAGCAGGCGGTAGCAGTGCAGCTGCAACTCCCGCCGGAACGGGTCGACGAGCTGGGCGAAAGCGTCCTGGTCGCCGGCTCGTGCGCGGGTCATGAGCGCTTCGGCCACCGTCCGATCGTCGCACGAGCGTTCCGTCACGGGCGTCGCCGGTGTCTACACGTCTGTACGAACGACTCGAGAAGGGAACGATCATGACCCGTGCCGCCCTGGACGTCGCGCTCGCCTATCACCACGCGTGGGCCGGCGGCGACCTGGACGCCGCCCTGAGCTACATCGCCGACGACGTCGTCTGCGAGGCCCCGCCCGGCCGCCTGACGGGCAGGGACGCCTACCGAGGGTTCCTGGAGCCGTACGTGTCGCAGCTGGTCAGCGCCACGCTGATCGCCGCGTTCGGCGACGACGACACCGCCCTCGTCATGTACGACTCCGTCACCCGGCTGGTCGACCGCGCGCCCGGCGCCGAGTGCGTCCACGTCGAGGGCGGCCGCATCGTCCGCAGCTGGTTCATCTTCGACCGCGCGCCGTTCATGGCCGCCCGCGCGGCCGTGGTTGGATCGGGAGATGCCGAAGGCACCGCTTCCTGACGACGTCAGCGCGTTCCTCGCCGGGCCGCACCCGGCCGTCATGGCGACCACCGGGCCGGCCGGCCCGGTCAGCGTCGCCACCTGGTACCTGTGGGAGGACGGCCGGGTGCTGGTCAACCTCGACGAGTCGCGGAAGCGGCTGGACCACCTGCGGGCCGACCCGCGGGTCAGCCTCACCGTCCTCGCCGACGGCGACTGGTACACCCACGTCAGCGTCCAGGGCCGCGTCGTCGACCTCCACGACGACGTGGACCTGGCCGACATCGACCGGCTGGCCCGCCACTACACCGGCTCGGCGTACAAGCGCCGCGACCGCCGCCGCGTCAGCGCCTGGATCGACGTCGACCGCTGGCACGGCTGGGGTCGCCTCGAGAACACCGACGTCGACCACCACCGCCGCGGCTGACCTTCTGTTCGCCCGCGGCCCTGGCGGCTAGCGCAGGCCGACGGCGTCGTGGTTCCAGAAGACCTCCGAGTACACGAGGGTGCCGGTCATCCACGGCTCGTAGTCGCCGAGCAGCCGCACCTGGAACGCGGCGTCCGGGATGCGCAGCGACGGCTTGCGGAACCCGAGCGGTTCGCCCGGCCGGAACCCGAACCGCGGGTAGTAGCCCGGCGAGCCCTCCAGGAACACCGCCGGCGCCCCCTGCTCGTCGGCGAGGTCGAGGCCGCGCCGGATCAGCGCGCTCCCGACGCCCGTCCGCTGGCGGGCCGGCAGCACCCCGACCGGGCTCAGCACCAGCACGTCGACCAGCCGTTCCGCCGCGTCGAGGACGCTGCGCGTGAACATCACGTGCCCGACGACCTCGCCGTGCTCGACCGCGACCAGCGAGAGGCCGCTCGTGGGGGAGAGCAGGTCGCGCAGGCCTCGGGCCAGCCCCGCCACATGCTCGCCGTCGTCGCCGAACGCCTGCCGGTGCACCTCCTCGACGGCCTCGTGGTCGGCGGGTTCCTCGGCACGCAGTTCCATGGCGGTCACCGTATGCGCGGCGGCCGGGCGGCCACACCGGGTTTTCGCTGCCGTCGCGGCCGATGGTCTCGAGCTGGGCGGCGGTCGCCTTCGGCAGGTCGTGGCGGTCGGTGATCGCGCCGAGCGTGCGCCGCTCAGGGGGCCGCACCCGGTTTCCGCGACGGTGGTGTTCCAGGCAACGTGCCGAACTCGATGAGGTCCTCGACCGCCTGGCGCAACCAGGCGTCGACGTCGGGGTACGTGTCGCGCTGCTCCCAGCCGGCATCGGCGAAGTCGTGGATCACCGAGATGCCGCCTCGGTCGACGTCGAAGCAGGCGACGTCGTCGCTGTCCTGCCGCCGGGCGAACGGGACCAGCCGGCGGGCCGGGTAGCGCAGCCGCAGTCCTTCGTGTCGCCGGGCCAGGTGGTCGCCGCCGAGGATCTGCCAGGGCTCGAGCTCGATCAGCCGCAGCTCGACGACACGGACGAAGGCCGCGGGATAGCCGAACCCCGGCGGGAGGGCGTCCGCGGGCAGCAGTTCGATCATCTCCAGAGGAAATCACGCCGCGCTGTCACATTCGGCCTCCGAAAAGTACCCATAGGAAGTGAGCGGCCAGCCGGGCCGCGGGGAGAGGAGCCGACATGGAAGCAGAAGCCAACGTGGCCGAACCGCCGGCCGGGGAGGTGCGCGACGAACTGCGCGAGGCGTACGACCCCGACGACGACGAGGAGGTGGACGACCAGGCGGCGGCGGTGTGACGGGGCCGACAGCGCGGCGTGAGCCGATGCGCCCGGGGCCGCTGATACGCTCGCAGGTGAAACCGACGTCCTTTAAGTCCCGTCCCGTGAGGCGGGGAAGGGGGTCCTGCGAAGCATGTCTCGCGACCTTTCTGGCGCGCGTGAAGTGCTCGACGGCGACGATGTCGCTCGGGCGCTGACGCGAATCGCTCACGAGGTGGTCGAGCGCAACAAGGGCGCTGCCGACCTCGTTCTGCTCGGCATCCCCAAGCGCGGCGTACCGCTGGCGTACCGGCTGGCCGATCGCATCTCCGCGGTCGAGGGCACCGAGGTCCCGGTGGGGGCGCTCGACGTCACGATGTACCGCGACGATCTGCGGCTGCGGCCGGCGCGCGCGCTCGAACGCACCGACATCCCGCCCGGCGGGGTCGACGACCGCATCGTGGTGCTGGTCGACGACGTGCTGTTCTCGGGGCGGACGATCCGGGCCGCGCTGACGGCGCTGGAGGACATCGGGCGGCCGCGCGCCGTCCGGCTGGTCGTCCTCGTCGACCGCGGGCACCGGCAGCTGCCGATCCGCGCCGACCACGTCGGCAAGAACATCCCGACGTCGCTGGCGGAGAGCGTGAAGGTCCGGCTCACCGAGACCGACGGCCACGACAGCGTCGTGCTCGGGAGGCCGGCCGGCGACGAGAGCGCGGCGGGGGAGCCGGGCGATTCGGGTTCGGCGGCGGGCGCGGCCGCAGGCCCAGCGGCAGGCTCGCCAGCAAGCCCGACGGCGGGCTCGCCAGCAGGCCCAGCGGCGGGCTCGCCAGCAGGCCCGACGGCGGGCTCGCCAGTAGGCCCAGCGGCGGGCTCGCCAGCGGGCCCGACGGCCGAGGGGGGGTGCAGCGATGATCCGCCACCTGTTGTCGGCCGGTGACCTGTCGCTGGAGGACGCGACGTTGGTGCTGGACACCGCGGACGAGATGGCCCGGCTGACCGAGGGGCGCGCGGTGAAGAAGCTGCCGACGCTGCGGGGCCGCACCGTGGTGAACCTGTTCTTCGAGGACTCCACCCGCACTCGCACGTCGTTCGAGCTGGCGGCGAAGCGGCTGTCCGCCGACGTCGTGAACTTCTCGGCGAAGGGGTCGAGCCTGTCGAAGGGCGAGAGCCTCAAGGACACGGCGCTGACGCTCGAGGCGATGGGCGCAGACGGGGTCGTCGTGCGCCATTCCGCCAGCGGCGCGCCGTACCGGCTGGCGACGTCGGGCTGGATCAACGCGTGCGTGGTCAACGCCGGCGACGGCACCCACGAGCACCCGACGCAGGCGCTGCTCGACGCGTTCACCATGCGCCGCCACCTGGGCGAGCTGGCGGGCAAGCAGATCGTCATCGTCGGCGACGTGCTGCACAGCCGGGTCGCGCGCAGCAACGTCCTGCTGCTGGCGACGCTCGGGGCCAAGGTCACGCTGGTGGCCCCGCCGACGCTGCTGCCCAACGGCGTCGAGCACTGGCCGTGCGAGACCAGCCTGCACCTCGACGACGCGCTGGGCGGGGCCGACGCGGTCATGATGCTGCGGGTCCAGAGCGAGCGCATGAACGACGCCTTCTTCCCGTCGGCGCGCGAGTACAGCCGTCGCTACGGCCTCGACTCCCGGCGCCAGGCGCTGATGCCGCCCGGCGCGCTGGTGCTGCATCCCGGCCCGATGAACCGCGGCATGGAGATCACGGCCGAGGTCGCCGACAGCGCCCGCTCGGTCATCGTCGAGCAGGTCACGAACGGCGTCTATGTGCGCATGGCGGTCCTGTACCTGATGCTCGCCGGCACCACCGGCGCGACGAACGAGGAGGCGGCATGAGCGGCACCCTGATCACCGGCGCACGCGTCCTCGGCGCAGACCCGCAGGACCTGCTGATCCGCGACGGCGTCATCGTCGCGCTCGGCGCCGACGCACGAGCCGAAGCCGGCGCCGGCGGGGGAGCGGACGAGGCCGGCGGCGCCGGCGGCGTCACCACCATCGACGCGGCGGGGCTGATCGTGCTGCCGGGCCTGGTCGACCTGCACACGCACCTGCGCGAGCCCGGCCGCGAGGACGCCGAGACCGTCGAGACGGGGACGCGGGCGGCGGCGCGCGGCGGGTTCACCGCCGTCCACGCCATGGCGAACACCGACCCCGTCGCCGACACCGCCGGTGTCGTCGAGCAGGTGTGGCGGCTCGGGCGCGAGGCCGGGCACGCCGACGTCCGCCCGGTCGGGGCGGTCACGGTCGGCCTGAAGGGCGAGCGGCTGTCCGAACTCGGCGCCATGGCCGAGTCGGCGGCCGGCGTCCGCGTGTTCTCCGACGACGGCATCTGCGTCCACGACGCCATGCTCATGCGCCGGGCGCTGGAGTACGTGAAGGCGTTCGACGGGGTCATCGCGCAGCACGCGCAGGAGCCGCGGCTGACCGAAGGCGCCCAGATGAACGAGGGCGAACTGTCCGGACGGCTGGGGCTGCGCGGCTGGCCGAACGTCGCCGAGGAGGCCATCGTGGCCCGCGACGTGCTGCTGGCGGCGCACGTCGGCTCGCGCGTGCACATCTGCCACCTGTCGACGAAGGGGTCGGTCGAGATCGTCCGGCTGGCGAAGGAGCGCGGCCTGCCGGTGACGGCCGAGGTGACGCCGCACCACCTGCTGCTGACGGACGAGCTGGTGGCCGGCTACGACCCGCGCTACAAGGTCAACCCGCCGCTGCGCTCCGCCGAGGACGTCGCGGCGCTGCGGGAGGCGCTGGCCGACGGCACCATCGACATCGTCGCCACCGACCACGCGCCGCACCCGGTCGAGGCCAAGGACTGCGAGTGGGACGCCGCCGCGTTCGGCATGCTGGGGCTCGAGACGGCGCTGTCGGTCGTCCAGCACACCATGGTCGACACCGGGCTGCTCGACTGGGCCGGCGTCGCCGACCGCCTCTCCTTCGCCCCGGCCCGCATCGGCCGCTGCGACACCGGCGACCACCCGCACGGCCGGCCCATCGCCGCCGGTGAGCCGGCCAACCTCACCCTCGTCGACCCGAGCACCACCACCACGGTCGACCCGTCGGCATCGGCGTCGCTGTCGCGGAACACGCCCTACGAGGGCATGAAGCTGCCGGGTACCGTCGTCGCGACCTTCCTGCGCGGCCGGCCCACGTTCCTGCGCGAAGGTGTCACGCCGTGACCGTGCGAGCAGCATCGATGCGGGTGGAGACGAAGCATCCGGCTGCCTTTGCAATGAGCACCGATACGCACCGGTGCGTATCGGTGCTCATTGCAAAGCGGCTCGAAAGGGGAGAACCATGACGACGAGCGCAGCGGCGCTGCTCGTGCTCGAGGACGGCCGGACGTTCCGTGGCCGCTCGTACGGCGCGCCCGGCGAGACGTTCGGCGAGGCCGTCTTCTCGACCGGCATGACCGGCTACCAGGAGACGCTGACCGACCCGTCCTACCACCGCCAGGTGGTGGTGCAGACGGCGCCGCACATCGGCAACACCGGGGTGAACGACGACGACCCCGAGTCCGGGCGCATCTGGGTGGCCGGCTATGTCGTCCGCGACCCCGCCCGCCGCCCGTCGAACTGGCGCAGCCGGCGCAGCCTCGACGACGAGCTGGCCGCCCAGGGCGTCGTCGGCATCAGCGGCATCGACACCCGCGCGCTCACCCGCCACCTGCGCGAACGCGGCGCCATGCGCGTCGGCATCTCCACCGTCGAGACCGACGCCGACGCGCTGCGCCGGCGGGTCCTCGACAGCCCCGAGATGCTCGGCGCCGACCTCGCCGCCGAGGTCAGCACCCAGCAGCCGTACGTCGTGAAGGCCGAGGGCGAGCGCCGGTTCACCGTCGTCGCCCTCGACCTCGGCATCAAGACCATGACGCCGCGGCGCATGGCCGAGCGCGGCATCGAGACGCACGTGCTCCCCGCGACGGCGACCATCGACGACGTCCTGAGCCGGCAGCCGGACGGCCTGTTCCTGTCCAACGGACCCGGCGACCCCGCGACCGCCGACCACCCGATGCGGGTCGTACAGGCGGCGCTCGAGCGCGACCTGCCGTTCTTCGGCATCTGCTTCGGCAACCAGGTGTTCGGCCGCGCGCTCGGCTTCGGCACCTACAAGCTCGGCTACGGGCACCGCGGCATCAACCAGCCGGTCCAGGACCGCGGCACCGGCAAGGTCGAGGTGACGGCGCACAACCACGGTTTCGCGGTCGACGCCCCGCTGGAGGGCACGACGGCGACGCCCTACGGCACGGCCGAGGTCAGCCACGTCTGCCTCAACGACGACGTCGTCGAGGGCCTGGCGCTGCGGGACGGGGCAGGACGGCTGAAGGGCTTCTCCGTCCAGTACCACCCCGAGGCCGCGGCCGGCCCGCACGACGCCGCCTACCTGTTCGACCGGTTCTCCGACGTCATGTCGGCGAAGAAGGAGGCCTGATGCCCAGGCGCACGGACATCGACAGCGTCCTGGTCATCGGGTCCGGCCCGATCGTCATCGGGCAGGCGTGTGAGTTCGACTATTCGGGGACGCAGGCGTGCCGGGTGCTGCGGGCCGAGGGCCTGCGGGTCATCCTGGTGAACAGCAACCCGGCGACGATCATGACCGATCCGGACATCGCCGACGCCACCTACGTCGAGCCCATCACGCCGGAGTTCGTCGAGAAGGTCATCGCGCTGGAGCGGCCCGACGCGCTGCTGGCGACGCTGGGCGGGCAGACGGCGCTGAACACGGCGGTCGCGCTGCACGAGCGCGGGGTGCTGGAGCGGTTCGGGGTCGAGCTGATCGGCGCGTCGATCGACGCCATCGAGCGGGGCGAGAACCGCGAGTCGTTCAAGAAGATCGTCGAGGAGGTCGGCGGCGAGACCGCGCGGTCGGAGATCTGCCACTCGATGGACGACTGCCTGAACGCGGTCGAGAAGCTCGGCTACCCGGTCGTGGTGCGCCCCTCCTTCACCATGGGCGGCGCCGGTTCGGGTATGGCGTTCGACGAGGACGACCTGCGCCGCATCGCCGGCGCGGGGCTGGACGCGTCGCCGACCACCGAGGTGCTGCTGGAAGAGAGCATCCTCGGCTGGAAGGAGTACGAGCTCGAGGTCATGCGCGACGGCGCCGACAACGTGGTGATCGTGTGCTCCATCGAGAACGTCGACCCGATGGGCGTGCACACCGGCGACTCCGTCACCGTCGCCCCGGCGCTGACGCTGACCGACCGCGAGTACCAGGTCATGCGCGACCAGGCCATCGCGATCATCCGGGCGGTGGGTGTCGACACCGGCGGCTGCAACATCCAGTTCGCGGTCGACCCGGCCGACGGCCGGCTCATCGTCATCGAGATGAACCCGCGGGTGTCCCGCTCGTCCGCGCTGGCGTCCAAGGCGACGGGGTTCCCGATCGCGAAGATCGCCGCGAAGGTCGCGCTCGGCTACACCCTGGACGAGATCCCGAACGACATCACGAGCCGAGAAGACGGACACAGCACGCCGGCGTCGTTCGAGCCGACGCTGGACTACGTGGTGGTGAAGGCGCCGCGGTTCGCGTTCGAGAAGTTCCCGGCCGCCGATTCCACGCTGACCACGCACATGAAGAGCGTCGGCGAGGCGATGGCCATCGGCCGCAACTTCACCGAGGCGCTGCAGAAGGCGCTGCGGTCGTTGGAGAAGTCCGACGGCGCGCTCGACTTCGCGACGCCCCCGGGCGACAAGGCCGAGCTGACCGAGCAGGTGAAGCGGCCCTACGACGGCCGCCTGCGCGACGTGGTCGACGCGCTGCGCGCCGGCGCCACCGTCGACGAGCTGTACGAGGCCACCCGCATCGACCCGTGGTTCCTCGACCAGTTGCTGCTGCTCACCGAGGTCGCCGACGAGGTCCGCGCGGCGGCGGAGCTGACCCCTGACCTGCTGCGCGAGGCGAAGCGGCACGGGTTCTCCGACGTCCAGCTGGCGGCGCTGCGGGGCACGCCGGCCGAGGTGGTGCGGGGGGTCCGGCACGCGCTGGGCATCAGGCCGGTGTTCAAGACCGTCGACACCTGCGCGGCGGAGTTCGCGGCTCGCACGCCGTATCACTACTCGTCCTACGACGAGGAGACCGAGGTGGGGCCGCGCGAGAAGCCGGCGGTCATCATCCTGGGCTCCGGCCCGAACCGCATCGGGCAGGGCATCGAGTTCGACTACTCCTGCGTGCACGCGGCCATGGCGCTGCACGAGGCCGGCTACGAGACGATCATGGTCAACTGCAACCCCGAGACGGTGTCGACCGACTACGACACGTCGGACCGGCTGTACTTCGAGCCGCTGACGCTGGAGGACGTGCTCGAGGTCGTGCACGCCGAGCGGCAGGCCGGGCCGGTCGCCGGTGTCATCGTGCAGCTCGGCGGGCAGACCCCGCTCGGGCTGGCGGCGGCGCTGGCCGAGGCCGGCGTCCCCATCGTCGGCACCTCACCCCGAGCGATCGACCTGGCCGAGGACCGCGGCTCGTTCGGCCGGGTGCTCGGCGAGGCCGGGCTGCCCGCGCCCAAGCACGGCACCGCCAGCTCGTTCGAGCAGGCCCGCGACATCGCCCACACCATCGGCTACCCGGTGCTGGTGCGCCCGTCGTACGTGCTGGGCGGGCGCGGCATGGAGATCGTCTACGACGACGCCACCCTGGCCGACTACATCGGCCGGGCCACCGAGGCCAGCCCGGAGCACCCGGTGCTGGTCGACCGGTTCCTCGACGACGCCGTCGAGATCGACGTCGACGCGCTGTTCGACGGCGACGAGCTCTACCTCGGCGGCGTCATGGAGCACATCGAGGAGGCCGGCATCCACTCCGGCGACTCCGCCTGCGCGCTGCCGCCGATCACGCTGGGCCGCGACGAGCTGGCCCGCATCAAGGCCTCCACCGAGGCCATCGCCCGCGGTGTCGGCGTGCGCGGCCTGCTCAACGTGCAGTACGCGCTGGCCGGCGACGTCCTCTACGTGCTCGAGGCCAACCCGCGCGCGTCGCGGACGGTGCCGTTCGTGTCCAAGGCCACCGGCGTGCCGCTGGCCAAGGCCGCGGCCAGGGTCATGCTCGGCGCCACCATCGCCCAGCTGCGCGACGAGCACCTGCTGCCCGCCACCGGCGACGCCGTAGACCTGCCCGCCGACGCGCCCGCCGCGGTCAAGGAGGCGGTGATGCCGTTCAACCGGTTCCGCACCCCCGACGGCCGCAGCGTCGACACCCTGCTCGGCCCGGAGATGCGCTCCACCGGCGAGGTCATGGGCATCGACGAGCAGTTCGGCACCGCGTTCGCCAAGTCCCAGACCGCCGCGTTCGGCGCGCTGCCCACGTCCGGCACCGTGTTCGTGTCGCTGGCCAACCGCGACAAACGGCACATGATCTTCCCGGTCAAGCGGCTGGCCGACCTCGGCTTCACCATCCTGGCCACCGCCGGGACGGCCGAGGTGCTGCGCCGCAACGGCGTCGAGGCCGAGGTCGTCCGCAAGCGCTGGGTCGGCCACGAACCCGACGGCACCCCGACGATCATCGGGCGCATCCTCGCCGGCGACGTCGACCTCATCATCAACACCCCCAGCGGCACCACCACCGGCGGCAGCCCACGCGCCGACGGCTACGAGATCCGCCGCGCCGCCATCCAGGGCAACATCCCCTGCATCACGACGACGCAGGGCCTGGCCGCGGCGGTGCAGGGCATCGAGTCGCTGCGCGCCGAGTCGGTGGGGGTCCGGTCGCTGCAGTCCTGGGCCGACCGGTCGTGACGGCGTACGACCAGCTGTTCCGGCGGGTGCTGTCGCGGCTCGACGCCGAGACGGCGCACAAGGGCGCGTTCACCGCCATGCGGGTGGCCGCCCGCGTGCCGGGGCTGGCGGCGTACGGACGGCGCCGGCTCGCCCCGCGCGGGCCGGGCGTCGAGGCGTTCGGCCTGCATCTCCCGGGTCCGCTGGGACTGGCCGCCGGGTTCGACAAGAACGCCGTCGGCATCGACGCCCTGGCCGCGCTCGGCTTCGCGTTCGTCGAGGTGGGCACGGTCACCGGGCGGCCGCAGCCGGGCAACCCGAAGCCGCGGCTGCACCGCCTGGTCGCCGACCGCGCCGTCGTCAACCGCATGGGCTTCAACAACGACGGCGCCGCCGTGGTGGCCGCCCGGCTGGCCCGGCGACGCCGCCGCCGCGGCGCGCTGCCGGTCGTCGTCGGCGTCAACATCGGCAAGTCGAAGGCGGTGCCGGAGGCCGAGGCCGTCGGCGACTACGAGGCCGGCACCCGGCTGCTCGCCCCGTACGCCGACTACCTGGTCGTCAACGTCAGCTCGCCGAACACGCCCGGCCTGCGCGACCTCCAGGCGGTCGAGAAGCTGCGCCCGCTGCTCGCCGCCGTCCGGGCGCAGGCCGACGCGGTCACGTCGCGCCGGGTGCCGCTGCTGGTGAAGATCGCGCCCGACCTCGGCGACGACGACGTCCTGGCGGTCGCGAAGCTGGCGCTCGAACTGGAGCTCGACGGCATCATCGCCACGAACACCACCATCGGCCGCGACGGGCTGCGCTCCACGCCGGTGGCGGTCGAGCGGGCCGGCGCCGGCGGGCTGTCCGGCGCGCCGCTCGCCGACCGGTCGCTGGCGGTGCTGCGCCTGCTGCACGGCGCGGTGGGGGACCGGCTGACGCTGGTCGCGGCGGGCGGCATCGGCTCCGCCGCCGACGCGCACGAGCGGCTGCGGGCCGGCGCCACGCTGGTCCAGGCGTACACCGCGTTCATCTACGGCGGGCCGTTCTGGCCGGCCCGCGTGCAGCGTGAGCTGGCGCGACTGCTGAACGAGAACTGAGGAGGAGTCATGGCATCGTTCGGGCGGCGGCTGCACGCCGCGATGGCCGCCCGCGGGCAGTTCTGCGCGGGCATCGACCCGCACCCCGGCCTGCTCACCGCCTGGGGCCTCGACGACGACGCCGCCGGGCTGGAGCGGTTCGCCCGCACGGCCGTCGAGGCGCTGGGCGAGACGGTCGCGCTGCTCAAGCCGCAGTCGGCGTTCTTCGAGCGGCACGGGTCGCGCGGCGTGGCCGTGCTGGAACGGGTCATCGCCGACGCGAAGGCGGCCGGCGCGCTGGTGCTGCTGGACGTCAAGCGCGGCGACATCGGCTCGACCATGCAGGCCTACGCCGACGCCTACTGCGACCCCGCGTCGCCGCTGTGCGCCGACGCCGTCACCGTGTCGCCGTACCTGGGCTTCGAGTCGCTGCGCCCGGTGCTCGACACCGCGGCGGTACACGGCAACGGCGTGTTCGTGCTGGCCCTGACGTCGAACCCGGAGGGCCCGGAGGTCCAGCACGCGACGACCGCCGGCGGGCGCACCGTCGCCGGGACGATGCTGGCGCACGTCCGCGCCGCCAACGCCGCCGCGCTGGCCGCCGGCGACCCGCTGGGCAGCGTCGGCGTCGTCGTCGGCGCCACCACGGGGGCCACGGGCGAGGACCTCGCCGTCGGCGGGCCGCTGCTGGCGCCCGGCATCGGGGCCCAGGGCGGCACCGTCGAGGACCTCGCGACGGTGTTCGGCGCGGCGCTGCCGCAGGTCGTTCCGGCGGCGTCGAGGGAGGTCCTGGGCGCCGGCCCGGCCCTCGACGCGCTCCGCGCGGCGGCGGTCCGCACCATCGAGGACGTCCGTGACCTGCTGTTTCGTGCCTCTATCCAGGCCTGACCGGCGCAAATCCGCGGACTTCCAGCGCGACACGCGGGGGACCTCGTACCGTGGATTCGTCCGGACAGGTACGGTGGATTACGTTGCTGACCTGGTGGTTCACTCGCTAGGTTCCTGAAACAAGGTTGCCGGAAGCGGTGGCCGGACCCACATCCACACAACGACACAACAGAGGTGACCCGCTCGTGGCGCTCCCTAACCTGACTCCCGAACAGCGCGCGGCCGCTCTCGAGAAGGCTGCCGAAGCTCGCCGGGAGCGTGCGGAGGTCAAGAACCGCCTGAAGAACGCCGGAGCCCGTCTCGGCGACGTGCTCAAGGAAGGCGAGAAGAATGAGGTCATCGGCAAGATGAAGGTTTCCGCCCTCCTCGAGTCGATGCCCGGCGTCGGTAAGGTCCGCGCCAAGCAGATCATGGAGGAGATCGGCATCGCCGAGACCCGTCGCGTGCGTGGCCTGGGCGCGAACCAGTCGGCGGCGCTGATCGAGCGTTTCGGCGGTTGAGCCTGCACACGTCCCATCCGCGGTCGGCCCCGCGGGTCATCGTCCTGTCGGGGCCGACGGCGGTCGGAAAGACGACCGTCGTCAAGAAACTGCGTGCCGCCCATCCGGAGTTGTGGATCTCGGTGTCCACGACCACCCGGCCGGCGCGGCCGCGCGAGATCGACGGTGAGCACTACCACTTCGTCGACGACTCCACGTTCGACAAGATGATCGAGCAGGGCGAGTTCCTCGAGTGGGCCGTCGTGCACAAGCGGGCCAAGTACGGCACCCCGCGTGGCCCGATGGAACGTGCGCTGGCCAACGGCGACTCCGTGCTGCTCGAGATCGACCTGCAGGGCGCGCGCCAGGTCAGGGAGACCATTCCCGACGCGCTGTTCGTGTTCCTCGCGCCGCCGAGCTGGGACGAACTGGTCCGCCGGCTCGTCGGCCGCGGCACCGAGACCGAGGCCGAGCGAGAGCGCCGGCTGGCCACCGCGCGCGAGGAGCTGGCCGCCGAGGCCGAGTTCGACGTCACCCTGGTGAACACCGACGTCGAGACGGTTTGCGAAGAGTTGGTAGCCTTGATGCGTACACCCCACTTGACAAGCCCGGAGGCATGAACGTGGCCGGAACCCAAGGCGTAGCCGAGGGCATCACCTTCCCACCCATCGACGACCTGCTGGCCAAGACCGACTCCAAGTACGGGCTGGTCATCTACGCGGCGAAGCGGGCGCGGCAGATCAACGCCTACTACTCGCAGCTGGGCGAGGGCCTGCTCGAGTACGTCGGGCCGCTGGTGGAGACGCACGTGCAGGAGAAGCCGCTTTCGATCGCGCTGCGCGAGATCGACGCGGGCCTGCTCACGGCCGAGCACATCGACCCCAACGACATCGACGCCGAGCTGCCGGCCACGCCGCCGGCGCAGGCGGCCGACACAGCCGAGCAGAGCTGACGGCCGGTCGCGGCTGATGGCCGAGATCGTCCTCGGCGTCGGTGGCGGCATCGCCGCCTACAAGGTCGCCGACCTGCTGCGCCGTCTCACCGAGTCCGGTCACGGCGTCACCGTCGTACCCACCAGGTCGGCCCTCCGCTTCGTCGGAGAGCCGACCTGGGCCGCGTTGTCGGGCCGTCCGGTGCGCACCGACGTGTTCGAGGACGTGCACGAGGTCCCGCACGTGCGCATCGGCCGGCACGCCGACCTCGTCGTGGTCGCTCCGGCCACGGCCGACCTCATGGCGAAGGCCGCGGCCGGGCTGGCCGACGACCTGCTGACGTCGACGCTGCTCACGGCGCGCGGGCCGGTGGTGTTCGTGCCGGCCATGCACACCGAGATGTGGGAGCACCCGGCCACCGTCGCCAACGTCGAGACGCTGCGCCGGCGCGGCGCGCTGGTGGTCGAGCCGGCCGTCGGGCGGCTCACCGGCGCCGACACCGGCAAGGGCCGGCTGCCCGAGCCCGCCGACATCTTCGCGTACGTGTCCGACGTGCTCACTCGCGGCGCCGAGGCCGACGCCGGTCCCGACCTCGCCGGCCGGCACGTGGTCGTCTCCGCCGGCGGCACCCGCGAGCACCTCGACCCCGTCCGGTTCCTCGGCAACCGCTCGTCCGGCCGGCAGGGTTACGCGCTGGCCCGGGCCGCGGCGGCCCGCGGCGCGCGGGTTACGCTCGTGGCGGCGAACGTCGCCCTGCCCGACCCCGCCGGCGTCGACCTCGTCCGGGTCGGCTCGGCGGCGCAGCTGTACGACGCCATGGTCGAGGCCGCGGCCGGCGCCGACGCCGTCGTCATGGCCGCCGCGGTCGCCGACTTCCGGCCCGCCGCCTACGCCGACACCAAGATCAAGAAGACGGCCGACGGCTCGTCGCCGGTGATCGAGCTGGAACGCACGACGGACATCCTGGCGTACCTCGCCACGCACCGTCCCGACCCGAAGCAGGTCGTCGTCGGGTTCGCCGCCGAGACCGGCGACGCGTCCGGCAGCGTGCTCGACCACGGCCGGGCGAAACTCGCCTCCAAGGGCTGCGACCTGCTGGTGGTGAACGAGGTGGGCGCCGACCGCGGGTTCGAGTCCGAGGACAACGCCGCGGTCGTGCTGGGCGCCGACGGCAGCTCCGTCACCGTCGAGAGCGGCCCGAAGTCGGCCCTCGCGCACGTTGTCTGGGACCTCGTCCGGGCCCGCCTCTGAACCACCATCTCAGGATGCAGACGAAAACTGTCCACTGAGTGGACTCCCGCGCGCGGGCGCGGAGACATTACCCTACAGTTGGGCTGCTCGGACGGTAGTCCGCGTCAAGAGGGGGCTTGCGTTGTCTCTACGTCTGTTCACATCCGAATCCGTCACCGAAGGTCATCCAGACAAGATCTGCGACCAGATCAGTGACGCCGTGCTCGACGCCCTGCTGAAGGACGACCCGAACAGCCGCGTCGCGGTCGAGTCGATGGTCACCACCGGGCTGGTCCACGTGGCCGGCGAGGTGACCACCCAGGGCTACGCCGACATCCCGGGCATCGTGCGCGACACCATCCTGGGCATCGGCTACGACTCGTCGACCAAGGGCTTCGACGGCTACTCGTGCGGCGTGTCGGTCTCCATCGGCTCGCAGTCGCAGGACATCGCGCAGGGTGTGGACTCCGCGTACGAGCATCGCGTCGAGGGCGACCTCGACCCGCTGGACCTGCAGGGGGCGGGCGACCAGGGGCTGATGTTCGGCTACGCGAGCGACGAGACGCCCGAGCTGATGCCGCTGCCGATCATCGTCGCGCACCGGCTCGCCCAGCGGCTGGCCGAGGTGCGCCGGTCCGGCGCCGTGCCGTACCTGCGTCCCGACGGCAAGACCCAGGTCACCATCGAGTACGACGGCGACCGCCCGGTCCGCCTCGACACCGTCGTCGTGTCGACGCAGCACGCCGCCAACATCGACCTCCAGCAGCTGCTCACGCCCGACATCGCGAACCAGGTCGTCAAGCCGGTGCTCGAGGCGTTCGAGCTCGACGAGCACGACTTCCGGCTGCTGGTGAACCCGACCGGCCGGTTCGAGATCGGCGGCCCCATGGGCGACGCCGGGCTCACCGGGCGGAAGATCATCATCGACACCTACGGCGGCATGGCCCGCCACGGCGGCGGCGCGTTCAGCGGCAAGGACCCGTCGAAGGTCGACCGCTCCGGCGCCTACGCCATGCGGTGGGTGGCGAAGAACGTCGTCGCGGCCGGGCTGGCCCGCCGCTGCGAGGTGCAGGTCGCCTACGCCATCGGCAAGGCCGAGCCGGTCGGGCTGTTCCTCGAGAGCTTCGGCACCGAGACCGTCCCGGTCGAGCGCATCGAGAAGGCCGTCAGCGAGGTCTTCGACCTGCGGCCGGCGGCCATCATCCGCGACCTCGACCTCAAGCGGCCCATCTACGCGCAGACGGCGGCCTACGGGCACTTCGGGCGCGAGTTGCCCGACTTCACCTGGGAGCGCACGGATCGGGTCGATGCCCTAAGGGCGGCGGCCGGCTGATCGTCCGCACGGCCGAGGCGAAGATCGTCCCCGAGGCCCAGCGGCAGGCGGGACGGCGTCCGTAGCGTGATGGCATGCGCCGTCCACTGCCGATCGCCGTCCTGTCCGCCGCCACGCTGCTCTGCGCCGCCGCCGTCCCGGCGGGCGCCACCGACCACGGGCTCGACGTGCCCGCGCTCGAGCGCGCCCTCGCCGAGGTCCACGAGGCCGGCGCGCCGGGCGCCGTCGTCGAGGTCCGCGACGGCGACGAGGTCTGGTCCGCCGCAGCCGGCGACCGCGACCCCACCGACCACCGCCCCGAACCGGTCGAGCCCACCGACCTCGTCCGCATCGGCAGCGTCACCAAGAGCATGCTCACCACCGTCGTGCTGCAGCTGGTCGACGAGGGACGGCTGGGCCTCGACGACCCCGTCGCCGAGCACCTGCCGGACGTGCTGCCGTACGACGAGCCGATCACGGTGCGCCAGTTGCTCAGCCACACCGGCGGCGTCCCCGACTTCTTCCTCGACCTGTTCCCGTCGCTGGCCGAGGGCTCGCCGGCCGACGTCGAGAGCGGGCGGCTGCGGGTCGTCCGCCCCGAGCGGCTCGTCGACATCGCGACGTCGCGGCCCCTCGACTTCGTCCCGGGCGACTCCATGAGCTACTCGAACACCGGCTTCATCGTCGTCGGGCTGCTGGTCGAGCAGCTCACAGGCAACCCCGTCGAGGACGAGCTGAAGCGGCGGGTGTTCGAGCCGGCCGGGCTGGCCGACACGTCGATGCCGCGGGTCAGCCCGGTGATCCGGGGCGAGCACCCGCACGCGTTCCTCGCCACCCCCGACCCGGACCGGCCGCTGCTCGACACCACCCGCATCTCGCCGACGCTGCTCTGGTCGGCCGGCGCGGTCATCTCGACGACCGCCGACGTGAACACGTTCTTCCGGGCCATGTTCGACGGCACGCTGCTGCCCGCCGACCTGCTGGCGCAGGCGCTGACCCTGACGCCGCAGTCCGAGGGCTCCTACGGGCTCGGCATCCAGGCGATGCCCGCCCAGTGCGCGCCGGTCGAGGGCGGCGTCGCCTACGGCCACACCGGCAGCACGCTGGGCTTCGTCACGTACGCGTTCTCCTCGCCCGACGGCGAGCGGCAGGTCAGCGTGGCGATCACCGTCGAGGACCTGATCGCGCGCAACGACGAGCTGTCGGCCGCGGTGGACGTGCTGATCGGCGCCGGGCTGTGCGCTCAGGTGGGAGTCGTGGAGAAACTGGACCGCGTCCTCGGGTAGAAACGGTCTGTGAGCGCATCCGAGCCGGCCGAGCCCGATCAGCTGGCGCTGGTCGCCGCGCCCGGCCGGCGCCGGTTCCGCACGCGCGAGCCCGAGCCGGTCGCCGACGAGCGGCCGGTGGCGTCGGTGCTGGTCGACGTCGGGCTGCCGCACCTGGACCGGCCGTTCGACTACCTCGTGCCCGCGTCGATGGACGACGACGCGGTGGTGGGCGCGCGGGTGTCGGTGCGGTTCGCCGGCACCGACCACGACGGCTTCGTGGTCGCTCGCAAGGACTCCAGCGACCACGACGGCAAGCTGGCCCGGCTGCGCCGCGTCGTGTCGGCCGAGCCGGTGCTGGCGCCCGAGATCGTCGCGCTGGCCCGCGCCGTCGCCGACCGCTACGCCGGCACCGTCTCCGACGTCCTGCGGCTGGCCGTCCCGCCGCGGCACGCCACCGCCGAGAAGGCCGCGTCGCCCGAGCCGCCGGCCGCGCCGGAGCGGCCCGAGCCCGGCGGCTGGGCCGAGCACGTCGACGGCGTCGCGCTGCTCGACGCGCTGGCCGGCGGGGGAGCGCCGCGCGCCGTCTGGAACCCCGGCCCGGCCGCCGACTGGCCCGACCTCGTGGCCCGGCTGGTGGCGACCACCCTGTCCGCCGGACGTGGCGCGCTGGTGGTGCTGCCCGACGGCCGCGACCTCGAGCTGGCGTCGGCCGCGCTGACGGCGCTGCTGGGCGCGGGCAGCCACGTCGAGCTGGCCGCCGACGCCGGGCCGTCGACGCGGTACAAGCGCTGGCTGGCGGTGCGCCGCGGGGCCGTGCGGGCCGTCGTCGGCACCCGGTCGGCGGCGTTCGCGCCGGTGCACGACCTCGGCCTGGTGGTCCTCTGGGACGACGGCGACGACCTGCACGCCGAGCCGCGGGCGCCGTACCCGCACGCGCGCGAGGTGCTGCTGCTGCGCGCCTTCCAGGCCGGCGCGGCCGCCGTCGTCGGGGGGTTCGCCCGCACCGCCGAGGCCGAGCAGCTGGTGGCGACCGGCTGGGCGCGGCCGGTGACGCCGTCGCGGCCGGCCGTGCGGGCCGCGGCGCCGCGGGTGCACTCCAGCGGCGACGACCACGAGCAGGCCCGCGACGAAGCCGCCCGCACCGCCCGGCTGCCGTCGCTGGCGTGGCGCACGGCGCGGGCCGGGCTGGGCCGTGGGCCGGTCCTGGTGCAGGTGCCACGGGCCGGTTACCTGCCCGGGGTGGCCTGTGGCCGCTGCCGCACCCCCGCGCGCTGTACGGCCTGTTCCGGGCCGCTGGTACTGGGCCAGGCCGACCGGCCGCCGCGGTGCGCGTGGTGCGCCACCGAGTACCCCTCGTGGCGCTGCGGCGAGTGCGGGCACGGCGCGCTGCGGGCCACCGTCGTCGGCGTGCGACGCACGGCGGAGGAGCTGGGCCGGGCGTTCCCGGGGGTCCCGGTGCTGCTGTCGCGCGGCGAGGCCGTCCGCTCCTCGGTCGACGCCGAACCGGCGCTGGTGGTCGCCACCCCGGGCGCCGAGCCGGTGGCGTCAGGCGGATACGCGGCGGCGCTGCTGCTGGACGGCACGGCGCTGCTGGCCCGCACCGGGCTGCGGGCCGCCGAGGAGGCGCTGCGGCGCTGGCTGCGGGCCGCCGCGCTGGTCCGTCCCGGCACCATGGGCGGCGAGATCGTCGTCGTCGCCGACCCCGGCGCGCCGGCCGTGCAGGCGCTGGTGCGCTGGGACCCGGCCGGGTTCGCCGGACGCGAGCTGGCCGAGCGGGCCGCCCTGCACCTGCCGCCTGCCGCCCGCGTCGCCGAGCTCACCGGCGCCGCGGCGGACGTCGACGACCTGCTCATGCACCTCGACCTCCCGGACGGCGCCGAGGTCATCGGCCCCGTCCCGGTCGACGACGGCGCGCGGGCGATGATCCGGGCGCCCCGTGCGGCGGGGACGGCGCTGGCGGGGGCGCTGCGGTCGGCGGCCGGCATCCGCTCCGCCCGGCGCACCGGGGGATCGGTGCGGGTGCGCGTCGACCCGGTCGACTTCGGCTAGCCGGTCCGCCCAGGTCCGCTGCCGCTCGCCGATTCCCCCTGGTGCTTGGCCGTTGGCTTCACTCGTGCGGTGGGCACGTCACTCGCAGTGGGGCCGGATAGGGGTCTTGGCCGGCGGCCCTGCGGTCCCGGCGCGGGGGAGGTGCACCTGGCGCGGGTGATCAGCGCGACGAGATCTCCACGTAGAAGGCCACCGCGTCGGCCGGGAGCCCGTCGAACACCAGGCGGCCGTCGTCGAAGACGAGGACGCGGTCCATGGCCAGCATGGCGTCGAGGTCGTGCGTCACCAGCACGACCCGCTGCGGCAGCTCGCTCAGCAGCGTCAGAACGCGGCGGGTGTTGCGCCGGTCCAGCAGCGTCGTCGGCTCGTCGCACACGAGCACCTTCGGTTCCGTCACCAGCACCGAGCAGAGCGCCAGCAGCTGCTTCTGCCCGCCCGACAGCAGGTGCGCCGGGTGGTCGGCGTGCCCGGCCAGCCCGAACGACGCCAGCGCCTCGGCGACCCGCTCGGCCACGGCGGACGCGGGGAGGTCGCGCAGCCCGAACGCGACGTCCTCGGCGACCGTCGGCATCAGGATCTGCGCGTCGGGGTCGGTGAACACGAACCCGACCGACCGCCGCACCTGCGCGCCCGACCGCCCCCGCGTCGACAGTCCGTCCACCGTCACCGACCCCGACGTCGGCAGCACCAGGCCGTTGAGCAGCCGCGCGAACGTCGACTTGCCCGAACCGTTCGCCCCGATGACGCCGACGCGGTGCTCCGTCAGGGTGACGGTGACGTCGCGCAGGACCGTGCGGTCGCCGTACCGGTGCGTGACGGCGCCGACCTCGATCACAGCGACGATGCGGCGAAGGTGTCGCAGGCCGCGATGTCGCCGGTCTCGAAGCCGGTGGTGAACCAGCGCTGCCGCTGCTCGCTGGAGCCGTGCGTCCACGACTCGGGCGTGACGGTGCCCTGGAACCGCTCCTGGATGTAGTCGTCGCCGACGGTCTGGGCGGCGGACAGCGCGTCGGCGATGTCCTGGTTGGTCAGCTCGGTGATGAGCGGCTGGCCGGACTCGTCGTCGGCCGTGGTGGCGGCGTGCGCCCACATGCCGGCGTAGCAGTCGGCCTGCAGCTCCAGCCGGACGGCGTCGGACGTGGGGCCGGACTGGGTGCGCACGCGCTGCATCTGGCCGGTGAGGTTCTGCACGTGGTGACCGTACTCGTGGGCCAGCACGTACGCCTCGGCGAACTGGCCGCTGGGCCCGCCGTACGTGGTGCGCAGCTGCTCGAAGAAGCCGAGGTCGAGGTAGACCTTCTGGTCGCCGGGGCAGTAGAACGGCCCGACCTGCGACGACGCCGTGCCGCACCGGGTGGTGACGGAGGACGTGAAGAACGTCGTGGTGGCCGGGGTGTACCGCTCGCCGGCCGCCGCGAAGTAGTCGTCCCAGAACGCCTGCGTCGAGTTCACGTACAGCACGAACCGGCAGTCGGGGTTCTCGTCGATGTCGGCGACCACCTGGCACTCGCGCTCCAGCTCGCCCTCGGAGCCGGGCTCGGCCTGCACCTGCGGCGTGCCGTCGCCGCCGCCGAGGAGGTCGGCCGGGTTGGTGCCGGTCAGCAGCGCGAGCAACGCGAGGACGATCACCCCGATGCCCCCGCCCGCCGCCGCCGTGCGGCCGGCCGGGCGCCGGCCACGCTGGTCGGACACCTGGGAAGGATCCAGGCGTGCTCGCCGGTTGAACTTCATGGCCGATTCACCTCCCGCGTAGACTGCACACCATGATGCCCGTGGCGGACTGATCGTGCTGGACCGATCGCCCACCCATTCCGAGGCCACGGAGAGTTCACCCTGACATGATCACCGCTCATCAGCTCGAAGTGCGCGCAGGCGCGCAGATCCTGCTCGAGGACGCCAGCTTCCGCATCGGTCCCGGCGACAAGGTCGGCCTGGTCGGCCGCAACGGCGCCGGCAAGACCACCCTGACCCGCATCCTGGCCGACGAGGGCCAGCCGGCGTCCGGGTCGGTGGTGCGTACCGGCCCGATCGGCTACCTGCCGCAGGATCCCCGCGTCGGCGACCCCGAGGTCATCGCCCGCGACCGCATCCTCAGCGCCCGCGGGCTCGACGTCGTCGTCGCCAGCATGCGCAAGGCCGAGAAGCAGATGGCGTCCAGCGACGCCGCCGAGCACGAGCGCGGCATGCGCCGCTACGCCCGGCTCGAGGCCGAGTTCCTGGCGGCCGGCGGGTACGCCGTCGAGAGCGAGGCGGCCAGCATCGCCGCCAGCCTCGGGCTGCCCGACCGCGTGCTCGCCCAGCCGCTGCGCACGCTCTCCGGCGGCCAGCGGCGCCGGGTCGAGCTGGCCCGCATCCTGTTCTCCGACGCCGAGACGCTGCTCCTGGACGAGCCGACGAACCACCTGGACGCCGACTCCATCGTGTGGCTGCGCGACTTCCTGCGGGCCTACAAGGGCGGCCTGGTGGTCATCAGCCACGACGTCGCGCTGCTCGACAAGACCGTCAACCGGGTCTTCCACCTCGACGCCAACCGCGGCGCCCTCGACGTCTACAACATCGGCTGGACGGCCTACCTGGCCCAGCGCGAGACCGACGAGCGCCGCCGGCACCGCGAGCGGGCCAACGCCGAGAAGAAGGCCGCCGCGCTGAAGGCGCAGGCCGACCGCATGCGCTACAAGGCCACCAAGGCCACCGCGGCGCAGAACATGGACCGCAGGGCGCAGCGGCTGCTGGCCGGCCTCGAGGACCAGCGCCGCTCCGACAAGGTGGCCAAGCTGCGCTTCCCCGACCCCGCGCCGTGCGGCAAGACGCCGCTCATGGCCACCGGGCTGTCGAAGTCGTACGGGTCGCTCGAGATCTTCACCGACGTCGACCTCGCCATCGACCGCGGCAGCCGGGTCGTCATCCTGGGCCTCAACGGCGCCGGCAAGACGACGCTGCTGCGGCTGCTGGCCGGCATCGAGGACGCCGACACCGGCCGCGTCGAGCCCGGGCACGGCCTGCGGCTGGGCTACTACGCCCAGGAGCACGAGACGCTCGACACCTCGCGCACGGTCCTCGAGAACCTCCGCAGCGCCGCTCCCGACCTCCCGGAGCTGGAGGCGCGGCGGGTGCTCGGCTCGTTCCTGTTCTCCGGCGACGCCGTCGACAAGCCGGCCGCCGTGCTGTCCGGCGGCGAGAAGACCCGCCTGGCGCTGGCGTCGCTGGTCGTGTCCAGCGCGAACGTGCTGCTCCTGGACGAGCCGACGAACAACCTCGACCCCGCCTCCCGCGAGGAGGTGCTGGGCGCGCTGCGCTCGTTCGCCGGCGCGATCGTCCTGGTGACCCACGACGAAGGCGCGGTCGAGGCACTGGGCCCGGAACGGGTCGTGTTGCTTCCCGACGGAGTCGAAGATCTGTGGAACCCTGACTATGCGGAGCTCGTCTCACTCGCATAGGAGAGGCCGATCCCGCCTGCGTTTTTTCGTTCCATCGAGGGACGATCGCGTCTTCGAGTGGCGAAAAAGCGTAATGGAGCGGATCATTGTCCTCTGTCATGCAGGACAACGAAACGGGAGGACGCGTGGCCGAGAAGTTGGTAAAAGGCGCGCGGATCAGTGGGGGGCAGCGTGACAAGCTCGCCTCTGACCTGAAGAAGAAGTACGAAGGTGGTCGGAGCATCCGCGAGCTCGCCACCGAAACCGGGCGTTCCTACGGGTTCGTCCACCGGGTTCTGTCGGAGTCCGGTGTCAACCTACGAGGCCGTGGAGGGGCCACACGAGGCAAGGCGAAGAAGCAGGCCTGACACAGCCCCAGTTGGTCGAGATGCCGGAGGAGGGTGGCCTCCAGCAGCTCGATCACCCCGATTAACGCTTCGTCACCCATCGCGCGGTCCCCGGCGCGCATCGCCCGAACGGGCGAGCGGCGGCGAATCACCGAGTCAGCCCGGCCGGTGAATCGTTCGGCGGATTCTCGAGTCGTCGTACTCGAAACCGAGGGGCCTTCTTGGAGCCGATCGGCAAGTCCGACATATCGGACAGCCTAAAACGGTCGCACTCCGCACTGTTGATCTTGTTTCGCGCCATTGCCCGAGTAAAGGGTGTGCTTTCACGCAGAGTGACGTGAAGGCAGTGTCGGTGCCCGTTCGCGTTCTTTGCGAAGTGGGGCCAACCGGCGCTTCGGCATGCCCGGAAACGCTCCCACACGCTTCGGCGGCCGCCTCCGGTACGGACCGGTTCCGTCACCATGCGTGACGAATGGGTCGATGTCCTCTGCCGCCGTGCCGATCACCGTGCGTGACGATCCGTCGTTCCGGCACGCCGCACGCTCAGAGCGAACGGGGGAAGAAACCCCCGCGCGTCCGACGTTGTCGGCGCCAGGTCGCATGATGGTCGCAGTCGGACGTGAGGGAGGTCGGCGCCGGTGTCGATGGGGATGGGTCATGCCTGGCGCGCCTCCAGGTCGTTCTCCGGCGACCAGTCGGTCACGCACAAACGGCTGGCGCGGGGCACGGTCAGGCGCATCGCCGGCTACGGCCGCCCGTACCGCCGTCAGATCGCCGTCTTCCTCGCCACCACCATCGCCGCCGCGGCGTCCGCGGTCGCCGTGCCGTTGCTGCTGCAGGTCCTCATCGACGACGGCGTCAGCACCGGCGACCGTTCGGTCGTCGTGTGGGCCGCCCTCGCGGTGGCCGGGCTGGCCGTCGTCGACGTCATCCTGGGGCTGCTCGGCCGGTGGATGTCCGCCCGGGTCGGCGAGGGCCTGATCTTCGACCTGCGCCGCCAGGTCTTCGACCACGTCCAGCGCCAGTCGGTCGCGTTCTTCACCCGCACCCAGACCGGTTCGCTGGTGTCGCGGCTCAACAGCGACGTCATCGGCGCGCAGCAGGCGTTCACCGGCACGCTCTCGCAGATCGTCAGCAACGTCGTCACGCTGGCGCTGGCGCTCGGCGCCATGATCCTGCTGTCGTGGCAGATCACCCTCATCGTGCTGGTCCTGGTGCCGCTGTTCCTGCTGCCGGCCCGCTTCATCGGCCGCCGGCTGGCCGACATCAGCCGCGAGTCCATGCAGCTCAACGCCGCGATGAGCCAGACCATGACGGAGCGGTTCAATGTCTCCGGCGCGCTGCTGGTGAAGATCTTCGGCCGCTACCACGACGAGAACGCCGACTTCGGGCAGGCCGCCGGCCGGGTCCGCGACATCGGCGTCGTCCAGGCGCTCTACGCGCGGTACTTCTTCCTCGGCCTGACCTTCCTCGCCTCGCTGGCCACGGCGGTCGTCTACGGCGTCGGCGGCTGGCTGGCCGTCAGCGGCACGCTGGAGGTCGGCACGCTGGTGGCGCTGGCCGCGCTGCTGACCCGGCTGTACGGTCCGCTCACCGCGCTCTCGAACGTCCAGGTCGACATCATGACGGCGCTGGTCAGCTTCGAGCGGGTGTTCGAGGTGCTCGACCTCCCGCCGATGGTCCGCGACGCGCCCGGCGCCCGGCCGCTGCCCGGCCACGACGAGCAGCTGTCGGTGCGGTTCGAGGACGTCCACTTCACCTACCCGGGCGACGAGGTGTCGCTGGCCTCGCTGGAGGCGGTGGCCCGGCCGGCCGTGGCGGCGCCCGAGCCGGTGCTCGAGGGCGTCTCGTTCGACGTCGCGCCGGGCGAGCTGGTGGCGCTGGTCGGCCCGTCCGGCGCCGGCAAGTCGACCATCACGCACCTGGTGTCGCGGCTCTACGACCCCAGCTCCGGCGTCGTCCGGGTCGGCGACCGCGACCTGCGCGACGTCCAGCTCGAGTCGCTGCACGAGGCCGTCGGCGTCGTCACGCAGGACGCCCACCTGTTCCACGACACCATCCGCTACAACCTCGCCTACGCGCGGCCCGGCGCCACCGACGACGACCTGTGGGCGGCGCTCGAGGCGGCGCAGATCGCCGGGCTGGTGCGGTCGCTGTCCGAGGGCCTCGACACCGTCGTCGGCGACCGCGGCTACCGGCTGTCCGGCGGCGAGAAGCAGCGGCTGGCCATCGCCCGGCTGCTGCTCAAGGCGCCCCGTGTGGTGGTGCTCGACGAAGCCACCGCCCACCTCGACTCCGAGTCCGAGCTGGCGGTCCAGCGGGCGCTCGAGACCGCGCTGACCGGTCGCACCTCGCTGGTCATCGCCCACCGCCTGTCGACCATCCGCGGCGCCGACACCATCCTCGTCGTCGACGACGGCCGCATCGTCGAGCGCGGCACCCACGAGCAGCTGCTGGCCGCCGGTGGGACGTACGCCGAGCTCTACCGCACCCAGTTCGCCCTGCAGGACGCGCCCGCCCGCACCGCCTGAGCGGGTGGGTGGCCGCCGAGATCCTCTCGGTGGGGCGGGACCCCGGCGATGCGGGCGGGTGTGCCTCATCCGCGCGTGTAGACGTGAGTGCCAACTGTTGGCGACAGTGTCTACACGCTCGCGGGACTCAGAGCCAGCCCGGACTCAGAGGGAGCGGATCGAGCCTCCGTCGACGGCGATCATGGAGCCGGTGAGGTACGACGCGGCGGGGGAGAGGACGAAGGCGGCGACCCGGCCGAACTCCTCCGGGCGGCCGTAGCGGCGCAGCGGGATGACCTTCGACGCCGCCGCCTTGACCTCGTCGGGGTCGCGGCCGGTCATCGTGGCCAGTTCGCGCAGGCGGTCGGTCTCGATGCTGCCGGGCAGCAGCCCGACCGTGCGCACGCCGTCGGGGCCCAGCTCGTCGGCCAGCTGCTTGATCACCATGGCCAGGCCCGGCCGCAGCCCGTTCGACGCGGCGAGACCGGCGATGGGCGACTTCACCGAGCTGGACAGCACGAACGCCAGCGCGCCGCCGCCGGACAGCCGGGCCGCGACCACCCGGGCCAGCCGGACGGCGCCGAGGAAGACGCTGTCGAAGGCGGCCCGCCACTGGTCGTCGTCGAGGTCGACCACCCGGCCGGCCGGCGGTCCGCCGACGCTGACCAGGGCGCCGTCGAGCCGGCCGAAGCGATCCAGCGCGAGGTCGGCCAGCCGCTCCGGCGTGCCCGGGTCGGCGTTGTCGGCCGCCACGCCCACGACGGAGCCGGAGCCGAGGTCGTCCACCGCGGCGTCGACCGCCTCCTGCGAACGGGACGTCAGCACCAGCCGGGCGCCGTCGGCGACCAGGGCCTCGGCCCCGGCCCGGCCGAGCCCGCGGGTGCCGCCGGTGACGATGTAGACGCGATCCTTCAGCCCGAGATCCATGGGCACCCACCTTAGGGTGTGTCTTCGAGCCGTCAGGCGTGCCCCGTGGCCGGACCCTCGACGTCGGAGAGGAGGAAGGCGGCCGTCACGAGCGGGATGTGGCTGAGCGCCTGCGGGAAGTTGCCGACCATGCGCCCGATGCGCGGGTCGTACTCCTCGGCCAGCAGCCCGAGGTCGTTGCGCAGGCTCAGCAGGTGCTCGAACAGGTCCCGCGCGCGTTCGGTGCGCCCGGTCAGGTGCAGCGCCTCGACCAGCCAGAACGAGCAGGCCAGGAACGCACCCTCGTCGCCGGGCAGGCCGTCGACGTCGTGCTCGGTGCGGTAGCGCAGCACCAGCCCGCTGTCGGTGGACAGCTCCTTCGCGACGGCGTCGACGGTGCCGGCGACGCGCGGGTCGTCGGGCGGCAGGAAGCCGACGATCGGGATCTGCAGCAGCGCGGCGTCGAGCGCCGGGTGGTCGTAGGACTGGGTGAAAGTGTTGCGATCCGGGTCGTAACCATGGGCGACGACGTCCTTCATGATCGTCGCCCGCAGCGCCCGCCACCGGTCCGGGTGGCCGGGCGCGCCGTCGTCCTCCAGGGTGGCGACGGCGCGGTCGGCGGCCACCCACGCCATGACCTTGGAGTGCACGAAGTGCCGCCGCTCGCCGCGGATCTCCCAGATGCCCTCGTCGGGCTGCGACCACGCGCCCTCGAGGTGCTGCAGCAGCTTCTCCTGAAGCGCCCACACGTGCCGCTCCAGCGTCAGCCCGTGCTGACGGGCCCGGGCCAGGGTGTCGATGACCTCGCCGTAGACGTCGATCTGCAGCTGCTCCGCGGCGGCGTTGCCGACCCGCACCGGGCGAGACCCCTCGTAGCCGGCCAGCCAGCCGATCTCGTACTCCGGCAGCCGCCGCTCGCCGCTGAGGCCGTACATGATCTGCAGGTCCGACGGGTTGCCGCCGATGGCCCGGATCAGCCAGTCGCGCCAGGCCCGCGCCTCGTCGACGTACCCGCTGCGGATCAGCGCGTCCAGCGTGAACGCGGAGTCGCGCAGCCAGCAGTAGCGGTAGTCCCAGTTGCGCACGCCGCCGAGGTTCTCGGGCAGCGACGTGGTGGGCGCGGCGACGATGCCGCCGGTCGGCTGGTACGTCAGCGCCTTGAGGGTGATCAGCGAGCGCATGACGGCGTCGCGGTACGGGCCCTCGTAGCGGCAGCGCGCCGCCCACTCGGTCCAGAACGCTTCGGTGGCCGCCAGTGCGCGCAGCGGGTCGACCGGCCGGCTGGGCGGGTGGTGCGACGGCCCCCACGCCAGCACGAAGCCGACCCGCTCGCCCTCGCCGACGGTGAAGTCGGAGTGCGTCGTCAGCGACCGGCCGTAGGTGGGGACCTCGGTGTGCAGCGCGACGGAGTCGGGCCCGGCCACGCCGACGATGAGGCCGTCGTCGCGGTGCATCCACGGCACCGAGCGGCCGTAGTCGAAGCGCAGCCGCAGCTCGCTGTGCATCGTCACCCGGCCGGACAGCCCCTCGACGATGCGGACGACGTCGTGCTCGCCGGTGCTCTCGGGCATGAAGTCGATGACCTTGACGCTGCCGTCGGGGGTGTCCCAGACGTGCTCGAGGATCAGCGTGTCGCCGCGGTACCAGCGGCGGTCGGCCGGGCCGGCGCCCATCGGGGCGATCCGCCAGAAGCCGTTCTTCTCGGTGCCGAGCAGCGACGCGAAACAGGCGGCGGAGTCGAACCGGGGCAGGCAGAGCCAGTCGATGGTGCCGTCGCGGTCGACCAGGGCGGCGGTGTGGAGGTCGCCGATGATGCCGTGGTCCTCGATCAGCCCCGTCATGTCCCCATGTCTACCCGACGGACTGCGTCGGCGCCGGGGTGTCGCTGTCGCCGGAGGTCTCGTCGCGGCCGCGCGCCTCGGCCCGGATCAGCAGGACGAACCCGCCGACGCCGACGACGGCGAACAGGAACCACTGGATCGCGTACGACAGGTGCGGCCCGGACTCGGTGGCGGGCGGGTCGATGAGCTGAAGCGACGTCGCCGGCTCCGGGTCCTGGGTGATCAGCTCGCCCCACGCGCCGTAGAACGGGTACGGCAGCCCGTCGGCGATCGCCTCGACGTCGACGAACCGCACCGACCCCGTCGACGGGTCGACGTCGTGGCCGGTCTCGCTGTGCCGGACCCGCGCGGTGACGGTGACCTCGCCGTCTGACGGGGCCGGCAGTTCGATCTCGTCGTCGTCGCGGCCGTCGGCGGGCACGAACCCGCGGTCGACCAGCAGCGCGGTGCCGTCGTCGCCGACCAGCGGGGTCAGCGCGTGCACACCGCGGGTGCCGTCGACCGGGCGCAGCCGCAGCCGCAGCTCGTTGTCGACGTCCCAGCGGCCGGTGACCTGGACGGTGCTCCACTCGTCGCCCGCGGCCAGCGCCTGGCCGGGCGGGACGAGCTCGGCGGCCGGCACCGCGTCGCCGTCGACGTTGGCCTCGATGACGGCGTTGCGGTCCTGCCGCTGCTCGTTGCGGTCGAGCTGCCAGAGCCCGAGGCGGACGCACAGCAGCACCAGGAGCACTCCGGCGAGCGTGCGCACCAGCCAGCGCCGCGACGCCAGGAACCTGTACACGGGATCGACGGTACGCCGAGGCCTCACCCAAGGCCCCACCGGGGGCTCAGGGGTGTCGGACGGATCTTCGCCGGCGCGGATCGGCGACCAGACGCCGACCAGCGGCGTTGTCGTCGTCGGCCGATGGCTCCGCATCGACCTCCTCCTCCGCCTTGCTGGACCGACGACTGGACGCCGCCCGCATCCGCCAATATCCGTCCGACACCCCTAGGCTGGAGAGATGCTGGTCGACCGATATGGACGCGTGGCCACCGACCTCCGGGTGTCGCTGACCGATCGCTGCAACCTGCGGTGCACCTACTGCATGCCGGAGGAGGGCCTGGCCTGGCTGCCGCGCCAGGACATCCTCACCGACGACGAGGTGGTGCGGCTGGTCCGGATCGCCGTCGAGCGGCTGGGCGTGCACGAGGTCCGGTTCACCGGCGGCGAGCCGCTGCTGCGCCGCGGGCTGGTCGACATCGTCGCCGCGTGCTCCGGGCTCGAGCCGCGCCCGGAGCTGTCGCTGACGACCAACGCCATCGGGCTGGCGAAGCTGGCCGGCGCGCTCGCCGACGCCGGGCTCGACCGTGTCAACGGGTCGCTCGACACCCTGCGCGCCGACCGGTTCGAGACGCTGACGCATCGCCGCCGCCTCGACGACGTCCTGGCCGGGCTGACCGCGGCGCGCGACGCCGGGCTCGACCCCATCAAGATCAACGCCGTCCTCATGCGCGGCATCAACGACGACGAGGCGCCGGAGCTGCTGGCGTGGGCGCTCGAGCACGGCTACGAGCTGCGCTTCATCGAGCAGATGCCGCTCGACGCCCAGCACGGCTGGGACCGCGCCACCATGGTGACGGCCGCGGAGATCCTGGCGTCGCTGCAGTCGGTGTTCACGCTGACCCCGCTGGGCGACGTCGAGCGCGGCAGCGCGCCGGCCGAGACCTGGCTGGTCGACGGCGGGCCGGCGCGCGTCGGTGTCATCGCGTCGGTCACCCGCCCGTTCTGCGGCAGCTGCGACCGCACCCGGCTCACCGCCGAGGGCCAGGTGCGCAACTGCCTGTTCGCGCGCGAGGAGTCCGACCTGCGCGGCGCCATGCGCTCGGGCGCCGACGACGCCGAACTGGCCCGCCGCTGGGAGATCGCGATGGCCGCCAAGGCGGCCGGTCACGGCATCGATGACCCCGGGTTTCTGCAGCCGTCGCGGCCGATGTCGGCGATCGGCGGCTGATTCCTTCGAAACGCCGGTGAGCTGCGGCTATCGGCCGTTGATCAGCAGGTGGGCGGCGGTGATCCGGCCGCGAGATGAGGACGACGCCGGGCAGCCACGGGGGAAGCCGCCCGACGTCGCCGGTACGCAACGCACCGACGGGGGAATACGGAACGTGCGCCTGGGGAGTATTGCACGTTCCACAACCACTTCGGAAGGCCCTGTCAATGTTCGATTCGATCTTTGGCTACTGGCGCAGCCGGAAGTTCGAGTCGCGGCGGAGGGACCACTGGTGAGAGCGCACTGTGGCGTGGCTGGCGGGTCGCGTTGGCGATGACGACGGCGATGTACGGGAGCACGACCGCACCCAGGATGAACACGATCCGCAGCCAGCCCTGGCTGATGACTGCCAGTGGCAGACATGCGACACGGATGCCCATCATGACGAGGTAGCGGCGCTGCCGGCTGGCGAGGTCGTCGCTGCGCGGCGCCGCGGCCGTCGTGACCGACGGCACAGGGTCGCTTCGTCGCGCGCCGTTTCCGCTCACCCCTCCACGGTAGGCCAGAATCGAGCGATCAGCGCGGCCGGGCCGCCCATTCGGCCCGGCGCCCGGGAAGAGGAGAAGGTCATGAATCGCACGTACCGAGTGACCGAGATCGTGGGGACGTCGACGGACGGCGTGGAGGCCGCGGTGCGCAACGGCATCGGCCGGGCCGCGCAGACCCTGCGCCACCTCGACTGGTTCGAGGTCACGGAGATCCGCGGCCAGATCGTCGACGGCGAGGTGCAGCATTTCCAGGTCGGCATGAAGGTCGGCTTCCGGCTCGAGGACGCCTGACGGTAGCGTCGGCGCGGACGTGTAACCCAGAGTGAGGAGAGCCCGACGTGGGTCGGTCCGTACTGGTGACCGGTGGCAATCGCGGCATTGGCCTCGCCATCGCGCGCTCGTTCGCGCAGGCCGGTGACGACGTCACCATCACCTACCGCAGCGGCGAGCCGCCCGAGGGACTGGCCGGGGTGCGCTGCGACGTCACCGACAGCGACTCGGTCGACGCGGCGTTCACCGAGGTCGAGGCCGCGCAGGGGCCGGTGGAGGTGCTGGTGGCCAACGCCGGCATCACCCGCGACACCCTGATGCTGCGCATGAGCGAGTCCGACTTCACCGACGTCGTCGACACCAACCTCACCGGAGCGTTCCGGGTGGCCAAGCGCGCCGCCAAGGGCATGCTCCGGGCCCGCAAGGGCCGCGTCGTGTTCATCTCCAGCGTCGTGGGCCTGCTCGGCTCGCCCGGCCAGGTCAACTACGCCGCCAGCAAGGCCGGCCTCGTCGGGCTGGCCCGGTCGATGTCGCGCGAGCTGGGCAGCCGCAACATCACCGCCAACGTCGTCGCGCCCGGCTTCGTCGAGTCCGACATGACCGCCGAGCTCACCGAGGCCCGCCGCAAGGAGATCCTCGACAGCGTCCCGCTCGGCCGCTACGGCAGTGCCGACGAGATCGCGCGGGTGGTGCGCTGGGTGGCCAGCGACGACGCGGCGTACGTGACCGGAGCCGTCATCCCGGTGGACGGCGGATTGGGGATGGGGCACTGATGGGCATTCTCGAGGGCAAGCGGATCCTGGTCACCGGGGTCCTGACGGAGGCGTCGTTCGCGTTCCACGTGGCGAAGCTGGCGCAGCAGGAGGGCGCCACCGTCGTCCTGACCGGCTTCGGCCGGATGAGCCTGGTCGAGCGCATCGCCAAGCGGCTGCCGTCGCCGGCGCCCGTCGTCGAGCTGGACGTCACCAGCACCAAGCAGCTCGACTCCCTGGCCGCCCGGGTCGGCGAGTACGTCGACGGCCTCGACGGCGTCGTGCACTCGGTCGGGTTCGCGCCGCAGACCGCGCTCGGCGGCAGCTTCCTGGAGACCCCGTTCGAGGACGTCGCCACCGCCGTGCACGCGTCGACGTACTCGCTGAAGTCGCTGACCATGGCCACGCTGCCGCTGATGCCCGGCGGCGGTTCCGTCGTCGGCATGGACTTCGACGCGCAGGTGGCCTGGCCCGGGTACGACTGGATGGGCGTGGCGAAGGCCGGCCTCGAGGCGACGGCGCGCTACCTCGCCAAGTACCTGGGTTCGCAGAACATCCGGGTCAACCTCATCTCCGCCGGGCCGGTGAAGACGATGGCGGCGCGGTCCATCCCGGGCTTCTCCGACTTCGAGGGCGTCTGGAACGACCGCGCGCCGCTCGGCTGGGACCTCTCCGACCCCGAGCCCGGCGCCCGCGGCGTCGTCGCGCTGCTGTCCGACTGGTTCCCGAAGACGACCGGTGAGGTCATCCACGTCGACGGCGGTGTGCACGCGGTGGGCGCGTGATCCCGGCCGGGCGCGACGGGTCGGTGCGGCTCGGCGGCCTGGTCGTCCGGGACCACTGGTTCGACGCCCCGCAGTCGCACGCCGCTCCTGACGGCGAACGGATCCGGCTGTACGCGCGGGAGGTCGTGTCCGCGGCGGCGCCCGATCGCGACCTGCCGTGGCTGCTGTTCCTGCAGGGTGGGCCGGGTGGGAAGGCCACGCGCCCGCCCGGCGCGTCGGGGTGGGTGGGCCGGGCGGTCCAGGACTTCCGGGTGCTGCTGCTGGACCAGCGCGGCACCGGCCGGTCGACGCCCGCGACGGCGGCGACGCTGGCGGCCCGCGGCGACGCCGCCGCGCAGGCCGAGTACCTGTCGCACTTCCGGGCCGACGCCATCGTGGCCGACGCCGAGCTGATCCGTCGCGCCCTTCTCGGTGACGACGGGCGCTGGCACGTACTGGGGCAGTCCTTCGGCGGGTTCTGCTCGCTGACCTACCTGTCGTTCGCGCCCGGCGGTCTGGCGTCGGTCATGCTGACCGGCGGGCTGGCCCCGATCGCCGTGGCCGTCGACGACGTCTACGCCGCCACCTATCCCGCCGCCGAGCGGAAGAACGAGCGGTTCCACGCGGCGTTCCCGCAGGCCCGGGCCCAGCTGGAGGCCGTGGCGGCGTTCGTCCGCGCGAACGACGTCGTGCTGCCGGACGGCTCGCGGCTGACCGTGCCGCGGTTGCAGGCGCTGGGGCTGGCCCTCGGCGCGAAGTCGGCGATTCCGGGTCTGGTCTACCTGCTGGAGGAGGCGTTCGCCGCCGACGGCGTGCTGTCCGACACCTTCCTCGTCGGCGCCTGGCAGGCCCTCTCGTTCGCGACCCAGCCGCTCTACGCCGTCGTGCACGAGGCCTGCTACGCGCACAACGCGGCGACCCGGTGGTCGGCGCAGCGGGTGGGCGCCGAGCTGGCGCAGTTCGCGCCCGACGCGGACCCGCTGCTGTTCACCGGCGAGATGATCTACCCCTGGATGTTCGAGCACGACCCCGCGCTGATCCCGTTGCGCGACACCGCTCAGCTGCTGGCCGAGCGGGAGTGGGGGCCGCTGTACGACCTCGACCGGCTGGCCGCCAACGAGGTGCCCGTCGCGGCCGCCCTCTACACCGACGACATGTACGTCGACGCAGGTCTGTCCCGTGACACCGCCGCGCGGGTGCGTGGGCTGCGCACCTGGGAGACCAACGCCCACGAGCACGACGGCCTGCGCGAGACCGAGGACGTCGTCGACCGGCTGATCCGGATGAACCGCGGGGAGCTCTGATGGCGAAGCCGCGCTTCACCGTCGTGGCGCGCGGCTACGACCGCGCCCAGGTCGATGCGCACTGCACGCGCATCGAGGCGACGCTGGCGGGGACGGCGGGCACGCTCGCGATCACCGCGGCGGAGGCGGTGAACCCGACGTTCGCCATCGTGCTGCGCGGCTACGACCACCACGAGGTCGAGGCGTGGGTGCGCGCCCGCGCCGAGCTGCTCCCCGGCGCCGGTGCGCCCGCCCCGTCCGCCTCCGTCGTCCAGCCGCCCGGGCAGGTGCCGGGCGCCCGGTTCCTGGTCGTTCGGTTGCGTGAGGGGTACGACATCGGCGAGGTCGACGCGTTCGTCGAGCGGATCCGGAACGGCGCGGGGTCGCTGACCGCCGACGAGGTGAACGCCGTCCAGTTCACGACCGTGCGGCTGCGGGCCGGCTACGACATGCAGGCCGTCGACGAGTACCTGGACGCGGTGGCCGCGCAGGTGCGCCCCGCAGCTCCGTCCACTGCTCCGGAGTCGACCACGACGGACTGGCGCGAGGCGGTGAACGCGCGGTACGAGCTGCTGAAGGTCGCCGAACGGCCGGCCGGGGACCGGTTCCGGACCGTGCGGCTGGGGGAGGGCTACGACCTCGGCGAGGTGGACACGTTCGTCGACCACGTCCGCGCGACGCTGGCCACGAGCCTGACCGCCGCCGAGGTGCGGGCGGCCGAGTTCACCACCGTCCGGCTGCGCGAGGGCTACGACATGCAGACGGTCGACGAGTGGCTCGCCGCGGTCGCGGCCGCCACCCGGGGCTGAGCCGGCGGTCAGTGCGTCCGCGCGGTCGTCAGCTCGATCAGCTGCGACAGCGCCTTCCGGCCGTCCTCGGTGACGTCGGCCGAGTCGAGGGTGCTGCGGGCGTCCGCGACCAGGTCGGTGACCAGCGCCTCCACCCGCTCCAGCGCACCCGTCCCGACCAGCACGTCGCGCAGCGCCGTCACGCCGTCGAGGTCCAGCGCGGGGTCGCCGAGCCGCGCGCCGACGAGCGCCGCCTGCTCGGCCGACGCCCGCTCCAGCGCGTACGCGACCAGCAGCGTCCGCTTGCCCTCGCGCAGGTCGTCGCCGGTGGGCTTGCCGGTGCGGTCCGGGTCGCCGAAGACGCCGAGGACGTCGTCGCGCAGCTGGAAGGCCTCGCCGAGAGCCGCGCCGAACCGCCGGTACGACGCCAGCAGCGGCTCCGGCGCACCGGCCAGCGCGCCGCCGATGACCAGCGGGTGCTCGACGGAGTAGCGTGCCGACTTGTACCGGATGACGGTGCGGGCGCGGTCGGCCTGGCCGCCCGGCAGGGTGCCGCCGCTGACCTGCTCGAGCATGTCGAGGTACTGCCCGCCGCCGACCTCGGTGCGCATGCGGTCGAACACCGCCCGTGCGGCCCGCAGCCGGTCGCCGTCGACGTCGGCGTGGTCGAACAGTTCGGCGCTCCACGCCAGCAGCATGTCGCCGAGCAGGATCGCGGCCGCCGCGCCGAACCCGTCGGCGTCGCCCTGCCAGCCGGAGTCGCCGTGCAGCGTCGCGAACCGGCGGTGCACGGACGGCAGCCCGCGGCGGGTGTCGGACGCGTCGATGAGGTCGTCGTGCACCAGCGCCGACGCCTGGAACAGCTCCAGCGCCGCCCCGATCGTCACCAGCGCGTCGTCGGCCGGGTCGCCACCGGCCGCCCGCCAGCCCCAGTAGGCGAACGTCGGGCGCAGCCGTTTCCCACCGGACAGGAACGCGGCCGCGGCGTCCACCAGCGGCAACGTCTGCGGGCTGGCCGCGCCGAGCACCTCGCGCTGCCCGTCCAGGAACGCGTCGAGGGTCTGCTGGATGCGCGGCCGCAGGAGGCCGACCGGGTTGTCGGGGCCCGCGAGGGGCGCTGGGGTCACCACGCCTGCAAGGCTAGGGGGTGGCTTCGGCGAGGGCGGCTTCGAGGTCGTCGAGGATCGCGTGCGCGCCGCGGTAGGTCGAGCTGCCCCACACGTCGTAGTCGGCGTCGACGACCTTGCCGGCCTGCGCCGCCGGGAGGTTCTGCCACAGCGCCGACGACGTGATGGTCTCGCGCGCGCCGGTGTTCTCGCCGTTGGCCAGCACGAAGACGACGTCGCCGTCGGCCTCGGGGATGAGCTCCAGGCTGATCTCGATGAAGTCGCGGTCCGGGTCGGGCTCCAGCTGGCCGGCCGGGCGGGCGAAGCCGACGTCGTCGAGCACCTGGCCGGGGAACGACGCCGGCGTCTCCAGCCGCAGCACGTCGGCGGCCTGCACCCGGACCAGGGAGACCTCGACGGCGCCCGGGTCGCCGACGGCGTCGCGGACCTGCTGGACGTGCTCGTCGTACTCGGCCACGACCTCGTCGGCCCGCTCGGGAACGCCCAGTGCCTCGGCCAGCTCCTCGACGTGCGAGCGCCAGCTGCCGGTGCCGTCCCAGGTCAGCGACACCGTCGGGGCGATCTGCGAGAGGTCGTCGTAGGCGTCGGCGAGCGCGGCGATGTCGACGCTGACGATGAGGTCGGGGTCGGCGACGGCCAGCGCCTCGATGTCGGGCTCGTTCGTGGCGCCGACGATCTCGAGGTCCTCGACGGGGAAGTCGTCCGGGAGGAACGTGGCGAGGTCGGCGCCGTCGCCCGTCTCGGCCGCCGTGGCGACCGGCTCGAACCCGAGGTCGACCAGCGCGGACAGCGTCGGGCGCCACAGCACGGCGATGCGCTGCGGGTCGTCGGGCACCTCGGTCTCGCCCTGGGCGTGGACGACGGTGTGCGTGGTCCCGCCGGTCTCGCCGGCGGCGGGGTCGTCGTCGCCTCCGCACGCGGTGAGCGCGATCAGGGCGGCCAGGGTCAGAGGAGTGGCGAGGCGGCGCATGAGGGTTCTCCGGGGCTCAGGACGGACGGCGTTCGAGGGCGGCCCGGCGCTTGGCGACCCGGACCTCGTCGTCGACGTAGGGGCAGCCGCCGCAGAACTCCGCGGGCTGCTGGGCGGCGTCGCGCGGGCGCAGCTCGTCGACGACGTACTTGAGGCAGCAGGTGCCCTTGACGCTGCCGGCCGCGACGCCGCCGGACCACGGCACCCGCAGCATCCGGGGCCGGCGGCGCACCGGCGCACCCAGCGCGACCAGTTCGTCGACGACGGCGCGGGTGCGCCGCCAGGTGTCGTCGGGGTCCAGGCCGGCGGCGTTGGCGGCGAGCACGGCGGGGCTGCCGAGGCGGTCGGCGACGGAGCTCCACATCGTCCGCACGCCGTACGGGGCCAGCCCGGCCGCCGCGTCGATGACCGGCGCGAGCAGCGTGTGCAGCCGCCGGGCCACGTCGCCGGCGCCGACGCCGTCGTCGACGTCGCCGCCGGTGAGCGCCAGCCGGTCGAACTGGGCGCCGTCGAAATGCACCTGCGTGGTGGACGGTTCCAGCGGCAGGCCGCGGCCGTCGACCAGGTAGCTCGCCAGCAGCGCCGTCGCGACCCGGCCGGTCAGGCGGAGCACCAGGTACGACGCGGCCACGTTGCGGTGGCCGCCGGCGTCGCCGTCGAGGCGGTCCAGCCAGTCGGCGACGACCCCGGGGCCGGCCGCGGCGTCGGCGAGCGTCGTCCAGCCGTCGCCGGTGGCCGACGTGACGAACCCGAAGGACGGATGGAGCCGCTCGAGCCGGCGCGCGGCGGCGTCGAGTGGCTCGGTGGCGGTGACGGCGAACATAGGTATGGCTAACTTAAGTCCTGGCGACGAAGATCGCCAATCGTTCGCACGCTGAGACGATCTGTCCGAAACGCGGACGCGCCGGTAGTCTGAGGCGATGGCATTGGGACTTCCGTCGACGATGCCCGGGGGTGCACGCACCATCCGGGAGCTGCTGGCCGCCGGCGGGAGATCGTTCTCGTTCGAGTTCTTCGCCCCGAAGTCCGAGACCGCCGAGGTCTCCTTCTGGCAGACCATGCGCGACCTCGAGCGGCTGCAGCCGACGTTCGTCTCCGTCACGTACGGGGCGGGCGGCACCACCCGCGAGGGCACGGTGCGGCTCACCGAGGGCATCGCCCGCGACACCACGCTCACCGTCGTCGGGCACCTAGCCGCCGTCGGCCACTCGGTGGCCGAGCTGCGCAACGTCATCGGCCAGTACGCCGACGCGGGCGTGCGCAACTTCCTCGCGCTGCGCGGCGACCCGCCCGGCAACCCGCAGGGCGAGTGGGTGCAGCACCCGGAGGGCTTCGCGTACGCGGAAGAGCTGGTGCGGCTCATCCGCACGCACGGCGACTTCTGCGTCGGCGTCGCGGCGTTCCCCGACAAGCACCCGCGCTCGCCCGACCTCGAGACCGACGCCCGGTTCCTGGCCCGCAAGTTCCAGGCCGGCGCCGACTACGCCATCACCCAGATGTTCTTCCACGCCGACGACTACCTGCGGCTGCGCGACCGCGTCGCGGCGGCCGGGGGAGCGGCGCCGATCATCCCGGGCATCATGCCGGTGACGAACGTGCGGCAGATCCAGCGCTTCGCCCAGCTGACGGCGGCCGACTTCCCGGAGCCGCTGGCGCGGCGGCTGCTCGCCGTCGAGGACGACCCCGAGGCGGTCCGGGCCATCGGCGTCGAGGTGGCGACCGAGCTGTGCGAGCGGCTGCTCGCCGAGGGCGTCCCCGGCCTGCACTTCATCACGCTGAACAAGTCCACGGCGACGCGGGAGATCTACCAGAACCTCGGCGTCGGCGCGCTCTCCTAGGAACGTCCGATGTCGTCGGCGACGATCGCCGCCGACTGCGCGACCAGCGCGATGCCCGGGCCCGGGTGCGCGCCCGCGCCGGCGAGGTAGAGCCCGCGGATGCGGGTGACGTTGCCGGGGCGGCGGAAGATCGCGGTGACGCGGCCGGCGGCGGTGCCGTGCACGTGGCCGCCGGCGGCGTCGTACCAGCTGATCGCGGGGCCACCGCCGGCGGGGAAGCGGAGCTCCGGCGCCTGGGTCGGGTCGGCCCGGACGGCGGTGGCGGGCGCCGCGTCGTCCCGGCGCCGCCGGAACGGGCGCCTGCGGTCGTCGGCGAGGTCGCCCGGCGGCGCCGTCCACACGACCGCGTCCGCGTCGACCGTCGCTCCGCCGGCCAGCGTCACGCCGGTGACCCGCTTGCCGTCGTGCACGGGTGCCCCGGCCGCGGCGTCGTACCGGAACGTCGCGCCCCGCTCGGCGCCGCGTCCCGCCAGCACCTCGACCAGCCGCGCGACGTCGGCCGTCCACACACCGAACGTCTGCTCCAGGTACGGCAGCACGGTGAGCGCGGCCGGCGCCGTCGCGGGGTCGGCGCCGTAGCGCGTGGCGTACGACTCCAGCGCGGCCCGCAGGTGCGGCTCGCGCAGTGACGCGGCGACGTCGCGCAATGTCTGGGGGTGCCGGGGCGCCTTCGCGCCGGTGTGGCCGAGGACCAGCGGCCGCAGCTCGCGCCAGGCGCGGTCCCCGTGCGCGACGACGGCGTCCCACTGCGCGCCCGCCCCCGCGCCGAACGCGTCGTCGAGGGCGCGCCGGGTGCCGGACGGGCTCGCGTTCGGCACCGCGACCTCGGCGCCGTCGGCGAACACCCACCGCGCCGCGGGGTCGGCCGGGACGAGGTCCAGCTCGCGCTCCAGCGGGCGGCCGGTCTTGCGGAACAGGTCGCGCAGGACCGCCGGCAGCGTGAACGGCTGCGGGCCGTACCGGAGCTGGCCGCCGGGCGCCGGGCCCGACTCCACCACCGTCACGTCGTGGCCGAAGTCGGCGAGGGCGAGCGCGGAGCAGAGCCCGGCCAGGCCCGCCCCCACGACGACGACGCGCGCCACGCCTCAGCCGGTGACGTCGACGGGGCTGCCGCCGGTGACCCGGACCAGCTCGTCGAACGTCGTCGGGAAGACGGAGTGCGGGTGGCCGGCCGCGGCCCAGACGCGGTCGTACTTCTGCAGCCAGACGTCGACCAGCGTGCGCACCGGCGCCGGGTGCCCGACCGGGGCGACGCCGCCGATGGGCTGGCCGGTGTGCGTGCGGACGAACTCCGGGGTGGCGCGGCCGACCTTCGTGGCGCCGGCCGCCCGGGCCAGCGCCGCGACGTCCGCGCGGTGGGCGCCGCTGGTGAGGACGAGCAGGGGAGCGCCGTCGCAGTCGAAGATCAGCGAGTTGGCGATGGCGCCGACCTCGCAGCCGAGCTGCTGCGCCGCCGCGGCCGCCGTGGGCGCGGAGTCGTCGAGTGCGACGATCTCGGGGCTGGTGCCCGCGGCCGCGAGAGCCTCGCGGACGCGCTGCACATTCGGGTGGGCGAGAACCTTGTCACTGCTGGTCACAGGGGTCGACCCTACCCTCTCCCGATTCGCTCCCGAGACCTTGTCGGTGGCGGGGTGTACATTTCTCTGTAGGTCGAACAGTCGTTCGAACAAGATGCGGAGGCGGCCATGACTGTGGAGATTCAGCAGTACAGCAGGGTGGCGGGCGGCCACGGCCTGCCGGCCCCGCGCACCCGGGCGCCCATGGGCCACGCGGCGCTCGATCTCATCGAGCATGCGCGCCTGTGCCTCGCCGAGGCCGCGTCCGCCGGTCACGCCGGCGATCGGTTCGCCGCGGCCCACCTCGCCGCGCTGCGGGCGGCGGCCGCCGTGCTGGCGGCGAAGGCCCGGCCGGCCGAGAGCGGTCGGGGGCGCGGGCGGCGCGGGCACGGTCCGCGCAACGTGTGGGAGCTGCTGCCCGGGGTCGCGCCCGAGCTCGCCGAGTGGGCCGCCTTCTTCGGCGCCAACGCCGGCAAGCGGGCCGCCGCCCAGGCCGGCCTGCCCGGCGCGGTCACCCCTCGCGAGGCCGACGACCTCCTCCGCGAGGCCGACTCCTTCCTCGGGCTGGTCTGCGTCCTGCTCGGCCTGCCCTACCAAGAGCCGCTCGACGGCCCGGTGGTCGCCATCGTCCCCGGCGCCGCCTGAGCCTCCGGGGCGGCTGTCCCGGCGCGACGTGCTCGGCGACCCAACGCCCCGGCGTGTTTGGCGCTCCGCGCCCCGCGACCGGCGCCCCGCGACCGGCGCTCCGCGTGGTTGGCGGTGCGGGCTGACGGCCGCGGTGACGATGTGGCGGCGCTGGCTCGGCGGTCATGGCACGGCCGTTCGCAGCCCTCACGCCCTGCCACCTGCACGCCCGCCATCTGCACGCCCGCCATCTGCACGCCGTGCCGACTGGGCGCCGTGCCATCTGCGCGCCGTGCCATCTGCGCGCCGTGCCATCTGCGCGCCGTGGCACCTTCATGCGCCGCACGTCTGGGAACCATCCGCGGCCGGAATCTGCGCCACCTCGGCACCCGCAGCGCACGTCCGGGAAGGGCCTGCGGCGGAATCTCCGTCACCCCCCCGCACCCGGGCGCACCCGCGCAGCGCGCGTCCGGGAAGGGTCCGCGCCCGAATCTGCGCCACCTCGCCACCCCCCGGCGCCCACGCACCTGGGCGCACCCGCATCCCGGCGCACCCGCGTGCCGGGCGGCCCGCCGTGCTCTCGCGCTCCACTCGCACCTCCACCAGGCGCCGGGAAGTCCTGGGGCGGCCACCGTGTTATGTCAGTTGTCTTGTCTGTCCGATGTCGGGAGAGCCGCCATGCCGAGCCGCCGTGAGCTGTACGAGCTCGTCGAGGAGCCGTCCGAGCTGGAGTCGCCTGTTCTGGTCTACTGGTTCGACGGTTTCGTGGACGCGGGCCGGGCCGGCGGCGGGCTCGTCGATCATCTGCTCGCGACCCTCGACACCGAGGTGGTGGCGCGGTTCGACGTCGACGCGCTGATCGATTACCGGGCGCGGCGGCCGGAGATGCGCTTCGCCGACGGGGCGTTCCAGGAGTACGACGCGCCGGAGCTGACGTTGCGGCTGGTCCGCGACGACGTCGGCGCGCCGTTCCTGCTGCTGTCGGGGCCGGAGCCGGACGTGCGGTGGGAGGCGTTCGTGGCCGCCGTCACCGATCTGGTGGAACGGCTGGGCGTGAAGCTGTCCATCGGTGTGCACGGCATCCCGAACCCGGTGCCGCACACCCGCCCGCTGAGCGTCCTCACGCACGCCAACCGGCCGGGTCTGCTCGACGAAGCCGCGCTGGTCGACGTGGAGCTGCGGGTGCCGGGCAACGTGTCGTCGCTGCTGGAGTACCGCCTCGGCCAGACCGGCCACGACGCCATCGGGCTGGTCGCCCGCGTCCCGCACTACCTCGCCGAGTCCGAGTACCCGCAGTCGTCGCTGACGCTGCTGCGGGCGCTGAGCGCCACCACCGGCCTGCTGCTGCCGTCCGGCGAACTGGCCGAGGCCGCCCGCCGCACCGACGAGCTGGTCCGCGAGCAGGTCGAGGGCAACGACCAGGTCGCCAAGGTCGTCCACGCGCTGGAGAACCAGTACGACGCCTTCGCCGGCGGCGACGCCCGCGGCAGCCTCATCGCCGAGCAGCGGGCGGTGCCCAGCGCCGACGAGATCGGCGCCGAGCTCGAGCAGTTCCTCGCCGACCTCGACGACCGCGACGACGACAGCGGCGACCAGCGCGACGAGGACGAGGGCGGGAACCGGTAGGCGGCCGCCGGGAGCGATCACCCGGCGCCACCTGGCCGGCTACCTGCCGCGACTAGCGGCTACTCGCCGCCGCCGTCGTTCGGGCGGCGCATGCGGTTGGTGATGTTGTCGAACAGCTTGCCGCCGGCGTCGCCGACCCCGTTGACGATGTCGCGCAGTGAGCTGATCAGCGGGTCGGACGTGCGGCTCCACGACTCCTGGTACGACTTCGCCGCGTTGCGCACCTCCTGGCTGATGGAGGCGTCGCGGTCGCCGGAGCGGCGAGGGTAGTCGCCGGCCAGGATGCGGCTGTACTCGCCGGACGCCGCCCAGCGGTCGAGCTCGGCCAGCCGCACGACGGCCTGGGGGTGGGTGCGGCCCATGAGGCTCATCAGCTTGATGACGCCGTCGCGGGCGTCCTCGCCGGCGTCGTACTCGCGGGCCTGCTGCAGGAACGCGTCGATGTCCATCTCGGCCAGTCGCGACCCGCCGGCCATCTTCATCAGCGAGCGCTTCGCGGCGTCGGGGTCCTGCGACGACAGCAGGCCGGCGCGGTCGGCGGACAGCTCGGACTTGCGCTGCCACTCCTCGAGCGCGAACACGATGGCGCGCAGCCCGACGTAGCCGAGCGGGATCCACGCGACCCGCAGCGCCAGCCGCGTGAGCATGAGCAGCAGCGTGCGGTAGACGGCGTGCCCGGACAGGATGTGCCCGACCTCGTGGCCGACGGCGAAGCGCCGCTCCTCGGCGTCGAGGAGGTCGAACAGCCCCGTGGTGACGACGATGAACGGCTTGTCGGTGCCGATGGCCATGGCCCGCGGCTGCGGATCTTGCACGACGTACAGCTCGGGCCGCTCGACGTCGAGGATGTGGGCGGCGTCGACGACGTCCTGGTAGACGTCGCGGAACTGGGTCTCGCCGACCCGGACCGCGCTGGACAGGTAGTGCAGCCGCAGACTGCGCTCGTTGAACAGGCCGGACATCTTGCGCAGCAGGGTGTCGAACCCCCGCAGCGACCGCATGGCGACCAGCGCGCCGCGGTCGGCCGGGTGCTCGTACGCGCGCGAGCTGAGGTCGGGAAAACGGACGCGGCTGCGGTCGGGCTCAGTCGTCATACGTCCATCGTAGACCGGGGTATTGACAATGCACATACTCGGTATACATGCTGTCCCTCCACAGAGACCCGGAGCCCGAGGGAGAGCACGTTCGTGGGCGTCACCCGCCGCATCGTCCTGCCGACGATCAAGATCCTGCTGCTGGCCGTCATCGCGGTCGCGGCGGTCCGCCTCGCCTTCGGCGGCGACGACGACTCGGCCGCCGACGACCCGGCGGTGCCGTCGGTCGAGATCGTCCAGCCGGAGGTGCCGGCCAGCATCGGCACCGTCGTCAACACCGTCGACGTCGAAGGCACCATCACCGCCGACGCGCCGACGCCGGTCCGCGCGACCGACGCCGGCGAGGTCCGCACCTTCCTGGCCGACCCCGGCGACGTCGTCGAGGAGGGCGACCCGCTGGTCGAGGTCGTCTTCGAGGAGGAGGGCGAGCCCATCACCGAGGTCGACGACGAGGGCAACGAGGTCGAGGTGCCGGGCGAGCCAGTCCGCCGGTTCCGCACCATCGAGGCGCCCACCGCCGGCACCGTCGGCGAGTACGACGTGCTGACCGGCGAGACGGTCGCGATCGGCGACACCATCGGCAGCATCTCGACGGGCGGCTTCACGGTGTCCGGCTCGCTGACCGCGGAGCAGCAGTACCGGCTGGTCAGCGGCCCGACGTCGGCCGAGGTGCAGGCCCGCGGCGGCCCGGCCCCGTTCGCCTGCACCGACCTGCGCACCGGCCGGTCCGCGGGCGGCAGAGGCGACGGCGGCGACGAGGGCGGCGCGGCGCCGCAGGACCCGATGGCGCCGGATCAGGGCGGCGGCGGCTCCAGCACGGCGGTCTCGTGCACGGTCCCGCCCGACGTGACGGTGTTCGACGGGCTGGCCGCGACGATGGTGATCGAGGCCGGCCGGGCCGAGAGTGTGCTGGTCGTGCCGGTCACGGCCGTCGAGGGCTCGTTCGAGGCCGGCAACGTCTGGAAGGTCGGCCCGGACGGCGAGCCGGTGGAGACGCCGGTGACGCTGGGCCTCACCGACGGCGAGCTGGTGGAGATCCGCGAGGGCCTGGCCGAGGGCGACTCCGTCCTCGAGTTCGTCCCCGGCGGAACGTCCGAGGACGAGGAGATGCTCGACCCCGGGATGGTCGGCGAAGCGGGATGAGCCTCATCGAACTGGACGGCGTCGGCCGGACGGTGGTCCTGCCCGACGGCGACCGCCTGGAGATCCTGCGCGACGTCACCCTGACCATCGAGGCCGGCGAGCACGTGTCGATCGTCGGCCGGTCCGGATCCGGGAAGTCGACGCTGCTCAACCTCATGGGCCTGCTCGACACCCCGTCCGACGGCGAGTACCTGCTGGAGGACCGGCCGACCCGCGGGTTGTCGCAGCGCCAGCGCGCCCGGCTCCGCGGCGCCGGCTTCGGCTTCGTGTTCCAGCAGTTCAACCTGCTGCCCGGCCGCACCGCGGTGCAGAACGTCGCCGCGCCGCTGCTGTACTCCGGCGGGCGCGACTTCTGGCGCCGGCACCGGCTGGCCGCCGACATGCTGGAGCGGGTCGGCCTGGGCGATCGCGGCGACACCATGCCGGAGAAGCTGTCCGGCGGCGAGCAGCAGCGGGTCGCCATCGCGCGCAGCCTGATCCGCTCGCCCCGGGTGATCCTGTGCGACGAGCCGACCGGCGCGCTGGACGTGCAGACCGGCACCGAGATCATGGACCTGCTCGACACCATCGCGGCGGAGTCCGGCGCCACGCTGGTCACCATCACGCACGACACGATGGTCGCCGCACGGGCGCACCGGCACTACCGCCTCGACGCCGGCCTGCTCGGCCCGCTGGACCCGGCGACGCTGGCCCCGCCGCGTCAGGTGGTCGCGTCGTGACGGGACTGGTCGCGGCGTTCGTCGAGGCGTGGGACGAGGTCCGCATCCACAAGGTCCGGGTCGTCGTGTCGCTGATCGGCGTGCTGATCGCCGTCGCCGCGATGACGGTGATCACCGCCCTCGGTGACATGGCCCGGCAGGCCAACGCCGAGCACTCCGAGCGCACCAGCGGGCGCGCCGCGACGCTGCAGGTCAACGCCTGGGCGATGGACGGGTCGGCGCCGCCGCCGGAGGCGCTGACCAGCGCCTACGCCGAGGTCGTCGCACGGCACTCGGTCGAGTACTCGTCGCTGCTGAGCAGCACCGAGCTGCGGGTCCAGTTCACCGAGGGCGCCGAGCCGGTGTGGGCGACCTACATCGACCGGCCGTACGGCGAGATGCACCGCATCGAGCCCGAGCACGGCCGCTGGTTCAGCGCCGCCGACGAGCGCCGGTTCGCCCCCGCGATCGTCGTCAACGAGGCGTTCCACCAGCGGCTGGGCGAACCCGACCTGCGCACCAACCCGACGGTGGTGCTGGCCGGCGAGCGCCCGGTGCGGGCCACCGTCATCGGGGTGACGCCCAACGCGTACAGCGACGAGATGCCGTCGGCGTACCTGCTCCAGGCGCACCAGCAGCAGTGGGGCATCCAGGGGATGTACGACAGCCCGCCGGCGCTGGAGCTGTGGGTGCCGCCGGAGCGCGCCGACGAGTTCACCGAGGTGGTCCGCGCCGACCTCGCCGGCCTGCTCGGGCAGAACCTGCAGATCGAGGTCTACCGGCTCGACCCGACCGACTTCGACGTCATCGACGGCCAGCTGCAGTGGGTGGTCCGCGGGGTCAGCGTCATCGCGCTGGGCATGGGCGCGCTGGGGCTGCTGAACATCGCGATGGTGACGGTCCGGTACCGGGTCCGCGAGATCGGCGTCCGGCGCAGCTTCGGCGCGACCTCCGGCCGGGTGTTCTTCTCGGTGATGATGGAGAGCGTCTTCGCGACGGCGGTCGCCGGCCTCGCCGGGGTGGTGCTGGCGGTCGCGATCGTCAAGAACGTGCCGATCGACGAGCTGATCGGCGGCAGCGTCACCGACGTACCGGCGTTCCCGGTCCGGGCCGCGGTCGAGGGCCTGGTCGCGGCGACGGTGGTGGGAGCCCTGGCCGGGATCGTCCCCGCCACCGTCGCCGTCAGGGTGAAGGTGATCGACGCGATCCGCTTCTAGATGACCTATTCCAAGTGGTCGCGCGCGTGTCATGAGCCGGTGACGTGGGCGAGGGTGTCCAAGATCAGTTTGTGAGAACAAACCTGGACACCCTCGCGACTGCACTGTACGTGACGGTCGATGACCTGTTGATCGATTCTCCGCACCTGGCGCCGTGGCGGCCCAGGGTCGGGATCGAGCCGAGGATCAGCGACGCGGAGTTGGTGACGCTGGCGGTGATGCAGGCCCTGCTGGGGTTCACCTCTGAGGCTCGCTGGCTGCGCTACGGACGCGCTCACCTGCGGCATCTGTTCCCATACCTGCCCCAGCAGCCCGGCTACAACAAGCGGCTGCGGCGCCTCGGCGCCACGATCGCCCAGCTGGTCGGGGTGCTGGCCCGGGACACGAGCATGTGGACCGATGACGTCTGGGTGGCCGATTCCACCCCGGTCGAGTGTGCCCGATCACGGGAGACGGCGCGGCGCTCGGACCTGGCCGGGTGGGCCGAGTACGGCTACTGCGCCTCGCATTCGAGGTTCTTCTGGGGACTGCGGCTGCACCTGCTGTGCACACTGCACGGCCTGCCGGTCGGGTTCGCCCTGACCGGCGCGAAGGCCGACGAACGCCAGACGCTGCTCGGGATGCTCGATGCCGACCCCGAGCTCACCGGTCCCGGGCGGGCCGGGCAGATCGTGATCGCGGACAAGAACTACTACGGCCGCGAGTTCGAGACCACCCTCACCGACGCCGGCGTGGACCTGCTGCGCCCGGCCCGCAAAGGCGAACCCCAGCGGGCCGGGACCGAGTTCTTCAAACCGTTGCGGCAGGTCATCGAGTCGATCAACGACACCCTCAAGGGCCAGCTCGATCTCGAACAGCATGGCGGACACACCCCGGCCGGAGTGTGGGTCCGCGTCACTCAACGCATCCTGGCCCTCACCGCGGCAATCTGGCACAACGACCACACCGGTCAGGCGACCAAGCGATCCCTCCTGGCCTACGACCACTGACCACCTTGGAATCGGTCATCTAGTCGATGGCGACGACCGTGGTGCTGGAGGTGGCGGCGTAGCCGACCAGGCCGAGGTAGGGCACGCCGGGTTCGAGGCCGGTCCAGGCGACCGTCACCTCGGCGGGGTCGCCGGCCCGGGCCGGCAGCGGGTCGGGCGCGACGGTCGCCGTGCCGGTCGCGTCGGCGCCGACGGCGAAGGAGCGCAGCGAGAAGTCGACCGCGCCGCCGTCCGGGCTGGAGAACAGGTGCACCAGGGCGGTGTACGTCCCCGGCTCGGGCGCGGTCAGGTCGACCCGTTCGCTCGCCGCCCCCGTCGCGCCGTTCACCGGCAGCTCGGCGCCGTCGGGACCGTAGAGATAGAGGTCGTAGTCGGCCGACTCCTGGGCCGCGACGAGGTCGAACCGGGCCAGCGACGTCCCCTCGGGCACCTCGAACTCCACCACCTGCGACGACGCGTTGCCGGCCGGGTCGGGCGCCGCGCCGGGCGTCAGCGAGCCGTCCGTGACGGTGCCCGGCACCAGGCCGCGCAGCGTGAGGTCGACGTCGCCGGTGGTGGAGGTGGTCACCGAGTAGGTGGCCGAGCCGTCGGCGGCGGTCGCGGCGACCTCGGCCGGCGCGGCGACGGCGACCGGGCGGGCCACGATCGGGCTGCGCACCGTCGTGCCGGCGCCGCTCCAGGTCAGCGCGCCGTGCGCGTACTCGTCCAGCGCCGCGCGGGTGCGGGTGAGCGTGACCTCGAACGTCTTGCTCTGCCCGGGCCGGCCGAAGTACAGCACCGACGGCGTGACCCGCGCGGTGAACCCGGGCACCGAGACCGACGCGCGGTACAGCCCGGGCGTGACGGCGGTGACGGTGCGGGTGACGGTCTGTCGCCCGGCCAGCGCCCCGACGGCGATGGACGGCTGGTTGAGGTCGGACGGGTCGATCGGCTCGACCCCCGCCACGCCGGTGTCCTCGCCGGTGCCCTCGAGGAACGCCAGCCAGTCGGCGGTGCCCGACTCGTACACCAGGCCGGGCCGCAGGAACCGGGCCGGATCGACGTGCCCGGCGCCTGCGTGGAAGCGGTCGCGGTCGGGCTCGCCGGAGGCGACGACGAGGTCGTAGGCCGTCGTCATCATCGCCGACTTCACCGCGGCGGCCGACCACCCGGGCTGCTCGGCCCGGATCAGCGCGGCCAGCCCCGCGATGTGCGGCGCCGCCATCGACGTGCCGGAGACGAAGTCGAAGTCGTTGCCGCCGTGCGGCCCGGGCGCCACCGCCGCGAGCACGTCGACGCCCGGCGCGGAGATGTCCGGCTTGAGCAGGTCGCCGCCGTTGGCCAGCGCCGGGCCACGGGACGAGAACCCGGCCAGCACCGGCTTCGGCGTCGGCGGCAGGTCCGTCTGGTCGCCGGGCAGCAGCGCCGCCGTGGCGCCGTCGCCGGCCGCGTACTCCCGGACCGCCGCGGCGTCCTCGGCCCCGACGTGCGTGGTGGGCAGCACGTGGAAGTCGGCGTTCAGGGTCTCGGCCGGGTCGAGGTTGCCCAGCACGACGGCGACGCCGCCGGCCCGCTGGACCTCCTCCGACTTCGCGACGCGGTCGTAGACGCCGCGGTCGCAGATGACGATGGCGCCCGCGGCGGCCGCGTCGTCCAGCGAGGACGGACCGCACAGCGCCGCCTCGTCCGCCTCGACGCCCGTCGCGGCGAGGTCGCGGGCGTAGACCAGCGGGGTCTGCTCCGGCAGGCCGGTGTCGCTGATCATCGAGCCGCGGAAGCGCCGGCCGTCGCCCAGCTCGACGGTGCCCTCGTAGATCTGGTGGGTGCTGGCGGCGACGGTGGTGACCCACGGGCTGTTGTGCGCGACGGTCGACTCGCCCGGCCCGGAGTTGCCCGCCGACGCCGACACGAACACGTTCGCCGACGCCGCGGAGAGGAAGGCCAGCTCCACCGGGTCGATCAGCGTGTCGGTGGCCCCGGAGATGGAGTAGTTGATGACGTCGACGCCGTCGAGGATCGCCTGGTCGATGGCGGCGACGGAGTCGGACGGGTAGCAGCCGCCGGTGTTCTCGTCGTCGTCCTGCCAGCACACCTTGTACGCCGCGATCGACGCGCCCGGCGCCATGCCCGACCCGTCGCCGAACTCGCGGCCGTTCACCGACATCGGCACGCCGTGGTTCCCGGCCGCCGTGCTGGCCGTGTGGCTGCCGTGGCCGTCGCCGTCGCGGGTGGACAGGTGCTCGTTCGGGTCGCGGTGCTCCGGCGGCACGTTCGCGACGAAGCCGTCGTCGTAGTAGCGGGCCGACACGAGCTTGCCGTTGCACAGGTCCGCGGTCCAGTTCTCGCCGGTCTCGCACTCGCCGGTGAACGTGTCGCCGTCGGCCTTGAGCACCGCGGTGCCGGTGTCGGACGTCCGGTAGGCGACGCCGGCCTCGCCGGTCGGCCGGTCCGCCAGTTCCGGGCCGGCGAACGACGCGCTCTCCGGCCAGATGCCGGTGTCGATGACGCCGACGACGACGCCGCGCCCGGCGTCCGCGGCCCCGCCCAGCGACGCCCACACGCCGTCGTCGCCGGTGAGGCCGAGGAACTCCGGCGACGCGACGGTGTCGGCGGCGCGTGGGACGTCCGGCACGACGGCGAGCACCCGCGGGTCGGCGGTCAGCTCGGCGGCCTGCTCCGCGGTCAGCTCGGCCGCGAACCCGTTCACCGCGACGGTGTACTGGTAGTGCGGCTCGGCGCCGACCCCGCCCGCGACCTCGCGCTGCCGCTCGTCCAGGTGCTCGCGGTACTCGCGCACCGCGCGGTCGCCGGCCCGCAGCCGTTCGCCGTCGCCGGGCGCCGTCGCGGCGAGGCCGCGCACCCCGCCCTCGTACGTGGCCGCGGGCGCCCCCGTCAGCACGACGACGTAGGAGCCGGCGGCGAGGCCGCGCGGCGCGGGGGCGGGCGGCCCGTCCGGTGCGGCGGCAGCGGTCGAGGCGGCGGCCACGGCGACGACGCTGGCCAGCGCGGCGACGAGGCGGGTACGGCGGGGCGGGTGCGCCACGGGCGTCCTCCGGAGTGGTGACATTCGTCATGGGCCGGCCCCGCATCGGTCATCGAGGCCGGTGACATCGCCCACCGGACGTGGCCGCGTGCCCCGGCCACGATGGGGTCATGGCGAACATCGAACCATTCCAGGCGGCCCGAGGAGGGCGACATGGCTGAGGTCATCGAGGTCTCCGGGGTCCGCCGCAGCTACGGCGACTACGAGGCGGTGCGCGGCGTGACGTTCTCCGTCGCGCGCGGCGAGCTGTTCGCGCTGCTCGGCACGAACGGCGCCGGGAAGACGTCCACCCTCGAGGTGGTCGAGGGGCTGGCCCGGCCCGCCGCCGGCCGGGTCCGGGTGCTCGGCCGCGACCCCTACACCGACCGCGCCGCCGTCCGGCCGCGCATCGGCGTCATGCTGCAGCAGGGCGGCTTCCCGGCCGACCTCACGGCGGCCGAGACGGCGACGATGTGGGCGGGGACGCTGACCCTGCCGCGTCCGGTCGCCGAGGCGCTGGAGCTGGTCGACCTCGCGCACCGCGCCGACGTCGCCGTCAAGCAGCTCTCCGGCGGCGAGCGGCGCCGGCTCGACCTCGCGCTGGCCGTCCTGGCCCGCCCGGACGTGCTGTTCCTGGACGAGCCGACCACCGGGCTGGACCCGGAGAGCCGGCGCAACACCTGGCGGCTGGTGCGCACGCTGCTCGACGACGGCGTCACCGTGCTGCTCACCACCCACTACCTCGACGAGGCCGAGGAACTGGCCGACCGGCTGGCGATCATGCACCAGGGCCGCATCGTCCGCACCGGCACGGTCGCCGAGGTGGTCGCGTCGCAGCCGGCGACGGTGTCGTTCGCGCTGCCGACGTCGGTTCCGCGCGACCAGTTGCCGGAGCTGCCCGGCACGTTCGCCGTCGACGACGGGCGGCGGGTCGAGCTGCACACCGGCACCATGCAGGCGACGCTGACCGGGCTGCTGGTGTGGGCCCGCGACCACGGCGTCGAACTGCACGACCTGTCCGCCCGGCCGGCGTCGCTGGAGCAGGCGTTCCTGGCGGTGGCGTCGTCGGACGACGTGGAGACCGAGCGAACGGAGGTGGCGGCATGAGCGCCGTCATGACGGCCGGGTCGGCGCGCCGGGTGCGCGCGCTGGCGACGGCGGAGGTGCGGCTGCTGGTGCGCAACCGCACGGCGATGTTCACGGCGTTGGCGCTGCCGGTGCTCACGGTGGTGGCGCTCAGCTCGATCGGGTTCGGCGAGGAGACCGACCTGCCGCTCGGCGCCGTCGTCGTGACGATGCTGACCGGGTTCGCGCTGCTGTACGTCGTCTACTACAACCTGGTGTCGGCGTACGTGGCCCGGCGCGAGGAACTGGTGCTCAAGCGGCTGCGGGTCGGCGAGTTGCGCGACGGCGAGATCCTGGCCGGCACCGCGCTGCCGTCGATCATCGTGGCCGGTGCGCAGATCGTGCTGACGGCCGCCGTCTCGGCCGTCGCGTTCGGCCTCGACGCGCCGCCGAACGTGCTGCTCGCGCTGCTGGCCGTCGCCGGTGGTGTGGTGATGTTCGTCCTGCTCGCCGCCGCGTCGACCGCGTTCACCCGCAACGTCGAGATGGCGCAGGTCAGTACGTTGCCGGTGCTGTTCCTCTGCATGGGCAGCCTGATCTTCTCCGGCGTCGTCATGCCGGCCGACTCGGTGCCCGACCGCGTCAGCGACATCGTCCGGTTCATCCCGCTGACCCCCGTCGTCGACCTCGTCCAGCTCGGGCTCACCGGGCAGACCCGCGACGGCGACACCGTCGGGTTCGGCGCCAGCTGGTCCGAGGCCGCGGTGCCGGCGGCGATCCTGGTGGCCTGGATCGCGATCGGGGCGTGGGCACTGCGGCGCTGGTTCCGCTGGGAGCCGCGTGGCTGAGCCCGGCGGCGTGACAAGCTGATGCCCGTGTCGATGGTGAGCCGGTGGTGGGAGGAGCGCAGCGCGCCGCAGCGCTTCGACCTCTACACCCGCGGCACCCTGTACTCCATGCTGGCGGGCGAGCCGCTGGTGGCGCTGCTGATCGCGTCCTCCAGTGAGGACCTCGGCTCGGCCGCGCAGATCGCCGGCTTCGTCGCCCTCGCCGCCGTCCACGCCGGCATCGGGGTCGTCGTCCTGCGCGGCGGGCTGGCCTGGTACCTCGGTCGCGGCGCCTGGCCGTACCGGTGGACGGTGGCGCTGCTGGCGGTGACGGTCTGCGCGGCGGCCGCCGCGGTGGCGGCGTTCGGCTGGTCGGCGCCGCCGGAGCCCGGGGTCGTCAGCGGCGCCGTCGCCACCCAGTTCGCCGTCATCATGCTGTCCGGGTTCACCGTCGGGGCGCTGGCGCCGCGGCTGGACAGCCCGCGGCTGACGCTGATCGCGCTGCTGTTCGGCACCGTGATCGCCGGCGTCGGGTACCTCAGCGACTGGCCGCGGCCGAGCGCCATCGGCACCGGGCTCGCGGCCGTGTTCGCCTACCTCGGCGGCTGGTCGGCGTTCCGGGCGTCGGTGTGGATGCTCGGCATCGTGTGGGAGCTGGACCGGTCCCGGCAGGTGCAGGCCGACCTCGCCGTCGCCGAGGAACGGCTGCGGTTCGCCCGCGACCTGCACGACATCCTGGGCCGCAACCTGTCCGTCATCGCCGTCAAGAGCGAACTGGCCGCCGCCCTGTCGCGCCGCGGCCGCGACGACGCGGGCGACGAGATGATGGCGGTGCGCGACATCGCCCAGGAGTCGCTGCGCGAGGTGCGCGAGGTGGTGCGCGGCTATCGCGAGGTCGACCTCACCACCGAGCTGGCCGGCGCCCGCTCCGTCCTGCGCTCGGCCGGCGTCGCCACCCGCGTCGTCGGCGAGGTGTCGGCGCTGCCGCCCGACGTGCAGGCCGTGCTCGGCTGGGTGGCCCGCGAGGGCACCACCAACGTGCTGCGGCACAGCTCCGCGTCGACCTGCGTCATCACCGTCGCGCGGTCCGACGGCAGCGTCACGCTGACCATGGAGAACGACGGCGCCCGCGAACCGTCCGGCGCGTCCGGCTCCGGCCTGTCCGGGCTGGCGGAGCGGCTGTCCGAGCTGGGCGGCTCGCTGACGGCCGACCGGCTCGACGGCGACCGGTTCCGGCTCTCCGCCCAAGTGCCGTCGGAGGTGGCGTCGTGATCCGGGTCCTGCTCGCCGACGACGAGAACCTGATCAGGTCCGCGCTGCGGGCGCTGCTGTCGCTGGAGGACGGCATCGAGGTCGTCGCCGAGGCCGCCACCGCCGACGAAGCCCTCGCCATGGCCCGCACCTTCACCCCCGACGTCGCCGTCCTCGACCTGCAGCTGCCCGACCGCGACGGCATCTCCCTGGCCGCCGACCTGCACCGGTTCGTCCCCGGCTGCCGCACCATGATCGTCACCAGCCACGGCCGGCCCGGCTACCTCAAGCGGGCGCTCGCCGGGGGAGTGGGCGGCTTCCTCCCCAAGACGGTGTCGGCGTCGGTGCTGGCCCAGGTCGTCCGCACCGTCCACGACGGCGGCCGCTACGTCGACCCCGAGCTGGCCGCCGAGGCCATCAGCGCCGGCGACAGCCCGCTGACGGCGCGGGAGGCGGACGTGCTGGAGCTGGCGGCCGAGGGCGCGCCGGTCGAGGAGATCGCCCGGCGGGCGGCGCTCACCCCCGGGACGGTGCGCAACTACCTCTCCTCGGCGGCCTCGAAGCTGGGGGCGGCGAACCGGCACGAGGCCGTGCACGTGGCGCGGCGGCATGGGTGGATCTAGTTCTTCGTTCTCGGGGGTTCGCCGGGCGCTCGTTGGCCCTGATCTGCCGCGTTGTGCCTGCCCCCTGCTGCTTCCAGTGTCGGGGGCGCGGGTGGCCGCCTCAAGCGGACCTCGTGCTTGGGCGCTTCGCGCGGCGGAGGACCGCTTGACCCGGCCGCCCGCGCGCCCGTTCAAGCAGCGTCAGGGGGCCGGCCGAAAAACGGGCCCGGCTTCCCTGCTCGCTCGGCTTTCGCTCCGCTGGCCGCTCACTGGCCGTGGGTCGTGTTCTTCGGCTACCGACTCCGCTGTGGGTTGCTGTTCGCTGGCCGCTGCCTGGTCCAAGATCATCCACCTTCTGTGCTGCTATCACGGCCCAAAACGTGGATGATCATGGAACGAGAGCAGGGGCACGGTCGCTGAGCGGCACGCGACGTGGCGTGGAGGGCGCGGGCCCAACGACGACGGCGCTGCGCAAGCGTCGCGTGGTGGTAGGTCGACCCCTCCCGGCCCGGGTGGGGCCCACCCTACCGGCGGGCACCGACAACGTCGCGCCGACGAACCGCGCCGCGCCTGCCCGCCACCAGAACCGTGCAGCCGGCGGTCGTCAGGCGGCGGCGAGGGGGTCGGTGGGGATCGGCGGCGGGGGAGCGGGCGTCAGCTCGGGATCGTCGGCCGCGAAGGTGCGGACGGGGCCGGGCGGGGTGGCGGCCGTCTCGAAGCGGACGGTGACGCGGCCGCGTCCGGACCCCCACACCCAGCCGGCGCCGTGCACCGCGTGCACGACGTCCATGCCGGGTGACCAGCCGCGGCGCTCGTGCAGGACCTCGTCGACCTGGTCGGCAGGGTCGGCCTGGTCGGCCGGCAGGGCGGTGGGAGCGGCGTCGGCGACGAAGAGGTCGTCCTGGACCCAGTCGGACAGCCCCGACACGCCGACGCCGAGGAGGCGGACGCCGCCGGTGGTGTCGAGGTCGGCCAGCAGCTGCGTCGTCACCCACGACAGCATGCGGGCGTCGTCGGTCGGGGCGGGCAGGGTGGAGGAGCGCGACAGGGTGGTGAAGTCGTGCAGCCGCGTCTTCAGCGTGATGGTCCGCCCCGACAGCCCGGCCTTGGCCAGCCGCTGCGCCACCCGATCGGCCAGCCGCGCGACGATGGCGGCGAGCAGGGCGGGGTCGGTGAGGTCGCGGTCGAACGTGTCCTCGACGCTGACGGACTTCGACTCGCGGTCGGCGCTGACCGGCCGGTCGTCGCGGGCCAGCGAGAGGCGGTGCAGGGAGCGGCCGTGCGCGTCGCCGAGGAGGTCGACGAGGTCGGGCTCGGTGATGCGGGCGAGGTCGCCGACGGTCTTGACGCCGAAGCGGGCCAGCCGGGCGGCCGTCGCCGGGCCGACGCCGGGGAGGGCGCGGATCGGCAGCGGATGCAGCACGTCCAGCTCGGTGCCCGGCTCGATGACCACCAGGCCGTTGGGTTTGGCCTGCTCGGAGGCGATCTTCGCCATCAGCTTGGACGCCGCCACGCCGACGGAGGCGGTCACGCCGGTCTCATCGACGATCGTCGATCGCAGCGACCGGGCCAGCGCCCGCACCTCGTCGGCGGCGGGCGGCGCACCGCCGGGGCCGGCCGCGAGGTCGACGAACGCCTCGTCCAGCGACAGCGGCTCGACCACCGGCGACAGCTCCCGCAGCCGGGCCATGACCACCGCGCTGACCGCTCGGTACACGCCGAACCGGCCGGACAGGTAGGCGGCGTTCGGGCAGCGGGAGCGGGCCTCGCTCATCGACATCGCGGACCGGACGCCGAACACGCGCGCCTCGTAGGACGCCGTCGACACGACCCCGCGCGGCCCGAGCCCGCCGACGATGACCGGTTTGCCGCGAAGCGACGGCTTGTCGCGCTGCTCGACCGAGGCGAAGAATGCGTCCAGGTCGAGATGGAGGACGCGCATGCTCCGATCGTCGCACGCGTCACCGACAATCCCTGCCGATGGCTGCGGTACGGTTGCGCCGCGACCGGAGTTCACGCCGGAGTGAGAGAAGGTTCCGATGACCGCGATCGTCGTGGGCTACGTCCCCAAGTCCGAGGGCCGGGCGGCACTGCGCCGGGCTGCCGAGAAGGCCCGGCTGCGCGGTGCGCGGCTGGTCGTCGTCAACTCCGCCAGGGGCGGGCGCGACTTCGACGACGACGACGCCATTCGCGCCGACGTCGAGCTGGCCACCGTCAGCCAGCAGCTGAAGGACGCCGGCATCGAGGCCGAGGTGCGCCAGCTGGTGCGCGGCATGGACGTGGCCGAGGACCTCATCGCCGTGGCGGAGGAGAACGCGGCCGACTTCATCGTCATCGGCCTGCGCCGCCGCAGCCCGGTCGGTAAGTTGATCTTGGGTAGCAACGCCCAGCGTATCCTGTTGGACGCACCATGCCCTGTCCTCGCCGTCAAGGCCGAGGACGAGGACTAAGGGGGTCTCTGATGGATCTTCGGCGGCGCGGATCGACGCCCAGACGCCGGCCAGCGGCGTTGTCGTCGTTGGTCGATGGCTCCGCATCGACCTTCTCCTCCGCCTTGCTGGACCGACGCCTGGACGCCGCCCGCATCCGCCAATATCCATCAGACACCCCCGAGAGGTTCCCGCGAACGTGACCACGCTCTACCTGGCCGGCGATCCCGACGCCGACGCGCTCTTGGCGCGCGATCCGTTCTCCCTGCTCACCGGCATGTTGCTGGACCAGCAGGTGCCCATGGAGAAGGCGTTCTCGGGCCCGGCCGTCATCGCCGAGCGCATGGGCACCGACCACCTCGATCCCGCGGTCGTCGCCGCGCACGACCCCGAGGCGTTCGCCGAGATCTTCTCCCGCACGCCGGCCGTGCACCGGTTCCCGGGGTCGATGGCCGGGCGGGTGCAGAAGCTGGCCGGGTTCGTCGCCGAGCACTACGGCAACGACGCCGCGAACATCTGGGCCGACGCCGCCACCGGCAAGGAGCTGCTGAAGCGGCTCAAGGCGCTGCCGGGGTTCGGTGAGCAGAAGGCCAAGATCATGGTCGCGCTGCTGGGCAAGCAGATCGGCGTCCAGCCCGACGGCTGGCGCGAGGCGGCCGGCGACTACGGCGCCGACGGCGCCACCCGGTCGGTGGCTGACGTCGTCGACGCCGAGACGCTGCTGCAGGTCCGGGCCACGAAGCGGGAGATCAAGCGTGCGGCGAAGGCCTAGCGACGATGCGACCGGCTGACGCCCAGCGCCTGCTCGGAGCGCTGGCCGGGGTCGACGCACCCGTGGGGTTCGCGGTCTTCGACGACGAGCACCGCTACCTCGCCATCAACGCCGCTCTCGCGGAACGGTCCGGGAAGGGCATCGCCGACCACCTCGGGCGGATGCCGGTCGACGTGCTGCCGCCGGAGCTGGCGGCGCACACCGACGAGATGATCGAGCGGGTCCTGCGCACCGGCGAGTCCGTCGAGGCCGAAGAGCCCGCCGTCTCCGGGCGCACCGACACCTACCACCTGCACTCGTCCTGGTACCTGGTCGACGAGGGCCGCGGCCGCGAGGTCGCCATGTTCGTCGTCGACGACACCTCGCACCAGCGCGCCATCTCGTCGCTGCGCCGCAGCCGGGCCCGCAACGCGCGGCTGCTGGAGGTGTCCGACGTGCTGTCGCGGGCGGTCACGGTCCGCGAGGTCGCCGACGGCGCCGCCGCCATCGGCCGGCGCAACGTACAGGCGCTGCGCACCGCCGTCACGCTGATCGGCGGCAACGGCCGCCCGTACCCCGTCACCACCGGGCTCGGCGAGGGCGACCTCGTGCCCGTCTGGCCGCACCAGGCCGTCACGCCCACCGACGAGGTGCTGCGCAGCGGCTGGCCGATGTTCCTCGGCAGCCGCGACCGCGCCCGCGCCGCCGCGCCGGGCGACCCCGCCTTCGGCGAGTTCCTCGACCACACCGACGAACGCGCCTGGGCGGTGCTGCCGCTGGCCGGCGAGGACGGCTGCGTCGGCGCCGTCCGGTTCTCCTTCGCCACCGAGCAGGAGTTCGACTCCGACCAGTGCCGGTTCCTGCGCGCCGTCGCCCAGCAGTGCTCGCTGGCGTTCGCCCGGGCCCGGCTGTTCGAGCGGGAGCGGACGGCGGCCGCGTCGCTCAGCCAGGGGCTGCTGCCGCGGCGGCTGCCGACGGTGGCCGGCATCGACCTCGCGGCCCGGTCGCGCACCGACGTCGGCGAGCACTCCGTCGGCGGCGACTGGTACGACGCCCTGGTCATGCCCGACGGCGAGCTGGCCCTGGTGGTCGGCGACGTCATGGGCCACGGCGTCACCGCGGCCAGCGCGATGGGCCAGATGCGGGCGGCGCTGCGGGCGCTGGCGCTCACCGATCCCGACCCCGCGGCGGTGCTCGGCGGCCTCGACCGCCTGGTCGAGCGCGACGACGCCGTCGAGATGGTCACCGTCGTGTACGCGCTGGTCGACCCCGTCAACGGGACCGTCCGCGTCGGCGACGCCGGGCACCTGCCGCTGATCCGCATCCCCGAGGTGGGCGCCGTCGAGCTCGTCGACGCCGGCGCCGGCACCACCCCGATCGGCGTCACCGAGCCGCGGTCGACCCAGTCCGTGCGGCTGTGGCCCGGCGACGTGCTGATCGCGTTCACCGACGGGCTGATCGAGAGCCGGCTGCGCTCGCTGGAGGAGGGCTTCGCCCAGCTGCTGCGCTGCCTCGAAGAACAGCGCGGGGCGCCGCTCGAGGAACTGCTCGACGCGGTCGTCCGGCGCATGCAGATCGACGGCGCCGCCGACGATCAGACGATTCTCGCGCTACGGTGGGCCGGGCGGTGAGACATCGGCGTGGACGGCGGCCTTTCGGGATGAAGGGGACCCGTGCCCTGTGCCACAATGATGTGTTGCCACCGCCACCTCGCGTACTGCGCTGCCCCTAACCAAGACTTCGAGAGGTCGTACGTGTCGTCGAGCTCGTCCAGCACCAAGAACGCCCGGATCCTGGAGCTGCCGTCGGTCCAGGCGCTCGTCTCCCAGGGACGAAAGTCGGGCTCGGTCACCGCCGAGGACGTCCGGGTCGCGTGCGGTGCGGCCAACCTGGCGATGAAAGAGAGCCGGTTCGTTGTCGAGCATTTGAAGTCGACCGGTATTACGGTCGTGGTAGCGGCGGCGGACTCGCGGAGTCCGCGCAAGCGTGTCGCCGCGGCAACGTCCACCCGTCCGACAGCGGTGGCGACCGCGGCAGCGAAGACGTCCGAGCCGGCGGCCAGGAAAGGCGAGGGATCTGTGAAAACGGCGGTGAAGAAGGCGAAAGCCGACGCCCACGACACGGCCGGTACCGGCCTTGCTGAGGAGCCCGCCGCGGCGGCGCCCAAGGGCCGTGGCCGCAAGAAGGCCGCCAAGACGGCCGACGCGCCGGCCAAGGAGGGTGGTACCGGACCGGACGGTGAGCCCGACGCGGGCGAGCTGGCCGCCGAGGAAGCCAAGATCGAGGACGAGGGCTTCATCCTCTCCGAGGACGACGACACCGACGAGCCCGAGCAGCAGGTCGCCGTCGCCGGCGCCACCGCCGACCCGGTCAAGGACTACCTCAAGCAGATCGGCAAGGTCCCGCTGCTGAACGCCGGCGAGGAGGTCGAGCTCGCCAAGCGCATCGAGGCCGGCCTGTTCGCCGAGGAGAAGCTCGCCAACGAGGGCGACACCATGCCGGCGAAGCTCCGCAACGAGCTCGAGTGGATCGCCGAGGACGGCCGTCGCGCCAAGAACCACCTGCTCGAGGCCAACCTCCGCCTCGTCGTCTCGCTGGCCAAGCGCTACACCGGCCGCGGCATGCTGTTCCTGGACCTCATCCAGGAGGGCAACCTCGGCCTCATCCGCGCGGTCGAGAAGTTCGACTACACCAAGGGCTTCAAGTTCTCCACCTACGCCACCTGGTGGATCCGGCAGGCCATCACCCGCGCCATGGCCGACCAGGCCCGCACCATCCGCATCCCGGTGCACATGGTCGAGGTCATCAACAAGCTGGCCCGGGTGCAGCGGCAGATGCTGCAGGACCTCGGCCGCGAGCCGACCCCGGAGGAGCTGGCCACCGAGCTGGACATGACCCCCGAGAAGGTGGTCGAGGTCCAGAAGTACGGCCGCGAGCCCATCTCGCTGCACACCCCGCTCGGCGAGGACGGCGACAGCGAGTTCGGCGACCTCATCGAGGACTCCGAGGCCATCGTCCCGGCCGAGGCGGTCTCGTTCACGCTGCTGCAGGAGCAGCTGCACGCGGTCCTCGACACCCTGTCCGAGCGCGAGGCCGGCGTCGTGTCCATGCGCTTCGGCCTCACCGACGGCCAGCCGAAGACCCTCGACGAGATCGGCAAGGTCTACGGGGTCACCCGCGAGCGCATCCGCCAGATCGAGTCGAAGACCATGTCCAAGCTGCGCCACCCGTCCCGGTCCCAGGTCCTCCGCGACTACCTCGACTGACGGCGCTCAGCGCACGCAACGGCCCCGCCCCGGAACCCCGGGTGCGGGGCCGTTTCGCGTGCTGGTGACACAATCGCCCGATGACGCGCATTCTCGTGCCCTATCACCTCGACGAGCATCGGCCGGGACTCGAGGTGCCGTACGAGCCTGACGTGACGGTGACGCGGGGGCTGGGCGGCGACGACGTGTGGGGGAGGGTGGCCGGGCTGTACGGGGAGGTCGCCGAGCTCGTGGCGGCCGAGGTCCGGGCCGGGACGGCGCCGCTGGTGATGTCGGGCGACTGCATGGTCTCGCAGGCCGTCGTGGCGGGCGTCCAGCGCGCGCACGGCAGCGCGCCGTCGATCGTGTGGTTCGACGCGCACGGAGACGTGCAGACGCTGGAGACGACGGCGTCGGGGTATCTGGGCGGGATGCCGCTGCGCATGCTGGCCGGCTACCGGCCGGAGCTGCTGGCCGACCGGCTCGAGCTGGCGCCGGTGCCCGAGGACCGCATCGTCCTGGTCGACGGGCGCGACCTCGACCCGCCGGAGCGCGACTACCTGGCCGCGTCGGACATCCGGCAGGTCTTCACCGCCGAGCTCGACGCCGAGGCGGTGCCGGACGGGCCCGTCTACCTGCACCTCGACCTCGACGTCGTCGACGGGGCGCAGCTGCCGGGCCTGCTGTTCCCGGTCGCCGGGGGCCCGTCCGCCGACGAGGTCGGGCAGGCCGTGCGCCGGGTGCTCGGCACCGGCCGGGTCGCGGCGATCGGTCTCGGCTGCACCTGGCACGACGGTGACGACGGCCGCGCCGCCGCGGCCCGCGTCCGTGCCGCCCTGCCGTTCTGACGCCACATACACTGGCGACATGTCGTCCTCGGGCCAGGTCACGCCGCGTCGATCCGTGCCGCCGGCCCTCGCGGCCACCCTGCCGGTCTTCGTCCTCGTGCTGCTCATGTGGGCCGGGGAGATCGTCGACTCGCTGCCGGGCGTCGACCTCGACCAGTACGGCATCCGCCCGCACGACGCCGAGGGACTGGTCGGCGTCGTCACGGCGCCGTTCCTGCACGGCGGGTTCGGCCACCTGATCGCCAACACCGGCGCGTTCCTGGTGCTGGGCTGCCTCATCGCCATGACGACGCAGCGGTTCTGGCCGGTGACCATCGGCGTGGCGCTGGTCGGCGGGTTCGCCACCTGGCTGGCGGCGTCGCCGAACAGCGTCCACATCGGCGCCAGCGGGCTGGTCTACGGCTACGCCGCGTTCCTGGTGGCGTGGGGCGTGTTCAGCCGCCGGGCGCTGGCCGTGGTCGTCGCGGTCATCGTGGTGCTGATGTACGGCGGCATCGTGGTCGGCGTGCTGCCCGGCCAGCCCGGCATCTCGTGGCAGGGCCACCTGTTCGGCGCGCTGGCCGGGGTCCTCATGGCGTGGCTGCTGCGGGGGAGCGCGGCGAAGACTCCCGCGTGAACCGCATGTCCATCCAGTGCCGCCACCGGCCCGACTCCAGCCGCTCCCAGCGCGCGGCCATGCGGTCGGCGCCGACGGTGAGCCGCGCCCGGGTGTCCGGCCCGGCCAGCAGCAGCACTCCGGGCGCGTCGAGCGCGACGGTCATGGTGCCGGTGGCGCCGTCGCTGTCGTAGGACCGCGCGACGTCGCCCTCGAACACCTCCAGCGCCTGGTAGCGCCGCCCGTCGAGGGCGACGTCGACGTGGTGCAGCAGGAAGTGCCCGCCGGGCAGCCACTCGTACACGTCGCTGCCCTCGATGCGCACGACGGGCTCGTCGACGGTCTCGCCGCTCGACCGCCAGGCGCCGACCAGCGCCTCCAACTCCTTCATGATTCCTCCGGTACTATGTAAGCAACTTCTTACACAGACTACCGGAGGGGGACGTGGACGACGCACTGCGGGCGGTCGCCGACCCCACCCGGCGGGCGATCATGGAGCTGGTCCGCGACGGCGAGCGCTCGGCCGGCGAGCTGGCGCGGAACTTCCCGGGCATCAGCCGCCCGGCGGTGTCGCAGCACCTCAGGGTGCTCGCCGACGCCGGCCTGGTGGACGTGCGCCGCGACGGCAACCGCCGGCTCTACGCGCTGCGCCCCGAGGGTCTGGACGACGCGGCGGGGTTCATCGAACGCATGTGGTCGGCGCAGCTGCGCCGGCTCAAGGAAGCGGTGGAGAACGAGTGATCGAACAGAGCATCCGCATCGACGCGCCGCCGGAGCGGGTCTGGGCCTACCTCACCGACCAGGAGTTGCTGGGGCGGTGGTGGGGCAGCGCCGAGGCGGACGCGCGTCCCGGTGGCCTGCTGCGCGTCGCGATGGACGGCGGGCCGGACCCGGTGATGCGCGGGGAGTTCGTCGAGCTGGCGCCGTACGAGCGGCTGGTGTTCACGTTCGGCTGGGAGCCGGGACCCGGCGTGCCCTCCGTTGCGCCCGGCGGCTCGCGGGTGGAGATCACGCTGCGCCCGGACGGCGGCGGCACCGTCGTGGAACTCCGCCACGACGGCCTGCCGGCGACACTGCGCGGCGAGACCGTCGACGGCTGGCGGATAGTGCTCGGCCGCCTCGCGAACGAGGCGGCCGCCGGCCTGCGAGAGTGACGGGGTCAGTCGGTGACGGGAGTCGGCTGGGGCTGGAGGCGGTCGGTCTCGTCGTGCCACTCCACCGCGATGGGGCGGAGCTTGGCCTCGTGCCGGCGGCCGTGGTGGCCGCAGAACAGCAGCTCGCCCTCGTTCAGGACGACGCGGATGTACGCCTGGGCGCCGCAGCTGTCGCAGCGGTCAGTGGCCTTGAGAGGGCTGGTAGCGAGAGCCGTAGTAGTCACGTCGCCTGCCTTCCTGATCGTTGGACCACCGAGATTTCCGGTGGTGTCGTGCATCCGTACCAACATGTAATCACCCCCAGACGTTCCCGCATCTCGAGCGCGGGGTGGTTCGCTCTGCGCGTAATCGGCGTGGCTGTGACACTGGTCACCTGATCGACTCGTCAACACGTTCGGACGAGGTCCCGCCAGCGCGCCTGCGCGGGTTCCGTCGGTGGCAGGGTCTACGCTGGCAGCGCATGTGCTCACGGCAAGGAGGAACCGACACGTGACCGCCGAGCGCGCCGACGTCCCGAACACCGGTGGCGACTACACCGCCCGCCACCTCTCGGTGCTCGAGGGGCTCGAGGCCGTGCGCAAGCGGCCGGGCATGTACATCGGCTCGACCGACTCCCGCGGCCTCATGCACTGCTTGTGGGAGATCATCGACAACGCCGTCGACGAAGCGCTCGGCGGGTTCTGCGACCGCGTCGAGGTCGTGCTGCACGCCGACGGCTCGGCCGCGGTCAGCGACAACGGCCGCGGCATCCCGGTCGACACCCACGCCAAGTCGGGCCTGTCCGGCGTCGAGGTCGTCTACACGAAGCTGCACGCCGGCGGGAAGTTCGGCGGCGGCTCCTACGCGGCCACCGGCGGCCTGCACGGCGTCGGCGCCAGCGTCGTCAACGCGCTGTCCGAGCGGGTCGACGTCGAGGTCGACCGCGGCGGCCGCACGCACGCCATGTCGTTCCGGCGCGGCGAGCCCGGCGTCTGGGACGGCGACGGCCCCCGGGCGGCGTTCGCGCCGTTCACCGACCACTCCGAGCTGCGCGTCACCGGGCGGGTGGCCAAGCGCGTCACCGGCACCCGGGTCCGCTTCTACGCCGACCGCCAGATCTTCCTGCGCGACGCCACCTACTCGTGGGACGACCTCATCTCCCGCGCCCGCCAGACGTCGTACCTGGTGCCCGGGCTGCAGCTGGTAGTCCGCGACGAACGCGCCGACGACGTCGTCGAAGAGACGTTCCGGCACGACGGCGGCATCAGCGAGTTCGTCGAGTTCCTCAGCCCCGGCGCGGCCGTCACCGACGTGCTCCGGCTCACCGGCGAGCAGACCTTCCGCGAGACCGTCCCCGTCCTCGACGACGACGGCCAGCTGGTCAGCAAGGACACCGAGCGGGTCTGCCAGGTCGACGTCGCGCTGCGCTGGGACACCGGCTACGACACCGTCGGCCGCTCGTTCGTCAACGTCGTCGCCACGCCGAAGGGCGGCACCCACGTCGCTGGGTTCGAGCAGGGCCTGCTCAAGGCGCTGCGCGACCAGATCAAGGTCAACGCGCGCCGGCTCAAGGCCGGCAACGACAAGATCGAGAAGGACGACGTGCTCGAGGGGCTCACCTCGGTGGTCACCGTCCGCCTCGACGAACCGCAGTTCGAGGGCCAGACGAAGGAGGTGCTCGGCACCGCGGCGGTGCGCTCCATCGCCTCCACCGTCGTCGAGCGCGAGCTGAAGGCCCTGCTGACCTCGACGAAGCGCGGCGACAAGGCGCAGGCGTCGACACTGCTCGAGAAGGTCGTCGCGGCGGCGAAGGCCCGGGTGGCGGCGCGGCTGCACAAAGAGACCGTCCGCCGCAAGAACGCGCTCGAGACCAGCTCGCTGCCGACCAAGCTGGTCGACTGCCGGTCCAACAGCCTGGAACGCTCCGAGCTGTTCATCGTCGAGGGCGACTCCGCGCTGGGCACCGGCCGGTCGGCCCGCGACGCCGAGTACCAGGCGCTGCTGCCCATTCGCGGCAAGATCCTCAACGTGCAGAAGGCGTCCGTCGCCGACATGCTGAAGAACGCCGAGTGCGCCGCCATCATCCAGGTGCTCGGCGCCGGCAGCGGCCGCTCGTTCGACCTCGACCAGTCGCGTTACGGCCGGGTCATCCTCATGACCGACGCCGACGTCGACGGCGCGCACATCCGCACGCTGCTCATCACGCTCTTCTACCGCTACATGCGCCCGTACGTCGAGGCCGGCCGGTTGTTCGCCGCCATGCCGCCGCTGCACCGCATCGAGCTGGCCAACCCGAAGAAGGGCCAGGAAAAGTACGTCTACACCTACACCGACGCCGACCTCGACCGCACGCTGCGCGAGCTCGCCCGCAAGGGCGTCCGGGTCAAGGAGACCCCGCAGCGCTACAAGGGCCTCGGTGAGATGGACCCCGACCAGCTGGCCGAGACGACCATGGACCCCCGGCACCGCCGGCTGCGGCGCATCAACGCCAAGGACGCCGAGCAGTCCGAGCGAGTGTTCGAGCTGCTGATGGGCAACGACGTCGCGCCGCGCAAGGAGTTCATCATCGCCGGCGCCGCCGAGCTCGACCGCGCCCGCATCGACGCCTGAGCCGTCACCGGCGGCCGCTCCTGCGCGGCTTCCCCGAAGCCGCGCCGAGGCGCTGCTCCTGTGATCGGTAGGCGCCGTCATGGGAGAATGTGGACAGACAGGTGGGACGTCGCGTGCGGGGCCGGTGAGGGCGCCCCGGACGACAGGCAACCGCACCGCACTGCGGCGATCCCTGACCCGGCGGGAACGGAGGCGACGTGCAGTGGCGCACCTCTGAGCCAGCAGACCAGGGAATGGGCGCGCACGCACGAGATCCGGCACAACACCCTCGATCACTGGCCGCGTCGGGCGACGACCCCGGAGACGAGGGAACGGATCCGCCGGTGGTCCCGGATCGCGGACCGACGTCGGGCGGGCCGAGTACGTGCTGGACCGCATCCGTCTCGGCACCGAGCGCGGACCGCTCGAGCCCGCACCGGGATCGCCTTCCCGCGTGGACTCGACACAGAGGTTCGCGACGTCAACCAGGAGACCGAGAACTGGGTGGCCCGAGCGCGGACTCCGCGAACGCGGGCGCGCATCCGCCGCTGGGCGCTGCTGAACCGCGTCTTCTTGGTGCTGGCCGTCGTCGGCGCGGAGAGCACGAGAGCGCGGATTCTCGGCCCGAACCGGTTCCGGCACCGCACTCGAAACGGGGGCGATCATGAACAACGGTATGGCACGCGAGCACCGGCGAGACGAGCACGCGGCCGACTACGGCGAGCTGGTCCTCCACGCCGAGAACCCCGTTCGCCGGGTGCGGAATCGGACCGTGCGCTGGGCGCTGCTCGTTGCCCTCGCCCTCGTACTGGCGGGCGTCGTGGTGCTGTATGTCTTCCGTGTCGCGGAACCGGGCGGCGGAGCTCCGCCTTGGTGGGTCTACGCGCTCACGTTCCCGGCCATGGCACTTCTCGGGTGGGGCTTCTGGGAGTTCCTCGGCCTGCTGTCGGCCTGGCGACATGCGGGCTGGTCGGTCGACGTCTACGAGCAGGGCGTCGTCGAATCACGGTTCGGCACAGTGCGACAGGCCATGCCGTTCGCCGGCGGTGTGCTCGACCTGCACCGCGTCCTGTTCACCTCCCCACATCCGGAGGTCGGATCCGGCCGGCTCACCGCTCCCTGGCGGGGTGAGCTGGCACAGGCGGCCGCCGAGATCCACACCGCAGCGAAACCGGTCCTCGTGCGAGAAACACTGGCCCGGCTGCGGGCAGGACACCCGGTCTCCTTCCCCGGCAAGCGGAGCGGAAGGCCGGGAATCACCCTGACTCCGGACCGGCTGAGGCTTCCCGACGGGCAGGAGTACGAGTACTCCTCGATGCGGATGCGCTACTCGATCTCCGACGGAACCGGCGGCAACACCCCCACCAACGATCCCGCCCGGGCGAACACACTGGGTTTCAGCGACGACGGAGGCAACAGCGTCCCCGGCTTGTACCGCACCAGCCCCAACCTCGCCGTGGTGCGCGAGCTGCTGCACATCCTCGTCGACCCGGACGGACATGCGACGTACTACGAGAAGTTCTCCCGCCAGGAGCAGGAGCAGCAATGACGGATCCGCAGGCGGGGACACGGAACCCCGGCGCACAGAGGCGGCCGGCGCTCTCCCGACGGATCTGGGACGCGATCGTTCGCGACGTCCCCCCACCGCCGACGCCGCGCCCCCGGCCGAGCGAGGAACAGCTCGCCGAGGGCCACCTCACCGTCGGCATGATCGACTACGCGATCGAGGACGCTCCCGGCGGCGATGTGCAGGGGCCCGACACGCTCATCATCAGCGCCGAAGTGCCGGGGCATGGAGTCCTTCACCGGAGGATCCAGTGCCCGCTGTCGATGCCGGGCAGCGGTCGCGGCCTCGCCGGGCAGACCATCGGCTTGCGCCACACCACGTTCGATCCGGAGTTCGTCGACGACGTGCTCGTCGTCCGGTGGCCGCCAGCGGTGGACAGAGCCCTGGAACCGTTTCGGTTCGATGGTCCGGGAGCGCTGCGCGCTCGCGTGTGGAGCTTCCTCGCCGGCTTCGGTTACGTGGTCATGTGGATCGGGATCGCGCTGACACCGATCCTGCTGTGCGGCATGATCTTCGGCGGCGACATGTTCACCGACCTGCCCACCTGGTTCCACCCCGGCATCGCGCTCGCAGCGAGCGTCGCCGCAGTGCCGCTGGGGTTCGTCACGGTCGCCGTCTGCAACGGACGCATGGCCGCGGCGCTCTCGCACCCGGCACGACAGGACGGGCAGTGACATCGGCCGATACTGAGCCGATCGCGGGGTGGCCAGGAGATCCCGCATCGGTGTGGAGGCCGGCGGCCCGGGACGGCTGACCGCCCCCGACCGCGCTGGGAGATTCCTCACCTCGACGACCGGAATAGTGGCGCCGAGCCGCTGGTGACCGCGAATTCGGTGGTCGGCGCGGGCCGCCGCCGGTCCGGAGGGTGGCCTCCGGACCGGTAGGGTAAGGGCGACGAAACGAGCAGCCGGGGGAGGTGGGACACATGGTCACCGCCTCCAGAGCCGTGCTCCGGGACCTCGTCGCCGCCCTGCTCGCCGCCGGTCTGGTCGTGCTCGCGGCGGCCATGGTCAGCGCCGGCGGCGACACCGTCCGCGGCATCGGCCCTGCCATCCATCCCGCCGCCGAGATCACCCCCAACTCGCTGCCGCGCGTCGACGGCGACCAGCAGCTGCTCGACGACGCCACCCGGCAGACCGTCGACGACGGCCACGCGCCCACCGGCGACCACGCCGGTCCCGATTCCGCCGTCGTCGCCCTCGACACGGCACCCGCCGCCCCCGCGCCCACCACGGCGGACAAGGTCCGCGACACCACCGCGCGGCCCGCCGCGCCGGCCCCCGCCGGCACGGCTGACGGCCGCGCCCCTCCTGAACCCGTCGCCGCCTGACCGTCCCCGTCCGTGCGAATGTGCCCCTGCGACGCTGCGCAGGCGGCACCATCGAAGGGTTTCCTGTGTCCGACCGTGAGAGCCGCTCATGATGCTGGCCCTGATCGCCGCGCATTTCGTCGCCGCGGCGCTGGCGCCTGCCCTGGTGTCCTGGCTACGCCGCAGGGCGTTTCTGGTGCTGGCCGCCGTACCCGCCGCCGGCTTCGTCTGGGCCGTCGCGATGACCGGGGAGGTCCGCCACGGCGGGGCCGTCGAGCAGCAGGTGCAATGGGTCCAGACGCTGGGGCTGGAGCTGTCGTTCCGCCTCACCACGCTCACCTGGGTGATGACGCTGCTGGTCACCGGCGTGGGTGCGCTGGTGCTGGCCTACTGCGGCGCCTACTTCCGCCGCGACGACGCCGGCCTGCCGCGGTTCGCGGGGCTGCTGACGGCGTTCGCGGCGACCATGCTCGGCCTGGTGCTGGCCGACGACCTGCTGGTGCTGTACGTGTTCTGGGAGCTGACGACGGTCCTGTCGTACCTGCTCATCGGGCACAACCCGGAGCGCAAGGCGAACCGGCGCGCGGCCATGCAGGCGCTCATGGTGACGACGTTCGGCGGGCTGGCGATGCTGGTCGGCGTCATCGTCATCGGGCAGGCGGCCGGGACGTACCGCATCTCGGAGGTGCTGGCGAACCCGCCCGGCGGTGACGCCGTCACCGTCGCGGTCGTGCTGGTGCTGATCGGCGCGGTGTCGAAGTCGGCGCTGATCCCGTTCCACTTCTGGCTGCCCGGCGCCATGGCCGCGCCCACCCCCGTCAGCGCGTACCTGCACGCGGCCGCCATGGTGAAGGCCGGCGTGTACCTGGTCGCGCTGTTCGCGCCGGCGTTCGCCGGGCTGATGCCGTGGCGGCCGCTGCTGCTGACTCTCGGTGTGCTGACGATGCTGCTGGGCGGGTTGCGCGCGTTGCGGCAGACCGACCTCAAGCTGCTGCTGGCGTACGGGACGGTGAGCCAGCTGGGCTTCCTGATCGTGCTGGTGGGCGCCGGCACTCGGTCGGCGGCGTTGGGCGGCGTCGCGATGCTGGTGGCGCACGCGCTGTTCAAGGCGACGCTGTTCCTGGTGGTGGGCCTGGTCGACCGCGCCACCGGCACCCGTGACCTGCGCGAGCTGTCGGGGCTGGGACGCCGGCTGCCGCTGCTGCTGGTGACGTCGGTGCTGGCGGCCGCGTCGATGGCGGCCATCCCGCCGCTGGCCGGGTTCGTCGCGAAGGAGACCGCGTACGCCGCCGCCGTCGACATCGCCGAGACCGGCGACGGCACCGGCATCGGGACGTTCGCCGGCTGGGCGCTGGTCGCCGGGCTGGCCGTCGGCTCCGCGCTGACGGCGGCCTACAGCATCCGGTTCGTCTGGGGCGCGTTCGCGGTGAAGCCGGGCGTCACGCCCATCGCGGCGTCGGACTGCCGGTTCCCGACCATCGCGTTCTCCGCCGCGCCGGTCATCCTCGCCTTCGGCGGGCTGGGGCTGGGCTTCCTCGGGCCGATCGAGACCGAGCTGCTGGCGCCGTACGCCGAGCTGTTCCCGGAGGGCGCGCACGAGCCGGAGCTGGCGCTGTGGCACGGCGTGAACCTGGCGCTGCTGCTGTCGATCGCGTCGGTGCTGGTGGGCATCCTGCTGTTCCGCTGGCGCGACCGCGTCGACCGGGTCGAGGCCGCCCTGGCGCCGCGCACCGACGCCGAGACGTCCTACCGGACCATCATGCGCGGCGTCGACCGCCTCGCCGTCGAGGTCACCGGCGCCACCCAGCGCGGCTCGCTGCCGAGCTACCTCGCCGTCATCTTCCTGGTGGTGGTCGTGGTGCCGGGCGGTGTGCTGCTGGCGCAGCAGCTGTGGGCGGACGGTCCCGGCGTGCGCGCGTGGGACAGCGTCGGGCAGGCCGTCGTGGCCGCGATCATGATCGCCGCCGCGGTGCTGGCCGCGCGGTCGCGGCGCCGGCTGAAGGCGGTGCTGCTGGCCGGCGGCACCGGCTACGGCATGGCGATGCTGTTCATCCTGCACGGCGCGCCCGACCTCGCGCTCACCCAGGTGCTGGTCGAGACCGTCACGTTGGTGATCTTCGTGCTGGTGCTGCGCCGGCTGCCGCCGTACTTCTCCGACCGGCCGCTGACGAAGTCGCGCTGGTGGCGGGTCGGGCTGGGGGTCGCCGTCGGCGCCGTGATGGCCGGGCTGGCGCTGGCCGCGTCCGGCGCGCGGACGGCCGACCCGGTGTCCGACGGGTTCGCCGAGCCGGCCGTCAGCTACGGCGGCGGCTACAACATCGTCAACGTCACGCTGGTCGACATCCGGGCGTGGGACACGATGGGCGAGATCTCCGTCCTCGTCGTCGCCGCCACCGGCGTGGCCAGCCTGATCTTCCTCATCACCGGCCGCACCGGGCGGTGGCGGCCCGACGACGCGATCGCCAGCGCGCCCACCCCGACGACGCCGCAGGATCGCCGTCCGCACCGCAACCTGTGGCTGCGGGCCGGGCGCACCGTCGCGCCCGAGGGCCGCTCGATCCTGTTCGAGGTGGTCACCCGGCTGGCCTTCCACGTCGTCATCGTGTTCTCCATCTACCTGCTGTTCGTCGGGCACAACTCGCCCGGCGGCGGGTTCGCCGGCGGCCTGGTGGCCGGGCTGGCGCTGATGGTGCGCTACCTCGCCGGCGGCCGACACGAGCTGGACGAGGCCGCGCCGGTCGACGCCGGCCTGGTGCTGGGCATCGGGCTGTTCATCGCCACCGGCAGCGGGATGGTGCCGCTGGCCTTCGGCGGCGACGTGCTGCAGAGCGCCATCGTCGACTTCTCGCTGCCGCTGATCGGTGAGGTGCACTTCGTGACGTCGCTGTTCTTCGACATCGGCGTCTACCTCGTCGTCGTCGGGCTGATGCTCGACGTGCTGCGCAGTCTCGGCGGCGGCATCGACAAGCAGGCCGGCGACGACGCCGAGCCCGGCGAGTCCATCGAGTCCGCGGAGGGGGTGCGATGAGCACGAACCTGGTCCTGGTCGCCGTGGTCGGCGTGTTGTTCGCCGCCGGCGTGTATCTACTGCTCGAGCGCAGCCTGACCCGCGTGCTGGTCGGCGTCATCCTCATCGGCAACGGCGTCAACACGCTGTTCCTGGTGGCGTCCGGACCGGCCGGGCGGGCGCCGATCGTCGGGCTCAACGACGTCGACGACATGAGCGACCCGCTGCCGCAGGCGCTGGTGCTCACCGCCATCGTCATCACCCTCGGCGTGACGGCGTTCCTGCTGGCCATGGCCTACCGGGCGTGGCAGCTCAACGGCAACGACGAGGTTCAGGACGACGTCGAGGACGCCGCGATCCGCCGCCGCGCCGAGCGCGACGAGGTGTCGTCCAGCTACGACGACAGCGCCGGCGGGACGATGGACGAGGAAGGCAGCGACGACGGCGAGGGCGAGGCCGAGCCGGCCACCGTCGGCAGCGAGGAGGAGAGCCGGTGAACGCGTCCGCACTCGTCCCGCTGCCCGTCGTCCTGCCGCTGTTCGGCGCCGGGCTGGCGCTCGCGCTCGGCCGGTCGGCCCGGGCGCAGCGCGTGGTCAGCGTCGTCGTGCTGGTGCTCATGGCCGGCATCGCGTCGGTGCTGCTGGCCCGCGCCGACGCCGACGGCCCGCAGGTCATGCACGTCGGCGGCTGGCCCGCCCCGATCGGCATCTCGCTGGTCGCCGACCGGCTGTCCGCGCTGATGCTGCTGGTGTCGGTGGTCGTGGCGCTGTGCGTCCTGCTGTACTCGCTGAGCCAGGGCCTGGTGGAGTACGGGCCGGACACACCCCTGTCGATCTACCATCCGACCTTCCTGATCCTGGTCGCGGGCGTGGCCAACGCGTTCCTGTCCGGCGACCTGTTCAACCTGTACGTCGGCTTCGAGATCCTGCTGGCCGCGTCGTACGTGCTGCTCACTCTCGGCGGCACGGCCGACCGGATCCGGGCCGGCAGCACCTACGTCGTGGTGTCGCTGGCGTCGTCGATCGTGTTCCTGACGGCGCTGGCGCTGGTCTACGCCGCCACCGGCACCGTCAGCCTGGCCCAGCTGGCCGGCCGGCTCGACGAGCTGCCGTCCGGGGTGGCGCTGATGCTGCAGCTGATGCTGCTGACGGCGTTCGCGATCAAGGCGGCGGTGTTCCCGCTGTCGGCGTGGCTGCCGGACAGTTACCCGACCGCTCCGGCGCCGGTCACCGCGGTGTTCGCCGGGTTGCTGACGAAGGTCGGCGTCTACGCGATCATCCGGACGCAGACGCTGCTGTTCCCGGACAGCCCGCTGTCGGACCTGCTGCTGTGGGCGGCGCTGCTGACCATGGTCATCGGCATCCTCGGCGCCGTCGCGCAGGACGACCTCAAGCGAATGCTGTCGTTCACGCTGGTCAGCCACATCGGCTACATGGTCTTCGGAGTGGCTCTGGCCAGCGACGACGGCCTGTCCGGCGCCATCTACTACGTCGTGCACCACATCATCATCCAGACCAACCTGTTCCTCGTCGCCGGGCTGATCGAGCGGCGGGGCGGCAGCACGTCGCTGGAACGGCTCGGCGGGCTGGCGCGGCTGTCGCCGGTGCTGGCGCTGCTGTTCTTCGTGCCGGCGATGAACCTGGCCGGCATCCCGCCGTTCTCCGGGTTCCTCGGGAAGCTCGGGCTCATGCAGGCCGGCGTCGACAACGGCAGCTGGCTGGCGTACGTGCTGGTCGCCGGCAGCGTCGTCACCAGCCTGCTGACGCTGTACGCCATGGCGAAGGCGTGGAACCGGGCGTTCTGGCAGCCGTCGCTGGAGGACGAGGTCTCCGCCGGTCCCACGACCGACCTGCACCGCAAGCCGGTGCGCACCGACCCGCCGCCGGTCTCCGGGAAGGTCGCGGCGGTCGCCATGCGGGCCGGGATGGCCGGGCCGGCCGCCGTGCTGCTGACCGTCGGCGTCGCACTGACGGTGTTCGCCGGGCCGCTGTTCGGGCTCACCGACCGTGCCGCCGCCGACCTGCGTGAACGCACTCCGTACATCGAGGCCGTCCTGCCGGGAGGTGCACCGTGAGCAACGACGTGTCCGACGACCTGCCCGGCGACGTCCCGTCGCGTCGCACCGGCGTGCAGTGGCCGATGCTGATCGGGCTGACCGTCGTCTGGGTGCTGCTCTGGGGCGGCCTGACGGTGACGAACGTGCTGTCCGGGCTGGTCGTCGCCGTCATCGTCACCCTGGTGTTCCCGCTGCCGCCGATCGTGTTCGGCGGGAAACTGCGGCCGCGCGGGCTGGCCGTCCTGATCGGCTGGTTCGTCGTCGAGCTGTTCGTGGCCAGCGTGGAGGTGGCGGTGCAGGCGCTGCGTCCCGGGAAGCAGCCGCCGAACGCCGTCATCGAGGTCGACCTGCGCAGCCACTCCGACCTCTACCTGACGCTCACCGCCGAGCTGCTGTCGCTCGTCCCCGGCAGCCTGGTCGTCGAGGCGCGCCGGTCGACGTCGACGCTGTTCCTGCACGTCCTCGGCGTGCGCGACGCGAACGACGTCGAGGAGGCGCGGCGGCGGGCGCTGCGGCAGGAGGAGCGGGTCATGCTGGCGCTGGCGTCCGACGAGGAACTGGCCGCATATCGGGCCGACGTGGAGGCGAGCCGATGACCGTCGTGATCTGGGTGTGCGCCGCCATGCTGAGCGTCGCCGCCTTCCTCGTGCTGACGCGCATGGCCGTCGGCCCGACCATGCTCAACCGGGTGGTCGCGATGGACGTGCTGATCGCGATCGTCGTGGCCGGGCTCGGCCTGGAGGCGGCGCTGAACCGGCACGCCACCACGCTGCCGATCCTGGTGGTGCTGTCGCTGGTCGGCTTCGTCGGCTCGGTCAGCGTCGCCCGCTTCGCCGCCCACGACGACAAGGGGGAGGGCTCGTGACCTGGCTCGACATCGCCTCCGCGGTCTGCCTGCTGGCGGGCTGCGCGCTGTCGCTGGTGGCCGCGATCGGCCTGATCCGGTTCCCCGACCTGCTCAGCCGCATGCACGCCGGCACGAAGCCGCAGGTGCTCGGCCTGCTGCTGATCCTCGTCGGGGTCGGCCTGCGGCTGCGCGACTGGAGCGAGGTCGGCATGCTCCTCGCCGTCGCGATGTTCCAGCTGATGACCGCCCCGGTGGCCGCGCACATGGTCGGCCGGGCCGCCTACCGCCGCGGCGCTGTCCGCCGCGACACCCTCCTCGTGGACGAGCTGACGCCGGCGCTGGAGGGGGAGGACCGGGACTGAGGGACTGGCCGGGTTCTTCGTTGGCCGGGTTCAGTTGGCCGGGCTCGGGTTGGCTGGGTCTGCCGCGTTGACCTGCCCCCTGCTGCTCTCCATGGTCGGGGGCGCGGGTGGCCGCCTCAAGCGGACCTCTGGGGCGCTTCGCGCGGCGGCGGACCGCTTGACCCGGCCGCCCGCGCCCCCGTGAAAGCAGCGTCAGGGGGCCGGCCGAAAGATGGGCCCGGCTCCTAACTCCGTGCCACCTCAGCTCCGCTGGCCGCTCACTGGCCGTGGGTGGTGTTCTTGGCTACCGACTCCGCTGTGGGTCGGCGTTCGCTGGCCGCCGTCTGGTCCACTTCGCGGCTTCGGCTACCGGCTCCGCTGCGGGTTGGGCTGCGCTCGCCGGTGCCGTTCCAAGATCATCCACCTTCTGTGCTGCTATCACGGCCCAAAACGTGGATGATCTTGGCGCGAGGGCTCCGGGGCGGGCAGGCCCAACGGCGACGGCGCCGCGCAAGCGCCGCCTCGCCTCGCCTCGCTCGCGTGGTGGTAGGTCGACCCCTCCCGGCCCGGGTGGGGCCCACCCTACGGGCGGGCACCGACAACGTCGCGGCGCGAACCGGGGCGTACGCCGGGCGGCTCGGGGTCAGAGCGGGCGCGAGTAGTAGCGCACCGACTTGTCGCGGCCGATCAGCGCGGCCGAGCCGACCGGCGTGAACCCCATGGAGGTGTGCAGCGCGTCGGAGGCCGGATTCGGCGGCTCGAGGTTGACCTCGGCGCACAGCAGCGACTGACCCTCGGCGCGGGCTGCCGCGATGACGTCCTCGTACAGGGCGCGGGCCAGTCCCTGGCCGCGGGCGGCCGGCGACACCACGACGCGGTCGATGTAGGCGAAGCGGGGGTGGCGGGCCTTGAACCAGTCGAAGTTCTGGCTGGACCGGACGGTGTCCTGGTCGAACGCGATGACCATGGCGCTGAGATTGTCGGTGACGCGCACCCGCCAGGCCACCTTCAGCAGTTCGCGGAACTCGTCGGCAGTGAGCTCGGACAGCTCGAGCGCGTGGTCGTTGTTCAGCCGAAGCAGGGCGGCCTCGTCGGCGGTGGCTGGGGCGCGGAAGGTGTGCGGCACGGTTCGAGCGTAAGGGAAGACGCGGAGGCGCCCGGGGGTTGCCCACGGTATGGCGATCGACGTGGGACGGGCAGGGGTGTGGGTCGGCGCGCGGAGCTGGCCGGGCGACGCGGGAGAGGTGGCCGACGCGTTCGGCGAGCTGGAGGCGCTGGGCTACGGCGCCGCCTGGCTGGGCGGCGCCCGGGGCGACCTCGTCCATCCGGAGCAGATCCTCAGTGCCACGACGCGGCTGACGGCGGCCACCGGCATCGTCAACGTGTGGACCGAGCCCGCGGACGAGGTGGCGGCGGCCTTCCACCGGGTCGACGGCGTGTACCCGGACCGGCTGCTGCTGGGCATCGGCGCGGGCCACGCGGAGCTGGTCGAGCGGCGCGGCCACCAGTACCACCGCCCGTACAGCAAGGTCGTCGAGTACCTCGACCAGCTCGACGCGGCGAGAGTGCCGGCGGCGAAGCGGGCGGTCGCGGCGCTCGGGCCGCGGACGCTGCGGCTGGCGGGCGAGCGCAGCCTCGGCGCGCACCCCTACCTCGTCACGCCCGAGCACACCCGGCTGGCCCGCGACGTCCTCGGCGACGGGCCACTGCTGGCGCCCGAGCAGAAGGTGGTGCTGGCCGCGGACGAGGACGAGGCGTTGCGCATCGCCGGGCCGATGGTCGCGTTCTACCTCGGCCTGCCGAACTACGTGAACAACCTGCGCCGGCTCGGCTTCACCGACGACGACCTCAGCGGCTCCGGCAGCCGCCGGCTGGTCGAGGCGCTGGTCGCGTGGGGCGACCCGGGCGCCATCGCCGGGCGGATCGCCGAGCACCACGAGGCCGGCGCCGACCACGTCTGCGTCCAGGTCCTGACCGACCGGCCCGGGCTGCCGCGCGCGGAGTGGCGGGCGCTCGCGCCGGTGCTGACGGCGTAGTCAGGGGCGAGGCGTCAGGTACCCGCGCGAGAACGCCGTCGCCACGGCGGCGGCACGGTCGTTGACGCCGAGCTTGGCGTAGACGTGCAGCAGGTGCGTCTTGACCGTCGCCTCGCTGATGAACAGCTGCTTCGCCGCCTCGCGGTTCGTCGCGCCACCGGCGATCAGCTCCAGCACCTCCAGCTCCCGCTGCGACAGCGGTTCCGCCGCCGGCTGGCGCAGCCGCCCCATCAGCCGGGACGCCACGGCGGGGGAGAGGACGGCCTGCCCGCGCGCGGCCGCCTCGACCGCGCGGAACAGCTCCTCGCGCGGCGCGTCCTTGAGCAGGTAGCCGGTGGCGCCCGCCTCGATCGCCGGCAGCACGTCGCTGTCGGTGTCGTACGTGGTGAGGACGAGGATCTTGGCCTCGACGCCGCGCCGGGCCAGCTCCTCGATGGCGGTGACGCCGTCGGTGCCGGGCATCCGCAGGTCCATGAGGATGACGTCCGGCCGCAGCTTCTCCCCGACGGCGACCGCCTCGGCGCCGTGGGCGGCCTCGCCGACCACCTCGAACCGCGGGTCGGCGCTGAACATGCCGCGCAGGCCGTCGCGCACGACGGGGTGGTCGTCGACGATCAGCAGCGAGATCACCGGGCGTCACCAGCCGGGATCGCCGGGACCGAGGCGGAGACGGCGGTGCCCCCGCCGGGCTCGGACTCGACGTCGAGGCGGCCGGCCAGCCGCTGCACCCGCTGCCGCATGCCGGCCAGCCCGAAGCCGCCGCCCGCGGCGTCGCCGGTGCGGGCCGCGCCGGGCTCGAAGCCGACGCCGTCGTCGCGCACGTCCAGGGTCACCAGGTCCTCCATGTACGACAGGGTCAGCCCGACGCGGCCGGCCCGCGCGTGCTTGGCGACGTTGGCCAGCGCCTCCTGAGCCGCCCGCAGCAGCGTCACCTCGACCTCGGCGTGCATCGGCCGCGCGTCGCCCGTGGTGGTCAGCACCGCGTCGATGCCGTTCACCTCCGACCAGCGCCGCACGACGTCGCCGATGGCGTCGGGCAGCCGGGCGCCGGCCAGCACCTCCGGCTGCACCGCGTGCACCGTGCGGCGGGCCTCGGTGAGGCTCTCGCGGGCCAGCTCCATGGCCGTCGTGACGTGCCGCCGCGCCGTCGCCGGCACGGCCAGCGTCTGCTCGGCGGCCTGCAACTGCGTGACGATGCCGGCCAGTCCCTGCGCCAGCGTGTCGTGGATCTCGCGGGCCATGCGCTGCCGCTCGTCGTGCACCCCGGCCTCGCGCGCCTGCACCAGCAGCTGCGCGTGCAGGCCGGCGTTCTCGGCCAGCGCCGCCTCCAGCTCGGCGTTCACGCGCTTCTGCTCGTCGCCGCGCCGGTCGGAGACGTCGGCGAGGTGGAAGAAGAGCGACGACAGCACGATCGCGACGACCGCGACCACGGCCCACTGCCCCCACCCGTCCGGCCGGACCGCCTCGATGCCGCCGACGTACGTCACGGCCGTGATGGCCGACGTCGCGGCCACCCCGGCGTAGCGCCAGCGGCCCGTCAGGCACACCGCCGCGTGCACGTAGCCGGTGAACGCGAAGATGCCGTACCAGGGGGCGAGCAGCACCAGGCCGGCCGCCAGCGCTGTCAGGCCCGTGTAGTAGAGCGCCATCAGCGGCCGGCGCCGCCGCCAGCCGGGGTGCAGCGTGACGAACCAGGCGATCCAGGCCGCCGTCGCGAGCGACAGGCCGAGCACCGCCGGGACGCGCACGTCGAGGTCCCAGACCGGCAGCAGCGCCATGACGGTGCTGACGGCCAGCAGGAGGTACGGCGCGGCCTCGAAGAACGCGGTCTCGCGGCGTTCCCAGCGCTCGGCCTGGCTGCTCAACGACTCACTCCCAGCGGAAATACCGCGCGGCCAGCGCACCGGCGGCCACCGTCCAGGCGAGCAGGACGACGACGTGCAACGGCTGCGGCCAGTGACCCGCGGCGGCGTCCTGCAATGATTGCACGCCGGCGCCCAGCGGCGTGGCATCACTGACGCCACGCAGCACGTCGTTCATGGAGTCGCGCGGGATCCACAGACCGGCGAAGAACAGCAGCGGGAACAGCAGCACGGTGCCCGTCGACCCCGCGCTCTTCCCGTTCGGCGCCAGCGACGCCACCAGCAGGCCGACGGCGAACATCGCCAGCGCGCACAGCACGAACGCGACGACGTAGGCGAGCGGCGCCTCCGGCAGGCGGACGTCGAAGCCCAGCCGGGCCACGGCGAGCACGAGCAGCACCGACACGACGGACAGCGCCGTCGACATCAGCAGCTGCGCCGCCAGCATCACCCGCGGCGTCACCGGCGTCGTGCGCATGCGCCGCAGGACGCCTTTCTCGCGGTACGTGGCGAACTGCTGCGGCAGCCCGGTCAGCGCGAACATCGTGATGCCGGTGGCGACGAGGATCGGCGCGTAGAGGTCGATCACCCGCAGGCCGCCGAGGTCCGCGTGGTGCTCGCGGAACGCGGGGACGAGGCCGAGGATGACGAACAGGATCGACGGGAACGCGAGCGCGAAGAACACGCTCATCGGCTCGCGGAAGAACAGCCTGGTCTCGGTGGTGGTGAGCCTGGTCAGCGTGGACATGGTTCTCCTCAGACCTCGATCGGGCGGCCGGTGAGCGCGACGAACGCGTCGTCCAGCGACGCCTGTTCCACCCGCAGCCCGGCCGCGGTGATCCCCTGGGCGGCCAGCGTCGCCGTCACGGCGAGCAGCAGGTTCCCCGTCCCCGTGACGACGAGCTGCCCGCCGGCCTGCCGGACGTCGTCGACCTCGGGCAGCGCCGTCAGCACGGCCGGGTCGAGCGCGGCGGACGGCCGGAACCGGACCCGCTGCCGGTCGTCGACCCGCGCCACCAGCCCGGCCGGCGTGTCCAGCGCCACCACCCGTCCCGTGTCGATGACGGCGATCCGGTCGCAGAGCCGTTCGGCCTCCTCCATGAAGTGCGTGACCATGAGGATCGTCACGCCGCGGTCCCGGATCGCCTCGATCAGCCCCCACGCGTCGCGCCGCGCCTGCGGGTCCAGGCCGGTCGTCAGCTCGTCGAGCACCGCCACCCGCGGGTTCCCGACCAGCGCGAGCGCGATGGACAGCCGCTGCTTCTGCCCGCCCGACAGCCGCCGGAACTGGGTGTCCGTCTTGTCGTCGAGCTTCAGCGTGTGGACGAGCTCGCGCCAGTCCGCCGGCCGGCGGTAGAACGAGCTGTACAGCTGCATCGCCTCGCCGACGGTCAGCTTGTCGGGCTGCTCGCTCTCCTGCAGCTGCGCGCCGAGCAGCTCGCGCACCTCAGGGTCGCGCGGATGCAGCCCGGCCACGCTGATACGGCCCGCGTCGGGCGTGCGCAGCCCTTCGATGCACTCGACGGTCGTCGTCTTCCCGGCCCCGTTGGGTCCGAGGATGCCGAAGATCTCGCCCTCGTCCACCCCGAATCCGACGCCGTCAACGGCCGTGTGGTCGCCGTAGCGTTTGACCAGGCCTTCTACCTCGATGATCGCCATGTCCACCAGCCTGCCGGTGGGCACGGGCACGGCGAATCGACCGCCGGGCTACAGCAGCGATCAACCGATCGGTGGATGCGGCGTCAGGCGTGCTGGGTGAGGCGCCCGGTGTCGACGTCGTAGAGGAAGCCGCCGACGGGGACGTGGGGCGGGAAGAAGGGCCAGGACCGGATGCGCTGCACGTCGGCGCCGAGGGTGGCCTTCTGGTCGGCGATCAGGTGGAAGTCGAGGCTGCGGACGTCGATGCCGGACGACTGCTCGATGGCCGCGACCACTTCGTCGGCCGTGGCGCTGGCCATCTTGCACTTCGTGTGCGCCACCACCATGATGCGCGTGACGCCCAGCAGGTGGGTCGCCAGCGCGAGGGTGCGCAGGACGTCGGTGGTGACGCGGGCGCCGGCGTTGCGCATGATCTTCGCGTCGCCGGGCTTCAGCCCGAGCATGTCCAGTGGCTCGATGCGGGAGTCCATGCACGTGACGACGGCCAGGCCGCGTGCGGCGACGGGTTCGAGGCCGGCCAGGCCGAACCGGGCCGTGTAGTCGTCGTTGCCGGCCAGGACGTCGGCGAACTCCTCGGTCTGCATCGGGCTCCTCTCACTGCGGGACGGGGACATCGGCACGGTACGCGATGGGGGTGGCGGGCGCCTTGCCGCACGACTCCGGGCGGGGCGGCTGCTGCTCCTCGGCCCGGACGGCGACCGTCCAGCTCCGCCCGTCGCGGTGTGCGACGACGGCGTGCCAGGCGGCGTCGGAGACCGGTGTCACCGCCGGGACGTGCAGGTCGTCGAGGCCGGTGTCGCCGAGCTGACGGCGGACGGTGGCCTCGGCGGCCTGGCCGGGCCGCGAGAACGTGCTGCGCCCGCGGTACCCGTCGGCGACGAAGTGGCCGTCGCGGGCGGACTCGACCAGCAGCAGCGCCTGCTTGTCGTCCAGCCGCCCGTACACGACGCCGTGCGGCAGCAGCACCGCCGTCGGCGCGAAGCGGTGCCCGCCGAGGTGCGTCGTCTCCCAGACCCGGCCGAGCACGTCGTCGCGCAGGCCGGCGACCAGGGCGCGGCCCTTCACCGCGCAGCACAGGTCGCGGCGGCCGTTCGTGCAGACCAGCAGCAGCGGCTCGGCCTCCGGCTGGAAGCCGTCGAGACCGGCCGGCGCACCGGACCCGAGCGCGGCGAAGTCCAGCGAGAGCAGCGCGGACGGGTCGGGCAGCCAGCCGCCGAGCAGGAACGTCGCGCCCGGTGTGGTCCCGGCCAGCCAGACGCGGTGCGCTGCCGGATAGTGGGTGTCGGGGTGCCGCCGCGGCCGCCGGACCAGCGCGACCCGCCCGCCGTGCGCGCCGGCCGCCGCGTCGAGCTCGGCGCCCAGCGCGGGGTCGAGGTGCGACTGCGTCAGCGCCTTCGCGCCCCACGGACCGGGCTGCTCGACGACCAGCCACCAGGACGCGACGGGCGCCGTGCCGGCCAGCGGCTCGCCCAGCTGGCGGCCGAGGTCCGAGCAGAGGGTCACGACTCCACGGTACGGGCCCGGTGCCGCAGCAGCAGCACGGCACCCAGCGCGGCCGCCGCCGCGCACACGGCGGCGCCGGTGAACGTCGCCTGCAGCTGCTCGACGATGGCGTGCCGGACGGCGTCGTCGTACGGGTCGCAGTTCGTGGGGGACTCGGGGCACAGGACGGCCGGCGACTCGATGTCCGCCTGGACGGAGTACAGCCGCCGCAGCCCGATCGCGGTCAGCGCGGACAGCCCGGCCAGCATGCCGATCATCCGGGCGACGACGAGCAGCGCGCTGGCCACGCCGTGCGTCTCGCGCGGGGCCGCCGCCAGCAGCGCCGCGTTGACCGGCGCGATGGCCAGCCCGAACCCGAACCCGGCCGCCACCAGCACCGCGTCGTCCAGCACGCCGTCCAGCGACCCGACGCCCCACGTCGCCATGACGGCCAGCCCGGCCGTGCCCAGCGCCATCCCGGACCCGGCCAGCAGCGCCGGGCCGTACCGGCGCAGCAGCCAGCCGCCGGCCAGCGCGCCGATGGGCAGCGCCACCAGGAACCGGAGCAGCACCAGCGCCGCGTCCAGCTGGTCGGCGCCGTCGAGGACGGTGCGGGCCAGGATCGGGACGTCGACGACGACGGAGACGAGCGCCGCGCCGACGAACAGGCTCACGACCAGCGCGCCCCACGCGCGCCGGTCACGGACGGCGGCCGGCGGGACGAGCGGCGCCGCGGCCCGGCGCTGCCGCCACGCGAACGCCGCCAGCGCGACCGCCGACCCGGCCAGCAGCCACGGCCCGGACGGCGCCATCAGCTCGACCGCGGGGTCGGCGACGGCAAACGTCAGCACGACGCCGCCGAGCGCGACGCCGAGCAGCAGCGCGCCCGGGAGGTCGGACGCCCGCAGGACGGCGGGGGTGCGGCGCAGCGGCAGCAGCGGCCGGCGTGCCGTCAGCTCCCGCGCCACGAACGCCGCGAGCAGCACGAACGCGGCCAGCGCGAGCGGCGTCGTCCAGTCCCGGCCGTCCGTGCGCGGCACCAGCAGCTCGCCCCACCGGACGCTCTGCTCCAGCGACGACGGGCGGGTGACGGCGAGGCCGGCGCAGGCCAGCGCGCCCAGCCCGAGCAGCAGGCCGGCGACGTCGAACCGCCCGGCCGGGCGTTCGGCGCCGGCCTCGGGAGCCCGGCCGCGCCCGGCCGCCGTCCCCACGAACAGCGCCGCGCCGATGCCGAAGTTCACCCAGAAGATCGCCCGCCAGTCGGCCACCGCGAGGATCGCCGCCCCGAACAGCGGCCCGAGCACCGACCCCAGCTCCTGCACGGCGCCGACCAGTCCCAGCGGCACGCCGCGCCGCTCCGGCGGCCACAGGTCGGCGACCAGCGCCAGCGTCACCGGGACCAGCGCCCCGCCGCCCGCGCCCTGCAGGAACCGGCCGACGACGGCGCCCGCGACGCCGTCGGCCGACGCCGTCAGCAGCGACCCGGCGGTGAACACCAGCAGCGAGCCGGTCAGGACCGGCAGCCGCCCGGTGACGTCCGACACCCGCCCGACCAGCGGCAGCACGACCACGTAGCCGAGCAGGAACATCGAGACCAGGGGAGCGGCGCGCTGCAGTTCGTCGGCGTCGAGCCCGACGCCCAGCATCATGTCCGGCAGCGCCAGGACGATGACGTACGTGTCGGCGGCGGCCAGTAGGACGCCGACGACTCCGAGTGCGAGCGCGGCGCGGCCGGTCCGGTCAGCTGTCCGGAGCACTGATCTCAGCGGGCTCGTCGTACTTCTCGAGGCGGACGGTGTAGGTCTGCTCGTCGCCGCCGTCGTAGAACGGGCCGGTCAGCGTGGCCTGGCGCAGTTGGCCGGTCTCGGTGTCGAGCGCCCATACGGCTTTGACGTCGGCGGACGGGTCGGCGATGGTGAGCACCTCGCCGACCAGCTCGCCCGGCAGCACGGACTCGACCTGGTCGTAGACGTCGCCGTCGACGCGGACCTGCTCGCCGGCGGTGATCTCGGTGCCGGACGTCAGCAGCTGGCTGACGCCGCGGTCGGGGTCGATCAGCAGACCGGGGTCGCCGAACCCGAGGTCGTCGGCGTTCACTTCCTCGAACCCGCTGGTCAGCGGCAGTTGCGCCCACAGTTTGCCGTCGACGGAGACGACCTTGATGGTGGCCGGCAGGGCGCCGGCGCGGATGCGGATCTCGCCCTCGAACGACGACGGCGGCACCGCGACGCCCTCGCCGCCGACGACGACCGTGCCGTCGTCGGGGAGGTCGTCGCCCTCGAGCACGAACGTGACGCTGGACGCCTCGTTGAGGAGGTCGGCGGCGGTCTCGAGCTGAGCCTGCGGGTCGTCGTCCGGCGTGCTCCCGCCCCCGCCGTCGCCGTCGTCGCTGCACGCGCTCAGGGCCAGCGCGGCGACGACGAGCGCGGCGGGCAGCATGCGGCGGGCGGTGTGGCGCATGGCGGCAGTCTGCCAGCCTTTTCGCCCACCGTGACCTACGACACCCGACCTGGACATCGACTGCTCTCCTCCCGTTCGGTGCGCGGCCACGATGCGCGGTCGCGGCTGTGAATTCGCTGAGAGTCCGCCCACTTGCGATACGGACCTGTTGCGTATCGATAGAGATGGGTCTACCGTCGAGCCGATAACCGATACGGTACGTCGCCGTATCGAAAGATCGGAAGCAGGGAAGGACCCGCCATCGTGGACCCAGCGACGATCCACAACCGGCGATGGAGCATCCTCGGCGTCCTCGTCGTGAGCCTGCTCGTCGTCGTGCTCGACAACACGGTGCTCAACGTCGCGCTCCGAACGATCCAGGACGATCTCTCGGCCACCCAGAGCGAGCTGGAGTGGGCGATCAACTCCTACACCCTCGTCTTCGCCGGACTGCTGTTCACGTTCGGCCTGCTCGGCGACCGGTTCGGCCGCCGGCGCATGCTCATGCTCGGCCTGCTGCTGTTCGGCATCGCGTCGGCGGTCTCCGCCTACGCGTCGTCGCCGGAGCAGCTGATCGCGGCCCGCGCCTTCATGGGCGTCGGCGCGGCCGCCGTCATGCCGTCCACGCTCGCGATCATCACGCAGGTCTTCGAACCGGAGGAACGCGGCCGCGCCATCGGCATCTGGGTCGCGTCGGTCGGCATCTCCATCGTGCTCGGCCCGGTGCTCGGCGGCGCGCTGCTGGAGCGGTTCTGGTGGGGGTCGGTGTTCCTCATCAACGTGCCGGTGGTGCTGCTCGGGCTGGCGCTGATCGCGTGGCTCGTCCCCGAGTCGCGCAACCCGTCGCCCGGCCGGCTGGACCCCGGCGGCGTGCTGCTGTCCATCGTCGGCCTGACGCTGCTCGTCTACGGCATCATCGAGGGCGGCGAGCGGGCCACCGTCACCGACCCGCTGGTCTGGGGGTCGACGCTCGGCGGCCTGGCCGTGCTGGCGCTGTTCGTCTGGTACGAGCGCCGCTCCGACCACCCCGCCCTGGACGTCGCGCTGTTCCGCAACCCGGTGTTCTCGGCGTCGGTGACGACCATCGGGCTGGTCTTCTTCGCCATGCTCGGCACGTTCTTCTTCATGACGTTCTACCTGCAGATCGTCCGCGGGTACACGCCGCTGGAGACCGGCCTGATGTTCCTGCCGTTCGCCATCGCGCAGACGGCGTTCGCGACGTTCTCGTCGACGGCAGTGCAACGGTGGGGCATCCGGGCCGTGACGGCGACCGGGCTGACGCTGGTCGCGGCCAGCCTGGTCGCGATGGGGTTCATCGACGAGACCACGCCGCTGTGGTACCTGCTCGCCGCGTTCTTCGTCCAGGGCGCGGGCATCGCCAACGTCATGCCGCCCGCCACGACCGCCGTCATGGCCGCCGTGCCGCGGGAGAAGGCCGGCGTAGGCTCCGCCGTCAACAACACGATGCGCCAGGTCGGCGGCGCGCTCGGGGTCGCCATCCTGGGCGCGGTGCTGTCGGCGCGGTACCGCTCCGGTGTGGACGACGCGGTCGGCGTGCTGCCCGAGGGGGTCCGGCACGCGGCCGCGGAGTCGCTCGGCACCACCATGCAGGCGGCCGAACGGGCCGGCGTCGTCGCGCAGGTGCGCGGCCCGGCGTTCGACGCCTTCCTCGGCGGCGTGCACTGGGTAGCCTTCTTGGGAGCCGCGGTCGCGGCGCTGAGCGTCCTCGTCGTCGCGGTGTTCCTGCCGGGCCGGCCGGGGCGGCCCGCGCCGTCACCGCCGGGGGCTCCGGAGGCGCCGGAGCCGCAGACAGCGAGGACGTGACCTGACATGACGGAGATCGCTCGGGTGGAGCGGCGCAGCGGCCGGCCGCGCAGCGAGGACGCCGACCGGGCGATCATCGACGCGACCCTCGACCTGCTCGCGGAGTCCGGCATCGCCGGCACCACCATCGAGGGGGTCGCAGCCCGGGCCGGCGTCGGCAAGACCACCATCTACCGGCGGTGGAAGGGCCTCGAGAGCCTCATCTGCGACGCCGTCGCCGAGCTCAAGGGCCCGCTGCCGACGCTGCCCGGCACGTCCCTGCGCGACGATCTCCTCGCGCTGACCGAGGCGGCGGCGCGCGGCCGCGAGTCGGCCCGCAACCGCAAGGTGTACGCGTGCTTCATCGGCGAGATGAGCCGCTACCCGGCGCTCGACGCCCAGTACCGCGAGGCGGTCATCCGCCCGCGGCGCGCGCTCACCCAGGCGGCTCTGCAGCGCGCCATCGACCGCGGCGAGCTGCGCGACGACCTCGACCTCGACGTCCTGGCCGAGATCGTCACCGCGCCGACGCTGCACTGGATGCTGCACAACCCCGACCGCAACCCGACCCGCGAGCTGCTCGAGCAGTTCCTCGACGGCGTGCTGCACGGGGTCGGGCGGCGGTAGGGCTACTCCAACTCCAGCGTCCCCTGCTCGCCGTCGACGACGGGCTCGTCGGCGGGCGGTGCCGGCTGCTCGCCGTCGCCGCCGGCCAGGGGTCCGGCGACGGCCGCGATGGGCTGGGCGACCGCGATGCCGGAGCCGTCGCGGCGGCCGGTCGCCGGGGGCAGCTCGATCGGCACCCCGCTGGCGGCCGTGGCCCGCGGCGGCGCCGTGCCCACCCACGAGAACAGCAGCGCGTCCTCGCCCTTGAGGAACCGGTGGCAGCGCACGCCGCCGGTCGCACGTCCCTTCGCGGGGTACTCGGAGTACGGGGTGACCTTGACCGCGCCCGGCTGGGTGCCCGGCAGCGCCGTCGAGGAACCGGAGATGGTGACGACGGCGCCGTCGCGGGCGGGGTCGACCGCGCCGAAGAACGTCACCTTCGCGCCGGACGACAGTTTGATGCCGGCGATGCCGCCGCCGGCCCGGCCCTGCGGCCGCACCGCCGACGCGGCGAAGCGCAGCAGTTGCGCGTCGGAGCTGACGAACACGAGGTCTTCGTCGCCCGTGCGCAGCTCGACGGCGCCGACCACGCGGTCGCCGTCGTCGAGGCGGATGACGTCGTAGGCGTCCTTGCCCGGGTGGTCCGGGACCACCCGCTTGACCACGCCGCGCTCGGTGCCCAGCGCCAGGCCGGGGGAGTCGGCGCCGAAAGTCGTCAGCGCCAGCGCTCGCTCACCGGCGTCGAGTTCGATGAACTCCTTCAGCGCCGCCCCGCCGGCCAGCGTCAGCGCCGCCGTCGGGGGCAGCGACGGCAGGTCGAGCACGGACAGCCGCAGCACCCGCCCGGCCGACGTGACGACGCCGACCTCGCCGCGGGCCGTCGACGCGGCCACGGACACCACGACGTCGTGCTTGGACCGCTTGTCGCCGTAGACCAGCGGTTCCTCGCCGGCCGTGCGCGCCAGCAGCCCCGACGACGACAGCAGCACCTGGCAGGGGTCGTCGGCGATCTCCAGCGACGTGGCGCCGGCCCGGGTGGTGACGGCGCCGGACTCTTCCAGCAGGACGGTGCGCCGCGGCGTGGCGTGCGCGGCGGCGATCTCGGCCAGCTCGTCGGACACCGCCTGGCGCAGCAGGCCCTCGTTCTCGAGCAGCGCCGTCAGCTCGGCGATGGTGCGCCGCAGCTCCTCGCCCTCCTTCTCCAGCTCCAGCCGGTCGTAGCGGGTGAGCCGGCGCAGCGGGGTGTCGAGGATGTAGCGGGCCTGGATGTCGGAGAGGTCGAAGACGGCCATCAGCCGCTCGCGCGCCGCCGAGGCGTCGTCGGAGGAGCGGATGACCGCGATGACCTCGTCGATGTCGAGCAGCGCGATCATCAGGCCGTCGACGAGGTGCAGCCGGTCGGCCGCCTTGGTGCGGCGGAACTCGCTGCGCCGCCGCACGACGGACAGGCGGTGCGCGATGAAGACCTCGAGCAGCTCCTTGAGGCCCAGCGTGCGCGGCTGGCCGTCGACCAGCGCGACGTTGTTGATGGAGAAGGAGTCCTCCAGCGGGGTGAGGCGGTACAGCTCCGCCAGCACCGCCTCGGGGACGAAGCCGCTCTTCAGCTCGATGACCAGGCGCAGCGCGGTGTTGCGGTCGGTGTAGTCGACGACGTCGGCGACGCCCTGCAGCTTCTTGTTGCGGACCAGCTCGACGATGCGCTCGCGGACCCGCTCCGGGCCGACCATGTACGGCAGCTCGGTGATGACGATGCCCTTGCGGCGCGCGGTGATGTTCTCGATGCGGGCGGTCGCGCGGGTCTTGAACGCGCCCCGGCCGGTCTCGTAGGCCTCGCGGACGCCGTCGAGGCCGATGATGCGCCCGCCGCTGGGGAGGTCGGGACCGGGCACGAAGCGCATGAGGTCGTCGAGGCTCGCCTCGGGATGCGTCAGCAGGTGCCGGGTGGCGTCGATGACCTCGCCGAGGTTGTGCGGCGCCATGTTCGTCGCCATGCCGACGGCGATGCCGGTGGCGCCGTTGACCAGCAGATTCGGGAACGCCGCGGGCAGCACCTCGGGCTGCTCGAACTGCCCGTCGTAGTTCGGCACCATGTCGACGACGTTCTCGTCGAGCGACCGGACCAGCAGCATGGCGGGCTCGCTCATGCGGCACTCGGTGTACCGGTACGCGGCCGGGCCGGCGTCGAGCGAGCCGAAGTTGCCGTGCCCGTCGACCAGCGGCACCCGCATGGCCCACGGCTGCGCCATGCGCACGAGGGTGTCGTAGATGGCGCCGTCACCGTGCGGGTGCAGCTTGCCCATCACGTCGCCGACGACGCGGCCGCACTTCACGTGCGGACGGTCGGGGCGCAGGCCCATCTCGTTCATCTGGAACAGGATCCGGCGCTGCACCGGCTTCAGCCCGTCGCGGGCGTCCGGGATGGCGCGGGAGTAGATGACCGAATAGGCGTACTCGAGGAAGCTGCCCCGCATCTCCTCCGAGACGTCGACGTCGAGGATGACTTCCTCGAAGTCCTCGGGCGGGGGTGTCGTGGTCCGGCGTGCCATGCCGACCATTCTCGCCCCCGAGGGCCGTGCTCCGTGCAGCGACCCGCGCGGACGCCGCCGCCGGCCCTACTCGGCGTCCTGTGCCTCGATCAGGTCGAGGTCGCGGACGCAGAAGCCGTGGTGCTCGAAGGTCTCGTTGAGCACGGTGCCGAGGCACTGCCGCACCGAGCGGCCCCGGGCGTACGGCGGCCAGACGTCGTCGTCGGGCACCGGCGCCGGCGCCGCGAGCCGCCCGCCGGTGACGTCGTCGAGCCAGGCCTCGAGCTCGGCGGCCTGGGCGTCACGCACGCTGACGATCTCGTCGAGGGACGGATCGAGCGAGAGGTCGAGCCCGTGCGCGCCGCGGTAGGGCTCGACGGCCGGCCCGATGCCCATCGGGGTGAACGGCTCCGCCGAGCCCAGGCAGCAGCGGCGGAACCACGAGTCGTGGACGAAGACCAGGTGGCGCAGCGTCTGCACCGCCGACCACTCGTCGTTCACGCTGCGGCGCTCGATGCCGGGCGTGCGGCGGATCCGCTCGATCGTGGCGGCCCAGCCGGCATGGAGCCGACGCGCTGCCTCGCGCAGGTCGGCGGGGTCCTCGGAGCGGATCAGCACCCGCACCGGATGCCGCCGGTCGAGCTCTGCCTCGACGTACTCGGTGACCTCGACACCGTTGACCACGAGGTTGCTGACGAGCCCGTCGATCACGGCATCGCGCATGACGACGCCGATCAGGCGTGCCCCGGTCAGATCGCACTCGCGGAACTCCGCCCCGCGCAGATCCTCGTCGACATGGCGCGTCATCAGGACGACATCTCCATGGAGATGGCGAAGATCGCGGCCACGGCGGGCACGACGACGAGGGCGCCGGCGAGGACGGGGTAGCGTTCGAGCAGCCCGACGGCGTGTGGGTAGCGGCCGGCCAGGGCGCGGGCCGAGGCCAGCCGGCCGAGCTTGTGGGTCTCGACGCCGAGGGTGGCCATGAGGCGGCGCATGTCGTCCTCGACCCAGCGGGCGCCGGTCATGCGGGCGATCCGCCGGCCGCCGCGGTCGAGCACGTAGAGGTGGGCCAGGCTGCGGCTGTTCTGGTGGGTGCGGGGGAGCGCCGCGGTGACGATCGACCCGACGGCGTCGCGGGGGACCCGGCGGGTGCGGAGCAGGCCGGTGACGGCCAGCTCGGACGGCGTGACGGTGATCGCCGCGCGCCGGAACCAGGCCGGCCCGATGCTCGACGCCAGCGCGATGACGACCAGCGACACGGCGGCGCCGAACCCGCCGCCGCGCACCAGCAGCGCCGCGAGCAGCACGACGAGCGGCAGCAGCGACCATTTGACGGTGCTGAGGTAGCGACGCAGCGACGGCCGCAGCACGAGCGCGGCTCCGGGCAGGGGTCCGGGCATGGCGACGATCGTACGGTCACAGCCCGGCGAGGAGGGCACCCCCGACCACCGCGATGACGATGAAGGCCGCGATGCAGATCAGGATGACACCGGCGGGGTGCCGCTCGATCCACCCGGCGGCGCCTGGCTGCGCGCGGGCCAGCCGGGCGCCGGTGACCGGGTCGTCCGGTCCGCCGAGCGGCAGTTCGAGGTGTTCGACCAGGCGGTCGAGGTCTTCGGGGGCGTAGAGCGCGCCGTTGATGCGCATGAGCACCTGGTCGCGGGCGCCGAGGACGAAGACCGTGCGGGCGGCCGCGCCGGGGCGGATCAGCGTGGTCAGCACCACCGAGGCGGCGTCGGCGCGGTCCTGGCGGCGGCGGCCGAAGAGCCAGCGCGCGGAGATCTCGGCCGGCGCGGCGACGATGCGGGAGCGCCAGAGGTGGGCGGCGGCGGCGAGGATCACCACCGCGGCGAGCGCGATGCCGGTGATCAGCGCGGGCCGGCCACCGGCGAGCGCACCGGCGATGACGAGGACGACCGCGATGACGGCGGCGATCGAGAGGAGGTGGCGCCGCGGGCCGGGCGCCGGCCGGAGCACGAGTGTGGTGGACACGGCCCCCGACCCTAAGCGACGGCGGTGGCTCAGGCCGCCAGGAACACGACGAGGCTGCCGATGACGATGACCAGGACGACGACCCCGCACCCCACGGCGAACGAGAACGAGTACGGCCGCCGCTCGGACAGCCGCACGAGTCCGGGGTGCTCGCGGTCGAGCTGCGCACCGGTCATCGGCCGGTCGAAGACGACGGTGGGCCGGCCCAGCCGCTCGATCAGGGCGTCGAGGTCGTAGCTCTCGTAGTGGGTGACGTTGAACCGGAACAGCACCTCCTGCGCCGGACCGCCGAGCAGGAACAGCGTCGGGACCACCGGCCCGCGCGGTGGCACCAGCGTCGCCCGCACGATGCTCGTCACCTCGGCCAGCGGCTGCCGCCGGGTGCCGAACAGCCCGGTGACGGCGAGCTCCGCGGGCGTGAGGACGATCCGCGACCGCCGCAGGTACACGTACCCGAGCGCGAGGCCGATGGCGCAGAGCGACAGCACGATCAGCAGGCCGGCGACGCCGCCGACGGCGACCGTCACCATGGCGAAGACCGCGTAGACGACGACGGCGGTCACCATCACGGTGCGCCGCCGCCGCGCCGACGGCCGTAGTTCCAGGAGCATCAGACGACGGGTCCGGCGTTGTCCGGGTACCGCTTCGCCACCTGGTCGGGGGTGAGCGGCCGGTCGGCGACGACGGTGGGCAGCCGGAGGTGCTCGACGAGGCGGTCGAGGTCGGCCCGCGGGTAGTTGACGCCGTGGATGCGCAGCAGCAGCTGCTCGTCGCGGTCCAGCACGAAGATCGAGTCGTTCGCCGCCGCGCGCGGCGCCACCACCAGGGCCCGCACGATCGACGCGGCCCGCGTGCGGTCGGCCCGCCGGTGCGTGACGAGCCCGCGCACGGCGATCTCCGACGACGTGACGGTGACCCGAGCGCGCAGCAGGTGCCCGGCGATCGGCACGACCACCAGCGCGGCGGCGCCCAGCCCGATCAGCAGCCCGGTATCGCCCGCGGCGGCGCCGGTGACCACGCACAGCCCGACGAGGATCACGACGGGGATCAGTGCCCAGGGCCGGTGCCGAACGGTCGGCCGCAGGACGAGCTCCGTCATGCCGCAAGACCTTAGGACACGGCCTCCGGCGCGCCGATGGTGGCCCGGGCCGGCGGCAGCGTGACGACGAACCGGGCGCCCGGGCCGGCGTCCTCGACGACGACCGTGCCGCCGTGGGAGACGACGATCTCGCGGGCGATGGCCAGCCCCAGGCCGGTGCCGCCGGCGTCGCGGTCGCGGGCGTCGTCGAGGCGGGCGAAGCGTTCGAAGATGCGGTCGCGGTCGGCCGGCCGCACGCCCGCGCCGTCGTCGGCCACCGACACCCGTGCCGCGCCGTCGTCGCCCGTCACCGCGACCGTGACCTGCGACGACGCGTGCCGGACGGCGTTGTCGACCAGGTTGCGCAGCACCCGCGACAGGGAGTCGCGGTGGCCGCGGGTGAACACCTCGCCGCCGGAGTCGACGCGCACCCGCACCCGTCCGTCGCGCACGCCCTCGGTGATCTCCACGGCCAGCTGGCCGAGGTCGACCAGCTCGTCGCGGCGCAGCGGGCGCGGGTTGTCGAGGTGCGCGAGCACCAGCAGGTCGTCGACCAGCCGGGCCATGCGCTGCACCTCGACCAGCGCCTCGCGGGCGGTGTCGTGCGGGTCGACGGCGTCGGGGTGCGCGAGCGCGACCTCCAGCTCGGTGCGCAGCGCCGCGATGGGGCTGCGCAGCTCGTGTGCGGCGTCGGCGACGAACGCGCGCTGCCGGGCCGCCGCCGCGTCGAGCCGGCGGAGCATGTCGTTGAGCGTCGTCGCGAGCCGGCTCAGCTCGTCGCCGCCGGCGGGGACCGGCAGCCGGTGCCCGCCGCCGGCGCCGCTGATGTCCTCGGCGCCGCCGCGCAGCCGGTCGACCGGGCGCAGCGCACGGACGATGACCAGCCAGCTCAGCGCCCCCAGCGCGGCCGTGATGGCGAGGCCGCCGCCGAACACGCCGATCTTCGCGAACCGGACGCTGCGCTGCTGCTCTTCCAGCGAGACGGCGACGATGACCGTGCGCGGCTCGCCGGCGGTGTCGGTGACGATGCCGACGACGCGCAGCGGCTCGGGCTGCCCGAGCCGGGTGCCGTCGATGTCGATGGCCGCGCCGGACCGGACGGCGGCGAGGTCGTCGCCCGCGACCACGGGGGTGAGGCGGTCGCCGCCGGGGGTGGAGGCGACGACGCGGTCGTCGCCGTCGAGCACCTGCGCGACGGCGACGCCGAAGCCGGGCAGCGGGTCGGGCAGCCGGCCGGACTCGACCAGCGTCGCGATGTCGTCGCCCTGCCGCCGCGCGGTCTCGTCGAGCGCGCCGAGCAGCGCGCGGTCCATCGCGACGAGCCACAGCACCCCGCCGACGGCCAGGCCGACCGCCGCCATCGCGGTGGCCGCCACGGTGAGCCGGGCCCGCAGGCTCAACCGGCCGAAGACGGCCATGTCAGCCGCCGTCGCCGCTCAGCCGGTAGCCGGCGCCGCGCACCGTCTGCAGCGCGGCCCGGCCGAACGGGGTGTCGATCTTGCGCCGCAGGTAGCCGACGTAGACCTCGACGACGTTCGGGTCGCCGTCGTAGTGGGCGTCCCAGACGTGCTCGAGGATGTCGCGCTTGGAGACGACCTCGTCGGCGCGGCGCATGAGGTATTCGAGCACGCCGAACTCGCGCGGCGTCAGCGTGACGCCGGCGCCGCCGCGGCGCACCGTCTTCGCGCCCGGGTCGAGCTCGAGGTCGCCGGCGGACAGGACCGCGGGCCGGGCCGGCGCCCCGCGGCGCAGCAGCGCCCGCAGCCGCGCGACCAGCACGACGTAGGAGAACGGCTTGGTGAGGTAGTCGTCGGCGCCGACGTCGAGGCCGTCGGCCTGGTCGTACTCGCCGTCCTTGGCCGACAGCATGAGGATGGGCACCCAGTTGCCCTCGGCCCGCAGCGTCTGGCAGATGCGGTAGCCCGACAGCGACGGCAGCATGATGTCGAGGACGACGACGTCGTAGGCGTGCTCGCGGGCCAGGTGCAGGCCGTCGAGGCCGTCGTGGGCCAGCTCGACCGAGAAGCCCTCGGCCGACAGCCCGCGATGCAGCGCGCGGGCCAGCCCGCGCTCGTCCTCGACCACCAGCACCCGCATGCCGTCAAGCATGCCCTGCCCGCCGACGATGTGGCCGGGGTCTCTCAGGGATCTCACAGCGACGCCGAGGCACAGTGGTTGTCATCGGGGCGAACCCCCGGCCCGGGCACGACCCTGAACGCACCGAGTTCTCCAGGAGCAGACATGCCGAATTCCCTTCTCAGCACCCCGGCGAGGCGGTGGGCGACCGGGGCCACGGTCGCCACCGTGGTCGTCGGCGCAGCCGTGGCCGGCCCGCTGATCGCCGGCGCCGACTCCGACCTGCCCGACCGCACGGCCGCCGAGTTGCTGGTCGACCTCGCGTCCCTCGACGTCGGCCCGTTCGCCGGCACCATCGTGCAGTCCGCCGACGTCGGCCTGCCGGAGCTGCCGGCCACCGACACCACGTCGCTGCCGACGGCCGCGCTGTCGCTGCTCGACGGGTCGTCCACGGCCCGCGTCTGGTACACCGACGGCGACACCTACCGGTTCGCGCTGCAGGACGACCAGAACGAGTCCGACCTCATCCGCGACGGCCAGGACCTCTGGTTCTGGAGCAGCGAGGGCGCCCGCGCGTCCCACCTGGTCGTCCCCGAGGACGCCGAGGGCTCCGACGACGGCGGCAACCCGTTCGGCGACAAGGGCCCGTTCGGCGGCGAGGGCATGCCTGAGGACATGCCCGAGAACATCCCCACGGCGGCCGCGTCGCTGGCGCTGTCCATGATCGAGCCGTCCACCCAGATCGACGTCGACGGCACCGCCACCGTGGCCGGCCGCAACGCGTACGAGCTGGTGCTGCGGCCGAAGGACGACCAGTCGCTGATCGGCTCCATCCGGCTGGCCATCGACGGCGAGACGTCCATGCCGCTGCGGGTGCAGATCGTCGCCAAGGACGCCACCGAGCCGTCGTTCGAGGTCGGCTTCACGTCCATCTCCTTCGACGAGCCCGAGGAGTCGACGTACGAGTTCGCGCCGCCGCCCGGCACCACCGTCGAGGAGATCCAGCCCGACGACCTCGACGACGCCGCGGCTGAGCACCACACCGACATGGGCGTCGGCCCCGAGGGCCTCGACGACTCCGGCTTCTCCACGGTCGGCTCCGGCTGGAGCACCGTGTTCGTCGCCCGCGACGTCGACCTCGACGCGCTGACGTCGCACCTCGAGGGCGACGCCGCCACCCTGGCCGCCGAGTTCATCGCCCAGCTCCAGGACGTCAGCGGCCCGTACGGCACCGGCCGGGCGCTGACCAGCGACCTGTTCTCCGTCCTCCTGCTCGACGACGGCCGCCTGCTGGCCGGCGCCGTGTCGCTGGACGTGCTCGAAGAGGCCGCCCAGGACCCCGCCGCGCAGTAACACGGCAGGCAGGTCCGCCCGAGGCCGCCGCGGCTCCCGACCCGCGGCGGCCTCGGCATGTCCGGAGCCGGAGTGCAGACGTTGCCGATGATCAGGTGATCTCCTCGGCACTTCGTGCCCATGCCCTCGAAACGTGGGCTGCCTAAGTTGCCTCCAACGTGTCCGCACGGGTGACCTGGGTCACCCACCCCTGTGCGAGGAGGCCCCGTGGCATTGAGCTGGAAGGTGGTCTACGGCGGCAGGACGCCGCCGCCAGGAGCGGTGGTGCGGCCGGACGAGCGGCTCTCGTGGGGCCGCACGATCGGCCTGGGGGCCCAGCACGTCGTCGCGATGTTCGGGGCGACGTTCGTGTTCCCGCTGATCATGGGCCTGAACGCGCAGTTGGCGATCATGATGAGCGGGGTCGCGACGATCTGCTTCCTGCTCATCGTCAAGGGCGTGGTGCCGAGCTACCTGGGCACCAGCGCCTCGTTCGTCGGCGGCGTGGCCGCCATCCGGGCGCAGGGCGGCGACTCCGCCGACGTCACCGGGGCGATCCTGGTGGCCGGCGTGGTGCTGGCGCTGTGCGGCGTGCTGATCCACTATTTCGGCTCCGGCGTCCTGTACAAGGTGCTGCCGCCGGTGGTGACCGGCGCCGTCGTCATGCTGATCGGGTTCAACCTGGCGCCGGTGGTGGCGAACACCTACTGGCCGCAGGACCAGTGGATCGCGCTGATCGTCATGCTCGCCGTCATCCTCATGGCGGTCGGGCTGCGCGGCTTCCTGGGCCGCATCGCGATCTTCGTCGGGCTGGTGTTCGGCTACGTGCTGTCGTGGCTGTTCGACCGGATGTTCGGGCAGATCACCTCGTTCGACCCGGCGGCGGGCGCCGAGACCACGCGCTGGCGGGTGAACTTCGACGGCGTCCGCGAGGCCGACTGGCTGGGCTTCCCCAAGGAGACGTTCGTCAACGCGCAGGGCGCCGAGGTGGCCGGCTGGCACCTGCCAGCCTTCAGCGCGACGTTCATCCTGCTGGTGCTGCCCGCCGTCATCGCGCTGATCGCGGAGAACACCGGTCACGTCAAGGCGGTCGCGGAGATGACCGGCAAGGACCTCGACCCGGTCATGGGCAAGGCGATCGCGGCCGACGGCGTCGGCACGGTCATCGCGACGTCGGTGGGCGGCTCGCCGACCACGACGTACGCCGAGAACATCGGCGTCATGGCCGCGACCCGGGTGTACTCGACGGCGGCGTACTACGTGGCGGCGCTGGTGGCGATCCTGTTCGGGTTCTCGCCGAAGTTCGGCGCGCTGATCGCGGCGACGCCGGGCGGGGTGCTCGGCGGCATCACCGTCGTGCTGTACGGGATGATCGGCCTGCTCGGCGCCCGCATCTGGATCGAGAACCGGGTCGACTTCGCCAACCCGGTCAACCTCGTGCCGGTGTCCGCGGGCATCATCATCGCCATCGGCGACACGTCGCTGGAGATCACCGAGGACTTCGTGCTGTCCGGCATCGCGCTGGGCACCATCGTCACGATCGTCGCGTACCACCTGGCCCGCGCCGTCGCCCCGCCGCACCTGCGCGAGGGCGGCGCCGTCCTCACCGTCGGGCCACCGGGCGTGCACGAGGTCGACGACGATCCGCCGCGCGAAACGCCGCGGGACGAGAGAGGATGATGCGGTGAAGCCAGCGGGGTTCACCTACCACCGGCCGGCCACCGTCGACGACGCCGTCGCGGTCCTGGCCGAGGTGAGCCCTGCCGGCAAGGTGCTGGCCGGCGGCCAGAGCCTGGTGCCGCTGCTGAACATGCGGCTGGCCGCGCCCGAGCACGTCGTCGACATCAACCGGCTGTCCGAGCTGGCCTACGTGCGCGCCGACGGCGCCGCCGTCACGGTCGGCGCGCTGGCCCGGCACGCCGACGTCGAGCGCGACGCCGCCGCCCACGCCGTCCTGCCGCTGCTGCGCGAGACGCTGCGGTACGTCGCGCACCCGACCATCCGCAACCGCGGCACGACGGTGGGCAGCATCGCGCACGCCGACCCGGCCGGCGAGCTGACCGCGGTGCTGGCGCTGCTCGGCGGCACGGTGACGCTGCGCTCCGCGGCCGGTGAGCGCACGGTCGAGGCCGCCGATTTCTTCACCGGACCCATGTCGACCTGCGCCGACGCCGGCGAGTTGGTCACGTCCGTCACGTTCCCGGTGCCGGAGGGCCGCACCGGGGCCGTCTGGACGGAGGTGGCCCGGCGCCACGGTGACTACGCCGTGTGCGGCGCGGGGGTGGAGGTGAGCCTCGACGACGACCTGCGGGTCGCCGGTGCCAGAGCGGCGTACGTCTCGATGGGCCCCGAGCCGGTGCTGCTCGACCTCACCGACGCGGTCGCGGGCTCGACGTACGACGACGCCGGCTGGCCGGCGGCCGGACGACTGGCCGCCGGACGGCTGGAGCCCGACGACGACATCCACGCGACGGCCGCCTACCGCACGCACCTGGCCGAGGTGCTGACGACGCGGGCGCTGCGCGCCGCCGCCCGGCGCGCGGCGGGGGTGGCCGCATGAGCGCCGCCGAGGAGCTGTACGAGGTGACACTGCTGGTCAACGGCGTGCCGCGGTCGGCGACGGTGCCCGCGCGGCGGCTGTTGTCCGACTTCCTGCGCCACGACCTCGAGCTGACCGGCACCCACGTCGGCTGCGAGCACGGCGTCTGCGGCGCCTGCACGGTGCTCGTCGACGGCCGGCCCATCCGGTCGTGCCTGCAGTTCGCCGTCACCGTCGACGGCGCCGAGGTGACGACGGTCGAGGGCTGCGGGCGAGCCGACGGCGAGCTGGGCGCGGTGCAGCAGGCCTTCCGCGACTGCCACGGGCTGCAGTGCGGCTTCTGCACGCCCGGGTTCGTCACCACGATCACCGCCTACCTGGAGGAGAACCCGGCGCCGACGGAGGACGACGCGCGCGAGGCGATCGCCGGCAACCTGTGCCGCTGCACCGGCTACCAGAACATCGTCGCGTCGGTGCTGCGCGCCGCCGAGCTGCGGGCGGAGGAGGCATGACGACGAGGTCGTTCGGCGAGCCGATCGCCCGGCTCGAGGACCCGCGGCTGCTCACCGGGCAGGGCCGGTTCCTCGACGACATCGGGCACGGCGCGCTGGCCGCGGCGTTCGTCCGCAGCCCGCACGCGCACGCCCGCATCGTCGACATCGACGTGTCCGACGCGGTCGGCGTCGACGGCCTGGTCGCCGTCTACACGCACGAGGACCTCGACGGCCGGGCCGGCGAGGCGCTGCCGGTGCTCATCCCGCACGAGACGCTGACGCACGGCCGCACCGGCTTCGCGCTGGCGAAGGACGAGGTCAACCACGTCGGCGAGCCGATCGTCATGGTCGTCGCCGCCGACCGGTACGTCGCCGAGGACGCCTGCGCGCGCATCCGGGTCGAGTACGACTTCCTGCCGCCGGTGGTCGGCATCGAGGCGGCCCGCGCCGCGGACCTGCTCGTCCACGACGACGTCCCCGGCAACGTCGCGGCGCACATGGTGCAGTCCCGCGGCGACGTCGAGGCCGCGCTGGCCGCCGCCCCGAACGTCCTGGACCTGGACCTCGACATCGAGCGCAGCGCGTCCACCCCGCTGGAGGGGAAGGGCGTGCACGCGCGCTGGGACGCCGACGACGCCAGCCTGCGCGTCTACACGTCCACGCAGGCGTCGACGTCCGTGCGGGCGGCGCTGGCCGCGCGGCTGGAGCTGCCGCTGGACCGCGTCGAGGTCATCGCGCCCGACGTCGGCGGCGGGTTCGGCGTGAAGATCGTGCACCCGTGGCCGGAGGAGGTGCTGGTGCCGTGGGCGGCGATCCGGCTCGGCCGCGAGGTCAAGTGGACCGAGGACCGCCGCGAGCACTTCGTCGGCGCCACTCACGAGCGCGGCCAGCTGCAGCACGTCCGGGTCGGCTTCGACGACGACGGCCGGCTGCTCGGCCTCGACGTCACCGTCTGGCACGACAACGGCGCCTACACGCCGTACGGCATCATCGTCCCGATCATCACGACGACGCAGCTGCTCGGGCCGTACAAGCCGGGCGCGTACCGGGCGGAGTTCTTCAGCCTCTACACCAACACCGTGTCCGTGACGCCGTACCGCGGCGCCGGCCGGCCGCAGGGCTGCTTCGCGATGGAGCGCACGATGGACGCCGTCGCCGCCCGCCTGGGGCTGGACCGCACGGTGGTGCGCGAGCGCAACTTCATCCGGCCCGACGAGATGCCCTACGACCACGGCCTGATCTTCCAGGACGGCCGGCCACTGGTGTACGACTCCGGCGACTACCCGGCCACCTTGGAGAAGCTGAAGAAGCTGGTCGGTTGGGAGGAGTTCGCGGCGTTCCGCGACGAGGCGCGGGCGGCCGGGCGGCGGGTCGGCATCGGCATCGCCTGCTACGTCGAGGGCACCGGCGTCGGGCCGTACGAGGGCGGCTGGGTGAAGGTCGAGACCGACGGCTCGGTCGTCGCGGCCACCGGGCTGACCACCCAGGGCCAGGGCCACCGGACGGTGTTCGCGCAGGTCGTGGCGTCGGAGCTGGGCGTCCCGGTCGAGCGGGTGAATGTCACCACCGGCGACACCCGGCGGTTCGGGTACGCCGTCGGCACGTTCGCCTCCCGCGCCGCCGTCATGAGCGGCAACGCGCTGGCCTCGGCCGCGCGGAAGGTGCGCGACAAGGCGCTGCGCATCGCCGGCGAGGCGCTCGAGGCCGACCCGCGCGACCTCGAGATCGTCGACGGCGTCGTCCGCGTCATCGGCTCGCCGTCCGGCGCGCCGGGGGCGTCCATCCCGCTCGCGACCGTCGCCGTCCTGGCCAACCCGCTGCGCTACGCGTTCGACCGCGAGGCCGAGCGGGCCACCCAGTTCGGCGGCCCCGTCGACTACTCCAAGCCGCCGGTCGCCGAGGGCGAGTCGCCCGGCCTGGAGGACACCGGGTTCTACTCGCCGCCGCGCTCGACGTTCGCCAACGGCATGCACGCGGCGATCGTCGAGACCGACCCGGACACCGCCGAGATCACCATCCTGCGTTACTGCGTCGTCCACGACTGCGGCACGCTGATCAACCCGCGCATCGTCGAGGGCCAGATCCATGGCGGTGTCGCCCAGGGCGTCGGGGGAGCGCTGTACGAGCGGATGGTGTACGACGACGCCGGCCAGCTGCTGAACGCGTCGTTCATGGATTTCCTGATGCCGTACTCCACCGAGGTCCCGGTCGTCGAGACCGACCACCTGGAGACGCCGTCGCCGCTGAACCCGCTGGGTGTCAAGGGCGCCGGTGAGGCCGGCGTCATCCCCGGCTCCGCCGTCCTCGCGTCGGCGATCTCCGACGCCGAGGGGTTCGCGATCACCCGGATGCCGATCTCGCCGTCGGACCTGTTCTCCCTCCGTCTCGCACAGGAGTCTCGATGAAGGTGACCGGAACCGCCGTCCTGCACGCTCCGCGGGCCGACGTGTGGAAGGCGCTCAACGACCCGGCCGTCCTGGTGCGGACCATCCCCGGCTGCCAGCGGCTGGAGCCGGCCGGGCCCGACCAGTACCGCATGACGGTGTCGGCCGGCGTCGGGACGATCAAGGGCAGCTACGCGGGTGACGTGCGGCTGCATTCGCAGCAGGAGCCGGCCTCGTTCGTCATGACGGCCTCCGGTGCGGGCGCGCCGGGCACGGTGAGCGCCGACGTCCACGTCACCCTCGCCGACTCCGGCGACGGCTCGACCCGGCTGGACTACGACGCCGACGCCATCGTCGGCGGCATGATCGGCGGGGTCGGGCAGCGCATGCTGGCCGGGGTCGCGAAGAAGACGGCCGGCGAGTTCTTCGCCGCCGTCGACGACGTGCTGATGGGGGTCGCGCCGGCGCCTGCCGCTGCGACCCAGCAGGCCCCGGGCGTGTACGAGGCCCCGCCCCGGGTCGCCGCGCCCGGCGACTTCACCCGCGGCATCCTGGTCGGCGCCGCGGTCGCCCTCGCCGGCGTCGCCCTCGGCGGCTGGCTGTCCGGCCGGGCGCGGCCGTGACGAACTAAGCTAACTTAGCTAAGCTGAGTCCATGGGAGAGCCAGCAGCAGCGCAGTTCAACATCCACGAGGCGAAGACCCAGCTGTCGCGGATCATCGAGCGCGTCGAGCGCGGCGAGCAGGTCGTCATCAGCCGGGCCGGTGTCCCCGTGGCGAAAGTCGTGCCGTTCCCGGCGAAGGCGCGGCGCCGGCAGCGGGGCTCGCTGGCCGGCCAGGTCACGATGGCCGCCGACTGGGACTCCGACGACGTCAACGCCACCATCGCCGACGACTTCGGGTCGCGGCCGTGACACGTACGCGGCTGTTGCTCGACACCCACGTCGTCCTGTGGTGGCTGACGGACGACGCCGAGCTGTCGGACGAGCTGAAGGAGACCATCGACGAGGAGCTCGAGGTCTTCGTCAGTTCTGCCACCGCCTGGGAGGTCGCGATCAAGCAGCGACTGGGCAAGCTGTCCGCGCCGGTCGACCTGGCCGAGGAGATCCTGCGCAGCGACCTGCGGCAGTTGCCGATCGGCTTCGAGCACGCGATCGAGGCCGGGCGGCTGCCCCTGCACCATCGTGACCCGTTCGACCGCATGCTGGTCGCGCAGGCACGGCTCGAACGCCTGACGCTGGTCACGCGCGATTCGGCCATCAACGACTACGACGTCCAGGTCGTGAAGGCCTAGGCGCTGAAGGAGGCGAAGAGCATGCGGGCGTTCACCGCAGCCGCGGTCCAGGTGCGGCCGCTGGCCGAGCCGCTGACCACGCAGAGCGTCAAGGCGAACGTCGAGCACGCGCTCGACTACGTGGAGCGGTGCGCCGGCGACACCGGTGCGGAGCTGATCGTGCTGCCCGAGTCGGTGACCACCGGGTTCACCCCGGCGATGCCGGCCGCGGAGCTGTGGGACCTCGTCACGGAGGTGCCGGGCGCGCTGGCCGAGCCGTTCCAGGAGGCGGCCCGGCGGCTCGGCGTGCACCTGGCGTGGGGGACGTACGAGCGCGGCGCCGGGCCCGGCGTCGTCCACAACTCGGCGGTGCTGGCCGGCCCGGACGGCGAGATCGCCGGGGTCTACCGCAAGACGCACCCGTTCTGCACCGAGCTGGCGTCGCGCGGCGGGTGGGTGACGCCGGGCGACGACGTGTGCGTGGTCGAGACGCCGCTCGGGAAGATCGGCATGATCATCTGCTTCGACGGCGACTATCCGGAGCTGTCGCGCATCACCGCCGTCCGGGGCGCCGAGGTCATCCTGCGGCCGTCCGCGCTGCTGCGCTCGGCCGACCTGTGGGAGCTGACCAACCGGGCCCGCGCCTACGACAACCACGTGTACGTGGTGGGCGCCAACGCGACGGGGACGGACCCGGCCGGCGTGCTCTACTTCGGCAACTCGATGATCGTCACCCCGATCGCCGAGGTGGTCGCGCGGGCGGCCAGCCACGAGTGCTGGGTGTCGGCGCGGCTGGACCCCGACGCGGCGTTGCGCTCGCTCACGCCGGGCTCCAGCATCGGCCAGGGCTTCGACCACCTCGCCGACCGCAACCTCGAGCTGATCCGGCGGCACACCGACGAGCTGACCCGCCCGGCCACCAGCCCGTTCAGCCGCGGCTGACCGGCCAGACGATCTCCGTCTCGAGCTTCGACGGGTCGCTGACCTGCGACGGGTCGTTGAGGTAGACGTCGTACGGCGCGCCGTTGAAGGCCAGCCCCTGTGCGCCGATCCACGCCTCGACCTCGCGGTAGGCCAGGCCGAGCTCCTCGTACGGGCCGGTGTGCCGGGTGACGGCGGCGAGGCCGCCGGGCGCGCGGTGCAGGCTGAAGCCGTCGGGCGCCGCGGACAGCCCGGCCACCGGCACGCACGCCTCGATCGTCCACGTGTCGTCGGCCAGTTCGAGGTACACCAGGCGCGGCGGGCCGTCGGGCCGCCCGCTCGCCGCCTGGATGGCGGCGTACAGCCGGTGGTAGGCGACGGAGCTGGTCTCGGCCAGCGTGTCGAGCGTCGCCGGGTACGTGGTGCCGAGCACCTCGGCGGGCGCGGTGTCGCGGGTGCTGATCTGGTAAGCCATGACGGCTCCCTTCCGGATGAAGGTCTCGACACGGTCGAGCATGTGCCGATGACGGTCGATGCGCCGCTCGAGCACCCGCCGGTAGTCGTCGAGGAGGTCGCGGACGCGGTCCGGGTCGGACTCGGCCAGCACCTCCCGGATCGACGACAGCGGCATGTCGAGCGAGCGCAGGGTGCCGATGACCCGAGCCGTCGCCGCCTGCTCCGGCGCGTAGTACCGATAGCCGGTGTCGGGGTCGACGTAGGCGGGGCGCAGCAGGCCGGTGTCGTCGTACACCCGCAGCGCCTTGATGCTCAGCCACGTCAGCCGGGAGAACCGGCCGATCGGCAGCAGCTCGTCCATCGTCACCTCCTCTCACGGAACGGAGCCTGGAGTCTTCCCCTGGGGACGAGTCAAGCACCTCAGCGCAGCTTGGGGACGACCTCCAGCGCGAGCCGCTCGAACCGGTCCACGTCGGCGGGCAGCGGCCAGCCGAGGACGAACTCGGTGAAGCCGGCCGGCGCGTACCGGTCGACCAGCTCCTCCAGCCCGGCCGGGCCGGACAGTGCGTCGGTGCCGGCCCAGAGCAGCACCGACCTGCGGATGGCGGACGGGTCGCGGCCGGCGGCCACGGCGAACTCGTCGACCCGGCGGCTCCAGTCCGCGGCCAGGGCGACGTTCTCGTCGAGGCTCGCGTCCGGGCGGCCGTTCGTGTTCCAGACGTCGGCCCGCTCGGCCGCCACCCGCAGCACGGTGGGCGCCTGCCCGCCGACGATCAGCGGCGGACGCGGCCGCTGCGCCGCGGGCGGGCCGGTGGGGAGGTCGCGGACGGTGTACCAGTCGCCCTCGAACGTGTACGGGCCGCCGCCGGCGCGCAGCACCTCGTCGAGGACGCGGACGTACTCGGGGTAGCGCGCCACCCGCTCCTTCACCGTCCATGGCGTGGTGCCGGTGGCGTGGTGGTCGACGTCCATGATGCCGGCGCCGATGCCCAGCTCCAGCCGCCCGCCGGACAGCTGGTCGACGGTGAGCGCCTCCTTCGCCAGCACGGCGGGCGCCCGCAGGATCGGGTTGCTGACCAGCGTGCCGACCCGCACGGTGGACGTCGTCAGGGCGGCGGCGGTGGTCATGGTCCAGCCGTCCAGCCAGGGCGGCTCGGTGGCGAAGATGTTGCCGATGTGGTCGGGCAGGAACAGCTGGTCGAAGCCGAGCTGCTCGACCCGGCGGAACCGGTCGAGCAGCGTGGGCGCGTCGGCGTCGGGCAGAACGAGAACGCCGAAGCGGCGGGGGTGCGTCGTCATGTCTCCGATCGTCGGCGCACACTTGCCGATGATCAAGTACTGACTATATTGTCAGGTACCCACTATTCGGTAAGTATGGAGCGCGCGATGGCCCGGAACCGGCCCTACACCTGCGGACTCGACGCCGCCATCGACGTCGTCGGCGGCAAGTGGAAGGCGACCATGCTCTGGACGCTGGAGGACCAGGGGCCGCTGCGCTTCGGTGAACTGCGCCGGCGCATCCCCGGCGTCACCGAGAAGATGCTGGTCCAGCAGCTGCGCGAGCTCGAGGCCGACGGCCTGGTGCACCGCGAGGCCTACCACCAGGTGCCGCCGAAGGTGGAGTACTCACTGACCGACTACGGCCGCACGCTCGAACTGGCGCTGCGGCCGCTGGGGGAGTGGGGGCACCAGAACATGGCCCGCATCGAGGCGACCCACGCCTGACCCCGCGAGCATCCCCACGGCGGAGGTCGTCTCCGCCGCGGCGCTGCTGCTCGTGCTGGCCGCCGCCGTCGTGCGCCCGTTCGGCTGGCCGGAGGCGGCGGTCGCGGTGCCCGCGGCGGCGCTCGTGGTCGCGACCGGAGCGATCTCGCTCGACCACCTCCGTGCCGAGACCGACCGGCTGGGCGACGTCGTCGTGTTCCTGGCGGCGGTGCTGGTGCTGGCCCAGCTCTGCGACGACGACGGGCTGTTCCGCGCCTGCGGGGCGTGGCTGGCCCGGGGCACGGCCGCCCGCCCTCGCCGGCTGCTGGGCGGGGTGTTCGTGGCCGCCTCGGCGATCACCGTCGTGCTCAGCCTCGACGCCACCGTCGTGCTGCTGACCCCGGTGGTGTTCGCCACCGCGGCGCGGCTCGGGATGCGGCCGCGGCCGCACCTGTACGCCTGCACCCACCTGTCGAACACGGCGTCGCTGCTGCTGCCGGTCTCGAACCTGACCAACCTGCTCGCGTTCGCGGTCAGCGGGCTGACGTTCGCCCGGTTCGCGGCGCTGATGGCGCTGCCGTGGCTGGTGGCGGTCGCGGTGGAGTACCTGGTGTTCCGGCGCTTCTTCGGCACCGACCTCGACGCCGCGCCTCCGCCCGTCGTGGCCGGGGACACGCCCGAGCTGCCGGTGTTCACGCTGGTGACGCTCGCCGCCACGCTGGCCGGGTTCGTGCTGACGTCCGCGCTCGGCATCGGACCGGCCTGGGCGGCGTGGGCGGGCGCGCTGGTGCTCGCCGTCCGCGCCCTGGTCCGGCGCCGTACGACGTGGAGGCGGCTGCTGCGGTCGCTGTCGCTGCCGTTCCTGGCCTTCGTGCTGGCCCTGGGCATCGTGGTGCGGGCGGTCGTCGACAACGGGCTCGGGACGGCGCTGGGTGCGCTGGTCCCGTCCGGCACCGGCCTGCTCGCCCTGCTGGGCGTCGCGGTGCTGGCGGCGGTCCTGGCCAACGTGATCAACAACCTGCCGGCGGTCCTGGTGCTGCTGCCGCTGACCGTGCCGTCCGGTCCGGGCGCCGTGCTGGCGGTGCTGATCGGGGTCAACATCGGCCCGAACCTCACCTACGCTGGGTCCCTGGCCACCCTGCTGTGGCGGCGCGTCGTGCACGCCCACGACACCGAGGTGAGCCTGCGAGAGTTCACCACACTCGGCCTCGCCACCGTGCCCGCGTGCCTCGTCGCCACGGTGCTCGCGCTGTGGGTGTCACTGGCCGTGGCCTGAGGAGGCGGAGCCGATGCGCGTCGTGGTCTGGGTGGTCGAGGGCACCTGGCCGGCCTGCGTCGACGCCGCCCGTGTCTACGCGCCGCCGGACGCGGAGCCGGTGCTGCTGCACGTCACGCCGGCCGACCTGTCCGGCGCCGCGCACGGCGCGTTCGCGGGCCTGCTCGGACGCGGCCGGGCCGACCTCGACCCGGGCAGCCGGCTGGAGGACCTCGCGGCCCGCTCCGCGCAGCGGCTGCTGGCTGCCGCGGCACAGCGGCTGGGCCGGCCGTGCACCCGGGTGGCGCGCACCGGCCGGGTGGAGCAGGAGGTGGTGATGGCCGCCGGCGGCGCCGGCCTGCTGGTCCTGGCCCGCGACGGCGACCTGGCCCACCTCGGCCCGCACAGCCTCGGACCCGCCAGCCGGTTCGTCGTCGACCACGCCCCGTGCCCCGTCCTGCTGGTCTGGCCGGAAGCCGCGCCCGGCGCCGGCACGCTGCCACCCCCGCCACCACCCCCGCCGCACCCGCCCGGTCGCCCTAGTCGCGGTCGCGGAAGGCGCTGAGCAGCGCCGGCAGCGCGACCAGCAGCGCGATCAGCCGGATCGCGCCGGCCAGCGGGTACGGCGCGCGCAGCCCGAACGCGTGCGCGACGACGCCGCTGAGCAGGGCGCCGGCGGGGATCAGGCCCCAGCCGACGAGGCGGTGGACGCCCATGACACGGCCGAGCAGGTCCGGCGGCACCAGCCGCTGCCGCAGGCCGATGCCGACCAGGTTCCAGAGCGTCACGCCCAGGCCGGTGGCCGCCAGCAGCGACCCGAGCACGACGGCGCCCGGCGCGAGCCCGATGGCGGCCACGGCGACGGCGTTGACGGCGAGGGCGGCGAGCAGGACCGTCCGGTCGCCGAGCCCGCGCAGCAGCCACGGCCCGGCCACCCCGCCGGCCAGCGACCCGGCCGCCGCCGTCGCCAGCAGCAGGCCGAATCCGCGCGTCGACACCCCCAGCTCCGACGTCGCCAGCAGCACCAGCGTGGCGTTGCCGAGCTGGAAGCAGAACGTGTTGACGGCGGCCAGCAGCGTCAGCGTCCGCAACAGCCGGTGCGCCGCCAGCCAGCGCAGCCCGGCCGCGATCTCCGCCCGCAGCGACGACGCAGCGCGCGGCGCGGCCGTGTCCCGTGGCGCCCGCAGGGTCGCCAGCAGCGCCGCCGCCACCGTCAGGACCACCGCGTCGGCCCCGAACGGCAGCCCGGCGGCGACGGCGAACAGCAGGCTGCCCAGCGGCGGCCCGGCGAACTGCTGCCCGATGACGGCGATGGTCTGCTGGTAGCCGTTGGCCGACGGCAGCCGCTCCGGCGTGACCAGCGATGGCAGCAGCGCCTGCGCCGCCGTCCCCGTCACCACCTGACAGGCGCCCAGCCCGAACGCCAGCGCCGCCAGTCCGGCCACGCCCAGCCGGCCGGACGCCACCAGCACGGAGGCCGCCGCCGCGAGCGCTGCCTGCGCCGCGACCCCGCGCGTCAGCAGGGCGGCCCGGTCGTGCCGGTCGACCAGCGCGCCGGCGGGCAGCGAGAACAGCAGCCACGGCAGGTAGGTGGCCGCGGCGACGACGGAGACCAGCCGCGGGTCGCGGGTCAGCGTCGCCGCCAGCAGCGGCACGGCCGCCGCGAACACGCCGTCGCCGGCGGTGGTGAGGCTGGTGGCGGCGGCGAAGCGGCGGTAGCGGGACACGACGGCGATGGTCGCGGCGGGCGGTCGCGGTCGCGCACCCTGTAGCGCTCTGCTACATAGTGGGACCATGGCACTGACTGTCGAGCTGGGCGTCGACGAGCTCGCCGCCACCCGGTTCGCGGTGTCGGCGCTGTCCGAGACGGTGGCCGCGCTGCAGCAACTGGCCGGGCACGACCGCCAGGCCGTGCACGAGCGTTGGCTGCGCTGGGCCCGCGCCGAGCTCGCGGACGCGCCGCTGTCGCTGCCGCTGACCTGGCCGCTGCTGTTCAACGACACCCCCGGCTGGCCGGAGTTCCTGGTCCCGGCGCCGGCCGGGCCGGGCGGCGACATCGACGACGACCTCGCGGTGCTGTGCCGCACACCGCCGGAGAGCGTGCGGGCGAACCTGCGGCGGCGCTTCGGAGCGACGCCGCCGGCCGCCGTCGCGGACCTCGCCGCGCATCCGGAGCAGGGACTGGCCGAGCTGGCCGCCGAGCTGTGCGCCGCCCACGACCGCCTGATCGCGCCGCACTGGCCGCGCCTGCGCGCCGTCCTCGAGGCCGACGTCGCGTACCGGGCCCGGCGGCTGGCCCGCGGGGGAGCGGCCGCACTCTTCGCCGGCCTGCACCCGGACCTGAGCTGGCGCGACGGCCGGCTGCGCCTCGGCGGCGACCGCTGGCGCGAGGACTCCGCCGTCGACCGCGGTCCGGGCGGCCTGGTGCTCATGCCGGTGGCGCTGGGGTCGGCGTACGTGCTGATCAAGCGGCGCACGTCGACCCAGACCACGGTGCGCTACCCGGCCCGCGGTGTCGGCGCGCTGTGGAGCGTGCGGCTCGGCGCGCGGCCGTCCGGCGCCACTGTCCGGCTGCTCGGCCGGGCCCGCGCCGACCTCCTCGACGCGCTGCGCTTGCCCGCGTCGACCACCGACCTCGCCCGCGGCCTCGGCGTCACGCCCAGCGCCGTCGGCCAGCACCTGCGGGTGCTGCGCGAGAACGGGCTGGTGGCGGGCGAGCGGCACGGCCGGTCCGTCCTCTACCGCACGACGGCGCTCGGCGCGGCGCTGGCGGGCTCCCCGTATGCTGATGAGGAGGCGGTCGGTAAGGAGGTGCGCTCATGAAGACGCTGGAGCTGCCCGACGTCGTCGAGTGGACCCCCGAGGTGCTGGAGCGGTTGTCGCCGGAGTTCCGGTACGAGGTACGGGAAGGAAATCTTGTCGTGATGGCCGCGGCCATGCGTCCCTGGCATGCGGACGTCCAGTCCCGGGTACGGAACCTCCTGGTGGACCGGGGCGGCCCCACCTACATCGAGCAGGGCGTGATCCTGCCCGACGGCGAGATCCGCACCTGCGATGTCGGCGTCTTCGCCCGTCCTCCCTCCGGGAAGAGCGCTTACCATCCCGCCGCTGACTTCGCCCTTCTGGTCGAGGTGGTCTCCGACGGATCGCGCCGGGAAGACCGAGAGGTCAAGCCGCGCCTCTATGCCGCCGCAGGGGTGCCGGAATATTGGCGCATCGAGGAAGACACCGACGGCGAGGCGGTCGTCTACCAGTATCGGCTGGCTCGTCTGACCGACGGCCCGGCCACGTACGTCGAGACCCGCGTGACGACGCTCACCACACTCGAGAGCTGACGCTTGGCACCAGTTGCCGACGCCGGGGCCGGCGAGCCGCCGGTTGAATCGACCGCATGCCCCTGATCCGTATCGGCATCGACACCGGCGGCACGTTCACCGACGTCGTCGCCGTCGACGAGGAGACCGGCCGGCAGGCGAGCACGAAGACGCCGTCGACGCCGGCCGACCCGGCCGAGGGGTTCATGGCCGGTGTGCACAAGATCCTGGCGCTGCTCGACGCGCGCGGCGAGGATGTCGCCGCCGTCGTGCACGGCACCACGGTCGCGACGAACCGGCTGCTGGAGGGGAAGGTCGGCGACCTCGGCTTCGTCACGACCGAGGGGTACGCGCACGTGCTGGAGATCGCCCGGCAGTCGGTGCCGGACGGCTACGGCAACAGCTACTTCTGGGTGAAGCCGCCGCGCATCGTCCCGGCCGACCTCGTCCGCGCCGTCGGCGGGCGGCTGGCCTTCGACGGCGGCGAACTCCGGCCGTTCAGCGAGCCCGACGCCGTCGCCGCCGCCCGGTTCTTCCGCGACCGCGGCATCACCGCCATCGGCGTCTGCTTCCTGCACTCCTACGCCAACCCGGAGCACGAGCTGCGCATGCGCGACGTGCTCGCGCGGGAGCACCCGGACGCCGTCGTGTCCATCTCGGCGGAGGTGCTGCGGGAGTACCGCGAGTACGAGCGCAGCGTGACGACGCTGGTCGACGCCGCGGTGAAGCCGAGCATCGCCCGTTACGTCGGCACCATCGCGGCCCGCCTCGCCGAGGTCGCCGCGGACGTCCCGTTCTACGTGATGAAGTCCAACGGCGGCGTGCTGTCGGCCGACGAGGTGGCCCGGCAGCCGATCTCGACGGTGCTGTCCGGCCCGGCGGCAGGCGCGCTCGGCGCCGCGGTGGTCGCCGGGGCGGCCGGCTTCGGCAGCGTCCTCACCCTCGACGGCGGCGGCACCTCCACCGACGTCGCGGTCGTCGTCGACGGGCACCCGGCGCTGACGACGGAGGGCAGTGTCGGCGCCTACCCGAGCAAGATCCCGATGATCGACGTCGTCACCGTCGGCGCCGGCGGCGGGTCGGTGGCCTGGCTCAGTCCGGAGGGGACGCTCAAGGTCGGGCCGCGCTCGGCCGGCGCCGACCCCGGCCCGCTCTGCTACGGCGCGGGCGGCACCGAGCCGACCGTCACCGACGCGCACCTGCTGCTCGGCCGCATCCCGCCGCACCTGCTCGGCGGCGAGATCCCGCTGGACGTCGCGGCCGCGCGGGACGGCATCGCGGCGCTGGCCGCGTCGCTCGGGCTGAGCCCCGAACGCTGCGCCGAGGGGATCCTGGAGATCTCCGCGTGGAACCAGGCCAACGCGCTACGCCAGATCACCGTCACCCGCGGGCTGGACGTCCGCGACTTCCACCTGGTCAGCTTCGGCGGGTCCGGGTCGCTGCTGGCCTGCCGGCTGGTGGACGTGCTCGGCCTGGCCGGCGTGCTGGTGCCGCCCGACCCCGGCAACCTGTCCGCGTACGGGCTGCTCACCGTCGACGTGCGCAACGACTACGTGCGCACGGCGGTCGCCCGGCACGCCGTGCTCGACCCGGACGCCGTCGGCGCGACCTTCGCGGAGCTCGCCGCGGAAGCGGACGCCGCGTTGAAACGGGAGGGCTTCGCCGCGGGACAGCGGCGGTTCCTGCGCACGGCCGACCTGCGCTACTTCGGCCAGGCCTACGAGGTGCGCGTCGACGTGCCGGACGGGCCGGTGACGGCGGCGCTCGCCGACACCGTCGCCGCCGCGTTCCACGCCGCGCACCGGCGGCTCTACGGCTACGACTTCGCCGGCGACGCCCGCCAGGAGGTCGAGTGGGTGAACCTGCGGGTGACGGGGGTGGGGCCGATCGCGCGGCCCGCGCTGCGCTCCGCCGGGCCCGGCCGCGGCGCGGCGCCGCGCACCACCCGCCGCGTCGACTTCGGCGCCGGCTGGACCGACACCCCGATCCACGACCGCGCCGCGCTGGGCGCCGGCGACACCGTCACCGGGCCGGCCGTCGTCGAGGAGTTCGGCTCCACCGTCCCGGTCCACCCGGGCTTCCGCGCCGTCGTCGACGCGCACGCGAACCTGCTGATCACCCGGGAGGACGCCCCGTGAGTGCCGACCCGATCCTGGTCGAGATCGTCGAGGGCTACCTGACGTCGGTCGAGAAGGAGGTCGAGACCGCCATCGGGCGCACGTCGCGCTCGCCGATGATCCGCGACGCGCACGACTACCGCGCCGGCATCCACGACCGGCGGCTGCGCAAGCTGACCGGCCGCTCGTACTCGGCGCTGGTGCACCCGGTGGTCCGCGACTACCCGATCGAGACGATGCGGCCGGGCGACGTGTTCTTCCACAACGACGTGTACCTCTCCGAGGGCGGCATCGGGCACCTGCCCGACCTGTGCGTCACGGCCCCCGTCTTCCACGACGGTGAGGTCGTCGCGTTCGTCCAGGCGTTCGGGCACCACGACGACATCGGCGGCACCGTCCCCGGCTCGATGCCGTCGCATGCCACCAGCGTGTTCGAGGAGGGCCTGATGGTCCCGCCGATCAGGCTGTGGGACCAGGGCGTGCCGAACGAGGCGGCGCTGAAGATCATGACCCGCAACTCGCGGATGCCCGAGTCGCTGGCCGCCGACCTCGACGCCGAGTGCGCCGCCTGCCTCATGGGGGCGCGGCGGCTGGCCGAGCTGTTCCAGCGCTACGGCCGGGCCGACGTGGAAGCGTGCTTCGACGCGATCCTGGACAAGACGACCGAGACGTTCCGCCGCGAGATCCTGGCGAAGATCCCGGCCGGGACCTACGTCTGGGAGGACTACGCCGAGCACGACGGCGTCGACGAGCCTCGCCTGCACACGCAGCGGATCACCCTCACCAAGCTGGACGACCGGCTGGTCATCGACTTCGCCGGCACCGGCCCGCAGGCGAAGGGCCCGATCAACCACGCGGCCGACTACGCCGACGGCGCGTTCCTGAAGAAGTGGCTGGCGCCGATCTTGCGCAACCTCGCCGACTCGCCGGAGCGGATGGCCGAACTGGAGGTCAACGAGGGCGTCGTCCCGCTGATCGAACTGCGCTTCCCGCCGCCCGGCACGCTGCTGACCCCGGTGTTCCCGGCGCCGACGAACGCGCGGACGTTCGTCATCCTGCGGCTGCTCGGGGTGCTGGCCGGCGTGCTGGCGAAGGCGGTCGACGGGCGGATGCCGGCCGACCAGGAGACCATCCGGTACACCGGCGTCTACGGCGACGACCTCGACGGGCGGCCGTACCTCATGCGCGAGGTGCTGGGCGGCGGGTCGGGCGGGCGGTACTACGCCGACGGCGAGGACACCATCCACGTCGTGCCCGACTCGCGGAACCTGCCGACCGAGTTCAGCGAGTCGCGGTTCCCGTTCGTCGTGGAGACGCTGGGCCTGGCGCTGGACTCCGGCGGACCGGGCCGGTACCGCGGCGGGCTCGGCTACGAGAAGCAGCTGCGGATGCTGCGCGACGCGCACTTCATGTCCATCGCGGACCGGTCCATCCTGTCCTGCTGGGGGGTTGCGGGTGGGCGGGCCGGGCGGCCGTTCTCGGTGACGATCGACCCGGGCGGGCCGGGGGAGCGCGAGGTGGACGCGCTGGCCGACGCCGAGCCGGTGCGGGCCGGCGAGGTGATCCGCATCCGCACGACCGGCGGCGGAGGCTGGGGCGACCCGCTGGAGCGTCCGGTCGACGAGGTGCTGCGCGACGTGCGCTGGCGGAAGGTGTCGGCCGACGGCGCGCGGGCCGACTACGGGGTCGTCCTGCTGCCCGGGTCCGCGGACGACCCGGTGGCCGACGAGGCGGCGACGTCGTCGTTGCGGGCGTCGCTGCGGGCGTCGCGGACCGGTGACGAGCCGTTCTTCGACCGCGGTCCCGGCTACGCCCGGCTGGCCGGCGGGGCCACGTCCGCGGCCGTCGATCACCTCTGATCGGTGAATCCGGACAAATCCGGTATTGACGGCAGTGCGGTCGATCGCACATGCTCCCTTTTGTGGTGTCCGCGAGACGCTACGACATGGGTATTCATCCGGGGGGCTGAATCTTGTCGTCGACGAGCCACGTCGATCATTTCACGCATGGTCTGACCACGCCCGCGATCGGTTACGCCGTCATGGTCATGGCGGCCGTGATCGGGCTGATGTGCACCGTTCGCGCCCGCGACGCGACCGGTCACGCGAAGCGGAACTGGCTGATCACCGGGGCTGGATCGCTGGCCGCCGGGATCTGGACGCTGCACTTCATCGCAATGCTGGGATTCCGCGTTTCCGGCAGTCCGATCCGCTACAACGTATCGCTCACCTTGATCAGTTTGATCGTCGCGTTCCTCGTCGTCGGCGGGGGCGTGCTGATGGTGGGTTACGGGAAAGATCGAAATCGCGCTCTGATCTTCGGCGGACTCGGCACCGGAATCGGCGTCGCGGCGATGCATTACACCGGTATGGCGTCGGTGCGCATCGACGGAGCCATCGCGTACGGGCCGGCGCTGGTGGTGGCGTCGCTGGCGATCGCCGTCGCGGCCGCGACCGCCGCCCTGTGGCTGGCGTTCACCGTCCGCTCGCTCTGGGGCGCCCTGGCCGCAGCGCTGGTCATGGGCATCGCGGTGAGCAGCATGCACTACACCGGCATGGCTTCGGTGTCGGCCAAGCTTGCCGCCGACCCGGGCACGGTCGCCGGCGCGACGGCGGGGGAGTTCGTGGTGCCGCTGACGATCGGCCTGGGCGCGCTGCTGCTGGCCGGGTTCACGGTCATCGCGGTGTCGCCGGTCGAGCTGGGCGAGCCCGACGACGACGATGACGACGAGCCGCCGGCCGAGGAGAACCTGTTCGCACCGCCCCGCCGGCCGGCGGCGCCGGAGCCGGGCCGCCCGCCGGCGCCGGTCCGGCGCGCGGACCAGACCCGGCCGCTGCCGCAGCGCCGGCGCCCGGACGGCGAGCCCGCGAAGGGCGACCCGCCGGTCGTTCAGAGCTGGCTGACCCGGCCGGACTCGAGGTCGTAGACGCCGGTGACGACGGCGGTGCGGCCGGCCGCGACCGCCGCGCGGACGACCGGCGACGTGTCCGACAGCGCCGCCGCCGCGCTGCGGGCCTGCGCCTCGACACAGTCGGCGAGGTAGGCGGCGTCGTCGGCGGAGGTGGTGACGCCGCGCACGACCGGCTCGATCGCCTGCACCAGCGCCGCGATCGAGCCGTCCGGCGCCGGGCCGCCGCGCACGACGTCGACGGTGGCCTGCACGGCGCCGCACCCGGCGTGCCCGAGCACCACGACCAGCGGCACGGCGACGTGCTCGACGGCGTACTCGACGCTGCCGACGACGGCGTCGTCGAGGACCTCGCCGGCCGAGCGGACGGTGAACAGGTCGCCCAGGCCCTGGTCGAACACCAGCTCCGGCGCGACCCGCGAGTCGGCGCAGCTGAGCACGCAGGCGATCGGGTGCTGCCCGGCGACCAGCGACTCGCGGTACGGCTCGTCCTCGTGCGGGTGCCTCGGCGCGCCCGTCGCGAACCGCTCGTTGCCCGCCGCGAGCGCCGCCCAGGCCTCGTCCGCGCTGGTGGGGGACGGTTCCGGGAGCGGCGACGGCGCGGCGGCGGGTGCGCCGGACCCGGACCCGCAGCCGGCGAGACCCGTGAGCGTCAGACCGGCGAGACCGAACAGGCCGAGGGCACCGCGCCGGGACAGCCGGCCGTCGTCGAACACGGTCGCTCAGCGTAGTCTGTGACGATGTCCGACACGCAGGAGTTCGCCGATGCCGGACCGCTGGCCGGCTACGTCGTCGTCGACCTCACCCGGGCGCTGGCCGGGCCGCACGCGGGCATGATGCTCGGCGACCTCGGCGCCCGCGTCATCAAGGTCGAGGCGCCCGGGCACGGCGACGAGTCGCGCACCTGGGGCCCGCCGTTCCTCGGCCCCGACGACCAGCCGGTGTCGTCGTACTTCCTGTCCGCCAACCGCAACAAGGAGTCCGTCACCGCCGACCTCAAGTCGCCGGAGGGCAAGGACCTCCTCGTCCGGCTGGTCGAGCGGGCCGACGTGCTCCTCGAGAACTTCCGCACCGGCGTCCTCGACCGTCTCGGCTTCTCCGTCGAGCGGCTGCACGAGCTCAACCCCCGCCTCGTCGTGCTGTCCATCTCCGGGTTCGGACCCGACGGTCCCGAGGCGGGCCGGGCCGGCTACGACCAGATCGCGCAGGGCGAGGCCGGCATCATGAGCATCACCGGCGAGCCCGGCCGGCCCACCAAGGTCGGCGTGCCCATCGGTGACCTCCTGGCCGGCATGTACGGCGTGTCCGGCCTGCTCGCGGCGCTGCTCGAGCGCGAGCGCACCGGCCGCGGCCGGGTCGTGCGCACGTCGCTGCTGTCGGCGCTGGTGGGGGTGCACGCGTTCCAGGGCACCCGGTGGACGGTGGCCGGCGAGGTGCCGCAGGCCATCGGCAACCACCACCCGTCCATCGCGCCGTACGGGCTGTTCAACGCCTCCGACGGCGCCCTGCAGGTCGCCGTCGGCAACGACGCGTCGTGGCGCGCTTTCGCCGCCGTCGTCGGCCTCGACCCGGCCGAGCCGCGGTTCGCCACCAACCCGCTGCGGGTGCGCCACCGCGACGACCTGGTCGCCGAGATCGAGAAGGCGTTCGCCGCCCACCCCCGCGACCACTGGCTCGCCCGGCTGGCCGAGGCGGGCGTCGCCAGCGGCAAGGTCCGCACCATCGACGAGGTGTACGACTGGGAGCAGACCCGCTCGCAGGGCCTGCTCATCGACGTCGAGCACCCGCTGCTGGGCACCGTCCAGCTCCCCGGACCCGCCCTCCGCTTCGACGACGCGCCCCCGAGGCGCCACGCCGCCCCGCCGCTGCTCGGCCAGCACGACGAGTCCGTCCGCGCCTGGCTCGACGAGGACTAGCCCCGCGGCGTGGTTGGCGGTTTGGTGGCGCCAGGGCCCCACCAAACCGCCAACCATCCCGCTCCGCCCGTTCAGTGCTGGATCAGCCCGCCGACCGGTACGGGATCGACGTGGCCGGTGGGTGGGACGATCCGGGCCAGCGCCAGCCCGACGTCGACGAGCGACGACCGGCGCCGGGTCGCGACCTCGGGGATCGGCGTCCACACCGATTCGGGGACGTCGCCGTTCGGCTCGGGCCGCGGCTCGCCGCCGGTGATGCGGACCCGGTAGAAGACGCCGACGTTCTGGTGCTCGATCCCGCGGACGGCCTCGGCGGCCGGAATGACCCGTGAGTCGACGCCGAGCAGCCGCTCGACCACGGCGTCGTAGCCGGTCTCTTCGGCGACCTCGCGGATCACGGCGTCGAACGGATCCTCGCCCTGCTCGACGCCGCCGCCCGGGAGCGTCCAGTGGGGCGTGGTGGCCGACGACGGCGCGTGCCGGGCGAGCAGCACCTTCCCGTCGTCGACGCACACCGCGTAGGCGGCCAGCCGGCGGCTCATCGGCCGAGGTCGCGGGAGAGGGCGGCCAGCCGGTCGAGGCGGGCGGCGAGCGGCGGGTGGCTGGCCATCATGCGGTCGAGCAGCCGGGAGAACGCGTCGGTGCCGGTGTCCTCGGCGTCCTTCGGCAGCGCGACGATCGTCATCGAGGCCATCGTCCGCAGGTCGCGCAGGTCCTTCGCCGGGATGGCCGGGCCGCCGGCCTCCAGGGCGGTGAGGGCGGCCGCCAGGGCGGCCGGCTGGCCGGTGAGCTCGGCCGCGCCACGGTCGGCGGCCAGTTCGCGGTAGCGGCCCAGCCGGGCGATGATCCCCGCCGCCGGCAGCGCGAGGATCAGCATCGGCGGCAGCAGCACCAGCCCGAGGCCGAGGAGCAGCAGGAAGACGGCCGCCCGCGCCAGCACCAGCAGCGGCAGGACGGCCGCCGCCAGCAACAGCGGCACGTCCGGGCGGGGCGGCGGCATCGGGAAGTCGTCGTCCTCGGTGGCCGGCTTCCACGCCCGCCCGCACCAGCGCGCCGCCCGGCACAGCGGCACCTCCAGCGCCATGATCGGCGCCAGCACCGCCATCGGGGCCAGTGCCAGCGACGTCGACAGCGCCAGCGCGACGGTCATGGCGGCGGCGTCGCGGTGGGCGATGTGGGCCAGCTCGTGCGCCAGCACCGCGTCGAGCCGCTCGTCGTCGGAGCGGTCCAGCAGTCCGCGGGTGACGGCTACGGTCGGCTTGCGGCCGGGCAGCCGCAGCGCGATCGCGTTCGGCCAGGCCACGTCGATGACCTTGAGCTTCGGCCGGTCCATGGCGGCCAGCGCGCAGAGCCGGTCGACGGCGGCGAGGAGGCGGTGGTCGGCGACGGGATCGGGGTCGGCCACCGGCAGCCGGCGCGGCAGCACCGTCCCGCCCTCGATGGCGTAGACGAGGGCGCCGCCGGCCAGCGGGGCGAACAGCGCGAGCCACCACGGCCAGCCGGCCAGCCACTGGACCAGCAGCCCGAGCAGCGTCGCGTACCCGAACGCGAGCAGCAGGACCAGCAGCCACGTCTCGGCGATGCGCAACGTCAGCCTGGTGTCCGGCGGGAAGCCGGTACCGGCCATGGGAACCTCCGGGATCGAACGGGACCGTGACGGCACATCATGCCGAACCCGCTGGGTCGATTGGGCGAACGTCACCGTCGTGGCGGGGCGTTCGCGGTCCGTAGGCTCGGCGCGTGCGGGTGCTGATCGCGCTGGGCGGCAACGCCATGACGGCGGCGGACGGGAGGGCGCGGCCGGGCGACCAGATCGCCGCGGTCACCGTCGCCATGGAGCCGGTCGCCGATCTGGTGGCCGCCGGCTACGACGTCGTGCTGACCCACGGCAACGGACCGCAGGTGGGCAACCTGCTGGTCAAGAACGAGCTGGCGGCGAGCGTGGTGCCGCCGGTGCCGCTGGACTGGTGCGGCGCGCAGACCCAGGGGACCATCGGGTTCATCGTCATCGACGCGCTCGAGCGTGCGCTGGCCGCGCGTGGCGTGCGCCGCCGGGTGGCCGCCGTCGTCACCCGGACGTTGGTCGACGCCACCGACCCGGGGTTCGCGCGGCCGACCAAGCCGATCGGCCGGTACCTGCCGCGCGACGAGGCCGCCGTGCTGATCGACCACGGCGAGACCTGGGAGGACCGCGGCGAGCGCGGCTGGCGGCGGGTCGTCGCCAGCCCGGAGCCGCTGGAGGTGCTGGACGCGCCGGCCGCGGCCGCGCTGCTGGCCGCCGGGTTCGTCGTGGTCGCCAACGGGGGCGGCGGCATCCCCGTGGTCCGCGAGCCGGACGGCGCGGTGCGCGGTGTCGAGGCGGTCATCGACAAGGACCTGGGCGCGGCGCTGCTCGGCCACGCGCTCGGCGCGGAGGCGCTGGTCATCGCGACCGACGTCGACGGCGCCGTGCTCGGCTTCGGCACCCCGCACCAGCGCCCGGTCGGCACCGTCGACGTCGCCACCCTGCGCGGGTACGCCGCAGAGGGGCACTTCGCGTCCGGGAGCATGGGGCCGAAGGTGGAGGCGGCCTGCCGGTTCGTCGAGCGGGGCGGCAAGCGCGCCGTCATCACCTCGCTGGGCCGCATCGCCGACGCGGTCCGCGACCACGCCGGAACGACCGTACTGCCAGCAGACATCACACGAGAGGTGGCCGGGCATGCCTGAGCCGATCGAGGTCCGCAAAGTGCCGATCACGCACGTCAGCGACGCCTCCGGGCTCGCCGAGCTGATCGACGCCGGGGTCGTGGAGGCCGACCGCGTCATCGCCGTCGTCGGGAAGACCGAGGGCAACGGCGGGGTCAACGACTACACGCGGATCATCGCCGACCGCGCCTTCCGCGAGGTGCTGGTCGGCCGCGGCACCCGCACGCCGGAGGAGGTCAAGCAGGTCCCGATCGTGTGGTCCGGCGGCACCGACGGCGTGCTCAGCCCGCACGCGACGGTGTTCGCGACGCTCCCGCCGGAGTCGGCGCCGGCGACGGACGAGCCGCGGCTGAGCGTCGGCTTCGCGATGAGCGAGCCGATCCTGCCCGAGGAGATCGGCCGCCGCGGCATGATCGAGAAGGTCGCCGCCGCCGTCCGCGTCGGCATGCAGCGGGCCGGCATCACCGACCCCGCCGACGTCCACTACGTGCAGACGAAGACGCCGCTGCTGACCATCCACACCATCCGCGACGCGAAGGCTCGCGGCAAGGACGTGTGGACCGAGAACACGCACGAGTCGATGGACCTCTCCAACGGCTGCACCGGCCTCGGGGTGGCGGTCGCGCTGGGCGAGATCGCGATGCCCGGCGACGACGCCGTCCTGCACGACCGCACGCTGTACTCGTCGGTCGCGTCGTGCTCCTCCGGCGTCGAGCTGGACCAGGCGCAGGTCGTCGTCGTGGGCAACGTGCGCGGGGTCGGCGGGCGGTACCGCATCGGGCACGCCGTCATGCGCGACGCCATCGACGCCGACGGCATCTGGGACGCCATCCGCGACGCCGGGCTGAAGCTGCCGGACCGCCCGCACCCGGACGACCTCGACGGCCGGCTGGTCAACGTGTTCCTCAAGTGCGAGGTCAGCCAGGACGGCGTGGTGCGCGGGCGCCGCAACGCCATGCTGGACGACTCCGACGTGCACTGGCACCGCCAGATCAAGGCCGCCGTCGGCGGCGTCACGGCGTCCGTGACCGGCGACCCGGCCGCGTTCGTCTCGGTCTCCGCCGCCCACCAGGGCCCGGACGGCGGCGGCCCGGTCGCCGCGATCGTCGACCTGGGGTAGCCGGTAGGCTCGGCGACCATGCGTGTGCTGTTCGCCGGAACCCCCGAGGTCGCCGTCCCGTCGCTGCGGGCGGTGCTGGGGTCGCGGCACGAGGTCGTCGCTGTGCTGACCCGGCCCGACGCTCCGGCGGGGCGGGGCCGCCGGCTGACCCCGTCGCCGGTGGCGGAGGTGGCCGCGGAGGCCGGCGTCGAGGTGCTGAAGCCGGGCAGGCCGCGCGACCCCGAGTTCCTCGACCGGCTGGGCGAGCTGGCGCCCGACTGCGCGCCGATCGTCGCGTACGGCGGGCTGATCCCGCCCGCGGCGCTGGAGGTGCCCAAGCACGGCTGGGTGAACCTGCACTTCTCGCTGCTGCCCGCGTGGCGTGGCGCGGCGCCGGTGCAGCACGCGGTGCTGGCCGGCGACGACATCACCGGCGCGTGCACGTTCCAGCTCGAGGAGGGCCTCGACACTGGGCCGGTGTACGGGCTGGTCACCGAGGAGATCCGGCCCACCGACACCAGCGGCGACCTGCTGCACCGGCTGTCGCTGTCCGGCGCCGACCTGCTGGTGCGCACGCTCGACGGCATCGACGACGGCTCGCTGCGCCCGCAGCCGCAGCCGTCCGACGGCGTGTCGCTGGCGCCGAAGCTGACCGTCGACGACGCGCGGGTCGACTGGTCGACGCCGGCCCTGCGGGTCGACCGCGTGGTGCGCGGCTGCACCCCGGCGCCCGGCGCGTGGACGACGTTCCGGGGCGAGCGGCTGAAGCTGCGCCCAGTCCAGCTCGAGCGCGGCCGCGACGGCCTGGCGCCCGGCGAGGTCGTGGTCGAGAAGTCCGGCGTGCGCGTCGGCACCGGCAGCCACGCCGTCGTGCTGGGTGAGGTGCAGCCGCAGGGCAAGAAGGCGATGCCGGCGGCCGACTGGGCCCGCGGCGTCCGCCCGGAGCCGGGGGAGCGGCTCGGCGCGTGAAGGGCGACTCTCCCCGCGAGGCCGCGTTCGAGGTCCTGCGCGCCGTCTCGGCCGACGACGCCTACGCCAACCTCGCCATGCCCGCGGCGCTGCGCCGGCACGAGCTGCGCGGCCGCGACGCCGCGCTGGCGACCGAGCTGGGGTACGGCGCGCTGCGCGGCCAGGGCAGTTACGACGCCGTCATCGCGGCCTGCGTGACGCGGCCGATCGAGGACCTCGACCCGCCGCTGCTCGACGCGCTGCGGCTCGGCGCCCACCAGCTGCTGGCCACCAGGGTCCCGCCGCACGCGGCGGTGTCGACGACGGTGAACCTGGTCCGGCGGCACGTCAACGAGGGCGCGGCGCGCCTGGCCAACGCGGTGCTGCGGCGCATCGGCGAGCGCGACCTCGACGGCTGGGCGGCCGAGCTGGCCCCGGCGCGCGACGCCGACCTCACCGGCTACCTGGCCTTCCGGCACGCCCACCCGCTGTGGATCGTCCGGGCCCTGCACGACGCCCTGGGCGGCGACGACGCGGAGCTGGAGGCGGCGCTGCGGGCCGACAACGAGCCGGCCGGCGTGACGCTGGCGGTGCGGCCCGGGCGCGGCACCGTCGACGAGCTGGTCGAGTCCGGCGCGCGGCCCACCCGCTGGTCGCCGTACGGCGCCGTCGTCGAGTCCGGGTCGCCGGCCCGGCTGGCCGCCGTCCGCGAGGGCCGGGCCGGGGTGCAGGACGAGGGCAGCCAGCTGGTCGCGCTCGCGCTGGCCGCAGCGCCCGTCGAGCCGCCGGACGAGCGCTGGCTGGACCTGTGCGCGGGGCCCGGCGGCAAGGCCGCGCTGCTGGCCGGCCTGCTGACGCAGACCGGTGGCCGGCTGCTCGCCGTCGAGCAGCACGAGCACCGCGCCCGGCTGGTCGCGCAGGCGCTGGCCGGCGACCTCGGCGAGCACGAGGTGCTGGTCGCCGACGCCACCCAGCCGAACTGGCCCGAGGCCGACTTCGACCGCGTCCTGCTCGACGCGCCGTGCACCGGGCTGGGCGCGCTGCGGCGCCGGCCCGAGGCGCGCTGGCGCCGCCGTCCCGCCGACGTCGCCGGGCTGCGGCGGCTGCAGTCCGGCCTGCTGCGGTCGGCGCTGTGGTCGGTGCGCCCCGGCGGGCTGGTCGCGTACGTCACCTGCTCGCCGCACCTGGCCGAGACGGTCACGGTGGTCGACGACGTCCTGGCCGGCCGTTCCGACGTCGAGCGCATCGACGCGCGGCCCTACCTTCCCGGCGTCCCCGATCTCGGCGACGGCCCCGATGTCCAGCTGTGGCCGCACCGGCACGGCACCGACGCGATGTACCTGGCGCTGCTGCGCCGGACGGAGTGACATGACCTACCGTTACGACCTCGCCGGCGACGACGACGTGGCGGCCATCGCGGCCGTGCACACGCTGAGCTGGCGCTCGGCCTACCGCGGGCACGTGCCCGACGAGTTCCTCGATGGTGACCTCGCCGGCGGCCACCTCGCCGGCTGGACGCAGCGCTTCGCCGATCGCGCCGGCACGCTGACCGTCGTCGCCCGCGACGCCGGCGGCGAGGTCGCCGGGTTCGTGCACACCATGGTCGACCACGACCCCGAGCTCGGCAGCCTCGTCGACAACCTGCACGTCCGGCCGGACCGCAAGCGCTCCGGCATCGGCCGGCGCCTGCTGGCCGAGATCGCGGCCCGGCTCCAGGACGCCGGCGCGGGGGACCGGCTGTACCTGGACGTCATCGAGGCCAACGAGCCGGCCCGGAACTTCTACGTCGCCGTGGGCGGCAAGGAGATCGGACGCAGCACCGAGAGCTTCGGCGAGCACGAGGTGCCCGTCCTGGTGTTCGCCTGGACGTCACTGGACGCGCTCGCTGGGCCGGCCCGGTGAGCGCGCCGCGCGACGAGCCGCTGCGCTGGCCCGTCACGGCGTCGGCGCACCGGTTCGAGGGCCGGGTCGTCGCGGTGCGCAGCGACACCGTCCGCTCGCCGGTCGACGGCAGCGAGTTCGTCCGCGACGTCGTCGTGCACCCCGGTGCGGTCGCCGTCGTCGCCGTCGACGAGGACGGCCGCGTGCTGGTCGTCCGGCAGTACCGGCACCCCGTCGGGCTGCGGCCGGTGGAGCTGCCGGCCGGGCTGCGCGACGTCGACGGTGAGCCGCCGCACGAGTCCGCCGCCCGCGAACTGTACGAGGAGGGGCACGTCCGCGCCGCCGACTGGCGGGTGCTGATCGACCTGCTCACCTCGCCCGGCATGACGGACGAGGCGATCCGGGTCTTCCTCGCCCGCGGCGTCGAGGTGCTGCCCGACGCCGACCGCTTCGCCGGCGAGCACGAGGAGGCCGACCTCGGCGTCGAGTGGGTGCCACTGGACGACCTGGTGGCGGCCGCGCTGGCCGGGAACGTGCAGAACGCGACGCTGGTCGCGGCCGTGCTGGCGGCGAAGGCCGCCCGCGACGGCGCCGGCTACGACGCGCTGCGCGCGGTCGGCGCGCCGTGGCCCTCGGGTGACAAGGACGGGGACAGCTCCGCCGGGTAGTCCAGCCCCAGCCGGTCCAGCTCGGCTCGCGCCAGCGCTTGGACGGCGGCGGTGTCACCCGCGCGCCACCCGGCCACCAGCCCGCCGCCGATGCGCGGCAGCCGCGCCGTCGCCAGCGCCCGTGCCGACAGCAGGTCGTCGCGGTCGGGGAAGGCCAGGACGGCCCGGGCGTCGGACGCGGCGCGGTACCAGAGCACCCGCGGCCGCACCCATACGTACGCCGCCGCGGCCAGCGCCAGCACGATCACCACCAGCCCGATCACGTCGCCGGCCCGCTCGATCGAGGCCGCCGTGCTGGCACCGGACGCGCTCATCCGCCCCGCGGCGTCGGCCGCCCGCCGCAGCGACTCGGACAGCGCGTCGCCGGCCAGCGGGACCCGGGCGATCGAGTCGGCGGTGTCGGCCAGCGCGTCGGCCAGCGCGCCGGCGGTGGTCTCGAGGAACGTGGCCGGGCGGGTCCGGGACCGGATCGAGTGCCGGACGGCCAGCCCGGCGGCGATCATGCCCGCGCACCACAACGGGCCGAGCACGTCGGCGAGGAGCTGTCGTCTCCGCCGCTGCGGGCGGTCGGCGTAGAAGCGCATGGCAGAGGTCTACCGCAGTGCCCGGAAATCCTCGCGCCAGGCGTGGTTCCGGAGCGAAAATGTGGGGGTGTTCACTTGTCATGACGGGACAAGGACGGCGCGACGCGAGTCGATCTAGACTCGCCCCGCGGTCCACACGGGGCGGCGTCCCGACAGCGTCGTCGGGAGTACGAGAGGTGGAACCCAGTGCTGGTCGGCATCCCAACCGAGGTGAAGAACAACGAGTACCGGGTGGCCATCACGCCGGCCGGCGTGCACGAGTTCGTCCGCAACGGCCACGACGTGCTGGTGCAGGCCGGCGCCGGGCTCGGCTCGTCGGTCCGCGACGAGGAGTACGTCGCGGCGGGCGCCCGCATCGCGCCCGACGCCGACGCCGTCTGGGCGGCGGCCGACCTGGTGCTGAAGGTCAAGGAGCCGGTCGCGGACGAGTACCACCGCATGCGCCGCGACCAGGTGCTGTTCACCTACCTGCACCTCGCCGCGTCGCTGGAGTGCACGCAGGCGCTGCTCGACTCCGGCATCACGGCGGTCGCCTACGAGACGGTCGAGACGGCCGACGGGCACCTGCCGCTGCTGGCGCCGATGAGCGAGGTGGCCGGGCGCATGGCGACGCAGGTCGGGGCGCACGTGCTGGAGCGGGCACAGGGCGGTCGCGGCGTGCTGATCGGCGGCGTGCCGGGGGTGAAGTCGGCGAAGGTGGTCGTCATCGGCGCCGGCATGGCCGGCATGAACGCCGCCGTCATCGCCATGGGCATGCAGGCCGACGTCTCGGTGCTGGACAAGAACGTCGCCCGGCTGCGCGACGTCGAAGAGCTCTACGGCGGCAAGGCGCAGACCATCGCGTCGAACCTGTACGAGATCGAGACCGCGGTCGTCGACGCCGACCTCGTCATCGGCGCCGTGCTGGTGCCGGGCGCGAAGGCGCCGACGCTGGTCTCCGACGACCTGGTGTCGCGCATGCGGCCCGGCAGCGTGCTCGTCGACATCGCCATCGACCAGGGCGGCTGCTTCGAGAGCTCGCGGCCCACCACGCACGACGACCCGACCTTCCGGGTGCACGAGTCGATCTTCTACTGTGTCGCGAACATGCCCGGCGCGGTGCCGCACACCTCGACGTACGCGCTGACGAACGTCACGCTGCCGTACGCCGTCGAGCTGGCCAACCGGGGCTGGCGCGACGCCGCGCGAGCCGACGCGGTGCTGGCGAAGGGCGTGAACGTGCACGACGGCGCTATCGTCTACGAGCCGGTCGCCGAGGCGCACGGCCTGCCGTCCGTCCCGCTGGAGAAGGTCCTGCACTAGATCGGTCTCCGGCAGCAGCCGCATCAACGGGAGCCGCCACCGATGGACACCACCGAGTCCGCGCTGGAACGTGCCGTCCGCGGCTACCTCGACCACCTCGCCGTCGAGCGCGGGCTGGCCGCCAACACGCTCGCCTCCTACCGCCGCGACCTGCGGCGTTACACCGAGTTCCTGCGCGATCGCGGCCGCGAGGCGCCGGAGAAGGTCGAGGAGGAGGACGTCACCGCGTTCCTGCGCAGCCTGCGCGAGGGCTCCGAGTCCCGCGTCGCGCTCAGCGCGACCTCGGCGGCGCGCACCGTCGTCGCCGTCCGCGGGCTGCACCGGTTCCTGCACCGGGAGGGGCTGTCCGACGGCGACCCGGCCGGCGGGGTCCGCCCGCCGACGCCGCCGCGGCGGCTGCCCAAGGCGATCCCGCTGGCCCAGGTCGAACGGCTGCTGGAGGCGGCGTCGGCCGGCGAGGGGCCGCGGGTGCTGCGCGACCGCGCGCTGCTCGAGGTGCTCTACGGCTGCGGCGCGCGCATCTCCGAGGCGGTCGGCCTCGACCGCGACGACCTCGACGCGGAGTCCGGGACGGTGCTGCTGCGCGGCAAGGGCGGCAAGGACCGCGTCGTCCCGCTGGGCAGCTACGCCTGGGAGGCCGTCGACGCCTACCTGGTCCGGGCCCGCCCGGCGCTGGTCGGCACCGGGCGGGGGACGCCGGCGCTCTTTCTCAACGCCCGCGGCGGGCGGCTGTCGCGGCAGAGCGCGTGGACGGTGCTGCGGACGGCGGCCGCGCGGGCCGGGCTGTCCACCACCGTCACCCCGCACACGTTGCGGCACTCGTTCGCGACGCACCTGCTGGAGGGCGGTGCGGACGTCAGGGTGGTGCAGGAGCTGCTCGGGCACGCCTCGGTCACGACCACCCAGGTGTACACGCTGGTGACCGTCGACCAGCTGCGTGAGGTCTATGTGGCCGCGCACCCGCGCGCCCGCAGCTCGGCGGCGCCCGCGCGAGGTAGGCTCCCGTCCCAGGACGAAGCGTAGAAGGCCACTCAAACGACCATCGAGGAGCTCTGAACGACGTGGCACCCTCGAAGCCGGACGCCGCGGGCGTGCTGCCGTTCGACACCGAGCCTGAGCTCGATCTCGGACCCACGCGCCGTCCCCCGGTCGACTTCCCGAAGCCCAAGCGGCTGGACCACCACGGCCCGGCGCGCATCGTCGCCATGTGCAACCAGAAGGGCGGCGTCGGCAAGACCACCACCACCATCAACCTGGGCGCCGCGCTGGCCGACTACGGCCGCCGCGTGCTGCTGGTCGACTTCGACCCCCAGGGCGCGCTGTCGGTCGGTCTCGGCCTCGACGCGCACGACCTCGAGCTGTCGATCTACAACGTCCTGATGGACCCGTCGCTGCGGGCCGCCGACATCGTGCAGAAGACGCCGATCGACGGCATGGACCTCCTGCCCGCCAACATCGACCTCTCCGCGGCCGAGATCCAGCTGGTCACCGAGGTCGGCCGCGAGCAGGCGCTCGGCCGCATCCTCAAGCCGCTGGCCGGCGAGTACGACCTCATGCTGATCGACTGCCAGCCGTCGCTGGGGCTGCTGACGGTCAACGCGCTCACCGCCGCCGACGGCGTGGTCGTGCCGCTGGAGTGCGAGTACTTCGCGCTGCGCGGGGTGGCGCTGCTGCAGGAGACCATCGAGAAGGTGCGCGACCGCCTGAACCCCGACCTGCAGATCGAGGGCCTGCTGGCCACCATGTACGACTCCCGCACGGTGCACGGCCGCGAGGTGCTGTCGCGGCTGGTCGAGGCGTTCGGCGACAAGGTCTTCCACACCGTCATCGGCCGCACCGTCCGGTTCCCCGAGACCACCGTCGCCGGCCTGCCGATCACCAGCTTCGCCCCGTCCTCGCGCGGCGCCTCGGCCTACCGTCAGCTGGCCCGCGAGGTCCTGGCCCGCTGGGAGCCGGCCCGCCCGTGACGGACGCCACCACCCTGCTGATCGAGCCGGAGCAGGACGAGAGCTCGAAGTTCGAGGTGCACCTCGAGAACTTCGAGGGCCCCTTCGACCTGCTGCTCACGCTCATCGCCAAGCACAAGCTCGACGTCACCGAGGTGGCGTTGTCGCAGGTCACCGACGAGTTCATCGCGCACATCAAGGGGTCCGACTGGGACCTCGACGAGACCAGCGAGTTCCTCGTCGTCGCGGCGACGCTGCTCGACCTCAAGGCGGCCCGGCTGCTGCCCAGCGGCGAGGTCGAGGACGAGGACGACCTCGCGCTGCTCGAGGCGCGCGACCTGCTGTTCGCCCGGCTGCTGCAGTACAAGGCGTACAAGGAGGTCGCGAGCGTGCTGGCGGCCCGCTTCGCCGACGAGGCGCTGCGCTTCCCGCGCGCCGTCGGGCTGGAGGAGCGGTACGCGGCGCTGCTGCCCGAGGTGGTCGTCGGGCTGGGCCCGGAGGAGCTGGCCATGCTGGCGGCCAAGGTGCTCACGCCGAAGCCGCCGCCGCTGGTCGGGCTGGCGCACCTGCACCAGCCGCGGGTCAGCGTCCGCGAAGAGGCCGTCGTCGTCGTGGAGCGGCTGCGCCGGTGCCGAGTGCTGACGTTCCGCACGCTGGCCGCCGACTGCCCCACGACGCTGCACGTCGTGGCCCGGTTCCTGTCGCTGCTGGAGCTGTACCGCGAGAAGGCGGTGGCGTTCGAGCAGGTCGTCGCGCTCGGCGAGCTGACGGTGCGATGGACCGGTGACGACGACGAGGACGTGCCGGTGAGCGCGGAATTCGACGAGGAGGCGGCAGGTGACTGACACCGGCGAACCGGGGCTGCGCGCGTCGGTCGAGGCGATCCTGCTGGTCGTCGACGAGCCGATCGACGTCGTGACGCTGGCACAGGTGCTGGAGCGGTCCCGTGGCGAGATCACCGACGTGCTGGAGATCCTGCGCGACGAGTACGCCCGGCCCGGCCGCGGCTTCGAGCTGCGCGAGGTCGGCGGCGGCTGGCGGTTTTACACGCACGCCTCCTGCGCGCCCGTCGTCGAGCGGTTCGTCCTCGACGGCCAGCAGGCCAAGCTGACCCAGGCGGCGCTCGAGACGCTGGCCGTCGTCGCGTACCGGCAGCCGGTCAGCCGGGCCCGGGTGTCGGCCGTGCGCGGCGTCAACTGCGACGGCGTCATGCGCACGCTGATCGCCCGCGGGCTGGTCGCCGACGCCGGCGTCGACTCCGAGTCCGGCGCCTACCTGTACAGCACCACGCCCTACTTCCTGGAACGCCTCGGCATGGCCTCGATCGACGAGCTGCCGCCGCTGGCGCCGTACCTGCCCGACGCCGATAGCATTGAGGAACGTGACACTGAGAATGCCTGACGCCTCCGACAACGACGCGCAGGGTGTACGGCTGCAGAAGGTGCTCGCGGCGGCCGGGGTGGGCAGCCGGCGGGCCAGCGAGGCGCTCATCGCGGCCGGCCGGGTCGAGGTCGACGGCAAGGTCGTGCGCACGCTCGGCACCCGGGTCGACCCCACCACCGCCGTCATCAAGGTCGACGGCTCGCGCATCACCACCGCCGAGGCCGGGCAGGTCTACCTCGCGCTGAACAAGCCGTCCGGCGTCGTCAGCTCGATGAGCGACCCCGAGGGCCGGCCCGATCTCGGCGGCTACGTCCGCGGCCGGCGCGAGCGGCTGTTCCACGTCGGGCGGCTCGACGCCGACACCGAGGGCCTCATCCTGCTCACCAACGACGGCGAGCTGGCGCACCGGCTGGCGCACCCGTCGTACGAGGTGCTGAAGACCTACGTCGCCGAGGTGCCCGGTCCCGTCGCGCCGGCCCTCGGCCGCGAGCTGCGGGCCGGCATCGAGCTGGAGGACGGCCCGGTGCGGGTCGACTCCTTCCGCGTCGTGGGCCGGGTCGGCACCCGCGTCATGGTCGAGGTGGTGCTGCACGAGGGCCGCAAGCACATCGTGCGCCGCCTGCTGGAGGCCGTCGGGCACCCGGTGAAGCGGCTGGTCCGCACGCACGTCGGGCCGGTCGCGATGGGCGACCTGCGCCCCGGCAACCTCCGCGTGCTGACCACGGCCGAGATCGCCGCGCTCTACCACGAGGTCGGCCTGTGACCGTGCGCGCGATACGAGGGGCCACCCAGCTCGACGCCGACGACGCCGCGCACCTGCTGGAGCGGACCGCCGAGCTGATGACCACGGTGCTCGACCGCAACGAGCTGACGCCTGACGACGTCATCAGCATCTTCCTCACCGCCACGCCGGACCTGCGCTCGGCGTTCCCGGCCGTGGCCGTGCGGCAGCTCGGCATCACCGACGTGCCGATGATGTGCGCGCAGGAGATCGGCGTCGCCGGGGCGCTGCCGCGCGTGGTGCGGCTGATGGCGCACGTCGAGACCACCAAGCCTCGCTCGGCCATGCGGCACGTGTACCTGCACGGCACCACCGTGCTGCGCGACGACCTCGCGGACCGGTGATGGACCCGTTCGGAGGCCGGAGCGTCCTCGTCGTCGGCACCGGGCTGGTCGGGACGTCGCTCGGCCTGGCGCTGACGCGGGCCGGGATCGACGTGCGGCTGGCCGACGCGAAGCCGGAGATCCTGGCCGAGGCGGTCCGTCTCGGCGCGGGCCGCCCGGAGCCCGCCGCGGCCGAGTCCGCCGGGCCCGCCGCGCTCGCCGTCGTCGCCGTCCCGCCTGAGGCGGTCGCCGCCGTCGTCGGCGAGGTGCTGGCCGGCGGCCGGGCCGAGTACGCCACCGACGTCGCCAGCGTGAAGGTGCTGCCGACGACGCAGGTGCGCGAGCGCGTCGCCGACCCGGGCCGCTACGTCGGCAGCCACCCGATGGCCGGCCGCGAGATCAGCGGCCCGAACGCCGCGCTGGCCGACCTGTTCGAGGGCCGCCCGTGGGTGATCTGCCCCGACGACGGCACTCACCAGCAGGCCGTCACCCGCGCCCTGGCGGTGGCCCGGCTGGCCGGCGCCGTCCCGACGACCATGACGGCGGCCGAGCACGACGCCGCCGTCGCGCTGGTGTCGCACACGCCACACCTCGTCGCCGCGCTGATGGCCGGCCGGCTGGCCGGCGCGCCCGGCCACGAGGTGCGCCTCGCCGGCCCGGGCGTCACCGACGTCACCCGTATCGCGAGCGGTGACCCGGAGCTGTGGACGGAGATCCTGACGGCGAACGCGGCGGCCGTGCGCCCCGTGCTGGATGCGCTGCGCACCGACCTCGACCGCCTCATGACGGCCCTGGAAGCGCCGGTGGCCGGCCAGCCCGTGCTGCGTGAGCTGCTGCGCGACGGCGTCGACGGCCGGTCCCGGCTGCCCGGCAAGCACGGCGCCGAGCACACCGAGTTCGCCACCGTCATCGTGGCCGTCGACGACGCGCCCGGCCAGCTGGCCCGGCTGTTCGCCGACGCGGGCGCGGCCGGCGTCAACGTCGAGGACGTCCGCATCGAGCACGCCGCCGGGCAGCCGCTCGGCCTGGTCGAGCTGGACGTCCGGCCCGGCGCCGAGGACGAGCTGGCGGCGTCGTTGCGCGAACGCGGCTGGACCATCCGCGGGTGATGACGACGGCCGGTAATCTTCTGGGCGTGTCCGATACCCCCGCTGACGTCTCCGCCCACGACCTCGTCGTCGCCATCGACGGCCCGTCCGGCTCCGGGAAGTCGACGGTCGCCCGCCGGGTCGCGGCGGCGCTCGGCCTGCGCTACCTCGACACCGGCGCCATGTACCGCGCGGTCACGTGGTGGGCGCTGGAGCAGGACGTCGACCTCGCCGACGTCGAGCGGGTGGCGCAGCTGGCCCGCGAGCTGCCGCTGCAGCAGGGGCTGGACCCCGCCGACCCGACGGTCGCGGTCGGCGGCATCGACATCGCGGCGGCCATCCGCAGCAGCCGCATCTCCGCCGCCGTCAGCGCCGTCGCCACCAACCTCGGCGTCCGCGCGGAGCTGGTGGCCCGGCAGCAGGCCGTCGCGCGGGCCGGCGGCGTCGTCGTCGAGGGCCGCGACATCACCACCGTCGTCGCGCCCGACGCGCCCGTGCGGGTGCTGCTGACCGCCGACGAGCAGGTCCGGCTGTCGCGGCGGGCGCTCGAGGTGCACGGCAGCGCCGACGCGTCCGCCGTCGACGCCACCCGCGACCAGGTGGTCCGCCGCGACGCCGACGACGCCACCGTCGCCAGCTTCCACGAGGCCGCCGACGGCGTCGACGTCGTCGACTCGTCGCTGCTGTCGCTGGACGAGACCGTCGCCGCCGTCCTGAAGTTGGTGGAGGCCCGCACGGGGGTCCGGACGTGAGCGACGCCGGCCTGCCGACCTACCGCGGCTCGGTCTTCGGCAAGTACGCCGCCTGGACGCTGGCCCGGCTGCTGTACCGCGTCACCATCACCGGCGCCGAGTACGTCCCGCGCACCGGCCCGGTCATCCTGGCGCCCAACCACACCGGGTTCCTCGACGCGCCGCTGCTCATGGGCACCTGCCCGCGACCGGTGCACACGCTGGCCAAGAAAGAGCTGTTCAAGGGCCCGCTCGGCTGGCTGCTGCACGGCGTCGGGCAGATCCCGCTCGACCGCGACGACCCCAGCCGCGCCATGATCAAGTCCGGCATCGGGGCGCTCGACGCCGGCCGCGTCCTCGTCGTGTTCCCCGAGGGCACCCGCGGCGCCGGCGACTTCGCGGCGCTGCGCACCGGGCTCGCGTGGTTCGCGCTGCGTTCCGGCGCTCCTGTCATCCCGGTCGTCTTTGCCGGAACCGCCGGCCGAGGACGTACATTGGGTGGGATGCCCGGCCTGCGGTCCCGGGTCGAGGTCGTCTTCGGTCGTCCGGTCACGCTGCCGGCGGGCGGGCGCACGCGCTCGGCCCTCGACGCGGCGACCGAACAGCTGCGCGAAGCCCTGGTGGCCCATCGCGAGGCCGTGGCGTCCCGAACCGAGGAGCACACGTGAGCGAGCAGTACCCGGCGCCGGCGCTCGACGCCGAGGCCTCCGACGAGGTCTACACGCCGGTCGTCGCCGTCGTCGGCCGGCCGAATGTCGGCAAGTCGACGCTGGTCAACCGCATTCTCGGCCGCCGCGAGGCGGTCGTCGAGGACGTCCCGGGCGTCACCCGCGACCGCGTCGCCTACGACGCCGCGTGGGCCGGCCGGTCGTTCACGCTGCTCGACACCGGCGGCTGGGACCCCGAGGCCAAGGGCATGGCGGCGCGCATCACGGCGCAGGCCGAGGTCGGCATGGCCGCGGCCGACGTCGTCATGTTCGTCGTCGACTCCACCGTGGGCGCCACCGACACCGACGAGGCGGTCGCGAAGCTGCTGCGGCGCTCCGGCAAGCCGGTGCTGCTGGTGGCGAACAAGGTCGACGGCTCCAGCGGCGAGGCCGACGCCACCGTCCTGTGGAACCTCGCGCTGGGCGAGCCGTACCCCGTCTCGGCGCTGCACGGCCGGGGGAGCGGCGACCTCCTCGACGCCGTCGTGGCCGCACTGCCCGACGCGCCGCCCGAGTCGTTCGACGCCCTCGACGGCGGCCCGCGCCGGGTGGCGCTGGTCGGCAAGCCCAACGTCGGCAAGTCCAGCCTGCTGAACAAGCTGGCCGACGAGGACCGCGTCGTCGTCGACTCCGTCGCCGGCACCACCGTCGACCCCATCGACGAGCTGATCGAGCTGGGCGAGCGCGAGTGGCGGTTCATCGACACCGCCGGCATCCGCCGCCGGGTGCACGAGGCGTCCGGCGCGGAGTACTTCGCGTCGCTGCGCACGGCGTCGGCGCTGGAGCGGGCCGAGGTCGCCGTCGTCCTCGTCGATGCCAGCGAGCCCATGGCCGAGCAGGACCTCCGCATCATCTCGATGGTCGTCGACGCCGGCCGGGCCCTCGTCCTGGCGTTCAACAAGTGGGACCTCCTCGACGACGAGCGGCGCGACACCCTGGAACGCGAGATCGACCGCCAGCTCGAACGCGTCACGTGGGCGCCGCGCATCAACGTCTCCGCCCGCACCGGCTGGCACGTCGACCGCCTCGTCCGCGCGCTCGACACCTCGCTGCAGGGCTGGGAGCAGCGCATCCCGACCGGCAAGCTCAACGCGTTCCTCGGCCAGCTGGTGGCGGCGCACCCGCACCCGGTGCGTGGCGGCAAGCAGCCGCGCATCATGTTCGCCACCCAGGCCGACACCCGGCCGCCCCGGTTCGTGCTGTTCACCACCGGGTTCCTCGAGCCGTCGTACCGCCGGTTCGTGGAGCGGCGGCTGCGCGAGGAGTTCGGGTTCGAGGGCACGCCGCTGGACATCGCGATGAAGATCCGAGAGAAGCGCTCCCGGTCATGATGCCGCGGCCGGACACCATCACCCCCATGATGGCCACCCTGGCGCCCGGCCTGCCGCCCGACGACGGCGGCTGGGGCTTCGAGGTCAAGTGGGACGGTGTCCGGACCATCGCCTACGTCACCGACGACGGCGTGCGGCTGTCCAGCCGCACGCTGCGCGACGTCACCCGCGTCTATCCCGACGTGCACGGCGTCGCCGTCCCGCTGGCCGGGCGCCGGGCCGTGCTGGACGGCGAGGTCGTCGCGTTCGACGACACCGGGCGGCCGTCGTTCGAGAAGCTGCAGTCCCGGATGAACGTCGAGGTCTCCGGCCTGTCCGACCCGCTCGTCACCGGCGCGCCGGCCGTCTACGTCCTGTTCGACCTGCTGTGGCTGGACGACCGCTCGCTGATGGACGCGCCCTACGCGGAGCGGCGGGGTCTGCTGGACGAGTTGCTGCCGGCCGGCGGCCCGGGCTGGACCGTCCCCGCCTACGTCCCCGGCGACGGCGCCGCCATGCTGGCCGCCACGAAGGCGCAGCGGCTGGAGGGCGTCATCGCGAAGCGGCTGGCCAGCCGCTACCTGCCCGGCAAGCGCGGGCGCGACTGGCTGAAGGTGAAGAACGTCGAGCGCCAGGAGGTCGTCATCGGCGGCTGGCTGCCCGGCGAGGGCGGTCTCAGCGGCACCCTCGGCGCGCTGGCCGTCGGCGTCTACGCATCGGACGGCGCCTTCCGGTACGCCGGGCGGGTCGGGACGGGGTTCACGCTGGCCGAGCGGCATCGGCTGGCGGCGCTGCTCGCGCCCCTGGCCGCCGACGGCTCGCCGTTCGTGGGCGCCCAGCCCGACAAGCCCGGCTGCGTGTTCGTCCGGCCGGAGCTGGTGTGCGAGGTGGCGTTCGCCGAGTGGACGGCCATCGGCACGCTGCGCCATCCGGCCTACAAGGGCCTGCGCCACGACAAGCCCCCGCGCGACGTCGTCCGGGAAACGGCCGGCTGATCGTGGCCGCGGAGCTGTCGCTCGCCCAGGCGCGCCGGATCGCGCTGCGTGCACAGCTCCTCGACCGCCCGGCGCCGTCGTCGCCGGTGACCGCGGCGCGGGTGCGCTCCGTCCTGCGGGCGCTCGGCGCGGTGCAGCTGGACGCCGTCAACGTGCTGGTCCGGTCGCACTACCTGACGCTGTACTCGCGGCTCGGCCCGTACGACCCGGCGCTGCTCGACGACGTCGTGTACCGGCGGCGGCACGGGTTCGAGTACTGGGGGCACGCGGCGTCGCTGCTGCCGGTGGAGCTGCACCCGGCGCTGCGCTGGCGGATGCGCCGGCGGGCCGAGCAGGCGTCCTGGCAGCGGTTCCGGGACCGGGTGGAGCGGGAACGGCCCGGGTACCTGGCGGCGCTGACGGCCGAGGTCGGCGCCCGCGGGCCGCTCGCCTACACCGACCTCGCCGACAAGGCGCGGCGCGACCGGTCCGACCTCGACAGGTACGCCGAGTCCACGCTGCTCTGGTATCGCTGGTCCGACGGGAAGTCCGCGCTGGAGGGGCTGTTCGACGCCGGCTCGCTGGCCGCGTCGGCGCGGCGCGGGTTCGAGCGGCTCTACGACCTGCCGTCGCGGGTGCTGCCGCCGGCCGTACTGGGCGCGCCGGACCTCTCGCTGGAGGACGGGCAGCGCGAGCTGGTCCGGCGGGCGATGGCCGGGCTGGGCGTCGCGACCGCCCGCGACGTCGCCGACTACTTCCGCACGCCCGGCGTCGAGACCCGGGCGCGGCTGCGTGAGCTGGTCGCGTCGGGGGAGCTGGCACCCGTGCGCGTGGAGGGATGGTCCGAGCCGGCCTGGCTGGCGCCCGTCCCGGTCCCGCGGTCGGTCGAGGCGCGGGCGCTGCTGTCGCCGTTCGACTCGCTGCTGTGGGAGCGCGGCCGGGTGCGGCGGCTGTTCGGGTTCCGGCACAGCTTCGAGCTGTACGTCAAGCCGGAGAAGCGCGAGTTCGGGTACTTCGTGCTGCCGTTCCTGCTGGGCGACACGCTGGTGGCGCGGGTCGACGTCAAGGCGGACCGGTCGCGCGGCGTGCTGCTGGTGCCGGGGGCGTTCGCGGAGGACGGCGGCGATCGTGCTGCCGGGGAGCCCGCCGCTGGCGGGCGTGCTGCCGCTGAGGTCGTGGCGGCGCTGGCGGGTGAGTTGCGCCGGCTGGCCGCCTGGCTCGGGCTGGACGCCGTCGAGGTGGGGAGGCGCGGGTCCCTGGCCGCGCGATTGGGGCGTGCGCTCGGTTAAGCCCGCGCGGCCGGGACCCGCAGTCTGACGTCGCGCCGGTCGGCCTCGGGCGCGACGAAGGCCAGCAGGCGGGTCGCCTCGGCCTCCAGCTCGGCCTCCTGCGCGGGGGTGACCGTCCGCAGCAGGTCGGCGGTGAGCACGGCGCCGTCGTCGTCGGTGGCGACGGTCCAGAAGCCGCCGACGACGCCGTCGACCAGGATGGCCGCCTCCCACCCGACCCGTGCCGCCGCGTCGGGACCGACCAGGCGGCTGCGGTCGGCGTAGCCGAGCACGACGTTGTCGGCCAGCGCGAGCAGCCGGACCGGCGCCGGCGTGTCCGGGTCGGGCCGCGGCGCGTCGGGGAGGTCGACCAGTTCCTCGCCCTGCGGCCCGGCGAACGTCACCAGCTCCGGTCGCATCGCCTCGACGACCTCGCGCAGCCGGGTCAGCCCGCTCCACGCCTGGACGTCCTTGACGGTGGCGGGGCCGAACGCGGCGAGGTAGCGGCGGATCAGCGTGGTCGGCGGCACACCGGGGGACAGCGGCCGGCCGAGCCAGCTGGCGGCCAGCGCGATGTGCGCCGGGCCGTGCCGGTGCCACAGTCCGTCCGGCGGCGGGTGCACGACCGGCAGCAGCCCCTGCACCGACCGCGCCAGCGCCGTCGGGTTGTGCTCGGGCCAGCGGGCGGCCAGCGCCCGGCTCAGCCGCGGCCGGGTGAGCCGCCCGTCGTCGAGCAGCTGCTCGGCCACCTTCGCCAGCTCCGCCGCGTCGACGCCGTCGAGGGCCTTGCCCCAGGCACCGCGCTGCCAGCGTTCCAGCATCGGCTGCAGCATGGGCCGCAGCCACAGGTAGTCGTCGGTGGCGACGAGGTGCAGCGTGCCGCGGAACAGGGTCGCCCGCACCACGCTGCGGTCCAGCTGCAGCGCGGTCAACTGCCCGACGCTGAAGCCGTCGACGCGGTCCCACAGCATGACGTACGGAGGATCCGGATCCTGGCCCTGCAGCCCCACCACATCGCGGACGACGTCCAGCGCCCTTCGGCCGGTGCGGCCGAGCAGGTGCTGCCGCGCGAGCGTCGCCCGGTTCAGCCGCCGCCCGTCGAGTCGCTGGTGCATGTCAGCACCGTAGGCCCGAATGAGGTCATCCGGTGTCCGCGACGGTGTCCCACCTCGAACCGTGACAATGCTCCGGCCGGCGGGTGTAGCGGTGTCCGGTGGGGCTGCGCCATCGCGTGCTGCCGTCCGAGCCCCGGACGACGGTCCAGTGCCCCTGGTGCTTGAGCAGATGGTGCGTGTTGCACAGGGCCTGCAGATTGCCCGGCGACGTGACGCCGCCGGACGCGAAGGGGACCACGTGATCGAGGTCGGTGGTGTGCGCCGGCCGGTGGCATCCGGGCGCCCGGCAGGTGCGGTCGCGGGCCACGACGAAGTCGGCGAGCGCCCGGGTGGGACGGTACCGCGCGCGGCCGTGCTCGAGCAGTTGCCCGGTGCCGGGTTCGGTGCGCAGCCACGTCCAGACCCCGGCGGCCGCGAGCTCCCGGGCGGTCGTGGCGGGGATGGTCCCGTAGCCGTCGAGGTCGCCGGGTTCGTCGGTGAGGCCGGCGAGGGTGGAGAACGGGATGGTCACGTGCACGGCGATGGGTCGCTGCCGCGGCCTCGCCTCGCCGGGGAATGAGCGCGTGGACGCACGGTCACTTTGGCCGGCCGTCGTGGGCCGGCCGGCGGCGGCGGGCTGGTGGGCGGCGGTGGGCTGGTGGGCGGCGGTGGGCTGGTCGGCAGCCGTCGACCCGTCCGGCGCCGACATGCGGGCTGCGTTGTGGCCGACGGTCGCGGTGCTGCCAGCCCTCGTCGGCGCGTCCGGCGCCGACGCGTGGCGGGTCGTGTCGGGCGTGGCCGTGCACCGGTCGGCGGGGCCGGGCGCGACCGCGACGGTGGTGGCGGGGTCGGCAGCCGTGGGGCGGCCGGTGCCTGCGTGGCAGGTCTGGGCTGTGCGGTGGCCAACGGTGGCGGTGCTGCCAGCGCTCGTCGGCGCGTCTGGCGCCGCCCCGTGGGCGCAGGCGGCGAGCGCGGCCCAGCCGAGGTCGGCGAGTGCGTCGGCGCGGCGTTGGTCGGCGGTGCGGGCGGGCGCGCCGGCGGCGGCGTCGGCGCGGCGGGCGTCGGCGGCCGCGGCCTTGAGCGCGGTGTGGAGCGCGGTGGCGTCCTCGGCGGGCAGGAGCGCCTCGAGGAACGCCATGCCGTCGGTGGCGGGCGTGACGGCGACGTAGCGGGTGTCGCGGGCGAGGCGGTGCCGCTCGGCCATCTCGACCGGGGCGAGCTCGTGCAGGACCCGCTTGACCAGTTTGCGCAGTGCGACGGTGTCCATGGTGGCCGCGTGGGGAAGCACAGCGGCCTCGACCCGGGCGCGTATGGCCGGCTCCTGGCCGCCGAGCTCGTCGGTGATGACGCGGGCACGGCGAAGGTCGATGAGCCCCGCCGCCAGCGCCTGGTGGGTGCCGGGGAAGTCCTCGACCAGTTGCAGGGAGTGCCCGACCTCGTTCTCGGCCTGCCGGGTGGTGAGGTGGCAGCGTCCGGCGATCTCGACCGCGGTGTTGGTGACGGGGTTGACCGAGCGGTAGCCGGTGGGGTGAGGGCGCAGCTCGGCCCGGGTCGCGAGCTCGGCCAGGACGGCCGCGTGGCCGGCGGCGACCCAGGCGGACAACCGGGCCCAGGCGGCCGCGGCCTCGACGAGGTCGTAACTGTCAGCCGCGCCGGGGTCGAACGCGGCCAGCGCGGCGGCCAGCGCCGGTCCCACCGGGTCGCCCGGGGCTGGAACCGCCGGGTCACCCAGGGCTGGAACCGCCGGGCCGCCCGGGGCCGGTCCCACCGGGTCACCCGGGGCTGGAACCGCCGGGTCACCCAGGGCCGGGACCACCGGGTCGCCCGCCGCGGGCACCGGCACGCCACCTGCTGCGGGCACCGGCACGCCACCTGCCGGGGGCACCGTCACGCCACCCGCCGCGGACCCCGTCACGACACCTGCCGCGGGCGCCGTCACGCCGCCCACCGCAGCACTCGCCACCGGGTCGACACCCGGCGACGGCTCTGGCAGCAGCGCTTCTTCGAACATGTAAATGATCTTACGCCGACCACCAACCAAGATCAACTCGCGGAAAACCAGTTGCCCCCGCCGACCGGCAGGTGATCGACTGGCGGCACCAACGAGCGAGAAGGGAGAGCGGCATGCGCCGAGCTTTCGGGTCCACCCCAGCGACTCCATTCGTCCGAGCAAGGGACTCGAAGCTCACGTGCGTACGCTCAACCTGGGCATCCTCGCGCACATCGACGCCGGAAAGACCAGTCTGACCGAGCGGCTGCTGTACGCGGCCGGGGTCATCGACGAGGTCGGCAGTGTCGACGCGGGGAGCACACAGACCGATTCGCTCGCGCTGGAACGTCAGCGCGGCATCACCATCAGGTCCGCGGTCGTCGCGTTCACCGTCGGCGACACCGCGGTCAACCTCATCGACACGCCCGGCCACCCCGACTTCATCGCCGAGGTCGAGCGGGTGCTCAGTGTGCTCGACGGCGCCGTGCTGGTCGTGTCGGCGGTCGAGGGGGTGCAGGCGCAGACGCGGGTGCTCATGCGCACGCTGCGCCGTCTCCGCATCCCGACGCTGATCTTCGTCAACAAGCTCGACCGCGCGGGCGCCGACCTCGACGCCGTGACGGGGCAGCTCGCGATCAGGCTGACGCCGCGGGTGGTGCCGCTGGGCGGCGCCGTGCGGCAGGGCACGAGGGACGCGGCGTTCAGGACGTTCACCGAGGCCGACGACGGGTTCGGCGCCCGGCTGGCCGAGACGCTGGCCGACGGCGACGACGCGCTGCTCGCGGACTACGTGGAGCATCCGGACGGCGTCACGCACCGGCGGCTGCTGCGCTCGCTGGCCCGGCAGTCGCGGTCGGCGCGGGTGCACCCGGTGTTCGCGGGCTCGGCCATCACGGGCGCGGGCATCGACGAGCTGACGGCGGGCATCGTGCGGCTGCTGCCGTCCACGCCGGTGTCGGACGACGGCGCGGGCGGCCCGCCGGAGGGCAGCGTGTTCAAGGTCGAGCGCGGCCCGGCCGGCGAGAAGATCGCCTACGTCCGCATGGCGGCCGGCACGCTGCGCACCCGCGACCGGCTGGCGGCCGGCAAGGTCACCGCCATCAGCGTCTTCGACGACGGCGGCGCGCGGCCGGGCACGGAGGTGTCGGCCGGGCGCATCGCCAAGGTCTGGGGCCTGGGTGGGGTGCGCGTCGGAGACCACCTCGCCAAGGCGGAGGCCGGCGACGCGCACGCCGGCGACGCGGCGCAACCGCACTTCGCGCCGCCGACGCTCGAGACCGTCGTCGTGCCGCGGCGGGCCCGCGACCGCGGCGCCCTGCACGCGGCGCTGGCCCAGCTGGCCGAGCAGGACCCGCTGATCGACCTGCGCCAGGACGACCTGCGGCGGGAGGTGTCGGTGTCGCTCTACGGCGAGGTGCAGAAGGAGGTCGTCCAGGCGACCCTCGAGGCCGAGTACGGCATCGGCGTCGACTTCCGCGAGTCCACCACCATCCACGTCGAGCGGGTCACCGGCACCGGCGAGGCGGTCGAGCTGATCCAGCAGGACGGCAACCCGTTCCTCGCCGGCGTCGGGCTGCGGGTCGATCCGGCGCCGGACCGGGACGGGGTGACGTTCGGCATCGAGATCGAGCTGGGCTCGCTGCCGCCGGCGTTCCTGCGGGCGATCGACGAGACCGTCCACGAGACGCTGCGGCAGGGCCTGCACGGCTGGGACGTGCCCGACTGCCGGGTGACGCTGGTCCGGTCGCAGTACTGGCCGCGGCAGAGCCACTCGCACGCCACGTTCGACAAGAGCATGTCGAGCACCGCGGGCGACTTCCGGCTGCTGACGCCGCTGGTGCTGATGACGGCGCTGGCACGGGCGGGGACGCGGGTCCAGGAGCCGGTGCACCGGTTCGAGCTGGAGCTGCCGGCCGACTGCCTCGGCCAGGTGCTGCCGGCGCTGGCCCGGCTGCGGGCGGTGCCGGGCGCACCGGCACCGACGGCGTCCGGCTACCTGCTGGCGGGCGACCTCCCCGCGGCGCACGCGCACGAGCTGCAGCAGCAGCTACCGGCGCTGACCCGCGGCGAGGGCGTCCTGGAGACCCGGTTCGACCGCTACCAGCCGGTGCCCGGCCCGCCGCCGGAGCGTCCCCGCACCGACCACGACCCGCTGCACCGCGACGAGTACCTGCTGCACGTGGTGCGCCGGGTGTGACGCGCTCACCCGGCGGTCGGGATCGTCTCCAGGTCGCCGAGCAGCAGCTCGCGGTCCTCGTCGGTGCTGATGGCGGCGCTGGCCAGGCGGGCCTGCTCGACGTGGCGCCGGGCCTCGTCGTGGTCGCCGGCGACGGCGTACGCGCGGCCCAGCGCCTCGTAGGCGAAGGCGAGGTCCCAGTCGCCGATGCCGTGCTCCTGGCAGGTCGACAGCACCAGGCGGGCGTGGAACAGCGCCGGCTCGGCCCGCCCGACGACGCAGTAGACCCGGGAGCACAGCCAGTGGCTGCGGGCGACGTTGTTCGGCGTGCCGGCCTGGAGCCAGTGGTAGGCCGACGCGTGCGCCTGGTGGATCATCAGGACGTCGTCGGCGGGCGAGCGGTCCTCCAGCTCCATCAGCCGCCAGGTGTCGTTGAACAGGTCGGCGCCGAGCCGGCGGTGCAGCTCGGGGCCGGCGACGGGCGCCGCGGGTGTGCTCATGGTCCACTCCTCGTCGGTCAGCGCGTGGTCGATCGTGTGCAGGATGCCGCGCAGCCGGGTCACGCGCGCGTCGATGCGGCGGCGGTGCTCGGCCAGCGCGGACCGGAACGCGTCGCGGTCGCCGACCAGCTCCAGCAGCCGGCGGACGTCCTCCAGCGGCAGCTCGAGCGCGCGCAGCCGGCGCACCAGCCGCACCTGCTCGACCTGCGCCGGCCGGTACCACCGGTAGCCCGGTCACGGGGTCGACCTCGGCCGGCCGGAGCACCCCGAGGCGGTCGTAGTGCCGCAGCGTCTTCGGGGTGACCCCGGCCAGCCGGGCCACCTGGCCGACGGTCAGCCGCGCGTCCTCCACGTACGGCACGCTAGGCCTTGCCCCAGGGACAACGTCAACGATGTCTGCGAGACTCGTCCCCATGGTCGGCCAGACCTACCGTGAACGGCCGCCGCGACGACGGCTGGCCGGGCTCCTCACGACCACCTGGGTGCAGCGCGTCGCGCCCGGCTCGCCGGCCTACGTGCAGCGCGACATCCCGTCCGGCGCCGTCGAGCTGGTGTGCCGGGTGGGCGCGGCGCCCCAGCTGTCCGGCCCGCTCACGGGGCCGCGGGCCGACGTGATCCCGCCAGGCAGCACCGTCGTCGGGCTGCGGTTCCGGCCGGGCGCCGCCGCGGCCGTGCTCGGGCTGCCGGCGTCGGAGCTCACCGACCTCCGGGTCGGCGCCGCCGACGTGTGGGGGACGGCGGCAGCGGCGGCCGGCGAGCGCCTGGCCGCGGCGACCACCGGCGAGGCGGCGGTGGAGGTGCTGGAGGAGCTGGTGACGGCGGCCGCCGCGCGCGCCGGCGTCACCGGGCCGGACCCGCTGATCGCCGAGGCCGTGCGCCGGCTGATGCCCTGGCACGCGGCGGAGGTGCGCGACGTCGGCACCACGCTGCACGTCTCCGAGCGGGCGTTGCGCCGGCACTGCCTCGCCGCCATTGGCGTCGGGCCGAAGACGCTGCAGCGGATGCTGCGGTTCCAGGGCTTCCTGGCCCGGACGCAGTCGGCGCTCGCCGACGGGCGCGACCCCGCGGGCGGCGGCCTGGCCCGGCTCGCCGCCGACGCCGGCTACGCCGACCAGGCGCACCTGACCCGCGAGTGCGTCCGCCTGACCGGGGCGACCCCGCGGACGTTCCTCCGCGACACCCAGGAGGCCTGCGGCTGCGGCCACGACCACGCGGCGTCGTACACCCCGCTGCTGGCTGGCCGTTTCGTTCAAGAACGGCGGGTGCGCCGGGCGTAGCGTCGCCGCCATGACCACCACCGCCGGAGCCGAGCCCCGCCCGCTGGCCGTCGTCGGCTGCCGGTCCGCCGCGGACGTCGCCGGGGCGATCGACCTCGCCCGGCGGCACGGCGTGCCGGCGGTCCCGCGCAGCGGCGGCCACTGCTTCGCCGGCCGCTCGTGGACGCCGGGCGTGGTCGTCGACGTGCGTCCGATGCGGACGGTGACGGTGGCCGGCGACCGCGTCACGGTCGGCGCCGGTGTCCGGCTGGGCGAGCTCTACGCCGAGCTGGCCCGTCACGGGATGACGCTGCCCGCCGGCTGCGGCCCGACGGTCGGCATCGCCGGACTCACCCTGGGCGGCGGATTCGGCGTGCTCGGGCGGCGGTACGGGCTGACGGCCGACCGGCTGACGGCGGCCCGGGTCGTGCTGGCCGGCGGCCGGGTCGTCGACTGCGACGAGGAGCACGACGCCGACCTGTTCTGGGCGCTGCGCGGCGCGGGCGGCGGCCAGTTCGGCGTCGTGACGGAGCTGATCTTCCGGGCCGTGCCGGAGCCGGAGGTGACCGCGTTCCACCTCACCTGGCCCGGCGCTGCGGCGGCCGCGGTGCTCGCCGCGTGGCAGGAGTGGTCGCCGGACGGACCGGACGAGCTGGCCGCGAGCCTGCTGCTGGTGGGCGGCCCCGACCCCGGCCGGCCGCCGGTCGTGAACGTGTTCGGGACGCTGCTCGGCGCCGAGCCGGAGACGGCCGCGCTGCTCGCGCGGCTCACCGCACAGGTCGGCACGCGGCCCGCGACCACAGACGTCGCGACCCGTCCGTACGCCGCCACCAAGCAGCACCTGGCCGACCTCGGCGCGCGGATGGCCGGGCCGGCGCCGGAGCACCGTCCGCTCAGCCGCTCGGAGTACGTCGCCCGGGCGCTCCCGGCCGAGGCCGTCGCGGCGCTGGTGGACGGCCTGGCGCGGGACCGGGTCGCGGGCGAGACGCGCGAGCTCGACGTCAGCCCGTGGGGCGGCGCCTACACCCGCGTGCCGGTCGGCGCGACGGCCTTCGCCCACCGGGACGCGCGGTTCCTGGTCAAGCACGCCGTCACCGGCCCCGATCCGGCCGGCTGGCTGGACCGGTCCTGGGCGGCGGCGCACCCGTGGGGGACCGGCGGCGTCTACCCGAACTTCCCCGACCCGCGGCTGGACGATCCGCTGCGGGCCTACCACGGGCCGAACCTCGCCCGACTCCGCCGGGTCAAGGCCGCGTACGACCCGGGCGGCTTCTTCGACTTCCCGCAGGCGATCCGCGCCTGACCCGACCCGCACCCCGAGAGGACCCGACGATGAGCGTCTTCACAGCCCTGTCCGTGTCCGTCGACGGCTACGTCACCGGCCCCGACCCGAGCCCGGAGCAGGCGCTCGGCCGCGGCGGGCAGCGGCTGTTCGACTGGTACTTCGACGGCGACGTGCCCAGCCGGGTGTTCGACGGTTTCCGGCTGTCCGCGCCGAGCGCCGCGGTGTTCGACGACCTCGCGAGCCGCGACGGCGCGGTGATCTGCGGCCGCACCACGTACGACCACTCGGGCGGCTTCGGCGGCGGCAGTCCGCACCCGACGGCCCCGCTGGTCGTGCTGACCCACCGGCCGGTCCCCGAGGCGTCCGCGGCGCAGACCGTCGCGGGCGGCATCGAGGAGGCGGTCGCCCGGGCGGCCGAGCTCGCGGGCGACCTCGACGTCGGCCTCATGGGCACCGGCGTCACGGCGGCGGCGCTGGCCGCCGGCCTGCTGGACGAGGTGACGCTGCACCAGGTGCCCGTCCTGCTGGGCGGCGGCACGCCGTTCTTCCACGCGTGGCCCGAGTCGCAGGCCCTGGAACGGGTGCGCGTGGTCGAGGCGCCCGGCGTCACGCACCTGACCTTCCGGGTGGTCCGCTGACGGTCGTGACAGGCTGGGTCCGTGCAGGTGGGCATTCTCGGGCCGGTCCGGCTGAGCGACGGCGACACGGTCATCGCGGTGGGCGGGGCGCGGTTGCGGGCGCTGCTGACCCGGCTGGCGCTCGACCCTGGCGCCGTCGTCGGGGTGCGGGCCCTGGTCGACGCGGTGTGGCCGGACGATCCGCCGGGCGATCCCGTCAACGCGGTGCAGACGCTGGTGTCGCGGCTGCGCCGGCTGCTGCCGGACGGGACGCGGGTGCGGCAACTGGCCGGCGGCTACCAGCTGGACCTGACGGCCGACGACGTCGACGCGGGGCGGTTCGAGCGGCTGGCGCGGACCGGACGCGACCGCCTGCGGGCGGGCGACCCGGCCGACGCGACGACGGCGCTGAGCGAGGCGCTCGCACTGTGGCGCGGCCGCCCCCTCGCCGACCTCGACGGCGCGGCGGTGGCCGGCCCGGTCGTCGCGCGGCTGGACGAACTGCGGCTGGCGGCGGCCGAGGACCTCGCCGAGGCCGAGCTCGCCGGGGGAGCAGCACCCGCCGACGTCGCGGTGCGACTGCGGGCGCTCGTCGCCGAGCAGCCGCTGCGCGAACGGCTCCGGGCGCTGCACGTGCAGGCGCTGGTCGCGGCCGGGCGCCGGGCCGAGGCGCTGGCCGCGTTCGAGGACGCCCGCGCGCTGCTGGCCGGGCAGCTCGGCGCCGACCCGGGCCAGGAGCTGCGCGCCGCCCACCGGGCCGCCCTGCGCGACGACGAACCGGCGCCCAGACCGGCCCCGGCGCTGCCGGTCCCGCTGACCTCGCTGATCGGCCGCGACGACGACCTCGCCGGGGTGGCGAAGGCGCTCGGCCGGGCCCGGCTGGTGACGTTGACCGGGCCGGGCGGCGCGGGCAAGACCCGGCTGGCGGTCGCGGCCGCGGCGACGCTGCCGACGCCGGTCCGGCTGGTCGAGCTGGCCGCGGTCACCGGACAGGACGACGTGGCGACGGCCGCCGCCGACGCGCTGCTGGCGCAGGCCGCGCCGGGCACCGCCGAGTCGCCCGAGCGCACCGCCATCGAACGCCTGGTCGAGACGCTCGGTGGCGGCGAGACGCTGCTGCTGCTGGACAACTGCGAGCACCTCGTCGACGCGGCCGCCGCGCTGGCCGGCGAGCTGCTGGCGCGCTGCCCGCGGCTGCGGGTGCTGACGACCAGCCGCGAGCCGCTGCGGCTGCCCGGCGAGGCGCTCTACGAGGTGCGCCCGCTGGCCGAGGCCGACGCCGTCCGGCTGTTCACCGAGCGGGCCCGCGACATCCGGCCCGGCGCCGACCTCGACCCTGAGCTCGTCGCGGAGCTGTGCCGCCGCCTCGACGGGCTGCCGCTGGCGATCGAGCTGGCGGCGGCCCGGCTGCGGTCGCTGCCGCTGGCCGAGCTGACCAGCCGGCTCGGCGACCGCTTCGGCGTGCTGACCCGCGGGGCCCGCACCGCCGAGCAGCGCCACCGCACGCTGCGCGACCTCGTCGCGTGGAGCTGGGAGCTGCTGACCGAGCCGGAGCGGACGCTGCTCGAGCGGCTCGGCGTCGTGCCCATCGTGACGCCGGCGACGGCGGCCGCGCAGGCCGGGCCGGACGCGCCGGAGCTGCTCGCCGCGCTGGTCGACAAGTCGCTGCTGCAGCTCGCCGACGACGGCCCGGAGCCGCACTACCGCATGCTGGAGACGATCCGCGAGTTCGCGCTGGCCCGGCTGACGGCGTCCGGCGACCGGCCCGCCGCCGAGGCCGCGCTGGTGGCGTCGGTGCTGGAACTGACCGAGCGGGCCGAACCGGGGCTGCGGTCGGCGGACCAGCCGCGCCGGCTGGCGTTGTTGCGCGGTGAGTGGGAGAACCTGCGCGCGGCGGTGCAGCTGGCTGTCGCCACCGACCCGGCGGCCGCGGTCCGCCTGGGCGCCGCGCTGGCGCCCTACTGGACGGTGTCGTCGGACCACACGAGCACCACCCACCGGCTGCGCCGGCTGCTCGACCTCGCCGGGCCGGCCGACCCGGAGCGCCGCGCCGTCGTCGTCGCGTACTACGTGTTCAACGCGCTGCTCGGCGGGCACAACCCGGAGGCGTTGGCGATCATCGGGCCGTTGCGCGACTGGGCCGCCGCGGCGCCGGCGGCCGGGCACCCCGTCCTCGCGCTGCTCGACCCGCTGCTGGCGCTGCTGGCCGACGAGACCGACGCCGGCGTGGCCGCGGCCGACCGCCTGCTGCCCGGCGCCGGCGACTGGACCCGGGGCGGGCTGCTGCTGGTCCGCTCGATGCTCGGCGGGACCAGCGGCGAGATGCCCGCGGCGATCGCCGACCTCGACGCGGCGGCGACGGCCTACCGCGCCGCCGGCGACCTCTGGGGTGAGTCGACGGCGCTGACGTTCCTGGCGCTGATGCGGACGATGTTCGCCGACGCGACGGCGGCCGACGCGCTGGAGCGGGCGATCGCGCTGCGCCGGCGGCTCGACCCGGCCGACGAGGTGATCGAGCAGCGCGCCTGGCTGGCCCAGCTGCACGCCTGGACCGGCGCGCCGGAGCGGGCCCGGGCCGAGCTGCTCGGCCTGGCCGGGCTGGCCGCGGCGTCGTCGGTGCACTGCGTCGTGCTGGTCCGGGTGCTGCTCGGCGACCTCGACCGGCTCGACGGCGACCTCGGCGGCGCCGGCCGCTGGTACGGCGAGGCGGCGGCGCACGTCGCGGAGTCCGGCGAGCCGATGTTCGTCGCGATCCTGGGCACCTCCGCCGCTCAGCTCGCGGTGGCCGCGGGCGACGGCGACGCCGCCGTCCGGGAGTTGACGGCGGCGGCCGGGGCGGCCGGGCACATCAAGGACCTGCCGCTGGTGGCGGCGGTCGGCGTCGCCGCGGCCGCGCTGCGGCACGGAGCCGGCGCACCGGACGAGGCCGCGGAGGTGCTGGGCGCCGCGCACGCGCTGCGCGGCGCCGCCGACGGCCTCAACCCCGACGTCATCCGGCTCACCGCCCGGCTCCGCGACGAGCTGGGCGACGACCGGTTCGCGACGGCCTACGAGCGCGGCCGGTCACTGTCCGGCCCGGACGCGGACGCGCTGATCACCGGCTACGCGCGGCGGCGGTAGGCCCGCACCGCCAGCGGGACGAACACCGCGAGGAACCCGGCCGACCACGCCAGCGTCGCCAGCACCGCGTCGCGCACCGGACCGCCCAGCAGCAGCCCGCTCGCCGCGTCCATCGCCTGGCTGACGGGGTTGACGTCGGCCCAGGCCTGCAGCCAGCCGGGCAGCGTGTCGGACGGCGCGACCATGTCGGTGCCGAACGCCAGCGGGAAGATGCCGAGGAACGCCACCGACGTCACCAGCGTCTCCTCCTTCACCACCACGCCGATCAGCACGTTCACCCAGCTCAGCGCGAAGCCGAAGACGATCGCCAGCCCGGCGGCCGCGAGCGTCGGCGCCAGGCCCTCCGTCGGCCGGAAGCCCAGGGCGAGGCCGAGCGCGAACAGCGTCGCCACCGCCACGACGTACCGGACGACGTCGCCGAGCACCGTGCCCAGCAGTGGCGCCGACCGCGGGATCGGCAGGCTGCGGAACCGGTCGAACACGCCCTTCTTGATGTCCAGGTTGATGCTCAGCCCGGTGGACGTGAGGCCGGCCAGGATCGCCGTCATCACCAGCACGCCGGGGAACACGTACTGCAGGTAGTCCTGGGTCGACCCGGCGACGGCGCCGCCGAACAGGTAGACGAACAACAGCAGGAAGACGACCGGCAGGAAGATGGCGTCGAGGAACACGCCGGGGTTGCGGCGGGCCTTCGTCAGGCCCCGTCCGGCCAGGACGACGGCGTGCCGGGCGAGCGTCGTCATGCGGCCACCTCCGTCCGGCCGGTGAGGGCGAAGAACACCTCGTCGAGGCTGGGCAGCCGCAGCGCCAGTTCGGTGACGGCGATCCCGGAGCCGGCCAGCGCGGGCACCACCGCGGCCAGCACGTCGTCGCCGTCGACGGAGGCGGTGAGCAGCCCGCCCGAGAGGTCGGGGGCGCGCCCGGCCACCCGCTCCAGCAGGGCGGCGGCGTCGGGCACCCGGGCGGGGTCGGCCGGGCGGACGGCCAGCGTCTGGCCGCCGACGATCCGCTTCAGCTCGGTCGGGGTGCCGTGCGCGATCACCGTCCCGTGGTCGAGGACGGAGATCTCGTCGGCCAGCGCGTCGGCCTCCTCCAGATACTGCGTGGTCAGCAGCACGGTGCCGCCGTCGGCCGTCATGGACCGGATCATCCGCCACACGTCCTCGCGCTTGCCGGGGTCCAGGCCGGTGGTGGGCTCGTCGAGGAACACGACGCGCGGCCGCGCGACCATGCTGGCGGCGAGGTCGAGGCGCCGGCGCATCCCGCCGGAGTACGTCGACACCCGGCGCCCGCCGGCCTCGGTCAGCTCGAACCGGGCCAGCAGCTCGTCCGCCCGCCGCCGGGCGTCGGCCCGGCGCAGGTCCAGCAGCCGGCCGAACAGCACCAGGTTCTCCCGGCCGGTGAGGTCCTCGTCGACCGAGGCGTACTGGCCGGTCAGCCCGATGCGGCGGCGGACGGCGTCGCCGTCGCGGGTCACGTCGAGCCCGTCGACGAGCGCCCGCCCGGCGTCCGGCCGCACCAGGGTGGCGAGGATCCGCACCGCCGTGGTCTTGCCGGCGCCGTTCGGGCCGAGCACGCCCAGCACGGTGCCGGGCGCGGCGCCGAGGTCGACGCCGGCCAGCGCCGTGGTGTCGCCGAACCGTTTGACCAGTCCTTCTGTCCGGATCGCATACGTCATGGCGGCAGCGTGCCGGCGGCCGCTGGCAGATCGCGCACAAACCGCTGTCGGGCCGGGTCGAGCAAGCGCTTACCCTGGGGGCATGACGACTGAGCGGGTCAGCGCCATGCTGGTCATGTCCGACACCGCGTACCGCGACCTGTTCGACGACGAGTTGCGGGCGCGGCTGGAGAAGCTGGCCGACCTGGTGCTGCCGGGTCCGGTGGCGACGTTCGCCGACCCCGCCGTGCGGTCGGCGCTCGGGCAGGCCGACGTGCTGGTCACGTCGTGGGGCTGCCCGCCGCTCGACGAGGACGTGCTGGCCGGCGCGCCCCGGCTGCGGGCCGCGTTCCACGCCGCGGGCTCGGTGAAGCACCACGTCACCGACGCCTGCTGGGAGCGCGGGCTGGTGGTCACCACGGCGGCCGCGGCCAACGCCGTCCCGGTGGCGGAGTACACGCTGGCCGCCATCCTCGCCGCGGGGAAGCGGGTGCCGCGCTTCGCCGCCGGGTTCCGGGCCCACCCCGGCGAGCTGGGCTGGCGCGACGACATCTCGGGTGCGTCGAACTACCGGCGGGTCGTCGGCGTCGTCGGGTTCTCCCGCATCGGCCGCCGGGTGGCCGAGCTGCTCCGCCCGTTCGAGCTGACGGTCCTGGTGGCCGACCCGTACGCCGACCCGGCCGAGGTGGCCGCCGCGGGCGCTCAGCCGGCCGAGCTGGACGACCTGCTGGCCCGGGCCGACGTCGTCACGCTGCACGCGCCGTCGCTGCCGGAGACCCGTCGCCTCATCGACGCGCGTCGATGTGCGCTGATGAAGGACGGCGCCACGCTGATCAACACCGCCCGCGGCGCGCTGGTCGACCACGCCGCACTGACCGCCGAGTGCGAGCGCGGCCGGCTCGACGCCGTCCTCGACGTCACCGATCCGGAGCCGCTGCCGCCCGACTCGCCGCTGTACCGGCTGCCCAACGTCGTGCTGACGCCGCACGTCGCGGGCGCCCTGGGCACCGAGTGCCGCCGGCTCACCGCGCTGGCGCTGGACGAGCTGGAGCGGTTCGCCGCCGGCCGGCCGCTGGAGCACGAGGTGCGCCGCGCCGACCTGGTGGTGCAGGCGTGACGGTGCAGACGGGCCTGGTGTCCATCACGTTCCGCCAGCTCGGCGTCGACGACGTGCTCGGCGTCATGGGCCGGGCCGGGCTGACGGCGGTCGAGTGGGGCGGCGACGTGCACGTCCCGGTGGGCGACGTCGCGGCGGCGGAGCGCACGGCGGCGGCCAGCGCCGACCACGGCGTCCGGGTGGTCGCGTACGGCTCGTACTACCGCGCCGGCGACCACGAACCGGGGGAGTTCGACGACGTGCTGCGCTCGGCGGTCGCGCTGGGTGCGCCGCGCATCCGGGTCTGGGCCGGGACGCTCGGCTCGGCCGAGGCGACGGCGGAGCACCGCGGCCGCGTCGCCGCCGACCTGCGCCGCATCGCCGGCCTGGCCGGGGGCGAGGGCGTCGAGATCGCCGTTGAGCACCACCCGAACACGCTCACCGACACGCTGGAGTCCGCGCTCGAGCTCTACGCCGCGGCGGACCACCCGGGGCTGCGGCCGTACTGGCAGCCGCGGCTCGGCCAGCACCCGGACGACGCGCTGCGCGAGGCCACGGCGCTGCTGCCGGGCCTGGTGACGGTGCACGTGTTCACCTGGACGGCCGCCGGCGAACGCCTGCCGCTGGCCGACGGCGCGGCGCTGTGGACGCCGGTGCTGGGCACGCTGGCCGGCCGCGACGACGCCGAACGGTACGCGCTGCTCGAGTTCGTCCCCGGCGACGACCCCGAGGCGCTGGTCCGCGACGCCGTCACGCTGCGGGAGTGGCTAGGGGGTGGCCTGACGCCGTCCTGACGACGGCGGCGGTCTCGGCGCCCAGCTCGGCCACGGCGCCGTCGAGCGCCACCGGGCCGGTGGCCAGCAGCAACTGGCCGGCCGGGCCGGACAGCGGCACCCGCCGCGGCTCGCCGGCGAGGTTGACCGCCACCCGCAGCGCGCCCCGGTGCAGCACGAACCAGCCGGCCGCCTCGTCGAATCCGGACGCGACGGCGGTGAGGTCGCCGTCGCGCAGCTCGGGCTCGGCCGCCCGCAGCGCGATCAGCCGCCGGTAGAGCTCCAGCATCCGCGCGTGCTCCGGCCGCTCCGGCTCGGTCCAGTCCAGCCGGGCGGTGCGGAACGCGGCCGGGTCCTGCGGGTCGAGCATCGACGACGTGTCCCAGCCGTGCCGCTCGAACTCGGCCAGCCGTCCCGGCCCGATGGCGGCCGCCAGCACCGGGTCGGGGTGCGAGGTGAAGTACGGCCAGCGGGTGGACGCCGCCCACTCCTCACCCATCCAGAGCATCGGGGTGAACGGCAGCGTCAGCAGCAGCACGGCCCCGATGCGCTGCCGGGCGGGCGTGGTCAGCTCGGTGAGTCGCTCGCCCGCGGCGCGGTTGCCGACCTGGTCGTGGTTCTGCAGGCAGACGACGAAGCGGTGGCCGGGCGTGCGGGCGCGATCGATCGGCCGGCCGTGCGGGCGGCCGCGGAACGATGAGAACCGGCCGTCGTGCAGGAACGCGTCGCGCACGACCTTGGCCAGCACCGTCAGCGAGCCGAAGTCGGCGTAGTAGCCCTGCCGCTCGCCGGTGAGCAGCGCGTGCAGCGCGTGGTGGACGTCGTCGTCCCACTGGCCGTCCAGGCCGTACCCGCCGTCGGCGCGCGGCTCGATCAGGATCGGGTCGTTGAGGTCGGACTCCGCGATCAGCGGCAGCGGCCGGCCCAGCTCGCCGGAGAGCCGCTCGACCGCCGCCGACAGCTCCGCCAGCAGGTGCGGGTGACCGCGCCCGGCCAGCGGGTCGACCAGCGCGTGGACGGCGTCGAGCCGCAGGCCGTCGAGGTGGTAGTCGCGCAGCCACATGAGCGCGTTGTCGATGACGTAGCGGCGCACCGACGGCTCGCCGAGGTTGACGACGTCGCCCCACGCGGTGCCGGCGCCGTCGGTGAGGTACGGACCGAACCGGGGCAGGTGGTTGCCGCTGGGGCCGACGTGGTTGTAGACGACGTCCAGCAGCACGGCCAGGCCGCGGGCGTGGCAGGCGTCGACGAACCGCTTGAAGCCGTCCGGCCCGCCCAGCGGCTGGTGCACGGCGAACCAGCCGACGCCGTCGTAGCCCCAGTTCCACTCGCCGGCCAGCGCGTTGACCGGCAGCACCTCGACGTGCGTGACGCCCAGGCGAGTCAGGTGGTCGAGCCGGCCGATGGCGCCGTCGAAGGTGCCCTCCGGGCTGAACGTGCCGACGTGCAGTTCGTACAGGACGGCGCCGGCCAGCGGGCGGCCGGTCCAGGCGGCGTCGGTCCACTCGAACGCGGCGTGGTCGTACACCCGGGCCCGGCCCTCGACGCCGTGCGGCAGCCAGGCGGCGCGTGGGTCGGGCAGCACGTCGGGGGAGTCGTCGAGCTGCCAGCCGTAGTCGGTGCCCGGCGGCGCCGGCGCGTGCGCCGTCCACCACCCGCCCGGCGCCCGCACCGCCCGGGCCGAACGGCGCCCGGCCCGCAGCTGCACGCGGCGGGCGGCCGGGGCCCAGACCAGGAACGTCGTCATGCGGGTGGGGCGAGCAGCGCGACAGGATAGGTGGCGAGCAGCGTCGCGAGCGGCACCGTCCCACCGTACGGCCGCCCGGTCAGGACGTCGACCAGTCCGCCCGGCAGCTCCACGACGGTGTCCGCCCACCCACCCCGCCGCGACAGCCGCACCGGCAGCCGCGTCGCCACCGTCACCGCGCCGCCGCGGTCGAAGGCCACCGCGTGCTCCGCCGCCGGGCCGTGCACCGCGACCCGACGGTACGCCGTGAACAGCTCCGGCCGGTCGCGCCGCACCCGCAGCGCCCGCGAGACGACCCACAGCTTGGCGGCGCCGGTGTCGTCGACCGGGGGAGGAACGGTCAGCCCGCCCAGCAGCGCCCGCAGCCGTGGCCAGTCGACCGGGCGGCGGTTGTCGGGGTCGACCAGGGAGTCGTCCCAGCCCTCGGTGCCCTGGTAGACGTCGGGCACGCCGGGCATGGTGAGCTGCACCAGCTTCTGCCCGAGCGCGTTGGACCAGCCGTACGGCCGGATGAGTCCGATGAACGCCTCGACGGCGGCGCGCAGGTCCGGCCGCTGCGCCGCGGTGTCGAGGGCGGCGTGCACCGCCGCCTCGAACTCCTCGTCGGGATCGGCCCAACCGGTCGCCCCGGCCGCCTCGCGCATGGCCTTCACCGCGTACGCGTGCAGCCGCCCGGGCTGGTCCAGGCCGAAGCCGGCCACCGTCTGCCAGAGCAGGTACGCCGTGGTGGGCTCGGGCATCGGCGCCTCGGCCGCCAGCAGCCGCACCAGCTCACCCCACTCGTCCGGGACCTCGGCCAGCACCGCGAGCCGGGCCCGCACGTCCTCGCCGCGCTTGGTGTCGTGGGTGGACAGCGTCGTCATCGAGCGCGGCGCCGTGCGCAGCCGCCGCTCCTGGGCGGCATGGAAGTCGTCGAGGTCGCGGCCGAACCGCGCGGGGTCGCCGCCGACCTCGTTGAGCGCGACGAACCGGGTGTAGCGGTAAGCGGCGGTGTCCTCGACGCCCTTGGCCATGACGGCGCCGGTGGTCTGCTGGAACCGCACGCAGAGCTCGTCGGCGGGGTCGGTCAGCCGCGGCTCCAGCGCGTCGAACGCCGCGGCCAGCCGCGGGTGCCGCCGCCGCGCCGTCGCGACGGCCGCGGCGAGGTGGTCCGCGCCCGACGACGGCAGGTACGAGCGGTACACCGGGAAGGCCACCGCCAGGAACGTCAGCGCCGCGAACGCGTCGGGGACGGACGGCGCCAGCCGGGCCAGCCGATGGAACTCCGAGCGCAGGATCGTCGTCGCGACCGCGCGCTTGCCCACCTCCGTGTGGGTGGCCCAGTCGAGCTCGTCGCCGGTGACGTCCCGGTAGAGGCGGTCGAGGGCCGGTTCGCCCGCCGGGTCGACGAACAGCGGGCCCGCCTCGGCCAGCGCGTCGTAGCCGGTCGTGCCGTCGACCGGCCAGTCCGCCGGCAGCGCCTCGCCCGGCTCCAGGATCTTCTCCGCCAGGATCCACGTGTCCGGCGCCTGCTCGCGCAGCCGGCGCAGGTAGCCGCCGGGGTCGGCCAGCCCGTCCGGGTGGTCGACGCGCAGCCCGGCGACGCCGTCGTCGGCGACCCAGCGCAGGACGCGCTCGTGCGTGGCCGCCGCGACCTCGGGGTCCTCGACCCGGACCCCGGCCAGCGACGACACCGCGAAGAACCGCCGGTAGGCCAGCTCGGTGTCGGCCCGCCGCGCGTCGGCCAGCTCGTAGTGCTGGCGGGCGTGCACGTCGGCGGCGGTGTCGCCGGGCCGCGGCCCGCTGCCCGGCGCCAGCGGGTAGCGCACCCCGGCGGCCAGCAGCGCGTCGCCGTCGAGCCCGACCGCGTCGGCACCGTCGAGGACGGGCAGCAGCAGCCGCCCGGCGGACCAGTCGACGTCGAACCAGGGCGCGTACGCCGACGCCGGGCCGTGCCGCAGGAGGTCGTGCCAGGCCGGGTTCTGCCCGGGGTCGGCGACGCCCTGGTGGTTCGGGACGAGGTCCACGACTATGCGTAGCCCATGCGCCCGGGCCGCCGCCACCAGCGCCCGCCAGCCCGCCTCGCCGCCGCGGTCGTCGTCCATGCGCGTGACGTCGACGACGTCGTAGCCGTGCGCCGACCCGGCCGTGGCGCGCAGCAGCGGCGACAGGTACACCGCGCCCACGCCCAGCGAGCGCAGGTACGCCGTCAGCTCGGCGGCCGCCGCCAGCGGGAACGCGCCGCTGACCTGCAGCCGGTAGGTCGACGACGGCGGGGTCACGGCGCGGCGTCCCGCGGCGTCAGCAGCACCAGCAGCGACCGCGCCTGGACGGTGACGACGGACCCGGCCGGGCGCGGACCGCCGCGGTCGCCGGCGTCGTCGTCGGCGGTGTCGAGGACGGTGTCCCAGGCGGCGCCGAACTCGGGGCCGGGCAGGGTGAACTCCAGCGGCTCGTGGTGGGCGTTGAAGCAGAGCAGGAAGGAGTCGTCGACGACTCGCTGCCCGCGCGCGTCGACCTCGGCGATGCCGTTGCCGTTGAGGAACACCGCGATGGCCCGGCCGAACCCGGCGTCCCAGTCGGCCTCCGTCATGGGGCTGGCGTCGGGGCGCAGCCAGTCGATGTCGGGCAGCCCCTCGGTACCCGGGCGGCGCACCGGCAGGCCGTTGAAGAACCGGCGCCGCCGGAACGCCGGGTGCGCCGCCCGCAGCGCCGTGACCCGGCGGGTGAACTGCTGCAGCGCGCGGTCGGCGTCGTCCCAGTCGACCCACGCCAGCTCGTTGTCCTGGCAGAACGCGTTGTTGTTGCCGTCCTGCGTGCGGCCCAGCTCGTCGCCGTGCGAGATCATCGGCACGCCCTGCGACAGCAGCAGCGTCGCGAGGAAGTTGCGCTGCTGGCGCGCCCGCACCGCGTTGACCTCGGGGTCGTCGGTGCGTCCCTCGACGCCGCAGTTCCAGGAGCGGTTGTGGCTCTCGCCGTCGGCGTTGCCCTCGAGGTTGGCCTCGTTGTGCTTCTCGTTGTAGGAGACGAGGTCGCGCAGTGTGAAGCCGTCGTGGGCGGTGACGAAGTTGATCGATGCGACCGGCCGCCGGGTGGACTGCTCGTAGAGGTCGGCCGACCCGGTGAGGCGCGACGCGAACTCGCCCAGCGTGGCCGGCTCGCCGCGCCAGAGGTCGCGGACGGTGTCGCGGTACTTGCCGTTCCACTCCGTCCACTGCGGCGGGAAGTTGCCCACCTGGTAGCCGCCCGGGCCGAGGTCCCACGGCTCGGCGATCAGCTTCACCTGGCTCACCGTGGGGTCCTGCTGCACGAGGTCGAAGAACGCCGACAGCCGGTCGACGTCGTAGAACTCGCGGGCCAGGGTGGCGGCGAGGTCGAAGCGGAAGCCGTCGACGTGCATCTCGGTGACCCAGTACCGCAGGGAGTCCATGATCAGCTGCAGCGAGTGCGGGTTGCCGACGTTCAGCGAGTTGCCGGTGCCGGTGTAGTCGAGGTAGTAGCGCTTGTCGTCGTCGACCAGCCGGTAGTAGGCGGCGTTGTCGATGCCGCGGAACGACAGCGTGGGGCCGAGGTGGTTGCCCTCGGCCGTGTGGTTGTAGACGACGTCGAGGATGACCTCGATGCCGGCCTCGTGCAGCGCCCGCACCATGGCCTTGAACTCGCCGATCTGCCCGCCCGGCGTGGTGGCCGAGCTGTACTTCGGGTCGGGCGCGAAGAAGCCGATGGAGTTGTAGCCCCAGTAGTTCGACAGCCCCTTGTCCAGCAGCGTGGAGTCGTTGGCGAAGTGGTGCACCGGCATCAGCTCGAGCGCGGTGACGCCGAGCGACGTCAGGTGGTCGAGGACGACCGGGTGCGCGATGGCCGCGTAGGTGCCGCGGATCTCCTCGGGGATGTCCGGGTGCGTCTTCGTCAGGCCCTTGACGTGCGCCTCGTAGATGACGGTCTCGGCGTACTCGCGCCGCGGCGGCCGGTCGGTGCCCCAGTCGAAGAACGGGTTGATGACCACCGCCTTCGGCATGTGCGGCGCGGAGTCGTCGTCGTTGCGGCTGTCGGGGTCGCCGAACTGGTAGCCGAACAGCGCCTGGTGCCACTCGAACGTGCCGTCGACGGCCTTGGCGTACGGGTCGAGCAGCAGTTTCGCCGGGTTGCAGCGGTGGCCGGCCTTGGGATCGTGCGGGCCGTGGACGCGGTAGCCGTAGCGCTGGCCGGGCTCGACGCCGGGCAGGAAGGTGTGCCACACGAAACCGTCGACCTCGGTCAGCGGCAGCCGGGTCTCGGCGCCGTCGCCGTCGAACAGGCACAGCTCCACGCCGTCGGCGACCTCGCTGAACAGCGTGAAGTTGGTGCCGGAGCCGTCGTACGTGGCGCCGAGCGGGTACGCCGCACCCGGCCACTGCGGCATCGGCTCGGCAGAGGTCATCGGGCGGCCTTTCGTCGCGGTTCGGTGTGGTGCTCGCTACGCCGCGAGTCAGGTCTCCATGGTCCCTGGTCGGGCGTCTCGAAGCCACTCGATCGGCGCGGCTGGTGAGGTTGCGGCGTCGCCGCATACGGTGGTGCCGATGAGGATCCGACCCCGCAGGCCCGGCGACGTGCCCGAGCTGGCGGCCGTTCTGACCCGCGATCACGAGGTCACCGGCTACCCGTACCTGCTGCCCGACGACCCGGCGGGGTGGATCGAGGAGCCGGACCGCCTGGCGGCGTTCGTCGCCGCCGACGACGCCGGCCGACCGGCGGGGCACGTCAGCGTCGGCGCCGCCGCGACCACCGACCACGGCGCCGGCACCGTCCTGCAGGACGCCTGGAGCGCGGCGCACGGGCGCCCGGTCGCCGCGTGCGCCGTCGTGGGGCGGCTGTTCGTCGCGGCGGACCGGCAGCGGCACGGCGCCGGCGCGGCGCTGCTCGACGCCGCCGTCGGGTGGATGCGCGAGCACGACCTCGCGCCGTGCCTCGACGTCCTGCCGATCGGGCCGGCGCAGTCCGTCGTCGGGTGGTACGAGGCGCGCGGCTGGGAGGTGGTGGGCGAGGCCAGCCCGGTCTGGCGGCGGCCCGGCTGGCCGCCGTTGCTGGCGCTGATCCTGCCGGGCTAAACGTGAAGAAGCACACAGAGTGACCGAATTCTGGCGTTTGACTATCGAAGATCACCCTCTGTAGGCGATCATGGTGCGTCGTACGCCACCCGGGGGCGGGGGATGCGGAGGTAGACACATGGACGATGCTGCGCACGATCGGCCCGGTTCGGCCGGCGAGCACGCACTGCAGGAGTCGTACGGCAGCCGGGAACGGGCTGACCGCTTCTACCGTGAACAGGTCGCCGACCACCTCAACGGCCACATGCGCGAGTTCGTCGGCCGCATGGAGATGGTGTTCGTCGGCTCGGCCGACGGCGGCGGCGAGTGCGACGTGACCTTCCGGGCCGGTCCGCCGGGCTTCGTCCGGGTGCTCGACCCGCGGACGCTGGCCTGGCCGGAGTACCGCGGCAACGGCGTCATGGCCAGTGCCGGCAACATCGTCGAGAACGGCCACGTCGGCCTGCTCTTCATGGACTTCGTGCGCGACCTCGTCGGCCTGCACGTCAACGGCGCGGCGGAGCTGCTGTCGCCGTCGGAGTTCGCCGAGTGGCACCCGGACGAGCCGGTCGACGCCGACGTCCCCGGCCGGCGGCCCGAGCGGTGGGTGACGGTACACGTCGAGGAGGCCTATATCCACTGCTCCAAGCACGTGCCGCGGCTGATGCCGGTGCCGCGGAACCGGCAGTGGGGCACCGACGACCGCAAGGCCAAGGGCGGCGACGCCTTCGGGGTGGCGGCGTCGCGCGGGCTCGGCGCGCACGCCAGGCGGGCGCTCAGGCAGGGCGCGCCACGGCTGTCGTGACGGGCACCACGGCGGCCGCGTGGCCGGCGCCGCGACCCTCGGCACGGGCCACGACGCGGCCCGCCGCGACACGGACGGCGACCTCGGTGTCGTCGGAGGGCGCGGCGACGCCGGCGGCCGCCGCCAGGGCGTCGGCCGCGGTGCCGAGCAGCAGCCGCACCGGCGGCCGGGCCGGCTCGGGGATCGCCCGGCGCAGGGTGTCGTCGAGCCGGGCGAGGACCAGCCGCGCGAGGGGCGCCAGCTCGTCCGGCTCGCCGGTCACCAGCGCCACGGTGACGGCGACGCCGGCGGGTGCCGATCGGACCGACTCCTCGGCCGCCTCCAGCCGGCGCAGGCCCAGCAGGTGCACGACGCCGTCGCGGGGCGCGGGACCGTCCGGCCACGGCTCGTCGACCGGCCGGGCGGGGGAGACGTGCTGCAGGTAGGCGCGCGGCCAGCCGCGGTCGGCCGGCAGCGCCGTCAGCAGCTCGCAGGCGGCCACGACGTCGAACTGGTCGACGAAGCCCGGCGCGGCGGTGGCGAGGTGGTCGGCGCCGGCCAGCAGGGTCAGCGCCGACGCCGCGACGCGCACGGCCCGCCCGCGCAGCCCGAGCCGCTCCAGCGCGAGCCCGAGCACCAGCGCCTCCAGCTCCAGCAGCTGCGCGTACGCGGCGCGCGCGGGCTCGTCGTCGAGCACGTCGGCGGGGAGACCGGCGCCGAGACGGGCCCGGGCGATGGCCGCGAGCGCCTCCCGCGGCGTGGCGGTCCCGGCGGCGTCGCCACGGCGCGCCCGCGCGGCCCGCTCCGCGTCGGCCGCCAGCACCGACAGGTACAGCGCCCGCTTGCCGGCGAAGTTCGCGTAGATGGCGCCGCGGGTGAGCCCGGCGCGGGCGGCGATGCCGTCGATGGTCGCGTCGCGGTAGCCGCGGTCGGCGAACTCGGCGCGGGCCGCGGCCAACACGCCGGACCGGGTGCGCTCCTGGGTCTGCGCGCGGGTGAGCCGTACCATCAGCGCCTCCCGTTGTCTTCGCTCGCGATCCAGGATACCGTCACCATCCAGATGGTCCGAACATCTGAAATGTGGGTCTGAATTCGATGACGTGCACCTTCTGCGGCAAGAGCCAGAAGCAGGTGAAGACGCTGATCGCGGGGCCCGCCCGCGTCTGCATCTGCGACGAGTGCGTCGAGGTCTGCAACGAGCTGATCGAGGAGGACCCCGCGTTCGACGACGCGGGCGAGCCGGTCGACCCGCCGAAGCCGCGTGAGATCCACGAGTTCCTCGACCAGTACGTCATCGGCCAGGACGCGGCCAAGAAGGCGCTCGCGGTGGCCGTCTACAACCACTACAAGCGGGTCCGGGCGTCCGCGTCGGACGTCACGGTCGCGAAGTCGAACATCCTGCTCATCGGCCCGACCGGGTGCGGGAAGACGTACCTCGCGCAGACGCTGGCGCGGCTGCTGAACGTGCCGTTCGCCATCGCCGACGCCACCGCGCTGACGGAGGCCGGCTACGTCGGCGAGGACGTCGAGAACATCCTGCTGAAGCTGATCCAGGCCGCCGACTACGACGTGGCCCGGGCCGAGACGGGGATCGTCTACATCGACGAGGTCGACAAGATCGCCCGCAAGAGCGAGAACCCGTCGATCACCCGCGACGTCTCCGGCGAGGGCGTGCAGCAGGCGCTGCTGAAGATCCTCGAGGGCACCACTGCGTCGGTGCCGCCGCAGGGCGGCCGGAAGCATCCCGGCCAGGAGTTCATCCAGATCGACACCACGAACGTGCTGTTCATCGTCGCCGGGGCGTTCGCGGGCCTGGACGAGGCGATCCGGGCGCGCACCGGGCGGCGCGGGCTCGGCTTCGGCGCCGAGCTGGCCCGCCCGGCGCCGGACGGCGACCCGCTCGGCGAGGTGATGCCGGAGGACCTGCTGCGGTTCGGGCTGATCCCGGAGTTCGTCGGCCGGCTGCCCGTCATCACGACCGTGAGGCCGCTGGACCGCGCGGCGCTGATCCGTATCCTGTCCGAGCCGCGCAACGCGCTGCTGAAGCAGTACATCCGGCTGTTCGACCTGGACCACGTCGAGCTCGAGTTCACCGACGACGCGGTCGAGGCGGTCGCCGACCTCGCGCTGCTGCGCGGCACCGGCGCCCGCGGCCTGCGGGCCATCATCGAAGAGGTGCTGCTGCACGCCATGTACGAGGTGCCGTCGCGCGACGACGTCGCCCGCGTGGTCATCACCCGTGAGGTGGTCGACGCGAACGTGCTGCCGACGCTGCTGCCGCGGGGCCGCGCGCCGGGGCGCCGGCAGCGGCGGGAGAAGTCCGCCTGAACCGCACGGTGTCGCCGGGGCGCAGCTGGGCGGCCGGCGACAGGTCGGCGGCCGCGACGACGCCGATCACCGGGTAGCCGCCGGTCACCGGGTGGTCGGCGAGGAACAGCACCGGGCGCCCGTCCGGCGGCACCTGCAGCGCCCCGGTCACCATGCCCTCGGGCGGCAGCTCCGCGGCCGCGCCGGCCGCGCGCCGCAGCGGCGGCCCGGCCAGCCGCAGCCCGACGCGGTCGCTGTCCGCCGTCACCTCGTACGCGGTGGCGAACAGGGTGTTCAGCGCCGACGGCGCGAACCGGTCCGCCCGCGGGCCCGGCAGCACCCGCAGCGTGACGTCGTCCACCGGCGGCGGCACCGGCGCGACGTCGACGGACGGATGGCCGGCGTGGTCGCCGGCCAGCGGCAGCAGGTCGCCGGAGCGCAGCGGGGGCGGGCCGATGCCGGCCAGCGAGTCCCACGACCGCGACCCCAGCACCGGCGGCACGCCCAGCCCGCCGCGCACCGCCAGGTAGGAGCGCAGCCCGCGGGCCGGCCGCCCGACCCGCAGCAGGTCGCCGGCCCGGACCGCGAACGGCGCGTTGAACGCCGCGGCCCGGTGCCCGGCCCGCACCTCCGCCGGCGCGCCGGTGAGCGCGACCGTCGCCGTCCGCCGGAACCGGACCACCAGCCCGCCCAGGACGAACTCGATCGCGGCGGCCCGTTCGGCGTTGGCGACCAGCCGGTTCGCCAGCCGGAAGCTGTCCTCGTCCGCCGCGCCGGACCGCCCGACGCCGAGCGCGCCGAGGCCCGGCCGGCCGAGGTCCTCGACGATCGCCAGCAGGCCCGGCTCGACGATCTCGAGGGCGGGGCCGGCGCCGCTCATGCGAACGCGGCGATCGTGACGCCGTGCTCCGTCAGCACCTCGCGGACGCGGCGCAGGATGGCGACGGCGCCGGGGGTGTCGCCGTGCACGCACAGCGATCGGGCGGCGACCGCGACCGGGTCGCCCTCGATGCTGGTGACCTGCCCGGTGGTGACGATCTGCAGGCACCGGGCCGCGACCTCGTCCGGGTCGGTGACCAGCGCGCCCGGCCGTCGCCGCGACACCAGGCGGCCGTCGGCGTGGTAGGCGCGGTCGCCGAACGCCTCGGCCACCGTCGGCAGCCCGTGCACGGCCGCGATGCGCAGCACCTCCGAGCCGGGCAGGCCGAGGATCGTCAGCCCCGGGTCGTACGAGCGGGCGGCGTCGACGACGGCGGCGGCCTGCTCGGCGTCGCGGACGATCACGTTGTAGAGGGCGCCGTGCGGCTTGACGTAGCGGACCCGGGTCCCCGTGACGCGGGCGATGCCGTCCAGCGCGGCCAGTTGGTACAGGACGTCGTCGGCCAGCTGGGTGGCCGGCATGGCGATCTCGCGGCGGCCGAACCCGGCGAGGTCGCGGTACCCGACGTGCGCGCCGACGGTGATGCCGCGGGCGGCGGCGATCTCGCAGACGCCGCGCATGATCGTCGGGTCGCCGCCGTGGAACCCGCAGGCCACGTTCGCGCTGCTCACGACCGCCAGCAGGCCGGCGTCGTCACCCATGGGCCAGGCGCCGAAGCCTTCGCCGAGGTCGCAGTTGAGGTCGATCGGGGTCGTCACGCGCGGCCCTCCGTGAACCGCACCCGGGTGCCCGGCAGCAGCGTCGCCGGCGGCGTGCGGTCGAGGTCCCACAGCACCGCGCCGGTGTGCCCGAGCAGGTGCCAGCCGCCCGGCCCGGACCGCGGGTAGACGCCGGTGTAGCGGTCGGCGATGGCGACCGAGCCGGCCGGGACGCGGGTGCGCGGGGTCTCGCGGCGGGGGAGCACCAGCCGCGGGTCCAGCCCGGTGAGGTAGGCGAAGCCGGGCGCGAACCCGGTGAACGCGACGGTGTACGTGCCGCCCGCGTGGCGGCGCACCACCTCGGCGGCGGACAGCCCGGCGGCCGCGGCGACGGCGTCGACGTCCGGGCCGTCGTAGCTCACCGGGATCTCGACCAGCGGCGGCTCGTCGGTGGCCGGTCGCTCGTCGGGCAGGTGCGCGAGGTCGTCGGTGAGCCGCTCGGCCGACGTCACGCCGGGATCGAACATGATCAGCAGCGTCTCGGCCGCCGGGACGACGTCGACCAGTCCGGGCGGCTCGTGGTCGCGCAGCGCCGCGTTCAGCGCCAGGACGTCCTCGAGGTCGTCCAGCTCGACCAGGACGGCGTGGTCGCCGCAGGGGAGTACGTGCAACTCGCTGGTGCGCATGGCCTCGCCCCTCCACACGGCGTTCTCACGGGCCATTGAAGGGACGGTGCGCCGATCATGTCAAGGCGCTGCCCGCCCGGCGCTCCAGCAGGACGCAGTCGTGCCAGACGCCGTCGCGCTGACCGAACTTCTCGCGGACGCCGACGGTGCGGTAGCCGGCCTGGTGGTGCAGCGACAGCCCGGCCCGGTTCGCACTGAACACCGACGTCTGCAGCGTCCAGATGCCGGCCCGGTCGGCGGCCGTGACCTGCTGGAACAGCAGCGCCTTGCCGACGCCGCGGCCACGGTGCGCGCGGTCGACGTACACCGCGGTCTCGCCCACCCCGCGCAGCGGCTCGCGCGGCGACGCGTGCGCGATGGTCGTCCAGCCGACCACCGCGCCGTCCAGCTCGGCCACCCAGCGGTGCCCGGGCAGCCAGCGGGCGGACAGCCGGGTGCTCGGCGGCACCGTGGTGTCGAACGACGCGAGGCCGGTGTCGAGGCCGTCCTGGTAGATGCGGCGCACCTCCGGCCAGTCGTCCAGCCGCAGCTCCCGGACGACGATGCCCGCGGGCACGTCCTCGGGGTGCTGCGGCCGCGTGGCCAGCGCCCCCATGACGACGTCGGCCATGTGCGGCAGCCCGATGATGCACGCCTCGTTCACGGTGACGCGGGTGAACGGGCCCTGGCGGCCGACGTGGACGAAGCCGAGCTCGGCCAGCCGGCGGACGTGGTGCGAGCAGGTGGACTGGCTGATGCCCAGCCGCTGCGTCAGCTCGCCCACCGTCCGCCCGGCGGGCGCCGTCGCGACGGCGTGCAGCAGCCGGACCCGGGTGGGGTCGGCGAGGCAGGCGAAGGACTCGGCGAAGCGGACGACGTCATCGGTGGGAAGCAGATCGGGGTGTTCGAGCGTGCCGGCGGTCATGGCAGGGAGCCTATTGAGCCGGATCGCCGCCCGCGTGATGTTCGCGTATCGCTGAGGTTTCCTCGGACCGAACTCGGTCAGAACGGCGCGCCGTCCGGCCGCCACTCGGTCACCGTGACCTCTCCGCCGTCGACGATGTCGAGGTTGGTGTGCGGCCCGTACCCCTCGACGGCCCAGGAGGTCAGCGGCAGTTCGGTGGCCGGCGCGCCCGGCGCCGCCGCCAGCACCACCTCGTACGTGAGGTCGGGGTTGTCCGCCGTCGGCATGGCGTTCCACTCGACCACCGCCATCGCCCGGGCGCCCGGCGGGATCACCACCCGCGCGGCGCCGGGCGCCGGGACGGCGGTGACCGTCAGCGGCTCCTCGGCGAGGGTGCGGAAGGTGAGGTCCGGGTGGCCCTGGACGGCGCAGGGCGCCGGGCCGGTGTTCGTCGCGCCCAGGAACAGGTACCGCGAGCCCAGTGCGGCGTCGCTGCCGGTGATCTCGAGGCGCAGGCCGGCCGGGTCGCACTCCGGCGCCGACGGGTCGGCGGGCCAGTCGGCGCTCGGGGTGTACGGCGGCCGCGGCGGCGCGTCGGCCACGGCGAGTTCCGCCGAGTCGTCGATGGTGCGGACGACGTCGACCCCGGCGCCCTGCACCGCCGCGACGTCGGCCACCTTCGCCAGGTCGGACGCGTCGCCCACCCGGACGTCGGCGGTCTCGCCGTCGAACACCGCCCGCACCACCCCCGGCGTGCCGGCGAAGAGGTACGCGTCGCCGACCGGCCCGCCGACCGCGTCGCGCGACTCCGGCAGCGGGTACGCGCGGACGGTGATCTCCGACCCCGTCGGCGTGACGGGATGCAGCCACACCTCCAGTTGCGGCAGCGGGAACGGCGTCCGGATGGTCCCGGGGGTCGACGTCGCCGCCGCCATGGCCGCGCGGTCCCAGAGCTGCTCGAGGTCGTCCATCGTCTCGACCGCCGAGCCCGCGCCGGACTCGGCCCGGTTCACGACGTCGAGCCGCACCGTCCAGGCGGCCCATTCGGCGGGGTCGGCGGGCAGCTCCGGGTGCTCGTCGCCGTCCGGATCGCGATAGCGCAGCGTGACGTCGTCGATGCCCGGGAGCGCGCGGGCGTCGGCGAGGATCGTCTCGGGGTCGGGGACGGCCGGGGTCCCGGCGCCGCCGGTCGAGGCGGCGTCCTGCCCGCACGCGGCCAGGACGAGGGTGATGACGACGGCCAGTAGGGTACGGAACGGCACGGAACCGACCCTAATGTCCACGAAGGAGGCGCGGGTGCCGGGCTCGCTGGTCCTCGGGCCACTGTTGCGTCACGTCGACCGCACCTCCGCCCTGATCTGGGTCGAGACCGCGCGCCCCGCCACCGTCCGGGTCCTCGACGCGACCGCCGGCACGTTCACCGTCCACGGCCACCACTACGCGCTGGTCGCCGTCGACGGGCTGCAACCCGGCACGTCCACGCCGTACGCCGTCGAGGTGGACGGTGAGCACGCCTGGCCCGAGCCCGGGTCGCCGTTCCCGCCGCCGGTCATCCGCACGCGCGGCGACGGCGGCGTGCGGCTCACCTTCGGCTCCTGCCGCATGAGCGTGCCGCACGACGCGAAGCACGACCGCGTCTACGGGACCGACGCGCTGCGGGCTCTCGCGCTGACGCTGGCCGGCGCGGACGAGTCGGCCCGGCCGGACGCGCTCGTGCTGCTCGGCGACCAGGTGTATGCCGACGAGACGTCGGAGAAGATGCGCGAGTTCATCGCCGGGCGCCGCGACGTCGCCGAGCCGCCCGGCGCCGAGGTCGCCGACTTCGAGGAGTACGCCCACCTCTACCGGCTGGCCTGGACCGATCCGGCGGTGCGCTGGCTGCTGTCGACCGTCCCGGCCGCGATGATCTTCGACGACCACGACATCCGCGACGACTGGAACACCTCGCAGGCGTGGCGGGCGACGATGGCCGGGCAGGCGTGGTGGCGGCGCCGGATCACCGGCGGCCTCGCCGCGTACTGGCTGTACCAGCACGTGGGCAACCTGTCGCCGTCCGAGCGGGCCGCGGACCCCGTGCTGGCCGCCGTCCTGGCCGCCCGCGGCGACGCTGGTGCGGTGCTGGACGAGTTCGCCTGGCGGGCCGACCAGGACCCGGCGTCGTACCGGTGGAGCTTCACCCGCGACATCGGCCCGGCCAGGCTGGTGATGATCGACACGCGCTGCGGCCGCGTCCTCGATCCGGGGAAGCGCACGATCGTCGACGACGCCGAGTGGGACTGGATCGCCGGCCGGGTCCGCGACACCGAGCGGGTCGAGCACCTGTTCCTCGGCACGTCCCTGCCGTACCTGCTGCCGCGCGGCCTGCACGACCTCGAGGCCTGGAACGAGGCGACCGCCGACGGGGCGTGGGGCGGCCGGTTCGCGCGGGCGGCGGAGTCACTGCGGCAGGCGATCGACCTCGAGCACTGGGCGGCGTTCAGCCGTTCGTTCGACGCGATGGCCGCGCTGGTCACGGAGGTGGCGACCGCGCCGGACGGGCGGCGGCCGCAGACCGTCTCGTTCCTCTCCGGCGACGTGCACTATTCCTATGCGGCGCGGCTGGCCTACCCGGGCCGCACGGCAGGCACCAGCCGGGTGTACCAGCTGGTCTGCTCGCCGGTGCGCAACCCGCTGAGCCGGACCCTGCGCTACCTCAACGGCGCCGCCGCGTTCGCCGTCGCCCGGGTCGCCGGGACCGCGCTGGCCCGGCTGGCGCGGGTGCCGAAGCCGTCCGTGCGCTGGTCGATCGACGCCGGGCCGCGGTTCGACAACGCGCTGGCCACCCTGGAGGTCACCGACGGGTCCGCCCGGGTGCGCTGGGAGACCGGGCGGGTCGACGGTGACACCGCGACGATGTCGGAGGTGCTGTCGGTGACGCTGTGACGTCGCTTCGGGGACGTCGCTTGGGGGACGTCAGGCCGGGACGGTGACGCGCAGCGCGTGCGGCCGCACCGTCCACGTCCGCGCCCCGGCCAGCTCGGCCAGCTCGCCGTCGGCGTTGAGCGGAACCGGGCCGCCCGCGACCGTCACCGTGTGCCCGCGTACCTCGACGACGTCGTGCCGTTCCGGGTGCCGGCCGCGGACCAGCGCCACCGCGAACGCCAGCCGGGCCCGCCACCCGGTCGAGAACGACACGACCACGTCCACCCGGCCGTCGTCCGGCTCGGCCGACGGCGTCACCGGGGCGCCGCCGCCGATGGTGACGCCGTTGCCGAGCGCGACCATCAGCGCGCGCCGGTCGCCGCCCGCCACCTCCGCGCCGTCGACGGTGACCCGCAGCCGCCAGCCGCGTGCCGACGCCCCGGCGACCGCGCTGCCCACCGGGTAGGCCAGCCGGCCCAGCCGCGGCTTCAGCGGGACGGCGCGCCGCCCGGCCTCCGCGCCGACGCCCAGGTGCACCGCGTTCACCACCACCCCGCCCGCGTCGTCCGTCAGCACGTCGAGGTCGCGCTCTCGCCCGTCCAGCACCACCTTCGCCGCCTGGGCCGGGTCCAGCGGCAGCCCGAGCGTGCGCGCGAGGTCGTTGCCGGTGCCCAGCGGGACCAGCCCGAACGCGAACGGCGGCCGGTCCAGCAGCCCGGCCGCCAGAGCCGTCGCGGCCAGCAGGTGCACCGACCCGTCGCCGCCCAGCACCACCGGCCGGTGTCCGGGGTGGCGCGCCAGGACGCCCGGCAGCGCGTCCGGGTCGAGGTCCGCCACCTCGACGTCGCCGCCCGCCCGCAGCACGCCCAGCGCCGTCCGCACTGCCTCGTCGCGTGCGGAACCGGCGTGGGTGTTCGTGATGACCAGCAGCTTCGGCACCCGCCGATGGTGCCAGGCCCAGATGAGAACCTTGTGAGCGGCGTCGTCACTCAGCGACAATGCATCGATGAGCCAGGGGACCGAGGGGCCGCTCGATCTCGGCGTGGTGGGTGCGACGCAGGGCGAGCCGGACGACGAGCCCCGGCGTGCACATAGTGGCCGATGGGTCTGGACGGCCGTCGCCGCGGCGTTCGTCGCCGGCGGCGGGCTGGGGCTGATCGTTGCCGACGCCCGCGACGACGCCGCCGCCTATGCCGATGTCCGGCTGGTGAGCGGGGCGATCCTGAGCCTGACCGAGCGGGCGGACGACGACTCGCCCGGCCGGATCGAGGTCAGCGTCCTCAACCTCGGCGAGCACGAGGTCGAGATCCTCGGGCTGGAACCGGAGGGCGTGGCCGTCCGGCCCGGCGAGGAGGCGGCCGAACCGGTCCCGGCACCGCCCGGCGAGTGGGTGACCGCGAGCCAGAGCGGCCTGATCGCCGACTGCGCCGCGGGCCCCGGCGACGGCCTGCGGATCAGGGTCCGCGACGGAGGCGGCACGGAACGAGTGGTCGAGGCCGACGGGCTGCCCGAGTTCGGCGGTGTCGGCGACGTGTGGGAGTCCGCCTGCCGGCCACACGAGCTGATGTTCCCATCCGTCGAGGCCACCGTGACCGCCACCGACGCCGGTAGCGTCACCACTGAGGTACGGCTGTCGAATCCGGGCACCGAGCCGCTGGAGGTGGTCGAGTTGGCGTCCGAGACCCCGGGGCTGGTCGCCACGGTGGCCGAGCTGCCGTTCGAGCTACCGCCGGACGAGTCGCTCGGCGCGCCCGTGACCTGGACTGTCGATGACTGCGAGCTCGCGCTGCAGTGGCCCGATCCCTACCTCGCCTATGCGTTCACCGGCGAGCAGGCGTCGCGCGGTAGCCATCCGGTGGACGCCGCGGCGCAGGCCGCGCTGGTGCTGCTGATCGACCGCGTCTGTGCGGGCTCGTCGTGACGGAGCCGGACGAGCCGCTCGACCTCGGCGTCGTGGGCGGCGGCCGGGACCGGGAACCGCCGGAGGCGTCGGGCGAGCCGGGCCAGCCGCGCCCAGCCCGCCGTCGCCCCGGCTGGCGCCGCTGGGCCGCCGTCGCCGCGGCGTTCGCGGTCGGCGGGGTGGCCGGGCTGGTGGTCGCGCAGGCACGCGACGACGCGGGCGGGTACGCGGGGGTGGAGCTGTACGGAGGGCCGGCGCAGCCGATCTTCACGGGGCAGCGCCCGCGCGGCGAGCTGAGCGTCCACCTGCTCAACGCCGGCGACCACGCGGTCGAGATCCTCGGCGTCGAGATCGACGGGACGCCGGCCACCGAGACCGCCGAGCCGGTGCCGGCCGATCCGGGCGCGTGGGTGACGTTCGTGCAGCGGGGCCTGCAGGTCGACTGCGCCGGGCCGCTCCCGACCAGCCTGGCGGTGCGCGCCCGCACGGCGTCGGGCGACGAACGGCTGGTCGAGCTGGCGCCGCCGGACGAGTACGAGGGCCTGCGCGGCTTCTGGTACCTCGAGTGCCAGGGTCAGTTCCAGTACGGGCTGCAGCTACGCGACAGCACGGTCGTCAGCAGCGGCGACGGCGCCGTCGTGCTGCGGCTGGAGCTGGCCAACACCGGCCTCGACGACCTCCGCCTCGGCGCGGTCGCGGCCCGGGCGCCCGGCTTCGGCCTCACCACCGGCGACGACGGCGGGTTGGTGGTCCCGGCCGGCCAGAGTGCCTTCCTCACCACCACGTGGACGGTAACCGACTGCGGCCCGGCGATGGGCGCGTCCGGCGGGTCGGTCGCGGTCCGCGTCCTGCACGGCGACGCCGAGACCGAGCAGATCCTCGTGCTGCCCGGCTCCGGGTTCACGGCGCTGGCGCGGTTGTCCGGGCAGGCCTGTCCGGCCACAATCCAGGAATGACGGTGGGGGACGGGCGCGACGACAGTTTCGACCTCGGAGTCGTCGGCCGCGCCGGCGACGACGGACCAGGCGGCGACGAGGGACCAGGCGGCCACGACGGCCCCAGCGGCGCGGACGAGCCGGCCCGGCGCCGCTGGCGGCGCTGGGCCGTGCCGGCGGCGGCCCTCGTCGCCGGGGCCCTGATCGGCACCGTCGTCGCCGACGCCCGCCACGACGCCGCCGAGCTGGCCCGCGTCGGCATCGTCAGCGGCCCGTCGACGTGGACGCCGGAGGCCGGCGGCGACGGGTCGGTCGCGCTCGACCTGCAACTGGTGAACATCGGCTCCCGGCCGGTCGAGATCATCGGCATCGAGGCGGACGGCTTCGGCGTCGAGCCGGGCACCGACCCGATCGACGCGGTCGAGGCGGCCGCCGGCGTCTGGGTCGTCGTCCGCCAGCGCGGCCTGCTGGCCGACTGCACCGCCGCGGCGCCGTCGTCGCTGCGGGTCCGGGTCCGCGACGCCGGCGGCGACGAGCGCACGGTGACCGCCGACCAGCACGTCGACTACGGCGGCATCGGCATGCTCTGGACCGAGCAGTGCGAGTTCGGCGGCGGGTACGTCCAGTTCGCCGGCCCGGCGGCGATGACCGTCGCCGACACCAGCGTCACGATGACGCTGCCGCTGTTCAACTACTCCGGCCGGTCGGTGCGCATCACGGCCATGGTGCCCATGGCGCCCGGCATGGCGGCCACGCCGCCGGAGCTGCCCGTGGCGCTGGACGGCCAGGGCAGCGCGCAGGTGGAGGTGACCTGGGCCGTCGAGAACTGCGCCGAGGCGTCCAGCATGAGCGGCGACGCCGGGCTGATCGAGTACAGCGTCGGCTACGGCTCCATGGAGGTGCCCGAGTCGTATCCGCTGGACGGACCCGCCATGGTCGAGCTGGTCCGGCTGGCGAACCGGGTCTGCGGCTGACGGTCGCGGGCGTACGTCGGCGGGCGTACGGCGCGGATCAGCGGCTGAGCGGACGAGCGCGACCACGCCGCGAGGCCAGTCTCGTCGGCATGAGCATCGACGTCCCGTACCTGAGCCGCCCGCAGGGGCCACTGGACGAGCTCGAGCAGCTGCGCCGCACGGTGGGCGACGCCGCCGTCGCCGGGCTCGGCGCCCACACCCCGTTCGCGCTGAAGCACCGGCAGGCCCGCCACCTGGTCGAGGAGCTGGGCTTCCGGACGATCGCCTGGGAGGAGAGCTGGGGCAGCGGCGTCGTCCTCGACCGGTACGTCCGCGGCGACGGCAGCAGCGCCCGCGACGCCGTCGGGCAGGCGCGGCCCGGGTTGCGCGGCCAGCCGATGCTGGACCTCGTCCGGTGGATGCGCGAGTTCAACCGCGGCCGCCCCGGCTGGGACCAGGTCCGGTTCGTCGGCGCCGACGTGCTCGAGCCGCGCGTCCTGCAGCACGTGGAGCTGCACCAGTTCGTCGCGCACGCCGCGCGGGAGCTGCTGCCGCGGGCGCACGAGCTGCTGCTGACGCTGGCGCTGCGCGGCACGCCGCAGGAGCACGCGGCCTGGTACCGGCGCCGCACCGAGGACGAGCGCCGTCCGCTGGTCGCCGCCGCCCGCGATCTGTACGACCTGGTCGGCGACGTCGCCGGGCGCCGGGCCGCTCGCCGCGGCCGTCCGGTCGTCGACGCCGACGACGCCGTCCTGCACGCGCTCGCGCTGCTCGGCTTCCACGAGGCCGGCATCGACGACCTGCGCGACCGGTTCGTCGCCGGCATCGTCACGGCCTGGCAGCGGCGCACCGGGCACCGCGTGGTCTACAGCGGCGATTGGGTCGTCTAGGGCAGGATCGAGTCGACGTAGCCGCCGTCCACCCGGACGGCGGCTCCCGTCGTCGCCGACGCCTGCGCCGAGCTGAGGTACACGACGAGGTTGGCGATCTCGTCCGGCTCGATCAGCCGTTGCAGCAGCGACTGCGGCCGGTGCCGGCGCATGAACTCGCGCTGCGCCTCGTCCCACGGCAGGTCGCGGTCGACCAGCTGGTAGACGAAGTCCTCGACGCCGCCGGTGTGCGTCGGCCCGGCGATGACGCTGTTGACGGTGACGCCGCTGCCGGCCGCCTCCTTCGCGAACCCGCGCGACACCGCCAGCAGCGCCGTCTTCGTCATGCCGTAGTGGATCATCTCGGCCGGGATGACGACGGCGGAGTCGCTGGCGATGTACAGCACCCGGCCCCAGCCGCAGGCCCGCATGCCGGGCAGGTAGGCGCGGGTCAGCCGCACCGCGGCCAGCACGTTCACCTCGAAGTACCGCCGCCACTCGGCGTCGGTGATCTCCAGCGCCGGCGTCGCCTCGAAGATGCCGAGGTTGTTGACCAGGACGTCCACCGCGGGCAGCACCTCGAGCGCCGCGGCCGCGCCGTCGTCGGTGGTGACGTCGGCGGGGACGGCGACGAGGTCGGCGCCGTCGACCTCGGCCCGCAACCGGTCGATGGCGGCGTCGACGCTGCCGGCGCTGCGTCCGTTGACGCCCACCCGGGCGCCGGAGCGGGCCAGCCCGGCCGCGATGGCCCGGCCGATGCCCTGGGTCGACCCGGTGACGAGGGCGGTGCGTCCGCTCAGATCCAGCCGCATCCCTCGATCCTGCCTCAGCCCCGGCGCCGCCGCCGGGAGATCGCGACACCGACCAGGCTGATGGCGCCGCCGATGAAGCCGAACACCGTCGGGACCTCGCTGAGCAGCGCCCACGACATCAGCACCGACACCGTGGGGACGATGTACGTCGTGGCGCTGAGCCGGCCGGCGTCCATCCGCTTGAGCGCGTAGGACCACGTGGTGAACCCGATCGCGGTCGGGAAGAGGCCCAGGTAGACGGCGGCCAGGATCGCACCCGCCGACGCGCCGGCCAGCTCCGACACCAGCTGCGGCGTCCACGGCAGCAGCACCGCGGTGCCGACGAGGCAGGCCAGCCAGGTGGTGGTCAGGCCGTCGGTGACCCGCAGCACGACCTTCTGGATCAGCGCCCCAGCGGTGTAGAGCACCGCCGCCAGCAGGCACAGCCCGATGCCCAGCCAGTCGCGGTCGCCCGTGGAGCCGAGCGAGAGGACGGCGACGCCGCTCAGCGCCACCAGCGACCCGGCGATCAGCGCCCGCGGGAACCCCTCGCCGAGGAACAGCCCGGCGCCGAACGCGATCAGCAGCGGCGCGACGTTCACCAGCAGTGCCGCGGTGCCGGCGTCGACGTGCTGCTCGCCGGCGTTGAGCGCGACGGTGTAGATGGCCAGCCAGAGCACGCCGCAGGCCGCGATCAGCCCGTACGTCCGCCGCGACAGCGGCTGCGGGATGACCCGCCGGCCGCGGGTGGCGACGACGATCGCCGTCAGCGCCACCGACGCGACCGCCAGCCGGATCAGCGCGAGCGGCGCGGCGGAGAGGGTGTGCCCGACGTCGCGGATGGCGACGAACGCCGACGACCAGAGCACGACCGTGACGGCGACGGCGATGGCGGCCTTGCGGTTCTCGGTGAGGCGGGGCGGGGCGGCGGCGGGCGCCGGGAGGGTCTGCGTCACCCTGACATGGTGCGGTGCGTGGATTCGACAGCACAAGCACGTATTACTGTCGCATCGTTAAGTCTGGCTGTACGATGGGCGCATGCTGGACGTGCCCCGCCTCCGCCTGCTGCGCGCCGTCGTCGCCACCGGTTCCGTCCGGGCCGCCGCCGACACGCTCGGCTACACCCCGTCCGCCGTCAGCCAGCAGCTGGCCGCGCTGCAGCGCGAGACCGGGCTGCGGCTGTTCGACCGCGCCGGCCGCGGCATCGAGCCGACCGCCGCCGGGCGTACCCTGGCGGCCGAGGCCGAGCCGCTGTTCGAGGCGCTCACCAGGCTCGACGGGCTGGTCGGCGACCTGCGGGCGGGCCGGGTCGGCAGCCTGTCGATCGGCTACTTCGCCTCCGCCGGCGCGGCCTGGCTGCCGCCCGTCGTCGCCGCGCTGCACCAGGAGTTCCCGGAGCTGCGGCTGGAGCTGCGGATGACGGAGGTCAAGCGGCCCGACAGCCCCGAGCCCGACGTCGACATCTTCGTCGAGCGGCCCGACTGGGAGCCGCCACTGGGCACCGACGTCCGCCACCTCGTCGACGACCCGTTCGTCGCGGTCGTCCGCGCCGACGACCCACTGGCCGCTCGGGGCGAGGTGCCGCTGGCGGAGCTGGGCGCCCGGCGCTGGATCGACAACGACCTCGACGACGGCGCCTGCCGCCGGGTGCTGCTGCGGGCCTGCGCCGAGGCCGGGTTCTCGCCGGAGTTCGCCGTCGAGACGCACGACTACCACACGGCCATCCCGTTCGTCACGACCGGCATCGGGCTCACCGTCGTCCCCGGGTTGGGCATCCGCGAGCTCCCGGCCGGGGTCACGACGGTGCGCATCGTCGCGCCCACCCCCGTCCGGCGCATCCACGTCTGCGTCCGCAAGTCCGCCGCCCAGCACCCGGCAGCGCAACGCGCCGTCGACCTCCTCACCGAGGCGGTCGACGGCGCCGCTGCGCGTCGTCACTGAGCGGGCAGCCCGGCGAAGAACGCCCGCAGGTCCTCGACCAGCACGTCCGGCCGCTCCAGCGACGCGTAGTGCCCGCCGTCGGGGAACTCGGTGTAGCGGACGATGGCATCGTTGTCGCGGTCGGCGAACGCCCGGATGGTGCGGAAGTCGTCGGCGAAGACCGCGACCCCCGTCGGCGCGTGGTTGACCGCCGGCTCGGCGCCAGAGCGAGCCTCCTCGAAGTGGTACCGCCCGGCCGTCGCCGACGTGTTGGTGAACCAGTACAGCGACACCTCGGTGAGGATCTGGTCGCGAGTGACCAGACTGGTCCCGTTGCCGAAGGAGTTGAACAGCTCGTTCCAGGCCAGCTGGCCCACGGGCGAGTCGGACACGCCCACGGCCACCGTCTGGGGGCGCGACGCGTTGATCGCGTTGTAGCCGCCGACGGCCTGGAACCACTCCAGGTGCTTCAGTCCGGCGTGGTCGGCGGGGGAGAGGTCGGCGAACTCGGCCGGGTCGCCGGACGGGAACGAGAACAGCTGCAGCACGTGCAGGCCGAGGAACCCGGGCGGGTTCAGCAGGCCCAGCTCGCGCGACACCATGGCGCCGCCGTCGCTGCCGTGCGAGCCGTAGCTCTGGTAGCCGAGCCGGCGCATCAGCGTGTCGTAGGTGCGGGCGACCCGGGCCATCGTCCAGCCGCGGTCCTCGACCGGCGTGCTGAAGCCGAAGCCCGGCATCGACGGGACGACGACGGAGAACGCGTCCTCGGCCCTGCCGCCGTGCGCGACCGGGTCGGTCAGCGGGCCGATCATGTCGAGGAAGTCGATGAACGAGCCGGGATAGGAGTGCGCGAGCAGCAGCGGCGTCGCGTCCGCCTCGGCCGACGGCACGTGGATGAAGTGGATCGTCTGGCCGTCGATCTCGGTGAGGTAATGCGGGAAGGCGTTGATCCGCTCCTCCTGCGCCCGCCAGTCGAACCCGTCGCGCCAGTGCTCGACCATCTCGCTCAGGTAGTGGTTCGGCGTGCCGTAGTCCCAGTCGTCGCCGGGGACGGGGCGGGGCAGCCGGGTGCGGACCAGACGGTCGTGGAGATCGTCGAGGTCGGCCTGGCTGATCTCGACGCGGAACGGGTGGATCGGTGCGGTGGTGTTCGTCATGACAGTCACGCTACGGGCCTATTAGGCAAGGTATCTTCCTAGTATGACCGGGACTTCCGCACGGATGTTGGCGCTGCTCTCGCTGATGCAGTCGCGGCCCGCCTGGACCGGTACTGAGCTGGCCGAACGCCTCGGCGTCAGCGCCCGGACCATCCGCTACGACGTCGACCGGCTGCGCGAGCTGGGCTACCCGGTCGACGCCGCGCGCGGCCCGGCCGGGCACTACCGGCTCGGCGCCGGCGCCCGGCTGCCGCCGCTCCTGCTGGACGACGAGGAGGCGGTGGCGGTCGCGATCGGGCTGCGGGCCGGCCGCGGCGTCGCCGGCATCGAGGACAGCAGCGCGCGGGCGCTGGCCAAGCTCGAGCAGGTGCTGCCGCACCGGCTGCGCCGTCAGGTCGCCGCCGTCAATGACGCGCTGTCGCAGGGCCCGGAGAACACCGGCAGCAACGTCGCCGACCCGGTCGTCGACGCGTCGGTGCTGACGGCGCTGGCGGCGGCGATCCGCGACCACGAGCAGGTCCGGTTCGGCTACCGCGGCCGCTCCGACACCGCCCCGCCCCTCGCCGTCGAGCCGTACCGCCTGGTCAGCTGGCAGCGGCACTGGTACCTCGTCGGCCGCGACCCGGCGTCGGGCTGGCACCCCTACCGCGTCGACTGGATGTCGATGCGCATGCGCACCGGCCTGCGGTTCGCGCCGGCCACCCTGCCGGGCGGCGACTACACCGCGTTCGTCCTGCGCGAGGTCGCGTCGGCCGGCTGGTCCGTCCACGCCCGCATCACCGTCTCCGCGCCGGCGGCCGAGGTGCTGGCCCGCATCAACCCGACGGTCGGCGTGGTGGAGTCGGTGGACGAGTCCACCTGCGTGCTGGTGACCGGCGCCGACTCCCTCGAGATCATCGCCGTCTACATCGGCATGCTCGGCCTCGACTTCCACGTCACGTCGCCCCCTGAGCTGGTCGAGCACCTCCGGGTGCTGGGGGAGCGCTACCGCCGCGCCATCCCGCCGCCGGTGAGCTGACGCCGAAGGGCTGATCTTGCTATCCTGATCCCGACGCCGGTCCCTCCGCGGTGGGGTCGGAAGTGGGCCGAGGACCCCGGGGGTATACCCGGACCTCGGCTTCGCGCTTCCTAGTGAGTCCGATGCGATGTTCGGTGAGGATCGCGGCCACCGCCTCCCGGTAGGCGGGCTCCTTCCCCTCGGCCGCGCAGATCGCACCGGCCACGATGTCGGCGGCCCACAGCAACGGCTCGTCGCCCGCGCGCGCATGCGCCACCCGCAGTGTCGGCGGCACGACGCCACGCACGCGGAAGCCGCCGACCACGTCGAGATCGCGCCGATCCGCCACGGGATTGCGCGACTCCAGACAGACCTCGTCCACTCCGGCGTCGGCCAGTTCGAACAGCAGCGCCCCCAGGCAGTGCCTGCGGGCGCGTTCCTGCCGACGCGGATTCACCGGCGCGCCCACCACGGCGATCGCCAGCGTCGGCAACCCGGCGAGGAGCCCGGCGGCCGAGTGCCGTGCGGCCGGGAGCCGGTCGCGCCAGTGGAAGCGCCGGCCGGGGCGTGGTTCGAGCGCCCGGACGGCGGCGCGCACGGCCGCGGCGTCCGCCCGGTCGAGGGCGACGGCCGCGAGCACGTACACGCCGTCGTCGGTGCGGATGGATTCGTCGACGTAGGCCAGCCAGCTCACACCTTCTGTGGGTGCGTTCCGCGAGCGGTTCGTGACACCCCGTGAGAGGCTGTGGACGGCCGATCGAGCGACCCGCAGGGGAGGACGGCAGTGCCCAGACGTGTGGTGCGGCTGCGTGACGAGGTGCTGTCCGCCGACGGCGAGACGCTGCGGGCGGGGGTGGCGGCCATCCAGGCCGAGCTCGACGTCGCGCCGGAGTTCCCGCCGGAGGTCGAGCAGGCGGCGCAGCGGGCCGCGAAGAGCCCCCGCCTCCCGGACCTCGACCGCACCGACCTGCCGTTTGTCACCATCGACCCGGCGACGGCGCAGGACCTCGACCAGGCGCTGCACATCGAGAAGAGCGACGCCGGGTACACCGTCCACTACGCCATCGCCGACGTCGGCGCGTTCGTCAGCCCCGGCGACCCGCTGGACGAGGAGGCGCACAAGCGCGGCGAGACGCTCTACGGCGCCGACTCCAAGGTGCCGCTCTACCCGAAGGCGCTGTCCGAGGACGCCGCGTCGCTGCTGGCCGACCAGGTGCGCCCGGCGCTGCTGTGGACCATCGAGCTGGACGGCGACGGCGGCACGGTCGCGGCCCGGGTCGAGCGGGCCCGGGTGCGCAGCCGCGCGAAGCTGTCGTACGCCGAGGTGCAGGAGCAGCTCGACAACGGCACCGCCGACCCGGTGTTCACCCTGCTGAAAGAGGTCGGCGAGCGCCGGCAGGCGCAGGAGGCCGAGCGCGGCGGCGTCTCGCTGCCGCTGCCCGAGCAGGAGGTCCGCGTCGACGGCGAGCACTGGTCGCTGGCGTTCCGGCAGCAGCACCCGGTCGAGCAGTGGAACGCGCAGATCTCGCTGCTGACGGGCATGACGGCGGCGACGTTCATGGTGACGGCGAAGACCGGCCTGCTCCGCACGCTCGCACCGGCCGACCCGCGCGACGTCAAGCGGCTGCGGCGCACCGCGCGGGCGCTGCGCATCGACTGGCCCGACGACGAGAACTACCCCGCGTTCGTCCGCTCCCTCGACCCCGCCACGTCCAGTCACGCCGCCATGCTGGTCGCGTGCACGCGGCTGCTGCGCGGCTCCGGCTACGTCGGGTTCGCCGGCGAGCTGCCCGAGCACACCGGCCACTCCGCCATCGCCGCCGACTACGCGCACGTGACGGCGCCGCTGCGGCGGCTGGTCGACCGGTACGCGGGCGAGATCTGCGTCGCGCTGAGCGCGGGCGACGCCGTGCCGGGCTGGGTCGTCGACCGCCTCGGCGAGCTCCCGAAGACCATGCAGGGCTCCACCCGCCGGGCCAACCAATACGAGCGCGCCGTCCTCGACCTCGTCGAGGCGGCCGTCCTGCACGCGCACGTGGGCGAGAGCTTCGACGGCGTCGTCGTCGAGGTCGACGACCGCGACCAGCGCAAGGGCGACGTCACGATCCGCGAGCCCGCGGTCGAGGCGCCCATCAGCGACGGCGCCGAGCTGCCGCTCGGCACCGACGTCCGCGCCCGGCTGGCCGCCGCCGACCCCGCGACGAGGACGATCCGCTTCGAGCTGGCGTAGAACCGCTGTCGGGTTCACATCGGTTGTCATGCGACAGGTGTCGGATGACATTGCACTGGGCCGCCACTAGCGTCCGAGCATCCAGCCCTACGAGGAAGGACCGCTCATGGCCCAGCGCCGACACCGGACCAGAGCCGGCGCGGCACTCGCCGCCGCCGGCGTCTGTACAGCCGCCCTGCTCACCGCCGCGAACGGCGCGGCCGGCGCCGCACCCGCCCCCGCGCCCGCGCCCGCCGAGCCCACGTTCGTCGACGGGCTGGCGCAGCCGGTGTTCACCGGACCGTTCATCCAGCACGAGCTCTGGGTCGAGACGGAGTTCGACACCGACGGCGACGGCGAGCTGGACCGCATGCACGTCGACGTCACCCGGCCGGCCGAGACCGACGGCGCCGGCCTCGAGGTGCCGGTCGTGTACGAGTCCAGCCCGTACTACTCGGGCACGGCGAGCACGAACACCAGGTTCTTCTGGAACGTCAACGTCGAGCTGGGCGCCCAGCCGCCGCTGCGCACGTCGCCGGACGCGCTCCCGGACGCCGCCCGCGCGCCGGGCGGCACCAGCCCGCGCATCTCGTCCAGCCTGATCAACACCTGGGTGCCGCGCGGCTTCGCCGTCGTCCACTCCGAGTCGCCGGGCAGCGGGCTGTCCGACGGCTGCCCGACGGTCGGCGGGCCGAACGAGTCGCTGGCGCCGAAGGCGGTCGTCGACTGGCTGAACGGCCGGGCCCGCGGCTTCACCAGCGCCGACGGTGACGAGGAGGTGACGGCCTACTGGTCGACCGGCCGGGTCGGCATGACCGGCACGTCGTACAACGGGACGCTGCCGCTGGCCGCCGCGACCACCGGCGTCGAGGGCCTCGAGGTGATCATCCCGGTCGCACCGAACACGTCCTACTACCACTACTATCGGTCCAACGGCCTGGTGCGGAACCCGGGCGGCTGGCTCGGCGAGGACGTCGACTACCTGTTCGACTACATCAACAGCGGCGACCTGGAGAAGCGGCAGTACTGCCGCGACACCGTCCGCGACGTCATGCAGGCCGAGCACGACCGCGTCACCGGCGACTACAACGACTTCTGGGCCGGCCGCGACTACCTGAACCAGCTCGACGACGTGCGCGCGGCGGTGCTGATGGCGCACGCGTTCAACGACTGGAACGTCGTGCCCGAGCACAGCGTCCGCATCTCCGAGGCGCTCGAGGCCAAGGGCGTCACCGTCCACGAGTACTTCCACCAGGGTGGACACGGCGGCAACCCGCCGCTGGACATGATGAACCGCTGGTTCTCGCAGTACCTCTACGGCCAGGACAACGCCATCGAGGACGACCAGAACACCGCCTTCATCGTCCGCAACGAGCTCGGCGGCAGCACCGTCACCCCGTACGCCGACTACCCGAACCCGGCGGCCTCCACCGCGACGTTGAACCTGCGGGCCGGCGGGGCGACGGCGGGCGGCCTGACCTCGCTGGCGCTGGCCGACGACGCCACCGAGACGCTGGTCGACGCCGGGACGAACGCTTGCAACGCGGGCGCGCTGGCCACGGCGCCGTCGCAGCACCGGCTGCTCTACACCACGCCGACGCTGACGGAGAACGTCCACCTGTCCGGCACCACGGAGGTGACGGTGCGCATGGCGGCCTCGAAGGCGCGGGCCAACCTGACCGTCGCGCTGGTGAAGCTGCCGTGGACCGGTGACTCCGCCTGCGCGTCGAGCACCCAGCGCCCCACCACGAGCGTCATCACCCGCGGCTGGGCCGACCCGCTGAACCGCGACTCGCTCACCGAGGAGAAGCCGCTCACGCCCAGGCAGTTCGTCGACGTGACGGTGCCGCTGCAGCCGGACGACCAGGTGATCCCGGCCGGCTCGCAGATCGGGCTGATGATCTGGTCGACCGACTCGGAGTTCACGCTGCGCCCGCAGCCGGGCACCGAGCTGTCCGTCGACCTCGCCGGCACGACGGTCGAGCTGCCGGTCGTCGGCGGCCCGCTGGCGCTGCCGATCTGCGGCGACCAGGACACCCGCGCGACCGTCGTCATCGACGGCGCCGACACCGGCGTCCCGAACCACCCGCTGGCCGGCACCTGCACCGTCAACGACCACGTCCTCGACGACCAGGACTGGCCGAACCACGGCGCGTTCGTCCGGCACACGACCGAGCTGGCCGACCAGCTGGCCGCGGCCGGCCTGATCAGCGGCCGCGAGCGCGGTGCGCTGGTCCGCACGGCCGCGCAGTCGGACGTCGGGTAACACCGCGGCGGGCCGCCCCTTCCCGGGGCGGCCCGCCTCCGTGCGTCCGGGCGTCACCGGTTGACGGTGATCTCCGGGCTGGTGATCTGCTGGTTCACGCTCTCCAGGTACACGACCTGCGTGCTCAGCTTCTTCGCCGACGACGGGAACGTCACCGGCAGCTCGAGCAGGCGGCCCAGCTCGTCCGCCGTCGCCTCGCCGACCAGCACGTCCTGGCCGCGCTCGACGTTGCGGACGTAGACGTTCACCGTCTCGCCCGGCTCGTAACCCCACGCCGACACGTTGACCGTCCCCTTGAAGTCCACGGCGGTCGTGTCGGTGGCGACCTGCTCGCCGACGGTGTTCTCCGGCGTGCGGATCTCCTGAACGGTGCGCTCGCCCGCGTCGTTCTTGCGGATGGTGACGCCGTCGTGGTGCTCACCGTTGGCGTAGCGCGCCTCGTAGGTGATGCTGTCGGCCGTGACGTCGATCATCTGGTAGAGCTGCATGTCCTGGCCGATGGACATCTGGTCGGCGCCGTTGTCGACCCAGTTGCTGTCGACGGCGTCGTACATCTTGCCGCCCGACACCGAGGTCGCGTACACGGTGCTGTCGTGGACGGTCACCGACCGGCGCGAGGCGGTGGTGCTGCCGCGGCCGTAGGTGTGGTCGTGGCCCTGCAGGACGAGGTCCACGCCGTACTGCTCGAACAGCGGGCCCCACTGGTTGCGGACGACCGGGTTGTTGCGGCCGGACGCGACCGAGTAGACCGGGTGGTGGAACGTCACGACGGTCCACTTGTTCGGGTTGTCCGCCAGCTGCTGCTCCAGCCACGCGGTCTGCGCGGCCATGATCGGCGCCTGGCTCTGGACGTTGGTGTTCAGGCCGATGAAGCGGACGCCCTGGTAGTCGACCGAGTAGATGGTGTTGCGCAGGGCGGCGTTGGTGGCGTCGGCACCGAAGTCCGGGCCGTTCTCCGGGTTCGGGAACGTCGGCTGCCAGAACGTCGACAGCTGGCCGCCGCTGTACTCGTGGTTGCCGGTGACCGAGATGTTGTTGACCTGGCTGTTGATGAAGCCGTCGGCGGCGTGCCACTGGCCCCACTCGAGCTCGCTGTTGGCCGTGTTCACGAGGTCGCCGGCGTTGACGATGACCTTCGCCTCCGGGCGGTCGGCGAAGGCCTGCCGGAACACCCGCGGGCCGGCGGAGTCGATGTAGTTCTGCATGTCCCCGTAGTAGATGAACGAGAACGGCTCGAACCCGTCGGCGGCCGTGGTGAAGTCGATCCACTCGCTCCAGTTGACGCCGTCGCCGACGCGGTAGGTGTAGCGGGTGTCCGGCTCCAGGCCGGTGAACTCCACCTCGTGGTAGATCGACGCGTAACCCAGGCTGGTGTTGACCGGGTTTGTCGAGCCGGCCATGACGGTGCGCACGGCGCCCTCCGCCGGCTTCACGTCGCCCAGGGCGATCGGCGCCTCCAGGATCTGCGCCTGCGCGTACTCGCCGCCGGTCTCCGAGCGCCAGGTCACCTTCTGCGAGGTGGCCGGGGTCGTCGTCGGGACCAGGATGACCCGGTCCGGCAGCGCCGACGGCTCGTACACCTCGGCGTCGGGCACCTTGACCGGGGGCTCGCTGTCCGCACCGACTGCGGCCGGAACGGCGATCAGGCCGCCACCCAGCAGCGCGGCGCCGACAGCGGCGCCGGCCGCACGGCGCGAGCCGAACGGCCCGCGCTTCCTCACGTCACTCACGTTGAGTCTCCTCCCAGGACACTCTCGGGACCGCCGGCGGGTCGCGCGGCGGTCTCCCCGATTCATCCCAGGTCAGTCGGAAAGGGTGAGAACGGTCAGGTCACGGCCGGTTGACCCGGCGATGAACAACTGAAAACGGTTCTCTTGTTGCGACCGGGTCGCACCCGGTGACGGCTGATGGCCACGGCCGCGCGGCCCGGCGGGCACCCGTCCGTCATGTGCCGTTCATCCCGGGATGCCTACGCTTCGGCCGTGCCCGTCGCGTCCGCTGTGCGCCGTCCGCTCGTTCTCTGCGCCGTTCTTCTCGCCCTCGCGGCCTGCGGCGGGCCGGCCCACAAGGACGACGCGTTCGTCGACGCCGGTGTCACGGGCCTGCTGGACATCGAGCTGACCGAGTGCTTCTCCGACCCCGAGTACTCCCAGCTCGCCGGCGAGGACGTCGTCCTCTACCTTCCGTGCGACGAGGGCGCCGACAACCAGTCGTTCATGTTCGTTCAGGCCCCCGACGGCCCCTGGGACCGCGCCGCCGTCGCCGAACTCGGCTGGGACGAATGCGGGCGGGGGTTCGAGCAGCAGTGGACCAGCCAGGACGAGTCGGGCCTGGACTACTACCCGATCCTCCCGACCCCCGAGACCTGGGCCGACGGCGACCGCGCGGTGATGTGCGCGGTGTACGACCCGGACGGCCGGCTCCAGGACTCCGTCCTCCCGCCCGCCGCCGGCGTCAGCCAGTAGTCACCTGCCGGCGAGGGCCGCGTCGCCCGGTTCTCGCTGTCGGTACCGCCCCCTAATGTGATCCCATGACCGTTGACCAGCCTCGACCCTTCGCTCCGCGGGCCACCGCCGCTGAGCTCGACGATCTGCGTGCCCGGCTGCGGGCCACCCGCTGGCCCGACGTCCCCGAGGACGCCGGCTGGTCGCTCGGCACCGACGTCGGCTACCTGCGCGAGCTGGTCGCGTACTGGGCCGACGAGTTCGACTGGCCGGCACAGGAGGCGGCGCTGGCCGAGCTGCCGCGGTTCCGGGTGTCCATCGGCGGGCTGGGCATCCACTACGTGCACGCCCGGGCCGTCGCGCCGTCCGGGCCGGTGCTGCCGCTGGTGCTGACGCACGGCTGGCCCGACTCCTTCTGGCGCTACACGAAGGTCGTCTCGCTGCTCACCGATCCCGCCGCCCACGGCGCCGACCCGGCCGATGCGTTCGACGTCGTGGTGCCGGACGTGCCGGGGTTCGGCTACTCCGACCGTCCGCCCGTTCCGCTCGACTCCATCGCCGTCGCCGGGCTGTGGGCGCGGCTGATGAGCACGGTCGGCTACGACCGCTTCGGCGCCGCGGGCGGAGATCTCGGCAGCCACATCACCCGCTACCTCGCACTCGACCACTCCGATCACGTCGTCGCGGTGCATCGCACCGACGCCGGCCTGCCGGTGTTCGCCGGAGACCCTGCCGACCTCACGCCGTCCGAGCGCGACTGGATGCGCGGCGCCGCCGCCTGGGGTGCGTCGGAGGGCGCCTACGCGGCCATCCAGCGCACGAAGCCGCAGACCGCGGCCGCCGGGCTCATGGACTCGCCGGCCGGCCTCGCCGCCTGGATCGTCGAGAAACTGCGTGCCTGGAGCGACTGCGACGGCGACATCGAACGGCGGTTCACGAAGGACGAGATCCTCACCAACCTCACCATCTACTGGCTCACCGGCACCATCGGCTCGTCCATGCGCATGTACGCCGCCAACGCCGCCATCCCGCCGGCCCAACTGGCGCGCCGCATCGAGGTCCCGTCCGGCTTCTCCATCTTCCAGGGCGACGTCGTCCGGCCGCCCCGCGCCTGGCTCGACCGCACCGCCCACGTCGTCTGGGCCACCGAGCCGCCCCGCGGCGGTCACTTCGCGCCGTTCGAGGAGCCGGAGCTGTACGCCCAGGAGCTCCGCGAGTTCTTCCGCCCGTACCGGGAGGTGGTGGCTTCTGGAGGGTGAGCGACCCGCCGAGCCGCCGACTCGGTGAAACAGCACAGGTGCGCCGGCCTCGGGGCCGGCGCAGCCGGCCCGGCGGGGCCGGGTCACGCGTGGCAGTCGCCGCCGCTGAGCTGGGCCTGATGGAGCGCCATCGGCGCCTTCGACGGGCGGCTTCGGCTGCCGACGCGACGAGGCCGATGAGCATGGCGGCCACCCGGACGCGAGTGGTTTGGTTCGCGCGCGTCGTCCGCCCGCTGGCCCGCACCAGCGCGTTGACGTGCGCCGGCGCCCGGTGGCGGCGCGGCCGCCAGGGGCCGGTCCAGCCTGGCGCGGGTGTCCGGGTGCGGCCGCTCGTCCGCGGCTGTCGTTCGATCGGTGACCTCCGGTGCCGTGCATGTCCTGCGCCGGCGCCGGGTACGGGGCTGGTCATGGCACGGTCGATCTGGAGTGGTTTCCTCAGCTTCGGGCTGGTGTCGATCCCGGTGCGCCTGTACTCCGCGACGCAGGAGCACGAGGTCGACTTCCACCAGTTCGAACGGGGCACGGCCGACCGCATCCGGTACAAGCGGGTCAACGAGCGCACCGGCGACGAGGTCGAGTACGACGACATCGTCAAGGGCCACGACGTCGGCGGCGGCGACTACGTCATCGTCGAGCGGGACGAGCTGGACGAGATCGCGCCGGGGCGGTCGCGGTCGCTGGACATCGACCAGTTCGTCGAACTGGCCGAGATCGACCCGGTCCACTTCCAGAAGAGCTACTACCTCGGCCCCAGCGACGACGAGACCGCCGCGTCGTACGCGCTGCTGCGCACGGCGCTGGACCGCACCGGCCGGGCCGCCGTGGGCACGTTCGTCATGCGCGGCAAGGAGTACCTGGCCTGCGTGCGGGTGTCGGGACCGGTCCTCGTGCTCGAGACGATGTTCTTCGCCGACGAGATCCGTGACCCGGTGGCGGAGCTCGGCGACCTGCCGAAGGCGGTGTCGAAGGGCAAGCAGCTCGACATGGCCGTCGACCTCGTCGAGGCGATGACGGAGGACTGGAAGCCCGGGCGGTTCCACGACACCTACACCGAGAGGGTCGAGGACCTGGTCGACGCCAAGCGCGAGGGCAAGGAGGTGGTCGCCGAGCGAGCGCCGGCCGCGACCGGCGCGACGGACCTGCTCACGGCGCTGCAGGACAGCGTCGCCGCGGCCAAGAAGCAGCGGCCGGCGGGGAAGAAGAAGGCCTCGGCGAAGAAGTCGTCCGCACGCAAGAAGACGTCGCGAAAGAAGAGCGCCGCCTGATGTCGAACGCCGGGCCCTGACTCCGACCTACGAGCATGACCACGACCCAGAAGCTCCGCGTCCACACGTTCTCGGTGTCCGTCGACGGCTATGGCGCCGGCCCGGGGCAGAGCCCCCGCGACCCGCTCGGCGCCGGTGGTGAACGGCTGCACGACTGGGTGGTAGGCACCCGGACGTTCCACGGGATGACCGGCGAGCCGGGCGGCAGCACCGGCGTCGACGACGAGTTCGCGCAGCACCTGTGGCGCAACGTCGGCGCCTCGATCATGGGCCGCAACATGTTCGGCCCGGTCCGCGGGCCGTGGCCGGACGACGCCTGGACGGGGTGGTGGGGGCCGAACCCGCCGTACCACCACCCCGTGTTCGTGCTCACCCACCATCCGCGTGCCTCCGTCCAGATGGAGGGCGGCACCACGTTCCACTTCGTCACCGACGGCATCGAGGCGGCCCGGGAGCGGGCGCTCGACGCGGCGGACGGGCGGGACGTGATCGTGGCGGGCGGCGCGGCGACGATCCGGCAGTACCTGCGGGCGGGGCTGATCGACGAGCTGGAGATCGCCATCGCGCCGGTGTTGCTGGGCCGCGGCGAGCGGCTGTTCGACGACGGCGTGGGCGTGCCGGGCTACACCTGCACCGGCTTCACCGCCGGCGAGAACGCCGTGCACGCGCGGTTCGAACCGGCCACTGCGTCGTGAGACCGGGCGGTGACGTCGCAAGGCTGGGCGGCTGCGTCGCGAGGCCGCCGGGCAGCGCGGAACCGGGCGCGGCCTGACCGGTGCGGCCGCATCGCCGGGCGCTACGCGGGGCCTCGCGCGGTCGGCGAGCCGGTCCCGCTCGTATGCTTCGGACGTGCTCGAACTGCGCGCCGACTGCGCCCGCTGCACCGGGCTGTGCTGCGTCGGTCCGGCGCTGACCCGCTCGGCCGACTTCGCCATCGACAAGCCGGCGGGGGAGCCGTGCCCCAATCTGCGCGACGACTTCCGCTGCGGCATCCACACCGAGCTGCGGCCGCGCGGATTCCCCGGCTGCACGGTGTATGACTGCTTCGGCGCTGGTCAGCAGGTCGTGCAGGTGACGTTCGGCGGCGCGATGTGGCGGTCGTCGGCGTCGGCGCGGGCGGAGCAGCTGGCCGCGTTCGCCGTCCTGCGGCCGCTGCACGAACTGCTCTGGCACCTCGACGCGGCCCGTGGCATCGCGGCGGCGGCGCGGCTGCGCCCGGCGCTGGACGAGCAGGCGGCCCGGGCCGAACGGCTCGCGGGCGCGCCCGCCGCCGACCTCGCCACCGTCGACATCGCCGCCCTGCGCGCCGACGCGGACGTGCTGCTGCGCGAGGCGTCCCGGCTGGCCCGGGCCGGCACACCGGGCCGTGACCTGCGCGGCGCCGACCTGATGGGACGGAAGCTGCGCGGCGCGGACCTCACCGGCGCGGACCTGCGCGGGGCGACGCTCGACCGGGCGGACGTGATCGGCGCCGACCTCCGGGCGGCGGACGTGCGGGGCGCCGACCTGTCGGGCGCGCTGTTCCTCACCCAGCCGCAGGCCAACGCCGCCATCGGCGACGCCACGACCCTGCTGCCGTCCGGCCTGGACCGGCCGCCGCACTGGACGGCCTGAGCCGGCGCGCAGGATCGGCGACGGCGCGAGCGGTCAGCGACGGCGCGATCCGGCGCGATCCGGGTGCCGCCCGGGAGGGGGACGGCACCCGGACCGGCCCGCCGGTGGCTCGGTCTCTTCAACTGCGACGGGGCGCGCCGGCGCGCGGTTCCGCCAGCCGCCGACCGAGGGCGCGCCGCCCGCCGCCATGACGAGGGCGGCCGGCCGACGCAGCGATGAGGGGGTGCCGCCCGGCGCAGCGACGAGGGGGCGCCGCCAGCCGCCGCGACGAGCAGTGTCCGCGCCACGACTCGACGCCGGCGCGACGATGGGCGCCACCAGCCGTCCGGCGGGACCGGCTTGGCGCCGCCAGCCGGCCGCCCGCCGCACGACAAGGGCGCCGGAGCGGTGGGCGGCGGCGCAAGGGGCGGGGCGGAGCGGCATGGGCCGGGGCGGAGCGGCATGGGCCGGGGCGGAGCGGCATGGGCCGGGGCGGAGCGGCAAGGGTCAGGGCGGAGCGGCAAGGGTCAGGGCGGAGCGGCAAGGGTCAGGGCGGAGCGGCATGGGCCGGGGCGGAGCGGCATGGGCCGGGGCGGAACGGCAAGGGCGAGGGCGGAACGGCAAGGGTCAGGGCGGCGGCGTCCGGCTCAGCCGGTCCTGCAGGAACTCCTGCTCGGCGGCGTTGTCACTGAGCGCCAGCGCCGCCCGGTAGGCCGCGGCCGCCTCGGCGTGCCGGCCCAGCCGGGTCAGCAGGTCGGCCTTGGTGGCCGGCAGGTACCGGTACCCGGCGAGCCGCCCGTCCGACTCCAACGTCTCGACCTCGGCCAGCGCCGCCTCGGGCCCGTCCACCATCGACACCGCGACGGCACGGTTGAGGGCGACGACGGGGGAGGACCAGCGGCGCAGCAGCTCGTCGTAGAGGGTGAGGATCTGCGGCCAGTCGGTCTCGGCGTAGCTGGGTGCCTGCGCGTGCAGCGCCGCGATGGCCGCCTGCAGCGTGAACCGTCCCGGCGGGCCGGCCCGGAGGGCGCCGACGACGAGGCGGTCGGCGTCGGCGATGAGCGCGGCGTCCCACGCCGACCGGTCCTGCTCCTCGAGCCGCAGCAGCCGCCCGTCGGCGTCGGTGCGGGTGGCGCGGCGGGCCTGGTGCACGAGCAGCAGGGCCAGCAGCCCGTCGGTCTCCGGCTCGGACGGCAGCAGCGGCGGCAGCATGCGGGCGAGGTCGAGGGCCCGGCCGGTCAGCTCGTCGCGGACGAGGTCGGCGCCGGAGTGCGCGGTGTGCCCGGTGGCGTAGAGCAGGTGGATCACCGTCAGGACGGCGTCGACACGGACCGGCAGGTCGCGTGCGGCCGGGACGGCGTACGGGATGCGGGCCGCGGCGATCTTCTTCTTCGCGCGGGTGATGCGCGCGGCCATCGTCGCTTCGGCGACGAGGAACGCGTGCGCGATGTCGGGGGTGCTCACGCCGCAGACCAGCCGCAGCGTCAGCGCGACCTGCGCCTCCTGCGACAGCGCCGGGTGGCAGCAGGTGAAGATCAGCCGGAGCCGGTCGTCCGGAATCGCCGCGGAGTCGTCGGGCAACGCGGCGGCCTCGACGCCCGGGACGTCGTCGACGTCCATCAGCAGCAGCGGCAGCTTCGCCCGCAGCGTGCGCTGCCGCCGCAGGTTGTTCAGCGCGGTCCGCCGCGCGACCGTCGTCAGCCAGGCGCCGGGCCGGGCCGGGACGCCGTCGCGGCCCCACCGGGTCAGCGCCTGGACGTAGGCGTCCTGGACGGCCTCCTCGGCGGCGTCGAGGTCGCGGGTGACGCGCACCGTCGCGGCGAGCACGAAGGCCCACTCGCGGCGGTGCGCGTCGGCGACCGCGGACTCGACGGTCAGGACGTCAGCCCGGAGAAGTCGAGCGCCACCAGCGGCCGCACCTCGACGCCGCCGCTGACGATGGGCGTCATGCGGGCCAGCTCGATGGCGTGGTCGAGGTCGCGCGCCTCGATGACGAAGACGCCGGCCAGCGCCTCCTTGGTCTCGATGAACGGGCCGTCGGTGACGAGGTCGCCGCGGATCGTCGTGGCGGTGGCGCTGGGCTCGAGCGCGATGCCGCCCAGTTCCTTGCCGCCCTTGTCGCGGATGCGGCCGGGCAGCGCGCCGTGCGCCTCCAGGACCTCCGGCGGCAGGTCGGGCGCCTGGCCGCCTTCCGCCTCGCGCTCGAAGATGAGAATCGCGTACTGGGCCATGTGGATCTTCCTTCCGATGAGTGCTGACACCTCCCCGACACGCGGCCGGCGGGCGAATCGACAGCCTGGACGGAGAAATCTACTCAGTGGTGTTCGGAGACGAGGACGGCGACGGTGCCGGGCTCGAGCGCGCGGAACACGTGCGAGAGGTCGCCGGGGTAGCTGACGTAGTCGCCGGGAGCCAGCTCGACCGGGTCGTCGGTGAGCCCGACCAGCGCCCGGCCGGCGCTCAGCACGACGTGCTCGACGACGCCGGGCATGTGCGGGTCGGACACGCGCGGCTCGCCCGGCTGGGCGGTGACGAGGTAGAGGTCGCGGCGGGCGTTCGGCGGTCCGGCCGACAGGACGGTGGCGACGTAGTCGGCCCGCTCGGACGCGAAGCCCGGGCCCTCGCCCTTGCGGATGACCTGCACCCGCGGCCGCGGCGGCTCGACCAGCTGGGCGAACGGGACGTCCAGCGCGACGCCGAGCGCCCACAGGGTCTCGACGCTGGGGTTGCCGGCGCCGGACTCGAGCTGCGACAGCGTCGACTTCGCGATGCCGGCGCGCCGGGCCAGCTCGCCCAGCGACAGGCCGGCGCGGCGCCGCTCCCGTTGCAGGGACGCGGCGATGACGGCGAGCGGTGCGCCGGGCTGACTCATCGGATCGTTCGCTCCATCGGTCGATCGTTCGTGTTGACGAACGGGGTCATCGTCGTTCAGTGTAGTGGCCATGCGTTCGATCCACCGAACACTACGCGCCGATCGGGCGCTGGCGCGGGACATCGCGCTCGTGTGTGTCGCCGACGCGGTGGTGGGGCTCTCGTTCGGCGCCATCACCGTCGGCGAAGGGCTGCCGGTGTGGCTGCCCATGCTGCTGTCCGTCGTGGTGTTCGCGGGGGCGTCGCAGTTCATGTTCGTCGGACTGGTCGCGTCGGGCGGCAACCCGGTCGCCGCGGTGCTGGCCGGGCTGCTGGTGAACGTCCGCCACGTCGTGTTCGGCTTCACCGTCGGCGACGTGGTCGGCCGCGGCTGGCAGCGGCTCGCGGGCAGCCACGTCATGGTCGACGAGTCGGTCGCGTTCGCGCTGGCCCAGCCCGGCGGCGAGCGGCGGCGGGCGGCCTACTGGGGGTGCGGCGTCGCGCTGTTCGCGTGCTGGAACGTCGGCGTGGTGGCCGGCGCGTCGATCGGGACGGTGGTCAGCGACCCGGCCGCGCTCGGGCTGGACGCCGCGTTCCCGGCCGTGCTGCTGGCGCTGGTGCTGCCGGCGCTGCGGGACCGGACGACGGCGCTGGCGGCGGGCACCGGAGTGGCGATCGCCCTGGCCACGGCGCCGTTCCTGCAGGCCGGGCTGCCGGTGCTGCTGGCGCTGGCCGGTGTCGTCGTGGCGCTGGCGCGGCCGCGGCGCAGCGAGGAGGTGGCGGCATGACGATGTCGACGACGGCGCTGGTCGCGGCCGTGGTCGTGCTGGGCGTGGGGACGTTCGCGTTCCGCTATGCCGGGCCGGCGCTGCGCGACCGGGTGACGCTGCCGCCGCGCGCGGAGCAGCTGCTGGCGACGGCGGCGATCGTGCTGCTGGCGGCGCTGGTCGCGACGGCGGCGATGCTGGACGGCCGCGAGTTCGACAGCGTCGCCCGGCCGGCCGGCGTGCTGGTCGGGGCGGTGCTGGCCTGGCGGCGGGCCCCGTTCGTCGTCGTGGTGCTGGCCGCCGCGGGGACGGCCGCCGTGCTACGCCTCGTCGGCGTCCCCTGAGTCCAGGACGGGGACCCCGGCGCCCCACGCCTGCCTGCGCACCTCGTAGCAGGCGACGGCGGTGGCGACGGCTACGTTGAGCGACCCGACGCGGCCGGTCTGCGGCACGTAGCCGGCGGCGTCGCACAGGCTCAGCGCCGTCGCGGACAGCCCGCGGTCCTCGTTGCCGATGATCAGGCAGACGTCGCGGCGCAGATCCAGCGCGGCCAGCGGCTGCGCCTCGTCGGCCAGCTCCAGCCCGACGACGAGGTAGCCGTCGGCGCGCGCCGCCTGCACAGCCGTCTTCACGTCCTCGTGCGTGCTGAACGACAGGTAGCGGCCGGTGCCGAGCGCGGTCTTCTGCACCTTGGGCGAGTTCGGGGCGGGGGTGCGGCCGACGACGTACAGCTCGCTGACGCTGAGCGCCGCGGCCGTCCGCATGATCGACCCCACGTTGAACGGCGACTGCACGTCCTCGAGCAGCAACGACAGCCGGAAGGAGTCCTTGCGCCGCCACGACCGGTGCAGTCGCTTCAGTTCCGTTCCGCCGAGCTGTCGCACTACTGCTCCGATCGCAGGGGTTGGACCTCGAGCACCCGGTAGCCGATGCGCGACACCAGCCGCCGGGTCGGGTAGCCGGCCTCGGCCAGCCACTTCGCCAGGGAGTCGGCGCCGAGGTTGCGCTGCACGACCAGGTACGCGGCGCCGCCGGGCAGCAGCCGCGGCAGCCAGCGCAGCAGGAGGTCGTGCAGGGCCGCCTTGCCGACCCGGATCGGCGGGTTCGAGTAGATCGCCGCGAACCGCACGTCCTCGGGCACGTCGTCGGGCAGCGCCGCCCGCACCCCGCCCAGCCCGGCCGCGGCGGCGTTCTCGCGCACCAGCTCCAGCGCCCGCTCGTTGACGTCGACCGCCCAGACGCGGCGGCGCTTCAGCCGGTGCGCCATGGCCAGCGCGATGGGGCCGTAGCCGGCGCCGAGGTCGAGGAGGTCGCCGCGGATCGGGGGGAGCGGCGCGTTCTCCAGCAGCACCCGGGTGCCGGGGTCGAGCTGCCGGAACGAGAACACGCCGGTGTCGGTGAGCAGCCGCAGCCGCACCTCCGGCAGCACGACGTCGATGGTCCGCCTCGAGCTGGCCACGCCGGGCTCGCTCGCGTAGTAGTGCTCGGGCGGTTCGGGCAAGGGTCGGCCTCCATCGAACGGACGGGATGGCACTCAGGGTAGGTCACGGGAGGACGTACCGGCGCGCCCACTCGCCGCCGTCGCGGTCGAACCGGACCCGGGTGGCCACACCGGCGTCGGCGGGCAGCCACCACGCCTCGACGCGGTCCGGGCGCAGCGCGTAGGCCACCCACGACGGCGGCGGCTCGGCGGGGTCGCGGCGCAGCTGCCGGTCGAACGCCGCGCGCACCTCGTCCGGGCCGGTCAGGGCCCGTCCGCCGAGCTCCTCGTACACCCAGGCCACCGCCCGCAGGTTCGGCGACCGCTGCGCGTACAGGCCGCGTGCCTCGTCGGGCGGCAGTTCGGTGACGGGCCCATGCAGCGTCACCTGCCGGAGCAGCGCCGGCCAGTGGAAGACGGCGGCGGCGCGCGGGTTCGCCGCGAGGTCGGCCGTCTTCACCGACGGGCGCGCGACGTGGTGAAGCGCACCGACGCGTCGTCGACGGCGACGGCGAGCACCGTCCGCGCGTGCGGGGCGCCGTCGGCCGAGGCCGTCGCCAGGGTGAAGGCGCGCGGGTCGCCCGCGGCGGCCGCGTCCGCCATCCAGTCCGCGAGCAGCGCCAGCGGCCGCCCGGAAACTCCGTTGAGCGCGGCGTCGTCGTTTGCCATCATCAGCCCATGATCTCGACTCCCGGTGTCCGCTCGCTGCCCCTCGTCGCCCGCGTCGCGGTGACGAAGCAGCAGCCGCGGCCGGGCTGGAGGCGCTGCCCGCTCGCGCCATGACCGCCGCCGTCGTCGCGGGGTTGCTGGCCGGCTACGGCATCGCGATCCCGGTCGGGGCCGTCGGCGCCTACCTGGTGGCCCTCACAGCGCGCACCTCGCTCACGGTGGGCGCGGGCGCGGCGCTGGGCATCGCGGCCGTCGACGGCGGCTACGCGGTCGCCGCGGTGCTCGGCGGGGCCGCGCTGGCCGGCGCCATCGAGCCGTACGCCACGCCACTGCGCTGGGCGTCGGCCGCCGTGCTGCTGGTCATGGCCGTCGCGGGGACGGTCGCCGCGGTACGGCGGCACCGGGCCGCGCCCAGCGTCGCGGACCCCGACGACGGCCGCGCCGACCGGGTCACGCCGGTCGCCGCGTTCCTGCGCTTCGCCGGCATCACCGTGATCAACCCGATGACCGTCGTCTACTTCGCCGCCCTGGTCATCGGCAGCGGCGCACAGCTGGCCGGGGGCGCCGAGGCGGTCGTGTTCGTCGCCGCCGCGTTCGCCGCGTCGGCCAGCTGGCAACTGCTGCTGGCCGGCGGGGGAGCGCTGCTCGGACGGTACGTGACGGGCCCGCGCGGCCGGTTGATGACGGCGTTCGTGTCCAGCGCCGTGATCCTGGTGCTGGCCGTGCGCATGGTCGTCACGGGCGGCGAGTAACCTCGCATCGGTGAGGGACGCCGGGCACGCGACGCTCGTGACGGACCGGCTGCTGCTCCGGCGGCCGCAACCCGGCGACGTCGACGTCATCTTCGACATCTATCGCGACCCGCGGACCAGCGAGCACAACCCGTCCAACCTGCTGCGCGACCGCGGCGGCGCGGAGAACCTGTACCAGAGCTGGGACGAGCACTGGCGCAGCGCGGGGTTCGGCTACTGGACGGTGCTGCCGCACGGCTCCGACCGGCCGGTCGGGTTCTGCGGGCTCAAGTACATGTGGTTCCACGACGACCAGGTGACGAACCTGTTCTACGGCTTCGACCCGGCGTGGTGGGGGCGCGGGCTGGCCGCCGAGGCCGCCCGCGCCGCCGTCGGGTGGGCCGCGAAGCACCTGCCCGGCGTGGCCGTCGTCGCCCGGATCCGGCCGGACAACCACGCGTCGCAACGGGTGGCCGTCCGGGCCGGGTTGAACCGGGCCGAGCACCTCGACGGGCTCGGCTTCGACGGGCTGGAGTGGGTCTACGTCACGACGTAGTCCGCGACCGTCCCAGCGGCTCGCGCACCAGGATCTCGTCGACGTAGCAGTACTGCCAGTCCGCGCCCGGCTCCAGCGACTGGATGACGGGGTGGTGCTCGTCCTGGTAGTGCGCCCGCGAGTGCCGGGCGGGGGAGTCGTCGCAGCAGGCCACCAGGCCGCACTTCATGCACAGCCGCAGCTGCACCCAGGTGCCGCCTTCGTCGACGCACTGCTGGCAGACGTCGACGTCGGTCTCGGTGATCTCCATCTGGTCCTGGTGGATGCAGGACGTGCTCATGGTCTCGGCGCGGACGTACTGCCAGCGCGAGCGCAGCAGCCGGTCCGGTACGCACCAGGTGAAGTGCTTCGACTGCGCCGCCAGCAGCGGCGCCGCGATGGCCAGCACCAGCACGTACAGCGCGACGAACGGGCCCATGCGCTCGTCCAGCCCGGCCGCGATGGCCAGCGTCGCCAGGATCAGCGAGAACTCGCCGCGGCCCAGCACCGTCAGCCCGATGTTCGTGGCCGCCCGCTGGTTGAACCCGAACAACCGGGCCGTGACGATGCCGGCCGTCATGTTCGTCACCAGCGTGACGACAGCCGCGATGGCCACCGGCAGCGCGACGGCGCCGAGGTCGTTGACGTCGATGGTCAGCCCGAACGACACGAAGAAGATCGCCGCGAACACGTCGCGCAGCGGCAGCACCAGCTGCTCGACCCGCTCCTTCAACGTCGTCCGCGACACCACCAGGCCGATCATCAGCGCGCCGATCGCCTCGGACACGCCCACCTCGAGCGCGATGCCGGCCACCAGCACGACCAGCCCCACCATGAGGATCGCCAGCAGCTCGTCCTCGCGGCTGTCGAGGAGCAGCGAGATGGCCCGCGCACCCCACCTGGCCAGCGCGAACAGCAGCACCAGGAACCCGAAGCTGACCAGCAGGTCGACGACGAAGTCGGCGGTCGAGCCCGAGTCGTTCAGCACCGGCGACAGCAGCGCCAGGTAGAACGCGAGGAACATGTCCTCGATGACGATGATGCCGAGGATGATCGGCGTCTCGGCGTTCGTCAGCCGGCGCAGCTCGATCAGCAGTTTCGTCGCGATGGCCGACGACGAGATGCCCAGCGCGCCGGCGATCACCAGCGCCTCGGACGTCCCCCAGCCCAGCGCGAAGCCGAGCGCCAGGCCGGCGCTGACGTTGAGCCCGATGTAGACGCCCGCCGCGATGAACAGCCGCCTCCCGCTGCCCAGCACCTGCTCGGCGGGGAACTCGACGCCCAGGTGGAACAGCAGCAGCACGAGGCCGAGGGACGCCAGCAGCGCGAGGTCCTCGGGGTGCTCGACCAGCACCGGACCGGGCGTGCCCGGGCCGAGCAGGATGCCGACCAGCATGTAGCAGGGCACCGTCGGGAACCCGTAGCGGCGGCCGAACCGGGCCAGCAGCCCGGCGAGCAGGACGATGCCGCCCAGGCCGATGAGGTCCGCGTGCACCGGCCCTAACCCTCGAAGAACGTGCCCGTGAGCACGGCGCCGAGCTTCAGCGCCTGCTCCCGGGTCAGCTCGAGGACGGCGGTCGGCTCGTCGCCCTTGCCGGCGAAGACGTAGAGGTCGCGGATGTTGCCCTGCCGCACGACGACGGACACGCGCTGCGTCGCGCTGCCGAGGTCGATGTCGTAGCGCTTGCCGATGCCCGGCAGCTCCTGCATGTGCACGCCCTGGCCCATGATGCGTCCCTTCTCCGCGGCGAACAGTGACTGAGTTTAGGGTCGGCGAAGCCGGAGAAACGAGGGCTCGGGGTGCCCGACCCGTTCGCCCTCGGCGAGTTGCGCCCGCAGCCGGGCCGCGCCGCCGGGCACGAACGGCTCCAACTCCGCGGCGACGACCCGGCAGGCGTGCACCAGCGTGGCCAGGACGGTGTCGGCGCCGGCCCGGCGCTCCCACGGCCGCTCGGCCTCGATCGTCCGGTTCGCGAGGTCGACGACGGCGACCAGTGCGGCCGTCGCGGCGCGCAGGTCGAAACCGTCCAGCGCCCGGTCGACGGCGGCCGGCAGCGCGTCGGCGGCGTCGGCGAGGGCGCCGGTGCCGGGCGGGCCGACGACCCCGCCGGTGCGCCGGTGAACCAGCGTGAGCGTCCGCTGCACCAGGTTGCCCAGCCCGTTGGCCAGCTCGAGGTCGTGCCGCGCGACCAGCCGCTGCTCGGTGAAGTCGGTGTCGCCGGTGCGCGGCACCTCGCGGACGAACCACCAGCGCAGCGCGTCGGTGCCGTACCGCGCGACCAGGGCGGACGGGTCGGCGGTGGCGCCGCCGCTCTTGGCCAGCTTGACGCCGTCCGCCGTCAGGTAGTCGTGCACGAGGATCGCGGTCGGCAGCGGCAGCCCGGCCGCGAGCAGCTGGGCCAGCCAGTAGACCGCGTGGAAGCGCACGATGCCCTTGCCGATGACGTGCACGCGATCGGCCGATCCCGTCCACCAGTCGCGGTACGCGTCGTCGCCGGCGCCGCCGTAACCGAGCGCCGTCACGTAGTTGGCCAGCGCGTCCCACCAGACGTAGACGACCTGGCCCGGGTCGCCGGGGACCGGGATGCCCCAGCCGCCGGCCCGCTCGGCCGGGCGCGACACGCTGACGTCGCGCAGGCCGGCGCGGACGAACGCGAGCACCTCGGCGCGCTTGGCCGCCGGCTCGACGCGGACGGCGCCGGACTCCAGCACGCGCAGCAGCTCGTCCTGGTACCGGGACAGCCGGAAGAACCAGTTCTCCTCGTTCACCTCCTCGGGCTCGACCCCGTGCTCCGGGCAGACGCCGTCCACCAGCTCGGCGGCGGTGTAGAACTGCTCGCAGCCGGCGCAGTACCGGCCGGTGTAGGTGCGCCGGTAGAAGTCGCCGCGGGCGGCGCAGCGCTCCCAGAGCCGGTGCACGCCGGGCCGATGCCGCGGGTCGGTGCTGGTCCGGATGACGTCGTCGACCGACAGCGCCAGCGGCTCGTGCAGCGCGACGAAGCCGGCCGCGTTGGCGTCGACGAACTGCCTCGTCGGCACGCCCGCCGCCCGCGCCGCGACGACGTTCTTCAGCGCGTTGTCGTCGGTGCCGGTGAGGAACCGGACCGGCTGCCCGCGTCGTCGCCGGTGCCGGGCGAGCACGTCGGCCTGGACCAGTTCGAGCGCGTGGCCGAGGTGCGGCGCGCCGTTGACGTACGGGATGGACGTGGTGACGTAGAAGCGGCTGGTGGTCATGGCGATCTCCTCCGCCCTGCGCGGCGGGGGAGTGCCGACCTGCCGAAGCCCCCGCTGAGCAGGGGCTTCGTGGTGTGGTGTCAGCGCACGCCGATGAGCCCCGCGGAGGGGCGCATGGTCGGCAGCGTGCGCTGGTTCATGCCGCCGATGGTACGCGCGACCCGCGCCGCAGCCCAGCGACTAGCCATGACAATCAGGTGATGGCGCGTGTCAAGACAGGTATGTCCATCTTTGAACGGCATTCTGTGCGTCTTGAAATGGCTATTCGAGCGACACGCAAGCAAAGATTTGTTGTTTCTCGTTGCGCAACCACAATCGCTGCCTAGACTCACAGTCAAGAACGCGGGGTCGTCCGGACAAGAGCTTGGCCCCGCTGTTCGCCACCGAAGGTCTTCATCAAAGGAGCACGATCATGGACGCACTCTCCGGCATCCTCGACAGCATCGTCGCGCTGGTCAACCAGCTTCTGGGGACCGTGACCGGCCTGCTCGGCTGAGAACCGGGGCACGTAAGCCCTTCTCCATCCGGTGGGCGCTTGGCGGCTCCCCACCAACCGTCCGCGTATGCCTCTGGAATTCTCCAGGCATACGCGGACGGTCTTTTTCTGGGAAAACATCCGGCGCGATGTCCGGATTAAACCATTTGCAGTGCGGCCGTCGTTCGGAAAAGCTTGACCGCGTGATCGATACCGGATTGAGCGGAAAGGTCGTTCTCGTCACCCGCCCCGACGCGCCCGCCGCCGTCGTCGGCGCGGTCGAGGAGCGGCTCGGGCCGGTCGAGGTGCTGGTCAACAACGCCGCGCACGCCGAGTACCCGGACGAGACCACGGCACTGACGTTCGGCGGTGGTGAACCTCTCCACCGACGCCGCGCAGGAGTTCCCCGGCCAGGTGGCGTACGGCGGTTCCAAGGCCGCGCTCGAGGCGTTCACCCGCGCGGCGGCCATCGAGCTGGGCCCGTCCGGGGTGCGGGTCAACGCGGTGGCGCCGGGCCCGGTGCAGACCGGCTGGATGTCCGGCGAGCTGATCGAACAGCTGCTGCCGCGGCTGGCGCTGGGCCGCGTCGGCGAGCCGTCCGACATCGCCGACGCGGTGGTCTTCCTCGCCTCCCACCAGGCCCGCTGGCTCACCGGCCAGGTCATCAAGGTCAGCGGCGGGCACCACTGAGCGGGGCTACTCCGGGGCGATCTCGCGTGGCATGAGGTCGTGCGGCAACGACGTCCGCGCCGCCCGCAGGAACGCGAACGGCGTGCGCTGGCCGAGGTTGGCCACCCGCGACGTGTAGATGTCGGCGTACTTCTCGACCTGCCGGGCGAACAGGCTCTTGTCGTTGCCGGCCCGCATCATCGGGCCCCAGGTGGGGTTGCCGAGCTCGGCGGCGGCCCGGGCCAGCGGCGCGACCCGCTCGTCCAGCGCGCGCAGGGCCTCGCGCAGCGACTCGACCGCCTCGCGCGAGCCCCGGGACGGGCCGGACCCGGCCGGGCCGGTCGCGGCCGGGTCGCCCGGGCGCAGCAGCGCCATGCGGGCCTGCGCCAGCCGGTCCTCCAGCACCGCCTTCTCCGCCATCAGCCGCCGCAGCGAGGCCTCGTCGGCGGCGAACGCCTGCGCGGCCTCGATCTCGGCCTCCAGCTCGCGCATGATCAGCGCGGTGCGCCAGCGCAGCGCCGACTTGGTGACGTGGACGTCGCCGAAGAGGTGGTCTCCGACGTAGAGGATCTCGGCGCCGGTGAGGCCGAGGCTCTGCTCGACCTGCCGGGCGCAGCCGCCGTGGTAGACCTCGCCGGTCTTCAGCGGCCCCCAGTGCGGCTGCAGCAGCCCGCGCTCGGCGTCGACGACCCGGAACACCGGCTCGACCTCGGAGAAGAACCGCGGCTTCGCGGCCGCCACGACGACGAAGTCGAACAGGTCGCGCCACGACCCGGACGGCACGTGCCGGTCGAACGCGTAGCTCATCATCGCCTTCGTGTACGACCAGTCGCTGTTCGTGATCAGCAGCAGCCGCTTCCCGGCCAGCCGCTGGTCGATCAGCGTCTGCGCGGTGGACGGGTCGACGTCGCAGAAGCGGTCCGGGTCGGCGACGATCTCGGCCTTCAGGGCACCGGTGGTGTGCGACTCGTCGAGCGCCGCCGACACGATGCGGTACAGCTCGTCGTAGCCGAGCGGGCCGGGGATGGTGCCGTCGTCGAGGCGGTCGACGAACTGGGCGTAGAGCGCCGACTCGGAGATCGTGAACAGCGTGTTCATGAACCGGAAGCGCGGGTTGTTGAGGTCGACGGTGACGCCGTTGTAGGTGGTGCGCAGCTCGTCGAAGGACAGCTGCCGGGTGCCGTGCTGGGCCTGGATGACGTAGCCGAACCGGGTGGCCTTGACGAGGTTGCCGAGGTCGAGGTCGATGACCAGCCCCTGCAGGTACCGGTCGGGCTCGAACGCCAGCCCGGCGACGGGGTAGTCGCCGGCCGCGAGCACCCGGGTGGCGTGCTCGAAGGCCGTGCGCTCCCACGCGTCGGTGCGGTAGTGGATGAGCGTGTAGTCCATGTCGTAGCCGATGGCCTGCACCGAGCGCAGGTTCAGCGTGCGGTTGGCGTAGACACCGCGTTCCAGCCCGTCCGGAGGCGTCATGCCCCGAGCCTAGGGTGTGGCGGCCCGTCCCTTGACCGGAAGGCCCGCCGCGGCCCACGCGTGGAAGCCGCCGGCCAGGTCTGTCGCGTTGACCAGCCCGAGGTCGCGCAGCGACGCGGCGGCGAGGCTGGACGCGTACCCCTCGTTGCAGAACACGATGACGGTGCGCCGCGGGTCGTCGGCCTGCTCGACCCGGTGCGGGCTGGTCGGGTCCAGCCGCCACTCCAGCACGTTGCGCTCGACCACCAGCGCGCCCGGGATGGCGCCGAACCGCGCCCGGTCCGCGGCGGGACGGGTGTCGACCAGCAGTGCCCGCTCGTAGGTGACGGCGTGCGCGGCCTGCTCCGGGGTGAGCCGGACGATGCGCGCGCGGGCCGCGTCCAGCAGTGCCTCGACGCGCGGGCTCATCGGGCCGGCTCCGGCTCGTCGGTGAGGACGGTCCGCACCCGCCGCAGCGCGCCGGCGCCGTCGACCTCGTAGTAGCCCATCGCGGTGAGCGGCGGCGAGTACGCGTGCACCGTCACCGCCGGCTCGGGCTGGGTGTTGACGACGTCGTGCACGTGGCCGACCGGGAACCCGATGCCCCGGCCGCCGCGCAGCCGGCGCTCGCGCAGCCCGGACGTCCCGGTCCAGAACCGCTCGGTGACGACGCCGGACACGACGGTCAGCGCGCCGAGCGACCCGGCGTGGTCGTGCAGTTCGGTGGACTGTTCCTGCGTCCAGCTGATCAGCCAGACGTCGGTGTACGGGTCGCTGGACAGCCGCAGCGACCACCGGTCGTCGGCGTCGAAGTGGACGGGGTGCCGGCCGGCCCGCACCTCGGCGGCGACGGTGCGGGTCAGGTCGACGAGGTCGCGCAGCGGGACGGGCGTGGGTGCGATGGTCATGGCTGGACTCCGGTGGGCGTGCGGAAGGTGGTGGGGGACCGGAGGTCAGCAACAGCAGCGCATGCGGACGATAATCCCCAGTGACCTACTAGGAATCAAGCGCTGTCCGCATGGTGGACTACTTGATCGCGCCCATCGACAGCCCGCGGACGAGCTGCTTCTGCGCCACCCACCCGGCCAGCACCACCGGCAGCGAGGCCAGCGTCGCCGCCGCGGCCAGCTGCGCCCAGTACAGGCCCTCGCTGGTCATGAAGCCGACGAGGAACAGCGGCACCGTCGCGGCCTGCGACGCGGTGAGGTTGACGGAGAAGAAGAACTCGTTCCACGAGAAGATCACGCAGATCAGCGTCGTCGCCGCCAGTCCGGGCGCCACCATGGGCAGCATGACGCGCAGCAGCGTCTGCCGCAGCGACGCGCCGTCGACCGAGGCCGCCTCGAGCACCTCGGCCGGGATCTCCTGCAGGAACGAGCGCATCATCCACACCGCGATCGGCAGGTTCATCGCCGTGTACAGCACGACCAGCGTCCACACGTTGTCCAGCGCGCCGACGCGCCCGGCGATGACGTAGATCGGCACGATCACCGCCACGACCGGCAGCATCTTCGTCGAGATGAAGAAGAACAGCACGTCCTGCGTCTTCTTCACCGGCCGGATCGCCAGCGCGTACGCCGCCGGCACCGCCAGCAGCAGCACCAGCAGCGTCGACACCGTCGTCGCGAACAGCGAGTTGAGGAAGTACGGCCAGGCGCCGGCGTCGAACAGCGCGCGGAACTGCTCCAGCGTCGGGGTGAAGAAGAGGCTCGGCGGGTCGGTGTACGCGTCGGCCTCGTGCTTGAACGCGGTGATCACCATCCAGAGCACCGGGAAGAAGAAGACGATCCCGATGATCCAGGTCAGGACGGTGAGCAGGCCGGCGGAGCGGCGGCGGGGCGGGGCTCCAGGTCCGGCGGCGGTGACGGTGGTCATCGGTCCTCCTGCGCGAACGAGCGGAACAGCAGCCGCAGCGCGAGCGTCGCGACGACGATGGTGCCGATGACGACGACCACGCCCATGGCCGCCGCCTGGCCGACGTCGAAGCCGAGGAACGCCCGCTGGTAGATGTAGAAGGGCAGGTTGGCGCTGGCGGTGCCGGGACCGCCCTGCGTCATGATGTAGATCTGGTCGAACGTGTTGACCACGTAGATCGCGCCCAGCAGCACGCCCAGCTCGATGTAGCGGCGCAGGTGCGGCAGCGTGATCGAGCGGAACGTCCGGGCCGCGCCGGCACCGTCGACCTGCGCGGCCTCCAGCACGTCGCGGCCCTGGCTCTGCAGCCCGGCCAGCACCAGCAGCGCCATGAACGGCGTCCACTGCCACACCAGGGCGGCGACGACAGACACCAGCGGCGCGGAGCTGGTCCAGTCGTAGTCGCCCGCGCCGAACGGCGACAGCACGAAGTTCACGATGCCGAACAGCGGGTCCAGCATCGTCGTCTTCCACACCAGCGCGCCGGCCACCGGCATGATGAGGAAGGGCGTGATGATCAGCGTCCGCACCACCGACCGGCCGACGAACCGGCGGTCCAGCAGCAGCGCCAGCCCGACGCCCAGCAGCATCGAGACGATCACGCAGCCGCCGGTGATGACGATGGTGTTGAGGGCGGCCTGGCGGAACACCCGGTCGGCGAAGACGTCGACGTAGTTGGACAGCCCGACGAACCGCTCGGAGCCCGGCCGGACCAGGTTCCACGAGTTCAGCGAGTACCAGAGCGTGACGAGGAACGGGATCTGCGTCACGACGATGGCGAAGACCAGCGCGGGCAGCAGCGGCGCCCGCCGCCGCCAGCCCTCGCGGCGAGCGGAGTGGACGGGCGCGCGCGCCGGGGCGGCCGGTCGCGGCGGGACGGCGATGGTGGCGACGTCGGTGCTCACGAGTCCTCCTCCTGGTACGACTCGCCGACGGTCTCGGCGTAGCGCTGCGCCTGGTCCAGCGCCTCGTCGACGCTGATCTGGCCGGCGATGGCGGCGGAGATCTGCTGGCCGACGCGGGTGCCGAGGTCCTGGAACTCCGGGATGGCGAGGAACTGGATGCCGTCGTAGGGGACCGGGGTGGTCATGGTGTGGTCCTGGTCGGCGACCTCCATCGACGACAGCGTGGGCTCGGCGAACGCGGCCGCGACCTCGGCGTACTCGGGGATCTCGTAGGTGGACGTGCGGCTGCCCGGCGGCACCCGCTCCCAGCCCAGTTCCTCGGCGACGAGGTGCGGGTAGTCCTTGTCGGTCATCCAGGCGATGAAGTCCCACGCCTCGTCCGGGTGGTCCGACGACGACGGGATGCCCAGCGACCACGTGTACAGCCAGCCGCTGGCGTCGGTCTCGACGACCGGCGCGGGTGCGTAGCCGTTGTGGCCGGCGGTGACGGAGTCGTCGGGGCTCTCGACCACGTTGACCATCGACGTCGCGTCGTACCACATGGCCGCCTGGCCCTGGCCGTAGCGCGTCGCGCAGTCGGCGAACCCGCTGGTGGCGGCGCCGGCCTGGCCGTGCTCGCGCACGAGGTCGACGTAGAACTCGACCGCCTCGCGGACCTCGGGGGAGTCCAGCCGGGCGTTCCAGTCCTCGTCGAACCACTGGCCGCCGAACGTGTTGATGACGGTGTTCAGCGGCGCCAGGTTCTCGCCCCAGCCGGCCAGCCCGCGCAGGCAGATGCCGTTCATGCCGGGGTTGGCCTGCTCGATGGCGGCGGCGAGCTCGCGCACCTCGGGCCAGGTCGGCCGCTCCGGCATGGTGAGCCCGGCCGCGTCGAACAGGTCCTGCCGGTACACCAGGAACGACGACTCGCCGTAGAACGGGACGGAGTACATGTCGCCCTCGTAGGACAGCGACTCGCGGACCGGGGCGATGAAGTCCTCGGTGTCGTAGTCGCCGGTGGCGTCGGCGTAGGGCTGGAGGTCGACAAGCCAGCCGTTCTCGGCCCACATGGCGGTCTCGTAGTTGCTGACCATGATGACGTCGAACTCGCCGCCGCCGGTGGCCACCGACGCGGTGATCTTCGCCCGCGACTCGTTCTCCGGCAGCGAGACGAAGTCTACGTCGACGCCGGGGTGGGCGGCGCGGAAGTCGTCGGCCAGCGCGATGGCGTCGGTCATCTGCGGGTTCGACACCACGGCGACGACGATGGTGGTGCCCGAGCCGGATCCGGACGTCAGCGCGCCGGCGCCGGCGCAGGCGCTCAGCAGCACCAGCGAGCCGCCCGCGGCGGCCAGCCGCAGCGTCCGCCGGCTCATGCCGCGCCGCCCGGCGTCACCTGGGCCTTGATTGTCGCGCCGGAGCGCACGAGGTCGAGCAGCGCGGGGAACTCGTCCAGCCCGGCCGTGTGCGAGACCAGCGGTTCCGTGCGCACCTGCCCGGACGCGACCAGCTCGACGGCGTCGCCGAAGCTGTGCAGCACCGCCATCGACCCGACGACGGTGATCTCGTCGTTGTAGATGCGGAACGGCGACAGCGCGAGCCGCGCCTCGGCCGTCGCGACGCCGAACACCTGCAGCCGGCCGCCGCGGTCGAGCGCGCCGAACGCCGCCTCCAGCGCGGGCACCGCGCCGGTGACGTCGACGGCGGCGTCGAAGCGCTGCGTCGGCAGCTCCGGCACCGACGTCGCGACCTCGGCCGCGCCCAGCTCGGTGGCCAGCGGCAGCTTGCCCGCCGCGAGGTCGACGACGCTGACCCGTGCGCCGGCCGCGACCAGCAGCTGCGTCATGATCAGGCCCATCGTGCCGGCGCCGAGCACGAGCACCCGCTCGCCCGGCTCCGCGCCGAGGCGGCGCAGGCCGTGCACGGCGCACGACACCGGCTCGATCAGCGCGCCCTGCGCGAACGTCAGCCCGTCCGGCAGCCGGTAGCAGGACGCCGCCGGGACTTTGACGTACTCGGCGAACGCGCCGTCGACGGTGTCGCCGACGGCGCCCCAGTTCTCGCACAGGTTGCCGCGGCCGCGCCGGCACTGGCGGCAGTACCCGCAGAACAGCGACGGGTCGACGGCGACGCGGTCGCCCACGGCGACGCCGGTCGCGACGCCGGAGCCGACCTCGGCGACGACGCCGGCGAACTCGTGCCCCGGGACCAGGGGATAGGGGCTGGGCGGGAACTCGCCCGCCGCGATGTGCAGGTCGGTGCCGCACAGCCCGCAGGCGCCGACCGCGACGACGACGTCGCCGGGTCCGGGGACCGGGTCGGGCACGTCGCGGACGGTGATCTCGCCCGGCTTCTCGATGACGACGGCGCGCATGCAGCCTCCTTGCCTCGCTCATATGAGCGAATTAGGCGCTCATATGTGTATGATGAAGGTTGTATCGCGGTCACCTGGAACGGTCAAGGGGGTTGTCATGCCACGCAGGGGCAGGCCGCCGGCCGGCGGCGGCCCGGCCACCAGCCCGTCCGAGCTCGTGCTCGCGGGCGCCGTGGCCCGCCGGCACTACGTCGACGGCCGGTCGAAGGTCGAGATCGCCGACGAGTTCGGGCTGTCCCGGTTCCAGGTCGCACGCATCCTCACCGAGGCGCGGGCGCGCGGCTGGGTCAAGGTCGAGATCACCCTGCCCGGCCACCTCGACGACGAGCTGTCCATGGCCCTGCGCGACGCCACCGGCGTGCGCGACGCCGTGGTCGTCGAGGCGCCGGCGCAGCCCGAGACCGCCACCCGCGACGAGCTGGCCGCCATGGTCGCCGAACTGGTCGCCGACACCGTCCGGCCCGGCCAGGTGCTGGGGCTGACCTGGAGCCGCACCATCGAGGCGATGTCGCGGCGGCTGCACCGGCTGGCGCCGTGCACGGTCGTCCAGCTGGCCGGGTCGATGTCGGTCGAGGGCTCGTCCGCCGGCACCGTCGAGGTGGTGCGGTCGGTGGCGGCCGCGGCCGGCGGCGAGGCGCTGCCCATCTACGCGCCGCTGGTGGTCGACGACGCCGCGACGGCGGCCGGGCTGCGCCGTCAGCGCGAGATCGCCCGCGCTCTGGACCGGTCGAGGACGCTCGACGTCGCCGTCGTGTCGGTCGGCAGCTGGGGGCCGGGCCTGTCGACGGTGTGGGACGCCGTCACCGCGGCCGAGCGGGCCGAGGCGCTGCAACGCGGCGCCGTGGGCGAGTCCGGCGCGCGGCTGTTCGACGCCGACGGGCGCGACGTCACCGGCGGCTTCGACGAGCGGATCGTCGGCGTGCCGCTGCAGGCGCTGCGCGACACCCCGGTCGTCATCGCCACCGCCTACGGCGCGCGGCGGGCCGAGGCCGCCCTCGCGGCGGTCCGCGGCGGCTTCGTCACGACGCTCGTCACCGACGCCGCGCTGGCCCGCCGGCTGCTCGAGCTCGCCGCCCCGTCATCGTCGTGACGCCTGGTGTTCGCCCGGCGGGTCTAGGGTGTGTCGCCATGCGCACCTCGATCCGTGCCGTCGCGGTGACGGCGGCCCTGACCACCGCCGCGGCGGTGCTGGCCGCGGCGCCGGCGAGCGCCGACCGGCCCGGCGCCGCCGAGCTCCGTGTCGCCACCTACAACCTGAGCCTGAACCGCGCCGCCGAGGGCGAGCTGGAGGACGACCTGTCCACCGGCGCCGACCCCCAGGCGCGGGCCGTCGCCGAGGTCATCCAGCGGACCCGGCCCGACATCGTCCTGCTGAACGAGTTCGACTACGTCGAGGGCGGCGTCGCGGCCGACCTCTTCCGCGCCAACTACCTGGAGACCGGCCAGGGCGGCGCCGACCCGATCGAGTACCCGTACGCCTACGTCGCGCCGTCCAACACCGGCATCCCCAGCGGCTTCGACCTCAACAACGACGGGACCGTCGGCGGCGGCGACGACGCCTTCGGGTTCGGGCTGTTCCCCGGCCAGTACGGCATGGCCGTGCTGTCGAGGTATCCGATCCTCGAGGACGACGTCCGCACGTTCCAGAACTTCCGCTGGAAGGACCTGCCCGGGTCGCTGCTGCCCACGGACTTCTACTCGCCCGAGGAGCAGGCGGTCCTCCGGCTGTCCAGCAAGTCGCACTGGGACGTGCCGGTGCGGGTGGGCGGCCGCACGGTGCACGTGCTGGTATCGCACCCGACGCCGCCGACGTTCGACGGCCCCGAGGACCGCAACGGCCGGCGCAACCACGACGAGATCCGCTTCTGGGCCGAGTACGTCGGACCCGGCCGGGCCGGCTGGATCTACGACGACGAGGGCCGGCGCGGCGGGCTGAAACCGGGCTCGGCGTTCGTCGTGCTCGGCGACCAGAACAGCGACCCCGTCGACGGCGACTCCGTGCCCGGCGCCATCCAGCAGCTGCTGGACCACCCCCGCATCGTCGACCCGCTGCCCACGTCGGCCGGCGCCCCCGAGGCGGCCGTCCTGCAGGGCGGCGCCAACGCGTCGCACGGCGGCGACCCGCGCTACGACACCGCCGACTTCGCCGACACCGCGCCGGGCAACCTGCGCGCCGACTACGTGCTGCCGTCGCGCCAGCTCCGCCCGGTGGACGCGGGCGTGTTCTGGCCGGTCCGCTCCGACCCGCTGTCCCGGCTGACCGGCGAGTTCCCGTTCCCGACCAGCGACCACCGCCTCGTCTGGGTGGACGTCCGGGTGCCGGGGGGTCGCTAGAACTTCCGGCGCAGCCGTTCCACCGCGACGAGCAGCCCGCCGGCCGCGAGGCCGATCGGCACCGCGACGGCCGCGTGCACCAGCCAGGCGCCGGACCGCGACGGCCCGCCCCAGGCGCCGTCGTAGGGGCCGGGGTCGACGAGGCCGTAGAACGGGCCGCGCGCGATCACGAGCGCGATCATGGCGATGAGCAGCAGCTGGACCACCCGGAGGCCGCCGCGCAGGGGTGCGGTCGTCATGTCCCGGACGCTACGGACCGGGCCGCCGCGCGTCGTCATACCGCAGAGCCATCGTCGGCCCCGTACCACAGGGGTACGGGCGGCTGCACATTGTCAGGCTGTTGTCAGGGTGCTGTAGCTGTTGTGTGGCGCCCGGACGCGACATCGTTGTTCCCGCGGGGGGAGGAGTGCCGGATCCCGTAGCAGATGTGGGTGGACATGGCCAGGCGCCGGCGCCGCACAGCTTGGCCGGCAGCGCGTCTAGCGGGGGGCAAGACCGCTGCCGGCCGGGCACCTTCCCCGCGGAGCCTCACCAGGGCGTGTCGAGCGTGCTGAGGGCGTCCGGCGGGTAGCCGTCGGCCACGGCGTGCAGGGGCGTGGCCTGACCCGCGCCCCACGCGTGCGCGAACGCGCGCTCACCGAGCGCGTCGCGGACCGCCGTGGTGGTGCCCTCGGTGTCGGGACGCTCGCACAGCGGCACCGGCGCCCCGATGGTGTCGCGGACCGCCGACGCGGCGCCGAGCAGGAACGCGGCGTATGCGGTGTTGTGGTGCTCCTGCGCCACCGACGCCAGCGCCTCCAGGACGCTCGCCGACCGCCACTTGTCGCCCAGCTCCTGGTGCTCGGCCAGGCTCTCGTCGAGCAGGTGAATGGCCCGTTCGAGCCGGCCCTGACGGCGGGCCACCACCCCCAGCTGGTTGAGCGACCAGCCCACACCCTCGCGGTAGCCGAGCCGCTGTGCCCGGCCGAGGCTCTGGTGCAGCAGCCGCTCGGCGCCGTCGAGGTCGCCGTCGTAGAGGGCGACGACGCCGAGGTTGAGCTGCGACCACGTGATGCCCTCGCCGTCGCCGGCCTGCTGGAAGTAGCCGAGCGCCGCCGCGGAGTAGTCGCGAGCGCCGCCGAGGTCCATGCGCAGCCACGACACGAACCCGAGAAAGTGCCGGGCCCACGCGATGCCGGCCTTGTCGCCCAGCTGCTGGTAGAGGTGCAGGCTCTCGAGGTGCAGCTCGTGGGCGGCGTCGTAGTCGGCGCGCTCGCGGGCGATGCTGCCGAGGTGGCGCAGCGTGAGCGCGGCACCGGCGGGGTCGTCGAGGCGGCGGTAGCGGCCCAGCGCCTCCTCCAGCCGTTCGGCGGCGACGTCGTACTCGCACTGCAGGAACGCCAGGTAGCCGGCGCCGCGGGCGGCCCCGGCCAGCGCGGCCGGCGCGACGGTGTCGGCGGCGCGGGCGATGCGCAGCGCCGACTCCAGCCAGTCGCGGCCCTCGGAGTAGTGGCCGCGCAGGTAGAAGTAGCGCCACAGGGCGGCCGCCAGCCGCATCGACTCGCTGCCCAGCTCGCGGCTGATCGCTCGCCCGAGCGCCACCCGCAGGTTGTCCAGCTCGATGTCGAGGTGGTCCAGCGTGGCGGCCTGCTGGTCGGTGCCGAGGGTCCGCTCGGCCCGCTCGGCCAGCTCGACGAAGTGGCGCAGGTGCCGCTGTTCGATGACGGTGCGCCGGCCGCCGTCGTCGAGCCGCCGGTCGGCGTACTGGCGGATGACGGAGAACATCGAGTAGCGCGCCTCGGCCGCGTCGCGGTCGACGAGGATCAGCGACTTGTCGATCAGCCGCCCGGTGAGGTCGAGCACCCGCTCGTGACAGGCGTCGGTCTGCTCGGCGCAGAACACCGCGACCGCGGCCGGCAGCGTCCAGCCGCCGGAGAACGTCGACACCGCCTCGAAGAACTCCCGCTCCTCGGCGCCGAGCAGCTGGTAGCTCCAGTCCAGCGCGGCGTCGATGGTCTGCTGGCGAAGCGGCGCGGTGCGGCTGCCGCCGGACAGGATGCGCGACGAGGTGTCCAGCTCGTCCGCGATCTGCTCGATGGTCAGCACGTTGACCCGGGCGGCCGCCAGCTCCAGCGCCAGCGGGATACCCTGCACGCTGCGGCACACCCGGCTGACCTGGCGCAGCCGGTCGTCGCGCGGGTGGACGCCGTGCGCGGCGGCGCGGGCGAGGAACATGCGGACGGCGTCGGCGTCGCGGATCTCGTCGACGGGGGCCCGCGACGGCGGCACCGACAGCGGCTGCACCTGCCGGACCACCTCGCCGGGGGCGCGCAGCAGCTCGCGGCTGGTGGCGACGAACGTCAGCCGCGGGCAGCGCTGCAGCAGGACGGTGCACAGCCAGGCGCAGGTCTCGATGACGTGTTCGCAGTTGTCCAGGACCACCAGCAGCTGGCGCGAGCCGATGTGCTCGGCCAGCGCGTCGACCTCGGCGGCGTCGGAGGCCGGGCGCAGCCCGACGGCGGCCGCGACCGCGTCGATGACCTCCGGGCCGTCCGGGCGGGCCGCCAGCGGCACCCAGCACGCGCCGGCCTCGAACTGGCCGCGCACCTCGTTGGCGACCGCGACCGCGAGCCGGGTCTTGCCGACGCCGCCCAGGCCGGTCAGCGTCACCAGCCGGACGCCGCCGTGGCCGAGCAGCGACGTCAGCTCGGCCAACTCGGTCTCGCGGCCGATGAGGGTGTCGGGCGGCAGCGGCGGCCCCTGGACCTGTGGCGCGTGGCCCGCCGGGGACCGGCGCAGCGACTCGGTGAACTCGGCGAAGTCGGCGTCGGACAGGTTCAGCGCGGTGGCCAGCAGCCGCACCGTCAGCGGCCGGGGCGCGCGCCGGCGGCCGCGCTCCAGCGCGGCGACGGCGTCGGAGCTGAGACCGGCCTTCTCCGCAAGCTCCTCCTGCGACAGGCCGGCCGCCAGCCGATGCCGCCGGAGCAGACTCGCGAAGTCGTCGATCTCGTTGCTGGCCGACACGCCTTGTTTACCTCCGAGATGACCCGGTAGCTGTGAAATCGTACCGGGTGATCTTGGGGGTGTCGGGCCCCGGCGAGCAAGTGATTCCGCTCAGAACCTCCAGACCTCCGCGACGGCGACGAACGCACTGGACGACGGACGCTCCGGGGTGCCGGACCGTACCACTTGGCCGGGAAGGCTCCGTCCGCGTACTTCGATGGACGCCGCGGCGCTCGGGCCGGTCACCAGGCTGAGGCTGTGCACCCGGCCGCCGAGGTCGAAATCGTCGGTCGCGAACGCCCGCCGGTCCAGGACGCCGGAGATGCGGACGGCGACGTCGCCGGCCCGCGCGTGGCTGCCGCGGGCAAGGTCGTTGGCGACGTGCACGGCGCGCCGCTCGATCCGCGGCTCCGGCCACGGCAGCCCGCCGGCCTCGGGGAAGAACCGGGTGAACGTGCGCTCCAGCCACGAGCCGAGCGCCGGGTGGTCGGTCAGCACCCGCACCCGGCCGTCGTGCCAGAGCACGATCGCCGCGCCGGCGCCGTGGGTGGACCAGTCGACCGTCCAGACCGAGGCGTAGGCGGTGACGGTGTCGCCGTCGAACAGCTGGACGCCCGGGTTGGCGCCGACGAGGACGACCTTGCGCTGGGCCGGGTCGGACGCCGGGCCGGCGGCGTCGGCGATGGCGGGAAGGGCGAGGCCGGCGGTGAGGCCGGCCGCGGTGGCGGCGCCGGCCTGGAGGGCGCGGCGGCGGGACAACAGGGGTCGCGTCATGGGCCCAGCCGACCCGGGCGGGCGCCGGCGCCGCCATGAATTCGAGTAGGTTCGAATGGTGGCGGTCCGGATCCCGATGACGGCCGAGGCGCTGGGCCGGTCCCGGTTCGGCATATCGCCGTGCGCCGAGGTCGTCGGCAGCCTGCGCGCGCTGCACCGTCCGTCGCCCGGCTCGCCGCACCTGATGCGCTGGCGGGCGCGGGCCCTCGACGCCGTACCGGCCGAGTCGCTGAGCCTGCTCGCCGCGCTGACCGGCAGCACCGTCTACGTCCTCGACCTGCTCACACCGCCGCCGCACGCCGCGGTGGCGAGCATCGACGACGAGGCGGCGGCCATCGCGGCGACGCCGCCGGAGCTGACCGAATACCAGCTGGACATCGCGTTCCGCGGCCGCGCCGTCCCCGCGGAGGTGGCCGCCAGCGTCGGCGGGCCGGCCCGGCTGGAGGAGCTGCGCCAGCCGATGCCCGCCGTCGTCGCCGAGGCGCTGGCCGGGGGAGCGGCGGCGTTCACGGCCCGGCTGGCCGGCGCCATGCGCACGTACTTCGAGCGGGTGCTGGCGCCGGACTGGCCGCGGGTGCTGGACGTGCTCACCGCCGACGTCGCCTACCGCGGCGACCGCATGGCCCAGCACGGCGCGCTGACCCTGCTCGACGACTTCCACCCGTCGGTGCGCTGGGACGACGGCGCGATCGTCGTGCGCAAGCCGTTCGACCTGGTGGTCGACTGGCCGCACGACGGCCTGCTGCTGGTGCCGAGCACCGGCATCGGCGACGGCGTGCTGCTCAACGCGGAGCGCCCGACGGCGCCGTCGATCCTGTACCCGGCCCGCGGGCTGCACGCGCTCTGGCCGGCGCCGTCGGCGGCGCCGGGCGAGCTCGGCGAGCTGATCGGGCACACCCGGGCCACGCTGCTGGCCGCGCTGGACGTGCCGCGGACCACCGCCGAGCTGGGCCGGCGCGAGGCGCTGTCGGCGGCGACGGTGTCGTACCACCTCGGCATCCTGCACCGCACGGGCCTGGTCGCGCGCCGCCGCACCGGGCGGCGTGTCGTGTACGCGCGCACCGAGCTCGCGGCGGCGTTGCTGGGGTAGTTTGGCGCGCGTGCTGAGGCGGCTGCGGCGGACGGCGACGGTGCTCGCGGTGGCCGCGCCGCTGCTCGGCCTGGCGACACCGGCCGCCTCCGCCGCGCAGGTGCGCCCGGCGGACTGCGTCGTCACGGTGCCCGACGGCGGCGAGTGCGGCGTCCTGACCGTCCCGGAGTACCGGGCCGAGCCGGGTGGGCGGAGCATCGAGCTGCCGTACGTGCTCGTCCGTTCCGAGCACCCGGCCGAGCCGCCGCTGGTGTTCGTGAACGGCGGTCCCGGATCCGGATCGCTGCAGCTGGCCGGCTACTTCTCCTACGGGCTGGGGCTGCGCGAGACCCGCGACGTCGTCGTGCTCGAGCAGCGCGGCGGCGCCCGCGCCACGCCGTCGCTGGACTGCCCGGGCGCGGCCGCCGCGATGGCCGACGCGTTCACCACCACCGACGACCCGTACGACGAGTTCGAGCCGGCCGCCATCGCGATGCGCGACTGCCTGGACGCATTCGCGGCCGCCGGCGGCGACCCGCGCGGCTACACCGTCGCCGAGACCGCCCTGGACCTGCGCGACCTGCGCGAGGCGCTGGGCTACGACAGCTGGTCGGCGTACGGGCTGTCGTGGTCGACTCAGGTGATGGCCGAGCTGGCCCGCGTCGACCCGGCCGGGGTCGACGCCGTCGTGCTCGACTCGTTCAGCGCGCCCGACCGCGACTTCGCCGCCACCGCGTACGAGGGCCTGGAACTGTCGCTGGACCGCCTCGGCGAGCGCTCCGGCGGCGACTTCCCGGACCCGTACGCCGACCTGCTCGCCGCGGCCGACCTGCTGGACGCCGACCCGGTCGAGGTCCAGGGGCACAACCCGGTCACCGGGCAGCCGCGGACGTTCCGGCTGACCGGCGACGACCTCGTCACGTTCGTGCACGCCGCCCTCTACGACGTCGAGCTGCTGCCGGTGGTGCCGTACCTGCTGGACCGCCTCGCCGGCGGCCACACCGGCGCGCTGAGCACGCTGGTCGACGTCGGTGTCGAGGAGCTGACCGGCCACACGCTGGGGCAGTACTGGACCATGCAGTGCCAGGACGAGGTCGCCTACCGCCGCGCGGGCGCGGGCCGGGCGTCGCCGCTGATCGAGTGGCTGGTCGCCGACGAGGTGGTGTGCGCCGAGCTGGGGCTGGCGTCGCCGCCGCTGCCGCCCGCGCCGGTGGCGTTCACCCAGCCGGCGCTGGTGCTGGCCGGCGCCGAGGACCCGGTGACGCCCGCGCCCGTCGCCGACGACGCGTCGGCCGGGCTGGCGGACCGGCGGTTCCTCGAGTTCGCCGGCGTCGGCCACGCCGTGCTGCTCAACAGCGCCTGCGGCCGCGAGACGATCGTCGCCTGGCTGGCCGACCCGGGCCGCGACGTCGCGGACCTGTGCGACCGCTCGACGCCCGCGTACGCCGTCGTCGGCGCCGGCGACCTGCACCCGACGACGCGCGTCGCCCAGGCCGGGCTGGCCGCGGGCGACGGCGACTGGCTCGCCGTGGCCCTCCCGGCGGCGTTCGCGCTGCTCTGCGTGGGCTGGCTGGCGCTCTGGCTGGCCCCGGTCGTCACGGGACGCGGCCGCGGCGGCGCGACCCTGGTCGCCGGGGTGGCCCCGCTGGCCGGGACGGCGTTCCTGCTGGCCGCGGGCGGGGTGCTCTGGTCGGCCGCGAGCACGCTGCCCACCCGGCTGGTGGTCGGCGTGCCGCCCGCGCTCCCGTGGCTGGGGCTGCTGCTGCTCGCCGGACCGGTGGGCGTCGCGCTCGGCCTGCGCCGGGCCTCGGCCCGCGGCCGGGTGCTGCTGGCGGCCGCCGGGCTGCTCTGGCTGGCGTTCGCCGCGTGGTTCCTCGTGATCGTGCTGCTGCCGAGCTGACCCGCCCGGTAAGGTGCTGCCGCCGGGCGCACACCGAAGTACGAGGAATCCATCACCGATGAGCTCTGCCGCCCGGGCCACCCGTCTCGCCCTCGTCCTCGCCGTCGCCGTGCTGGCGCCGGCCTCCTGTTCGTCCGGCTCCGAGCCCGGCTCCGGCGCCACCCCCGCCGGGGACGAGGAGTCCGCGTCGTCCGTCCTCGAGGACCTCACCGCCGACGACTTCTGCGCCCTGCTGCCCGCCGAGTCCGTCGAGCGGGCGCTGGGCGTCGTCGTCGAGGGCAGCGAGGGCACCGAGCGGGGGCGGGCGCCGGTCATGCGCACGCCGTACTTCCTGTCGCGCGAGTGCGACTACAGCTCCGGCCTGCCCGCGCTCAACACCCGCCTGGCCACCGAGTGGGACGAGGACGACACCGACGCCGACGTCCTGGACCGGGCCTTCACCGACATCGTGTCCGAGACCGTCGGCGCCTACGAGGACGTCCCCGGCCTCGGCGTCGCCGCGGCGTTCGGCCCCAACCCGATGCTCGCCACCGCCGACGTCGCCACCGGGACCCTCGAGGTCGTCCTCCGCGCCGGCGACGAGCGGCTGCTGCTGAGCGTGTACACCACCGGCCGGGCGACGCTGGACCAGCTGCGCCCGCTGGCCGAGGAGCTGATCGCCGGCCTCGGCTACTAGTCCAGGCCGTTGCGGGCCACGACGCCGCGGTACCAGTGCGCGGAGTCCTTCCAGGTGCGCTCCAGCGTCTCGTAGTCGACCCGGATGATGCCGAACCGGCGGTCGAAGCCGTAGGACCACTCGAAGTTGTCCAGCAGCGACCACGCGAAGTAGCCGCGCACGTCGGCGCCCTGGTCGATGGCCTGGCCGGTGGCCTCGAGGTGGCGGGCGATGTAGTCGACCCGCTGGGGATCGTGCACGGCGCCGGCGGGGGAGACGGTGTCGGCGAACGCGGCGCCGTTCTCGGTGATCATCATCGGCAGCCCGGGGTGCTCGCGGTGCATCCGCAGCAGCAGCTCGGTGAGGCCGCCGGGGTCGATGTTCCAGCCCATGGCGGTGTACGGGCCCTCGGGGCGGACGAACTCGACGTCGTCGGCGCCGACCCAGGGCGAGCCGAGCGCGTCGCCGTGGCCGTCCTCCTCGGAGCGCGGGCCGACGCCGTCCCAGCGGCGCACCAGGCCGGTCGAGTAGTAGTTGACGCCGAGGACGTCGAGCGGCTGGTGCGCGATCTCGGTGTCGCCGGACCGCACGAACGACCAGTCGGTGACGTGCGCGGTGTCGGCCAGCAGGTCGTCGGGGTAGGCGCCGGACAGCATGGGGCCGGTGAACGCGCGGTTGGCCAGCGCGTCGACCCGGCGGGCGGCGTCGCGGTCGTCGTCGGAGGACGGGTCGGCCGGGCGGATGACGTGCAGGTTCAGCGTCACCGAGCCGCGCGCCGACGGCAGCACCGAGCGGACCGCCTGCAGGCCCAGCCCGTGCGCGAGGTTGAGGTGGTGGACGGCGGCCAGCGCGGCGGCGCCGTCGGCCCGGCCGGGGGCGTGCACGCCGGACGCGTATCCGAGGTAGGCGCTGCACCACGGCTCGTTCAGCGTCGTCCACAGGTCGATGCGGTCGCCCAGCTCGCGGGCCACGAGCTCGGCGTAGTCGGCGAACCGGTACGCGGTGTCGCGGGCCGTCCAGCCGCCGGCGTCCTCGAGATCCTGGGGGAGGTCCCAGTGGTACAGCGTCAGCACCGGCTTGACGCCGCGCTCCAGCAGGCCGTCGACGAGGCGCGCGTAGAAGTCGAGGCCCTCGCGGTTGGCCGGGCCGCGGCCGCCGGGCTGCACCCGCGGCCACGCCGTCGAGAACCGGTACGCGCCCAGGCCGAGGCCGGCGATGTGGCCGAGGTCCTCCTGCCAGCGGTGATAGTGGTCGTCGGCGATGTCGCCGGTGTCGCCGTTCAGCGTCTTGCCGGGCGTGTGCGAGAACGTGTCCCAGATGGACGGCCCGCGGCCGCCCTCCTTGACCGCGCCCTCGATCTGGTAGGAGGCCGTCGCCGACCCCCAGAGGAAGCCGTCGGGGAAGCGGCGGCCGGTGCCGGTGCTCATGGGTGGCGACTCCTCGGGTGACGTGGCCGGAACAGCCATGACCTTATCTAAGCTGCGGGCATGAACGGGTCCCGGGAATCGTGGCGGCACGGCGCGCGCGCCGACGCCCTGCTCGCGGCCGGCGTGGGCCTGTTCGTGGTGCTCACGACGGTCATCGGCACCGACGGGCTGCGGCCGGTGCCGGTGCTGGGCTGGCTGCTGATGCTGGCCGCGTGCGGCGCCCTGGCGTTCCGCAGCCGGTTCCCGGTCGCGGTCGCGGTCGTCGCGCTGGTCGCGTCGATGATCTACTACCCGGCCGTCAACCCCGACGGCGCGCTGCTGATCACGCTGATCATCGCCCTCTACTCGCTGGCGTCGGCGGGCCGGACGGTCGCGGCGGCGGTCATCGGCGGGCTGGCCATCGCCGGTTCCGCGTTCGGCGAGTACGGCACCGACGAGTCCCCACTCGGCGACGCCGGGATGTTCCTGCTGGTCAGCTGGCTGTCGGCGGCCGTCGCCATCGGGGCGTTCATGCACAGCACCCGGCGCGAGCGGGAAGAGGCGCTACGCCGCCGGGCGACGGAGGAACGGCTGCGCATCGCGCGCGAGCTGCACGACGTCCTCGGCCACAACATCTCGCTGATCAACGTCCAGGCCGGCGCCGCGCTGCACGCCCTGTCCCGCGACGGCGACGACGGCCCGGCCGCCGAGGCGCTGGCCGCGATCAAGGAGATCAGCCGCGAGGCGCTGCGCGAGCTGCGCGGCACCCTCGGCGTGCTGCGCCAGGTCGACGAAGCGGCCCCGACCGAGCCCGCGCCCGGCCTGCGGCGGCTGCCGGAACTGGCCGAGCGCAGCCGGGCCGCCGGGCTGGCCGTCGACGTCAGCACCGACGGCGAGCCGGTCGGCCTGCGCCCGGCGGTCGACCTCGCGGCGTACCGCATCGTCCAGGAGGCGCTCACCAACGCGACCCGGCACGCCGGTGCGGGGCGGGTGGCGGTCCGCATCGGCTACGGGCGCGATGATGTGACGGTGGACGTGAGCGACGACGGGCGTGGCGCCGGACCCCGCGCCGGCGACGGCAGCGGCATCGACGGCATGCGGTCGCGGGCCGAGGCCCTGGGCGGCACCCTCGACGCCGCCGACCGGCCCGAGGGCGGCTTCCGGGTCACCGCGCGGCTGCCCTACGGGGGGCCGGCATGACGACGGTGCTGCTGGCCGACGACCAGCGACTGGTCCGGGCCGGGTTCCGGTCCATCCTCGACGGCGAGCCCGACCTCGACGTCGTGGGCGAGGCGGCCGACGGCGCCGAGGCGCTGACACTGGTGCGCGAGCTGCGCCCGGACGTCGTGCTGATGGACGTGCGGATGCCCGAGCTGGACGGCCTGGAGGCGACCAGCCGCATCGTCGCCGACCCCGCGCTGGCCGGGGTGCGCGTCGTCATCCTCACCACGTTCGACCTCGACGACTACGTGTACGGCGCGCTGCGGGCCGGGGCCAGCGGCTTCCTCGTCAAGGACACCGAGCCGATGGAGCTCATCCACGCCGTCCGCGTCGTGGCCCGCGGCGACGCCCTGATCGCGCCGTCGATCACCCGCCGGCTGATCTCCGAGATCGCCGGCCGGGCCGCCAAGCCGGTGCCGAACAGCCGCCTGAACGCGCTGACGGAGCGCGAGCGCGAGGTGCTCGAGCTGGTCGCGGCGGGCCTGTCCAACGACGAGATCGCCGACCGCCTCGTGCTCAGCCCGGCCACCGCGAAGACCCACGTCAGCCGCATCCTCACCAAGCTCGACGCCCGCGACCGCGCCCAGCTGGTCGTGCTCGCCTACGAGGCCGGGCTGGTCACGCCCGGCTGGCTGGGCTGACGACCCCGCCGCAGCCGCGCCACCAGCGCGTGCCCGGCGGCGAATGTCACCGCGACGGCGGGCGCGCCGAGCAGCGTCGACGCCAGCCCGCCCGGCGGCAGCAACAGCCCGAGCAGGCCCGGCAGCCCCGGCTGGTCGGCGATGCCCAGGCTCGCGTCGACGACGCCCTCGCGCGCGACTATCGCGGCGGTGTACGCGAACCAGACCACCAGCAGGGTCGTCACCGGCCGGTGCCGAAGCGGCTGGGCGTGCAGCTGGAAGTACGCCACCGCGAAGATGACCAGGAACACCTGGACGGTGTAGATCCGCAGCAGCCGCTCGCGGCCCGGCTCCAGCAGCAAGTGCGTCACCTGCACCGGCTCGGTGCCGGCCAGGCCCGTGATCGCCGGCACGCAGGCGCCGCCTGGCGGGCTGCCCGCGCACCACAGCCGTGCGAAAGGCTCGGCCACCGCGGCGACGACGTCACCGGCGAGGCTCATCGCCGGGACGGCGAGCGCGGCGACCAGCAGCGCCATGCCGATGCGCCGCCACAGCGTCGGCAGCGGCCCGCGCAGCACGGTCAGGGCCGTTTCGCGGTTCACCAGCGGCGCGCCGTCGTCGCCGCGTGGCCACAGCCGCTCCGCATGCGTCAGCAGTACGGCCAGCCCGCCGGCCAGGCCCACCAGCATGACGTGCGCTGACGCGCTCTGCGCGTCGGCCAGCAGCTGGGCCAGCGCCGCGCCGCGGCCGGCCGGGTCCGTCGTCATGCTGCCCGCGTTCACGACCAGCAGCGCGGCCAGGTTCGCCGCCGGCGCGAGGATCGTCAGGGCCGGGAGCAGCACGAACGGCCGGGTCCAGTCGTCGGCCACCGCCGCGGCCAGCCGCCACACCGCCGCCAGCAGCAACGTCAGGAACACCGCCGCCCAGAGCAGCTCGAGCAGGTACGCGGGCGGCCCGGACCGCTCACCGAACAGCAGCGTCGGCGAGACGGTGAGGAAGCGGAGCCGGTCGCCGAACCGCTCCGGCGCGCCGAGCCGTTCGGCCCAGCCGATCTGAGCCGGCAGCGCCGCGACGACCAGCACTGGCAGCATCGCGGCCAGCGCGACGCCGATCGGGCGGCGGCGCATCAGTCCGGCGCCGTCACGCGGAACGGCCGGCCGTCGTCGTCGAGGACGTCGGTGTGGATCTTCTCGCCGTCCCACCAGGTGATGGTGGCCTGCCATTCGGTGTCGTACGCGACGGTGCGACCGACGAGTGTGAACGAGTAGTAGTCCTGCGCGGGCAAGGTGCGCGGCAGCGTGATCTGCTCGCCCAGCTCGTCGGCGAGGGCTCGCGCCTCCGCCTGCTGGGCGCTGGTCTGCAGGTAGCTGACCGGCACCTCGGCCCCGACCGGGAGCGTGTCGAGGTCGACGACCACGAAATCGGGCTCGTCGTCGATTTCGCCGCCACCGCAACCGCCGGGACCCACCGCGCCACCGGTGGCCGGGTCGGTCCGGCTCAGCACCGTGATGGAGAGGTCGCGGATCTCGATCGGGGATTCGCGGCTGCGTAGGCTCACGGCCGCGTGCAGGTCGTTGCGGTGCACGAGGCGCCCGTCGCGCGCCCAGCGGGTGAGCTGGCGGGCGTCGGTGTTCGCGTTGACCTCCTCGGCCAGCTCCTCGTTGCCCGGCGGCACCGTCCACACCGACTCGCACGCGCTGTCGGATTGGTCGACCAGCACCCCGACGCTGGGTCCGGTGAACGCCGTCCACCCGGCCGCCACCAGCGGGACCGCCAGGCCGCCGGCCGTCAGAACGAGCGCGTAGAGCGCCAGCCGGTTGCCGGTACCCAGGGTGCGGTGCCAGTGCCGCAGCCGGGCGAGCGGCCTGGGAGGAGGGGGTGGGGGAGCGTCGGAGATACCCACGGGGCAGCCATCCTAGACAACTCCAGGCGTACGTGATCACCCCTAGGCCACAACCCGGGATGTACGTCAGGTGCCCGCTCCAGCCGGACGCGCCGGGCCGTGCCGTCACCCGATCCTCGTCACTGTCGGAGAAACCCCCGCAGGGACGAGGAAGGAACGAACATGAGGCTGGAACGGCTCGCCGCCTGGTCACAGCGGCACCACTGGCTGGCCATCGGGCTGTGGCTGGTCGTGCTGGCCGGCGTCACGGTGCTGTCGCAGGCCGTCGGCGACGACTACCACGACGACCACGGGCTGCCGGGCACCGAGTCGCAGCAGCTGACCGACGCGCTGGAGGACGCCGCGCCCGCGCGGTCCGGTGACACCGTCGAGGTCGTGCTGCAGGACGGCGACGGCGTCGAGGCGCAGCGCGACCGGGTCGACGCGATGCTCGGCGAGCTGAGCAGCCTGCCGCACGTCGTCGACGTCGCCGGGCCGTTCGACGCGCCGGGGGCGATCTCGGCGGACGGCACCATCGCGTACGCGACGGTGACGCTGGACGGCAGCGCCACGGACGTGCCCGCCGACGCCGTCCGGGACATCATCGAGACCGCGCAGGCGGCCGACGGCGACGGGCTGCAGGTGGAGCTGGGCGGCGACGCCGTCCGCGGCGCCGAGGAGTCCGGCGGCGGCGCGGCCGAGGGCGCCGGCATGCTGGCCGCGCTGGTCATCCTCGTGTTCATGTTCGGCTCGTTCCTGGCCGCGACGCTGCCGCTGATCACCGCGGTGTTCGCGGTGGGCTCGACGCTCGGCGTCATCGTGCTGCTGTCGAACGTCGTGACGATCGCGACCTACACCGCGCCGCTGATGATGCTGGTCGGGATCGGCGTCGGCATCGACTACGCGCTGCTGGTGTTCGCCCGCTACCGTTCCGAGCTGCTGGCCGGAGCCGACCGCCAGCGGGCCGCCCGGACCGCCCTGGACACCGCCGGGCGTTCGGTCATCTTCGCCGGCTGCACCGTCATCATCGCGCTGCTCGGCCTGTTCGCGCTCGGCCTCGGGTCGCTGCAGGGTGTGGCGCTGGCCGTCGCGCTCACCGTCCTCGTCACCATGCTCGCCTCGCTGACGCTGCTGCCGTCGCTGCTCACGGTGTTCGGCAAGCGCATCGAGAAGCGCATCCTCGCGCACGCCCAGCGGTCCAAGCGCCAGCCCGGCGCCCGGTGGCGGCGGCTGGCCGACGCGGTCCGGCGGCGGCCGCTGCCCCCGCTGGTCGCGGCGGTCGCCATCCTGCTGGCGCTGTCCGCGCCCGCGCTGGGCATGCGGCTCGGCTTCGCCGACGCCGGCAACGAGGACGCGTCGGCGACCAGCCGGCAGGCCTACGACCTGCTCGCCGAGGGCTTCGGGCCGGGCTTCAACGGGCCGCTGATCGTGCTCGCCGAGGGTGCGTCCGACGGCGGCGCCGCGCTGGCGGCCACCCTGGAGCAGACCGACGGCGTCGCCGGGGTGGTGCCGCCGCAGCCGCTGCCGGACAGCGACCTCGCGCTGGTCGTCGCGTTCCCCGAGACCGCACCGCAGGACGCCGGGACCGCGGACCTCGTGCACCGGCTGCGCGACGACGTGCTGCCGCCGCTGGAGTCCGACACCGGCGCGACCTACCTGGTCGGCGGCTCGACCGCGGCGGCGGAGGACTTCGCCTCGGCCGTCAGCGACCGGCTGCCGCTGTTCGTCGCCGTCGTCGTCGGGCTGTCCGCGCTGCTGCTGATGGCCGTGTTCCGGTCGATCTGGGTGCCGGTCAAGGCCGCGATCCTCAACCTGCTGAGCATCGGCGCGTCGCTGGGCGTCGTCACGCTGGTCTTCGGCGAGGGGCTGTTCGGCGTGCCGGCCGGGCCGGTCGAGGCGTTCGTGCCGGTGATGATCTTCGCGATCGTGTTCGGCCTGTCGATGGACTACGAGGTGTTCCTGGTGTCGCGGATGCACGAGGAGTGGCGCCGCTCCGGCAACGCCGTCCGAGCCGTCCGCGAAGGGCTGGCCGCGACCGGCGGCGTGATCACGGCCGCCGCGGCGATCATGGTCGTGGTGTTCGGCGCATTCCTGCTCAGCCCGGACCGCATGCTGCAGCAGTTCGGCCTCGGCCTCGCCGTCGCCGTGTTCCTCGACGCCGTCGTCATCCGCTGCCTCATCGTCCCGGCCGTCATGAGCCTGCTGGGGGAGCGGGCGTGGTGGCTGCCGCGCTGGCTGGACCGGGTCCTGCCGCACATCGCGCTGGAGCGGCCCGAGCCGGCGCGCGACGACGCGGACGCCGTCACCACCGGGCCGGCCCGGTAGCCGGTGGACGTGCTGGAGCTGGCGCGCCTGCAGTTCGCGCTGACGGCCGGCGCCCACTTCCTCTTCGTCGCGCTGACGCTGGGCCTCGCCACCGTCGTCGCCGTCATGCAGACCCGGGCCACCGTCGGGCGCAGCGAGATCCACGCCCGTATGACCCGGTTCTGGGGCCGCCTCTACGTCACGAACTACGCGATGGGCATCCTCACCGGGCTGGTCATGGAGTTCCAGCTCGGCCTGAGCTGGAGCGGCCTGACGCACTTCGCCGGCAACGTCGTGGGCGCGTCGCTGGCGATGGAGACGCTGGTCGCGTTCTTCGTCGAGTCGACCTTCCTCGGGCTGTGGATCTTCGGCTGGGACAAGCTGAACCGGTGGGCGCACCTCGCCGCGATCTGGGTGGTGACGCTGACGGCGTACGCGTCGGCGTACTGGGTGCTGGTGGCGAACGGGTTCATGCAGAACCCGGTCGGCGCGGCGCCGGGCCCGGACGGGCTGCGGCTCACCGACGCCGCGGCCGTGCTGACGAACCCGAGCACGCTGCAGGCGTTCTGGCACGTGCTGGCCGGCGCGCTGGTCACGGCCGGGTTCTTCCTCGCCGGGGTGAGCGCGTGGCACCTGCTGCGGCGCACGCCGGAGCAGGAGTTCTTCGGCCGGTCGCTGCGCATCGGGGTGTTCGTCGCGTCGCCAGCGCTGTTCCTGTCCGCGGCGACCGGCGGGCGGCAGCTGCAGCTGATCGAGGAGATCCAGCCGCACAAGTGGGAGGCGTTCTCCGGCGGCGTCGGGCTGGCCCGGGCCGGCGCCCTGCTCATGCTGATGGCGTTCGCGGCGATGTTCTTCTTCTCGTTCCTCAACGTGGCGCTGGCGCTGTCGCGGCGGGTGATCGTCACCGCGCGGGCCTGGCACGTCGCGCTGATCGCGGCGCTCCCGCTGCCGTACGTCGCGATGCTCTCCGGCTGGGTGTTCCGCGAGGTCGGCCGCCAGCCGTGGGTCGTCGACGGGCTCTTGACCACGCGCGACGCGTTGTCGGACGTGTCTCCGGCGGCGATCCGGTTCTCCTTCGTCACGTTCGTGGGGGTGTTCGCACTGCTCATCGCCGTCAACGGGTGGCTGCTGGCGCGGCAGGCGCGGCGCGGCCCGGAACCGGCGTCCTCGGTCTCGCCGGCCGCCCCGGAGGTGCTGGTATGACGGAGACGCTGGCCGCGGTGCTGCTCGGGTTCTTCGCCACCGGGTACTTCGTGCTCGGCGGCGCGGACATCGGCGCCGGCATGATGCTGCCGTTCCTCGGCCGGGGCGCGGGTGAGCGGCGGCGGGTCGTCGCGGCGATCGTGCCGTTCTTCCTGGCCCACGAGGTGTGGCTGGTCGCGACCGCCGGGCTGCTGATCGGGGCGTTCCCCGGACTGGAGGCGCGGCTGTTCCCGGGCTTGTTCCCGCTGATCGTCGCGCTGGTCGCCGGCTGGATCGTCCGCGACGTCGGGCTGTGGGCGCGGACCCAGGTGGCGCACGTCGCCTGCGACGTCGCGGTGACGGCCGGCTCGTGGACGGTGGCCGTCACCTGGGGCTGGATCCTGGCCGGGCTGCTGACGGGCGTGACCGACGCGGTCGCGGGCGGCGCCGGGGTGGCGCTGATCGCCGTCGCCGTGGTCGCGCTGTTCGCCGTGCACGGGCTCGCGTTCGCGCGGCTGCGGCTGACCGGCCGGCCGCTGGAACGGGCCCGCGCCGTCACGGGCGGGGCGGGGGACCGGGCGACGTTCGCGATGACGGCGGTCCTGCTGGCCGTGCTGGTCGTGGCGGCCGGCGCGCGGACCGGGCTGTCCGGGTCGGCCGCCGACGACGCCACGCTGCGGCTGCTGGTCCCGGCCGTGAGCGCGGCGCTGCCGTTGCTGCTGATCGGCCAGATCGCCACGTGGCGGGTGTTCCGCGAGCGCGTCGGCGCGGCCGGCGACGGCTCGGCCGCCGGCGCGGGCGCCGTGGCGGGGCCGGGTCAGCCGGGCGAGAGCTGATCGGCGGGGACGCGCAGCCGGACCATCTCGCCGTCGACCCGGTGGACGTCGCCGGCCGCGGCGTAGAGATCCCTGGCGAGGATCCGGCCCACCCGCAGGTAGCCGGTGCGGCGCAGCAGGGCGGCCTCCTCCTCCGGCAGGTCCGGGCCGCTCAGCACGGCCCGCGCCGCGGCGTCGAGGAGGTCGCCGCCGCCCGCGTCGGATCGCTGACCGGCGTCGGTGACCGCCTCCGGGTCGCCCAGCCGGACTTCCTCGACGGTGCCCAGCTCCTCGCCGAGGGCGTCGACCACCGTCATCCCTTCGCGCACGTCGCCGAGCAGGCCGGCCGCGCCGTTCTCATCCGTCATGCCGCGGCCCGTACCCGATCGCGGCGCGGCCAAGCTGGGTGGTCAGGCCGGGCGGCGTACCTCGGCGTGGAAGCAGCCGAACTCGACGGCGCGGACGTGCACGACCTCGACCGCCGGGTCGGCGAACAGGTCGTCCAGCGCGGCCGCCGCGACCTCCTCCGCGTGCCCCGTCGCCGGCGAGACCAGCCGGCCGCCGACGATGTGGCCGCGCTTGTCGTAGCCGCGGAACACCCGCCGCGACGACGCGACGTCGGCCGGGAAGCCGTCGTGCCGCGGGCCGGCGCACTCGCGCGCGTGCAGGAACACCGGGCCGGTCTCGTCGTAGGCACCCGGGTCGGCGCCGTGCTCCTCGGCCCACCGGCGCAGCGGCGCGTACGTCACCAGCACCAGCGCGTCGCCGGGAACACTGCGGGTCAGGCAGCAGCGCAGCGGCGCTCCGCCCTCGTCGTCGACGAACGGCTCGCGGGTCAGGCCGGCGTCGTCGCGCTCGCGCAGCCGGGCCGCCACGCCGGCGTCGATCGGGCGGTAGTCGTAGCTGTCCATGTCCCCAGCGTCGCCGCCGCCGGCCGGGCGTGCTGGCGGGAAACGGACGCCGCGTGCGCGTGTCTACGATGAGGCGGTGGCCGACCTCCCGCTCCCGCTGACCACCGACCGCCTGACCCTGCGCGGCTACGTCGAGTCCGACCTCGACGAGCTGCACCGCCTGCACGCCCACCCCGACGTCGCCCGGTACATGATCTGGGAGCCGTGGCCGCGCGGCTACGCCATCGAGCGGCTGGGCCGGCGGGTGCAGCAGTCCGCGCCCGTGAACGACGACGACGCGCTCGACCTCGCGGTCCTGCGCACCGCCGACGACACCTACCTCGGCGAGGTGCACCTGCACGTCGTCAGCCGCGAGCGCGGGTGCGCCGAGGTCGGCTTCGCGTTCCACCCCGAGCACCACGGCCACGGCTACGCGGCTGAGGCCGCCACGCGGATGCTGCGGCTGGCGTTCGACACCCTCGGCTTCCGCCGCGTCATCGGCCGCTGCGACGCCGACAACACCGCGTCCGCCGGCCTGATGGAACGGCTCGGCATGCGCCGCGAGGCGCACCTCATCGAGAACGAGCTGGTCAAGGGCGTGTGGGCGAGCGAGTACGACTACGCCATGCTGGCCCGCGAGTGGGCCGCCCGCGACTAGACCCGCCCGGCGTCGTGCACGAGCAGCGCGATCTGCACGCGGTTGTTGAGGCCGAGCTTCGTCAGCACCCGCGACACGTGCGCCTTCACCGTCGCGACGCTCATGAACAGCTCGGCGCTGATCTCGGCGTTGGAGCGGCCGTGCGCGATGGCGACCGCGACCTCGAGCTCCCGCTCGGACAGCTCGGCCAGCTGGGTCTCGGCGCGCTGCGTGCGGCTGCCGCCGTCGCCGTCGGACACGTGCGCGATGAGCTGCCGGGTGACCGAAGGCGACAAGATGGGCTCGCCGGCCGCGGCGCGCCGGACCGCCGCGACGATGTCGCCCGGCGGCGTGTCCTTCAGCAGGAACCCGGTGGCGCCGGCCCGCAGCGCGCGCAGCACGTGGTCGTCGGTGTCGAACGTGGTGAGGATGACGATCTCCGGCGGGTCGGCCCGGCGGCGCAGCGCCTCGGTGGCGGCCAGCCCGTCGACCCGTGGCATGCGGATGTCCATCAGCACGACGTCGGGGCGGGCCGACTCGACCATGGCCGGCACGTCGGCGCCGTCGGCCGCCTCGCCGACGATCTCGAGGTCGGCCACGCCGGCCAGCATCATCGACAACCCCGCCCGCACGAGGGCGTCGTCGTCGACGATGAGGATGCGGGTGACGGCGGCGGCGTCGTGGGACGTCATGCGGGCCACGGTAGCCAGGCGTGCACCCGGAAGTCGCCGTCACGCGTGATTCCGTGCTCGAGCGAGCCGCCGGCCAGCTCGACCCGCTCGGTCAGCCCGATCAGCCCGGTGCCGGTGCCGGGGATGTCGGCCGCCGGACCCGGCCCGCCGGACCCGACCGGCATGCGGTTGCGCACCTCGACCGCCAGCCCGCCGCCCGGCCCGCCGGTCACCGCGACGTAGACGCCGGTGCCGCGGGCGTGCTTGCGGACGTTCGTCAGCGCCTCCTGCACGACGCGGTAGGCGCAGCGGGCCACGACGGCGGGCGGCTCGGCGCCGTCGCCCGCGAGCTCGTCGACGACGGTGACCCGCATGCCGGCCTGCCGCGACTCGTCGATCAGCGCCGGTAGCTCGGCCAGCGTGGGCTGCGGCCGGTCGGGGTCGTGGTCGGACGACGGCGCCCGCAGCACGCCGATGATCTCGCGGAGGTCCTGCAGCGCCTGGTGCGCGCTGGCCCGGATGACGCCGGCCGCCCTGGCGATGTCCTCGTGCGGCGCGTCGGGGCGGTACTCCAGCGCGCCGGCGTGCACGCTGAGCAGCGAGATGCGGTGCGCGAGCACGTCGTGCATCTCGCGGGCGATGCGCTCGCGTTCCAGGTGCTGGGCCCGCTCGACCCGCAGCGCCGCCTCGGCCTCGGCCTGGTAGGCCCGCTCGCGCAGCGACAGCACCAGCTGCCGGCGCGAGCGCACCAGCATGCCCCACAGCGTGATGGCGATGACGCCGAAGATGGTGAGCAGCGCCATCCACCGGTAGTCGAGCTCGGGGTCGGGATAGAGGCGGTTGAAGAGGAACCCGGCGCAGACGTGCAGCCCGGCGATGGCCGCGGCGACCGCCCAGCGGCGGTGCACGGCCACCGTGAACACCATGATGATGCCCGCGCCCGCGGCCGACGCGGAGCCGACGGACATCAGCGCCGTGGCGACGGCCAGCTGCACGGGCCAGCGCCGCCGCCACCACAGCGAGACGCAGGCCGCCGTGCCGACGATGAGGTCGAGCAGCTGGATCAGCTCGGGCGGGTCGTTCTGCATGGCGGTGTCGTAGGCCGACAGCCCCACGAGAGCCGCGATGACGAAGCACAGGGTGTCGATGATCCAGTCGCGCACCGACCGGCGCACCCGGCCGCGCCGGGCCGGGTCGGCGGTGTCGGGGTCGACCCGCAGCACGCCAGGCAGCAGCGCCGGCAGCTCGGGGCTGCTGGCGGCCGGTCTGGGCGCATGGGTCGTCATGAGACACCACGCTACGAGCCGAGCGGCCCGGACGGGTAGCGACGAAGGTCGATCGCGGCCTAGACCTTGGTAGGACGGCGCCAGCCTTCGGGCCGACGCGCGCAGCCGGGTGGCGCGGCCAGAGTGGATGCCATGATCACTGTCGAGCATCTGACGAAGCGGTACGGCGCCTTCACCGCCGTGAACGACGTGTCGTTCACCTGCGTCCCCGGCACCGTCACCGGCTTCCTGGGCCCGAACGGCGCCGGGAAGTCCACCACCATGCGCATGATCGCCGGCCTCACCCCGCCGTCGTCCGGCGCCGCCACCGTCAACGGCGTCGCGTTCCGCGACCTCCCGAACCCCGGCCGCCACATCGGCGTCCTGCTCGACGCGTCCGCCCAGCACTCCGGCCGCACCGGCCGCGAGATCCTGTCGCTGTCGGCCCAGCTGCTCGGCGTCGGCCAGAAGCGGGTCGACGCCATGCTCGAGCTGGTCGGGCTGCACGGCACGGCCGAGAAGCGCCGCGTCGGCAACTACTCGCTCGGCATGCGGCAGCGGCTCGGCCTCGCGCACGCCCTGCTCGGCGACCCGACGGTGCTCATGCTCGACGAGCCGGCCAACGGCCTCGACCCCGAAGGCATCTTCTGGATGCGCGGCGTCCTGCGCGACTTCGCCGACCGCGGCGGCACCGTCATGCTCTCGTCCCACCTGCTGCGCGAGGTCGAGGCCGTCGCCGACCACCTGGTGGTCATCGGCGGGGGCAAGATCGTCGCCGACGGCGCCAAGAGCGAGCTGCTGCACGCCGGTGGCCTCTACGTCCGCGGGCTCGACCCCGAGCCGCTGGAGAAGGCGCTCACCGCGGCCGGCCTGTCCGTCCAGCCCACCCGCGACGGCGGCTTCAGCGTCGCCGCCGACGCCGAGGCCGTGGGACGGGCCGCGCTCGAGGCCGGCGTCGTCCTGCTCGAGTTGCGCCCCGCCGACTCCGGCGGCCTGGAGGAGATGTTCCTCCGTCTCACCTCGAACCACGCCGACGACTCCACGAAGGATGCCGCCTGATGTCCGCGCTCACCACCACACCCGCCGCCGGCACGCACCGGCCGGCCCGCACCACGCGTCCGTCGCTCGCCCGGCTCACCGCCGTCGAGCTGCGCAAGGCCACCGACACCCGGGCCGGGTTCTGGCTGCTCGCCGTCATCGCGCTGGCCGCGCTCGGCATGGTCCTCGTCCAGATGTTCACCGGCAGCGCCGAGGACCGCACGTTCTCCGAGTTCTTCGGCGGCGCCCAGCTGCCGGTCGGCCTGCTGCTCCCGGTCGTCGGCATCCTGGCCGTCACCGGCGAGTGGTCGCAGCGCACCACGCTGAGCACGTTCGCGCTGGAGCCGCGGCGTGAGCGGGTCATCGCGGCCAAGGTGTCCGCGGCCGTCCTCATGGCCGTCGGCGTCGTCGTCGCGAGCCTCGCGTGGGCCGCGCTGGCCAACGTCGTCGCGCCGCTGGTCACCGACGCCGACGGCGGCTGGAGCTTCGGCGCCGAGGGCCTCGGCCGGGTCGTGCTGTTCCAGGTCATCAACGTGCTGGTCGGCACCGCGTTCGGCCTGGCGCTGCTGAGCACGCCGCTGGCCATCGTCCTCTACTTCGTGCTGCCCACCCTGTGGAGCATCCTCGGCGGCACCATCTCCGCGCTGAAGACCCCGGCCGAGTGGCTCGACCTCAGCAGCACCACCATCCCGCTGATCGACGGCGACCTCACCGGCGAGGCGTGGGGCCAGCTGGGCACCTCGCTGGCGCTGTGGCTGGTGGTCCCGCTGGCCTTCGGCCTCTGGCGGGTCCTGCGCTCGGAGATCAAGTAGGCAGCCGGAGGAGCGCCGCATGAACGCGACGACGAACGGCCCGGGCGGCGGGACGGTGGTCGGCCGCCCGGGCTGGGAGGCAGTGCTGGTCTGGGTCGGGTTCCCGGTGCTGGGCGCGCTGGCCGGGCTCGGCGTCGGGCCGCTGGCCGACTGGGCCGTCGACACCTCGTGGATCCCCGACTTCGGGCCCATCAGGTTCATCGCCGAACTGCCGCAGCCCGGCGGCACCATCGCGACCATCGCCGCCGGCGCGGTGCTCGGCGTCGTGCTGGCGCTGACGGCCGAGGGTGAGGTGCTGCGCGTCGGCGTCGGGCCGTCCGCCGTCACGCTCACCCGCGACGGCAAGACCCGCACCATCGCCCGGGGCGACGTCAGCGCCGTCTTCACCGACCGCAAGGAGCTGGTGCTGGTGTCGCGCAGCGGGCTGGAACTGGCCCGGGAGAAGTCCGACCTCGCGGCCGACCGGCTGGCCGCCGCGTTCACCGGTCAGGGCTACCCGTGGCGGCCCGAGGGCGACCCGCACCGCGACCAGTACCGCCGCTGGGTGCCCGACGAGCCCGAGCTGCCGGCCGGCGCCAACGCCGTCCTCAGGGCCCGGGCCACGGCGCTGGAGAAGGGCGAGCACGGCGACCTCGTGGAGTTGCGCGACGAGCTGGGCAAGCTCGGCATCGTGGTGCGCGACCAGGACAAGCGGCAGTACTGGCGGCGTGCCAGGATAGGTGGATGACGAACCTCGCCGAGCCGCAGAGCACCGCCGACGCCGAGGTCGTCGACCTCTGCCGCGACCTGCTGCGCATCGACACCTCAAACTTCGGCGACAGCAGTGGCCCGGGGGAGCGCAAGGCCGCCGAGTACGTGGCCGAGAAGCTCGCCGAGGTCGGGCTCGACCCCATCGTGTTCGAGTCCGAGCCCGGCCGCACCACCGTCGTCGCCCGGGTCGAGGGCGCCGACCCGGCCCGGTCCGACGCGCTGCTCATGCACGGCCACCTCGACGTCGTCCCGGCCGACGCCGCCGACTGGACGCACGACCCGTTCTCCGGCGAGATCGCCGACGGCTGCCTGTGGGGGCGCGGCGCCGTCGACATGAAAGACATGGACGCCATGATCCTGGCAGTCGTGCGCGACCGCCTGCGCACCGGCCGCCGCCCGGCCCGGCCGCTCGTCCTCGCCTTCCTCGCCGACGAAGAGGCCGGCGGCGGGCTCGGCGCCCACTGGGCCGTCGACCACAAGCCCGAGCTGTTCGAGGGGGCCACCGAGGCCATCAGCGAGGTCGGCGGGTTCAGCCTCCACGTCAACGACGACGTCCGCCTCTACCTGGTCGAGACCGCCGAGAAGGGCATCGACTGGATGAAGCTGACCGTCACCGGGCGGGCCGGCCACGGCTCCATGGTCAGCACGAACAACGCCGTCACCGAGCTCGCCGAGGCCGTCGCGCGGGTCGGCCGGTACCAGTGGCCGGTGCGGCTCACGCCCACCGTGCGCTCGTTCCTCGAAGAGGCCAGCGACGCGTTCGGCCTCGAGTTCGACCCCGACGACCCCGAGCGGCTGCTCGGGCAGCTGGGCAACCTCGGCCGCATCATCGGCGCCACGCTGCGCAACAGCACCAATCCGACCATGCTCGACGCCGGCTACAAGCACAACGTCATCCCCGGCCGCGCCGAGGCCTACATCGACGGCCGGTTCCTGCCCGGCCAGGAGGCCGAGTTCGCCGCCACCCTCGACGACCTCCTCGGCCCCAACGTCCAGCGCGAGTCGCTGGTCCACGACATCGCCGTCGAGACCTCCTTCGACGGCCCCCTGGTCGACGCCATGAGCGCGGCGCTGCTGGCCGAGGACCCCGGCGCCCGCACGGTGCCCTACTGCATGTCCGGTGGCACCGACGCCAAGTCGTTCAGCCTGCTCGGCATCCGCAACTTCGGCTTCTCCCCGCTCATGCTCCCGCCCGACCTCGACTTCGCCGGCATGTTCCACGGCGTCGACGAGCGCGTTCCGGTCGACGGCCTGCGCTTCGGCGCCCGCGTCATCGACCGTTTCCTCGACCTCGCGTGACATCGAGTTACCTCTCCCTGGAATACCTCTCCGTGATGTAGTCTGCGGCGGACATTTCGGACGCACGTTCTTGTGCATTCTTCTGGGGGCACCTTGTGAGGTTCATCGGGCGGACCATGGTCCGCGCCTTGGCCGGAGCCGGCCTGATCGGGGCGACCGCCCTCGGTCTGGCCGCTCCCGCAGCCGCTGACGAGCTGACGCTCGACTTCATCGTCGACGTCCAGGTGATCTCCGGCTACGCGGGCAGCACGGTCGAGGCCTACACCTATCTCGCGAACGACCGCGGACTCGACATCGACGGCTGGAGCGCCGACTTCACCGTGCCGGACGGCGCGACGATCACCGGCATCGCCGGGGACGAGTTCGCCGACGGCACCGAGCGGCCCGACGAGGGCTGCGCACTGGTGACGCCGCAGCGGGTCGAGTGCCACACGAACGCCACGCTGGGCCACACCGGCAACGTCGACACCCTCTTCGAGGTCGCGCTCCCCGCCGGCGTCTCGGGCGTCATCGGCGCGGCGACGTACACCGTCACGCCCGACGAGGGCGAGGCGCGGAGCGCCGAGGCCGACGTCACGGTCCTGGAACCGCTCGAGCCGGACCTCGTCGCGACGCTCGGGCCGGGCTTCGACATCGCGGCGCCGCCCGGCGCGGCGTTCGACCAGGTCCTCGAGGTCACCAGCCTCGGTGGCGACATGACCGGCGGCTCGATCGACCTCTCCCTGGTCGGAGGCGTCACGCTGACGGGCATCACCGGGCTCGATCTGGTCGACGGCGCCACCCGCCCGGACGAGGGCTGCGTCGTCGTCGACGCGCAGGTGCGGTGCCACACCAACGCGACGCTCGCCCAGGGCGCCACCACCGAGGTCACGTTCCACCTGCTGATGCCGGAGACCGCGGAGCGCTCGAAGCTGGGCGACGCGACGGTCACCGTCACGGGCGACAACGGCGGGAAGGCCTCCGACACGCAGGCGGTGTACCTCGACGCCGACCCGCGCGTGCTCGACGTGACCGCGACGCCGTCGGTGGCGGGTGCGGCCGGCGACGTGGTGGAGATCGTGGTCGACGCGGCCAACGGCGGCCCGATCGGCGTGGGCTCGCGCATCGTCGACCTGGAGGTTCCCGAGGGCGCCACCATCGTCGGCGTCGAGGGGTTCGAGCTCGTCGACGAGAGCACCTGGCCGGACGAGGGCTGCGCCCTGCTCTCGCCGCAGCGGGTCGAGTGCGCGCGCACCAGCCCGGCGCTGCTCACGGGCGAGGCCGAGCAGTGGACGGTCGAGGTCCGGCTGGCCGATGACGCCGAGGCCGGCGAGCTGGGGGTCGCGCAGCTGACCTACCGGGGCGGCGACGAGTTCTACGAGGCCGAGACCGTGGTCGCGGTGACGGGCGGCGGCACGGCGTCGGGCGGTGACGGCGAGGAACTGCCGGACACCGGCGCCGGCGGCACGGCCGTCACGATGCTGGCGGCGGTGCTGCTGCTGGCCGGCGGCGCCGCGATGACGCTGCGGACGCGGCGAGCCTGACGGTGTCCGCGCGACGCTCCGGCCCGTGGGGTCAGAGCGTCGCGCGGACCCGCATGATCTTGCGGCGTAGCACGATCTTGCGCGTGCCGTCGGGGTGGAGGCGCAGCCGAGCGAGTTCCCAGTGGCCGTGTTCCGCCTGCTCGGTGAGCAGCCGGCGGGCCGCGTTGCGGGAGGTGGTGCGGGGGAGGGAGATGTGCCGGAACTCGTACTCGGCGGCCGGGACTCGCGAATTGAGGCTTCTCGCCACCGACCATTCCATTTACGTATCTTGCCACGGCCGGACCGGGTACGGTCGTCGACTGTGACCATGCCGCCGCACGACGCCGAGCGCCTGCAGGCCGCGCTCGACGACCTCACCGACGCTCTGGAAGCTCACCTCAACGCCTGCCTGGCCCGCACCGGTGAATCGGACCCGGTGGTCCAGGCCGCCTACAACAAGCTGCGGATCGCCGCCGACCGCTACGACGACCTCCTCTACGACACCACCGAGGAGGTCACTCCGTGGGAGTTCCCGGAAGAGCCGCCGAGCATCGAGTTCGAGGATCTCGAGTCCGAGCCGGGCGTGGTCGGCGTGCTGGTCCGCCGCGACTACGAGATCGACGACGGCGACCGGCTGATCGTCGCGGGACGTGAGGCGTACGGCGAGCTGTACCCGCAGGACCCGCAGGAGTCCGCCGTCGCCGACGTGTCCCACCCGGGCCGCGCGCTCTACCAGATGCTGCACGCCTACGGCGTCGACGGCCTGGACGAGCGGGCCGAGGAGGCCGGGCTGCTGCCGCGCGGCGGGACGGTATGGGTGCAGGCGCTGGGCGAGGCGGACGAGCAGACCCTCACCAGCGACCCGTTCGGCGTCGCCGACGAGGACCTCCTGGTCTACCGCGTCGACGAGATCATCCACATGGACGACTGAGCTGCGATGACGCGGTCATGACACCGATCTGAAGCCGGTGGGGCGCTCAATGGCGGGGTCAGTGCACCGCTGTCGAGTGAAGGAGATGACCATGCGGCTCGGTGGAGCAGTGCGGCTGGCCGGCGCCACGGCGATGCTGGCCGGCCTGACGGCCGCGGGCTCGGCGGCGCCGGCCCTCGTGGCGGATCGGGAGTACGGGCCCGGCCCGGGCGACCGCGAGTACTCGGTCGTCGCCGACCGGGAGTACACGATCGGGGACCGGGAGTACTGAGGAACCGGCCGTCCGGGGGAGCCGCGCCGAGTGGGGGCGCTCGCTGGCTCCCCGGGCGGCCGCCGGCACGAGGGCTGCCCATGACGAACCCGTCCGACGCCCCGGTGCGCCTGTCCGAGCCGGCCGGGCGCTGGGTGCTGCTGGTGACGGCGGCCGGCTCCGGGCTGGTGCTGCTGGAGTCGACGGTGGTGACGATCGCGCTGCCGTCGCTCGGTGCGGACCTCGGCGCGTCGATGGCGCAGTTGCAGTGGACCGTCAACGCGTTCACGCTGACGCTGTCGGCGCTCATCCTGGTGGGCGGCAGCCTGGGCGACCGGTTCGGACGGCGCCGCCTCTACCTGGTGGGCGTGGCGTGGTTCGGCGCCGCGTCGCTACTGTGCGGGCTGGCGCCGACGGCGGACGTGCTGATCGTGGCGCGCGGGCTGCAGGGCGTCGGCGGGGCGCTGATCGTCCCCGGGTCGCTGGCGCTGGTCCAGAACGCCTTCCACCCCGACGACCGCAACCGGGCGATCGGCTGGTGGGCCGGGACGAGTGGCGTGGCGGGAGCGGCGGGCCCGCTGGTCGGCGGGGCGCTCGTCGACGCCGCGGGCTGGCGCTGGGTGTTCTTCGTGAACGTGCCGCTGGCGGTGGTGCTCGCGGTGCTGCTGGTGACCCGGGTGCCGGAGAGCCGCGTGCCGGGCCGGCCGCCGCGCTTCGACGTCGCGGGCGGGGTGCTCGCGGTGACGGCGCTGGCCGGGCTGACGTACGCGCTGACGCAGACGTCGGCGGGCTGGCCGGCGCTGGCGATCGGGCTGGCCGCGTCGGCGGTCTTCGCCGCGTTCCTGCTGGTGGAGCGGCGTCGCCCGGAGCCGATGCTGCCGCTGAGCCTGTTCGCGTCGCGCCAGTTCAGCGCCGCGAACCTGGCCAGCTTCCTGGTGTACGGCGCGCTGGCCGGCGCGTTCTTCCTGCTGCCGATCCAGCTGCAGGTGACCGCCGGGTTCTCGGCGTGGACGGCGGGCCTGGCGCTGCTGCCGCTGCCGGTGCTGACGCTGCTGCTGTCACCGTACGGCGGCGAGCTGACCACCCGCCTCGGCGCGCGGACGCCGCTGCTGGCCGGCTCGCTGGTGTGCGCCGCCGCGCTGGTGCTGTCGACCCGGATCGGCGCGGGCGCGGACTACCTCGGCGACGTGCTGCCGGTCGTCGTCCTCACCGGGATCGGGGTGCCGCTGATCACCCCGCCGGTCACCTCCGCCGTGCTCAGCGCCGTCCCGGACCGCAGCGCCGGCGTCGCCAGCGCCGTCAACAACGGCGTGGCCCGGGTGGCCGGCCTGCTCGTCGTCGCGGCGCTGCCGCTGCTGGCCGGGCTGCCGGCGGACGCGGCGGAGAACCCGGACGGGCTGGACCAGGGCTACGGCGCCGGCATGCTGATCTGCGCCGGCCTGTTCCTCGCCGGCGGCGTGGCCGGCTGGTTCGGGCTACCCCGCCGGGCGGCGCGGCCGGTGCAGCCGCTGGCCCGCCGGCACGCCTCGGTGACCTGCCCCCAGCTGGAGGCCGATCAGGCCTGGATGGCTCAGCCCGAATGATCCCAGCGCCCGAGAACCCCCCTTTCTCCACACTCGACACGCGGCCCCGAGGACACCGCGAGGGGACGACTCTCCGTGGCCTACTGCGCTACGGCCGAGACCCGGGAGCCACACCCTCGGGGTAGCCCAGCTCCAGCGCCGACACCTCGTCCAGCGCGGCCCGGATCTCGGCCGGCAGTTCGAGGTCGTCGGACCCGAGGACGTCGCGCAGCTGCCCGGCCGTGCGCGCCCCCACGATCGCCGCGGCGACGCCGGGCCGGTCGCGCACCCACGTCAGCGCGACCTCCAGCGGCAGCGCGTCCAGGCCGTCGGCGGCGGTGCAGACGGCGTCGACGATCTTGGCCGAGCGGGCGTCGAGATACTTGTCGACGAACGGCGCGAAGTGCGTGGTGGCGGCCCGGGAGTCGGCCGGGGTGCCGCTGCGGTACTTGCCGGTCAGCACCCCGCGCCCGAGCGGCGACCACGCCAGCACGCCGAGCCCGAGCCGCGCCGCCGCCGGCAGCACCTCGCGCTCGACGCCGCGCTCCAGCAGCGAGTACTCGACCTGCGTCGACACCAGCGGCGCCTGGGTGCCGGCGACGGCGCGCTGGTGGACGGCGGCGGCCGCGGTCTGCCAGCCGGCGTAGTTGGACACGCCGGCGTAGCGGGCCCGCCCGGACGTGACGGCGTGCTCCAGCGCACCCAGCGTCTCCTCCATCGGCGCGGCGTCGCTCCACGCGGCGACCTGCCAGAGGTCGACGTAGTCGAGGTCGAGGCGGTCGAGGGAGTCGTCCAGCTGGTCCAGCAGCGCCCGCCGGGACACGTCCACGCGCCCCGGGCCGCCCGGCCGCCCGCCGCCGGCCTTCGTCGCGATCAGCAGGTTCGCCCGCGACACCGCGCTGTCGAGCAGCGCGCCGATGAGCTTCTCGCTCTCGCCGTTGCCGTACGCCGCCGCGGTGTCGACCAGCGTGCCGCCGGCGTCGGCGAACGCCTTCAACTGCTCCCGCGCGTCGTGCTGGTCGGTGTCGCGTCCCCACGTCATGGTGCCGAGCCCCAGCCGCGAGACGGACAGCCCGCTTCCCCCGAGTCGTCGCTGTTCCACGCCGTGAGGCTACCGGGTGCGGCGCGGGCTCGGGCCGCGCCGCACCGACGGGTAGAGTCGCCCGAAGTGTCTCGCGGGAGGTGACGGATGCGGCTCGGGCTGAACCTGGGCTACTGGGGCGGTGGCGACGACCACCTGAACCTGGCGCTGGCCAGGGAGGCCGACCGGCTCGGCTACGCGGTGGTGTGGGCGGCCGAGGCCTACGGGTCCGACGCGCCGACGGTGCTCGCCTGGGTGGCCGCGCAGACCGAGCGCATCGACGTCGGCAGCGCCGTCATGCAGATCCCGGCCCGCACCCCGGCCACCACGGCGATGACGGCGGCCACGCTCGACAGCCTGTCCGGCGGGCGGTTCCGGCTCGGCCTCGGCGTCTCCGGCCCGCAGGTCTCCGAGGGCTGGCACGGCGTCCGCTTCGACCACCCGCTGGCCCGCACCCGCGAGTACGTCGACATCGTCCGGCTCGCGCTGTCGCGGCAGCGGCTGGCCTACGACGGCGAACACTGGCGGCTGCCGCTCCCGGACGGGCCGGGCAAGGCGCTGCAGCTGACGGTGCACCCCGTCCGGCCGTCGATCCCCGTCTACCTCGCCTCGATCGGGCCGCGGAACCTGGAGCTGACCGGCGAGATCGCCGACGGCTGGCTGGGCATCTTCTACGCGCCCGAGCACGCCGGCGAGTCGCTGGACCTCATCCGGGCCGGCCGGGCGACGACGGGGCGGAGCATGGACGGCTTCGACGTCGTGCCGACCGTCCCGGTGTCCGTCGGCGACGACCTGGAGGCGTGCGCCGAGCCGGTGCGCGCCTACTCGGCGCTGTACCTCGGCGGCATGGGCAGCCGGAAGCAGAACTTCTACAACGCGCTGGCCGTGCGCATGGGTTTCGGCGACGCCGCGCACACCGTCCAGGACCTGTTCCTGGACCGCAAGCACCGCGAGGCCGCGGCCGCCGTCCCGCTGGAGTTCGTCGACCGGACGGCGCTGATCGGCCCGCCCGAGCGCATCCGCGACCGCCTGCACGCCTACGCCGAGTCGGGCGTCACCACGCTGTCCGTCGCGGCGCACGCCGGCCCGCTGGAGGCGCGCCTGGCCGCGCTTCGCACCGTCGCCGAGGCGCTGGACGCCGCCGGCCTGGCATCCTGACCACCAGAGGGAGTCGACGCAACACATGGAGTGGTTCCAGGCCGTCGTGCTGGGCGTGCTGCAGGGGCTGACCGAGTTCCTGCCCATCTCGTCCAGCGCACACCTGCGCATCTATCCGGAGCTGTTCGGCTGGGAGGACCCCGGCGCCGCGTTCACCGCCGTCACGCAGATCGGCACCGAGACCGCCGTCATCCTCTACTTCGCCCGCGACATCGGCCGCATCGTCAGCGCGTGGTTCCGGTCGCTCGCCGGCGGGCGCGAGGCGTCGCGGGGCCGCCGCCGGCGCGCGTCGTACGACCCGCAGGACGCCCGGATGGGCTGGTTCGTCATCATCGGGACCATCCCGATCGGCGCGCTCGGCTACCTGCTGCAGGACGTCATCCGCGACGACTTCCGCTCCCTCTGGATCATCGCGACGACGCTGGTGGTGCTCGGCGTGATCCTCGGCATCGCCGACCGCGTCGGCCGCAAGGACCGCACCATCGCCGACCTCACCTACAAGGACGCCGTCCTCATCGGGTTCGCCCAGGCGATGGCGCTCATCCCCGGCGTGTCCCGGTCCGGCGCGTCGATCAGCATGGGGCTGTTCCTCGGCCTGGACCGCGCGGCGGCGGCCCGGTTCGCGTTCCTGCTGGCCATCCCGGCGGTGCTCGGCTCGGGCATCTTCGAGTGGCCGGGCGCGATGGAGGAGGGGTCGGTCTACGGCGCCGGCCCGACGATCCTCGCCACCATCGTCGCCTTCGCCGTCGGCTTCGCCGTCATCGCCTGGCTGATGTCGTGGCTGGAGAAGCGGTCCTTCGCGCCCTTCATCATCTACCGCGTCGCGCTGGGGCTGTTCACCTTCGCGATGCTGGCCACCGGGACCTGGAGCTCCTAGGCCGACGAGCGGCGGCCGGCTGACGGGGTGCTGGGGCGCCGGGCCGTGCGGGGTACGGCCCGGAGTTGTGCAGGGGCGGGTTGACCTGAGCGCCAACAGTTGGCGCTGGTGTCACCTCGCCCGAACGGTTGTCGTCCTGGGGGCGCCCGGGCTGCCGCTGCCGCAGGTGCGCCTCGCTAGGACGTGCCGCCGGGCAGCGGGGCGCTGGCCACCCAGGGCCAGGGGTCGGTGTGCTGGCCGTCGAGGCGGACCTCGAAGTGCAGGTGCGGCCCGGTGGAGTAGCCGGTGGAGCCGATGTTGCCGATGTACTGGCCCTTCTCGACCCGCTGGCCGGGCACCACCATGAGGTCCGACTGGTGCGCGTACATGGTGGTGAGCCGCTGGCCGTTCACGATGCCGTGGTCGAGGATCACCATGTTGCCGTAGGCGTTGTTCCACTGCGCCTCGATGACGGTGCCGGCGTCGGCGGCGTAGATGCGGCCGTCGCCGCGGCCGAAGTCGAGGCCGGTGTGCATCTTCACGTAGCCGAGGATGGGGTGCAGCCGCTGGCCGTACTCCGACGTCGTGGGGCCGGTGGCCGGCCGGGTGAAGGCGCCGGTGCCGTAGCCGGGACCGTAGCTGGCCGCCGCCAGCAGCTCGCCGACCTCGGTGGACTGCTGCAGCAGCTCCATGTAGCGCTGGTAGTCCTCGAGCCGGGCGTCGGCCGCCGCCTGCACGGCGCCCTGGACCAGCGTCTGGGTGTTGTCGACGACCTGGCGGGCGGCGAGTGCCGCCGCCTCGGCCGTCTCCAGCGCGGCGAGCGACTGGCTTGCCTGACCGGCCACGGTCTCGAGCTGCAGCCGCTGGCCCTCGAGGCGGGCGTGCGCGTTGGAGAGCTCGGCCTGGGTGTTCGCCATCTCGCCCAGCGCGCCGTCGGCGGTGCGCAGCAGCGTGCGCATGCCCATGTAGCGCGACGCGAGGTCGTCGGGCGTCTCGGCGCCGAGGACGACGCCCATGGCGGCGAGGTTGTTGCCCTGGTACGCCTCGCGGGCGATGGTGCCGATGGTGTTGCGGGTGGCCGCCGCGCGGGCGTCGAGGTCGTCGATCTCGCGCTGGGTGCGGGCCACCGACTCGGTGGCGATCTTCAGCTGCTGCTGGGCGTGGATGTCGTTGGCGCGGGCGTCGTCGGCGGCGGCGGACGCGGAGGCGAACACCTCCTGCGCCGAGCTGAGGTCGGACATCACCTGGGCGAGCAGGCGCTGCGCCTCGGCGACGGCGACCGTCTGGGCGCCCTCCAGCCCCTGCGCGTACGCGGACTCGGGGTCACCCGGCGCGGGCGGCGCCTCGACCGGCGGCGGCGCGACGGTGCCCGGCGGGAGCTCGTCGGGCGGGACGTCGTCGGGCGCGCCGTCGGTGGGCGGGTGCACCGGCGGCTGGGTGGCCGGGGGAGGCGTGACGGGCGCCGCGGCGGCGGGCCCGGCGACGGCGGCCAGGGCGAGACCCGCGGTGGCCGCGATGGCCGCCACGTGGCGACGTCTGAGGAACCGCATCCGCGTCGTGTCCCCTCCCGTGCCACGGCGCGTGTGGCCCGGATGGGCCGAACGGTCCCGGCGACGAAGACATTTGTCTGAAGACTTGATAACCCATTTCGGTGACGCGCGCGACCCCCTGGGCAGATGTTCATGTGATCGGTACTCCTCGTAGGCTTCCCACATGCCCACAGTCGTCCTGATACGCCACGGCCGGACCACCGCCAACGTCGCGGGCGTGCTGGCCGGTCGCACGCCGGGGGTGGGCCTCGACGACATCGGCCGCGAGGGCGCGGCGGCGCTCGCGGCGCGGCTCGACGCGGTGCACCCGGCGGTGGTCGTCAGCAGCCCGCTGGAGCGGTGCGTGCAGACGGCGACGGCCATCGCGGGCGGCCGCGAGGTCGTCACCGACGACGGCCTGACCGAGTGCCACTACGGCGACTGGACCGGCCGCTCGCTCACCGACCTACGCCGCGAGAAGCTGTGGAAGGTCGTCCAGGAGCACCCGTCCGGCGTGGTCTTCCCCAGCGGCGAGTCGCTGCGCGCCGTCCAGCGCCGCGCCGTCGACGCCGTCCGCGCCCGCGACGCCGCACTGGGCGCCGAGCACGGGCCCGGCGCGGTGTGGTTTGCCGTCTCACACGCCGACGTCATCAAGGCGGTGCTGGCCGACGCGCTCGGCATGCACCTCGACCACTTCCAGCGGCTGGTCGTCGACCCGTGCTCGGTGTCGATCGTCTCGTTCACCGAACGGCGGCCGTTCGTGCTGCGCGTCAACGACACCGGCGGCGACCTCGGCTTCCTCCGGTCGCCGGCCCGGCGGCGCCGGCGCGCCACCCGCGGCGACGCCGTCGTCGGCGGGGGAGCGGGCGACGCGAGATAGGCTTTCCGGGTGGCCGTGCAGGTGTACCGATTCGACCAACCCGAACGCTTCATCGCCGGAACCGTCGGGCGCCCCGGCGAGCGTTCGTTCTTCCTCCAGGCCCGCGACGCCACCAAGCTGATCAGCGTCCTGCTCGAGAAGGAGCAGGTGTCGGTGCTCGCCGAGCGGGTCGACGACATGCTCGACGAGATCCTGCGCCGGGCCGGCGGCATGACCACCGTCCCCGCCGTCGCGCCGGCCGAGCTCGACGACCTCGAGCCGCTCGAGCAGCCGATCGTCGAGGAGTTCCGCGTCGGCGCCATGACGCTGCGCTGGGACACCGACGACGAGCAGATCGTCATGGCCGCGTACGCCGTCGTCGACGACGAGACCGAGCCGCCCGACGACCCCGACGAGTCCGACCGCGACGTCATGGTCGTGCGGCTGACCGGACCGGCCGCCCGGGCGTTCGTCAAGCGGGCGCAGGCCGTCGTCGCCGCGGGCCGCCCGCCGTGCCCGCTGTGCAGCCTGCCGCTCGACCCGGCCGGGCACGTGTGCCCCCGGCAGAACGGCTACCGGCGGCGGGACTGACCGCGTGGACCTGCTGAGCCTGCTCCGCGAGGGCGAGCTGACCGTCGAGGGCAGGCTCGTCGTCGCGTCCAACCTCACCCTGCTCGGGCGCGTCACCCACGGCGACGCGTCGGTGCGGTGCGTGTACAAGCCGGTCAGCGGCGAGCAGCCGCTGTGGGACTTTCCCGACGGCACGCTGGCCGCGCGCGAGGCGGCCGCGTACGAGCTGTCCGCGGCGGCCGGCTGGCACGTGGTGCCGCCGACGGTGCTGCGCCCGGACGGGCCGTTCGGCGCCGGCATGTGCCAGGCGTGGATGGACCAGGGCGAGGCCGAGCTGGGGGCGGGCCGCGTCGACGTCGTGCCCGCGTCGGCGCCGCCGGCCGGCGGCTGGCTGCCGATCCTCGAGGCGGTCGACGGCGACGGCACGCCGGTCCTGCTGGTGCACGCCGACGACCCCGGGCTGCGCCGGCTGGCCGTCTTCGACGCCGTCGTCAACAACGCCGACCGCAAGGGCGGGCACGTCCTGGCCGGCGACCGGTCCGTCGCGCCGTCCGTCGCCGAGGTGGTGGGCGTCGACCACGGCGTCTGCTTCAACGCCGACCCGAAGCTGCGCACCGTCCTGTGGGGCTGGGCCGGGTCCGCGCTCACCGCCGCCGAGCGGTCCGAACTGGAGCGGCTGCGCGCCCTGGCCGGCGGCGCCCTGGGGACGACGCTGGGCGAGCTCCTAACGGACGAGGAGGTCGCGGCGACGCTCGCCCGCATCGACGCGCTGCTCGCCCGCGGGACGATGCCCAGTCCCGAGGGGCGGATGCCGGTTCCGTGGCCGGTGTTCTGAACATCTAGGCTGAGCAGATCATGCGAGCCTGGCCTGCCCCCCACGTGCCCGCCCTCCCCGGGCGCGGCCTGCCCGTCCGTCTGCACGACACCGCGACGGGAACCGTGCGGCCGCCGCAACCGGGGCCGGTCGCCACCATGTACGTCTGCGGCATCACGCCCTACGACGCCACGCACCTGGGGCACGCCGCCACGTATCTCGCGTTCGACCTGCTCAACCGGGCCTGGCGCGACGCCGGCCACGACGTCCGCTACGTCCAGAACATCACCGACGTCGACGACCCGCTGCTCGAGCGGGCGACCGAGACCGGGCAGGACTGGCGCGAGCTGGCCGACACCGAGACCCGGCTGTTCACCGAGGACATGGCCTGGCTGCGGGTGCTGCCGCCGTCGTCGTACGTCGGCGCCGTCGAGGCCATCCCGCTGATCATCCGGCTGATCCAGCGCATGGAGCCGTCGGTGTACGAGCTCGACGGCGACCTCTACTTCTCCGTGCGCACCGACCCCGCGTTCGGCGCGGTGTCGCGGCTGCCGGAGGCCGAGATGCGCGCGTTGTTCGCCGAGCGCGGCGGCGACCCGGACCGTCCCGGCAAGAAGGACCCGCTCGACCCGGTGGTGTGGCTGAAGGCGCGGCCGGGCGAGCCGTCGTGGGACAGCCCGTTCGGTCCCGGGCGGCCCGGCTGGCACGTCGAGTGCGCGGCCATCGCCATGGAGTACCTCGGCGTCCCGTTCGACGTCCAGGGCGGCGGCAGCGACCTCGTCTTCCCGCACCACGAGATGTCCGCGTCGCACTCCCACGTCGTCGCCGGCGCGTTCGCGTCGCTGTACGCGCACGCCGGCATGGTCGGCCTCGACGGCGAGAAGATGTCGAAGTCGCTGGGCAACCTGGTCTTCGTCTCCGGCCTGCGGGCCGACGGCGTCGAGCCGGCCGCCGTGCGGCTGGCGCTGCTGTCCGGCCACTACCGCGCCGACCGCGAGTGGTCGGCGTCCGTGCTGACGACGGCGCAGGAACGGCTGGCCCGCTGGCGCACGGCGGTGGCCGCGGGTGCCGGCGCGCCCGCCGAGCCGGTGCTGGCCGCCGTCCGCGACCGCCTCGCCGACGACCTCGACTCGCCCGGCGCGCTGGCCGCCGTCGACCAGTGGACGACGACGCCCGGCACCGACCCCGCCGCGCCCGCCGTCGTCGCCGCCACCATCGACGCCCTCCTCGGCGTCTCCCTCTGAGCCGGTGCTGATCCGCCCCGCTCGCGGCGCCGACGCGGCGGCCGTCGCCGAACTGCTGGACCAGCTCGGCTACCCGCAGGACGGCACCGCGGCGACGGCCGGCCGGCTGCGGTCGTGGTCGCGCGACCCGTCCAGCGCCGCCTACGTGGCCGACGACGGCGGCGAGGTGCTGGGCGTCGTCGCGGTGCACGTCTGCCCGTTCTTCGAGCGCGAGGGCACGTGGGCCCGCATCACCGCGCTCGTCGTGGCCGGCCACGCCCGCGGCCGCGGCGTGGGCGCGCGGCTGGTGGCCGAGGCGGAGTCGTTCGCCGCGGACCACGGCTGCGCCCGCATGGAGGTCACCAGCTCGGACCGCCGCACCGAGGCGCACGCGTTCTACCGCGGCCGCGGCTACGCCGACCAGGCCGGCGCGTCGTCGCGGTTCCTGCGCGACCTGCCGTAGCTCAGCTGTCGCGGCGGCGGAGGTAGCGCTCGAACTCGCGGGCGATGTGCTCGCCGGACGCCTCGGGGAGGTCGACGGTGTCGCGGGCCTCTTCCAGCCGGCGGACGTACTCGGCGACGTCGGAGTCTTCCTCGGCCAGCTCGTCGACGCCGTGCTGCCAGGCCTCGGCCTGCTCGGCGAGGTCGCCCATGGGGACGGGCAGGCCGAGGAGGTCCTCGACCCGCTGCAGCAGCACCATGGTGGCCTTCGGGCACGGCGACTGGGCCACGTAGTGGGGGACCGCCGCCCACAGCGACACGGCGTCGAGCCCGGCCCGGGCAGCGGCGTCCTGGAACACGCCGACGATGCCCGTGGGGCCCTCGTAGCGGGACTGCTCGAGCCCGAGCGACTCGGCCTGGTCGGAGTCGGTGGCCGAGACGGTGACGGGCACCGGCCGGGTGTGCGGGACGTCGGCCAGCAGCGCGCCGAGCGTGACGACCTGCTCGCAGCCGAGGTCGGTGGCGACGGACAGCAGCTCGGCGCAGAACGCCCGCCACCGCATGTTCGGCTCGATGCCGCGCAGCAGCACGATGTCGCGGCCGTGCTCCTCGATGCTCACCACCGACAGCCGGGTGGTGGGCCACTCGATGCTGCGCTTGCCGTCGTCGTCGACGCTGACCAGCGGGCGGTTCACCTGGAAGTCGTAGTACTCGTCGGGGTCGAGCGACGCCACGGCGCCGGCGTTCCAGACCTGCTCGAGGTGCTCGATCCCGGCGGTCGCGGCCTCTCCGGCGTCGTTCCACCCCTCGAATGCGGCGATCAGGACAGGATTGCGCAGCTGCCGCGCTCCGTCGTTCTCCATCGCGCTCGTCTCCCTGCCTGGAAGGGTCACAACCCCGTCGTCCTTCCGACCAACACTACGGCTCCCGGACGGGAAAGGCGCGCGGAGCCTCGTCCCAGAATCAGAGACGAATCGTCCGCATGCCGGACGATTCCTTGTGAGCAGGTCGGACGGCTCTAGTCTGGCGGGATGCGGGGGAGTCTGAGGGAAGCTCTGTCCCGGCGCGTCGTGGTGGCCGACGGCGCCATGGGGACCATGTTGCAGGCGGCCGACCTGACGCTCGACGATTTCGAGGGCCACGAGGGCTGCAACGAGATCCTCAACGTCACGCGGCCCGACGTCGTCCGCGGCGTCCACGACGCCTACTTCGCCGTCGGCGTCGACGCGGTCGAGACGAACACGTTCGGCGCCAACTGGGCGAACCTGGGGGAGTACGGGATCTCCGGGCGTATCCACGAGCTGGCCGAGGCCGGCGCCCGGCTGGCCCGCGAGGTCGCCGACGACTGGTCGACGCCCGACCGGCCGCGCTGGGTGCTCGGCAGCGTCGGCCCGGGCACCAAGCTGCCGTCGCTCGGCCACGTCGACTTCGCCACGCTCCGCGACGCCTACCGCACACAGGTCGAGGGCATGTTGGCCGGCGGTGTCGACGCGGTACTGGTCGAGACCGCGCAGGACCTGCTGCAGGCGAAGGCCGCGATCATCGGCGCCCGCCGGGCCATGACGGCGGCCGGCGCCGAGCACGTCGCGTTGATGGTCAACGTCACCGTCGAGACCACCGGCACCATGCTGCTGGGCTCGGAGATCGGGGCCGCCCTGACGGCGCTCGCCCCGCTCGGCGTCGACCACATCGGCCTCAACTGCGCCACCGGCCCGGCCGAGATGAGCGAGCACCTGCGCCACCTCGCCCGCTACGCGCACACGGGCCTGGCCTGCATGCCCAACGCCGGCCTGCCGGAGCTGACGGCGAACGGCGCGCACTATCCGCTGACGCCGCAGCAGCTGGCCGACGCGCACGACCTGTTCACCGCCGAGTACGGCCTCGCGCTGGTCGGCGGCTGTTGCGGCACGACGCCCGAGCACCTGCGCCAGGTGGTCGAGCGGGTGGGCGGCCGCGAGCTCACCCCGCGCACGCCCAGCGACGAGCCCGGCGCCGCGAGCCTCTACCAGCACGTCCCGTTCCGCCAGGACACCTCCTACCTCGCCATCGGCGAGCGCACCAACGCCAACGGCTCCAAGGCGTTCCGCGAGGCGATGCTGGCGGGCCGCCTGGACGACTGCGTCGAGATCGCCCGCGCGCAGACCCGCGACGGCTCGCACCTGCTGGACCTCTGCGTCGACTACGTGGGCCGCGACGGCGCCGGCGACATGCGCCAGCTGGCCGCCCGGCTGGCCACCGCGAGCACGCTGCCGCTGGTGCTCGACTCCACCGAGCCGGCCGTCATCGAGGCCGGCCTCGAGTGCCTGGGCGGGCGCAGCGTCGTCAACTCGGTCAACTACGAGGACGGCGACGGCCCCACGTCGCGCATCCGCAAGCTGATGCCGATCGTCCAGGAGCACGGCGCCGCCGTCGTCGCGCTGACCATCGACGAGGAGGGCCAGGCCCGGACGGCCGAGTGGAAGGTCCGCGTGGCCGAGCGGCTGATCGAGCAGCTCACCGGCGAGTGGGGCATGCGCGTCGAGGACATCGTCGTCGACACCCTGACCTTCCCGATCGCCACCGGCCAGGAGGAGACCCGCCGCGACGGCGTCGAGACCATCGAGGCGATCCGCGAGCTGAAGCGGCGCTACCCGGCGGTGCAGACCACGCTCGGCGTCTCGAACGTCTCGTTCGGGCTCAACCCGGCCGCGCGCGCCGTGCTGAACTCCGTCTTCCTCGCCGAGTGCGTCAGCGCCGGCCTCGACTCCGCCATCGTCCACTCCGCCCGCATCCTGCCGGTGTCGCGCATCCCGGAGGAGCAGTACCAGGTCGCGCTCGACCTCGTGTACGACCGCCGCACGCCGGAGTACGACCCGCTGCCCCGCTACCTGGAGCTGTTCGAGGGCGTCACGTCGACGACGGAGGACCGCGCGGCCGCGCTGGCCGGGCTGCCGCTGTTCGAGCGGCTGGAGCGCCGCATCGTCGACGGCGAGCGCAAAGGCCTGGAAGACGACCTCGACGAAGCCCTCGAGCAGAAGCCGGCGCTCGACATCGTCAACGAGACGCTGCTCAGCGGCATGCGCACCGTCGGCGAGCTGTTCGGCAGCGGCCAGATGCAGTTGCCGTTCGTGCTGCAGAGCGCCGAGGTCATGAAGGCCGCCGTGGCGCACCTCGAGCCGCACATGGAGCGGGTCGAGGGCGAGAGCGGCACCAAGGGCACCATCGTGCTGGCGACGGTGAAGGGTGACGTCCACGACATCGGCAAGAACCTCGTCGACATCATCCTGTCGAACAACGGCTACTCGGTCGTGAACCTCGGCATCAAGCAGCCGATCAACGCGATCCTCGACGCCGCCGAGGAGCACGACGCCGACGTCATCGGCATGTCCGGGCTGCTGGTGAAGAGCACGGTCGTGATGAAGGAGAACCTCGAGGAGATCAACCAGCGCGGGCTGTCGGCGCGCTGGCCGGTCATCCTCGGCGGCGCGGCGCTGACCCGGGCCTTCGTCGAGGACGACCTCGCCGAGCTGTACGCGGGGGAGGTCCGCTACGCCCGCGACGCGTTCGAGGGACTGCGGCTGATGGACGCGGTCGCCAGCGTGCGCACCGACCCCGGCAAGCAGTTGGCCGACGTGCTGCCCGCGCTGCGCAAGCGCCGGGTCGCCCGCACCACCGTCGTGCGCGACGATGACGACGGCGACGACGTCCGCTCCGACGTCGCCACCGACAACGCCGTGCCGGCGCCGCCGTTCTGGGGCACCCGGGTGGTGCGCGGCCTGCACCTCGCCGACTACGCCGCCTACCTGGACGAGCGGGCCACGTTCATGGGCCAGTGGGGGCTCAAGGGCGCCCGCGGCGGCGCCTCGTACGAGGAGCTGGTCGAGACCGAGGGCCGGCCGCGGCTGCGCATGTGGCTGGACCGCCTGCACACCGAGAGCATCCTGGAGGCGGCCGTCGTCTACGGCTACTTCCCGGCCGTCTCCGAGGGCCGCGACCTCGTCGTCCTCGACCCCGAGGACCACCGCAAGGAGCTGGAGCGGTTCTCGTTCCCGCGCCAGCGCCGCGACCGCCGCCTGTGCCTGGCCGACTTCTTCCGGCCGCGCGAGTCCGGCGACGTCGACGTCGTCGCGTTCCAGCTGGTGACCATGGGCTCAGGCGTGGCCGAGGCGACGGCGAAACTGTTCGCCGGCAACTCCTACCGCGACTACCTCGAACTGCACGGGCTGTCGGTGCAGCTCACCGAGGGACTGGCGGAGTACTGGCACGCGCGGGTCCGCGGCGAGCTGGGCTTCGGCGCCGAGGACGACGCCGACCTGGGCGGCATCCTCAAGCAGGAGTACCGCGGCTCGCGCTACTCCTTCGGCTACCCGGCCTGCCCCGACCTCGGCGACCGCGTGAAGCTGGTCCGGCTGCTGCGGCCCGAGCGGATCGGAGTGAACCTCTCCGAGGAACTGCAGCTGCATCCCGAGCAGTCGACCGACGCGCTGGTCGTGCATCACCCCGAGGCGAAGTACTTCAACGCGACCTAGGGTGTGTCTCCCGGGTCCATGGCCTACCGAGCGACGCCCAGGCGGCGCCTCGCTGCGTTCTCGTCAGTCGCCATAGAACCCCGCTATGGCTCCTTCCTCGGCCTTGCGAGGCATCCACCTGGACGCCGCTCGCCACGGCCGAGACCCGGGAGACACACCCTGGCCGGCGCCGTCAGTGCGGCATGCCGTTGTCCTCGGGCCGGCCGGTCTGCTCGGTGACGGCGAACCGCACCGAGCCCTCGGGGTCGACCGAGGCGTCGAGCGCCTTGTCGTCGAGCATGGCGGCCGCGCCCTCGTCGAGGAACAGCAGCGCGCCGGCGTCGTCGAGGATCTGGTCGCCGAGCTCCGGCGAGGGCCGCAGCTCGAGGTCGAGCCCGCCGTCGGGATTGCTGGCGATGCGCATGCCGGTCCCGGCGGGCATGTCGTCGCGGGCCTCGATGTTGCGGATGACCGCGGCGGCGTTCTGGGTGAGTGTGAGCATGACGATGGACCTCCGTTGGGGCGATTGTCGGCGCCCGGTCTTCGGTGCTTCGTGCCCCGCCCACGTTTCCTGCCCTGCCGCCGTCAGTCAAGCGAAGCGCGCGGATCGGGGCATGGGACCATGGAGTACGTGACTTCGCCTCTGCCTGCCGCCGTCCTGTGGGACATGGACGGCACCATCGTCGACACCGAACCGCTGTGGATGGGCGCCGAGGAGGCCCTGGTACGCCGCCACGGCGGCACCTGGACCCACGCCGACAGCCTGGCCCTGGTCGGCAGCGACCTGCTGGAAGCGGCCGCCTACATCCGCGACGCCGGCACCATCCCGATGACGCCGGAGCAGATCGTCGAGCACATGCTCGGCGAGGTGCTGACCGGCGTCCGCCAGGGCGTCACCTGGCAGCCGGGGGTGTACGAGCTGCTCACCGAGCTGCGGACGCTCGGCGTGCCGCAGGCGCTGGTGACCATGTCGTACCGGAGCCTGACCGAGGCCGTCGTCTCCCAGCTGCCCGGCGGGCTGTTCGGCTCGGTCGTCACCGGCGACGAGGTCACCAACGGCAAGCCGCACCCCGAGCCGTACCTGACGGCGGCGCGCGAGCTCGGCGTCGACCCGGCCGGGTGCGTCGTGGTCGAGGACTCGCCGCGTGGCGCGGCCGCCGGGCTGGCGGCCGGGGCTCTGGTGCTGTCGGTGCCGAACGCCGTCGCGGCGGTGCCCGAGCCGGGCCTCGTCGTCATCGACTCCCTCGACGGCGTGCGGGCCGCTGACCTGCTCGCCTTGTTCGAGGAATCGAGGCTTGATCCGGTGTAATGTCACACTGTCATTTCGCATGGTTTATTTCGAAGGAATGTTGCGAAATCGCGATGTCTTCCTGACAACTCGGTGACTGTCCATCACACCCACACGAAGTACTGTCACAGGCCAACCGGTCGGGAACACCGCCCGGCAGTCGAGCTGTGTGAGGTGTGACATGCGTGGCATGAGCCTGAACCGCAGGCTGGCCGCGGGAGCCGTGGCCGGTACCCTGGCCCTTGGACTCACGGCCTGTGGCGGAGACGACGACGAAGGCTCCGCTGAGGGCGGTGGCGACGGCGGCACGCTCGTGTTCGCCGGCTCGGCCGATCCCGTCATCATGGACGGCGCGCTGGTCAGCGACGGCGAGTCGACTCGGGTGATCAACCAGGTGTTCGAGGGCCTGGTCCGCAGCGAGGAGGGCGGCACCGAGATCGAGCCGGCCCTGGCCGAGTCGTGGGAAGCCAGCGAAGACGGTCTGACCTGGACCTTCACGTTGCGTGAGGGCGTGACGTTCCACGACGGCGAGGCGCTGGACGCCGAGGCCGTCTGCTTCAACTTCGAGCGCTGGTACAACTTCACCGGCGTCCTGCAGAGCCCCGCGGTCTCCTACTACTGGGGCACCGTGATGGGCGGCTTCGCCGCCAACGAGGACCCCGCCATGGGGGAGAGCCTCTACACCGGCTGCGAGGCCAGCGACGAGCGCACCGCGGTCATCACGCTGTCGCGTCCGTCGTCGGCGTTCCTGTCCGCCCTGGCCATGCCCGCGTTCACCATCGCCAGCCCGGCCGCGCTGCAGGAGTTCGAGGCCGACGCCGTCAGCGGCACCGGCGAGGCGCCGTCCTTCGACGGCACGTTCGGCTACGAGCACCCGATCGGCACCGGCCCGTTCCAGTTCGAGTCGTGGGAGCGCGGCTCCGAGGTGCGGCTGACCAAGTACGACGACTACTGGGAGGAGCCGGCGCAGGTCGACGAGCTGATCTTCACCGTCATCCCCGACGGCCCGGCCCGCCGGCAGGCGCTGGAGAACGGCGAGATCGACGGCTACGACCTGGTCGACCCGGCCGATGTCGACCTGCTCGAGTCCGGCGGCTTCCAGATCCTGCGCCGCCCGGCGTTCAACGTCGCCTACCTCGGCTTCCAGCAGAACGTCCCGCCGTTCGACAACCTGCAGATCCGGCAGGCCATCGCGCACGCGATCGACTTCGACAACATCATCCGGACCAACTACCCCGAGGGTGCGGTCCGGGCCACGCAGTTCATGCCGCCGGAGCTGTTCGGCTGGGCCGACGACGTCACGACCTACGACTACGACCCGGACAAGGCGCGCGACCTGATCGCGCAGTCCGGCGTCACGAACCTCACGCTGCCGTTCTGGTACCCGACCGACGTCACCCGCCCGTACATGCCGAACGCCCAGGCCAACTGGGAGCTGATGGCGGCGGACCTGGAGGCGGTCGGCTTCACCATCGAGCCGCACACCGCGCCGTGGAACCCGGACTACCTGGACGCCACCCAGACCGGCGGCACGCCGATGTTCCTGCTCGGCTGGAACGGCGACTTCGGCGACCCGGACAACTTCATCGGCACGTTCTTCCAGGACGTCAACCCGCAGTTCGGCAGCTTCGACAACCCGGAGATCTTCGCGAAGCTCGACGAGGCCGAGCAGGAGACCGACCAGGACGCGCGCGCCGCGCTGTACCAGGAGGCCAACCGGATGATCATGGACTTCGTGCCTGGCATCCCCTACGTCCACAGTGAGCCGGCCATCGCCTTCCGTGAGGGCGTCGACGGCTTCGTGCCCGACCCGTTGTCGAACGAGAGCTTCGCGACGGTCACGGTCGACTGACCAGATGCTCAAGTTCGTCGTCCGGCGGCTCCTGCTGCTCGTCCCGATCCTGCTCGGGCTGTCGTTGCTGCTGTTCGTGTGGTTGCGCGCGCTCCCGGGAGGGCCGGCCCAGGCCCTCCTGGGGGAGCGCGCGACCGCCGACTCCGTCGCCCGCATCGAGGAGCTCTACGGGCTCAACGAGCCCTGGTACGTCCAGTACTGGAAGTTCGTCTCCGCCGCGGTGCGGCTCGACTTCGGCAACAGCGCCAACACCAACCGGCCGGTGACCGAGGAGATGATGCGGACCTTCCCGGCCACCTTCGAACTGGCGACGGCCGCGCTGATCTTCGCTGTCGGCGTCGGCGTTCCGCTGGGCTACTTCGCGGCGAAGAAGTACGGCAGCTGGCTGGACAACCTGTCGGTGTCGGGCTCGCTGCTGGGTGTCGCGGTGCCGGTGTTCTTCCTGGCCTACATCCTCAAGTACGTGTTCAGCGTCAAGCTGGGCTGGTTCCCGACCCAGGGCCGGGACGATCCGCGCATCGACGCGGACCATCCCACCGGCTTGTACGTGCTCGACGGCATTCTCACAGGAAATCTCGAGGCCAGCTGGGACGCGATCATGCACCTGGTGCTGCCGGCCATCGCGCTGGGCGCCATCCCGCTGGCCATCATCGTCCGCATCACCCGGGCCAGCGTGCTCGACGTCGTGCACGAGGACTACGTGCGCACGGCCGAGGCGAAGGGCCTGTACGAGCGGACGATCACCCGCCGGCACGTGCTGCGCAACGCGCTGCTGCCGGTGGTCACCGTCATCGGGCTGTCGGCCGGGCTGCTGTTCTCCGGTGCGATTCTCACCGAGACGGTGTTCGCCTTCGACGGCGTCGGCCGATTCATCTACGAGGCGATCACCGTGCGCGACTACGCCGTCCTGCAGGGGTTCATCCTGGTGATCGCGGCGATGTACGTCGTCGTGAACCTGCTCGTCGACGTCTCGTACGGGCTGATCGACCCACGAGTGCGGGTGAGGTGAGCGCATGAGCCTGTCCGAGATCGAAGCGACCGCCGAGTCCGAGCAGGTCGAGCAGGCCGGCGGCAACCTCCGGAAGGAGGCGTGGAAGCGGCTGCGCCGCGACCCCGTCGCCCTGGTCGGGTTCGGCCTGATCGGGTTCTTCATCCTGGTCGCGATCCTGGCGCCGCTGATCGCGCCGTACGCGCCGGACGCCCAGCCGGGCCGCGGCATGATCACGCCGACGAACATCCCCGGCCCGTCCGCCGACCACTGGTTCGGACTGGACGCGTCCGGCCGCGACGAGTTCAGCCGCGTCGTCTACGGGGCCCGGCAGTCGCTGCTGGTCGGCGTCGTGGCGACGCTGTTCGGCATGCTCGGCGGCCTGATCCTGGGCACGCTCGCGGGCGCGTTCGGCGGCAAGGTGGACGCCGTCATCATGCGGATCGTCGACATCATGCTGTCCATCCCCGGCCTGTTGATGGCCATCGCCATCGCCGCGCTGCTGGGTGCCAGCTTCTGGTCGGTGATGATCGCCATCGCCATCATCAACGTGCCGGTGTTCGCCCGGCTGCTGCGCGGGCAGATGCTGGCCCAGCGCGGCTCCGACTACGTGCTGGCCGCGGTGTCGATCGGGGTGCGGCGGCGGCCGATCGTGTTCGGGCACATCCTGCCGAACTCGATCTCGCCGGTCATCGTCCAGGCGACGCTGACGCTGGCGACGGCGATCATCGAGGCCGCCGGGCTGTCGTTCCTGGGCCTGGGCAGCGCCGACCCGCGCGTCCCTGAGTGGGGCCGCATGCTCGCCGACACCCAGCGCTACCTGGCCTCCGCGCCGCACCTGGCGTTCTTCCCCGGCATCGCGATCGTCATCGCCGCACTGGGCTTCACCATGCTCGGCGAACGGCTGCGCGAGGCCATCGACCCGAAGTACCGGCGGTGAGTGTGACCAGTTCCGAACCCCTGCTCGACGTCCGCGACCTGTCGGTCACCTTCACCCGCAAGGGCGGGCCGACGGTCCGTGCCGTCGACGGCGTCTCGTTCACCGTCCGGCCGGGCGAGACCGTCAGCCTGGTGGGCGAGTCGGGCAGCGGCAAGTCGGTGACGTCGCTGGCGGTCATGGGGCTGCTGCCGCGCCGCGGCGTGCGCGTCGGCGGCCAGGTGCTGTTCGACGGCGACGACCTGCTGACGTTGCCGCGCGACCGCATGCGCGACATCCGCGGCCGCGACGTCGCCATGGTGTTCCAGGACCCGATGTCGTCGCTCAACCCGGTGGTGCCGATCGGCGTGCAGGTCACCGAGGTGCTGGAACGGCACCAGGACCTGCGCGGCGAGAAGGCGCGCGCGGCGGCCGCGGATCTGCTGGCCCGCGTCGGCATCCCGGACCCGGACCGCCGGCTGAAGGAGTACCCGCACCAGCTCTCCGGCGGCATGCGCCAGCGCGCGCTGATCGCGATGGCGCTGGCCTGCCAGCCGCGGCTGCTGATCGCCGACGAGCCGACGACGGCGCTCGACGTCACCATCCAGGCGCAGATCATCGAGCTGCTCAAGGAGCTGGTGCAGGACACCGGCGCCGCGCTGGTGATGATCACGCACGACCTCGGCATCGTCGCCGGGCTGTGCGACACCGTCCACGTCATGTACTCCGGCCGGGTGGTCGAGTCGGCGGGACGGCGCGAGCTGTTCGCGCGGCCGCGGCACCCCTACACCGGCGGGCTGCTCGGGTCGGTGCCCCGGCTCGACGCGCCCCGCGGCTCCCCGCTGCACCCGATCCCGGGCTCGCCGACGGACGTGCTGCGCTGGGACCGCGGCTGCGCGTTCGCGCCGCGCTGCCAGAACCGCGTCGACGCCTGTACCGACGGCCCGCCGCCGTTGGAGGCGTACGCCGGCCGGTCGCTGCGCTGCCTGAACCCGCTCACCGAGTCCGAGGAGGTGTCCGCATGAGCGACGACTCCCTGCTCTCCATCCGGGGGCTCGAGGTCCACTTCCCGATCAGGTCCGGCATCATCGTCGAGCGGCAGATCGGCTCGGTCAAGGCCGTCGACGGCGTCGACCTCGACATCCCGCGGGGCGCGACCGTCGGCCTGGTGGGGGAGTCCGGCTGCGGCAAGTCCACGCTCGGCCGGGCCATCCTGCGGCTGGTCGAGCCGACCGCCGGCACCGTCACGTTCGACGGCACCGACCTGCGGACGCTGGCCGGCGAGGAGCTGCGCCGCATGCGCCGTCAGCTGCAGATGGTCTTCCAGGACCCGATGGCCAGCCTCGACCCGCGGCAGAACGTCCAGTCGGTGTTGACCGAGCCGCTGCGGGCCCACGGCATCGGCGGCGACCACACGGCCCGGGTGCGCGAGCTGCTCGACGTCGTCGGGCTGCCCGCGTCGGCGGCGAACCGGTACCCGCACGAGTTCTCCGGCGGCCAGCGCCAGCGCATCGGCATCGCCCGGGCCATCGCGCTGGAGCCGCAGCTCATCGTCGCCGACGAGCCGGTGTCCGCGTTGGACGTGTCGATCCAGGCGCAGGTGGTGAACCTGCTGGAGGAGCTGCAGGACCGCCTCGGCCTCACCTACCTCGTCATCGCGCACGACCTCGCCGTCGTCCGGCACATCGCCGACGTCGTCGCCGTCATGTATCTGGGCGGGCTGGTCGAGCAGGCGCCGTCGGACGACCTGTACGCGACGCCGCTGCACCCGTACACGAAGGCGCTGATGTCGGCGGTGCCGATCCCGGACCCCGAGGTCGAGGACACCCGGCAGCGCATCCTGCTCCAGGGCGACCTGCCCTCGCCAGCCCACCCGCCGGCCGGCTGCCGGTTCCACACCCGCTGCCCGTTCCGCCAGCCCACCCGCTGCGCCGACGAGCGGCCGGTGCTGCGGACGGTCACCGGGCACCCGGAGGCGCACACGGTGGCCTGCCACTGGGCCGAGGACATCGCGGCGGGCCGCATCCGCCCCGACGCCGCCGCCGTCGTCGAGCCCGACCCGGAGCACGCGCCGGACCCCGCGGCCTGAGGTCCGTTCCCCCTTTGCAATGAGCACCTTGACGCACCACCGCGCGGTGGTGCGTCAAGGTGCTCATTGCAAAGGCGGCGGGGCTGCCGGTGTACCCGGGCAACCCCGCCGCCCGCGTCCTACTCCGTCGTGATGGCGCGCAGCACGTCGAGCTTGGCGGCGCGGCGGGCCGGCCAGACGGCGGCCAGGACGCCGACGATCGCGGCGAGCACGACGAACACGATGAGCTGACCGCCCGGGATGGAGAGCACCTCGAGCCCGTCGTCGGCGATGGCGCGTTGCAGCGACACCCCGAACAGCAGGCCGAGCGCGACACCGAGGACGGCGCCGAGAACGGCGATGGCGATGGACTCGAGCCGGATGGTGCGCCGCAACTGGCGCCGGCTCAGGCCGACCGCCCGCAGCAGCCCCACCTCGCGGGTGCGCTCCATGACCGACAGCGCCAGCGTGTTGACGATGCCGAGGACGGCGATCAGCACCGCCAGCCCGAGCAGCGCGTACACCAGGAACAGCAGCTGGTTGACCTGGTCGCGGGACTGCTGCTTGTACTCCTCCTGGTCCTGGACGGTGACCGTCGGGACGTCAGCGGTGGCCGCCTCGAGGCTCTCGTGGACGGTGCCGAGGTCGGCGCCGTCGTCGGCGATGACGTACAGCAGGGAGTCGAGCGACGGCACCGCGCCGTCGGCCAGCGTCTGCTGGCTGACCACCACGCCGCCGGCCAGCAGCGGCGACTGCGCGTAGATGCCGGCCAGCTCGATCTCCCCGTCGGAGCCGGGCAGCTGCAGCCGGACGGTGTCGCCGACGGACAGCCCCTTCGACTCGGCCTGGTCCTCGCCGATGAGGAACTGGCCGGGACCGAGCTCGTCGGTGCCCGCGACCATCTCGAGGTCGGCCGCCCGGCTGTACGCGACCGGGTCGAACGACTGCAGGAACGTCTGGTCGCCGTCGACGAGGCCGCCGGACATCCGCAGCGACACCACCTCGTCGACGCCGTCGACCTGGGCCACCTCCTCGGCGATGCCGGGCGAGAACGGCTGCCCGACCGCGTTGGAGACGACGAACTGGGCGCGGACGCCGTCGTCGAGGGCCTTGTCGACCGTCGCGTTGGCCGACGCGCCGACGATGGAGATGGCCGTGACCAGCGCCATGCCGATCATCAGCGCCGACGCCGTGGCCGCCGTGCGGCGCGGGTTGCGCAGCGCGTTCTCGCGGGCCAGCCGGCCGACGGTGCCGAACGCCTTTGGGTACCAGCCGGCCACGACCCGCAACACCGGCGTGGCCAGCACCGGCGCCAGCAGCGCCACGCCGATGAACACCGCGAAGATGCCGGCGCCCACCATGAGCGCCGCGTCGTTCACGTCGGCGAACAGGCCGGTGGCCATGGCCGCCGCGCCGAGCAGCGTCAGCGCGCCGCCGACCCACAGGTGCACCTTGCGGCCGGACTCGGTAGTGGCGACGTCGTCGCGCATGGCCGCGATGGGCGGGACCTTCGACGCCCGCCGCGCCGGGACGTACGCGGCCACCATGGTGACCACGATGCCGACGACGTAGGAGATGACGACGGTGCGCGGCTGCAGCACCAGGCCGCCGGCCAGCTCCAGCCCGAACGCCCCGAACACCGTCTTGAGCAGCTGCGCGACACCGAGGCCGAGCAGCAGCCCGAGGGTCGAGCCGACGACGCCGACGACGAACGCCTCGAGCAGCACCGACCGCGTGACCTGGCGCCGGCCGGCGCCGAGCGCGCGGTACAGCGCCATCTCCTGGGAGCGCTGCGCCACCAGGATGGAGAACGTGTTGAGGATGAGGAACACGCCGACGAACAGCGCGATGGCGGCGAACACCAGCAGGAAGGTGTTGAAGAAGCCGAGCCCCTCCTCGATGGCCGACGCGGTCTCCTCGTCGACGTCGGCGCCGGTGAGGGCCTCGAAGTCGCCCGGCAGGATGGCGCTGATCTCGTCGCGGACCTCCTCGGCGCTGGTGCCGTCGGCGGCCGTCACCGAGATGCGGCTGAAGGCGTCGTCGCCGTCGAGGAACAGCTGCTGGGCGTAGCCGGTCTCGAACACCGACAGGCTGGCGCCGGCCAGGCTGCCGGACTCGCCGAACCGGACGACGCCGACCAGTTCGGCCGTGACCCGCGGGTCGTCGCCGGTGCCGACGAACTGGACGTCGTCGCCGATCTGGTAGCCGGAGTCGTCGAACGTGCGGTCGTCGAGCGCGACCTCGCCCGGGCCGGACGGCAGCTCGCCGTCGACCAGCTCGAGCACCGGAGCGCCGTCGGCCGTGGGGCCGTCGTGCCAGTTGACGGCGATGCCGGGGGCGCCCTGCGTGGTCATGAGGTCGCCGTCGGAGTCGAGGACGAAGAAGCTCTGGTTCTCGACCTCGCCGTCGGCCCGCTCGACGCCGGGGAGGTCGGCCACCTCGTCGACCAGGCCGGCCGGGATGGTCGTGGTGGTGCCGGTGGCGAAGCCGGTGAACAGGTCGGCCTCGCCCGGGAGGTCGGGCCGCACGACGACGTCGGAGGACAGGCCGCCGAAGATGTCGTCGAAGGTGCGGTCGATGGTGTCGGTGAACACGTACGACCCGGCCACGAACGCCACGCCCAGCACGATGGCGAACGCGCTCATGGCCAGCCGCAGCTTGCGCGCGGCCAGGCTCTTGAGGGTCGCGCGGATCATGCCTGCTGTCCCACGGCGTCGAAGCCCTTCATGCGCTCGAGCACCTTCTCGGCCGTCGGGTCGGCCATCTCGTCGACGATCTGGCCGTCGGCGAGGAACAGGACGCGGTCGGAGTAGGCGGCGGCGTTGGGGTCGTGGGTGACCATGACGATGGTCTGGCCGAACTCGCGGACCGAGCGGCGCAGGAACGACAGCACCTCGGTGCCGGACCGGGAGTCGAGGTTGCCGGTGGGCTCGTCGGCGAAGATGATCTCGGGCTTGCTGACCAGCGCCCGCGCGCAGGCCACGCGCTGCTGCTGCCCGCCGGAGAGCTGGTTCGGCTTGTGCCCGAGCCGGTCGGCCAGGCCGACCGTCGCGATGACGTTGTCGAACCACTCCTTGTCGATGGAGCTGCCGGCGATGTCGAGCGGCAGTGTGATGTTCTCCTTGGCCGTCAGCGTCGGGATCAGGTTGAAGGCCTGGAACACGAAGCCGATCTTGTCGCGGCGGAGCTTGGTCAGCTCCTTGTCGTTCAGTCCGCTCAGCTCGGTGTCGCCGATGTACACCTGGCCCGACGTCGACGAGTCCAGCGCGGCCATGCAGTGCATGAGCGTGGACTTGCCGGAGCCGGACGGGCCCATGATGGCGGTGAACCGGCCGGCGGTGAACTCCACCGTCACACCGCCCAGCGCCACCACGCGGGTGTCGTCCTTGCCATAGATCTTCGTCAGGTCAACGGCGCGGGCCGCCGTGCGCGGCGAGCTGGGTTCCGTCGTCACCGGTACGCTCCTCGTCAGCTGGATCGTGGATCGTGTTCCACGCTAGAGGCCCGGACGGCCACGATGATCGGCGAACGGCACGGTCTGCGGGCTCCGCCGTGAGGAGTAGGACGGCCCGCCGGGCCGTCCTGCGGGCGTACGACCGGTCTCCGGGGCGCCGCGCTGGCGTCGGGCTACAGGGCGCCGGGCTGGACGAGGCCGCTCTCGTAGGCGTAGACGGCGGCCTGGACGCGGTCGCGCAGGCTCAGCTTGGTCAGCACGTTGCCGACGTGGGTCTTCACCGTGGTCTCGGACACCACCAGCTCGGCGGCGATCTCGGCGTTGGAGTAGCCGCGCGCCACCAGCGTGAGCACCTCGCGCTCGCGGTCGGTGAGGTGCTGCAGGTTCGCCGGCGTAGGGGAGTCGGTGGCCGGGAAGCGGCTGGCGAACATGTCGAGCAGCCGCCGCGTGATGCTCGGCGCCACGACGGCGTCGCCGCGCGACACCGTGCGGATGGCCGTCACGAGATCCTCGGCCGGCACGTCCTTGAGCAGGAAGCCGCTGGCCCCGGCCCGCAGCGCCTCGACGACGTACTCGTCGAGGTCGAAGGTGGTGAGCACCAGGACGCGCGGCGTGGTCTCGCGGGCGGCGCCGGTGATCTGGCGGGTCGCCTGCACGCCGTCGACGCGCGGCATGCGGATGTCCATCAGCACGACGTCGGGCTGCAGCGCCCGCGCGTCGGCCACCGCCTGCTCGCCGTCGCCCGACTCGCCGACCACGGCGATGTCGGACTCGGCCTCGAGGATCATGCGGAAACCGGTGCGCAGCAGCGGCTGGTCGTCCACCAGCAGCACCCGGATGGGCTGGGCCGTCATCGTGACATCGCTCCGTTACTGTCGTACGGGATCTTCGCCCGCACCTCGTAGCCGCCGCCGCGGCGTGGGCCGGCCGCGAGGGTTCCACCATAGAGGGCCACCCGTTCGCGCATGCCCAGCAGGCCGTGCCCGGGCCGGCGCCCGTCCAGCGACGCCGCCACGCCGCGGCCGTCGTCGCTGATCTCCACGTGCACCTCGGCCGGCAGATAGCGCACGAGGACCGCCGCGGTGGACGGGCCGGCGTGCTTGATGGTGTTCGTCAACGCCTCCTGGATGACGCGGAACGCGGCGAGGTCGACGCCCACCGGCACGGCCCGCGGCTCGCCGTCGACCGTCACGTCGACCGGCAGCCCGGCGTCGCGCACCTGCTCGACCAGCAGGTCGAGGTCGCCGAGGCCCGGCTGCGGCGCCAGCGTGGCCGGCCGGGCGCCGCGGTCGTCGCCGTCGGGGGTGCGCAGGACGCCGACGACGCGGCGCATCTCGGCCAGCGCGGACCGGCCGATCTCCTCGATGGCCTCCAGCGCGACCGCCGTGCGGTCGACGTCGCGGTGCAGGGCGCGGCGGGCGCCGGCCGCCTGCACCGTCATGACAGACACGTGGTGCGCGACGACGTCGTGCAGCTCGCGGGCGATGCGCGAGCGCTCTTCGGTGATGGCGGCCCGCACCTCGACGTCGTTGGCCCGTTCGAGGCGGCGGGCGCGGTCTTCCAGCTCGGCGGTGTAGAGGCGGCGGTTGCGCATGCCCCGGCCGAGGCCCCAGACGCCGAGGATGACCAGTGCGCTGATGGTCAGGCCCGCCCCGGTGTCCATGGTCTGCTGGTCGGCGTGGCGGTCGGCGCTGACCAGCGTGTAGCCGACGGAGACCGCGCTCTGCACGACGAGGACCAGCACCGACGCGCCCAGCCCGGCGTAGTTGGCGGCGCTGTAGACGGCGATCAGCAGCACGAGCGCCGCCGTCGGCATGGCGTAGTCGACGGCGAGGAACGGCAGCGTCGCGACGGCCGTGCCCAGCCCGACGATGACCGGGTGCTGTCGCCGGACGATCAGCGGCACCGTGATGACCAGCACCAACGCGACCCCCAGCGCGTCGGCCTCGGCGTACTCGATGCCGTTGGGATCGGTGTACACGAACAGCGCGACCACGCCCGTGACGGCCAGGACGAACGTGATGGACGCGTCCAGCAGCCACGGCTCGATGCGGGGGAAGAACTTGGCGCGCGCCGTCGTCACACGATCAACGGTAGGCCGCCCGCCCCCGTCCCCGGCTCGTCCTCGACGGCGAGCTCTGGCCTCCACCGGCAGGATGACCCGGGGACTCACCGTCAGGGCGCGGCCGGCGGCACCAGGCCCAGTTCGGCGAAGACGAACCCCAGCCACTCCGCCGCGTCGCGCCGGCGCTCGGCGGCGCTGGACGTCAGGCCGTGGCCGGCGTTCTCGCGCACCCGCAGCAGCACGGCGCCCGGCCCCTGTTGCGCCTCCTGCAGCCGGGCCGCGAACTTGCGCGCGTGCCAGGCGGGGCAGCGCGGGTCGCGGTCGCCGGCGGCGAGGTAGACGGCGGGGTAGCTGCCGGGGCGGATCAGGTGGTACGGCGACAGCGCGGCGACGTGCTCCTCGGCGTCGCCGTCCGGCCAGTCCAGCTCGGTGACGTACTTCCCGTACGGCGTCCGCAGGTCGGTGACCAGGTCCAGCGCGGGCACCAGCGGCACCGCCGCGCGCCAGACGTCCGGGCGGGTGACGGCCGCTGCGCCGGCCAGCCAGCCGCCGTGCGAGCGGCCGACGACGGCGAGGCGGGACGGGTCGGCGCGGCCGGTGGCGACGAGGTCGGCGGCCACCGCGTGCAGGTCGTCGAGCACCGTCTGCTTGCGCCCCCGCCGGCCACCCTCCCACCACTCCCGCCCCAGATCGCCGCCACCGCGCGTGTGCGCCCACACGTGCAGCCCGCCGGACGCCGCCACCGCCGCCGCGTCGTCCGACCACTCCGGCGTCAGCGCTCGGTAGAAGCCGCCGTACGCCGTGATCAGCGTCGGCCGCGGCCGCTGCCCGCGCTCGTCCGGCCGGTAGAGGCAGGTGTACGGGATCAGCGTGCCGTCCGCGCCCACCGCCTGCCGCTCCTCGACCACCGCACCGGGGAGCCCGGTGGTCGCGTCGGCCAGCAGCCGCGGGACCTGGTCGCCCGGTCGCCAGCCGGACACCGTCCACGACCGGCTCGGCGACGACGACGGCAGCAGCAGCTCCGGTGCGCTGCCCGGCCGGGCCAGCGCGTGCAGCGCCGCCACGCCCGTCCGCACCGACACCCGCGGCGGCAGCGGCAGCACCCGGCCGCCGGCGCCGTCCAGCTCGCGCACCCGCGACCACCGCCCGTCGACCAGCTCGACGGTGTAGAGCGCCGCCCGCGTACGCAGCAGCGCGACGATGACGCCGTCGCCCTCGGGCAGCAGCTCCCGCCAGGCGGACGGATCGCCGGGATCGTCGGCGTCGAACCGGATCGCGACCACCCGCCCGCGCGGCGCGCCGACGTCGGTCCACGCCACGTACTCGTCGCCGATCGGGTAGCCGGCGACCAGCGGCCCGTCGACGCCGGGCACGGAGGTCAGGAACGGCCGCCAGCCGCCGTCGGGGTCGGCGCGGTCATGGACGGCCACCGGCAGCGGCGTCAGCAGCCCGTGCGCCGCCACCGTCCACCGGCCGTCGCCGGCCTGCACCAGCGTGTAGTCGGGCGACGGCCGCGGGATCGGCTCCGCATGCTCGGTCCGCGACCGCAGGTCGTAGCGGAAGATCGCCTGCTCGAACCGGTCCACCGGCGCGGTCATGCCGAGGTAGTGGAACCCCGACGAGTCCGGCAGCCAGCTCACGCCGCCCAGCAGCGCGTCGAACAGCAGCCGGTCCGGGCCGTGGCCGAGCGGCTCGCCCGACCCGGTGTCGAGCAGTCGGATCGCGTTCTCCTCGCCGCCGCCCTGCCCGATGCCGACCGCCAGCACCGTCCCGTCCGGCGACGGCGCCAGCCACGCGGCCCGCTCGCCGGCCGGCAGCCGGGCCACGGTGTCGCCCGGGCCGAGCGGTTCGGTGCTCGCGATCAGGTCGGCGCCCTCGGCCCGGAACCAGCGGCCGGCGGCGGGGACCGGCAGCACCGGCGGCGGGCCGCCGCCGAGCCGGCCGAGCAGCCCGGCCAGCACGTTCAGGTGCGGCCAGGCGCCGACGGTCTCGGCGGCGGCCGCCGCCTGCGCGCGCTGCCACGCGAGCACGTCGGCGTCGTCGGCCTCGAGCCAGCGGAACGGGTCGGCGGTCGTGGTCGTCATGCGCGTGATCCTCGGTCCTCGGCCGCTCACGGCTCCGATCGTGCAGGATATGGATGCTGCCGCCCTGCGGAGGGACGGAAATGGATACTCTCGACGACGACGATCTCGCGCTGCTGCACGCCGTCCAGCTGGCCCCGCGGGCGCCGTGGCAGCGGCTCGGCCCGGTCCTCGGCGCCGACCCGGTGACGGTGGCGCGGCGGTGGGCGCGGCTGTCCGGGTCCGGCGCGGCGTGGTTCGCGCTGCACCCGTCGCTGGACGGCCTGACCTTCGCGTTCGTCGAGGTCACCTGCGGCGGCGCGCGGTCCGGTGACGTCGTCGCGGCGCTGGTGCGCGACCCGCGGGTGGTGACGTTGGAGCATGTCACGGGCGACCGCGACCTGCTGCTGACCGTGCTGGTGCCGGAGCTGGCCGACCTCGCCGAGTTCCTGCTGACCGGGCTGCCCGCGATGCCCGGCGTGCGGGCCGTGCGGACGACGGTCGGGATCCGCTCGTTCCTGTCCGGCAGCCGGTGGCGGCTGCGGGCGCTGTCGCCGTCGCAGCAGGTGCGGCTGGCGGCGGCCGGTGCCGGTGCGCGGGGCAGGCCGGCGCGCGGGCCGGACCGGGGGAGCGCCGAGTACCGCGCGCTGCTCCGGCTGCTGTCGGCCGACGCCCGGCTGGGCGCGTCCGAGCTGGCCGAGCGCCTCGGCGTCAGCCGCGTGACCGCCCGGCGCCGGCTGGCCGCCGCGTTCGCCGGCGATCTCGTGGTCCGCTGCGACGTGGCCCAGCCGCTGACCGGCTGGCCGGTCACCGCCATGCTGTGGGCCCAGGTCCCGCCCGATCAGGTCGACGACGTCGCCCGGCGGCTGGCCGGCCTGCCGGAGGCGCGGGCGGCGGAGTCGGTGACGGGCGGCGCGGCCAACCTGCTGCTCGGGGTGTGGCTGCGCTCGCTCGCCGACCTCCAGCGGCTGGAGGCCGCCCTGGCGGAGCGGGTGCCGGAGCTGCGGGTGCTGGACCGGTCGATCGCGTTGCGGACGGCCAAGCGGATGGGCCGCCTGCTCGACCCGTCCGGCCGGGCCGTCGGCCACGTGCCGGTCGACCCCTGGGCCACCCCGGGCGACTGACCGTTCGCTGGCGCCCCGGCTGGTCGATCAGGCGTCGACGGGGGAGGTGCGGGGCGAGGGGGCCTCGTCGTCGTCGGGCGAGGAGGCGACGGTCTCGGGGAGCGGCGGCGGGGTGCCGCCGTAGGCCGGGCACAGCGCCTGATGCGAGCACCAGTCGCACAGCCGGCTGGGGCTGGCCCGCCAGTCGCCGGACTGGGTGGCCCGCTCGATGGCCGCCCACAGCGCCGCCAGCTTGCGCTCCGTGGCCCGCAGGTCGGCTTCGTCGGGCTCGTAGCGCAGCAGCTCGCCGCTGCCGAGGTAGATGAGCTGCAGCAGCCGCGGCACCCGGCCGTGCAGCCGCCACAGCACCAGTGCGTAGAACCGCATCTGGAACATGGCCCGCTGCTCGAACCCGGCCCGCGGCGCCTTGCCCGTCTTGTAGTCGACGACGCGGAGGTCGCCGGTGGCCTCGGCGCGGTCGAGGCGGTCGACGTAGCCGCGCAGGCGCAGGCCGGAGTCGAGCGTCGTCTCGACGTACAGCTCGCGCTCCACCGGTTCGAGCCGGGTGGGGTCTTCCAGCGTGAAGTAGCGCTCGACGAGGGCCTCGGCGCTGGCCAGCCACTCGGCGAGCGCCGACCCGTCCTCGTCGTCGGCGAACAGCTCGGCCACCGCCGGCTCGGCCGCCATCAGCTCGTCCCACGCGGGCCGGACCAGCTCGGTGGCGCGGCCGGGTGTGCGCTCGCCGGACGGCAGCTCGTACAGCCGCTCGAGCACGCTGTGCACGACGGTGCCGCGGGTGGCCTCGGAGCTGGGCGGCTCGGGCAGCCGGTCGATGGTGCGGAACCGGTAGAGCAGCGGGCAGGTCATGAAGTCGGCGGCGCGCGACGGCGACAGGCTGGGCACGCGCTCGGCCCCGGGGTCGTCCCCGGGAGCGGTGTGCGTGCGCATCGTCATATTCGTGACTGTAGATCACCCCTCCGACAGCGCCGGGCCGCACACGCCGCCGTGTCCGCCACGTAGCCTTGGAGAATGGCAACCGGTCGTGGTCGGCAGCTGAGCCTCGGGCGCATCGCGGGCATCCCGGTGTACGTCAGCCCGACGTGGTTCCTGGTGGCCGCCATCATCACCTTCTGGGGCCGCGACGTCGTGCTCCGCGAGCTGCCCGAGCTGACCGGCGGCGAGGCGTACGCGCTCGCGTTCCTGTTCGCCGTGCTGCTGTACCTCTCCGTGTTCGTGCACGAGCTGGGCCACGCCCTGACGGCGCGCCGGCTGGGGCTGCCGGTGCGCGGCGTCACCCTGCACTTCCTCGGCGGCCACACCGAGATCGAGCGCGACGCGCCCACGCCGGGGCGCGACCTCGTCGTCTCCGCCGCCGGCCCGTTGCTGTCGCTGGCCCTCGGCGGGCTCGGCCTGCTCGCCTACCAGAGCATCGACGACGGCGTGCCCGGGTTCCTGGTCTGGATGCTGGCGATCGCCAACCTGCTGGTCGGCGTGTTCAACGTGCTGCCGGGCCTGCCGCTCGACGGCGGGCACATGCTGCGCGCGGCGGTCTGGAAGGTCAGCGGCGACGAGCACCGCGGCACCGTCGTGGCGGCGCGCAGCGGCCAGGTGCTGGCCGGCCTCGTGCTGGTCATGCCGTTCGCGCTGAACGGCGCCACGCCGCCGGTCTCCGTCATCATCTGGGCCGGGCTGGTCGCGGCGCTGCTGTGGAGCGGCGCCACGCAGGCGCTGGCGGTCGGGCGCATGCGGGCCCGGCTGCCGCGGCTCGACACCCGTACGCTGGCCCGCCGCGCCGCGCCGGTCGCGCCCGACCTCCCGGTGTCCGAGGCCATGCGGCAGGCCCGCGAGGCGAACGTCACGTCGCTGGTCATCGTCGACAGCGCCGGGCGCCCCACGGGCATCGTCAGCGAGAGCTCGGTGGCGGCCATCCCCGAGCAGCGCCGCCCGTGGGTGACCATCGGGCAGCAGTCGCGCTCGCTGCAGAAGGGGCTCATCCTGCCGCTGGACGTCCGCGGCGACGACCTGCTCAAGGCCATGCGCGAGCTGCCGGCCACCGAGTACCTGGTGGTCGACGGCGAGGGCCGGGTGTACGGCGTGCTGGTGACGTCCGACGTCGACCACGCGCTCGCGGCACGCTGATCCACGCGCCGGCCTGTCGGACCCGGCGGATAGCCTCGACCGCATGTCCGCGACCGAAACGTCTCGCCGCACCGGGCCCTTCCGGGTCGGCGACCACGTGCAGCTCACCGATCCCAAGGGCCGGCACCACACCATCACCCTGCAGGACGGCAAGGAGTTCCACACCCACAAGGGATCGTTCCAGCACGACCAGCTGATCGGCCAGCCCGAGGGCTCCGTCGTCGTCTCGACCGGCGGCACGGCCTACCTCGCGCTGCGGCCGCTGCTGTCCGACTACGTGCTGTCCATGCCGCGCGGCGCGGCGGTCGTGTACCCGAAGGACGCGGGCCAGATCGTGGCCATGGCCGACGTCTTCCCGGGCGCGCGCGTGGTCGAGGCCGGGGTGGGCTCCGGCGCACTGACGATGTCGCTGCTGCGGGCGGTCGGCGAGCACGGCGCGGTGCACTCCTACGAACGGCGGGCCGACTTCGCGAAGATCGCCGCCGAGAACGTCGAGCGGTTCTTCGGCGCCGAGCACCCGGCCTGGCGGCTCACCGTCGGCGACCTCGTCGAGTCCCTCGACGACACCGAGGCCGACCGCGTCGTGCTCGACATGCTGGCGCCCTGGGAGTGCGTCGACGCCGCGGCGGGCGTGCTCGTGCCGGGCGGCGTGCTGTGCTGCTACGTCGCCACCACCACGCAGCTGTCGCGCACGGTCGAGACCATCCGCGAGAGCCAGCGGTTCACCGAGCCGGTGTCCTGGGAGTCCATGGTGCGCACCTGGCACGTCGAGGGCCTGGCGGTGCGCCCCGACCACCGGATGATCGGCCACACCGGCTTCCTCGTCACGGCCCGCCGCATGGCCCCCGGGGTCGTCCCGCCACCCCGTCGCCGGCGCCCGGCACCCGGCAATGACGGCGGAACCACCACGCCGGCGAGCTAGTTGAGGTAAAGAGATTTCCACGTTCGCCGGGACCGAAAGTCAACATCTGGTCACTAGCTGATCTCCTGCATGGCGTTCGGGCCGGGCGACTGTAAGGTCTGGCTATAGACGACCCCCTTCCGAGGAGGTGCGAGATGGCGTCGTACGACGATGGCTTCGATCAAGGCCGTCGCGGGCCCGGGCGCGAGCCGTCCGACATGGCCGGCGAGGTGGCTTTCCTCGAGGCACGACTGGCGTCCGTGAACGCCCAGAACGAGCGGCTCGCGGCCACACTGCGCGAGGCCCGCGACCAGATCGTGGCGCTCAAGGAGGAGATCGACCGGCTGGCGCAGCCTCCGTCCGGGTTCGGCACGTACCTGTCCAAGTACGACGACGGCACGGTCGACGTCTTCACCGGTGGCCGCAAGCTGCGGGTCGCCGTCAGCCCCGACGTCGAGCTGACCGAGCTCCGGCCCGGCCAGGAGGTCATGCTCAACGAGGCCCTCAACGTCGTCCGCGCGCTCGAGTACGAGCGCGTCGGCGAGGTCGTCATGCTCAAGGAGCTGCTCGCCGACGGCGAGCGCGCGCTGGTCATCGGGCACACCGACGAGGAGAAGGTCGTCCGCATCGCCTCGCCGCTGCAGGACTCCGGCCTGCGGGTCGGCGACTCCCTGCTGCTCGAGCCGCGCGCCGGGTTCGTCTACGAACGCATCCCGAAGTCCGAGGTCGAGGAGCTCATCCTCGAAGAGGTCCCCGACATCGACTACTCCGACATCGGCGGCCTGTCCCGGCAGATCGACCAGATCCGCGACGCCGTCGAGCTGCCGTTCCTGCACGCGGAGCTGTTCCGCGAGCACGAGCTGCGCCCGCCGAAGGGCGTGCTGCTGTACGGCCCGCCCGGATGCGGCAAGACGCTCATCGCGAAGGCCGTCGCGAACTCGCTGGCCAAGCAGATCGCGAAGCTGAAGGGCATCTCCGAGCACAAGTCGTACTTCCTCAACATCAAGGGCCCGGAGCTGCTGAACAAGTACGTCGGCGAGACCGAGCGGCACATCCGCCTGGTCTTCCAGCGGGCCCGCGAGAAGGCCAGCGAGGGCACGCCGGTCATCGTGTTCTTCGACGAGATGGACTCCCTGTTCCGCACCCGCGGCTCGGGCGTCTCGTCCGACGTCGAGAACACCATCGTCCCGCAGCTGCTGAGCGAGATCGACGGCGTCGAGAGCCTCGAGAACGTCATCGTCATCGGCGCCTCGAACCGCGAGGACATGATCGACCCCGCCATCCTCCGGCCCGGCCGGCTGGACGTGAAGATCAAGATCGAGCGGCCCGACGCCGAGGCGGCCCGCGACATCTTCAGCAAGTACCTCACGACCACCCTGCCGCTGCACCCCGACGACCTCGGCGAGCACGGCGGCGACCGCGCGGCCACCACGGCGGCGATGATCCAGCGGTCGGTCGAGAAGATGTACTCCGAGACCGACGACAACCGCTTCCTCGAGGTCACCTACGCCAACGGCGACAAAGAGGTCCTGTACTTCCGCGACTTCAACTCCGGCGCGATGATCCAGAACATCGTCGACCGCGCGAAGAAGATGGCGATCAAGGACCTCCTCGACACCGGCGCGAAGGGCCTGCGGGTGCAGCACCTGCTCACGGCCTGCTTCGACGAGTTCAAGGAGAACGAGGACCTCCCGAACACGACGAACCCCGACGACTGGGCCCGCATCTCCGGCAAGAAGGGCGAGCGCATCGTCTACATCCGCACGCTCATCTCGGGCAAGCAGGGCACCGAGGCCGGACGGTCCATCGACACCGTGGCCAACACCGGCCAGTACCTCTGACACTGCGACATTGAACACTGCGACACTGAAAAACGTGTCCGGCGGAGGCGCCGTCCTGCTCGACGCGGGTCGGCGCCTCCGCCGTTCCTGGCCGGCGCTGGTCGCGCTGGCGGCGGCCGGGCTGGTGGCGCGCGAGTACTCGCTCGACGCGGCGGTGTGGGCCGGCCGGCACTCGGCGGTGCTCGGGCTGCTCGTGCTGGCCCTCGTGCCGCTCGGCTCGATGCTGGTCACCGTCGCGATGCTGCTGGTCATGCGGCCGTCGACGGTGCCGGCCGGCCGACGGGTGCGCACGGTGTTCGCGGTCCTGGGCAGCCTCATCGTCCCGTTCCTCGTCGTCTACGAGCACTACGGCTCGTTCGCCGAGGACCAGCGCGAGTACTACAACCAGGCCGCCCACGACGCCGCGGAGCTGGCCGCCACCACCGGCGAGGTCACCGACCGCATCCCGGCCGGCGCGTCGGCGGCGGTGCTGGGGACGGCGCTCGGCGCGCTGGCGCTGCGGTCGCTGGCCGGGCGGCTGTCCCGGGGACGGCCGCAGACGTCCGTCCGGCGGACGGCGCTGCAGGTGCTGGCCGGCTACTGCGACGTCGTCTGGATCGTGCTCGGCGTCTTCGTCGTCGCGCTCGCGAACCGGCGGGTGCGCGACTGGTGGTCCGGCCGGGCCGCGACGGACCGCGTCGAGACGTGGTGGGCGGAGCTGACCGACCGGTTCGAGCTGCTGGACCGGCTGGCCGCCGGCCTCGTCCCGACGACGGACCTGCTGGTGGCGGGCGTGTTCACCGGCCTGGTGGTGCCCATCTCGTGGCTCGCGTTCGGGACCATCGTGTACGGCACGCAGCCGGCCGAGGCCGTCGCGCCGGTGGCCGGGCGCATGACGGCCGGCCTGAGCGCCCGGGTCGGCGAGCAGAACGTCGCCCGGGCCTGGCGCCTGGGCCTCGACGGCGAGCGCCGGTTCGGGCCGCTGGTGGCCGGGCTGGCGATGATCTGGCGGTCCGGATGGGCGTCGGCGCTGCTGTTCTGCGGGGCCTACGTCGCCGTCGGCCTGACCGGCCACCTGGTCTGGGGCGTCGCCCGGCTGGTCGTGGGGCCCGCGCCGGTGGCCGACTGGCAGGCGCTGGCCGGGCCGCTGGAGGCGGTCTCGACGATCCTCGTGCAGGTGCTCTCGGCGGCGCTGCTGGCGGCCGCCGCCGACGCGCTGGTCGGCCGGCTGCCGGCCACCGCCGTCACGGAACCGGAAGCGACCAGTACTCCGGCAGCAGTTCCAGTGCGCTGACCCGCACGAGGCCGGGATCGGCGTCGTCCGGCAGCAGGAAGTACACGACGCCGCCGCCTTCGGGCCCGCCGCAGTCCACGCCGATCGACTCGTCGTCGTACGACGGCAGGTAGCGCGACCCGGCCGTGTACCGGTTCCCGTCGCCGTCCTGCAGCTGGACCGTGCAGCTCAGCGGCTCGTCGCCGCCCTCGGAGGCCAGCTCCGCGCGCCAGGCGGTGAAGCCGTCGGGCGGCGGCTCGTCGGGCACGTCGCCGGCCCGGCCGAACTCGGCCAGCCGCAGCGACACCTCGCCCACGACCGCCCGGCCGTCGCCGCCGGGGGAGACGGCGACGTGCTCGCCGCGCGGCCACCACAGGTCGCGGGCCGTCTCCGAGGCGGGCCACGCGAGGGCGGCCAGCGCCACCACCATGACCGGAAGCGCGACCCGGTTGTGCCGCCACCACGCCCGGCTCATCCGGTGGCCTCCGCGAGGTCGCGCGAGCGCGGCTCCAGCGGCTCGTCGTCCGCCGTGTCGATCCGCAGCGCCACCTCGGCCTCGGCCCGCGGCACCACCCGGCCGGGCGCGTCGGGGCTGATCACCAGCGTGAGCCGGCCCAGCGCGTCGGACGGCAGCTCGAAGACGACCTCGCCCCGCTCGGGGACCCGCGGGTCGAACGGGTTGCCGATCATCGGGTTGTCGGCCCGGTTGGACGACGCGAACTCGCGGCCGCGGCGGTCACGCAGGGCCATGCCGGAGATGGCGGCCGGCTCGTCCAGCGCCGCCGCGGTGACGTCGACGGCGACCCACACGCCGTCGCTCGCCCTCTCGTCCAGCCCGTCGGACAGCACCGTCGCGGCGCGGGCGCCGTGCACCGTCACCTCGACCGGTTCGACCACGGCGCGGCCGCCGGCCGTCGCCTCGTCGACGAACGGCCCGGTCCGCGGCCACCAGGTGTCCGCCCGGTCGCCGACGACGCCCGCGGCGATCACGACCGCGATCATCGCGGCCAGCCCGGCCGGCGACGGCCGCCGGGCCCGCCGGTGCCGCGCCATCACGACTCCTCCTCGACCAGCGCGTCGCCGGTGGCGTCGTCGCGGGGGAGCGTCGTGTGCGCCGCCACGCCGTCGGGCCGCCACACCCGCCCGGCGTCGATGGTGCTGTCGGACAGCCGCGACCGCAGGTACGACACGTCCAGGTCGTCGCCGGGGTCGGGCAGGTCGCCGAGCGGCCAGAGCAGCGCGACCCGGGCCGGCAGGCCGGGCTGCAGCCCCGGCGAGAGGGTCGCGTCGGCGAGCAGCAGGACGCGGTCGGGCTCGCCCTCCACCCGCAGGTCCGGCGGCAGCCCCAGCGAGCGCTGCGGGAACGTGAGGGTGGCGTCGGTGAGGGCGGTGACGTCGGCCTCGACGACCAGCCAGGCGTCCGCCTCGGCGTACTCCAGCCCGTTGGTCGCGATGTCGTCGCGGATGGTCCACGACCGCGCCGCCAGCCGCACCGGCCCGATGTCGACGGCGGCGCCCGCCTCGACCCGCTCGGGCTCGGGCACCGGCGCCGCCGCGAGCCCGCCGGTCAGCGTTGTGACCAGCACGGCGGCCGCCAGGATCAGCCAGGCGGCGCGACGCGGCCAGGTGCCGGCGAGGGCCGCCGCGACGGTGCGGGCGGACGAGGACATCGCGGGGATCATACGAGATCGGCGCCGCGTAGGGTTCGGGGCATGACCTCCTCGCAGCGCCCCATCGGCTGGGGCGTCGTCGCCACCGGCGCCATCGCCCACAACGTCGCCGGCGACCTGCGGCAGCTGGAGGACAGCCGGCTGGCCGCGGTCAGCTCGCGCCGGCTCGACCGCGCCGAGGCGTTCGCCCGCGACCTCGGCGTCGACCGCGCCTACGACGACGTCCGCGCGCTGGTCGACGACCCCGCCGTCGACGTCGTCTACGTCGCCACCCCGCACGCCCAGCACGCGCCGGTCGTCGAGCTGGCGCTCGAGGCGGGCAAGGCGGTGCTGTGCGAGAAGGCGTTCACGACGTCGCTGGCCGACACCACCCGGCTGGCCGAGCTGGCGCGCGAACGCGGCGTGTTCTGCATGGAGGCCATGTGGACGCGGTTCAACCCGCTCATCACGCGCTTGCGGCAGCTGGTCGCCGACGGCGTCATCGGCGACGTCCGCGCGGTGTCGGCCGACCTCGGGTTCGTCGCCCCGGCCGACCGCGCCGACCGGCTGTGGGACCCCGCGCTGGGCGGCGGGGTGCTGCTCGACGTCGGCATCTACCCGGTCGCGTTCGCGCAGATGCTGCTCGGCGCGCCGTCCGCGCTCACCGTCACCGGCACGCTGAACGAGCAGGGCGTCGACAACGAGGCCGGCCTGCTGCTCACCTGGCCCGAGGGCGTCCGGGCCCACCTCGACGTGTCGCTGATCTCGCCGATCCCCGGATCCGCGCTGGTCATGGGCACCACGGGACGCATCGAGGTGCCGCCGCGGTTCCACGCGGCCACCGTCATGCGGCTGGTGCACGCGCCCGCCCGCGGCGTCGAGGAGCTCCAGACGTTCGAGTGGGAGAAGGAGGGCCGCGGCTACGTGCCCATGCTGCGCGCCGTCGCCCAGGCGGTCCGCGAGGGCCGCACCGAGTGCCCGGAGATGCCGCTGGCGCACACCGTCGAGATCGCCGCCATCCTGGAGCGGGCCCTGGACGGGCTGGGCGTCCGCTATCCGGAGCCGGCGCCGCTCGGGTGAGCCCCGTGCGGGTCGAGCCGCTGACCGACGCGCTGTGGCCGGCGTTCGAGGAACTGCTGGCCGGCAGCGGGGGAGCGGCGGCCCGCTGCTGGTGCATGGCGTGGCGGCTCGGCCCGTCGTACCGGCGTCGGCCCGCGGCGGAGAACCGCGACGACTTCCGCGCCGTCGTCGCGGCCGGCCCGCCGCCCGGGCTGCTGGCCCTCGACGACGACGGCCGCACGGTGGGCTGGTGCCAGCTGACGCCGCGCTCCGCCGTCCCCGCGCTGGAGCGGCCCTGGCGGCTGCGCGCCGTCGACGACGTCCCCGTGTGGGCGATCACCTGCTTCTACGTCCGCAAGGGGCAGCGCCGGCAGGGCGTCACGTCGGCGCTCGTGGCGGCCGCGGTGGCGCTGGCCCGCGACGCCGGCGCGCCCGCCGTCGAGGCGTATCCGCTGGACGGCGCCGTCTCGCCCAGCTCCACCAGCACGGGTTATGTCTCCACCTTCCTCCGGGCGGGGTTCGTCGAGGTGGCGCGGCGGTCGCCGGAGCGGCCGATCCTGCGGCTGCTGCCGTAGGCTCGTGGCATGAGTGCCCGTCGCATCATGGGAATCGAGACCGAGTACGGCATCTCGGTGCCCAGCAATCCTGCGGCCAACTCCATGCTGGCCTCGTCGCAGGTGGTCAACGGCTATGCGGCGCAGCGTGCGCACGCGCGGCGGGCGAGGTGGGACTTCGAGGAGGAGAACCCGCTGCGCGACGCCCGCGGGTTCGAGTTGTCCCGCGGTGGCGCCGACCCCAGCCAGCTCACCGACGAGGAGATCGGGCTGGCCAACCTCATCCTCACCAACGGCGCCCGGCTCTACGTCGACCACGCCCACCCCGAGTACTCCTCGCCCGAGGTCACCTCGCCGCGCGACGCCGTCGTCTGGGACAAGGCCGGCGAGGCCATCATGGGCGTCGCGGCCACCTGGGCCGGCCGGCTGCCGGGCGCGCAGCCCATCCAGCTGTACAAGAACAACACCGACAACAAGGGCGCCTCGTACGGCTGCCACGAGAACTACCTGATGAACCGGTCGACACCGTTCGCCGACATCGTCCGCCATCTCATCCCGTTCTTCGTGTCGCGCCAGGTCGTGTGCGGGGCCGGGCGGGTCGGCATCGGCCAGGACGGCAGCGGGCACGGCTTCCAGATCTCCCAGCGCGCCGACTACTTCGAGGTCGAGGTCGGGCTCGAGACCACCCTCAAGCGGCCGATCATCAACACCCGCGACGAACCGCACGCCGACCCCGAGCGCTACCGCCGCCTGCACGTCATCCTCGGCGACGCGAACCTCTCCGAGATCTCCACCTACCTCAAGCTCGGCACCACCTCACTCGTCCTCGCCATGATCGAGGACGGCTTCCTCGGCGGCGACCTCGCGGTGTCGCGGCCGGTCGGCGCGCTGCACGAGATCTCCCACGACCCCACCCTGACGCACCTGGTCGAGCTGTCCGACGGCCGCAAGATCACCGCCGTCCAGCTCCAGACCGAGTACGCCGAGCTGGCCCGCAAGTACGTCGAGGACCGCTACGGCGCCGACGTCGACCCCGTCACCGCCGACGTGCTGACCCGCTGGGAGACCACCCTGCAGGCGCTCGCCACCGACCCCATGTCGCTGTCCGACCAGCTCGACTGGGTGGCCAAGCTGGCGCTGCTGCAGTCCTACCGCGACCGCGACGGCATGGACTGGACACACCCGAAACTGCACCTCATCGACCTCCAGTACGCCGACATCCGGCCCGAGCGCGGGCTCTACCGGCGGCTGGTCGCGAAGGGCCGCATGCAGCGCCTCATCACCGACCAGGAGATCGACGACGCGGTGCACCTGCCGCCCGAGGACACCCGCGCCTACTTCCGCGGCCGCTGCCTCGACAAGTACGCCGACTCCATCGCGGCGGCCTCGTGGGACTCCGTGATCTTCGACCTCCCCGGCCGCGAGGCGCTGCAGCGGGTGCCCACGCTCGACCCCAGCCGCGGCACCAAGGCCCACGTCGGCGACCTCCTGGACCAGTGCGACACCGCGGGCGACCTGGTCAGCGCACTGACCCAGCGCTGAGGCCGCGGTCCCGCCGGTTCGCAGCGGTGCTGCCGGCTCGGCCGCTGGGCTTCAGCTCGCCGCCTTGCTTCCGTAGGCCGTTTGGCGGCGGCGGGCCGTCCCCCTGCTGCCCATCTTCTCAGCCGCGCACGCGCGCCTCAAACGGACGTGTGGGGCGCTTCGCGCGGCGATGACCGCTTGACCCGCACGCACGCGGCCTAAGAACGGGCAGCTATCAGGGGGACGGGGAAGACCGGGCACAGCCCGCCCGGTGCGCCGTTCGTCGCCAGCCGCGCCAGCCGTCCTGGCCGCCCCCGCCGCCGCGGTCACGCCAGCCGCGCTGCCACCCCAGCCGTCAGCGCACCGCAGCCCGCTGCCTCCGGTGCGCCGTCGCCGGATCGTATAGGCGGCGGGGTTGCCCGACCTCGATAGCGGGCGTTGCGTTCCGGGCGCTGGTTCGGGCCGATCGCGTGATTCTGGCTCTCGAAGTCGGCTCCGGGCGCGGCGTCGTCCGCCCCGACTCGGTGGAGGGGTGCTCCGCACTGCATGCGGGACCGACCGGGCGTCGGGGCAGGTCATGGCGCGAACGACCGCCCGGAGGCGGTTGCGCTGTCGGCGTAAGCGAAAATCTCTGCCCCGATCCGGCGTCCCGGGGCGGCATGATGTCACCACTCCTGGATAGGGTCGTTCTCAAGGCGACCAGGTGGAGGTTGGCGATGGCGCGTGAGACGACCGGCGGTCACAAGCAGACCCGGAAGAACGAGGACGTCGAGGACACCGAGGCGACCGAGTCGAGCGAAGAGCTCAAGGAGCGACAGGACAAGATCGACGACGACGTCGACTCCATCCTCGACGAGATCGACGAGGTGCTGGAGGAGAACGCCGAGGACTTCGTCCGGTCGTTCGTGCAGAAGGGTGGAGAGTAAGTGGTTGATGTCTCGCGTCTCGGCAGCCTGCCGGCGGAGTTCCTGACGCCGGGCACGTCGTCGTTCACCGAGTTCCTGCGGCAGTACTCGCCCGAGTTGCTGCCGGGGAACCGGGTGCCGGCGGGCGCCGATCTCGGTGGTCTGGCTCCGCACGCCACCACGCTGGTGGCCACCACGTTCGTGGGCGGGGTGGTCATGGCCGGCGACCGGCGGGCCACCATGGGCAACATGATCGCCCAGCGCGACATCCAGAAGGTCTTCCAGGCCGACGAGTACTCCGCGGTCGGCATGGCCGGCTCGGCCGGGCTGGGCCTGGAACTCATCCGGTTGTTCCAGCTCGAGTTGGAACACTACGAGAAGATCGAGGGCACCGTGCTCTCGCTCGAGGGCAAGGCCAACCGGCTGTCGCACATGATCCGCGGCAACCTGGGCATGGCCATGCAGGGCCTGGCGGTGGTGCCGCTGTTCGCCGGCTACGACCTCGGCACCGGCGGCGGCCGCATCTTCTCCTACGACGTCACCGGCGGGCGGTACGAGGAGCACCAGTTCTTCTCGGTCGGCTCGGGCTCGGTCTTCGCCCGCGGCGCGCTGAAGAAGCTCTACCGCGCCGACCTCACGGCCGACGAAGCCATCGCGGTCACGGTCCAGGCGCTGTACGACGCCGCCGACGACGACTCCGCCACCGGCGGGCCCGACCTCCAGCGCAAGATCTTCCCCATCGTGGCGGTGGTCGACGAGACCGGCTACCGGCAGCGCGACGAGCAGGCGGTCGCGGCGATCGTCGAAGAGGTCGTGGCCGGCCGCGACATCCGCCCCGACGGCCCGGTCGCGCCGCTGCGCTGACAGCCGCACCACCCCAGCTCACCAGCACGCCAGCCCGCACGAGAGGACCATCGGTGTCGATGCAGTTCGGATACGTCTCGCCCGAGCAGATCATGAAGGACCGGGCCGACTACGCCCGCAAGGGCATCGCCCGCGGCCGGTCGGTCATCGTCGTCCAGTACGCGGGCGGCATTCTGTTCGCCGCCGAGAGCCCGTCGCCGTCGCTGCACAAGATCAGTGAGATCTACGACCGCATCGCGTTCGCCGCGGTCGGCAAGTACAACGAGTTCGAGAACCTGCGCCAGGCCGGGGTGCGCATGGCCGACCTCCGCGGCTTCTCCTACGACCGCGTCGACGTGTCGGGGCGGGCGCTGGCGAACGTGTACGCGCAGACGCTGGGGACCATCTTCACCCAGGACCCCAAGCCGTACGAGGTGGAGCTGGTGGTGGCCGAGGTGGGCCTGACCATCGAGACCGACCAGATCTACCGCATCACCTACGACGGCTCGGTGGCCGCCGACAGCGGCTACTCCGTCATGGGCGGCGCGGCCGAGCAGGTCGGCCGCTACGTCGGCGAGCACTTCACCGAGGGCGCCTCGCTGGAGGGCTCGCTGCGGCTGGCCGTCGACGCGCTGGGCCGCGACACCGACGAGCCGCGGCAGCTGGCGCCGTCGTCGCTGGAGGTCGCGGTGCTCGACCGCGAACGGCCGCGGCGCACGTTCCGGCGGCTCACCGGCCCGGTCCTGGACTCGTTGCTCGACCGTGGCGGTTCCGAGACCACGCCAGAGGCCGGTTCCGAGGGCTCGGGCGACTAGGCTCGAACCATGGATCGCCGCATCTTCGGTCTCGAGAACGAGTACGGCGTCACGTGCACGTTCCGCGGGCAGCGGCGCCTGTCGCCGGACGAGGTCGCCCGCTACCTGTTCCGGCGGGTCGTCACGTGGGGTCGCAGCAGCAACGTCTTCCTGTCCAACGGCGCGCGGCTGTACCTCGACGTCGGCAGCCATCCCGAGTACGCCACGCCCGAGTGCGACAGCATCACCGACCTCGTCACCCACGACAAGGCCGGCGAGCGCGTGCTCGAAGGGCTGCTGGTCGACGCCGAGAAGCGGCTGGCCGAAGAGGGCATCGCCGGCGACGTCTACCTGTTCAAGAACAACACCGACTCCGCCGGCAACTCCTACGGCTGCCACGAGAACTACCTGGTCGGACGGCATGGCGAGTTCTCCCGGCTGGCCGACATCCTCATCCCGTTCCTGGTCACCCGGCAGATCATCTGCGGCGCCGGCAAGGTGCTGCAGACGCCGCGGGGCGCGGTGTTCGCGGTCAGCCAGCGGGCCGAGCACATCTGGGAGGGCGTGTCGAGCGCCACCACCCGCAGCCGGCCCATCATCAACACCCGCGACGAGCCGCACGCCGACGCCGAGCGGTACCGCCGGCTGCACGTCATCGTCGGCGACTCCAACATGAACGAGTGCACCACGCTGCTGAAGGTCGGCGCCACCGACCTCGTGCTGCGCATGATCGAGGCCGGCGTGGGGCTGCGCGACATGACGCTGGAGAACCCCATCCGCGCCATCCGCGAGATCAGCCACGACCTCACCGGGCGCCGCAAGGTCCGGCTGGCCGGCGGCCGCGAGGCGTCCGCGCTGGAGATCCAGGAAGAGTACTTCACCAAGGCCCGCGACTTCGTCGAGCGGCGCGAGCTGGCCACCCCGGCCGTCCAGCGGGTGCTGGAGCTGTGGGAACGCACCATCAAGGCCATCGACTCCGCCGACCTCGCGCTGGTCGAGGGCGAGATCGACTGGGTGACGAAGTACCGGCTGATCGAGCGCTACCGCGCCAAGCACAACATGACGCTGACGCACCCTCGGGTGGCCCAGCTCGACCTCGCCTACCACGACATCCACCGCGGCCGCGGCCTGTACTACCTGCTGGAGAAGCGCGGCCAGGTGCAGCGGGTGGCCCGCGACGTCGAGATCTTCGAGGCCAAGTCGGTGCCGCCGCAGACCACCCGGGCGAAGCTGCGCGGCGAGTTCATCAAGCGGGCGCAGGAGCGCCGCCGCGACTTCACCGTCGACTGGGTGCATCTGAAGCTCAACGACCAGGCCCAACGTACGGTGTTGTGCAAGGACCCGTTCCGGTCCGTCGACGAGAGGGTCGCTCGCCTCATCGAGGGAATGTGAGCGTAAGCTGCCTGCCGCAGCCCGTTCAGGTAGTTCTCAGGTGCAGCGCTTAGGGTTGCCGTTTCGTCGGAACACCACAGCCCGCGATAGATGAAGGACTAGTTCACCGTGCGCAGACGACAGGCTCTGGCCGCTCTGATCGTGTCATCCGCTCTCGCGCTCTCCGCCTGCGGAAGCGACGACGGCGACGGCGACTCCACCGCCACGACTGACCTGGGCGTCGAGGTCGCCGGCGCGCCGGGGGAGAAGCCCACGCTGACCATCCCCGAGGAGGACCCGCCGGGCGACCTGCAGATCGAGGTCCTCGACGAGGGCGACGGCGACGAGGTCGGCGAGAACGACGTCGTCGTGGCCAACTACCTCGGCCAGACGTGGGCGCCGCGCCCGCCGGCCTCCGACCTGCCGCCGGCCGAGGAGCCGCCGGCAGAGGAGCCGCCCGCCGAGGACCCCGCGGCCACCGAGCCGCCCGCCGAGGGCGACGTCGGCGGCGCCGCCACGCCCGAGGACGGCGCCAGCGCCGACCCCTCCGAGGACGCGGCCTCCGGCGACGCCGAGCCGTACGTCTTCGACAACTCCTACGACCGCGGCAGCGCGGCCAGCTTCTCGCTGAACCAGGTCATCCCGGGCTGGAAGGAAGGGCTGACCGGCCAGGCCGTCGGCTCCCGCGTCCTGCTGTCGATCCCGCCCGACCAGGGCTACGGCGGCCAGGAGGGCCACGACCTGCAGAACGACACGCTGGTGTTCGTCGTCGACATCGTCGACTCCATCGACCCGGCTGCGCAGGCCTCCGGTGAGCCCGTCGCCGAGCTGCCCGCGGGCCTGCCGGCCGTCACCGACGGCGCCGAGGGCGCCGCGCCGACCCTCGACTTCGCCGGCGCCACGCCGCCGGAGGCGTCCGACTCCACCCTGGTCGTCACCGGCGACGGCGAGCCGGTGGGCGCGAACCTGGTGGTCAACATGGTCCAGGCGTCCTACCCCGACGGCGCCGACGTCATCACGACGTGGGACGAGGGGCAGGCGCCGCTGACGCTGGCCGCCGAGCAGCTGGCCGGCATCCCCGGCCTCGCCGAGGCGCTGACCGGCGCGAACATCGGCAGCCGGGTGGTCAGCCGCATCTCCGCCACGGACAACGCCGCCCAGGACGGCACCGCGGGCACGCCGCTGGTGCTGGTCATCGACGTCATCGGGAGCTACTGATGGGCCTGGAACGACCCGAGATCGACTTCGTCGGCGGCGACGCCCCGGCGGACCTCCAGATCAGCGACCTCACCGTCGGCGACGGCGCCGAGGCCGCGCCCGGCGCGACCGTCCTCGTCCACTACGTGGGCGTGGAGTTCGAGTCCGGCGAGGAGTTCGACGCGTCGTGGAACCGCGGCGCGCCGATCGAGTTCCCGCTGCGCGGCCTGATCAAGGGCTGGCAGGACGGCATCCCGGGCATGCGCGTGGGCGGCCGCCGTCAGCTGGTCGTCCCGCCCGAGCAGGCCTACGGCCCGGCCGGCGGCGGTCACCGGCTGTCCGGCAAGACGCTGGTCTTCGTCATCGACCTGCTCGACGTCAAGTAACGACAGCACTCCGGACTCCCGTCACCCACCCGGGTGGCGGGAGTTCGTGCGTCCGGGCAACCTTTCCGTGCGGCGTGGTGTCAGGAGGGGTGTGCGCAACGACGGGTTCGACGAGTTCGTGGCCGGGTGGTCGGGGCGGTTGCTCCGCGCGGCCTACCTGCTGACAGGGGATCGGGGCCTCGCCGAGGACCTCCTCCAGGACGTGTACGAGCGGCTGTACGTGGCCTGGCCACGCGTCGCCGACCCTGCGGCGTACGCGCACCGGGCGCTGACCCGCCAGGCGATGAACCGCTGGCGGACGCGGTCGCGGCGGCCCGTCGAGGCGGCCTATGGCGCCGAGCACGACCGTGCCGACCAGCGCGCCGACGCCGTCGACGCGCTGCACGAGCGCGCCGTCGTGCTCACCGCGCTGCGGACGCTCCCGGCGCGGCAGCGCGCGGTGGTGGTGCTGCGGTTCTTCGCCGACCTCTCGGAGGCCGACACGGCGGCGGCGATGGGCTGCTCCATCGGCACCGTGAAGAGCCAGACGGCGCGCGGCCTGGCCCGGCTGCGGACGGTGCTGCCGGTCATCGACGACACGCGAGTCATTTCGGAGGACAGGTCATGACCCACGACGAGAACGCCCTGCGCAGGCTGCTGACGGCGGCGACGGCATCCGTGGACCCCGCGCCCGGCGCGGCGGGCCGCGCCCGCGAGGGCGGCCGCAGGCGGCTGCGCAGGCGCCGCGCGCAGGTGGGAGCGGCGTCCGTGCTGACCACCGCGGCCGCGGTCGCCGGCATCGTGCCGCTGCTCGGCGGCGCGAACCCGGAGCCGGCGGCGCCCCAGCCCGCCGCGTCGGTGCCCGTGGCGCTGCCGGACGGCGCCGGCGAGCCGTGCGCGGACCAGCCCGCGTACGGGCACACCATCACCGCGGCGGAGCTGCCGGACGACGTACGCCTGCTGTGGCCGGAGGACGGGCCGCTGGACGTCGCCGAGGCCTGGCCGCGCCTGGAGACCGGCCCGTGCGCCCCCGGCGAACTGGGCGTGGCCGGGGTGGACGACGACGGCGTCATCGATCGGCTGGCCGTCGTGTTCGGCCCGGAACCGGCCGGCGCCGTGCCGCCCGGCACGGCGCCGGGCACGCTGGTCCCGGGGCCGGAGGACGGCGAGGCGGGCCGGCGCGACGTCGCGTGGCTGCTGCCGGACGGACGCCAGCTGCGGGTCGACGCCGACGGCTTCACCGCCGGTGAGCTGGAGGAACTGGCGGCCGCGGCCACCGTGACGGACGGCGTCGTCGACCTCGGCGGCTGGCCGTCGGCGATGTCGTTGGAGTACGTCGGCGAGTTCGGCGCCGCGTGGTCGGCCCAGTACGGCTGGGAGGTCTCCGGCCCGCAGGGTTCGTTGAGCGTTCAGACGGCGCCGGGCGGCGTCTACGGCTGGAGCCTGGCCGGCGACCGGATCGTCGACCTCGGCGGACACCCGGCCGTGCTGCGCGGCACGGACCGCGTGGTGTGGTCGCCGGCGCCGGACGTGGTCGCCTCGCTCACCGTCGACGCGGGCCTGGACCCACTGGAGGTGGCCGCCACCGTCGGCCCGGTCGCGGCCGACGACCCGCGGCTGGCCGGCGCGGGCGCCCCGGAGGAACCGGGCGAGACGCCGTCAGCACCGGTGGAGGCGACGGCGACGCCGACCCCGTGACCACGGCCGGCTGACCCCGCCCCGGCCAAGGGGCGGGTCAGCCGTCGTGCTTCAGCAGCGCCCCGGCGTGCTTCCCCGCGGCGGCCGCGGCCAGGAAGTAGGCGGTGTCCTCGTCGAGGCCGCGGCCCATGGTCGACAGCCCGACGGGCGCGGCCGCGAGGGCCTCCTCGAGCCCGTCGACGGGCACGGTGACGACGGTGTGCCGGTGCTCCAGCCGGGCCGCCTGGGTGCGCACCTTCTCGCCGAACTCGCCCGGCAGCTCCGGGACGACGATGTCGGCGGGCGCCAGCGCGACCTTGCCGTACGCCGTCAGGCTGTGGTGCGACACACCGTGATGCCGGGCTCGCGGATCGGCCGAGCTGACCCGCAGCGACCCCACCGGCCGCCCGCCCAGCACCACCGTCGCGTTGACCGCCTCGCCGCAGGCGACGCCGGAGAAGCCCCAGCGGGTGCCGGTGCCCAGATTGCCCGGCCCCTGCGTGACGACGGCGATGTCGGCCTCGAGGACGTGCTTGGCGGCCAGCAGCGCGGTGTGCAGCGTCACGGCCTCCAGATCGCCGCCGAAGGCCTGCCCGGCGGTGATGGTGCCGGCCAGCCAGCCGGCCTCGCGCAGCGCCGCCGCGGTCTTGCTGAACCACAGCGGCAGCGCGCCGCCGTCGGTCATGACGTACGCCACCCGGACGTCGGCGGGGAACTCGGCCGACGTCGTCAGCCCGGCCAGGATCGCCGGCAGCGCCGAGTGCAGGTCGGCCGTCACGACCGGCAGCCCCTCGAGGTCGTCGGCCTCGCGCAGCACCTCGTGCCACTCGGAGTCCTGCTCGTCGACCCCCAGCACGGTGGCCTGCAGTGGTGTGTACCGGGCCTTGACCAGGTGCCCGGGCCCCGGCTCGGGGTCGGGCGGCAACTGGTTCGGCACGGCGACGACGAGCGCGTAGCCGCCCGTGCCCAGGCCCATGGCCTGCGCCGTGGTGTTGAGCACGACGATCTCGCCCGGCCGCGGCCGGCCGACCAGGTGGTCGTAGGCCAGGGCCCGCACCTGCTCGCCCTCGACCTCGACACGCAGTTGCGTGGCACCGGGCCAGGAGGCGTCTACTGTTTTGACAACACCGTTTCGCCAGCGAATCACGCGTTGAGACTAGCTATTGGCTAGTCTCGCGCTGGCAAGGGATTGGGGGTAGGCGTGTCGCAGGCGGCCAAGAGCGAGCGGCTGATGAACCTCGTCATCTGTTTGCTCGTCGCGCGCGGGTACGTGCCGAAGAGCCGGATCCGCGAGGTCGTCGGGGGGTACGGCGATCAGAACGACGACGCGTTCGAACGCATGTTCGAGCGCGACAAGGAAGAGTTGCGCGAGGTCGGCATCCCCATCGAGACCGGCTCGTTCGACCCCATGGGCGACGAAGAGGCCGGCTACCGCATCCTGCGCCACGAGTTCGAGCTGCCGGAGATCCGGCTCGAGCCCGACGAAGCCGCGGTGGTCGGCCTGGCCGCCCGGGTCTGGCAGCACACGTACCTCTCCGAGGCGTCCAGCACGGCCGTGCTCAAGCTGCAGGCGGTCGGCGTCGAGGCCGACACCCGGTCGCTGGGCGCGGTCGAGCCGCGGGTCGGGGGAGAGGAGCCGGCGTTCTGGCCGCTCTGGGAGGCCGTGCGCGATCGCCGTCCGGTCGCCTTCCACCACCGCAAGAGCTCGACGTCCGAACCGCTGCTGCGGCACCTGCAGCCGTGGAGCGTGCTGTCCTGGCACGGCCGCTGGTACGTCGTCGGCTTCGACACCGGCCGCGAGGCGGCCCGCATGTTCCGCATGTCGCGCATCGTCGGCGACGTCCGCACCGACGGCCCGGCCGGCGGCTACGAGGTCCCGGCGCCCGAGACCGTCCGCGAGGCGGCCGCCAGCCTCGCCCCGCCCGAGCGCGCGCCCGTCCTGCACGCCACGGTCCGCGTCCGGCACGGCAGCGGGCACGGCCTGCGCCGGCGCGCTACGTTCGTAGCGACCGACGCGACCACCGGATGGGACGAGGTGACGGTGCCCTACACGAGCAACCAGGCGCTGGCCGAAGAGCTGGTCAGCCACGGCGCCGACGTCGTCGCGCTGACGCCGGTGGAACTGCGCGACGCCGTCGTCGAGCGGCTGCGCGCCATCCTGGCGGTGCCGGCGTGACACCGGCGAAGAAGCCGCCGGCGAAGCGCACCACCACCCGCAAGCGGACGGCCGCCAAGACGGCCGCGCCCACCCGCCGCGCCGACAGCGCGCAGGCGCAGGTCACCCGGCTGCTGTCGATGCTGCCGTACCTGCGTTCGCACCCCAGCGCGAAGGTCTCCGAGGTGGCCGCGCTGTTCGGGGTCAGCGAGCGGCAGGTCATCCGCGACCTCCAGGTGCTCTGGTTCTCCGGCCTGCCCGGCCTGCAGATGGGCGACTACATCGAGGTCGACATGGAGGCGGTCGAGGGCGAGGGCATCATCAGCGTCTCGAACGCCGACTACCTCGCCCGGCCGCTGCGGCTGCGCACCGACGAGGCCGTCGCGCTGATCGTCGCGCTGCGCACGCTGGCATCGGTGCCCGGCTCGTTCGAGCGCGGCGCCGTCGAGCGGGCCATCACCAAGCTCGAGAACGCCGCCGGCGAGGCCGCCCAGCAGGCCGCGGCCGTGACGGTGCAGGTCGACGGCGACGCCGTCGCCGACGTCGCCGCCACCGTGCGCGGCGCGCTCGACGCCAAGAACCGCCTGCACCTGTCCTACTGGGTGCCCGCCCGCGACGAGGCCACCGAGCGCGACGTCGACCCCATGCGGCTGGTCGTGGTCGACGGCCGGCTCTACCTCGAGGGCTGGTGCCACCGCGCCGAGTCGGTGCGGCTGTTCCGGCTCGACCGCGTCCTCGACGTCAAGGAGCTCGACGTCGCGGCCGAGGTGCCCAGCGAGGCGCGTCCCCGCGACCTCGACGGCGGCCTGTTCCAGCCGTCGCCCGATGACGAGTTGGTGACGTTCGAGCTGACACCGGCCGGCCGGTGGGTGGCCGACTACTACCCGTACGAGTCGGCCGAGGAACTGCCCGGCGACGCGCTGCGGCTGCGGCTGCGCGCCCGCGACCGCGCCTGGGTGCGACGGCTCGCGCTGCGGCTCGGCAGCACCGGCCGGGTCGTCGCGCCGGCCGACCTGTCCGCCGAGGTCACCGGGGCGGCTCGGGACGCGCTGGCCGGGTACGGAGGGTAGGGTCGGCGCATGTCCGCACTCGCCGCCTGGCTGTTCGTCGCGCTCGCCGTGGCGTTCGTCCTCGCGATCGTGCTGGTCGTGCGGGCCGGGTGGGTGCTCCTGCGCAAGCTCGGCACGCTCGGCCGGGAGATGAACGCTCTGCAAGACGACCTTGACGAAACCGTAGGATCGAGGTTGAAGTAGTCTCCGGCACGCGTCCGGCATGCCAGGCCCGTCCGGTATGGCGGGTACCATCGACGGGACGTTCCCGTCAGGAAGAGGTCGACCATGGGTAGCATCGGCACCTGGCAACTGGTCATCGTCTTGGCCATCGTGTTCCTGCTGTTCGGGGCCAAGCGCCTGCCGGAGGCCGCGCGCGGGCTGGGTCGTTCGCTCAAGATCTTCAAGTCCGAGACCGAGGGCCTGATCAACAAGGACGACAAGGACGTCACCGGTGAGGGCGCCCCGCAGGCGCAGCAGCCGGCGCCGCGCGCCGTCGAGCAGCAGGCCGCCCCGCAGCAGCAGCCGGCCCAGCAGCAGGCCGACGAGCCGCGCCGCGACGCCTGATCCGCCTCGCTGATCCGACGTGGCGACTGTGATCGGCCGTCGGGGTAAGGGCTCCAAGCCGGAGCGCGACCCCGAGGGCCGCATGACCCTCACCGAACACCTGCGCGAGCTGCGCAACCGCCTCATGTGGTCCGCGCTCGCGGTGGTGGCGTTCGGCATTCTCGGGTTCATCTTCCGTGAGCGCATCTTCGACTTCCTGGTCGACCCGTTCATCGACGCGGCGAAGGAGACCGGCCGCAACGCCGACCTCAACTTCCGCGAGATGCTCGACCCCCTGACGGTGCCGCTGCGCATCGCCATGCTCACCGGCATCGTGTTCGGCGCACCGGTGTGGATCTACCAGCTGTGGGCGTTCATCACCCCGGCGCTGTACCGCAACGAGAAGAAGTGGGCGCTGGCCGTGCTCGGCGCGGCGGTGCCGATGTTCGGGCTCGGCGTGGTGCTGGCGATGTGGCTGATGCCGCGCGCGATGATCTTCATGCAGAACTTCGCGCCCGGCGACACCTCCATGCTGGTCGACTTCAACAGCTACCTGAGCTTCTCGATCAGGCTGGTGCTGGTCTTCGGCATCGGGTTCCTGCTGCCCATCTTCGTGGTGCTGCTCAACGCCGTCGGCGTGCTGCGGCACGAGACGCTCGGCACGGCGCGGCGCTGGGTCATCGTCGGCATCTTCGCCTTCGGCGCCGTCGCCACGCCCACCGGCGACCCGCTGTCGCTGATGGTGCTGGCCGTCCCGATGTGGCTGCTGTTCGAGCTGGCCGTGCTGGTGTGCCGGTTCCTCGACAAGCGCCGCGACCGCGTCGCCACCGGCGGGCTGTCCGACGACGAGGCCACCCCGGACGACATGCTCGACCAGATCGGCCGCGTCGACGACGATGACGACCGCCGGCGATGAGCTCGCACTCCTGATCAACCCGTCGGCCGGCCGTGGGCGTGGCGCCCGGGCCGGCCGGCGTGCGGCGCACCGGCTGGCCGAGGCCGGGCTGACGGTGCGCACGCTGGCCGGGCGGGACGTCCGCGAGGCGGCCGACCTCGCCCGCGAGAGCGTCGAGGACGGCGTCCGTGCGCTGGTCGTGGTGGGCGGCGACGGCATGGTGCACCTCGGCCTGCAGGCAGTCGCCGGCTCCGGCACCCCGTTCGGCGTCATCCCGGCCGGCACCGGCAACGACTTCGCCCGGGCGCTCGGGCTGCCGCTGCGCGACCCCGACGCCGCGGCCGACATCGTCGCCGCCGGTGCGCTGCGCGAGGTCGACCTCGGCCGCACCGACGGCCAGTGGTTCGCCGGCGTCGTCGCGGCCGGGTTCGACGCGAAGGTGAACGACCGCGTCAACCGCATGCGCTGGCCGAAGGGGCCGCGCCGCTACGACCTCGCCACCTTCGCCGAACTGGGCGTCTTCACGCCCATCCCGTACCACCTGGAGCTCGACGGCGAGGTGCTCGACCTCGACGCCATGCTGATCGCCGTCGGCAACATCGCCTCCTACGGCGGCGGGCTGCGCATCACCCCTGGCGCGGAGCTCGACGACGGCCTGTTCGACGTCGTCGTGGTGGCGCCGGTGAGCCGGGCGACGCTGGTCCGGGCGTTCCGCCGGGTCAAGCACGGCACCCACACGGTGTACCCGTTCGTCACCGTGCACCGGGCCCGGCAGGTCAAGCTCGACGCGCCCGGCATCACCGCCTACGTCGACGGCGAACGGCTCGGCCCGCTGCCGCGGACGTTCGACGTCGTCCCGCGCGCCCAGCAGGTGTACGCCCCGGCGGCCGGGTTACCGTAGCCCCATGAGTTCGCCGGCGGAACGCTACGCGGCAGCATATGAGCGGCAACGCGATCCGTCCCCGCAGCTACGCGCCTTCCAGGCCGGGTACGGGTTCGAGCTCGACGACTTCCAGCTGCGCGCCTGCCGCAGCGTCGAGGCCGGCCGCGGGGTGCTGGTGGCGGCGCCGACCGGCGCCGGCAAGACGCTGGTCGGCGAGTTCGCCGTGCACCTGGCCCTCGAGGAGGGCCGCAAGTGCTTCTACACCACGCCGATCAAGGCGCTGTCGAACCAGAAGTACCACGACCTCGTCGAACGCCATGGCGACGACAAGGTCGGCCTGCTGACCGGCGACAACACCGTCAACGGCGAGGCGCCCGTGGTCGTCATGACGACCGAGGTGCTGCGGAACATGCTCTACGCCGGCTCGGCGACGCTGAACGGGCTGAGCTACGTCGTCATGGACGAGGTGCACTACCTCGCCGACCGCTTCCGCGGCGCCGTGTGGGAAGAGGTGATCATCAACCTCCCCGAGTCGGTGAGCGTCATCTCGCTGTCGGCGACCGTCTCCAACGCCGAGGAGTTCGGCGACTGGCTGACCACCGTCCGCGGCGACACCGACGTCGTCGTCGAGGAGAAGCGGCCGGTGCCGCTGTGGCAGCACGTCATGGTCGGGTCGCGGCTGTATGACCTGTTCGGGCAGGGCGAGGCCGACGGCGAGGGCCGCCGGGTGGTCAGCCCGGAGCTGGTCCGGGCCGGCCGCGACGACTTCCGCGGCTCCCGGCCCGGCGGGCGTGCGGGCCGCGGCGGGCGACCGCCACGCCGTCCGCGCGGCACGTACACGCCGGGCCGGGTCGAGGTGCTGGAGAAGCTCGACGCCGCCGGGCTGCTGCCGGCCATCGTGTTCGTGTTCAGCCGGGCCGGCTGCGAGGCCGCCGTGCAGCAGTGCCTGAGCGCCGGCGTGCGGCTGACCTCGCCGGACGAGCGGGTCGAGATCAGGGAACTGATCGAGGAGCGCACCTCCGGCATCCCCGAGGGCGACCTCCACGTCCTCGGCTACCACGAGTGGGCCGAGGGCCTGGAGCGTGGCATCGCGGCGCACCACGCGGGCATGCTGCCGACGTTCAAGGAGGTGGTCGAGGAGCTGTTCGTCCGCGGGCTGATCCGCGCCGTCTTCGCCACCGAGACGCTGGCGCTGGGCATCAACATGCCGGCCCGCACCGTCGTGCTGGAGCGGCTGGTCAAGTGGAACGGCGAGACCCACGCCGATGTCACGCCGGGGGAGTACACCCAGCTCACCGGCCGGGCCGGGCGGCGCGGCATCGACATCGAAGGGCACGCCGTCGTGCTGTGGCAGCCCGGGTTCGACCCGACGGCGGTCGCCGGGCTGGCCTCGACGCGGACGTTCCCGCTGCGCTCGTCCTTCCGGCCGTCGTACAACATGGCCGTCAACCTGGTCGGGTCGGTCGGGCGCACGCCCGCGCGGGAGATCCTCGAGTCCTCGTTCGCGCAGTTCCAGGCCGACCGCGCCGTCGTCGGACTGGCCCGGCAGCTGCGCCGCGCCGAAGAGGCGCTCGAGGGCTACCACGAGGCCATGACCTGCGACAAGGGCGACTTCCAGGAGTACGCCCAGCTACGGCAGGCGATCAAGGACCGGGAGACCCAGCTGGCCCGCGAGGGCACCGCGCAGCGCCGGGCGGCGTCCGCGGCGGCGCTGGAGAAGCTGCGCCCGGGCGACGTCATCCGGGTCCCGACCGGCAAGTTCGCCGGCCTCGCCGTCGTCCTCGACCCCGGCATGCCCGGGCACGGCCCGCACGGCGGCGACGGCCCGCGCCCGACCGTCCTCACCGAGGGCCGGCAGGTGCGCCGGCTGTCCCTGATCGACTTCCCGAGCGCGGTCGAGCCGCTGGCCAAGCTGCGCATCCCGCGCTCGTTCAACCCGCGGGTGCCGGCGTCGCGGCGCGACCTCGCCGCCTCGCTGCGGGCCAAGGCGCCCCATGATGCGGACCGGCAGCGCGGCGGCCAGTTCAAGGGGCGGCGCAGCCGGTCCGCGGCCGCCGACGACGAGGAACTGGCCCGGCTGCGGCGGCAGCTGCGCGACCACCCCTGCCACCGCTGCCCGGACCGCGACGAGCACGCCCGCTGGGCCGAGCGCTGGCTGCGGCTGCGCCGCGAGGCCGACCAGCTGCAGCGCCGGGTCGAGTCGCGCACCAACACCGTCGCCCGCCAGTTCGACCGCGTCTGCCGGGTCCTGGAAGACCTCGACTACCTGTCCGGCGACGAGGTGACGCCGTCGGGGCGGCGGCTGGCCCGGCTCTACGGCGAGCTGGACCTGCTGGCCGCCGAGTGCATCCGCCGCGACGTGTGGGCCGGCCTCGACCCGGCCGAGCTGGCCGCCGCCGTCGCCGCGCTGACCTACGAGTCGCGCCAGCCCGACGACGCCGTCCCGCCGCGGCTGCCACCGGGCCGGGTGCGCGACGTGCTGGCCGAGATGGTGCGGCTGTGGGGCGACCTCGACCACGTCGAGTCCACGCACCGGCTGGACTTCCTGCGCGAGCCCGACCTCGGCTTCACCCACGCCGCCTGGCGCTGGGCCAGCGGCCACCAGCTCGACTCCGTCCTGCGCGACGCCGAGCTCGCCGCCGGCGACTTCGTCCGGGCCGTCCGGCAGCTGCTGGACCTCCTCGACCAGGTCGCCGACGCCGCGTCCGGCACGCCGCTGCGCGACACCGCGCGGCTGGCGGCGGGTGCGCTGCGGCGCGGCGTGGTGGCGTATGCGACGCTGACGGCCTGACTGGGAGGTCCGATGCGGCTGCTGGTGCTGGGCGGGTCCGGGTTCGTCGGGCGCGCCGTCGTCCTCGACGCGGTGGGGCGCGGCTGGGAGGTGACGACGTTCAACCGCGGCCGGCGCGGCGGGTCCGTCGCCGGGGCCGAGGTGCTGCACGGCGACCGCATGACGCCGTCCTCGCTGGACGTGCTGCGCGGGCGCGAGTGGGACGCCGTCGTCGACACCTGGTCGGGCGCGCCGCGGGCCGTCCGCGACAGCGCGGCACTGCTGTCGGGGCAGGTGGGAACGTACGCGTACGTGTCCAGCCGGTCGGTGTACGCGCCGCCGGTGTCGCCGGGCGCCGACGAGACCGCGCCGGTGCTGGCGTCGTCGCCGTCGGCCGAGGAGGGCGACTACGGTGAGCAGAAGGCCGGCGGCGAGCTGGCCGCGCTGGGCGCGTTCGGCGAGCGCGCCCTGATCGCCCGGGCCGGGCTGATCCTCGGCCCGTACGAGGACGTCGGCCGGCTGCCGTGGTGGCTGGCCCGGGCCGCGCGCGGCGGGCCGATGCTGGCACCCGGGCCGCGGGAGCTGCCGATCCAGTACATCGACGGCCGTGACCTCGCCGCCTGGCTGGTGTCGTCGGCCGCCGCCGGGACGGGTGGCGTGTTCAACGCCGTCAGCCGGCCCGGCCACGCGACCATGGGGTCGCTGCTGGACGCCGTCGTGGCCGCCACGGGCGCGGCGGCGACGCTGCGCTGGACCGACCCCGAGCCGATCCTCGCGGCGGGCGTGCAGCCGTGGACCGACCTGCCGGTGTGGATCCCGCCGGGGCACGAGTACGAGACGTACGGCCTGCACTCCGCCGACGTCTCCCGGGCGCTGGCGGCGGGGCTGGCGCCTCGTCCGGTCGAGGAGACCGTCGCCGACACCTGGGCCTGGCTGGAGTCGATCGGCGGCACGGCGCCGCAGCGGGCCGACCGTCCGGCTGTCGGGCTCGACCCCGACGTGGAGGCGGCCATCCTGGCGTCGGTCACCACCGGGTGACGAGCGGCGGGCCCGGCTCGTACCGCCGCCAGGCGTCGGCGAGACGGGTGAGGCGGCCGGGTGCGGCGACGCCGCAGACGGCGGCGATGCGGCCGCCGGCGAGGTCGAACGTCACGGCGCCGACCACCTGGTCGCCCAGAACGAAGAGGATGGCGGGGGAGCCGTTGACGAGCGCGTAGTGCACCGCGGGCGTGCCGCCGGCGAAGCGCCGCTTGGCGGGTGTGGGCGCGAAGCCGGCCCGGGCGATGGCGGCGATGCGTTGCGGCGTGTCGAAGCGCAGCAGCGTCTCGGTCAGGCCGGCGCCGTCGGAGACCGCGGTCGCGTCGTCGGTGAGCAGCGCCACCAGCGGTTCGGTGCGGCCCGAGGCGGCGGCGGTGAAGAACTCCTCGACGATCCTGCGGGCCGCCGCCGGGTCGACGTCGCCGCCGCGGGGTCGCGACGCGGTGACGCGGCGGCGGGCCCGGTGCAGGTGCTGCTGGCTGGCGGACTCGGTGATGTCGAGGATCTCGGCGATCTCGGCGTGCCCGTAGGAGAACGCCTCGCGCAGGATGTACACGGCCCGTTCCACGGGTGACAGCCGCTCCATCAGCGTCAGCACGGCCAGCGACACCGACTCGCGCTGCTCGTAGGTGCCGGCCGGGCCGAGCATCGGGTCGCCGTCCAGGAGTGGCTCGGGCAGCCAGGCGCCGGCCGTGCGTTCCCGGCGGGCCTGCGCCGAGCGCAGGCGGTCGAGGCACAGGTTGGTGACGACCTTGGTCAGCCACGCCTCCGGGACCTGGATGCGCTGCCGGTCGGCGGCCTGCCAGTGCAGGAACGCGTCCTGCACGGCGTCCTCGGCGTCGGCGGCGGACCCCAGCAGCCGGTAGGCCAGCGAGGCCAGCCGGTGGCGGCTGGCCTCGAACCGACCGGCGTCGAAACGATCGGTGGTGGTGCTGTCCACGCGGACCACCCTAGGTGCTACCCGGCCGTCGTCGGGGCGGATTCGTTGCGCACGGCGGCCAGACGGCGCCGGCGCCTGGGCCGGCCGAAGGCCGACGGGTGCAGGGTGCCCTGCAGCGCACCCCACTGGATGCCCGCCTTGACCCGCACGGCCTTCCGGCCGCGCAGGATCCTCGGCCGCGGCTGCGCCGAACCGTCGATGAGCTGCAGGATCCCGTCGCGCCGTCCGAGGCTGACCGCGTTGTACCAGTAGACCAGCTTGACGTTCGCGATCTTGCCGCCGGTGAGGCGCCCCACGATCGCCTCGATGGCCTGCCGGCCGGTGAAGCCGGCCGAACCGCAGTTCATCGGCAGCTGCCGGCCGTTCTCGCCGATGGTGTAGACGCTGTCGCCGGCGGCGTAGACGTCCGGGTGCGCGACCGACCGCATGGTGCGGTCGACGACGATCTGGCCGTGCTCGGTGACCTCCAGCCCGCTCGCGGCGGCGACGGAACTTACCGCGAACCCGGCCGTCCACACCGTCGCGTCCGACGCCAGGTCGGTGCCGTCGGCGCACCGCACCCGAGTGGCCTCGACGGCGGCGACGCTGGTGTGCTCCAGCACGGTGATGCCCAGCCGGTCGCAGGCCTTGCGCAGGTGGTCGCGGGCACCGGGGGCGAGCCGGGCGCCCAGGTCGCCGCGGGCGAGCAGCGACACCGACAGGCCGGGCCGCGCCTCGGCGATCTCGGTGGCGGTCTCGATGCCGGTGAACCCGTCGCCGACGACCAGCACCCGCCCGCCGCCGCGGCCGTCGAGGCCGTCCAGGTGCTCGCGCAGCCGCAGCGCCGAAGGCCGGCTGGCGACGTCGAACGCGTGCTCGGCCACCCCGGTGACCACGTGGTCGGCGACGTGGCTGCCGAGCGCGTACACGAGCGTGTCGTAGGCCACCTCGCCGCCGCCGTCGCCGTCGGCCACCGCGACGACCCGCCGCTCGGGGTCGACGGCGGTGACCCGGGCCAGGCGCAGCCTGATCTGGGTGCCTGCGAAGACCTCGGTGAGTGGCGGGGCGGCGACCTCGCGGCCGGCCGCCAGCTGGTTCAGCCGCTGCCGCTGGACGAACTCCGGCGCCGCGTTGACCACGGTGATCTCGGTGTCCGCCGGGGACAGCCGGCGGGCCAGGTTCCCGGCCACGTAGGCGCCGGCGTAGCCCGCGCCGAGCACGACGATGCGGTGCTTCATGCGTTGCTCCTGTCGGTTCGTTCGGCCTTCGTGAGTTGAGCGGGACAGCGCGCCGATTCCTGACAGGGCTCGCATGTGGCGTGCGTCACGCTGCGGTGACGCGGGTGGCGTCCTTCGGGCCGCGCAGGGCGATGTAGGCGGCGAGTGCGGCCATGACAGCGACACCGACCCACATGGATTGCTGCCATCCGTCCACGTAGGACTGCCGCGCGGCGTCGAGGAGGTGGTGCGCGTCGGTGCCCTGGCCGGCCGATGCCTCGACCGCGTTGGCGATGCCCTCCCGCGCGGTGGCCGCGGTCGCTGTGGGCACACCGTCCAGCCGGTCGGCGATGGCGTCGCGGTAGCCGGCCGTGAGGATCGCTCCCAGCGCGGCGACGCCGAGCGCGGTGCCGAACTCGCGGGTGACGTCGTTGAGGGCCGAGGCGACGCCCTGCTTCGCGCGCGGCAAGGAGAGGGTGATGGCCTCGGTGGACGGCACCATGGCCAGGCCCATGCCGACGCCCATGACGACGATGCCGGGCAGGATCGACAGGTAGCCGCCGTCGACGGAGACGAACAGCGCCATGAGCGTCAGCCCGGCGCCGGTCAGCGCGATTCCGGCGGTCATGGTCGGCCGGGCACCGATCAGCGACGCCATCCGCGGGGCCAGCCCGGAGGCCGCCATCATCGCGACGGCCATCGGCATCAGCGCCGCCGCGGAGAGCAGCGCCGACCAGTCGAGAACGGCCTGGAAGAACGGGAAGAGCACCACGAAGATGCCTGACTGAACACCGAAGACCGCCACCAGGGTGGTCGAGCCGCCGGCCAGGCCGCGTTCGCGGAACAGGCGCACGTCCAGCAGCGCGGCGTCCTTGCGGCGCAGCTCCCAGGACACGAAGGCGGCCGTGGCGACGACGCCGGCGGCGAGGCTGGTCAGCGTCGCCGGTGCGGTCCAGCCGCGTTCCGGCCCCTCCTGCAGGGCGAAGATGAGCGCGGCCACGGCGGCGACGGACACCAGCGCGCCGACGGTGTCGAACGCGTGGGCCGAGCGCTCGTGCGAGTTGGGCACCGACGTCAGCGTCATGGCCAGGGCCACGACGACCAGGGCGACCGGCAGGGCGAACAGCCAGCGCCAGTCGGCGACGTCGACGAGCAGGGCGGACAGGAACATGCCCAGGATGCCGCCGCCTCCGGCCACACCGGTCCACACGCCGATCGCCTTCCCGCGCTGCTCCTCGGGGAAGGTGGAGGTGATCACGGCCAGGGTGACGGGCATGATGATGGCTGCCCCGACACCGCTGGCCACCCGCGCGGCGAGCATGATCTCCGCGGTCGGCGCGAGGCCGGCGACGACGCTCGCGACGCCGAAGACGGCCAGCCCCGCGATCAGCGTCGGCCGGCGACCCAGGCGGTCACCGATTGCGCCGAGCGGCAGCAGCAGTGCGGACAGCGCGAGGGTGTAGATGTTGATGATCCACAAGACCGTGGACTGCGTGGTCTCCAAGTCGACGGCTATGCGGGTCTGCGCGACGTTGAGCCCCGACACCGAGGCGATGACGGCCATCAGCGCCATCGACACGGCGATCAGGATCGTGCGCAGCTGGCGCGCGTCCGGCGCGCCCGGGCCGGCCCCGTCAGCGGGCGCCGCCTGTACGTGGTTCGTGCTCATGTGAGTTGAGCGGAACGACGCCCCGATTGCTGACGGAACCGGCCTGTGGCATGGCTCACACGAGGGCTCAGACCACGGTGGGCCCGAGGTCGTGCACCGCCGTGCCGTGCGCTTCGACCGCGAGGTCCTGCCACTGCGCCCAGGTCGCGAGCCGGTCGGCGTAGACCTTCTGCACGATCTGGTAGCCCTGGGGGCCGAAGAACACCCGCAGCGGCGGGTTCTCGGCGTCGACGATCTTCAGCAGCGCCTGGGCCGCGGCGGCCGGGTCGCCGCCGGGGGACTTGTCGACGAACGCGGCGATGCGCTGGCGCACGCCGTCGTAGATCGGGTTGCGGACGGCCTGGTCGCCGTCGGTGAGGGGGTCGGGCTTCTCACCGCCGCGCCGGGTGGCGAAGCCGCCGGGGGCGACCACCGTCACCTTGACGCCGAACGCGCCGACCTCCTGCGACAGCGAGTCGAGCAGGCCCTCCAGGGCCCACTTCGACGCGTGGTACCCGCCGCCCAGCGGCGCCGAGAACAGGCCGGCCATGGACGACAGCTGAATGACGTGCCCGCTGCCCTGCTCGCGCAGGTACGGCACCACGGCCTGCACGACCCGCAGCGCGCCGAACAGGTTGGTGTCCAGCACGTCGCGCAGTTGCTGCTCGGACAGCTCCTCGACCGCGCCGACCAGGGCGTAGCCCGCGTTGCTGACGACGACGTCGAGACGGCCGAAGTGCTCGTGGGCCCGCTGCACGCTCCGGAACACGCCGGCTCGGTCGGTCACGTCCATCTCGAGCGGGAGCACCGCGTCGCCATGGGTGTCGACCAGGTCGTCCAGGGTCGCGATGTTCCGGGCGGTCGCCGCCACCCGGTCGCCGCGCGACAGCGCCGCCTCGACGAACTCGCGGCCGAGGCCGCGGGACGAACCGGTGACGAACCACACCTTGCTCATGGTTTCTCCGCATCTCTCTGGGGTTGGCTCTCGAATCCCCAGACGAGACGGCCGGGCGCGGCTGTGACATCGCCGCCGTTCGTCAGCTCTGGCCGAAGGAGACCCGCGTGACGGTGTCGCCGGCGCCGAAGTCGACGACCAGCAGCTCGAAGTCGATCATCGTCCGTTGGGTCGAGTACTCCCAGACGGCGGCGTCGGCCGCGCCGCCCTCGCCGAGCAGTTCGGCGGTCTCGGCGCGGGTGGCGTCGTCGAGCAGGCCGCAGTCGACGACGACGTCGGCCAGCTCACCCCTGCGGGCGCCCTCGTCGTCGTCGGCGGGGTCGAGGCCGGCCCACTCGGCGGGGTCGAAGTCGCAGCTCGCCTCGTCGCCGTCGCCATCGGTGCAGCCGGTGGCGAGGACGGCGACGACCAGCGCGGCCGCCGCGAGGGTGGCGCGCATCGGCGGCTACGCCGGGGCCGCGCCGAACGCGTTGAGCACCCGGTTCAGCGAGGAGTCCAGGCCCCACCGGCTCGCCAGCTCGACCAGCGCCTCCGGGTCGGCCGGCGCCGACGGCAGGGTGTCGTCGTACGCGGGCAGCGGGACGTCGTGGCGCACCTTGACGACGTCGGGCGCGACGGCCAGGTAGTCGTGGGCGTCGGCGATCTTGCGCCGCAGCGTCGGCGACAGCTCCGCCGCGGGGTCGTCGAGCGCCGCCAGCAGGCCGTCGATGGTGCCGAACCGAGTGATCAGCGTGCCGGCGGTCTTGTCGCCGACGCCGGACACGCCGGGCAGGCCGTCGCTGGGATCGCCGCGCAGCGTCGCGAAGTCGGCGTACGAGCGGCCCGGGATGCCGTACTTCGCCGCCACCACCGACTCGTCGACCACCTCGTGCCGGCCGACGCCACGGGCGGTGTACAGGATGCGCACGCCCCGCTCGTCGTCGACCAGCTGGAACAGGTCGCGGTCGCCGGTGACGACGTCGACCGGGCCCTTGTCGCCGGACGCGAGCGTGCCGATGACGTCGTCGGCCTCGAAGCCCGGCACCCCGAAGTGCGCGATGCCCAGCGCCGTCAGCACGTCGTCGATGATCGGCAGCTGCGCCTGCAGCGCCGCCGGCACCTCCTCGATGTTGCGCGCCGCGTTGGCCAGCCGGTGCGCCTTGTACGACGGCAGCAGCGCCACCCGGAACGCCGGGCGCCAGTCGGCGTCGAGGCAGGCCACCAGCCGAGCCGGCCGGCGGTCGGTGGTGAGCCGGGCGATGAAGTCGAGCAGCCCGCGCACGGCGTTGACCGGCGTGCCGTCGGGCGCCTTGATCGACTCGGGCACGCCGAAGAAGGCGCGGAAGTACAGCGAGGCGGTGTCGAGAAGCATCAGGCGGTTCTCGGTCCCGGGCATGGCCGTCAGCCTACTGAGACGGCCGCCCGCACGGTCGTTGACAGGCCCGGACGGCGGTTCTACGTTGCTGGAAGACGCCGGGGGGCACGATGGCGCAGACAGCGGGGTTGGAACGGCTCGGGCGCGCGTGCGCCCGGCACGCGTGGCCGGTCATCGGGGTGTGGCTGGTGGTGCTGGTCGCTGCCGTCGGGGCCGACCGGGTGTGGGGCGGCACGTTCAGCGACGACTTCACCCTGCCGGGCACCGAGTCCGGTGACGGCAGCGACCTGCTGGTCGACCACGGGGTCACGGCCAGTTCGTACTCGGCGCGGCTGGTGTTCCAGGACGCCGACGGCCTGACGGCGCAGCAGGACGCCCTCGACGAGGTCGTGACGGACGTCGCGGCCGTCGACCACGTCCTGACGGTGTCCGACGTGGTCCCGGCGCAGGACGGCACCGTCGGCTACGTCACCGTCCAGTTCGACGGCAACCCGGGCGCGTTCGGATCGGCGTTCGTCGACGACATGGACACCGCGACCGACCCGGCGCGCGACGCCGGTGTCGACGTCGACTACACCGGCGCGCTGGGGCAGGCGGCCGAACCGGCGCCGAACGACCGGCTGTCCGAGAGCATCGGGATCGCCGTGGCGATCGTCGTGCTGCTGGCGGCGTTCGGCAGCGTCCTGGCGGCGTTGCTGCCGATCGTCTCGTCGGTCATCGGGGTGCTGACGGCGCTCAGCCTGCTCGGGCTGCTGGCCGCCGCCGTCGACTTCGGGACGGCGTCGCCGACGCTGGCCGCGATGCTGGGGCTGGGCGTCGGCATCGACTACGCGCTGTTCCTGACCACCCGGCACCGGCAACAGCTGATGAACGGCGCCGACCCGGTCGACGCGGCCGGGCGGACCGTCGCCACCAGCGGCCGGTCGGTGCTGATCGCCGCGTGCACCGTCGTCATCGCGCTGTCCGGGCTGTGGGCCACCCGCATCGACTTCATCGGCAAGCTGGGGCTGGCCGCCGGGTGCGGCGTCGTCGTGGCCGGGGTGGCCGCCGTGACCCTGGTGCCCGCGCTGCTCGGCGCGGCCGGACGGCTGATCGACCGGTTCCGGGTGCGGACGCCGGTCGCGGAGGAGTCCGGCGACGGGTCGGCGTCGGGGTGGCTGCGGTACGCGCTGGCCCTGGACCGGCACCCGTGGCGCTACCTGCTGGCCGGCGTGGCGGTCGTCGCGGTGCTGGCGATCCCGGCCCTCTCGCTCTACCTCGGCCACGTCGACGACGGCGCGTCGGCGCGCGGCAGCACCACCCGGGAGGCCTACGACGCCATCACCGACGGCTTCGGCCAGGGCGTGAACGGCCAGTTCACCGTCGCCATCGAGGTCGGCGACGGCGACGACGGCGCGACCATCGCGTCGGACCTGCAGGACGCCATCGCCGGCACGTCCGGCGTGGCCGCGGTCACCGACTTCACCCCGAGCCAGGACGGCGACCTCTACGTGGCGACGGTGACGCCGTCGACCCGGCCGCAGGACGAGGCCACCGACGACCTGCTGCACACGCTGCGCGACGACACGATCGCGCCGCTGCTGGCCGGGTCGAACACGGTGTCGTACGTGACCGGGATGACCGCGGCGCAGCTGGACTTCCGCGACCTGGTGGCCGAGCGGCTGCCGGAGATCATCGCGATCGTCGTCAGCGCCGCGTTCATCGTGCTGCTGCTGTCGTTCCGCAGCCCGGTGCTCGCGCTCAAGGCGGCGATCCTCAACCTGCTCTCCATCGCGGCCGCCTACGGCGTGGTCGTCGCCGTCTTCCAGTGGGGCTGGGGGTCGTCGCTGCTGGGCGTGGACCAGCAGGTGCCGATCGAATCGTACGTCCCGATGATCATGTTCGCGATCGTGTTCGGGCTGTCGATGGACTACGAGGTGTTCCTGCTCTCACGGGTCCGCGAGGCGTGGCTGGCGACGGGGGAGAACCACGGCAGCGTCACGACCGGGCTGGCGGTGACGGCGCGGGTCATCTCGTCGGCGGCGCTGATCATGATGAGCGTCTTCTTCGCGTTCGTCGTCTCCGACAGCGTCGTGATCAAGATGCTCGCGATCGGGCTGGGGTTCAGTGTGCTCATCGACGCGACGGTGATCCGCCTGCTGGTCGTGCCGACGGCGATGTTCCTGCTCGGCGACCGGTGCTGGTGGCTGCCGCACTGGCTGGACCGCGCGCTGCCGCACCTCGAGCCGGAGCCGGCGCGGGAGCCCGGCCAGGACCTCAGCCGCTCGGGCCGCTGACCAGCGTGCCGGTGGCGTACATGCGGTGCGACGAGCCGAACCGCGGCCAGCAGGTGGTGAGCGTGATGCGCCGCTCCGTCGGCTCGGTGTCGCGCGGCTCGCCCGGCACGGGATCGACCACCCACACGTCACTGATGTTGATCTTGTTGCCGTTGCTGTCGCCGTCGGGCGCGTCGTCGAGCGCGTAGACGTAGGTGCCGTCGGCCATCTCGATCTCGATGGTGTCGCCCACCCGCAGGTCGGGGAAGCCGGCGAACGGCGAGAGGTGGCCGGAGCGGTGCGCGGCGATGCCGACGTTGCCGACCTCACCAGGGTTGGCGGTGTTCGGGTAGTGGCCGGGGCCGCGGGCGAGGTCGTCGGGCTGCACGCCCTGGACGACGGTGAACTCCCAGTCGTCGCCGAAGCGGGGGATGCGCAGGATGCCGTAGGCGTCGCCGTCGGCCAGCTCGTCCGGGTCGGGCGGCGCGGTGCCGGAGTCGAGCTGGCCCCACTGCACGCTCAGCTCGTCCTCGAGCTTGTCCTGCGCCTGCGCGGTCTGGATGCCGGTGCCCCAGATGATGTAGACGACGAAGAGCAGGACCAGCACGCCCGCGGTGAGCAGGAGCTCGCCGATGCCCCCGACGACGACGGCCCAGGCGCTGCGGCGCGGGCGGTTGCTGACGCGCTGCTGCGCGTGTCGTGGCATACCACGACCCTAATGGCGCGGCGGCTAGAGTCGAAGACGTGTTGATCGCCGAGGACCTCCTGCTGCTCGCCTACGACGACGAAACGGGCAAGTCGGTCATCGACGGCACCCGCCTGGAGTACGGGCTGGCCGGCGCGCTGCTGCTGGAGCTGTCCGTCCTGGGCAAGGTGTCCGTCGCCGGGCCGGGCGAGGCGGTGAAGCGCGACCGGCTGGTGGTCCGCGACACCACGCCTGCCGGCGACGACGTCCTCGACCACGCACTGGCCGAGCTGGCCGACGACGAGGGCAAGAAGCCGAAGAACGTCATCGGCTCGCTGCGCAAGGGCCTGCGCGACCGCCTGCTGAACCGCCTCGCCGGGCGCGGGCTGCTGCGGCAGGAGTCCGGCACGGTGCTGGGCATCTTCCCGACGACGCGCTGGCCGGCTGCCGACGCGTCGCACGAGGCCGCCGTCCGGCAGCGGCTGCAGGACGTGCTGGTCACCGGCCTGGCGCCGGACCCGCGCACGGCGGCGCTGGTGTCGCTGCTGCTCGCCGTCGACGGCCTGCGCAAAGTGGTGCCGTCGGAGGACCGCCGCGCGGTGAAGCGGCGGGCGCAGGAGATCGCCGATGGCGACTGGGCCGCCGACGCCGTCAAGAAGGCGGTCCAGGAGGTGCAGGCCGCGGTCACCGGCGCCATCCTCGCCGCGACCGCGGCCGGTGCGGCCGGCAGCAGCTGACCGCCTAGAGTGCGTCGGGTGACCGCCGATCTCGACGACCGCCTCGTCCGTGCCCGCGCCGCCGCTGCCGCCGCCGGGCTCGACGCCCTGCTGATCACGCCCGGCGCCGGGCTGCGCTACCTCACCGGCTACGACGCCAAGCCGCTCGAACGGCTCACCTGCCTGGTGCTGCCGGTCGAGGAGACGGCGACGCTGCTGGTGCCCGCGCTGGAGCGGCCGGCCGCGCTGGCGTCCGGCGCCGGCTCGCTCGCGCTGGACGTCCACGCCTGGCAGGAGACCGACGACGCCGTCGCGCTGGCCGCCGGGCTGCTGCCGGGTGCGCGCCGGGTCGGGCTGGACGACCACATGTGGGCCGAGAAGGCGCTGCGGTTCCGCGCCGCCATGCCCGCCGCCGAGCAGGTCGCCGCCGGCCCCGTGCTGTCCTCGCTGCGGTCGCGCAAGTCCGCGGACGAGGTCGGCCTGCTGCGCGAGGCGGCCGCCGCCATCGACCGCGTCCACGGCCGCATGGGCGAATGGCTGCGGGCCGGGCGCACCGAGGCCGAGGTCGGCCGCGACATCGCCGCCGCGATCCTCGCCGAGGGCCACGTGTCCGCCGACTTCGTCATCGTCGCCTCCGGGCCCAACGGCGCCAGCCCGCACCACGAGACCAGCGACCGCGTCATCGCCGACGGCGACCCCGTCGTCGTCGACATCGGCGGCACGACGGCGGCCGGGTACTGCTCCGACTCCACCCGCACCTACGCCGTCGGCCGTCCCTCGGACGAGTTCCGCACGGCGTACGACGCGCTGCTGGCGGCGCAGGAGGCCGCCGTGGCGCACGTCCGGCCCGGCGTCACCGCCGAGTCGGTCGACGCGGCGGCGCGCGACGTGCTGGTGGCGGCCGGGCTGGGGGAGTACTTCATCCACCGCACCGGCCACGGCATCGGGCTGGAGACGCACGAGGACCCGTACATCGTCGCCGGCAACACCACGCCGCTGGAGCCGGGCATGGCGTTCTCCGTCGAGCCGGGGTTCTACCTGGCCGGGCGCTACGGCGCGCGCATCGAGGACATCGTCGTCACCACCGACGACGGCGTCGAGGCATTGAACCGGCGGCCGCGAGCCCTCATGATCATGGATACGTGACCTTGCGGACATAACGCCGACATCGCCGCGCGCGAGCGTGGTCCGCGGACCCGTCCCGACCACCTCGAGGAGCGACATGGCGCCCACCCCACCGTCCGACGCCGAGCTCGACGTGATGATCCGTGCCCGGCTCGCCGCCGTCGGCATCGACCTGGACCAGCTGCCGCCCGGCGCCGAACCCGATCCGGAGACCGGGGCGCCCGGCCAGGCCGCCGTCCTGGCGTCGCTGCGCTCGTTCGCGCGGAGGTCACTGGCCGAGATCAGCGCCTGGGTGCCGCCGGCGCCGTCCGGCACCCCCGCCGAGCAGGCCGTCGAGCTGTCGCAGCAGGCGGCGCCGATGCTGTACCCGTCCATCGCCACCGCCTGGCGGGACGCATGACCGCCCCGCAGGACGTCCACGTCGACCGCCGCTCGTTCGTCGCCCGCATGGCCGTGCTGTCGGCCGGCGCGGCCGTCGCCGGCACCGTCGGGCTGCCGCGGGTGGCCTACGGCGGGCCCGCCACGGCGACGGGCCGCACCGGGCCGCACCCCGACGCGTACACGCCGCCGCGCCCGGAGGCCCTCGCCGACCCGGCCGAGCTGACCGTCGCCGAGGCGGCCTACCTGCTGCGGGCCGGGACGCTGCGGCCGGAGACGCTGCTGGAGGCGTACCTCGGCCGCATCGCCGCGTTCGATGGCACGTATCAGGCGTTCAACCTGGTGCTGGGGGAGCAGGCGGCCGCCGCGGTGCGGGCGCTGCGGCGCGGTCACTACCACGGCCCGCTGCACGGCATTCCGCTGGCGATCAAGGACAACTACTACACGTCCGGCGTGCCGACGACCGCGAACTCGTTCGTCTTCGCCGACTTCGTCCCGCCGTTCGACGCGACCGCCGTCGCCCGGCTGCGGTCGGCCGGCGGGATCGTGCTCGGCAAGACCCAGATGGGCCCGCTGGCGACCACCCGGGCGACCACGCCGGCCGGTGTCGTGACGACGGTGAACGCCTGGACCCCGGACGACCCGTCGACCAACCCGGGCGGCTCCTCGACGGGGACGGCGACCGCCGTGGCGGCGCGGCTGGCGACGTCGGGCATCGGCACGCAGACCGGCGGCTCGATCACGGCGCCGTCGAACGCCCAGAACCTCACCGGCCTCAAGCCGACCATGGGCCGGGCGTCGCTGTACGGGATCGTGCCGCTGACGTACTCGCGCGACCACCCGGGCCCGCTGGCCCGCGACGCGAAGGACGCGGCGATCATGCTGGCCGCGATGGCCGGCCCGGACGCCGCCGACCCTCGCACGCAGGGGTTGCCGCCGGTGCCGGACCTCGTCGCCGCGGCCACGCCGGTGTACCGCGGGAAGCGGCTGAGGCTGCGCTGGCCGACCCGCATCGGCGTCGTCCCCGGCTACACGTCCGGGTCGAGCCCGACGGCGGCGGCGCGGCGGGAGTTCCTCTCGACCCTGGCCGGCGTCGAGGGCGTCTCCGTGGTGGACGTGACGTTGCCGGACGAATGGGACCTGCTGACCGGCCGCTTCAACGACGTCCGGCTGCCGGAGCGGTCCGAGCCGTTCGTGCCGTACCTGCGCCAGGACCTGCGGCTGTTCGGGGTGTCGCTGACCAGCTGGCTGCAGGGCGCGCTGATGGGCGCCGACGAGTACGTGACCGGCCAGCGGGCCAAACTGGTGCTGCTGACGCGGGTGCTCGACTCGCTGTTCGCCCAGTGCGACGTCGTGGTGCAGACGTCGCCGGTGCCGTTCGACATCGTCGGGCTGCCGGAGCTGGCGCTGCCGATCGGGTTCTCCGGCGGACTGCCGATCGGTGCCATTCTCGGCGGCCTCCCGTACGCCGAGGACCGCCTGCTCGCCGTGGCCGCCGCCTACCAGGCCCTGACCGACTGGCACTGGCGGCGCCCGGCCGATCCGGTGGGCGCGGCCACCGCCCGCGGCCCGGCCGCTGCCGCTCGTCCCCGGCTGACGGCTGATGAGGTGGCCGAGCAGTCGCAGTGAGGACCGGCCGGCGGGGCCGGCGCGCGTCGTGCACGAGCGCAGCGCCCGGCCCGGCCCGGCTCGGCTGGCACGTCGGCCTCTGTTCGGCGCGGGGGTGACCTCAGCGCCAACTGTTGGCGTTGGTGTCACCCCCGCCGCACCACAGCTGCCCGGCTCGGCCGCTCAGCCGGCCGGCGCGATGTTGTGCGTGAACCGGAAGACGTTCTCCGGGTCCCAGGTGCGCTTGACCTCCTGCAGCCGCTGCCAGGCGCCGTCGGAGAAGGCGGACCGGACGACCTCGGGCGTCGAGCCGGCGTGGAGGAAGTTCAGCGCGCCGACGGGGCGCGTGTGCGCCGCCAGCGCGCCGAACCCGTCGTCGAGGCGCTGCTGGACGGCGGCGCGCTGCTCCGGCGTGGCGGCCAGCGCGTTGGCCGCCGCGATGTAGGGGGTGTCGCGGTGGGAGAGCGGGCCGTCCTGCTCCTTCGCCGCGGCACCGCCGAGGTGACGGATGTCGACGCCCGGGACCGGCGAGCCCGGCGCCACCAGCTCGAGCAGCCCGTCGATGGCGGCGTCGGTGAGCTCTGCCACGCCGGTGCTGCGCCCGGCGGTGGGCATGGGGTCGGTGGGCTCGCTGCCGGACAGCGCCGCCTCGAGGTACGTCTGCGTGCGGAACCCGCCCATGAGCGGCTCGCCGAGCGCCGCCCGCAGCGGCTCGAGCGCCGACCCGTCGTCGCCGGCGATGGTGGCCCGGAGGGCGGCGACGTGCTGGCCGCGCAGCGGTTCGGGCACCGCCGGGATGGGCGGGAACGTCATGACCATGACGGCGGAGGTGACGTCGTCGGAGACCTGGCCGGTCCAGTCGGCCCACGCCCGCAGCACCTCGGCGGCCCGCGCGCCCGGGTAGAGCAGCGAGCCGTTGTGCACCGCCGGCACGTCGTAGAGCTGCACCTCGAGCGACGTGACGACGCCGAAGTTGCCGCCGCCGCCCTTGAGCGCCCAGAGCAGGTCGGGGTTCTCGTCGTGGCTCGCCCGCACCAGCGCGCCGTCGGCGGTGACGACGTCGGCGCCGACCACGCTGTCGGCGGCGAAGCCGAACCGGCGCATGAGCAGGCCGATGCCGCCGCCCAGGGTGTAGCCGACGGCGCCGACGGTGGGCGCGGTGCCGGACAGCCCGGCCAGCTGGTGCGGCGCGGCCACCTCGAGGACGCCCCGCCAGCGGGCGCCGGCGTCGATGCGGGCCACCTTGCGCCCGGCGTCGACGTCGACCCCGGTGAGCCGGGTGACGTTGAGCACCACGCCGTCGTCGTTGGGCCGCACCGCGCCGTGGCCGGAGGACTGCACCGAGAACGACACGCCGTTCTCGCGCGCCAGCCGGACCGCGGCCTGCACGTCGGCGGCGGTCTCGGCCACCACGACGACCGCGGGACGCTGGTCGATGGCCAGGTTCCACGGCTGCCGCACGTCGTCGTAGCCGTCGTCGCCGGGCGCGTAGGCGCGGCCGGTGAGGGTCGAGCGGAAACCGTCGAGGTCGATCATGTGACTCTCCATCCAGGTGCGTGATCTCGGTGCCCGCGACCAGTCTGCCGGTCGGGTCCGACAAGGGGACGGATGGAACGGCGCAAGTGTGACAGCCGGGCGTTCACCCGCTCGTGACCACCGGGAACGTCCAGCTGCCGTCGAGGACCTCGGCGCGCGGGCGATAGAGACGGACGACGTAGTTCCAGCCGTCCACGAGCGGCAGCCGGTTCGGCCGGCCCGGGTCGCCGCCGAAGTGGACGGTGACCGATCCGTCCGCGTCGCGCCGGGCCGTGCGGTCGTTGACGCTCACCACCGGGCCGCTGTCGCGCGGGAAGTAGCCGTCGGCGCCGTAGAGGGAGATCGACCAGAAGCCGTCGACCGGGACGTCGGCGACCGTCAGGCGGTAGGCGCCCGACGCCGGCAGGCCGGGGTCCACGTTGAGGTACATCGCCTCACGGTCGGGCAGGCCGCCCCAGCCGGCCGCCGCACCGATGAGGTGCCGGACGGGGTCGACCTCGCCACGCGCCCCGAAGGATCGGTCGAAGCTGGGGACGCCGCGGGCCAGCGCCAGCAGGGCGTCGCGGGTCGCGGTGAACGACGCCTCGTCGTAGCCGGGCGGGACGAACGGCTCGGCGGACCCCGCGTCGAGGCGCACCCGGTCCTGCAGCGCGTTGACCTCGGCCACGTCGGCGGGATCGGTGGAATCCACGAGGGCACGGACCGCCACCACCACGTGTCTCGTGCCGAAGCGGTCCTGGTCGAGCCGGTGCTCACCGGCGCCGTGGAACACGTCGTCGACGTAGCCGTCCTGGTTGATCGGCATCGCCGACAGGTAGCGGCCGCCAGCGTCGGGCAGGGTCAGCGTGGCGCCGGCGCCGATGTCGGCCAGCACGGCGCTGTACAACGTGTCGCGGTTCTGCCTGATCACCGGCTGGTGGTCCAGCGGCGTGGGTGTCCGGTTGTGCGCCCAGGCGTTCACACCGCCGCTGTCGCGCAGGATCGCCGTGAACATGCGTTCGGTCTCGGCGCGGACGAAGTTGTCGACGTTGACCACCGTCTGGTCCATGGCGCCGACCGTACGGAAGCCCGGCGGCGGCCGGCCTCACCCCCGCCGGGTGAGCGCGGCGACCGCGGCATCGACGTCGGCCTCCGACGAGTACAGGTGGAACGACACCCGCAGCCGCCCGTCGCGCACCGCCGCCCGCACCCCGGCCGCCTCCAGCCGCCGCGCGGCATCGGGCACGTCGACCGACACGATCGCGGAGTCGCCCGTCGGCAGTCCCAGCCCGGCCCGGAACCGGTTCGCCAGCCCGACGTTCCAGTCGTGGACCGCCTCGATGGTCACCGCCTCCAGCAGCTCCAGCGCCGGCGCCGCGCCGACCCACGAGAACCACGCCGGCGACAGGTCCAGCCGCCGCGCGTCGGACGCCAGCCGCAGCGGCGGCCCGTAGTACGACCCGTGCGGATCGTCGCCCGCCCACCATCCCGCCTGCGACGGCACCACCCGCGACCGCAACTGCGCCGTCGTCACCAGGAACGCCGTACCCCGAGGCGAGAGCTGCCACTTGTAGCCACCGGCCACGAGAGCGTCGAATCGACCCGCGTCGATGGGCAGCCACCCCACCGCCTGGGTCGCGTCGGCGACGGTGACGGCGCCGGCCGACCGCGCCGCCGCCAGCACGCCGTCGACGTCCGCGATCACGCCGGTCGCCGACTGCACGACGCTGAACGCCACCACGTCGACGTCGGGCGTCACCGCCGCGGCCAGGCGCGCAGCCGGCGCCGTCCGCACCTCGACGCCGCGATGCGCCTGCGCCAGCCAGGGGAACAGCAGCGACGTGAAGTCCTCCTCGGGCGCCAGCACGACCGTGCCGTCGGGCACCGACGCCGCCAGCAGACCGACCAGCTGCGACACCTGCGCGCCCGTCGTGACGTCGGCCTCGGCCACCCCGACCAGCCGCGCGAACGCCGCCCGCGCCCGCCCCGTCGACTCGCCCCAGCCCTCCCACGACACCCGCCCGTGCCGCCACTCGTCCAGCGCCGACTGCAGCGCATCCCACGCCGTGGACGGTGGCAGCCCGTAGCTCGCGGTGTTCAGCCAGCCAGGCTCGGGGTCGAAGAGGGCACGCGCCGCGGCAAGGTCCATGCCGACATCGTGCCAGCGTGGCGCGGAAGCAGTACGGTCCGGGCGGCCAGTAGAGTGCACACGTGGAGGACATCGACAGGAAGATCGTGGCGTTGCTGATGCGGGACGGCCGGATGAGCTACACCGATCTCGGCAAGTCCACCGGCCTGTCCACGTCGGCCGTGCACCAGCGGGTCCGCCGGCTCGAGGAGCGCGGTGTCATCCGCGGCTACTCCGCGGTCGTCGACCACGAGGCGGTCGGGCTGCCGCTGACGGCGTTCATCTCCATCAAGCCGATCGATCCCAGCCAGCCCGACGACTCGCCCGACCGGCTGGCCGGCGTGCCCGAGATCGAGGCCTGCTACTCCGTCGCCGGCGACGAGAACTACATCCTCAAGGTGCGGGTCGGCCGGCCCGCCGACCTCGAGGACCTGCTGGCCCGCATCCGCTCGTCGGCCAACGTGTCGACCCGCACCACCATCGTGCTGTCGACGGCCTACGAGAACCGGCCGATGACGGCCTGACGGGCACAAGAAAGTGGGCCGGATGCCGCGCGAGCCCAGCACGGCATTCCGGCCCTTTGCCCCCCTTACCGCCGGACATCGCCCGGCGGCCGATACGTTTCGAGAGTAGCCCCGAACGGCCCGGTCCGCATCCCGAAAGCGGGCGTCCTGCCTGGTCAGAGCTGCTGATTGTGACAATGCGTGACGCCGCACGATTCGCCGTCACGGTGCGTGATAAAGCGTGACCGGCATCACATCAGCTGAATGCGCTCTGGCCCGTCAACGCCTGACCGATGACGAGCTGGTGCACCTCGCTGGTGCCCTCGTACGTCAGCACCGACTCCAGATTGTTGGCGTGCCGCAGGACCGGGTATTCCAGCGTGATGCCGTTGGCGCCGAGAATGGTGCGGCACTCGCGGGCGATCGCCAGCGCCTCCCGCACGTTGTTCAGCTTGCCGAGGCTGACCTGTTCCGGCCGCAGCACGCCGTCGTCCTTCAGCCGGCCGAGGTGCAGCGCGAGCAGGTAGCCCTTCTGCAGTTCCAGCGCCATGTCGGCGAGCTTGGCCTGGGTGAGCTGGAACGCGGCGAGCGGGCGGTCGAACACCTCACGGGTCTGCGCGTACGAGATGGCCGCGGCCAGGCAGTCGCGGGCCGCGCCGAGCGCGCCGAACACGATGCCGAACCGGGCCTCGTTCAGGCACGACAGCGGCCCGCGCAGGCTCGACACCTCCGGCAGGACGGCGTCGGCCGGCAGCCGGACGCCCTCGAGCACGAGCTCGCTGGTCACCGACGCGCGCAGCGACAGCTTCTTGCCGATCTTCGGGGCCGAGAACCCGGGCGTGCCCGCCGGGACGAGGAAGCCGCGCACCTTGTCGTCGTCGGTGCAGCGGGCCCAGGCGACGGCGACGTCGGCGACGGAGCCGTTGGTGATCCACATCTTGGTGCCGTCGAGCACCCAGTCGTCGCCGTCGCGGCGGGCGCGCGTGCGCATGCCGGCCGGGTTCGAGCCGAAGTCGGGCTCCGTCAGGCCGAAACAGCCGATCAGCGAGCCCTCGGCCATGCCCGGCAGCCACTGCTGCTTCTGCTCCTCGGACCCGAACTTCCAGATCGCGAACATCGCCAGCGACCCCTGCACCGACACCAGCGACCGGACGCCGGAGTCGCCGGCCTCCAGCTCCATGCAGGCGAGGCCGTACGAGACGGCGTTCGTGCCGGCGCAGCCGTACCCGGTGAGGTGCATGCCGAGCAGCCCGAGCTTCCCGGCCTCCAGCGCCAGCTCGCGGACGGCGCTCTCGGAGAGCCCCGACTCGTACCAGTCCGCGATCGACGGGCGGACGCGGTCGTCGACGAAGTGGGCGACGGCGTCGCGCAGGTCGCGCTCCTCCTCGCTGAGCAGGTGGTCGACGCTCAGCAGCTCCAGGGGCGAGGTCATGTCACTCCTTCTCGGCCAGCTCGACGGCGGCCGTCTCGATGTGCTGCTCTCCGAGCAGCACGTGGCTCGCGGCGCTGCCCAGCGGCACGAAGCTGTCGTGGCTGGCGACGCGGGCGATGCGGCCGTCGTACCCGGACTCCACCAGCGCCGTGACGACCCCCTCGCCGACGCCGCCGGAGTGCCGGGTCTCGTCGGCCACCAGCACCTTGCCGGTGAGGTTGGCCTCGCGGACGATGTCCTCGACCGGCAGCGGCGCCAGCCAGCGCAGGTCCAGCACCTGGGCGCTGATCTTCCGGTCGGCGAGGCGGCGGGCCACCCGCAGGCTCATCGGCACGCCGTTGCCGAACGTGACGATGGTGAGGTCGGCCCCGGCGCCGTGCACGCGGGCCCGGCCGATCGGCACGTGCTCGCCCGCGTCGGCCGCGAGCCAGCCGCCGTCGCCGTCGGAGTGCAGGTCACGGGTGTGGTAGAGCGCGATGGGCTCGAGGAACGCCGACACCGTCCCGTCGACGGCGGCCGCGGCCAGGCAGGTGCGCAGCATGGCCGCCGCGTCGTCGCCGCGGGACGGGCAGGCGACCACCAGGCCGGGGATGTCGCGCAGCACCGCCACGCCGTTGTCGTTGTGGAAGTGCCCGCCGAAGCCGCGCTGGTAGGCGAGCCCGGCGATGCGGACGACCAGCGGGTTGCGGTACTGCCCGGTGGAGAAGAACGCCAGGGATGCCGCCTCGCCGCGCAGCTGGTCCTCGGCGTTGTGCAGGTAGGCGAGGTACTGGATCTCCGGGACGGGGACCAGCCCGGCCAGCCCGGCGCCCAGCCCGAGGCCGAGGATCGACTGCTCGTCCAGCAGCGTGTCGAACACCCGGGCGCGGCCGTGCTTGCGGGCCAGGCCGCGGGTGACGCCGTACACGCCGCCCTTGCGCCCGACGTCCTCGCCGAACACGACGACGCGGCGGTCGCGCTCGAGGGCGGCCGACAGCGTGGCGTTGATCGACTCGGCCAGCGTGGCCGGCTGCTTCGCGCGGGCCTCGTCGTACAGGTCGGTGGCGGCCCGGGCGACGGCGTCGGGCGTGCGCGGGGCGAGCGGCGCGACGATCTCCGTCGCCGACCCGAGCGTGCGGGCGCCGTTCAGCTCGTCGGCGACGACGTCGACCTCGGCGCGCAGCTCGCGGTACCGGGCGATCAGCTCGGCGGGTGTCGCGGCGCCGGACGCGACCAGCGCGCGGGCGGTGCCGAGGATCGGGTCGCGGGCGTGGTCGGCGGCGATCTCGGCCGGCGTGCGGTAGCCGATCTCGGCGTCGCTGCCGGCGTGCCCGAGGTAGCGGACGGTGCGCAGGTGCAGGAACGCGGGCCGGCGCTGCTCGCGGACGTAGCCGGCCGCCCGCCGGGCCGCCGTCAGCGCCGTCCTGGTGTCGGCGCCGTCGGCCTGGACGTAGGTGAGGCCGGGCCGCGAGCCGTAGGACGTCTCGATCCAGCCGGCCGGGGTCGGGACCGAGATGCCGATGCCGTTGTCCTCGCAGACGAACAGGATCGGCACCGGCAGCCCGCCGTACGCCGTGTTCAGGGCGGTGTTGACGGCGCCGACGGCGGTCGAGTGGTTCGCCGACGCGTCGCCGAACGAGCAGACCACGACCGCGTCGTCGGCCCAGGACGTGGGCACGCCGAGCCGGTGCGCCCGGTGCAGCGCGACCGCCAGCCCGACGGCGCGCGGCAGGTGCGAGGCGATGGTCGAGGTCTGCGGGACGATCGACAGCGCGGCGTGGCCGAACACCTTGTGCCGGCCGCCGGCGATCGGCTCGTCGGCGGCGCCCATGAGGCTCTGCAGCACGTCGCGGACCGGCGTGCTGCCCGGCACCTGGGCCGCCCGGGCGGCGTAGAAGCCGCCCGAGCGGTAGTGCAGCAGCGCCGGGTCGCTGGGCCGCAGCGCCGTCGCGACCACGGCGTTCGACTCGTGACCGGCCGACCCGATGGTGTAGAAGCCGCGCCCGGCCGCCCGCAGCTCCCGCGCGACGACGTCCAGGTGCCGGCTGGTCACCTGGGCGTCGAAGACGCCGCGCAGGACGCCGTCGTCCTCGTCGCTCGACGGCGCCGCCGCGGGCAGCGCCTCGATCGCCGTGAACAGCGCCTGCTCGAGCGCGGCCGGGGTGCTCACGACTCGTCGAGCCGGAAGCCGAGGTCGGCGTCGAGGTCGGCGACGTCCATCTGCGCCTTCTGCAGCCGCCCGGAGTAGTCCCAGTTCACCGACTGCCAGCGGGTGAACTGGTCGAGCACCCAGATGCCGGACTGCCGCGACCCGTTGCCCGACTTGCCGTTGCCGCCGAACGGCAGGTGCGCCTCGGCGCCGGACGTGGAGTTGTTGATGCTCACCATGCCGGCGGAGATGCCGCGCCGGTACGCGAACGCGTCGGCCGGGTCGGTCGTGTAGATGCTGCTGGACAGGCCGTAGCCGGGCGCGTTGGCGAGGTCGATGGCCTCGTCGAGCGTGCTGTACGACGTGACGCCGACGATGGGGCCGAACGTCTCCTGGTCGAACAGCTCGTCGCCGGGGCTGACGCCGTCGACCACCACCGGGTGGTAGAACAGGCCCTTCGCGGGGTCGCCGACGAAGCCGTGGCGCGGGTTGGCGGCGGTGATGCGGCCGGTGCGCCCGAGCACGGTGTGCTGCGGCTGGACCCAGCCGAGGAACTTCTCGTACCGCTCGGCGAACTTCGCGTCGAGCAGCGGGCCCATGAGGACGTCCTGGCTTGGGTCGCCGACGGCGGCCGCGTCGACCGCGGCGGTGAAACGGCGCAGGAACTCGTCGTGCAGCGACTCGTGCACGATGACCGTCCCCAGCGACGTGCAGCGCTGGCCGGCGGTGCCGAAGCCGCTGAACAGCGCTCCCTCGACGGCGAGGTCGAGGTCGGCGCTCGGCGCGACGACCAGCGGGTTCTTGCCGCCCAGCTCGAGACAGGCGGTCTGCAGGTGCCGGCCCGTGAGCGCACCGATCTCGCGGCCCACCTCGGACGAGCCGGTGAAGCCGACCTTGTCGATGTAGCCCAGCTCCAGCGACTCCTGCAGCCCCGCGTACGTCTCGGCGCCGTCGGCGTGCACCAGGTTGAACACGCCGTCGGGCAGCCCGCCGCCCTTGACGAACAGGTCGTGGAAGGCGTTCGAGACGACCGCGGAGTACTCGGCCGGCTTCCACACGATGGTGTTGCCGGTGAGCAGCGCCGGGACGATGTACCAGGACGGCACCGCGACCGGGAAGTTGCCGGCGGTGATGACGGCGACCGTGCCGACCGGGTTGCGGAAGGTGAACAGCTGCTTGTCGGGCATCTCGCTGGGGACCGTCTGGCCGTACAGGCGGCGGCCCTCGCCGAGGAAGAAGTCGCAGGTGTCGACGATCTCGCGGACCTCGCCGAGCGCCTCGGCGTACGGCTTGCCGATCTCGCGGGTGACCAGCCGGGCGAGGCTCTCGGCGTTCTCCTCGACAACGCGGCCGATGTGGGCGATGGCCCGGCCGCGGACCGGCGCCGGGACGTCGGCCCAGGCCCGCTGGGCGTTGCGGGCGACGGAGGCGGCGGCGGTGAAGATGCGCCCCGGTGCGAGGCTCACCTCACCGACGACGTCGTCGAGGTCCGCGGGGTTGAGGCTGGCGACGGTGCGGTCGCCGGGAACGGCCTGGCCGTCGACGACCGAGGTGACAGTGCGGGACATCGGTGGTTCTGCTCCTCGGGTGTTCAGCTGACGCGGACGGACTGACGGGCGACGACGCGGCCGAACGCCGCGACGGCGAGGTCGATCTCATCATCGGTCACCGACAGGGCGGGACGGAAGCGGATCGCCCGCTCGCCGCACGGCAGCGCGAGCACCTGCTCGTTCTCCCGCAGGTCCGCGACGACCGCATTGCGCGTGTCGACGTCGGGCAGGTCGGCGGCGACCATGAGGCCGCGGCCGCGTACGTTGCCGACGGCGCCCGTCTCGGCCGCGACGGCGCGCAGGCCGGCGACGAACCGCTCGCCCTTCGGGCCGGCCGCCTCGATCAGGCCGTCCTGCTCCATCAGCTCCAGCAGCCGGCGCGACCGGACCATGTCGGCCAGCCCACCGCCCCATGTCGAGTTGATGCGGCCCGACACCACGAACACGTTGTCGGCGACCTCGTCCACGCGACCGCCGGCCATGATGCCGCCGACCTGCACCTTCTTCGAGAACGCGACGATGTCGGGCTGCAGGCCGAGCTGCTGGTAGGCCCACGCCGTGCCCGTCGTGCCGGTGCCCGTCTGCACCTCGTCGACGATGAACAGCGCGTCGTGCTCGTGCACCAGCGCCTGCATGGCCTGCAGGAACTCAGGGCGCATGTGGTTGTCGCCGCCCTCGCCCTGGATCGGCTCGCAGATGAAAGCGGCGATGTCGTGCGGGTGGTCCGCGAAGGCGCGCCGGGCCTGGGCCAGGGCGTGCTGCTCGGCGGCCTCGACCTCCGCCAGGTGCTCCTCGAGCGGGAACGTGATGGCCGGGACGTCGATGCGCGGCCAGTCGAACTGCGGGAACCGGGCGGTCTTGTTCGGCTCGGTGTTCGTCAGCGACATGGTGTAGCCGCTGCGGCCGTGGAAGGCCTTCGTCAGGTGCATGATCTTCGTGCCCAGCGCGGCGTCGCGGCCGTTGGCCTCGTTGTGCCGGCTCTTCCAGTCGAACGCGACCTTGAGTGCGTTCTCGACGGCGAGCGCGCCGCCCTCGACGAAGAACAGGTGCGGCAGCCGCGAGTCGCCGAGGACGCGCGCGAACGTCTCGGTGAACTCGGCTAGGTGCACCGAGTAGACGTCGGAGTTGGCCGGCTTGTTCGCCGCCACGCGCGCCAGCAGCTCCATGAACGCCGGATCGTCGACGAGCCCGGGCGGGTTGCAGCCCAGCGGCGCGGACGCGAAGAACGTGTACATGTCGAGGTAGCGCTTGCCGTCGCGCGCGTCGACCAGCCAACTGCCCTGACTGGCGTCGGTGTCGAGGACGAGCTTGAAGCCGTCCGTGAGCAGGTGCCTGCCCAGAACCGCGTGGACCTCGCCGGCGGTGATGGTGAGCTGTTCGGCCACGATCGGTGAACCTCCTCGAACCCGGGTACGGTGACAGAAGACGTCCCTCGTGAGGCTCGCCTTGACGTAATTCTTGCGTTGATTTGCTGTCAGGGCAAGAAGACATCCCGCTCAAGGAGGACGGTGTCGAGCCAGCGGCCGTGCTTGTGCCCCACGGCGGTCAGGCGGCCGGCCACGGCGAAGCCCAGCGCCCGGTGCAGGGCGAGCGACGGGTTCGGGCTCGGGCTCGCGTCCTCGTCGACGACGACGGCGACCAGTCGGCGCACCCCGGCCGTCGCGCAGGCCTCCACGAGCGCCGTCAGCAACGCCCGGCCGAGGCTGCGTCCCGTGTGCGCGGGGGAGAGGTAGACGGTGTTCTCGGCGGTGTGCCGGTAGGCGGGCTTGGGCCGCCACGGTGCGGCGTAGGCATAGCCGGCGACGGTGCTGCCGGTGTGGGCGCCGCTGCGGGTGTCCATGGTGCCGCCTGCGTCCGCGGTGCCGCCTGCGTCCGCGGGGCCGGCGGTCTCCGCGGTGCCGGCGACGTCGGCCACGAGGAACGGCAGGCCGCGGTCGTGGAGGTCGGCGAGCTTGTCCGCCCAGTCGGCGGCCGTGGGCGGCGTCTCCTCGAACGTGACGACGCTGGTGCGCACGTAGTGGGCGAAGATCGCCGCGACGGCGGGCAGGTCGGCGGCGCGGGCGGGCCGGATGGTCACCTCGGGAGATTCGCTATAGAGAACCACACCTCATTATAGTGAACGCATGGATCTCGTCGCGCTCGGCCGCCGCATCACCGACGCCCGGCTGCAGCGGTCGTGGCCGATGAGCGCGCTGGCCGAGCGGGCCGGCGTGAGCGCCAGCATGCTGTGGTCGGTCGAGCACGGCCGCAAGGCGCCGACCGTCGTGGTGCTGGACCGGATCGCCCGGGCGCTCGGCACGCCGATGTCCTCGCTGCTCGACCCCGACGACGTCCCGCGGGTGATCGTCCGCCGCGCCGCCGACCACGACGTCGCCGTCGCCCCGGAGGGCTGGCGGCGCACCATCCTGACGCCGGTCGTGCCCGGGGTGAACTTCGAGTGGGTGCGGACCGAACTGCCGCCCGGTTCCGCGCCCGGCGAGTACCCGGCGTACGCGGCGGGGTCGCACGAGTACGTGGTCGTCGAGTCGGGCCGCCTCCACCTCACCCTCGGCGACGACGAGCACGACCTCGCCGCCGGCGACTCGATCTACTTCGCCGCCGACGTGTCGCACACGTACGCCAACCCGTGGGACGAGCCGTGCGCGTACCACGTCGCCGCGCTGATCATGCGACCTCGCCGCTGACCGGCGCCGCCCAGGAGGATCCCAGGGGGAGAAGCGGAGCGGGAGATGGAGCGGGAAGTGGAGGGTGAGCGCTCAGCCGACGACCGACCAGCGCTCGGCCGACGCGGGCTCGACCGGCCGACGGGCGCACGACCAACGCCCGCGCACGACCGGCCGGTGACCGACCGACGCTCGACCGACCAGCGCACGGCCGACCAGCGCACGACCGACGCGGGCTCGACCGGCGCGCGACCGGCCGACGGGCGCACGACCAACGCCCGCGCACGACCGGCCGGTGACCGACCGACGTTCGCGCGACCGACGTTCGAGCGACCGACGTTCGAGCGACCGATGCTGGGCCGACGGGCGCTGGGCCGGCCAGCGCACGGCCGACGTCTGGCCGCACCTGGCCTACCGGTCCGAGTCGCCGCTGGTGACCTTGCCGGTAACCCGCCGCCCGCAGGGGAGCGGCGGCGATAGCTCTGGAAGCACGTGCGTCTTCATTCGACGGGCATCACCCGCACTTTCGCAGCCGCAGCCGGAACGGCAGCCGCAGCCGCAGCCGGAACGGCGGCCGCCGACGCGGTGCCGGACGCGGCCTCCGCGGGGGCGGCGGACCCGTCCGACAGAGCGAACGCCAGCAGCTGCCGCCCCTCCGCCTCGACCTCGGCCGTCTCGGCGGCGGTGAGCGGCCGGTACGGCGTGACCGCGAGCACCTCGTCCTCGATGCGCCACCAGCCGGCGACCTCGCCGTCGACGAGGAGGGCGTGCGGCACCACGCCGTTGCGGCGGTTCATGCGCTTGCGGGAGACGTCGTCGATGATGCGGGTGCGGTCGGCGTGGGAGCGGAGCACGTTGTCGAAGTCGGGCAGGAACCGGACCGGCGCCGGGGTGTCGGCGGGCGGGCGGGGCGCGTCGGGGAGGTCGAACAGCTCGCGGCCGGAATCGTCGCGGAACACCCGCAGCGACGGGCGCAGCGGCTCGACGACCTCGCGGAGCCGGGTCAGCCCGCACCACGTCTGCACGTCTGCGACCGACGCCGGGCCGAAGGAGCCGAGGTAGCGGAGCACGAACCCGGCCGGCGACGGGGCGGGGTCGAGCGGCCGGCCGAGCCAGCGCTCGATGGTCGTCAGCCGGGTCTGGCCGCTCTGCCCCCACACCGCACGGGGCGGCACCTGCACCAGCGTCAGCAGGCCGCGGGCCGCGTGGGCGAGGTGCGTGGCGTCGACGGACGGCCAGGACGGGGCGAGCAGGGCGCCGAGCTCGGCCATGGTGCGCGGCTCGGCGTCGACGAGGGTCCGGGCGGCCGCGGCGACGGGCGCGAGGTCGACGCCGGTGAGGGCGCGGGCGTGCAGGGAGTTGGTGCGCAGGTCGGCGTCGTAGAGCGGCTGTACCCACGGCCGCAGCGCGAGGGCGTCGGACGCGGAGAGCAGGTGGATGGTGCCGCGCTGCGCCGCGATGCGCACCACCGACCGGTCGAGCAGCAGGCCGGCGAGCGCGGACGGCCGGAACCCGCGCAGCCGCGACCACAGCTGGTAGTACGGCGAGAACGGCTGCTGCGCCTGCAGGCCGCCGAGGTGCTCGACGACCGAGAGCACGGGACGGTCGGCGCGGGCGAGCAGCAGCTGCCGGGCCAGGGTGGCGCGGCCCAGCTGGCGGCGGGTCAGGACGTCGGACATGGGCCTAGCCTCTCGCGACCCACCGACAAGGTCGCGCCGGGTGGCAGGGAGAATCGGCGGGGTGACGACGACGCTCTACCGCAACGGCCGCATCCACAGCCCCGCCGACCCGTTCGCCACCGCGATGCTGGTGGTGGACGACACCGTCGCCTGGGTGGGCGCCGAGGGCGCCGCGCGCACGCACGTCGACGCGGCCGACGAGGTCGTCGACCTGGAGGACGCGCTGGTGGCGCCCGCGTTCGTCGACGCGCACGTGCACCTGACGGAGACCGGCCTGGCCCGCGACGGGCTCGACCTGACCGGCACGGCCGGCCGGGCGGCCCTCCTCGACCTGGTGGCCCAGCGGGCGAAGGAGCGCCCGGGCGAGGCGATCCTCGGCTTCGGCTGGGAGGAGGACGGCTGGCCCGACGGCGGCGCGCCCACCCCCGACGAGCTCGACCGCGCCGCGGGCAACGCCCCCGTGTACCTCGCCCGCCGCGACGTCCACACCGCCGCCGTCTCCGGCACGCTGCTTGCGGCCGACCGCTCCATCGCCCGCGCCGACGGCTACGACGACGGCCTGGTCCGCCGCGACGCCCACCACCGGGCCCGCCAGGCCGCCCGGTCCGCCGTCCCGGCGGGGCGCATGGCCGAGCTGCGCGAGCAGGCGCTGCGCCACGCCGCATCGCTGGGCATCGGCGCCGTCCACGAGATCGGCGCGCCGCACATCGGCGACCCCGCCGACTTCACCGCCGTCCTCGCGCTCGGCGCCACGCCCGGCCTGCCGGACGTCATCGGCTACTGGGGGGCGACGGCGGTCGGCGAGGCGCAGGCGCTCGGCGCGGCGGGCGCGGCCGGCGACCTCAATCTGGACGGCTCCATCGGCTCGCGCAGCGCCCGGCTCTCCGCGCCCTACGCCGACGCGCCGGACGAGCGCGGCCGGGCCTACCTCGACCTGCGGACCGCCACGGAGCACGTCGTCGCCTGCACCCGGGCCGGCATCCAGGCCGGTTTCCACTGCATCGGCGACGAAGCGGTCCGGACCGCCGTCGAGGCCATCGCGGCTGCCGCGCAGGTGTGCGGCCTGGCCGCCGTCGTCGGGTCGCGGCACCGGCTGGAGCACGTCGAGATGATCGACGACCTGCTGATCGCCGAGCTGGCCCGCCTCGGCGTCGCCGCGAGCGTGCAGCCCGCCTTCGACGCGCTCTGGGGCGGCCCGGACGGCCTGTACGTCGAGCGGCTCGGCCCGGCCCGCGGCGTCGCGCTGAACCCGTTCGCCGCCATGGCCCGGGCCGGCGTCCTGCTCGCGTTCGGCTCCGACTCGCCGGTGACGCCGCTGGCCGGCTGGGAGACGGTGCGCGCGGCGTCGCAGCACCGGACGCCGTCGCAGCGCATCAGCGCCCGCGCGGCGTTCTCGGCCGCGACGAGGGGCGGCTGGCGGGCCGCGCGGGTCGAGGACGCCGGTGTGCTGGCGCCGGGCATGCTCGCGTCGTTCGCCGTCTGGGAGGTCCCGTACGAGCTGGTCGTCCAGGCGCCGGACGAGCGGGTGGCGGCGTGGTCGACGGACCCGCGGGCCGGCGTGCCGGGGCTGCCCGACCTCTCGCCGGACGTGCCGCTGCCGCGCTGCCTGCGCACGGTCGTCCGCGGCCGCACGGCGTACGCGGACCCGGGGACTTAAGCGATCGATTAGGTCACCGTTGACATCCCCGCCGTCCGGGCGTGTGCTGATCCCATCAGCACTGGACGAGGGGGTCCGGCATGCAGGTACCCGCGCCTTTCGAGTACGAGCGAGCCACCAGCGTCGATCACGCCATCGGGTTGCTGGAGCGCCTGGGCAGCAGCGCCCGCCTGGTGGCCGGCGGCCACAGCCTGCTGCCGATGATGAAGCTGCGCCTGGCCAACTTCGAGTACCTCATCGACATCAACGACCTGCACGACGAGCTCGGCTACGTCGAGGTGGGGCCCGACGAGATCCGCATCGGGGCGCTCACCCGGCACCGTGAGCTGCTCGAGTCCGACGAGCTGGCCGGCGCCTTCCCGATCTTCCGCGACGCCGAGAAGGTCATCGCCGACCCGGTCGTGCGGAACTGGGGGACGCTCGGCGGGTCGCTGTGCCAGGCCGACCCGTCCGAGGACCTGTCCGCGGTGTGCACGACGCTCGACGCCCGCTGCGTCATCCGCGGCCGCGACGGCGAGCGGGTCGTCTCGATGACGGAGTTCCACCGCGGCCCGTACGAGACCGCCGTCGGCGACGACGAGATCCTCACCGAGATCCGGTTCCCCGTGCGCGAGCGCGGCGGCAGCGCGTTCGAGAAGGTCGAGCGGCGGGCCGGCGACTGGGCGGTCGTCTCCGCCGGCGCCGCGGTCTGGCTCGACGCGGACGGCCGCATCGCCGACGCCCGGGTCGGGCTGGCCGCCGTCGGCCCGAACACGACGGGCCTGCCGGAGATCTCAGCGGCGCTCACCGGCAGCGAACCCTCGGAGGAGCTGTACGACGAGGCCGGCCAGCTCGCCGCCCAGGGCTGCCGCCCGGCCACCGACATGCGCGGCAGCGAGGCGTACAAGCGCCACCTCGCCGGTGAGCTGACGAAACGGGCGCTGCGCCGGTCGGTCGAGCGCGCGCGGGAGAGGGGCTGACATGCAGGTCTCGATGACGGTGAACGGCGAGGAGGTCACCCGCGAGATCGAGGGCCGGCTGCTGCTGGTGCACTTCCTGCGCGACGTCCTCGGCCTGACGGGCACGCACTGGGGCTGCGACACCAGCAACTGCGGCACCTGCGTCGTCTGGGTCGACGAGAAGCCGGTGAAGTCGTGCACCATGCTCGCGGCGATGGCCGGCGGGCACGAGGTCCGCACCGTCGAGGGACTCGCGCAGAACGGCGAGCTCGACCCGGTCCAGCGCGGCTTCATGGAGTGCCACGGCCTGCAGTGCGGCTTCTGCACCCCGGGCATGATGATGACGGCGCGCGCCCTGCTGAACGAGAACCCGGACCCGACGCCCGACGAGATCCGCGAGGCGATCAGCGGGCAGATCTGCCGGTGCACCGGCTATGCCACCATCGTCCGCTCGGTCCGCTGGGCGGCGGCGTACGAGGCCGACCGCGCCGAGGCGAACGCCGCGCCGCCCGAGGCCGCCACGACCGGAGGTGCGCCATGACCACCGTCGACGACCACAAGCCGGCCGGCTTCGAGGACAACGACCAGCACCCGGTCGGCCACGGCCGCATGCTGCGCAAGGAGGACCCGCGGTTCGTCCGCGGCCGCGGCAACTACGTCGACGACGTCCAGCTGCCGGGCATGCTGCACCTGGCCATCCTGCGGGCGCCGGTCGCGCACGCGCGGCTGGTCGGCATCGACACCACGGCGGCCGAGGCGCACCCGAAGGTGAAGGCCGTCGTCACCGGCGCCACGCTGGAGAGCCTGAACCTCGCGTGGATGCCGACGCTGTCCAACGACGTCCAGGCCGTCCTGGTGACGGACAAGGTGCGGTTCCAGGGCCAGGAGGTCGCGTTCGTCGTGGCCGAGGACCGCTACTCCGCCCGCGACGCGCTGGAGCTGATCGAGGTCGAGTACGACCTCCTCGACCCGGTCGTCGACGTCCGCCGCGCGCTGGAGGAGGGCGCGCCGGTCATCCGCGACGACATCGAGGGCAAGACCGACAACCACTGCTTCGACTGGGAGACCGGTGACGCCGCCGCCACCGAGGCGGTGTTCGCCCAGGCCGACGTCGTCGTCGAGCAGGACATCGTGTACCCGCGGGTGCACCCGGCGCCGATGGAGACCTGCGGAGCGGTAGCCGACTTCGACCCCGTCGAGGGCCGTCTGACGCTGTGGTCGACGACGCAGGCGCCGCACGCGCACCGGACGCTCTACGCGATCGTCGCCGGGCTGCCGGAGCACAAGATCCGGGTCATCTCGCCCGACATCGGCGGCGGCTTCGGCAACAAGGTGCCCATCTACCCGGGCTACGTGTGCGCGGTGGTCGGCTCGATCGTCACGGGCAAGCCGGTGAAGTGGATGGAGGACCGCTCGGAGAACCTGGTCAGCACCGGGTTCGCCCGCGACTACGTCATGCGCGGCGAGATCGCGGCCACCCGCGACGGTCGCATCCTGGGCATCCGCACTCACGTCATCGCCGACCACGGCGCGTTCAACGGCACCGCCGCGCCGGTGAAGTACCCGGCCGGCTTCTTCGGCGTCTTCACCGGCAGCTACGACCTCGAGGCCGCCTACTGCCACATGACCGCCGTTTACACGAACAAGGCGCCCGGCGGCGTCGCCTACGCCTGCTCGTTCCGCATCACCGAGGCCGTCTACCTCGTCGAGCGGATCGTCGACTGCCTCGCCGCCGAGCTCGGCATGGACCCGGTGCGGCTGCGGCTGAAGAACTTCATCAAGCCCGAGCAGTTCCCGTACACGACGAAGACCGGCTGGGTGTACGACTCCGGGAACTACGAGCCCACCATGCGCGAGGCGATGCGGCTGGCCGGCTACGAGGAGCTGCGCCGCGAGCAGGCGGAGAAGCGGGCCCGCGGCGAGCTGATGGGCATCGGCGTCTCGTTCTTCACCGAGGCCGTCGGCGCCGGGCCGCGCAAGCACATGGACATCCTCGGCCTCGGCATGGCCGACGGCTGCGAGCTGCGGGTGCACCCGACGGGCAAGGCCGTGGTCCGGCTGTCGGTGCAGAGCCAGGGGCAGGGCCACGAGACGACGTTCGCGCAGATCGTCGGCGAGGAGCTGGGCATCCCGCCCGCCGACGTCGACGTCGTGCACGGCGACACCGACAACACGCCGTTCGGCCTGGGCACCTACGGCAGCCGCTCCACGCCGGTCTCGGGCGCGGCCGCCGCGCTGGTGGCCCGGAAGGTGCGCGACAAGGCCCGCATCGTCGCGTCAGGCATGCTCGAGGTGTCCGCCGACGACCTCGTCTGGGAGAAGGGGGCGTTCCACGTCGCCGGCGACCCCAGCGCGGCGGTGACCATCCAGGACATCGCCATGCGGGCGCACGGCGCCGGCGACCTCCCCGAGGGGTACGAGGGCGCGCTGGAGGCGCAGATCACCTACAACCCGCCGAACCTCACCTATCCGCACGGTGCCTACATCTGCGTCGTCGACGTCGATCCGGGGACGGCGCAGGTGAAGGTGCGCCGGTTCGTCGCCGTCGACGACTGCGGGACCCGGATCAACCCGATGATCATCGAGGGGCAGATCCACGGCGGCCTCACCGACGGCGTCGGCATGGCGCTGATGGAGATCATCGCGTTCGACGAGGACGGCAACTGCCTCGGCGGCTCCCTGATGGACTACCTGCTGCCCACCGCGGTCGAGGTGCCCGACTGGGAGACCGGCTTCACCGTGACGCCGTCACCGCACCACCCCATCGGAGCCAAGGGCGTGGGGGAGTCGGCGACGGTGGGCTCGCCGCCGGCCATCGTCAACGCCGTCGTCGACGCGCTCGCGCCGTTCGGCGTCCGGCACGCCGACATGCCACTGACCCCGTCGCGGGTCTGGGACGCCATGCGCGGCCAGGCCCGCCCGCCGATCTGACGGAGCCGGCCGTGACCACCGCGATCGACGACCGGGCCGGCGAGCTGCTCGCCGGCCGGATCCCGTTCGTCCACGCCACCGTGGTGCGCGCCCAGGTGCCGGCCTCGGCGCGGGCCGGCGACGACGCCATCATCCTGGCCGACGGCAGCATCGAGGGGTTCGTCGGAGGGCAGTGCACCGAGAGCTCGGTGCGGGCCGCCGCGCTGGGCGCCATGCGCGACGGCGAGAGCGTGCTGCTGCGGGTGCTCCCGGAGAACGCGGGGGAGTTTCCGGAGGCGCCCGGCGCACGCGTCGTCGTCAACCCGTGCCTGTCCGGAGGGGCGATGGAGATCTTCCTGCAGCCCCGGCTGCCGCGGCCGCTGGTGCAGGTGGTGGGCGGTTCGCCGATCGCGGCGGCGCTGGTCGAGCTGGGTGCGCCGCTGGGGTTCGACGTGGTGCGGGAGGCGCCGCCGCTGCCGCCGGCGGCCGTCGTCATCGCCAGCCACGGCGGCGACGAGCCGGCCGCGATCCGCGCCGCGCTGGACGCCGGCGTCGGGTGGATCGGGCTGGTCGCGAGCCCGCGGCGGGGCGCCGGCGTCCTCGCCGAGCTGACCCTCACCGAGGAGGAGCGGGCCCGCATCAGCACGCCGGCCGGGCTGGACATCGGCGCGCGGACGGCGGCCGAGATCGCGCTGTCGATCCTCGCCGAGATCGTGCGGGAGGCGCGGGCCGGGCGGCTGCCCGTCGCCGAACCGGGGGAGGCACCGGCGCGGCCGGGCGAGGCCGTCGACCCGGTCTGCGGCATGACCGTCCTCGTCGGGCCGGACACCCCGCACCTGGTCGTCGACGGCGAGGACGTCTGGTTCTGCGGGCCCGGCTGCCGCGACCGGTACGCCCGGACGGCGGGGAGGTAGCGCTTGTTCGCCGACCCCGACGAGGTGCGGCGCCGGCTCGACCGCGTCGACTACCTGGTGGACGACGGCACGGCCACGGCGATCTACTTCGCCGTCGAACTCGGGCAGCCGCTGCTGCTGGAGGGCGAGCCCGGGGTGGGCAAGACGGCCGCCGCGAAGGCGCTCGCGCGGGTGCTGGACGCGCCGCTGCTGCGGCTGCAGTGCTACGAGGGCCTGACCGCCGGCGAGGCACTCTACGAGTGGAACTACCAGCGCCAGCTGCTGGCCATCAGGCTGTCCGAGTCGCGGCACGAGCGGCTCACCGACGCCGACCTGTTCACCGAGGAGTTCCTGCTCGAGCGGCCGATCCTGGCCGCCGTCCGGGCCGCCGGGCCGGTCCCGCCCGTCCTGCTCATCGACGAGATCGACCGCGCCGACGACGAGTTCGAGGCGCTGCTGCTGGAGTTCCTCGGCGAGGCCGCGGTGACCGTCCCGGAGCTGGGTACCTACACCGCTGTGCGCCCGCCCGTCGTGGTCCTGACGTCGAACCGCAGCCGCGAGCTGCACGACGCCCTGCGCCGGCGCTGCCTCTACCACTGGATCGACTTCCCGGCGCCGGACCGGGCCGCCGACATCCTGCGCCGCACCGTCCCGGCGGCCGGCGAGCCGCTGATCGGCTCCACCAGTCAGTTCATCGGCCGGGTCCGCGAGCTCGACCTCGACAAGGCGCCCGGGATGGCCGAGACCATCGACTGGGTGGCCGCGTTGTCGGCGATCGGCGCAACCGACCTCGTCCGGGCCGACGCCGTGCGTACGCTGTCGGCCATCGCGAAGACCCCGGACGACCGCCAGAGCATCGCGGCGGCGTTCGAGGAGCTGGCGTGACCCGGTGACAGGAGGGGACCCATGCAGATCGACAACGAGTTCACCGTCGGCGTGCCGGTCGAGCGGGCCTGGGAGGTGCTCACCGACCTCGAGGGCATCGCGCCGTGCATGCCGGGCGCCCAGCTCACCGGCCGCGACGGCGACGTGTACAAGGGCAAGGTGCGGGTCAAGGTCGGCCCGGTCGTGTCCGAGTACGCCGGCACCGCCACGTTCGTCGAGAAGGACGACGCCGCCCACCGCGCCGTCATCAGCGCGTCCGGGCGCGACTCCCGCGGCGCCGGCAACGCCTCCGCGCAGATCGTCGCCCAGCTCCGCCCGGACGGCGCGTCGACGGTCGTCAGCGTCGACACCGACCTGCGCATCAGCGGGAAGATCGCCCAGCTGGGCCGCGGCATGATCAAGGAGGTGTCGACGAAGCTGCTGGGCCAGTTCGTCGAGTGCCTGGAGGGGAAGCTGGGGGCCGCGCCGGAGGCTCCCGTGGAGACGGTCGCTGAGCCCGTGGCTGAGGCCGCCGCTGAGCCCGTCGCTGAGCCGGTGGCGCAGCCGGAGCCCGCCACGCCGCGTCCGGCCGCCGCCGAGCCGGAGCCGCTGGACATCATGGGCGTCGCCGGCGGCTCGATCGCCCGGCGGGCGGTGCCGCTGGTGCTCGTCCTCATCGTGCTGGTCGGCCTGGTGCTGTACCTGGCCAGCCGCTGATCCCGTCATGACGCTGCTGCGCGGCGCGGACCGGGCGGCGTTCGCGACGGCGTTCGGCGTCAGGCTGCGCGAGCACGGCGTCGCCGTCGGCCAGACGGCCGTCGAGGACTTCGTCCGGGCGCTGGCCGTCTGCCCGCCGGACACGCGGTCGCGGCTCTACTGGACCGCCCGCACCACGCTGGTGCGCCGCCAGGGCGAGCTGGCGGCCTTCGACGCGGTGTTCCGCGCCGTGTTCGAGGGCGCCGAGCTGGACCTGGGGGAGCGCGGCCAGGACGGCGCGCGGCTGCCGCCGGCCCGGGGCTCCGCGGCGGACGTCGCCGGGTCAGGACGGGCCGCGGGCGGCGGCCTGCCCTGGGCGACGCAGCCACGGGTGTCGGCGCCCGCCGACGAGCCCGGCGCGATCACCGTCCCGCAGCGGCTGCCCAGCGGGCTGGCCGGGCTGCCGGACGCCCCGTTCGAGCGGCTGGACGCGCGCGAGCTGGCGCTGCTGGGTCAGTGGCTGCGCGCCGCCCTGCCGGCGTGGCCGACGCGGCGCGGGAGGCGCCTGGTCGCCGACCACGCGGGGCACCGGGTCGCCGTCCGGCCGACGATCGCGCGGGCCCGGCGGACCGGCTGGGAGGCCGTGACGCTGGTGCGCTCGCGCCCGGCCCGGCGGCCGCGGCGGATCGTGCTGCTCTGCGACGTCAGCGGGTCGATGCGGGCGCAGGCGACGGCGTACCTGCACCTCATGCGGGTCCTGGCGACCAGCGCGCCCGGGGCCGGCGCGGAGGCGTTCGCGTTCGCGACGACGCTCACGCGGCTGACGCCGGTGCTGGCGCAGCGGTCGCCGGAGGAGGCGGTCGCACGGGCGACGAGCCAGGTCGCCGACCGGTTCGGCGGCACCCGCATCGCCGCCAGCCTGCGCGCCCTGCTGGCGTCGCACCACGCGGACAGCACCCGCGGCGCCGTCGTCGTCATCGCGTCGGACGGCTGGGACAGCGACCCGCCCGCCGAGCTGGCGGCCGTGCTGGCCAGGCTGCGGCGGCGGGCGCACCGTGTGGTGTGGCTGAACCCGCGGGCCGGCGCCCCCGGCTACGTCCCGGCGGTCGCGAGCATGGCCGCCGCCCTCCCGTACTGCGACGACTTCCTTCCGGGTGGCACCTTCCGGTCGCTGGCCGACGCGATCGCCGTCATCGGCCGCCACCGCTGACCGTGGGCACCGGCGTCGTTGCTGGGAGCCGGATTCCGGCGCCTTTGCAATGAGCACCTATACGCACCACCGGGGTGGCGATGCGTATAGGTGCTCATTGCAAAGCGGCGAGCGTGCCCATCCACCGCACGGCGACCCGTGCGGCGGCTAGCTCCAGAGGGTCACGTGGATCGACGGGCGGAAGCGGCCGACGTGGACGCCGGAGCCCTTGAGCATCGCCTGGGTGGCCCGCGGCGTCGTGGCGAACCGGACCAGCTCGGCCGCGGGGGTGGCCCGGCCGGTGTCGGCCAGCGTGAGCGTGGCCCAGGAGCCGTCGCCACGCACCGCCGGCCCGGCGAGGCGGACCAGCCGCCCGCTGCCGACGTCGCGCGCCACCGCGTACGAGACCGCCAGCGCCACGCCGTGGCCGCGCTGCGCCTCCTCGAGCGCCGCGGCATGGCTCTGGAAGATCTGCTGCCGCTCCTCGGCGACGCCCAGTCGCCGCAACAGCACCGGGACGGTGCCGGTGTCGGCCGCCGCCGACGGGCCGAGCAGCCAGACCTGGTCGCGCAGCTGCGCCGCACCGGGTGACCCCACCGACGCGAGCGGATGCTGCGGCCCGACCACCGCGACCAGCTGGTACTGCAGGAAGCGGGTGCAGCGCAGGGAGTCGTCGACGGTGCTCGGCTGCGGCCCGATGGCGACGTCGACGGCGCGGGTGTGCAGCAGCGAGTCGAACATCCGCGGGTTGTGCACGCTGAGCTCGACGTTGAGGTCGTCGGCCCGGCCGGCGAAGAGGTCGATCAGGCCGGGCGCGGCGTACTCGGCGAACAGGCTCGACGCGGCGATGCGCAGCAGGCGCCGGCCGTTGCCGGCCTGGCTGACCTCGAGGATCGTGCGGTTCTGCAGGCCGACCAGTTCGGCCGCCCGGCTGGCCAGCCGCAGCCCGCCGGGGGAGAACGCGAGGCCGGCCGCGGTGCGGTGGAACAACTGGTCGCCCAGTTCGCGGCGGAGCTTGCCGATGTGCAGCGACACGGCCGCCTCGGTGATGGACAGCTCGCTCGCCGCCTGCTTCACCGAGCCCAGCCGGACGACCGCGAGATAGGCCCGCAGCTGCGTCGGCGTCACCGCTCCAGGCTATCGTTCGTGGCGCCGCACCGGCCGGTTCAGCGTCCGTAGTGTGGTATGTCCGTCTCGATCTTGACGACACGCCGTGAGAACGCAAGGTTTCTCGATCGACTTCTGCGTATCCAGTTGCCCGTGACCAGCGGCGTAAGGACGTTTTCGCAGGTCGACCGGTAGCTTGACACCCGGCCGATGCATCCAGCAAAGTCACGAGAGTCCACCAGCGGACGAAACCGTTCGGGCCGGCGGTCCGGACGGGCGTCGCGAGAAGGGTCGAGGGGCGGTTCCTGCCATGCAGGGGCCGGGCATCCTTCGTGAGCCAGGCCCTTGTTCGCACGACCCGTCTGTACGTCGCCCGCAACGGCACGGGGTGAGACGAGGTCGGGCCCGGCCCGCCCAGTAGACAACGGTCCGCGAGCCGCATCCAGCGGCGTCCGCGGCCCGGTCCGAAGGGCGGAGCCGGGCTGCGTCCTCCGTCACAAGACGCTGGGCCAGCACCACCCCGGGCACTTCGGGCCCGGGGCGCACGTTGTACCGTCGCGCGATCGGCAGCACACTTGACGGGGCCGGTCCGTTTCGGGCGCGGCCCCACCGCCAGCCGCTGGACGTCGGACGGAGCAGGACAACGTGACCCACCTGTGGCGACACGCCGGAGCCGTGCTCCTCGGCGTGTCCCTGATCGCCGCGTTCCCGCCGTACGACCTCTGGTTCGTCGCGATCCTCGTCCCGGGTGCGTTCGCGCTGCTCGTACGCGACCAGCCGCTGAAGCGCGTCGCCGTGCTGGGCTACCTGTTCGGCGCCGGGTTCTTCCTGCCGCTGCTCGACTGGACGGGCATGGAGGTCGGGCCCATCCCGTGGCTCATCCTGGCCCTGTTCGAGGCGGCGTTCTTCATCCCGCTGGCACTCGGCCTGACGCTGGTGCAGCGGCTGCCCGCGTGGCCGCTGTGGACCGCGGCGGTGTGGATCGCCGACGAAGCCATCCGCGGGCGGCTCCCGTACGGCGGCTTCACCTGGGGCAAGCTGGCGTTCTCGCAGGCCGACAGCCCGATGCTCGCGCTCGCCTCGTGGGGCGGCTCGCCCGGGCTGTCGTTCGCGGTCGCGCTGGCCGGCGGGCTGCTCGCCTGGGTCGTCGTCGAGCGGCGGATCTGGCTGCGTGCCGCGGCCGCCGCGGGCGCCGTCGCCATCGTCGTCGCGCCGCTGCTCATCCAGCCCATGACGCCCGACGGCGACACCGTCACCGTCGCGATCGTGCAGGGCAACGTGCCGGCCGAAGGGCTGGCCTACAACGACGAGAAGCGCGCCATCACCCGCAACCACGTCGAGGCGACGGAGCAACTCGCCGACGACATCGACGCCGGCCGGGCCGAGCGTCCCGACATCGTGCTGTGGCCGGAGAACTCGTCCGACATCAGCCCGTTCCACGACGCCGACACCTACCGTGCCATCGACGGCGCCGTGCGCGCGGTGGGCGTGCCGACGCTGATCAGCGCCATCGTCCCGACCGACGACGGCCGCAACGTGCGCAACACGTCCATCCTGTGGGACCCCGAGACCGGCCCGGGCGACACCTACGTCAAGCGGCACCCGATGCCGTTCGGCGAGTACATCCCCATGCGGTCCATCGCCGAGCGCATCACCGACGCCGTCAACCAGCAGCCGCGCGACCACCTGCCCGGCGACACCGTCGGCATCTTCCAGGTCGGCGACACCACCATCGGCAACGTCATCTGCTTCGAGGTCGCCTTCGACGGCATCGTCCGCGACGCCGTCATCGACGGTGGCCAGTTCCTCTCCGTCCAGACCAACAACGCCACGTTCGGGCGCACGGAGATGACGGAGCAGCAGCTGGCGCAGTCGCGGGTGCGGGCGTTCGAGCACGGCCGCACGGTGCTGGTGTCGGCGCTGGCCGGCGTCAGCGCCGTCGTCGCGCCGGACGGGTCGGTCCTCGACCGCGCGGAGCTGTTCACCCAGGACGTCATCGTCGCCGACGTCCCGCTGTCCGACGGCCTCACGCTGGCCACCCGCATCGGCGCCTGGCCCGAGTGGATCATCACCGCGCTCGGCGTGGGCGCCGCCGGGCTCGTCATCGTCAACGCCCGCCGCGCACGGCGTGCCGGCGCCTCCGTCGCCGACGAGCCGCGGCCGCCCGTCGAGGCAGGTGTGCCGTGACAACCGTCCTGGTGGTCATCCCCACCTACAACGAGGCCCTGACCATCGGCAAGACCGTCGAGCGCACCCGCGCCGCCGTCCCCGGCGCGCACGTCCTCGTCGTCGACGACGCCTCGCCCGACGGCACCGGCGCGCTCGCCGACGAGCTCGCCGAGCTCGACGACCACGTCCACGTCCTGCATCGCGGCGGCAAGCAGGGCCTCGGCGCCGCGTACGTCGCCGGCTTCGGGTGGGGGCTGGCCCGCGACTACGACGTCCTCGTCGAGATGGACGCCGACGGCTCGCACCAGCCCGAGGAGCTGCCGCTGCTGCTGCACGCCGTCGAGAACGCCGACCTCGCGCTCGGGTCGCGCTACGTGCCCGGCGGGCGCACCGTCAACTGGCCGTACAAGCGGCAGGCCATCTCGCGCATCGGCAACACCTACACCCGCCTGGCGCTCGGCACCGGGCTGCGCGACGCGACCGGCGGCTACCGCGCCTACCGGGCGTCCGCCCTGCGCGAACTGGACATCGACAGCGTGGCGTCGCAAGGTTATTGCTTCCAGGTCGACATGGCGTGGCGGGCCATCCGGGCAGGATTCCGGGTCATCGAGGTCCCCATCACGTTCGTCGAGCGGGAGCAAGGAGAGTCGAAGATGGACGGCAAGGTCGTGCGCGAAGCGTTGTTACGGGTCACCCAGTGGGGCGCGGTCCACCGTGCCCGGCAGCTGCGTGACCTCGTCGGAGGGAGCCGGCGGTGAGACGTTTCGGCCCATTCGCCCTCGGCGTGATCGAACTGATCGCGCTGGTCGTGGTGGCCAACTGGGTCGGATTCGGCTGGGCACTGCTCATGCTGCTCGGCACCAGCATCCTCGGCGTCGCGTTGCTGCGCATCGAGGGCCTGCGCGCCTGGCAGGAACTGCGCACCGCCGCCGCCGACGGCCGCTTCCCGCAGGACGAGCCCGAATCCGTCGAGGCGTCGTCGGCGCGCATGGCCGACACCGGCGCACGCATCCTCTCCGGCGTCCTGCTGACCTTCCCCGGCTTCGTCACCGACTTCATCGGCCTCGTGCTGCTGGTCCCGCCCATCCGACGCAGCGTCGGCCGGCGGCTGGCGGCCTCGGCGTTCCGGACCTTCCCCGGCCGGCGTGGACCGGGGATGGGCGGGTTGGGGCGGCCTGGGGGTCCGGACGGGGCCGGCGGTTCGGGTGGTCCCGGCGTCCAGCACGGCGTCGTCATCGAGGGCGAGGTCGTCGACACCGACCGGCCGAACGACCAGCGCTGAGGGTTTTGCCGGCATCTGCCGCATCGCCACGTGGCTCTCTGGGGGTGCTCGCTGGTTCGCTGGCGTGGGTCGGGCTTGCCCGCGTGGGCGGGGCTTGCTGGCGTGGGTCGGGCTTGCTAGCGGGCGCTTGCCGAGGCTCGCTCGCTGGTGTGCGGTGCTCCGGGTTGTGCCAGGGTGCCGCCCTGCGCCAGCTGGCTACCTTGCGACGGTGCGCCGTTGTCCGGCAGCTCGCCGCTGTGCTGCCGTTCGCCGTCTTGCGCTAGTCGGCCGTCCCCCTGCTGCCCATTTTAGCCGCGGCACCACGCCTCAACGGAGCCTGATCGGCGCTTCGCGCGGGCGGGGCACCGCTTGACCCGCGGCACCGCGGCCTAAGAACGGGCAGCTATCAGGGGGACGGGGAAGAACCGGGCACGGCCCGCCAGTACACCGTCAGCCGCCAGCTCCCACCGCACCACCGGCCCAGACGCCACATCGCCGGGACCGTCAGCCGCGTTCCACCCGCCTGGCGGGCACGTCCGCACCGGCTCCGGACACAGAACCGCACCCGGCCCCCGGAACCAACGGGGGACGGGTGCGGGCTCGGTGAATCGGGGCGGGAGACCGTCAGGCGGTCTTCTTGCGGCGTGCGCCTCGGTCGGCGAGGTGCGCCGCGCCGGGGATGAGGCCGGAGCGCAGCAGTTCGAGCCGCTCGTCGAGCAGCGCCTCGAGGTCCTCGATGGAACGACGCTCCAGAAGCATGTCCCAGTGGGTGCGGGCAGGCTTCGTCGGCGCCTCTTCGGGCCGGTCAGTGGCGACGCGCAGCGACTCGGAACCGCAGCGGGGGCAGTCCCACAGGGCGGGCACCTCGGCCTCGGTCGAGAAGGTCATCTCGAAGCGGTGGCCGGCGGTGCAGCTGTAGGCGACCGTCTGGCGCTCGGCGAACTCGACGCCGCGCTCGTCCTCGTAGCTCGTCGCGCCGAGGCGGGAGCCGCGCAGGGTGGAACGCTCGGACATGTGTGAAACCCTTCCGGGGCGGTGGCCCCTGGGACGAGACGTCGGTCCAATTACCTCGCCGTCGAGACCACGTCTGAGCGATCACAACGACATGATGACAACGGACGGCCGGAGAGTAATGTTCCGCGTTCCCTGTGATAATGCAATCTGAGCGACGTGATGTTCCTCACCGGTAACGTTCGACCGATCGGGGTACCTGGTTGCCCGCCGCCACGATGCCGGCCCGCAGGTCCACGCGCGACAGCAGCGCCAGGCCGGCGATGAAGAACGTCACGAGCACCAGCACCGACCACCGATACGAGCCGGTCAGCTGGAACGCCAGCCCGAACGCCAGCGTCCCGAACCAGCTCGTCCCGCGCTCGGCCGCCTGGTAGAGGCTGAAGTACTCCGCCTCCTTGCCGTTCGGGACGAGCAGGCTGAACAGCGACCGCGACAGCGCCTGGCTGCCGCCGAGCACGAACCCGATGGCCACGGCCAGGATCAGGAACGGCACCACCTGCTCGACGGGCAGGAAGAACGCGCCCCCGACGACGACGGTCCACAGCACCAGGCTGGACATGACGACGTTCTTCGCGCCGAAGCGGTCGGCCAGCCGGCCCAGCGCGAGCGCGCCGCCGAACGCGACGAACTGGACGATGAGGATCGCGACGATCAGGACGTCCTCGCCGAGCCCCAGTCCCGGTTGCCGTAGATCGACGACGCGGAGATGACGGTCTGGACGCCGTCGTTGTAGAGCATGTACGCGACGAGGAACAGCAGCGTCTGCGGGTAGCCGCGGGCGTGCCGCAGCGTCTCGCGCAGCTGGCCGAACGCCTGCCGCGTCGCGCTGCCGCCGACCCTGACGACGCCGGTGGGCGGCCGGTCGCGGATGCCGCGGTACGGGATGATCGTCCACAACGCCCACCACACGCCCGCCGACAGCAGGCTGATCCGGACGGTGTCGGACCGGCTCAGCCCGAACGGCTCCAACGTCACCAGCGCGAGGTTCAACGCCAGCAGCAGGCCGCCGCCGAGGTACCCGAAGGCCCAGCCGCGCGACGAGACGCGGTCGCGGTCGTCCTCGTGCGCGATCTGGACCAGGATCGCGTCGTACACCACCATCGACGAGCCCAGGCAGATCGCCGCGATGACCAGCAGAAACGCACCCAGCTGCCAGTTCGCCCCGGCGACGAAGACCATCGAGGCGGCCGCCGCCGACCCCGTCCACGCGAACCCGGCCATCAGGTGCCGCTTCTTCGCGGTGCGGTCGGCGATCGCGCCGACGACGGGCAGCAGCAGCGCGGACAGGATCGTCGCGAACGTCACGGTGTACGCGGCCACCGACCCGGCGGCGATGGGGAGACCGAGCACCGACAGGTCGCCGCGGCAGGGGTCGTCGGTGGTGCCGGCCTCGCCGCACGCGGCCGTCTCGGCCACCGCCGTCAGGTACGGACCGAACAGGACGGTCGCCGTGGTGGTGACGAAGGCCGAGTTCGCCCAGTCGTAGAAGTACCATGCTCGGTGCTCCCTGGCCCGCTCGACGGGGTCGGCCAGCGGGCCGGACGGGGCGAGGACACGGGTCACGCGCGGACGGTATCGGGTGCGGGGCAGTCGTGGCCAGACGACACGATGTCCCGGCAGTGAACGAGTGATGAGGAGACGACGACGGTGACGGTGCGGGAGATCCGCCTCTATGGCGACCCGGTGTTGCGAACGGTGACCGATGCGGTGACGGAGTTCGGCGAGGCGAGCCGTGCGCTGGCCCAGGACCTGCTGGACACCCTCGACCTGCCCGGGCGGGCGGGCGTGGCGGCGCCGCAGATCGGGGTGCCGCTGCGGGCGTTCTCGTACGACCTCGAAGGCCAGCGCGGCGTCGTGTTCAACCCGGTGCTCGTCGGCACGGAGGGGGAGCAGTCCGGCGAGGAGGGCTGCCTGTCCGTCCCCGGCCTCTGGTTCCCGACGCCGCGGGCCGCCTGGGCCGCCGTCGAGGGCGTCGACGCCGAAGGTGAGCCGGTGCGGGTCGAGGGCGAGGGCGAGCTGGCCCGCTGCCTGCAGCACGAGACCGACCATCTCGACGGCATCGTCTACATCCACCGCCTCGAGCCGTCCACCCGGCGCGGCGCGATGCGCGAGATCCGCCGCAGCGCCTGGTTCAGCGCCTGAGCCTCAGGCGGCCGGGTTCCACTGGCCGCGCGATTCCAGAACCTCCCGGAGCAGGTCCGCGCGGTCGGTGATCAGCCCGTCGACGCCGAGGTCGAGCAGCCGCCGCATCTCGGCCGGTTCGTTCACCGTCCACACGTGCACCGGCCGCCCCGCCGCGTGCGCGGCCGCCACCGTCGCCGGCGTCACTACCTCGATGCCGCGGAACGTCGCCGGGACCTGCAGGCAGTCGACGCCGCGGAGGACGGAGCCGGCGAACCCGCGCAGGCCGGGCATCGACGCGGCGGCGACGAACGTGGCGATCAGGGTCTGCCCGGCCGACGACGCGACCGGCGCGGCGAGACGGCGCAGCACGGCCCGGCGGCGGGCGTCGGAGAAGGAGGCGACGCAGACGCGGTCGTGGGCGCGGGTGCGGTCGAGGACCCGGGCCAGCGGCGCCACCGCGCCGGCCGACTTCACGTCGATGTTGACCCGCAGCGACGGCCAGCTGCCCAGCACGTCCTCCAGCGCGGGCACCGGCTCGACACCGCCGATCAGCGCACGGCGCACCTCGGACCACGGCAGCTCGGCGACGGCGCCGGTGCGGTCGGTCACCCGGTCCAGCGTCGCGTCGTGCAGCGCGACCGCCACCCCGTCGGCCGTCGCGTGGACGTCGGTCTCGACGTAGTCGTAGGCCAATTCCACCGCCGCCGCGAAGGCCGCCATGCTGTTCTCGAGGCCGGTGCGGGAGAATCCGCGATGGGCCAGCGCCAGCGGGCCGGGACGGTCGAGATACGGATGGATGCCGGCCACGAGGCCAGGCTAACCGCCGGGGGGAGACGACGTGAGCGACGACAGCGACCTGCGCGACGTGGTGCTGCGCTGGCAGGCGGGCTGGGTGACGGCGCGCGACTACCGCAGCGATGTCGACGGCGACGTCGTCACCGTCCGCATCGGGCTGCCCGAGCGCATCACCGACACGATCCTGCTGACGGCCGACCCCGGACGGTACGCCGAGGCGGCCGCCGAGATCGGTGAGCCCAGCCGCTGGCTCGTCGCTCCCACCACCGACCGCGCGCGGACGGAGTCGGCCGCGGCCGCCGCCGGGCTCACCGTCCAAGCCCCCGAGTGGCTGATGTCGCGCCCGCTCGACGACCACCCCGCCGACGACGCCCCGGACGGGTACGAGCTCTGGCTGAGCGGCCGCCGTCCGGTCCTGGTCGCCGAGGTCGTGGCGGCCGGCGGCGACCCCCGTGCGCTGGCGGCGAAGGGTCACCTCGCCCTGAGCGGCGAGGGCAACGCCGACGCCGTCGCGGACCGCATCTTCACCGTCCCGGCACACCGGCGGCGCGGGCTCGGTGCCGTCGTCATGGGGGCGCTGACGGCGGCGGCGCGCGAGAGCGGCGCGCGGACCGGCCTGCTGGTGGCGTCGGCCGAAGGGCGCAAGCTCTACGAGCGGCTCGGCTGGACGGTCGAGACGGAGATGACGGTCGCGCACTGGTCCGGCCACGCGTCGCCCGAGCCGACCTGCGACCCGTTAGAGTGATGCCGTCGCGACTGGCGCAGCGGCCCGGGTGACCGGGCACGGGTGGAACCGACCACCGGGGAGCGGACGGCCGTGGCACCGCGCGCCTGGGTGCCCGGGAGACACCGACATCGAGAGGACGTGGCTCTCGCCATGACCACGAACGCCCGCCCCGCGCTGCAGTCCGTCGACCCCGAGGTGGCCGCGCTCATCACGGCCGAGGAAGAGCGGCAGCGGCAGACGCTGAAGCTGATCCCGTCCGAGAACTACGTGTCCACCGCGGTCCTCGAGGCCACCGGCACGGTGCTCACCAACAAGTACTCCGAGGGGTACGCCGGCCGCCGCTACTACGAGGGCCAGCAGGTCATCGACCAGCTCGAGACCCTCGCCGTCGACCGCGCGAAGGCCCTGTTCGGCGCCGACCACGCCAACGTCCAGCCGTACTCCGGCTCGCCCGCCAACCTGGCCGTCTACCTCGCCACGGCGCAGGCCGGCGACACCGTCATGGGCATGTCGCTGCCGATGGGCGGGCACCTGACACACGGCTGGAAGGTCTCCGCCACGGGCACCTGGTTCCGGCCGGTCCAGTACGACGTGCGCCGCGACACCGGCCGCATCGACCTCGACCAGGTGCGTGAGCTGGCGCTGGCCGAGCGGCCGAAGCTGATCTTCTGCGGCGGCACCGCCATTCCGCGCACCATCGACTTCGCCGGCTTCGCGGCCATCGCCCAGGAGGTCGGCGCCGTCCTGGCCGCCGACATCGCCCACATCGCCGGCCTCGTCGTCGGCGGCGCGCACCCGACCCCCGTCGGCCACGCCGACATCGTCACCACGACGACGCACAAGACGCTGCGCGGCCCGCGCGGCGCGATGATCCTCACCACCGAGGAGTACGCCAAGCCCATCGACAAGGCCGTCTTCCCCGGCCTGCAGGGCGGCCCGCACAACCACACGACGGCCGGCATCGCGGTGGCGCTCGGCGAGGCGGCGCAACCGGAGTTCAAGGACTACGCCCACCAGGTCGTCGCCAACGCCGTCACCCTGGCCGACGAGCTGCTGGCCCGCGGCTTCGACCTCGTCTCCGGCGGCACGGACAACCACCTGATCCTCATCGACCTCACCTCCAAGGGCGTGGCCGGCAAGCCCGCCGCCAAGGCGCTCGACCTCGCCGGCCTCGAGACCAACTACAACACCGTCCCGTACGACCCCCGCAAGCCGTTCGACCCGTCCGGCCTGCGCATCGGCACCCCCGCCCTGACCAGTCGCGGCATGGGGGAGTCGGAGATGCGCGAGGTCGGCCGCTGGCTCGACGAGGTTGTCACCGCGGCAGCCGGCTCCGACGCCGACGCCCTGGACGGCGTGGTGGCGCGGGTCCGCGGCGAGGTCACCGAGCTGACCGGCCGCTTCCCGACCCCCGGCCTGGGCGGCTGAGCCTCTTCCTGGTCGGGCTGTTCCGGGCTGGGCTGCTCTCGCTGAACCCTTCGGAGTCGGGCTGCTCCGGCTGGAGCTCCTCGGAGTCCGGGTACGTTGGCCCGAGCTCCTCGGGGTCGGGCTGCTCCCGCTGACTCCTCCGGGGCGGGCTGCTCCCGCTGGAACTCCTCTGGCTGGTCTTGGGCGCACGGGCTGTCGCTCCTTCGCGGGGCGACCGCTCGTGCGCGGGGCCGTCGCCCGTGCGCGGGGCCGTCGCCCGTGCGCGGGGCCGTCGCCCGTTCCGCACGCCGCCTGAACGGCGCCGGCGCGCGCGGTCGTTCCTCGTGGCGGGGTCAGCGCGCCGTGCTCCTGGGCCCGGTGACCCGTCTCACCCGGTTGACACCAGCGCCAACAGTTGGCGTTCTGGTCACCCCGCGCCGCCGTTGCTGCCGGCACACGCAGGTCGCGGCGTCGTCACCTCGCGCCGCCGTCGTACCCGGCACACGCAGGTCGCGGCGTCGTCACCCGCACCGCCGTCGTACCCGGCACACGCAAGACGCGGCGTGGTCCCGCGCCGCCGTCGTTCCCCTGCGAGGCGCAGGCAGCCGCTGAGGCGCCCGCCGTACGCCACGGCGCGCCAGCAAGCACAGCGCACTCCGGCCGCCCGCCCTCGCCGGCCACTCGGCACCCCGTCACCGCGGACGACCCCGAAGACCGCGCCAACAAGCCGGCATGCGACTCAGCGCTGAGCCGCCGACCGCACCAACGCCAGCTCCGGGCCACCGTCCAACCGGAACCCGACGCCACGTGTCGCCCTGATCGTCACCGACGCGCCGGCCGCCCGGAGCTTGCCGCGTAATCGCTTGATCACCGACTGCACCGCCGCCGGTCCCGCGAAGTAGGTGCCGCCCCAGGCACGCTCGTGCAGCTGCTCGTACGTCCACACCTGCCCGGGCCGCCCGGCGAGGCAGCTGAGCACCTTGAACTCGTACGGCGTCAGCGGCAGCCCGTTCCCGCGCCACGTCGCCTCGTGCCGGGTGACGTCGAGGGTCAGCGAGCCGACCCGGACCACGTCGTCGGCGGTCGGCGGCGAGCCGGCGAGCTGGGCCGGCACGGCGACTCCGGGTCCGGCGCCGGCGAGACGGCGCAGGAAGGTGCCCGCCACGCCGGCGTCGGGCGCGAGCACGAGGATGCCGGTGCCCTCGAACTGCCCGGCGATACGGGCCCGCTCGTCCGGCGAACTGGTGATGCACACGACGACCGGTGCTGGTTCAGTGCGCATGGCTGCCGTCCGCGGTGACGGGCTGGTGGTCGTGGTGCAGCCGGAACATGTCGGGATCGATGGGCATCGATGCCGTCCACAGTGTGTCGAACAGCAGGCTGAGCGCCCCGCACAGCTCGCGGCTGCGCACGATCAGCGCGACGACCCCGCCGACGCCCGGCGCGAACAGCGGCATCAGCACCGTGTGGCCGTCGAACACCGCGAACTTCATCGGCAGGTCGCCGTGGAAGACGCGGGCCTCCTCGCCGGCCTCGATCCACGCACCGATGTGGTCGGCGACGGACGGATGTCGCATGAGCCCGTGGTCGTAGACGGCGCGCGCCCGAACACCGCGGGAGAGCGCATCGAGCTCGGGCTGGTTGCTGCCGCCGAGCTGGACCGGCCGACGCACCACGATGTCGATGGACTGCTGCGACGACGCATGCAGCCGGTCGAACCGGTCGCCGACCAGCTTCGGCGTGCGCAGGATCTCGACCAGCTCGCCGTCGCCACCGGCGCTGGTCTCGAAGCGGCGCATGAGGTCGGGCAGCGCCGACTCGACGTGCCGTTCTCGTTCGCGCTGCTCCTCGCGCCCGCGTTCGAGCAGGCCGCCGAACGCGACGTCGGGCGCGGCCGGCTGGAACCGGCTGCTGTATCCGGCGCCGGCGTCGACCAGCCCTTTGTCGACCAGCGAGCGCAGGATGAGGTACACGCTGCTGCGCGACGTGCCGGTGAGGTCGGCAATGGTGCCCGCTGCCAGCGGCGACTGTTCGAGCAGGCACAGGTAGATGCGGGCCTCGGTCTTGGTGAGGCCCAGCTCCTCTAGGAGCGATTCGGTGTTCACACGCGCCTCCGGGGGTGTCGGGCGTGCCGGGGATTGCGCCAATGGTTACCCCGCTTGACCCACCGCGTCAAACACGTTGTACAAGTTGTGGACGACATTCTCCGATTGCCCGCGAACTGCCCCGATCGTGACCCCGAAAGCGCCCCTTTCCGTTCGTAAGGTCGGTTCCAACAACGGGCGTCGTAGGAGGTCAGGGCGATGAGCAAGCAGGTGCGGCTCGGAATGGGCGTCGTGGGTGCGCTGGTGCTCGCGGCCGCGTTCCTCCCTGCCCCGGCGGCGACGGCGGCAGCTGCGGGCCTGGCGCCACGCGCGCTCGCGACGGCACCGGCCGACGACGAACCGGCGACCATCGAGCCGGGGTTACGCCGCCAGCTGGCCGCCGCCGACACCGCTGAGCTGTGGGTCCGTTTCGACGACGTGGCCGACCTCGCCGAGGCGGCCGCCGTCACCGGCTGGGCCGAGCGTGGCGCCGCGGTCGCGCAGGCACTGCGGCAGACGGCTGAGAGCAGTCAGGCCGACGTCCGTGCCCGGCTCGACGCGGAAGGGGTGGAGTACGAGGCGTTCTGGGCCACGAACGCCATCCGCATCCCCGACGGCACCGCCAGCCTGGCCGCCGAGCTGGCCGCGCAGCCCGAGGTCGACTCCCTGCACCCGGCCCGCGCCTACGAGCTGCCCGAGCCCGCGACCACGCCGGCGGCCGAGGCACGGGCCACCGCGGCCGCCGTCGAGTGGGGGATCGCGAACATCAACGCCGACGACGTCTGGGAGCAGTACGGCGCCACTGGCCAGGGCATCACCGTCGCCAGCATCGACTCCGGCGTGCAGTACGACCACCCGTCGCTGGTGGCGCAGTACCGCGGCGCCCAGCCCGACGGCAGCTTCGACCACGCCTACAACTGGTTCGACGCACGCGGGGTGTGCGACGGCGCGCCGTGCGACGACCACGGACACGGCACCCACACCATGGGCACGATGGCCGGCGACGACGCGGGCGGCAGCGCCATCGGGGTCGCGCCGGGAGCACGCTGGATCGCCACCAACGGCTGCTGCACCGACGAGGCGCTCATCGCGTCCGGTCAGTGGCTGCTGGAACCGACCGATCCGCACGGCGAACACCCCGACGCCGGCCGCCGGCCGCACGTCGTCAACAACTCGTGGGGCAGCGAGCTCCCGTCCACCGACCCGTTCATGGAAGACATCAGCCGCGCCTGGGCGGCATCGGGCATCTTCGCCGTCTGGGCCAACGGCAACCTCGGTCCGCGCTGCCTGACGTCCAGTTCACCGGGCAGCCGCACCGTCAACTACTCGGTCGGCGCCTACGACGTGAACGACACCATCGCCGGGTTCTCCGGGCGGGGGACCGGCCAGGACGGCGAGATCAAGCCGAACCTGTCCGCACCCGGCGTCGACGTCCGGTCCGCCTGGCCGGGCGGCGGCTACGTCGACGCCGACGGCACGTCCATGGCGGCGCCGCACGTCGCCGGGGCCATCGCGCTGGCCTGGTCGGCGTCGCCCGCGCTCGTCGGCGACGTCGAGACCACCGTCGACCTCCTCGACGGCACCGCCCGCGACACCGCGGGCGACGAGTGCGGCGGCACCTACGCCGACAACAACGTGTTCGGCGAGGGCCGCCTCGACGCACTCGCGCTGCTTGACTCCGCGCCCGTCGGCGAGACCGGAACGCTGGTCACCACGGTCACCGACGCCGGCACCGGCGACCCCGTGCCGGGCGCGCTCATCACCGTCACCGGGCCGGTCGAGCGGGAACGGACCACCGGCGACGACGGCACCTACACGGTTCCGCTGCGGGTCGGCGACTACGAGGTGACGGCGTCGGCGTTCGGCTACATGCCGCGCACTGAGTCGGTGCACGTCGCCGAGAACGAGACCGCCACCCTCGACTTCTCGCTGCATCGGCAAGACACCGTCACCATCAGCGGCCGCGTGACCGACGGCTCCGGGCAGGGCTGGCCGTTGTACGCGCGGGTCACGGTCGACGGCATGCCCGGCGGCACCACCTACACCTCGCCCGACGACGGCCGGTACTCCATCGACGTCCCGGTGGGCGCGTCCTACACGCTGTCCGTCACGTCCGAGTACCCCGGCTATCAGCCGGCCACCAGCACCGTCACCGCCGCCGACGACGTCACGTCCGACGTCGCCCTGGCCCGGGTCGCCGACCGGTGCACGACTCCCGGCTACGCGTACGCCTACACCGGCGGCGGCGCCGACTTCGACCACGGCCTGCCCGACGACTGGACCGTCACCGACGGCAACGGTTCCGGCGAGGTGTGGGCCTTCGACGACCCCTACGACAAGGGCAACCTCACCGGCGGCAGCGAAGCGTCGGCCAGCGTGCAGAGCCCTGGCCTGGGCCTCTACATCGACACCAGCTTGACGACGCCGGTCTACGACCTCAGCGACGACCCCGCGCCGGTGGTCGGGTTCCGGCAGGCGCTGATCCAGCTCAGCGACATCGCCGACGTCGACGTCAGCACCGACGGCGGCGCCTCCTGGCAGACGGTACTGCGGCAGACCGACGTCGACGAACGCGACGGCGCCGAGAAGAGCGTCCCGATCCCGCAGGCCGCCGGTCAGTCCGCCGTCCAGGTGCGGTTTCGCTATCACAACGCCCGCTACAGCTCGTACTCCTGGCAGCTCGACGACGTCTACGTGGGCAGCCGCGAGTGCGTGCCGGTCGACGGCGGCCTGGTCGTCGGCGCCGTCACCGATGCCAACACCGGCGCGCCGCTGACCGGCGCCCAGATCGCCGACGCCGCGGCGCCGCTCGACCCGGTCCGGTCGGTCGCGACCACCGGCGACCCGGCCCTGGCCGACGGCTTCTACGCGCTGTTCGCCGCCGGCACGTCGCCTCGGCTCACGGCGGGTCTGGGCCGGTACGCCGACGGTGAAGCGGTCGTCGACATCGCCGCCGGGGGAGTGACCCGCCACGACATCGCGCTCGCGGCCGGGCAGCTGGAGGTGTCCGGCGGGGTCGAGACGTCCCTCGAGCTGGGCGACGCAGACGACCACACCGTCACGCTGACCAACACCGGCACCGCGCCGGTCGCCGTCCAGCTCACCGAGCGGCAGGGCGACACCACCATCCTGCGGCCCGACGGCAGCACCGCCGGCCGGGCCGCGATCGCCGCCGCGCCGGGGGCGCCGATCCTGCGGGTCGAGGGCGAGGCGTCACCGCTCGGCTACGACCCGGCCACCGACGGCGGGGCGGACGACTCGCCGTCCGCCGCCGTTTCCTCCGGCGACGGGCCGTGGACCGACCTCGCGGCCTACCCGATCCCCGTGCTCGACAACGCGGTCGGCGAGCTGAACGGCCGCCTGTTCTCGGTGGGCGGCATCGGCGGCAGCGGTGTCCTCGACTGGGTGAGTGCCGGCTGGTCGTACGACCCCGCCACGCTGCGCTGGGAACCGATCGCCGACCTGCCGCAGGCACGCGAGGCGCCCATGGGCGCGGTCATCGGCGACCTGTTCTACGTCACCGGCGGACGGTGGAGCGACCAGCGGCCCAAGAGCGACACCTGGGCCTACGACCCGCACACCGACCAGTGGACCGTCCGTGCCAATGCGCCTGCGCCGGTCTACGGCGCGGGGCGGGCCGTACTCGACGACCAGCTGTACGTCGTCGGCGGCTGCGACAACAACTGCGGGCGCGACACCGTCTACCGCTACGACCCGGCGGCCGACACGTGGGCGACGCTGGCGCCGTACCCGATCGCGACGTCGCGGCAGGCCTGCGCCGGCATCGACGGCCGGGTCTACTGCACCGGCGGCATCCAGCGCGACCGAACCATCAGCGACCACACCTACGCCTACGATCCCGCCACCGACACCTGGACGCGGGTCGCCGACCTGCCGGCGGCGCGCTGGGGGATGGCCTACACCGGCGCGTCCGACGAACTGATCGTCGCCGGCGGTTACGACGGCAGCGCCATCACGAACGAGAGCTGGGCCTACGACCCCGAGACCGACGCCTGGCTCGACCTGCCGGCACCGGCGCACGTGCTGTACCGCAGTGGCAGCACGTGCGGCCTCAACCGCGTCGGCGGCAGCGACCGCACCGGCTTCTTCCCGGTCACGACGGTCGACCAGCTCCCCACCTACGGCGACTGCCGTCCGGCCGACGTGCCCTGGCTGACGGTCGACGGCGGTGCCGCGACGCTGGCGCCGGGCGAGTCGACGCAGGTCACCCTCCGCGTCGCCGCCGATGTTGCGCAGCCGGGGACGTACTCGGGCGGGGTCTGGATCCGCGAGGACACGCCGTACGCGGTCGCCCCGGTCGACGTCGTGCTGACGGTCGACGTGCCCCGTCGCTGGGGCGCCCTCGTCGGCACCGTCACGGCTCCTGCCTGCGGCGACACCGCCGCGGTGGACGGCGACCCGGCGGCGGACGGGGACACTGCGCCGGTCCCGGTCCCCGGCGCCGGCGTGCTCGTGGACGGCCGCAGCACCGACGTCACGGTCCGCACCGACCGCGACGGCCGGTTCCTGCGCTGGATCGACCGGGCCGAGATGCCGTTGACCCTCACCACCACGGCCGACGGCTACGCGACCGATACTCGCCGGGTCCGGCCGCCCGCCTCGGGACCGTCGGTGGTGGACATCGGCCTCGCCTGCGAGTCGTAGGGCGCCGATCCCGCCAGAACGCCAACCCATGGCGTTCTGGCGGCCGCGGCACTGACGCTCGCGCCACCGATGCTTGCCAACGGCCGGGGTCACTGCGCGGGCTCAGTGACAGGGGCACCGCGCGAACCCAGTGGTGGGATGAGTGGCGGGCCATCGCTGGGAGCACCCTCGGGCACCGCTGGGCCCGTGCTGGGGCACCCCTGCGATCAGTGGCGAGGCGCGTCGCATTCCAGCCGACGCGCCATCGCCGCGCCATCGCGGTCCCGTTGCCGTGTGCCCGGGCGACGGCTCTCCGGCAGCCTCTTTCCAAGCAAGAAACTCTACAGTTGCCAGACCGGAAACTCAGCGGCTAGAGTTTCCATCATGGAAACCAGCGAGCACGCGTCCCAGCCAACGCCTGAGGAGGCCCGCGCGGCGTTGGCCGATGCCGACGAGGTGAGGGCGTCGGTCGCGGCGTTGTCCGCTACGCCGTGGCCGGTGTGGTTCGTCGTGGCGATCACGGCGATGTTCGTCGTCCTGCCGATCGCGCTCGGGGGCATGCTGGCCGAGCCCGACTGGCTGATGCCGCGGTGGGCCTGGCTAGTCGCCATGCTCATCGCCGAGGTGGTGTTCGTGGCGCTCTTCGCCGTCGCGGCCAGGAGTTGGCAGGCCAGGACCGGGGTGGCGCTGCGGCTGGACGTCCTGCCGAAGTGGGCCACCATCCCGGCGGCCGCCGTCCTGCCGCTGGTCGTCGTCGGCGCCGCGTACGCGTTCCGCGACACCAGGCAGCCGCTCTGGCTGTTCGGCGGCGCCGCGGTGGGGGTCGCCCTGTCGGTCGGCTTCCACCTCTGGTTCGTGCGCCTGCACGGGAAGCCGTCGTGACCACCAACGCCACCGACCCGATGAGCGGCTTCAACACCACGATTCACGCGCCCAACCGGCTGCGCATCTGTGCCCTCCTCGACACCGCCGGCGAGGCCGAGTTCGGCGTCGTGCAGGAGCAGCTGGGGGTCTCGGCGTCGGTGCTCAGCAAGCACGTCACCGTCCTCATGGAGGCCGGTTACGTCGATCAGCGCAAGGCCGTCCGCGACACCCGGCAGCGGGTCTGGCTGACGCTGACCCGGCAGGGACGCGAGGCGTTCCGGGCGCACCAGGCGGCCTTGCGGGCGATCGTTGGGCCGTAGGGACGCGAGGGCCTCGGGGCCTCGTCGGTCCAGGGGGACGCGGGGGCGTTGCGCGCCACGCGTCCGGGCGGGTCAGGCGCCTCGCGCGCCATATACAGGCCGGTGAGACGCGAGAGCTCCTGGGAACGCAACGCCGCCCAGCGCCGCTCCGCGCAGCAGACGGCCCTGCGGGCGATCGTCGGCCCGAAGGGAGATAGGGACGCGAGGGCCTCGGGGCCTCGTCGGTCCAGGGGGACGCGGGGGCGTTGCGCGCCACGCGTCCGGGCGGGTCAGGCGCCTCGCGCGCCATATGCAGGCCGGTGAGACGCGAGAGCTCCCGGGAACGCAACGCCGCCCAGCGCCGCTCCGCGCAGCAGGCGGCCCTGCGGGCGATCGTCGGCCCATAGGGGCGACGACGGCCGGCCCGGGCGGCCCGCGCCGGCCGTCAACAGCACCCCGAGAGGCCGCAGCAGCAGGGACCGCAGCCCGGCGCGAACGCCCCTCCGACGCTCAGCCGAACAGCGCCGCGTGCAGGTGCTCGGCCCCGGCGGCGTCGAGGGAGCGGGCGGCGAGCCAGGCGGCACCGGCGGCGCCGTCCAGCGCGACCCCGACGGCGGCGGAGGGCCAGGTGGCGGCGAGGCCGGAGCGGACCAACCGGGCCAGGGGCGTGTCGGTGGTCAGCAGCGACCCGGCCAGCACGATCGGCGTCGCGTCGCCGGCTGTGCGGACCATCGAGGTCTGGTCGAGCAGGGTCGCGGCGGCCGCGGCGAGGAGACGGTCGGCCTCGGGGTCGACCCCGGCGTGCGCCGTCACCAGCGGCGCCAGCGCGGCCAGGGCGACCGGCGGCTGGGCGTGCACCGCCAGGACGAGATCGGACGTCACCTGCCGCGACGACGGGTCGAAGTCCGTCGCGCCGGTCAGGGTCCGCAGCACGGCCAGCCCCAGCGGCCCCGGCCGGGTGTGCTGGTCCAGCGCGGCCAGCGCCACCTGCACCGCCGACCGCCCGAGGAAGAACCCGGACCCGAGGTCGCCGAGCAGCCAGCCGTGCGCGTCGATGATCTGCGCCGGCCGCCGGTCCGTGAACCGCGCCGCCAGCGACCCCGTCCCGGACAGCACCAGCGTCCCGTCGGGCGACGGCGTTCCCGCGACGAAGGCCGCCACCGCGTCGGCGACCACCTCGTAACGGCAGGTCAGCCCGGCCTTCGCCCATCGCGAGGCCAGCGCGGACGCGATCTCGGGCCGGTTCAGATTATTGTCGCCCGCCGACGCGATGACCGCCGCGCGCACGGATGCCGGGGACACCGTCGCCAGGGCTGCCGCGACGGCCGCCGACACCGCGTCGAGCGCCTTGTCCCGCGCGTGCGACGTGAGGTTGGCGCCGTCGGCACGGCCGGTCCCCAGCCGGCGTCCGGCCCGGTCGATGACGACCGCCCGGGTGGACGTGCCGCCGATGTCCAGGCCGAGCGCGAGCGGCCCGCCGCTAGCCTCCGTCGTCGCCACAAGAATCCTTTCCGCCCGGTCTCGCCCAGGCTGCGGGTGGGTCACGCTTCCGAAAACTCTCGTCAAACACTTGACATCCGGCCGTTGGTAGAAAGAATTCTCACCACTACGGCTCTGAGGGTCGCAGACGAAACTGACTACCACGCCGGGAGGTCGTGTGGCGGAAGGGACACTACCCACCGCGGAAGTGCCCGAGGCCGGGTCGCCCGCCGATTCCGTGCTGATGCGGATCCGGGCCGCGCTGCCCGACCTGCCCGCCGCGTTGCAGCGGGTAGGGGAGCAGGTCCTGTCCGCGCCCGCCGTCGTCGCGAGGGCGACGATCCTGGAGACGGCCGAGCGGAGTGGGACGTCGGCGGCGACGGTGACGCGGTTCTGCCGCGCGCTGGGCCTGCCCGGCTACGCCGACCTGCGGCTGGCGATGGCCGAGGAGACCGGCCGCTCGTCCGCCGTCGCCGGCTGGGAGGTCGACATCGGGCGGGAGATCCTGCCGACGGACTCCCTCCAGGAGATGCTCGACCTCATCACCACCGCCGACCTGCGGGCGATCCAGGAGACCGCCGCCCAGCTGGACCTCACCGAGGTCGAGAAGGCCGCCGACGCCATCGCGGACGCCGGCCGCGTCGAGGTGTACGGCATCGGCGGCAGCGCGCTGGTCGCGGGCGAGATGCAGCTCTGCCTGCACCGCATCGGCATCCCGACGTGGTCGTGGAGCGACGTCCACGTCGGCCTGACCAGCGCCGCCCTGCTGGGCCCGAGCGACGTCGCCATCGCGGTGTCGCACTCGGGTGCCACCTACGAGACGGTCGAGATGCTGTCGGCGGCGGGCAGCCGCGGCGCCACCACCGTCGCGCTGACGAGCTACCGCAACTCCGCGCTCGCCGAGGTCGCCGACATCGTGCTGACGACCGCCATCCACGAGACGACGTTCCGGCCCGACGCCCTGGCGGCCCGGCATCCGCAGCTGATCGTGCTCGACCTGATCTACGTGGCGGTCGCGCAGCGGCGGTACGAGACGACGGGCGTCGCCCTGAACCTGACCGCACAGGCGGTCAGCGCGCACCGCGCGGTCAGCCCCGAGACGGCCCGAGCACTGAAGAAGGAGCAGCGGTGAACGACGTCAGCGCGGCCGCCTACCTGGCCCGGCTCAACGAGATCGTCGACAACGTCACGACGACGCAGCTCGACGAGGTGCACCGCGCGGCGGACATCGTCGCCACCGCGGTACGCGCCGGCGGAGTGGTGCAGGCGTTCGGCACCGGGCATTCGCAGGCGACGGCGATGGAGATCGCCGGGCGCGCCGGAGGGCTCATCCCCACCAACCGGATAGCACTGTCCGACCTGGTCATGTACGGCGGCGAGGCACCCGAGAAGATCCTCGACCCGCGCACCGAACGCGACCCGTCGCTGGCCCAGCGGCTCTACGACCTGGCCCCGATCGAGGCACAGGACGTGTTCGTCATTGCGTCGAACTCGGGCATCAACGGTAGCATCGTCGGGATGGCGCAGGTCGCCCGTGAGAACGGGCACCCCGTCATCGCCATTGCATCCCTGGAACACGGCGCGCACGTGGAGTCGCGGCACCCGTCGGGGCGGAAGCTCACCGAGCTCGCCGACGTCGTCCTCGACAACGGCGGGCCGTTCGGCGACGCCGTACTGCCGCTGCCGGGAGGCGGCGCCGTCTGCGCCGTCTCGTCCATCACTGCGGCACTCCTCGCGCAGTTGCTCACGGCGGAAGTCGTCCGCCGGCTCCTCGAGGCCGGCGACACCCCGCCCGTCTATCTCTCCGCCAACGTCCCGGGGGGAGACGTCCACAACGACGGTCTGCTGCAGCGCTATGCAGGCCGGATTCGTCGTGGTGGCTGAGGGATCGCCGGACCCACACACCATCAAGTCCAGGAGAGGTTTCACGATGTCCAGCAGCATCGAACGCACCCCTGCGGCGGCCGGAACCGACCGCCGGACCTTCCTGCAACGCGTCGCACTCACCGGCGTGGCCCTCGGGCCGGGCGCCGCCTTCCTCGCCTCCTGCGCGACGGGCGGCGGCGACGACGATGAGGACAACGCGTCGCAGGCCCCGACGGGCGACGTGTCCGACGACAACCCGCTCGGCATCCCGACCGACCAGCCCCTGCAGATCTACATCTTCGACGGCGGCTTCGGCGACGCCTACGCCACCGAGCTGCACGAGCCGATGTTCAGCGAGCGCTGGCCCGACGTCACCATCGAGCACAACGCCGCCGTCGACATCGGCGCCGAGCTGCAGCCGCGCTTCGTCGCCGGCGACCCGCCGGACTTCGTCAACAACTCCGGCGACGGCCAGATGGACACCGCGACGCTGGTCTCCGACGGCCTGCTGTACGACCTCTCGCCGCTGTTCGACGCGCCCAGCTGGGACGACCCCGACGTCACGGTGCGCGACAGCCTGCTGCCCGGCACCATCGAGGCCGGCACGTTCAACGGCACCCCGTACGTCCTGAACTACGCGTTCACCGTCTTCGGCACCTGGTACAACAAGACGCTCATGGACGAGAACGGCTGGCCGGTGCCGACGACGTGGCAGGAGATGATGGACGTCTGTGCCGACATCGCCGCCACCGGTGTCGCGCCGTGGGTGTACCAGGGCGTCACGGCGCCGCGGTACATGAACTGGCCGCTGCTGTCGATGGCCGCCAAGCTGGCCGGCCCGGAGATCCTCATCGCCATCGACAACCTCGAAGAGGGCGCCTGGGGCCACGAGGCGGTCAAGGAGTCGGCGGCCGCCATCCGCCAGCTGGCCGAGAACAGCTACTTCCTCCCCGGCGTCGAGGGCATGGAGTTCCGCGACGCGCAGGGCCTGTGGGCGCGCGGCGAGGCGGTGTTCTGCCCGTCGGGCTCCTGGCTGGAGAACGAGGAGGCCGACGCCATCGCCGAGAACCCGACGTTCGAACTGGCGATGATGCCCGACCCGCTGCTCTCGCCCGACTCCGTCATGCCGCTCGAGACCGTCCGGGCCACCGCCGGCGAGCCGTACATCATCCCGGCCGACGCGAAGAACCCGCTCGGCGCGATGGAGTACATGCGCGTCATGCTGTCGATGGAGGGCGCCCGCGGCTTCAGCGAGCGGGTCACCAGCCTCACGTCGGTGGCGGGGGCGTCGGACGGCGTGCAGATCGACGCGCCCGGGCTGGCGTCGGCGCAGGCCGCGCTGCAGGCCGCCGGCACCAACGTCGTCAACTGGTTCTACCCGAGCTGGTACCCGACGATGGAGAACCCCGGCATCGACCAGAACACGGCCGCGCTGCTGCGCGCCGAGATCACCGTCGACCAGTGGGTGGAGCAGAACGAGGCGGTCACGGCGACGATCCGCGACGACGACTCCATCGTCAAGCAGACCCGCGAGTCGTAGGAGCACGGGCATGCGGCACGGCAAGTATCCCTTCATCCTGGCCTTCCTGCTGCCACCGGTCGGGATCTACGCGATCTACATGCTGTCGCCGTATCTCCAGGCCATCTACATCTCGATGACCGACTGGAGCGGCTTCACCTCGACCCAGACGTTCATCGGGTTCGACAACTACGTGGAGATGTGGCACGACGACCAGCTGCGGACAGCGTTGCGCAACAACCTGATCCTGGTGCTCGTCGTGCCCGTCCTCACCCTGCTGCTCGGCCTGTTCTTCGCGTCGATGCTCAACGTCGGCGGCCGAAGGCGCGGGGGAGCGGTGACGGGTGTGCGCGGCGCGTCGATCTACAAGGTCGTGTACTTCTTCCCGCAGGTGCTCTCCGTCGCGATCATCGGCATCGTCTTCAAGTACGTGTTCGCGCCGGAGAACGCCGGCGGCATCCTCAACCGGGTGCTCGGCGCCGTCGGGCTGGACGGGCTGCAACGGCTCTGGCTGGCCGAGCCGAACTACCTGATCTGGATCGTCGTCCTCGTCATGACGTGGTCGTTCGTCGGCTTCTACGTGGTGCTGTTCTCGGCCGCGATGCAGTCGATCCCGCGCGACATCTACGAGGCGGCGCTGCTCGACGGCTCCAGCCGGCTCACCACGTTCCGCAAGATCACCGTCCCGCTGGTGTGGGACACCGTGCAGGTGGGCTGGGTGTACATGGCGATCCAGGCGATGGACGGGTTCGCGACGGTGCACATCATGCTCGGCATCAACGGCGGCGTTCAGGGCGCCGGCGACGTCCTCGGCATCGCGATGTACCGCGAGGCGTTCGCCGAGTCCGACTTCGGCTACGCCGCCGCGATCGGCGTCCTCATGCTCGTACTGACCATGCTCGTCGCCGTGGTGTTCATGCGCGGCCTGCGCCGGGAGAGGGTGGAGCTGGCATGACGACGACAGAGGCGCCGCCGCGCGTGTCCGGCGGCAGCGGGGGCGGACGGGGCGGCCGCGGCCGGATGCCCGGCGTCGGCGTGGGGGAGAAGGCGGTCGGCCTGATCAACGGCGGGTTCCTGCTGTTCTGGGGGCTCATCACGGCGCTGCCGCTGCTGTGGGCGATCATGTCCGCGTTCAAGACCAACGGCGAGTTCCGCGTCGACCCGCTCGGCCTGCCGTCCGGCGTCCAGTGGGACAACTTCTCGCGGGCGTGGTCGGCGGCCAACATCGGCCAGTACTTCCTGAACAGCGTCATCGTCGTGGCGATGTCGCTGACCCTGACCATGCTGTTCGGCGCGATGGGCGCGTACGTCCTGGCCCGGTACGACTTCCCGGGCAACCGGTTCGTCTACTACCTGTTCGTCGGCGGGCTGATCCTGCCGGTGTTCCTCGCGCTCGTCCCGATGTTCTTCGTCGTCCGCAACCTCGGGAACCTGCCGGTGGTGGGGCAGTTCCTCGGGCTGAACAGCTACCTGAGCCTGGCGCTGGTGTACACCGCGTTCTCGATGCCGTTCACGGTGTTCTTCCTCACGGCGTTCTTCCGGACGCTGCCGACGTCGATCGCCGAGGCCGGCATCGTGGACGGCTGTTCGCACTTCACGCTGTTCTGGAAGGTCATGCTGCCGATGGCCCGGCCCGGCATGATCAGCCTGGCCCTGTTCAACTTCCTCGGCCACTGGAACCAGTACGTGTTGCCGCTGGTCATCATGCAGGACCCGGACAAGAAGGTGCTGGCGCAGGGTCTGGGCACGCTGGCCACGAGTACCGGCTTCCGGGCCGACTGGTCGGCGTTGTTCGCCGGTCTGGTGATCGCGCTGCTGCCGGTGCTGATCGTCTACATCGTCTTCCAGAAGCAGGTGCAGGCCGGGCTGACCGCCGGGGTGCTCAAATGAGTTGACCTCAACCTTAGTTGAGGTATTTGACTGTCCCCATGACGTTCGAAGCACGTACCGAAACCGATCACGGCCCGCCGCTGGCCGGCGCGAAGGAATGGACCGCGCTGGCCGTCCTCAGCCTACCGGCGATGCTCGTGATCATGGACCTGACGGTGCTGCACCTGGCCGTGCCGCACCTGAGCGCCGACCTCGCGCCGTCATCGTCGCAACTGCTCTGGATCACCGACATCTACGGCTTCCTGATCGCCGGCTTCCTCATCACCATGGGGTCGCTGGGCGACCGGATCGGACGGCGGAAGCTGCTGCTCATCGGCGGCGCCGCGTTCGGGGTGGCGTCGGTCCTGTCCGCCTACGCGACCAGCCCCGAGATGCTGATCGGCGCCCGGGCCCTGATGGGGATCGCCGGCGCGACGCTGATGCCGTCGACGCTGTCGCTGATCCGCAACATGTTCCTCGACGACCGCCAGCGCACCACCGCGATCTCGCTCTGGATGATGAGCTTCATGGTCGGCGGCTCCATCGGCCCGCTGGTCGGCGGGGCGCTGCTGGAAGTGTTCTGGTGGGGCTCGGTGTTCCTCGTCGGCGTGCCGGTCATGGTGCTGCTGCTGGTCGCCGGCCCGTTCCTGCTGCCCGAGTACCGCGACCCCCGCGCCGGCCGGCTCGACCTCTTCAGCGCCGTGCTGCTGCTGGCCGCCGTCCTGCCGGTGATCTACGGCATCAAGAAGCTCGCGTCCGACGGGTTCGGCTGGCTGCTGGTCGCCGCCATCGCCGCCGGGCTGGTGTTCGCCGTCATGTTCGTGCGGCGGCAGCGGTCGCTGGACGACCCGCTGATCGACATCGAGCTGTTCCGCAACCGGGCGTTCGGCGTGACCCTCGGCGTCATGACGACCGCGACGTTCGCGATGATGGGCCTGAACCTGTTCGTCATGCAGTACCTCCAGCTCGTGCACGGGCTGTCGCCGCTGCGTGCGGGCCTGTGGGTGCTGCCGATGACCGGCGCCATGATGATCGGCATGATGGCCGCGCCGCTTCTCGTGCGCTACGTCCGGCCCGGGTACGTCATCAGCGGCGGCCTGCTGGTCAGTTCCGCCGGCATCGTGCTGATGACGCAGATCGACGGCTCGTCCGGGTTCGGCGTGCTCATCACCGGGACGTGCGTCATGGCGGCCGGGTTCACGCCGCAGGCCGCGCTCGGCACCGACCTCGTCATCCGGGCCGCGCCGCCGGAGAAGGCGGGCGCCGCGTCGGCCGCGTCGGAGACGGGCAACGAGCTCGGCGGGGCCCTCGGCCTCGCGATCCTCGGGAGTGTCGGTACCGCCGTCTACCGTTCGGGTATGAGCGACTCCGTGCCCTCCGAGCTGCCCGGCGACGCCGCCGCGGCGGCGGGCGACACCCTGGCCGGCGCCACCGCCGTCGCGGCCACGCTGCCCGACGCCGTCGGCGGCCCACTGCTCGACGCCGCGCGCGCCGCGTTCACCGACGGCCTGCAGGCCACCGCGGTGGTCAGCGCGCTGGCCGTCCTGGCCGGCGCGGTGCTGGCGGCGGTGCTGCTGCGGCGGGTCGGCACCGACACCGGCCCCAGCGGCGACGCCCCGCCGTCCGCCGTCGATCCCGCCGCGGAGGTGCCGGTCCCATGAGCATGGAGGTCACCGCGTGGAACGCGCTCTACAACGCGATGCACGCGCAGCAGGACACCCGCCCGTTCTCGCGCGCCACGCTGCGCCGCATCTTCGCGTTCGCCCAGCCGCACCGGCGCTACCTGGTGGCGTTCACGGCGCTGAGCATCGTGACGGCGGTCCTCGCGGTGGCCACGCCGGTGCTCGCCGGCCGCGTCGTCGACGCCATCATGGAGGGGTCGTCCCAGCGCTACGTCATCGGGCTGGCGGTCGTCATCGCGGTCATCGCGGTCGCCGAGGCGGGCGTCGGCCTGGTGCAGCGCTGGCTGTCGGCCAGCATCGGTGAGGGGCTCATCCTCGACCTGCGCCAGGCTGTCTTCGACCACGTGCAGAAGATGCCGGTCGCGTTCTTCACCCGCACCCGCACCGGCGCGCTGGTCAGCCGGCTCAACAACGACGTCATCGGCGCGCAGCGGGCGTTCAGCGACCTGCTCTCCGGCGTCGTCAGCAACGTCGTCATGCTGGTGCTGGCGCTCATCGTCATGCTGGGCATCTCGTGGCAGATCACGCTGCTCGCGCTGGCGCTGCTGCCGGTGTTCGTGCTGCCGGCGCGGCGCATGGGCGGCAAGCTGGCCCGGCTCGAACGCGAGGCGGCCAACCACAACGCCGTCATGGGCACGCAGATGACCGAACGGTTCTCCGCGCCCGGCGCCACGCTGGTGAAGCTGTTCAGCCGGCCCGAGCGCGAGTCGGCCGAGTTCTCCGTCCGGGCCCGCCGGGTGCGCGACATCGGGCTGCGCACCGCCATGGTGCAGTGGATCTTCGTCACGGCGCTGACGCTGGTCGGCGCGCTGGCGCTGGCCCTGGTGTACGGGCTGGGCGGGTTCTACGCGCTGCGCGACCAGCTCGACGCCGGCGCCGTCGTGTCCATGGCGCTGCTGCTGACCCGCCTGTACGCGCCGCTCACGGCACTGGCCAGCGCGCGGGTCGAGGTCATGAGCGCGCTGGTCAGCTTCGCCCGGGTGTTCGAGGTGCTCGACCTCAAGCCGCTCATCGTCGAGAAGCCCGACGCCCGTCCGGTGCCCGACGGCCCGGTGTCGGTCGAGTTCGACGACGTCCACTTCAGCTACCCGGCGGCGTCCGACGTGTCGCTGGCCTCGCTGGAAGAGGTCGCCATGCTCGACACCCGCGGCGGCGACGAAGTCCTGCACGGCGTCTCGTTCACGGCGGCGCCGGGCGAGATGGTGGCGCTGGTCGGGTCGTCCGGCGCCGGGAAGTCGACCATCGCGCAGCTGCTGCCGCGCCTCTACGACGTCGACACCGGCGCCATCCGCCTCAACGGCGTCGACGTCCGCGACCTCACCACGGCGTCGGTGCGCCAGGCGCTGGGCATGGTCACCCAGGACGGCCACCTGTTCCACGAGTCGATCCGCGAGAACCTGCTCATCGCCCAGCCGTCCGCGTCCGACGACGACCTGTGGGACGTGCTGCGGCGGTCCCGCCTCGACGCCCTGGTGGCGTCGCTGCCCGACGGCCTCGAGACGGTCGTGGGGGAGCGCGGCTACAGGCTGTCCGGGGGCGAGCGGCAGCGGCTGACGATCGCGCGGCTGCTGCTGGCCCGGCCACGGGTGGTCATCCTCGACGAAGCGACGGCGCACCTCGACTCCACCTCCGAGGCCGCGGTGCAGGAGGCGCTCGGCGAGGCCCTGGAAGGGCGCACGGCCGTCGTCATCGCCCACCGGCTGTCGACGGTGCGGTCGGCCGACCAGATCCTCGTCATCGAGGCCGGTCGCGTGGTCGAGCGGGGGACCCATCCGGAGCTGCTCTCGGCCGATGGCCGGTATGCGCAGCTCTACCGCACCCAGTTCGACCAGCCCGCCGCCGACCGCTCGGCCGCCGATGCCCCGGCGGACCCAGGGCCCGCCGACGCTGAGCTGGCCGATGCTGGGCTGGCTGATTCTGGGCTGGCTGATTCTGGGCTGGCTGATTCTGGGCTGGCTGATTCTGGGTCGGCTGAGGCCGAGCTGGCGGATGGCGGGCTGGCCGATGCCGAGCTGGCTGATGCTGGGCTGGCCGATGCCGGGCCGGCTGATGCTGCGCCGGCTGATGGCGGGCCGGCCGACGCTGGGCCGGTGGCGGACGACCGCCGCGCGGGTGCCGCGCCTGGCGCGGCTCAGACCGATGCCGGCGAGGAGGTGGTGCCGCGCTGACCAGCCGATCCAGCCGGGGCGCCGGCCACCCACGACACGAACGCCTCGACGCCGTCGATCACGGCCTCGTGCCGCACGGAGCGGAACAGGTCGAAGGAGTGGTGCGCGCCCGGCAGTTCGGCGTACACGACCGGGCTGGGCGACGCTGCCCGTAGGTGCGCGACGAACTCGCGGGCGGCGGTCACCGAGACCAGCGTGTCGCGGTCGCCGTGCGCCACGAACACCGGCGGCGCCGCGTCGGCCGCATACCCCACCGGCGACGACACGGGCAGGTCCTGCGGGCCCATGCCGTAGTAGTGGCCGTAGTAGCCGTACAGGCAGATCGCCGCCAGCGGGCGGTGCGCCGGAGACGGCGCCGTCACGTCGGTCGCGGCAGGCTGGACCGGCCCCGCCGGTGCGGGTCGGCCGGCGGTCGCGGCCGGCTGGTCGGGTGCCGTCGACGGGGCCGTCGCAGCGGTGGCGGCAGGCTGGTCGGGCGCCAGCAACGGCGCCGTCACAACGGGCTGTTCGGGCGCCGGCGACAGCGCGGTCACGGCGGCCAGGTGGGCGCCGGCGGAGCTGCCGGCGAGGATCACGCGGTCCGGGTCGCCGCCGTACTCGGCGATGTGGGCGCGGACCCAGGCCAGCACGCGCTGGAGGTCGGCGAGGTGGCCGGCGAAGTCGGTGTGCGGGCGGAGGCGGTAGTTCGCGCTGACGCACACGTGGCCGCGGGCGGCCAGCCGGTACAGCAGCAGCCGGCCCTCGCGGTTCTTGTGGCCGCTGAAGTAGCCGCCGCCGTGCAGGTAGACGATGACGGGCGCGGGCTCGCCGGTCCGCGGGGCGCGGGACCGGTAGACGTCGAGGCGGTGCCGCCGGCCGGCGTCGCCGTAGGCGAGGTTCCTGGTGCGCCGCACGTCGCGGCGATGCACCCACAGCGGCCTGAACAGGATCGACGCCCACGGCGTCCGCCGCCCGACCCGCTCGGCGGCGGCGTCGCCGAGGCCAGCGGCGACGGCCGAGCGGACGATCCGCGGCGCACCGAGCGATCGCCGCGCGACGACGACCAGGCCGGGCGCCGTCAGCGCCGCGACGCCGACGACCGCCCACGCGCCCGCCGACTCGACGTCGCCCTGCCCGAACACCAGCGCCGTCGATCCGGCGAGCAGGGTCAGGGCCAGGAACGGCAGCTCGTTGACCACGAGTCCGAGCACGAAGCTCACCACCCCGACGACCGGGTAACGGCGCGGCGCCGGTGCGAGCGCGGCCAGCGTGCCGAGGGCGAGGAGGACGGTCGAGAACAGGTATCCGTAGGGCATGCCGCCACGCTAGGAACCGCGCGGCGGCCGCACCCATGACGGAAGTCACCACCCGGCCGTGAACCTCGCCGGCAGCCGAGCAGATCCCGGCCGGTCGGCCAGCGCGACGCCGGTCGGCCAGCGCGACGCCGGCCGGGCCAGCGCGACGCCGGCCGGGCCGGCCGGGCTGGGGGAGGCCGGCCGGGCTGGGGGAGGCCGGCTGTATCGGGGGAGGCCGGCCGGGTGGGTCAGCCGCGGAGCTCGCGGGCGAGGTCGGCGACGCGGGCGGACCAGGAGGGGTCGTCGGCCGCGGGGCCGGTGACGGTGAGGACGAGGCGGGCGCCGTGGCCGGTGCCGTCGCCCAGTTCCCAGCGCACCTGGGCACCGCCCCGCGCGGTGTAGGCGAGCGCCTTGGGCTCGTCGCGCTCGACGACGCCGGCGGACGGGGCGTCGGCGAGGCGCTCGATGACCGGCCAGGCGACCCCGGCCGGGGCGGTGAGCTGCCGCTCGAACCGCACCCGCGACTCACCGTCGACGGTCGAGGAGACGCCGGCGCCGAGGCCGAACCGGTCGACGAACGCGTCGTGCTGTGCGGCGGACGGCGACGCGGCGGTGACGGGCTCGCCGGCCAGGACCTGGCCGAGGCCGACGAAGCACTGGCTCCACCCGGACGCGAAGCTGGCCGCGCCGTAGCGGTCGTCGAAGACGTGGGTGAACTCCAGCAGGCAGCCGTCGCCGTCGTCGCGCAGGGCGAACCGCAGCAGCTCGTCGCCCCAGGTGAAGGCCAGCAGCCGGCCCGGCGACACCTCCGTCACCCGGCCGTCGACCGCCGGCCCGCTGCCGTCGCCCCAGTCGAAGCTGACGTCGGCGCCGGCTTCGAGGGCGAACTCGACGCGGGCGGGGAACCACTGGCTCAGGTGGCCGGGCTCGGTGAGCGCGCGCCACACCTGCGCCCGCGGATGGCGGAACCGGCGCTCCATGCGCAGCACGCTGCGGTCGCCGTCGGTGTGCAGGGACTCGGTCACGATGACTCCTCGTAGATGTTCCAGGTCAGCGGCGCGCCGCCAGACGTCCCAGTCGATGGGACGGGCGTCGAGGGCGGCCGCCAGCAGCTCCAGCCCGGCGTGCCAGCCGGTCGCGATGGCCGCGCCGGAGCAGGCGGCCGTCGCCGTGGGGGACGAGCTCCCGGTCACTCGTCGTCCATGGTGTCGAGGTGGCGCTCGAGGGCGTCGAAGCGATCGGCCCACATCCAGCGGTACGGCGTGAGCCACGCGTCGATCTCGGCGAGCGGCTCGGGCCGCAACTCGTACCACCGCCGCTGCGCCTCGGGGCGGACGGTGACCAGCCCGGCCTCGCGCAGCACCCGCAAGTGCTTCGACGTGCCGGGCTGGGACAGGCCGACGGCGGCGGTCAGCTCGCCGGCCAGCCGGGGGCGCTCGCGGAGGAGGTCCAGGATGCGCCGCCGGGCGGGGTCGGCGAGGACGCCGAACGGTTCAGTCGCCATGCCATCGACGTTAGCCGTTCAGCTATATAACCGCAAGAGTATATAAACGTCAGCGCAACTGCCCCCGGATCGCGCCGGGCTGGAACGACGCGTTGTGCACGTTGACGTAGAAGGCGCCGGGGTCGGCCAGCAGCGCGGCCAGTTCACTCTCGGTGAGCGTCGAGGTCGTGTTCTGGCCGTCGGGGACCGCGGTGATGCAGCCATGGCTGACGGGGTCGGGTGTCGCGAGGCCGATGACGATCGGGCCGGGGTCGGTCGGCGGGGCGATGTGGATGTGCGCCGCCGTCGCCGGCTCGATGCGGACCGCGACAAGCGTGTAGCAGAGCGTGTCGCCCCGGACGACGGCGGCGAACGCGCCGCGACCGTCGGCGTCGCCGGGTCCGGGCCGCTCCGCGGCGCCGGTCAGCACGGGGTGCAGGGTGGTGACGTCGCCGCCGCCGGACGATGCGGGTACGGCGCCCGCGACGAGTGCGGCTCCGGCTGCGGTGACCAGGGCCGCGGAACGGAGGAGCCAGGTGCGCATGATGCTCTCCTTCGAGACCGGGTGTGACGGAGGTCGCCTGAATGGACCCCCCGTGGTTGTACGACGCCGGCTGCCGGAGGGATTCCGCCCGGCGCGAACATCTCGGCGGGCATCATCCGTTCGGTCAGTCCGCGCCACACCGAACGGACGAAATTTGCGTTCCAAAGCCGTCACAGCGGGTTCGACCTGGGGAAACGCGGCGTGGCGGGGCTCGTTCGCGTTGCGGCCAAGGGATAGTCGGTAGATCATCGACGAAGCAGGGTTTTCCTCCACCGGCCGGCATCGGCCGGGGAGTCTTGGGGCGAATTCAGAGACCGACCGATCGCTGTCAGGGACGGGCAGCGAGGAGCAGGAGGATCACGATGTTGCGCCGGGACACGGAGTACGTGTTGACCTGGAACGCACAGAACCACAGCTGGCTGGTGCGGCCGATCGAACGTGACGGGAACCAGATCATGCAGATCGGCGGCGGCACCCAGATGGGCGATCCCGCCTGGGCCATGTCCGGCTGGGACGACTAGAACCGCGACGCCCGCGGCCCTCCGTCGTCCGGCGCGCTCTTTCGCCCGCCAACGAGCCCGGCAGTACGCGACGCGGTGCCGGCTGCCCTCCGCCATGAGCGTGGGGCAGCCGGCACCGTGGCATGTGCGGCCCGGGGGACGGGCTACTCGTCGTCGGGCAGCTCGGACTCGCCCGAGCCCTCCGGCAGCTCCGTCGTACCCGACCCCTCCGGCAGCGTGACCCCGCCGACGCCGGTGTCGTCGTCCAGCTCGTCGGGGGAGACCCGCAGGTCGGGGTCGGTGACGAAGGCGAAGCCCTGGTCCAGCGACACGTCCATCTCGGCCAGCGGCGTCAGGCTGTTGTTGCCGAAGAGATCGCGCACCGCGATGCCGACGAGGGAACCGTCGGCCCGCTCGTAGACGATGCTGTACAGCAGATGCATATTCGGGTTCGCGGCGCCGACCAGCGCGGTCTCGTCGGTGCCGGGGATCGGCTGCTCGGTGCACCGGTCGGTGTCGATCTCGCAGCCGATGTTGACGGCGAAGTCCTGGCGCGCGTAGTCGTACTCCTCGGCGTAGCCCGGCCCGGTGACCGCCACCTGCACCAGACCCATGCCGTCGTCGCCATCGACCAGCCACTCGAGCTTGGTGCCGACGTTCGTCCCGCCGCCGTTGATACCGCTGGTCTCGGCCGGCAGGTGCTCGTGCGCCGGGTCGAGGTGCTCGACGGCGGTGTCGAGCAGCAGCTGCCGGGTGGCCGGGAACCCGAGGCCGTCGGCGGAGGGGGTGTCCGCCGGGGTGTCAGCAGCGGTCGGGGTGCTGGTGGGCGCCTCCGTCGGCGTCGCGGTGGTGCCGCCCGACGGGTCGGCGGGCGCGTCGGACGGCGCGTCGCCGGCGCCACGGCCGGCCACCGGAACCTCCTCGGCTCCGGACGGCCCGCCGCCGGGCAGCGCGAACGCCACCCCGGCCGCGACCGCGACCACGCCGACGACCCCGCCGGTCAGGGTGACAGCGCGGCGCCGGCGCAGGTGCCGCCGTCCCCGCGCGAGGTCGTCCGTCGCGGTGGAGGCCATCGGCGGCTCGCCGGCGAACCCCATGCGCCGGAACCGCTCGTGCAGCTGGTCGTCCTCGTTCATCTCGATCGCCTCTCGGTCGTCGTCACGTCGTCGGTCGACAGGGAGGCGCGCAGGCCGGCCATCGCCCGTGCGGTCTGGCTCTTCACCGTGCCCGTGGTGCAGCCGAGGTCGTCGGCGGTCTCCTCCACGCTCAGCCCGCACCAGTAGCGCAGCACCACGGTGGCGCGTTGCCGCTGTGGCAGGGCCTTGAGCGCACCGACGAGCGCGTCGCTGTCCTCCAGCGAGAGCGGCTCGGGCGCGGCGACGTCGATGCCGTCGAGCCCGATGCGCTCGCGGCGCCAGGGCCGCCGCTTCTCGTCCAGGTGCGCCCGCACGATGATGCGGCGGACGTAGGCGTCCTCGGCGCCGTCGGTGTGGATGCGGGGCCAGGCCGCGTACAGCTTGAGCAACGCGGTCTGCACCAGATCCTCGGCGGCGTGCCAGTCTCCGCACACGAGGTAGGCGACGCGGCGCAGGTACCCACGCCGCGCATCGACGTAGGCCACGAACTCGTCAGCTCGCGCATGCCGTCTGCTCACTCCACCAACTCCTCGTGCGCTCATCCTGTCTCACCCACTAGACGGAGCGCACGGATGCCGGGTTGTCGCGGACCCGAAGAAAGATCCGGGGGCTAGCCCCACCCCGGCCCGGTACCTGGCACCAGTGAGATGCGGGCCCGGCGCGACCAGCATGGTGGACGACCTGTTGATCACTGCTCGGAGGGCCGCCCGGTGTCTCACACCAGCTCCCGCTACTCCCGTCCACCCGTGACCGTCCGCGTCGCCCGCTGGAGCGCGACCCACCCCGGCCGCGCCATCGGCGGCTGGTTCGCCTTCGTCCTGCTGTGCCTGGCCGCCATGAGCGTCGCCGGCATCCAGCAGGCCAACCAGCTCGACCTCGGCATCGGCGAGTCCGGCCGGGCCGAGCGCATGCTCGACGAGGGCGGGCTGGAGGCGCCGATCACCGAGAACGTCCTGATCACGCCGGCCGGGCCGGACGCCGACGCGGCCGCCGCCGAGGTCGCGGAGCAGCTGGCCGCGCTGCCCGAGGTCGAGTCCGTCGGCGACCCGGTCACCGCACCCGGCGGCGACGCCGTCACCGTCCCCGTCGCGATGACCGCCGACGAGGACCAGGCCGAGGACGACGTGCAGGCGCTGCGCGACGTCACCGCCGGCGTGCAGGAGCAGTACCCGGACCTGCTGGTCGAGCAGGCCGGCGAGGCGTCGGTGATGAAGGACTTCTTCGGCCTGCTCGAGGAGGACCTCGGCACCATCGCCATGCTGAGCCTGCCGGTGACGCTGCTCGTGCTGCTGGTCGCGTTCGGCGCGATCCTGGCCGCCGGGGTGCCGGTGCTGCTGGCGATCTCGTCGGTCGGGTCGGCGATCGGGCTGTACGCGCTGGCGTCGTACGCGGTGCCCGACGGCGGCACCGTCACGCACCTGGTGCTGCTCATCGGCATGGCGGTCGGCGTCGACTACTCGCTGTTCTACCTGCGCCGCGAGCGGGAGGAGCGGGCCCGCGGACGGGACACGCTGCAGGCCGTGGAGATCGCGGCCGCCACGTCCGGCCACTCCGTCGTGGTGTCCGGGCTGGCCGTCGCGGTCTCGATGGCCGGGCTCTACCTCGCCGCCGACGTCAACTTCGCCTCCATGGCCACCGGCGCCATCCTCGTCGTCGCGATCGCCGTCATCGGCTCGCTGACGGTGCTGCCGGCGCTGCTCGCCAAGCTCGGCCACCGCATCGACCGCCCGCGCGTCCCGGTGCTGTGGCGGCTGACGAACCAGCAGCGGCCGCCGCGGCTGTGGCCGGCGATCCTCCGTCCGGCGCTGCGCCGTCCCGCCGTCACGCTGGTCGTCGCCGTCCTGGCGCTGCTCGCGCTGGCCGCGCCCGCCCTCGACCTCAAGCTGGCCAACCCGGACGAGGCCGCGTTCCCGCGCAGCCTGCCGGTCATGCAGAGCTACGACCGGCTGGTCGAGGCGTTCCCGAGCACCGGCGCCGCGCACGTCGTCGTGGTCGAGGCCCCGTCCGACGAGGCCGGCGACGTCCGCGCCGCGCTGGAGGACCTGGCCGGGCGCACCGCCACCGACGACAACTTCGCGCACGACCAGGAGCCGGTCGTCGCGCAGTCCGAGGACGGGCGGTTCAGCACGCTGCGGGTGGGCGTGCCGTTCGGTCCCGACTCGGACGAGGCCGCGCGCTCGCTGGACGTGCTGCGCGACGACCTCATCCCGGCGACGGTCGGAGCGGTATCCGGTGCCGAGACGGCGGTGACGGGCGAGGTCGCCGACGGCGTCGACTACAACGACAACCTCGCCGCGAAGCTGCCGTGGATCATCGGGTTCGTGCTGGTCCTGGCGTTCGTCATGATGACGGTGACGTTCCGCTCCGTCGTCGTCGGCCTCACCACGGTGTTCGTGAACCTGCTGTCGACGGTGGCAGCGTTCGGCGTGCTGGCGCTGGTGTTCCAGCACTCGTGGGCCGAGGGCCTGCTGAACTTCACCTCGACCGGCACCGTCGTGGTGTGGATCCCGCTGTTCCTGTTCGTGATCCTGTTCGGGCTGTCGATGGACTACCACGTGTTCGTCGTCAGCCGCATCCGCGAGGCGGCCGACCGCGGGCTGCCGATCCGCGCCGCCGTCCGCGAGGGCATCACCACCTCCGCCGGCACCGTCACCAGCGCCGCGCTGGTCATGGTGGCCGTGTTCGGGCTGTTCGCCGCGATGCGGGTGCTGGAGATGAAGCAGATGGGCGTCGGCCTGGCGGTCGCGGTGCTGATCGACGCGGTCGTGATCCGCGCGGTCGTGCTGCCGTCGGTGATGGCGCTGCTCGGGAACGCGAACTGGTGGGCGCCGCGGTGGCTGCGCCGGTCCCGTCCGGCCGTCGGCGCCGAGACCGAGCGCGAGCTCACCCCCGTCGGCTGATGTTGTGGCTGACGGCGGTCCCGGGTAGCCGCGGCGGCGGGGTTCGCGTGAGGATGGCCGGCATGGCTGACGATGTCTCGACGCTGCGGGCCCGGTACGACGCCGTCGTGGTGGGCGGTGGGCACAACGGGCTCACCGCCGCCGCCTACCTCGCCCGCGCCGGCCGCAGCGTGCTGGTGCTCGAACGCCTCGACCACGTCGGGGGAGCGGCCGTCTCGCAGCGGCCGTTCCCCGGCGTCGACGCCCGGCTGTCGCGGTACTCGTACCTGGTGTCGCTGCTGCCGCGGCAGATCGTCGACGAGCTGGCGCTGCCGATCACCCTGCGGCGGCGCCGGTACTCGTCCTACACACCGGTCGGCGACGGCGGGCTGCTGGTCGACACCGGCTCGCGCGACGCGACCAGGGCGTCGTTCGCCGCCCTGGGCGCGGCCGCCGATCACGACGCGTGGGAGCGGTTCTACGCGATGACCGGCGAGGTGGCCCGCCGGGTCGCGCCGACGCTGACGGCGCCGCTGCTCTCGCGCGACGAGTTCCGCTCGCTGGTGGGGCCCGAGGCGTGGACGGCGCTGTTCGAGCGGCCGGTCGGCGGGCTCGTCCGCGAGACGTTCGCCGACGACGTCGTCCGCGGCGTGGTGTCGACCGACGCGCTGATCGGCACCTTCGCCGCCGTTGACGAGCCGTCGCTGCGGCAGAACCGGTGCTTCCTGTACCACGTCATCGGCAACGGGACCGGCGACTGGGACGTCCCGGTCGGCGGCATGGGCGCGGTCAGCGGGGCGCTGCGCGACGCGGCGGTGGCGGCGGGCGCGGTCATCGTCACCGGGGCGACGGTGACCGCGGTCGACGCGGCGACCGGCGAGGTGGTGTTCGAGACGGCCGACGGGGTGGCGCGCTCGGTCGGTGCGGGGCACGTGCTGGCCGGCTGCGCGCCGTCGACCCTGGCCGGGCTGTTGGGCTCGCCGTCGTCGGAGGAGGCGCCGGAGGGCGCGCAACTGAAGCTCAACCTGCTGCTCACGCGGCTGCCGCGGCTGCGCTCCGACGTCGACCCGGCGGCCGCGTTCAGCGGGACGTTCCACGTCAACGAGTCGCTGACCCAGCTGGAGACGGCGTACGCGCAGGCCGCGGCCGGGTCGGTGCCGGAGCTGCCGCCGTGCGAGACCTACTGCCACTCGCTGACCGACCCGTCCATCCTCGGGCCGTCGCTGCGCGAGGCGGGCGCGCACACGATCACGCTGTTCGGGCTGCACCTGCCGGCGCGGCTGTTCCGGTCCGATCCCGCGGGCGCCCGCGAGGCGGCCGTCAAGGCGACGCTGACCTCGCTGAACTCCGTCCTGGCCGAGCCGATCGAGGACTGCCTCGCCCTCGACGCCGACGGCCGGCCCTGCCTCGACGCGCGCACCCCTCTCGACCTCGAGGCGTCGGTCGGGCTGCCCGGCGGGCACATCTTCCACCGCGACCTGACCTGGCCGTTCGCCGAGTCCCCGGCCGACGCCGGCCGCTGGGGCGTCGAGACGGAGCACCCGCGGGTGCTGCTGTGCGGGGCCGGTGCCCGGCGCGGCGGAGGCGTGAGCGGCATCCCCGGCCGCGCCGCCGCGATGGCGGTGCTGGGCCGGTGAGCGCGGACGGGCTGCCCCGGGGCGCGGCACTGGCCGAGCTGGCGCCGTCCGGCATCGAGGCGGAGGAAGCGCTCTTCGCGCAAGCCCTGACGCTGCGGCGCGCCATCGGCGACCGGGCAGGGAGGTCGCGCCGATGCGCGACACCGCGACGCCGGGGGTCCACGAGTTCATGACGACGGCGCCGGCGAGGCCCGGGAGGTCGCCGGGGCGAACCTCGGCGTCGCGCTGGGGCACGCCGCGGGCGGCCAGCTGCCGGCGCAGGATGCCCATCGTGCTGCCGCCGAGCACGTCCGCCACCGGCCACACCACGGCCGAGCCGTCCCAGAACGCGAGGTTCCAGATGGACGCCTCGCTGAGCCGGCCCGCGCGGTCGACGAACGCGGAATCGTCGAAGCCGTCGCGTTCGGCGACCCGCAGGGCGTGGGTCTTGGCGACCTCGCCGACGTGCTTCACGGCGGGCAGGTACCGCTCGTACTCGACGACGGCGAGCGCGAGCGGGCCTTCCGGGCCGGTCGACGGCGGGCCGGTGCGCACCAGCAGATCCAGGACGCCGTCCGCCGAGGAGTACACCGTCGCCGTCAGCGACACGTCCGCCGGGCCCGCCGCGAGCGCCGTCCGGACGAAGCCGCGGACCCGCCCGTCGCGGACCTGGGCGGCGGTGAAGTGGGCGCGCGTCAGGCCGCCGCCACCCGGGCGGCCTCGGCTCGCTGCATCGCGTCGCGGTAGATGGGGCCCTCGCGCACCGGCAGCGCGTTGATCAGGCCGCGTAGCCCGAGCACCGTCAGCGACGCCGCGACGTCCGTCGTCGGCAGGCCGGGCAGCCGGTACAGGCGCCGCGCCCAGCGGGGGAGCAGTGCGACCGCCGTGGTCGCCAGCCCGAGCCAGGCGGGCCGCCCGGCGACGGCGTAGCGGGCTGGCATCGGCGGGAGCGTGAGGAAGCGGGCGACGTCGCGGGCCTCGGCGGTGAGCGCCAGCTCCGGCCGGATCGACCGGTAGAACTCGTCGACCTCGGCGGCGCTGGCCGGCACGGTGCCGGGGTCGAGGCCGACGAGCGCGGCGGCGCGGGTCTGCTCGGCGTAGTAGCGGTCGACGTCGGCCTCGGACAGGCCGATGCGCGCCCGTCGTGCCGTCGACACGAAGGACTCGACCTCGGTGACGTGCACCCAGCGCAGCAGCTGTGCGTCGTCGACGCGGAACTCCTCGCCGGTGCGGGGGTCGTGTGCGCGCAGGCGGTCGTGGATGCGCCGCACCCGGCGCCCGGCCCGCTCGGCCTGGTCGGTGGTGCCGTAGACGACGGTGCCGACGTACTCGGCGGTGCGCATGAGCCGCGGCCAGCAGTTGCGCCGGATGTCGGAGTTCTGCACCACCCCGGCGACGGCGCGCGGGTGCAGCGCCTGCAGGTACAGCGCGCGGACCCCGGCCAGCCACAGCACCGGCTCGCGGTGCACCCGCCAGCTCACGCTGCCGGGCCCGAACAGGCCGAGGTCGTCAGTCACGGCGGAACTCCGCGCGCCAGCGGTTCTCCAGCCGCTCGACGGCGACCGGCGTGAGCCCGTCCTGCCCGAACGCGTCGATCTCGGCGCGCGTGAGCGGCCACGGCGGGCCGTCCTCGGGCGGGGTGTCGGCCACCATGGTGATGACCAGCAGCGTGCCGCCGGGCGCGACGAACCCGGCCACCGACGCCGTGGCCGGCGGGTGGAACTGCGGCGGCATCGACTGCACCGTCATCACCTCGAGGACCAGGCCGAACGCGTGCCGGAGCTCCTGCGGCGGCGCCAGCAGGTCGGCCGTCCGGTAGTCGACCGGCGAACCGGGGAACCGTCCACGTACAGCCGTCAGGGCGCTGGGGGAGACGTCGAACGCGGTGGTCGTGGCGCCCCGGGCGGCCAGGAACTCGGCGTCGAACCCCGGCCCGAACCCGACGACGAGCGCGCTGCCCGCCAGGTCACGGCCCTCGGCCCAGTCGACCAGCAGCGGATGCGGCGCGCCGCGGTCCCACGGCACCACGGCGGCGCCGTCGGCCGCGGCGGCGTAGAGGCGCTCGAACCAGCCGGTCGGGTCGTCGGCCGCGAGCGACACCGCCGCCAGCCGCCGCGCGGCCTCGTCCGGGTCCTCGGTCGTCATCGGGTCCAGCCTAGGCCGGTTTCGGCGCGGGTGGCCAGGTGGGCGCGGCCGGGGCGAGCTCGGGGCGAGCTGGCGGCAGGCCCCACGGGTCGGAGTTGTTGTCGCGGGTGGTGACCTGAGCGCCAACAGTTGGCGGTGGTGTCAACGCGCCGGAAAGGAGATCGGCAGGGCAGGGATCGGCGGGTAGGGCGGGAACTGGGCCGGCCGGAGGTCAGCGGGCGCACCGGGTTGTCGTTGCCGGTGGTGACCTGAGCGCCAACAGTTGGCGCCGGTGTCAACGCGCCGGAAGGGATTCGGGCGGCGCGGGTAGGGCGGGGGAGTTCACGGTAGGGCCCGGGGGAGGCGGGAGTTGTTGTCGCGGGTGGTGACCTGGGCGCCAACTGTTGGCGGTGGTGTCAACGCGCCGAAAAGGACATTGGCAGGGCAAGGCTCGGCGGGTGAGGCGGGAACTGGGCGGGGGAGCTGGCGGCAGGTCCCGGCGGGCCGGGGTTGTCGTTGCGGGTGGTGACTTGAGCGCCAACAGTTGGCGCTGGTGTCAACGCGCCGGAAAGGACATTGGCAGGGCAGGGATCGGCGGGGCAGGGCGGGAACTGGGCCGGGCCGAGGGAGGCGGGGTACACCGGAGCCGGAGCCCAGCGGGCGTTCGGCTGGAGGTCAGTGCGCGAGCGTCAGCGGGCGACGGCGTCGCGGACGAGGTCGAGCAGGCGGCTCTGCTGCTCCGGCGAGCCGGACGTGAGCGCCGCCCCGCGGACGAGGGCCAGCAGGTCGTCGGCGGTGACGTCCGGGCGGACGGCGCGGGCCCGCTGCGCCGCCGTGAGCAGCCCGGACACCGTCGCCCGCACGGACGTGTACCAGTCGCCGTCGGCGGCGAGCGCGAGGTCGCGGGTGTGCGCCAGCTGCATCGCCACCGCCCGCAGCCAGGCGTGCAGCGCGTCGGCCGGGGACTCCTGTTCGCGCAGCAGTTCGGCGTAGTCGCGCAGCGCGGCCAGCTCGTCGGCGAAGACGGCGGCCAGCAGCGCCCGGCGGGTGGGGAAGTGGCGGTACAGCGTCGCGTTGCCGACCCCGGCCCGCCGCGCGACGTCGTCGAGCGGGGCGTCGGCGCCGGCCTCGGCGAACACCTTCGCCGCCGCCGCGACCAGCGCCTCGCGGTTGCGCCGTCCGTCCGCCCGCATCGGCACCCTTCTCGTCGATGTGGGGAGCTCCCCGTGGCTTCCGGAGAACTCCCCACATATGCTTTCAGACCCGAACGAGCCTACCCCGTGGCATCGATGACAAACGGCCGATGTCATCGATGCCATTCGGTGGGTACCGGTCAGGAATCGAGAAGCGCCTCTGACCAGGCCCGGCCTAGCGTGACCGGCATGGAACTGAGCATTCAGGCGAGCTTCCTGCCGCACGACGACCCGGAGGCGGCGCTGGCGTTCTACCGCGACCTCCTCGGCTTCGAAGTGCGCAACGACGTCGGCTACGAGGGGATGCGCTGGATCACCGTCGGCCCGGTCGGCCAGCCCGCCACGTCGATCGTCCTCGAACCGCCGGCCGCCGATCCCGGCGTGACGTCAGAGGAGCGCCGTACCATCACGGAGATGATGGCGAAGGGCAGTTATGCCGGCATCCTGATGTCCACCCACGACCTCGACGGCGTCTTCGACCGTCTGCAGGCCGGCGGCGCGGAGATCGTCCAGGAGCCCGTGCAGCAGCAGTACGGCGTCCGCGACTGCGCCGTCCGCGACCCTGCCGGCAACCTCATCCGCATCAGCGAGCTGCGTTGAGCTCACGCACCACGGACGGACACACAGATGGAGACACGATGACCGAGGCCTCCGCGCCGCACCAGGCCGACAGCCACGACCTCATCCGCGTGCAGGGCGCGCGGGAGAACAACCTGCGCGACGTCAGCGTCGAGATCCCGAAGCGCCGCCTGACGGTGTTCACCGGCGTGTCCGGCTCGGGCAAGAGCTCGCTGGTGTTCGAGACCATCGCGGCCGAGTCGCAACGGATGATCAACGAGACGTACAGCGCGTTCCTGCAGGGCTTCATGCCGTCGCTGTCGCGGCCCGACGTCGACCTCCTGGAGGGCCTGACCACGGCGATCATCGTCGACCAGGAGCGGCTGGGCGCGAACCCGCGCTCGACCGTCGGCACCGTCACCGACGCCAACGCCATGCTGCGCATCCTGTTCAGCCGGCTGGGCGAGCCGCAGATCGGGCCGCCGCCGGCGTTTTCGTTCAACGTGCCCGCCCGCAAGGCCAGCGGCGTCATGACGAAGGAGTCGGGGGAGAAGACCGTCGTCCGCGACGCCGTCTACCACGGCGGCATGTGCGCGCGCTGCGAGGGCCGGGGGAGCATCTCCGACATCGACCTCACGCAGCTCTACGACGACAGCAAGTCGCTCAGCGACGGCCCGTTCACCATCCCGGGCTACAACGCCGACGGCTGGAACGTCCGCATCTTCGCCGCGTCCGGCTACTTCGACCCCGACAAGCCCCTCGCGAAGTACACCGCCGAGGAACTCGACGACCTCCTCTACCGCAAGCCCACGAAGATCAAGTTCGAGAACATGAACCTGACCTACGAAGGGCTGATCCCGCGCATCCAGAAGTCGTTCCTGTCCAAGGACGTCGACAGCCTCCAGCCGCACATCCGCGCGTTCGTCGAGCGGGTCGCCACGTTCACCGCGTGTCCCGACTGCGGCGGCACCCGGCTCAACCAGCCGGCGCTGTCGTCGCGGGTGAAGGGCATCAACATCGCCGAGGCGTGCTCCATGCAGATCACCGACCTCGCCGAGTGGATCCGCGGGCTCGACGAGCCGTCCGTCGCGCCGCTGCTGACGGCGCTGGGGCAGAACCTCGACTCGTTCGTCGAACTGGGGCTGGGCTACCTGAGCCTGGAACGGCCGTCCGGCACGCTGTCCGGGGGAGAGGCGCAGCGCATCAAGATGCTGCGCCACCTCGGGTCGTCGCTGACCGACGTCACGTACGTCTTCGACGAGCCCACCGTCGGGCTGCACCCGCACGACATCCAGCGCATGAACGACCTGCTGCTGCGGCTGCGCGACAAGGGCAACACGGTGCTCGTCGTCGAGCACAAGCCCGAGACCATCGCCATCGCCGACCACGTCGTCGACCTCGGCCCGGGCGCCGGCTCCGGCGGCGGTCACGTGGTGTTCGAGGGCACGGTCGACGCGCTGCGCGGCAGCGACACCGTCACCGGGCGGCACCTCGACGACCGCGCCACGCTGAAGCCGTCCGTCCGCACGCCGTCCGGCACGCTGGAGATCCGCGGCGCGTCGGCGCACAACCTGCAGGACGTCGACGTCGACATCCCGCTCGGCGTGCTGGTCGTCGTCACCGGCGTCGCGGGGTCGGGCAAGAGCTCGCTGATCCACGGCTCGGTGTCGACCCGCGACGACGTCGTGGCCGTCGACCAGAGCGCCATCAAGGGGTCGCGGCGCAGTAACCCGGCCACGTACACCGGGCTGCTCGACCCCATCCGCAAGGCGTTCGCCAAGGCCAACGGCGTGAAGCCGGCGTTGTTCAGCGCCAACTCCGAGGGCGCCTGCCCGGCCTGCAACGGCGCCGGCGTGATCTACACCGAGCTGGGCTTCATGGAGACCGTCGCCACGCCGTGCGACGACTGCGGCGGCAAGCGGTTCCAGGCGGCGGTGCTCGACTACCGGCTGGGCGAGCTGAACATCGCCGAGGTGCTGGACCTCCCGGTCGCCGAGGCGCGGGCGTTCTTCTCCGACGGCGCCGCCAAGACGCCGGCGGCGGCCGCGATCCTGGGCCGTCTCGACGACGTCGGTCTTGGTTATGTCAAGCTGGGCCAGCCGCTGACCACGTTGTCCGGAGGGGAGCGGCAGCGGCTCAAGCTGGCTACCCAGATGGCCGAGAAGAAGGGCGACGTCTACGTCCTCGACGAGCCCACCAGCGGCCTGCACCTCGCCGACGTCGAGCAGCTGCTCGGGTTGCTGGACCGCCTGGTCGACTCCGGCAAGTCGGTCATCGTCATCGAGCACCACCAGGCGGTCATGGCACACGGCGACTGGATCATCGACCTCGGGCCGGGCGCCGGGCACGACGGCGGGCAGGTCGTCTTCGAGGGCACGCCCGCCGATCTCGTCGCGGCGCGGTCGACGGTGACCGGCGAGCACCTCGCCGACTACGTCGCCGGCTGATCTCGTCAGGAATCGAGAAGCAGCCCGTCCGGCTCCGGCCGTAGCGTGGTGACATACCCACGGAAGGCAAGGAGAACATCATGTCGCTGCAGGTGAGCGTGGTCATGCTCGGTGTCGAGGACATCGACCGCGCCAAGAAGTTCTACGCCGACGGCATGGGCGGCGAGCTCGAGCAGGACCACCCGGGCTTCGCCCTGGTCCGTCTGCGCGGCGGGGCCACGAAGCTGGCGTTGTACCGCTGGGAGGCCGTGGCGGGCGACGCCGGCGTCGAGTCGGAGGGCTCGGGGTTCCGCCGCTTCGCGCTGCACTACATCGCCGACACGCGCGAGGAGGTCGACGACGTCATCCAGGCCGCCGTGGCCGCCGGCGCCACGGTGCTCAAGCCGGCCAAGGCCGCCGAGTGGGGCGGCTACTCCGGCACGTTCAGCGACCCGGACGGTCACCTCTGGAAGGCCGCGACCAACGCGTGAACCCCCGGCGGGACGTCCCGCCCAGCATGGCCCCGACGGCGGGCCGCCCGCAGGTGGGCGGCCCGCCGTCTTGTAGCCTGATCCATTTGCCATGCGAAATTGCACGAAACGAGAAGGGACACCTTTTGCGGTTCGGACGGACTCGACGACAGACCATCGCCGCCACGGCCTCCGTACTGGGACTCGGGCTGACGCTCGCGGCCTGCGGAGACGACGGCGGCTCAGGCGACGACACGATCACCATCGGCGTCATCTCGTCGTGGACGGACTACCTGTCGATGGGCTACCTCTGGAAGGACATCTTCGAGGACGAGGGCTACACCGTCGAGATCCAGGAGCTGGCCGACAACGGGCCGCTCTACACCGGTCTCGCCGACGGCGACATCGACCTCATGCCGTCGTCGTGGCCCGAGGTCACGCACGCGCAGTACATGGACGAGTTCGGCGACGACATCGAGGATCTCGCCACCTACTACGACGGCGCGGTGCTGACGTTCGCCGTGCCGGAGTACACCGACATCGATTCCATCGACCAGCTCGCCGGCAACGCCGAGCGCTTCGGCGGGCGCATCGTCGGCATCGAGTCGGGCGCCGGGCTCACCGAGATCACCCAGAACGCCGTCATGCCGCAGTACGGCCTCGACGCCGAGTACGAGCTGATCACGTCGTCGACCGTGGCGATGCTGGCCGAGCTGTCCAACGCCATCGACGCGCAGGAGGACATCGTCGTCACGCTGTGGCGGCCGTTCTGGGCGAACAACGCGTTCCCGGTCAAGGACCTGGAGGACCCGCAGGGCGCCCTCGGCGAACCCGAGAGCCTGCACGTGCTCAGCAGCAAGGACTTCAAGGAGGAGCACGCCGACCTCGCCGAGATCATCGGCAACGCCCGGCTCGACGACGAACAGTACGGCTCGCTGGAGAACCTCGTCGTGAACGAGTACGGCGAAGGCCAGGAAGCCGACGCCGTCGCCGAGTGGCTCGAGACGAATCCCGACTGGCTGGAGACGCTGCAGGGCTGACGTCGTCGCCGTGCGGGCCGGGTGTTCCGGCCCGCACGGAACCGCAGGTCCAGGCGTTATCGCGTAACGCCGATAATGCACATTATGTCAAGTAATGGTGAGGAGCGCCGGAGAGGGGCCACGACCGGACGCTCCCCTCGGCCCGGCCTACTCGAACGGGATCGCCTCGATGCGCTCCAGGTTGTCCTCGCCCCACGTGCCCAGCGGCGCCATGGCGTCGTTGAGTGACCGGCCGAATGCCGTGAGCGAGTACTCGACCTTCGGCGGCACCTGCTGGTACACCTCGCGGTGCACCAGCCCGGCCGTCTGGAGCTCCCGCAGCTGCAGGATGAGCATGCGCTCGCTGATGGCGCCGACCGTCCGGCGCAGCTCGCCGAAGCGCAGCGGGCCGTCCTGCAACATGACACGCCCCGCTTCGACCTCCGTCACCGTCCTCGGCCTCGGTTCGATGGGCACAGCCCTGGCCCGCGCGTTCCTCGCCGCCGGGCACACCGTCACCGTCTGGAACCGCACCGCGGCGAAGGCCGCGCCGCTCACGGCCGAAGGAGCCCAGTCGGCCGCCACCGCCGCCGACGCGGTGGCCGCCAGTCCCCTGGTCGTCGCGTGCCTGACCGGGTACGACGAGACCCGGCAGCTCCTCGAGCCCGTGACGGCGACGCTGGCCGGCCGCACGCTGGTCGCCCTCAACAGCGGCACCCCCGCGGCCGCCCGCGGCTTCGCCGCCTGGGCCGGCGACCACGGCATCGGCTACCTCGACGGCGCCGTCAAGGACGTCCCCGGCGCGGTCGGGCAGGCCGGCACGCTGCTGTACTACGCCGGAGCGGCGGACGTCTTCGCCGAGCACGAGGCGACCCTGCGGGCGCTCGGCGGCGACACCGTCCTGCTGGGCGACGAGCCCGACCTCGCGAAGTTCTACGAGTCCGCCGTCGGCACCGCACTACTGCCCGCACTGGTCGGCTTCTTCGCCGGCGCGGCGGCCGGTCGTACACGTGGCATCGCCGCCGGCGACCTGGTCCCCTACGCCGTCCGCTGGATGGAGATGATCGCCGCGATCCTGCCCGGGTTCGCGGCCGAGATCGACGCCCGCGACTACCGCGAGGGCGCGTCGTCGGTGAACCTCTTCCTTGCCGGCGCCGACTGGGACGTCGAGTTCGCCCGCGACGCGAAGGTCGACCACACCTGGCTGCAACCGCTGCACGATCTCGTCCGGAAGGCGGCCGCCGCCGGTCACGGCGAGGACAGCATCGCCGCCCTGACCGAGGTGCTGGGCGCCCCCTAGCCCGAGCTCAGCCGAGCAGGTGCGCGACGGCGTCGTCGGTGCGGCCGGCGCCGTACACGCGCAGCAGCTCGGCGATCTCCGGATGGTCCGGCGCGACGTGGTCGGCGGCGGCCAGGTAGTCGGCCGCCGACGCGACCCGGCGGAACAGGCTCTGGATCTGCTCGGCGGTCTCGCGCGCCGACGCGCGCCGGGTGGTGGCGCCGGTGAGCAACTCCCCCGGGCCGCCGGCCGCCTCGATGCGGGCGATCGCGTCGGCGACCGGCAGCCGCCCGGCGGCGACGGCGTCGGTGACCTCGACCATGACCCGCAGCCGCTCGACCGCCGACGGGTTGCCGATCTTGATGCGCTGCCCGCTGACCAGCTGCGACAGCATGGGCGCGGAGATGCCGAGCAATGCCGCGACCCTCCCCTGTGTCAGGCCCAGCGTGCCGCGGCACCGGTCGACGACGGTGCCCAGCGGCTCGCCGTAGATCTCGCGCTGCGCGGTGCGGCTGGCGTCGACGTCGGCCACGTGCCCTCCCACAATTTGCACCCGTAAAGCTGCAACCATGTTGACACGCGCGGCGTTCACGGTCCAGACTCGGACCACGTTTGCAAGTGCAAATCAGCTTCGGGAGTCGCCATGCTTCGTCTCGCCGCCGCTCTCACGGCCGCTGCCGCCGTCGTCGCGACCATGTCGGTGTCGGCTGTGGCGGCGTCGGAGGGGCCGGTCGATCCGGGCAGCCGGATGATGCTGGTGCTGGACTCGTCCGGGTCGATGGCCGAGGCCACCCCGTCGGGCGGTACCAGGATCGACGCGGCGAAGGACGCGTTGCGGCAGGTCATCGCCGGGCTGCCGGACGACCAGGAGGTCGGGCTGCGCGTCTACGGCGCCGAGGTGTTCTCCCAGAACGACCCCGGCGCCTGCACCGACTCCCAGCTCATCGCCGCACCAGACACCGGCAACCGCGACGCGCTCACCGCCGCCCTGGACGACTACGAGCCCTACGGCGAGACGCCCATCGGCCACGCGCTGCAGGAAGCGGGGAAGGATCTCGGCACCGAGGGGCCGCGCACCATCGTGCTGGTCTCCGACGGCGAACCCACCTGCGCACCCGACCCGTGCGAGGTCGCCACCCAACTCGCCGGCGACGGCGTCGACGTGCGCATCGACGTCGTCGGCCTCGACGTCGACGAAGCAGCCCGCGACAAACTGCGCTGCATCGCCGACAACGGCCACGGCACCTACTACGACGCCAAAGACGCCGACGACCTCGTCAGATCCCTCGACACCTCCACCACCAGGGCATCCCGACCGTTCGACCTCACCGGCACCCCCATCCAAGGCACCGCCACCCCCGCCGACGCGCCGGTCATCACCACCGGCCAATACCTCGACACCGTCCCCCTCAACGACGGGCTCTGGTATCGGGTCGAACGGACCGTCCCCAACAGCACCATCCACGTCGGCATCGCGCACTACTCCGCCGACATCGGGAACATGGGCAACTGGATGTCGGTCTACCTCTACGCCGATCCCGACGGCGTGGAGTGCGGCGGCCGCAGCTCCTTCCCGTTGGGCAACGTCGGCTACACGGCGGCGATGACGTGGAGCGAGCTCCCCGACGACGCCTGCAACACGGCCGACGTCATCTACGTCCACGTCGACGAGGTGGCCAACATCCGGGCGGACCTGGCCGGCCAGCCGGTCGAGATGGTCGTGTACGAGGAGCCGCCGCTGGCCGACCCGTCCGGCCGCGACCTGGTCGCCGCACCCGACCCGCCGGCCTGGGAGACCATGGAACCCGGCGACCCGGTGACCGACGTCGTGCCGGGCACGTCGATCTCCAACGCTCCCGTGGTGTCCGACGGCACCTACGCGTTCGACATCAATCCGGGCGAGACGCAGGTCGTCGCGGTCGCGCTCGACTGGGGGCAGAATCTGCAGGCGCAGTTCGACGGCCTCGTGCCGGAGAAGACGAGCATCGATGTCGGGCCGACCGTCCAGATCTCCGGCCCCGTGCGCGACGCGGGAACGGTCGACTTCTACGGCAGCGCGCCCGCGGACTGGACCGGCGACACGTGGGGCATGATCGCCGCAGGGTCGCCGTACCGCACGGGCGCTCAGACGCTCACACTTGGCTACCTGAACCGGCTCGCGTTCACCGATGGGTCCAGCATGCCCGGACTCCGGTACGTCCAGGTGTCCTACGGCGACGTGGGCGACCCGCTCCCCTACACGCTGACGCTGAAGACCAACGGCACCGCCGGCGAGGGCGCCCCCGAGTACGCCGACGTCGACGGCCTCGCTCCCCCGACGGCCGATTCCGCGCTCGTCGGCGGCGGCTCCGAGGACGAGGAGGAGAACGAGGAGAACGGCGCGACGGACGACCCGACGCCGGGCGATGGCGGCACCGAGGAACAGGCGCTCAGCGGCGACGGCAGCAGCGGATCGGACCTGCCCTGGACGTCCATCGGGCTCGGCGCCGCCGGCGTGGTGGCGCTGGCCGGTGCCGGCTGGCTGGTGCGCCGGAACCGGGGCGCCGCGAACCAGGCCGGGAGCAACGGATGATCCGCCGCGTGGCCGCCGTCGCCGTCATCGCCGGCCTCGTCGCGACCATGTCGGTGTCGGCTGTGGCGGCGTCGGAGGGGCCGGTCGATCCGGGCAGCCGGATGATGCTGGTGCTGGACTCGTCCGGGTCGATGGCCGAGGCCACACCGTCCGGCGGCACCAGGATCGACGCGGCGAAGGACGCGTTGCGGCAGGTCATCGCCGGGCTGCCGGACGACCAGGAGGTCGGGCTGCGCGTCTACGGCGCCGAGGTGTTCTCCCAGAACGACCCCGGCGCCTGCACCGACTCCCAGCTCATCGCCGCACCAGACACCGGCAACCGCGACGCGCTCACCGCCGCCCTGGACGACTACGAGCCCTACGGCGAGACGCCCATCGGCCACGCGCTGCAGGAAGCGGGGAAGGATCTCGGCACCGAGGGGCCGCGCACCATCGTGCTGGTCTCCGACGGCGAACCCACCTGCGCACCCGACCCGTGCGAGGTCGCCACCCAACTCGCCGGCGACGGCGTCGACGTGCGCATCGACGTCGTCGGCCTCGACGTCGACGAAGCAGCCCGCGACAAACTGCGCTGCATCGCCGACAACGGCCACGGCACCTACTACGACGCCAAAGACGCCGACGACCTCGTCAGATCCCTCGACACCTCCACCACCAGGGCATCCCGCCCGTTCGACCTCACCGGCACCCCCATCGAAGGCGCCGCGACACCGGCCGACGCGCCGGTCATCACGACCGGGCAGTACCTCGACACGGTCCCAGCGGAGGGCGGGCTCTGGTACCGCGCCGAACGGACGGCGCCGAACAGCACCATCCACGTCGGCGTCACGCACCGGAGCATCGCGTTCGGCGCCATGGGTGACTGGGTCGCCGTGAGCACCCATCACCCCGGCGACGACCCCGCCGCGCCGGGCCTGTGCGGCGAGGGCACGTCCTTCCCGCTGGGGACGCTCGGGCACACGTCGGTGACGAGCTGGGTCGAGAACGCGGACAACCCCTGCAACACCGCCGACGAGGTCTACGTCCAGGTCGCGGTGCGCAAGGGCGACCTCGCCGGCGAACCGGTCGAGATCGCGGTCTACGAGGAGCCGCCACTGGCCGACCCGTCCGGCGGCGACCTGTTCCCCCGACCCCAGGAACCGGCCTGGACGCCGCTCGAGCCGGGCGAGCCGGTCACCGACGTCGTGCCCGGCACCTCCATCTCCAACGCGCCGGTCGTGTCCGACGGCAGCTACGCCTTCGACATCAACCTGGGCGAGACGCAGGTCGTCGCCGTCCCGCTCGGCTGGGGGCAGAACCTGCAGGCCCAGTTCGACAGCGCGCTGCCGACGGGTGCCGGCCTGGCGACGCACGGGCCCACCGTGCAGATCTCCGGCCCGGTGCGCGACAACGCCATGCTGGACTTCCTCGGCCGCGAACCCGACGACTGGACCGACGGCGTGTGGGGCGCGTTCCCCGAGGGCACGACGGCCTATCGCATCGGCGCGCAGACGCAGACCGTCGGCTACCTCAACCGCAACGGTGGCGGCGGCGCGAGCGTGCCGGGCCTGCGCTACGTCCAGGTCTCCTTCGACACGTCGGGCGATCCGCTGCCGTACACGCTGACGCTGAAGACCAACGGCACCGCCGGCGAGGGCGCCCCCGAGTACGCCGAGGTCGACGGCCTCACTCCCCCGGCCGCGGACTCCGCCCTGGTCGACGGCAGCGGCGGCGGCGAGCCGGACGGCGACCCGGCGCCGCGTGCCGAGCCGACCGAGGAGCAGGCGCTCAGCGACGGCGGCAGCGGAGAGGACCTCCCCTGGACGTCCATCGGGCTGGGCGCCGCCGGGCTGCTCGCGCTGGCCGGCGCGGCCTGGCTGGTGCGCCGGAGCAGAGCTACGTCAACGCCGTGACGACGGCCGCGACCACCAGGCCGGCTCCGACCACCGCGAGCGCCACCGCCGGCCACGGCCAGCGCCGGGACGGACGGGCGGGCGCAGGGCTCGCGTCGCCGAAGGGCACGGGGACCGACGTGGCCGGCGCGGACGGCGTCGGCCCGCCCGGACCCCAGCCGGCCGGCCAGGGCGGCAGCTGCTCGAACACCTCCACGGGCTCGGCGGACGGCGGGGGCGGCGGGATCGGGACCGCCCGCAGCGCGTCGAGCGCCGCCGCGGCCGACCCGAACCGCTCGGCCGGATCCGTCGCCACCAGCCGCGAGATCACCCCGGCCAGCGGGCCCGGCGGCACGGCCGGAGCCGACGGCGCCGCGTCCGGACGCCGGCCGGTGAGCAGCTCGGTCAGCACGATCCCGGTGGCGTAGAGGTCCTGCCGCGGATCCGGGTCGGCGCCGCGCCGGGCCTCCGGCGCCGAGTACCCGGGCGTGTGCACGACCTCCGCCGCGTGGGTCAGCCGCGGCTCGTCCATCCGGGCCGCGATGCCGAAGTCGGACAGCCGCAGCACGGGCGCACCGACCCCGGTCGGATCGAGCAGCAGGTTGGAAGGCTTGACGTCGCGGTGGACGAGGCCCGCCGCATGCACCGCGGCCAGCCCGGCCAGCAGCTGGCCGCCCAGCGTCGCCGTCCACCAGTCCCCCAGCGCGCCGTGATCGGCCAGCAGCACCGACACCGACCCACCGGCGACGATGGGCATGACGAACAGGACGCGGCCGTCGTCGGCCCACCAGCTGGACGGGGTGAGGACGTGCGGGTGGTCGACGCGGGTGGAGGACTCGCGGACGAAGCGCAGCAGCGCCGCGCCGTCGGACTGGCGCTGCAGCTTCGCCGCCCGGAAGACGCGTTCGCGCAGGTCCCAGACCCGCCACACGTCGCCCATGCCGCCGCGTCCGAGCACGTCGACCAGCTCGTAGCGGCCCGCGAACACCTCGCCCACGGATCAGACCCTAGCGAGCGCTCAGCTCTGCCGCTCCTCCACGCGCCCGTCCGACCACAACGTGTGGAAGACGCCGTCGCGGTCGACGCGGTGGTAGGTGTGGGCGCCGAAGAAGTCGCGCTGGCCCTGGATCAGCGCCGCCGGCAGCCGCGGCGCCCGCAGCGCGTCGTAGTAGGCCAGCGCGGTCGAGAAGCCGGGCGCCGGGATGCCCGACCGGGTCGCCGTGGCCACCACCTGCCGCCAGGCGTCCTGCGCCGCGCCCAGCTCGGCCGCGAACCCCTCGTCGGCGAGCAGGCTGGGCAGCGCCGGGTCCTTCGCGTACGCCGCGGTGATGCGGTCGAGGAAGGCCGCCCGGATGATGCAGCCGCCGCGCCAGATGCCGGCGATGGCGCCGAGGTCGAGCGTCCACGAGTACTCCGCACCGGCCGCCTGCAACTGGTGGAAGCCCTGCGCGTACGACACCAGCTTCGACGCGTACAGCGCCTGCTCGACCTGCGCGGCGAACGCTTCGGCCTCGTCGGCGGCCAGCGGCGACGGCGTCGGGCCGGCCAGCCCGCGGCCCACGGCGCGCTGGCCCGCGTGGCCGGACAGCGACCGCGCGAACACCGCCTCGGCGATGCCGCTGACCGGGACGCCGAGGTCGAGCGCGATCTGCACCGTCCACCGGCCGGTGCCCTTCTGCTCGGCCTGGTCGAGGACGACGTCGACGAACGGCTTCCCGGTGGCGGCGTCGACGTGCGCGAGCACCTCGGCGGTGATCTCGATGAGGTAGGAGTCGAGGCGGCCGGCGTTCCAGCCGCGGAACACCTCGGCGATGCGGGCCGGCTCGTACCCGGCGGCGTGCCGGAGCAGGTCGTACGCCTCGGCGATGAGCTGCATGTCGGCGTACTCGATGCCGTTGTGCACCATCTTGACGAAGTGGCCGGCGCCGTCGGGCCCGATGTGCGTGCAGCAGGGCGAGCCGTCGGCGGCCTTGGCGGAGATCTTCTCGAGCATCGGCCCGAGCGAGGCGTACGACTCGGCCGAGCCGCCGGGCATGATGCTGGGCCCATTCAGCGCGCCCTCCTCGCCGCCGGAGACGCCGGTGCCGACGAAGTGCAGCCCGCGCTCGCGCAGCGCCGCCTCGCGCCGACGGGTGTCGGCGAAGTGCGCGTTGCCGCCGTCGATGATCATGTCGCCCGGCTCGAGCAGCGGCGCGAACTCGTCGATGACGGCGTCGGTCGGCGCGCCCGCCTTGACCATGACGACCAGCCGGCGCGGCCGCTCCAGCGCGGCGACGAACTCCTCGGCGGTCTCGGCCGGCACGAACGTGCCTTCGTCGCCGAACTGCTCGACGAGCTCGCGGGTGCGGCTCGCGGTGCGGTTGTGCAGCGCGACGGTGTATCCGTTGCGGGCGAAGTTCCGCGCGAGGTTGCGGCCCATGACCGCGAGCCCGGTGACGCCGATCTGTGCCGTTCCAGCCATCAGTGCCTGCTCCTGTCGCGCCTGCCTGGTGTCTGACGGCGAGCCGCCGTCGGCACCAGTATGCCGAGCCGGCCGCGGCCGGTCAGAACGCGACCGGATCGCGGATCAGCGGGCAGGTCATGCAGTGGCCGCCGCCGCGGCCGCGGCCCAGCTCCGCGCCGACGATCGTCAGCACCTCGATGCCGGCCTCCTCCAGCGCCGCGTTGGTCTGGGTGTTGCGGTCGTAGGTGAACACGACCCCCGGCTCGACGGCGACGGCGTTGTTGCCGCTGTCCCACTGCTGGCGTTCGGACGCGTACACGTCGCCGCCGGTCTCGACGACGCGCAGGCGGTCGAGGCCGAGGGCCGCCGCGACGACGTCGACCAGCCGGGCGTCGCCCTCGTCGGTGACGTCGACGCCCGGCGGCCGGTCGCTCGGGCGCAGCGTGAACACGTGCAACGCGTCGACGATGCGCGGGAAGACGGTGACGACGTCGCGGTCGGCGAAGGTGAAGACGGTGTCCAGGTGCATGGCCGCGCGCAGCTTCGGCATGCCCGCGACGATGACGCGCTCGGCGGCGCCCTGAGCGAAGAGCGCGGCCGCGACCTGGGTGATCGCGTGCCGTGAGGTGCGCTCGCTCATGCCCATGAGCACGGTGCCGTTGCCGATCGGCATGATGTCGCCGCCCTCGAACGTCGCCCGGCCCCAGTGCCGCTCCGGGTCGCCCCACCAGACCGTCGAGCCCGCGTAGCCGGGGTGGAACGTGTAGATCGCCTTGTAGAGCAGCGTCTCGTCGTGCCGGGCCGGCCAGTACAGCGGGTTCATCGTCAGCCCGCCGTAGAGCCAGCAGGTCGTGTCGCGGGTGTAGAGGGTGTTCGGCAGCGGCGGCATCAGGTAGTCGCGGGCGCCGACGGACTCGCGCGCCAGCGCGCCGTAGCCGCACAGCTGGCCGTCCGGCAGGTCGCTCACCGCGAGCCCGCCGATGAGGAACTCGGCCAGCGCGGACGGCTCCAGCGACTCCAGGAAGGCGCGGGTGGTGTCGATGAAGCCGAGCCCGACCTGGTCGGCCGTCACCTTGCGGTCCAGCAGCCACGACCGCGCCTGCGCGTCCGCCATGGTCTGCGCCAGCAGGTCGTGCAGCTCGACCACCTCGACGCCGCGCCCGCGCAGCTGGCCGACGAAGTCCTGGTGGTCGCGCTGGGCCGACTCCACCCACAGGACGTCGTCGAAGAGCAGGTCGTCCGAGGTGGTCGGCGTCAGGCGACGGTGCGCGAGGCCGGGGCGGCAGACCAGCACCTTGCGCAGCCGCCCCACCTCCGAGTGGACGCCGTGGGCGGTGCCGTCGGTCATGGCGGAGTCCTTCCGTGCGAGGTCGGGTCAGAGGGTGATCCAGCCCTGGACCAGGGCGACGATGCCGACGACCGCCCCGGCCAGCGAGAGGGCCAGGATGACCAGCTCGCCGGGCGTGAACGGCGCGCGGCCCTGCTCGCGGCGCGCCAGCACGAACAGGACGGTGGCCGGCGCGTAGACGATGAACGAGACGAGCAGGTACTTCAGCCCGGCCGCGTACAGGAGGAACGCCGTGTACAGGGTGGCGAGCGCGCCGATGACGATCTCGCGCCGCACTCCCCCGGGCCAGCCGTCGTCGCGGCCGAGCGCCAGCTTCAGCGCGTAGCCCGCCGCGAGCAGGAACGGGATCAGCGTCAGCGCGCTGGTGAGGTTCAGCGCGAAGTTGAACGCGTTCTCGGAGAACGCCGTCACGATCAGCACCGCCTGGACCAGCACGGTCGTCAGCAGCAGCGCCGGGCCGGGCACGTCGGCGCCGGTCTTGCGGCCCAGGAACCGGGGCATGTCGTGGTCGGCGGCCGCGACGAACAGCACCTCGGCCGCCATCAGCGTCCACGCGAGGTACGCGCCGAGGACGGACACGATCAGCCCGACGCTGACGAACACCTCGCCCCACTGCCCCACCGCCGCCTCGAGCACGCCGGCCATCGACGGCTGCCGCAGCTCGGCCATCTCGTCGCTGGGCAGGATGCCGTAGGACACGATGGTGACCGAGGCGAAGATGCTCAGCACCATCGCGAAGCCCAGCAGCGTCGCCCGGCCGACGTCCTGGCGCCGGCGGGCGTGCCGCGAGTACACGCTGGCGCCCTCGACGCCGAGGAAGACGAACACCGTCACCAGCATCGTGCCCCTGACCTGCTCGTACAGCGAGCCCAGGCTGCCGCCGCTCCAGTTGTCGGCGAACACCTGCGGGTCGAGGTAGAACACGGCGAGGATGACGAAGACGATGATCGGGATGACCTTCGCCACGGTGACGATGCGGTTGATCGCCGTGGCCTCCTGCACGCCACGCCTGATCAGCAGATAGAACGTCCACAGGCCGACGCTGCTGATCACGATGGCCAGCGCGGTGTCGCCGTCGCCGAGCGCCGGGGCGATGGCGCCCACCGTCGACATGATGAGCACCCAGTAGGTCACGTTGCCGACGCACGCGCTGGCCCAGTACCCGAAGGCGGAGAAGAAGCCCAGGTACTCGCCGAAGCCGGCCTTCGCGTACGCGTACACCCCGGCGTCGAGGTCGGGCCGCCGGACGGCGAGCGTCTGGAAGACGAACGCCAGCATGAGCATGCCGCTGCCGGCGACCACCCAGGCCACCAGCGCCCCGGCCACGCCGGTCTCGCTGCCGAACCGCTGCGGCAGCGAGAAGACGCCGGCGCCCACCATCGAGCCGACCACCATGGCCGTGAGGGTCGCCAGCGTCACCTTCTGTGCGGACTGTGCCACCGATGTCTCGGCCATCCCGGCCCCCGCCGAAGATCCGCTAGATCGTTTCGGCGAGGCTAACGCACTCTCATCGGGAGAATCGGGACTTCCGCAAGATTGGCACTCGGGTGACACGCCCAGACGTCACTCGGGTGACACCCGGCGCTCGATGTAGCGGGCGACGCCTTCGAGCACGAGATCGAGGCCGAACGCGAAGTCGTCGCCGAGCCATTCGTCGTCGGGCTCGGCGTAGCCGTCGAAGGACTCGTCGGCGACGATGCGGGCCAGCACCGGGTGCTCGGCGGGGTTGACGAACGACGTCAGCATGCGGCCGTAGGCCTGGTCCCAGGCCGCCTGCGGCACGCCGGTGCGCTTCTCGACGTCGGCCAGCGTGGTGGCCAGCTGGGCGTGCCCGCGGACGAAGCCGCTGAGCACGACCAGGATGCCGAGCATCTCTCCCCCGCTGAGCCCGGTCTCGTCGAGCGCGGCGAGCGCCTGCTCCATGCGCTTGATCTGGTTGGGGCCCATCGGCGGCGCGTTCATCGGGACGTCCAGGGCCCAGCGCCGGCGCCGGTAGATGTCGGCGGTGTCGGTGGCCCACCAGCGCAGCTTGTCGCGCCAGCCGGTCAGCTCGGGCGGGATGTCGGGCACCACGGACGCGTGCTCGACCATGAGCTCGAGCAGGTCGGTCTTGCTGGGCACGTACCGGTACAGCGACATCGTGGTGTACCCGAGCTCGTCGGCCACCCGTCGCATGGAGACCGCCGCCACCCCTTCGGCGTCGGCGATGGCGATGCCGGTGTCGACGATCTGCCGCAGCGACAGCGCGGGCTTGGGCCCGCGGGTCGGCGGCGCCTGGACGTCCCACAGCAGGTCGAGCGTGCGGTTCGGATCGGCCTGACGCTGGTCGGTGGCCATGCTCCCCCTTCGTCGGTGGCGTGCGCTTGACGCCCATCCTAGAACTGTGTACAACATAAACCAAGCGATATACGCCATAAACAGTTTAAGGGAGGGTGGCAGTGACCACGAACGACGCGGCGATCGCCGCACAGGGGCTGCGCAAGCGATACGGCAACGCCTACGCACTGGACGGGCTGGACCTCACGGTCGAGCGCGGGGTCGTGCACGGCCTGCTCGGCCCCAACGGCGCCGGCAAGACCACCGCCGTCCGCATCCTGTCGACGCTGCTGCGCTTCGACGAGGGCAGCGCCCGGGTCGCGGGGCACGACGTCGTCGCCGAGCCCGACGAGGTGCGCCGCCGCATCGGCCTGACCGGCCAGTACGCCGCGGTCGACGAGACGCTGTCCGGGCGGCAGAACCTGGTGATGTTCGGCCGGCTCTACCACCTGGGTGCGCGGCAGGCGCAGCGGCGGGCCGACGAGCTGCTCGAGCAGTTCGCGCTCACCGACGCCGCCGACCGCTCCGGCCGGACGTACTCCGGCGGCATGCGGCGCCGGCTCGACCTCGCGGCCAGCCTGATCCTGGCGCCCGAGGTGCTGTTCCTCGACGAGCCCACCACGGGTCTCGACCCGCGCAGCCGCAACGACGTCTGGGACGCGGTCCGCTCCCTGGTCGCAGGCGGCACCACGGTGCTGCTGACGACGCAATACCTGGAGGAGGCCGACCAGCTGGCCGGGCGCATCTCCGTCATCGACACCGGCCGCGTCGTCGCCGAGGGCACCGCCGACGAGCTGAAGGCGCGCATCGGCGGCGACCGCATCGAGGTCGTCGTCCGCGACGGCGCCCAGCTCGGCGCCGCGGCCGCCGTCGTCGCCCGTATCGGCACCGCCGAGCCCGAGGTGGACGCCGACACCCGGCGGGTCAGCGCGCCCGTGGCCGACCGCATGGCCGCGCTCACCGACACCGTCCGCGAGCTCCAGGCCGCCGGTGTCGTCGCCGAGGACATCGGCCTGCGCCGTCCGACCCTCGACGAAGCCTTCCTGCACCTCACCGGCCACAGCGCCGATCACGCAGCCACCGCGAACGAGGAGACCGCCGCATGAGCATCACGCTGCAGCAACCGCCCACCCTGGTCGCTCCCCCGCCGGCCCGCACGCCGCTGGCCCGGCTGCGCTGGGCGCTGGCCGACGGCTGGGTGATGACGAAGCGCAACCTGTCGCACGTCGTGCGGGCGCCCGAAGAGGTCGTCATCTACTTCACCCTGCCGATCATGTTCGTCCTGGTCTTCGGGTACGTGTTCGGCAGCGGCATGGCGCTGCCCGGCGGCGGCGACTACCGCGAGTTCCTGCTGCCCGGCGTGTTCGCGATGACCATGCTGTACGGGCTCGGCGCCACCGCCACGAGCATCGCCTTCGACGTCGACCGCGGCGTCGTCGACCGGTTCCGGTCCATGCCGATGGCCCGCTCGGCCCTGGTCGTCGGGCGCAGCGGGGCCGACCTCGTCCGCGCCCTGCTGGAGATGGCGACCCTGGTGGTGTGCGGGCTGCTGGTCGGCTGGCAGTGGCGGGGCGGCATCGGCGACGCGCTGGCGGCCGTCGGGCTGATCCTGCTGCTGCGGTTCGCGATCACCTGGATCGGCATCTACCTCGGCCTGGTCGTGCCGAACCCGGACACCGTCGGCGTGATCGTCTTCCCGGCGGCGTTCCCGCTGACGGCGCTGTCCAACGTGTTCGTCGCGCCGGAGCTGATGCCGGGCTGGATGGGCGCGGTGTCGGAGTGGAACCCGCTGTCCTCGACGGTGGCCGCGGCGCGCGAGCTGTTCGGCAACCCCGGCTTCGGCGGCGATTCGTGGGCCGCGCAGCACAGCCTGCTGCTGGCCGTCGCCTGGCCGCTGCTGATCCTCGCGATCTTCGTGCCGCTGTCCATCCGCCGCTACCAGAAGCTCAGCCGCTGACCCGTTGCCCTCGCCGCCCCGGCGGAGCACGCTGGAGGGAGACCGTTCGGTCCGCTCCGGGGAGGTCGGGGACCATGCACGCACACGACGGTGACCACCTGGTGGTCGAGGGCACGAAGGTCGGCTCGGGCGGCGCGAGGGCGAGGTGCTCGAGGCGCACGGGCCCGACGGCGGCCCGCCGTTCCTGGTCCGCTGGTCCGACGGCGCGCAGTGCCTGGTCTACCCGGGCACCGACGCCCACGTCGTCCCGGCGGCGCCGGCGACACCGGCGGACGGCTGAGCACGGCCCGGCCGTCTCCGCCGGAGGGTCCGTGACCCCGCGGGTCATACGCAGCACAAGTAACTCGTCATTACCAGAGTCCTATTGCTCCCGGTTAGTCTGCTCTTCCACGACCCCGCCCGGAGCCGCCATTCATGCCAGGACGCCACGCCTCGCACCGACCGGCCGCGCCCTCGCCCTGGCCGCGCCGGCTCGGCCTGTCCGTCATGGCGGTCGCGCTGATCGGGGCGGCCGGGCTCGGCGTCGTGTCGATCCTGGACCGTGGTGACAGTGAGTGCGGCGCGACGCTGCCGGTCACCGTCGTCGCCGACCCGACGCTCGCGCCGGTGCTCACCGAGCTCGCCCGCACCTACACCGACAGCGAGCCGCGGCAGGGCGACCGATGCGTCGAGATCGACGTCGCGGCCAGCACCGCGGCCGCGGCCGTGCCGACGTTCGGCGGCGAGGAGGCGCCGGACCTGTGGATCCCCAAGACCCGCGCGTTCGGCCCGGCCGTCGACGACGGACTGATCGAGCCGCTGGCCAACGTCGCGCTGTCGCCGCTGGTCGTGGCGATGCCGCAGGACGCGGCCGCGGCCGTCGCGGGTGCGGACGCGCAGATCTCGTGGGCCGCGCTCGTGCAGGGCGACGGGCCCGCGGTCATCGCCGATCCCGCCGCCACCGACGAAGGGCTGGCCAGCCTGGTCGCCGTCCGCACCGCGCTGGGCGACCAGATCGAGGCCGACCAGCTGGTCGAGGTCATGACGCAGGTCTCGCAGGCGTCCGTGCCCACCGTCGACGACGCGCTCGCCGCCACGGCCGAGGCGCCGGCCGCCATCACCGCGACCGAGCAGTCCGTCGTCGCCTACAACCGCGACCCGTCCGGCCCGCGCCTCACCGCCCTCTACCCCGCCGAGGGCACCTTCGGGTTCGACTACCCGGCGTTCGCCGTCACCGGCGCCGACGACGACTCCGACGCCCGTGCGGCCGCCGCCGCGTTCGTCACCCACCTCGAGACGGAGGAGGCCCAGGACACGCTGCACCGGGCCGGGTTCCGCAGCCCCGACGGCACCGCGGCCGCCGACGCGGGCATCGTCGACGGCATCCGTGCGGCGCTGCCCGAGCTGCTGCCCGCACCCGCCCCGGAGCTGATCGCCGAACTGTCCCGGCAGTGGGCGGCGCTCTCGCTGGACATGCGGATGCTCGCCGTCATCGACGTGTCCGGGTCGATGAACGAGCAGGTGAACGGCGGCGCCACCCGCATCGAGCTGACCCGCGACGCCGCGCTGGAGGCGCTGACGCTGTTCCCGCCGGACGCCTCCGTCGGGCTGTGGGCGTTCTCGATCGAGCAGGACCCGCCGAACGACTACATCGAGCTGGTCGAGGTCGGGCCGATGAACGAGCGGCTGCTCAACGGCAGCACCCGGCAGGAGGCACTGGTCATCGCGTCGGAGTCGCTGCCGTCGCGGGCCGAGGGCGGCACCGGGCTCTACGACACCGCCTGGGCCGCGTTCCAGTCGATGCGCAGCGGCTACCAGGCCGGCATGGTGAACTCGGTGGTGCTGCTCACCGACGGCCGCAACGAGGACGACCCCGACGGCATCGACCTCGAGACACTGCTCACCCAGCTCACCGCCCAGTTCGACCCGGCCGAGCCGGTGCCGATCATCACCATCGGCATGGGCCCCGAGGCCGACATGGAGGCGCTGCAGCAGATCTCCGCCGCCACCGGCACGACGGCCTACCACGCCGAGGATCCCAGCGACATCAAGGCCGTGTTCATCCAGGCCATGATCGAACGGCAGTGCCGCCCCAACTGCTGACCGCGTGGCGCGCCTGTCCGGTTTCGGCTGCGGCGAACCCTATGATCTTGGGTCGACGAGCGCCCGAGGGAGGTGGCTGCCGTGAACAACCTGTCGTGGCCGGCCACCATCATCCTCGGCATCGTCCTGGGGCTCATCGCGGGCGCGGCCGAGAACGCGGGCGTGGGGCGGGACCAGCCGTCGGCGAGCCCGCCGGCGTCGGCGTCGCCCGGCACCGGCTCGGACGACGACTCCGGTGGCGGCGGGTCGGGTGGCGGGTCCGGCGGCGGCTCGGGTGGCGGTGAGACCAACCCCGACACCGGCGGCGCCGCCGAGGAGAACACCGTCACCCTCACCTTCGACGACGGCCCGCACCCGGTGTACACCCAGCAGGTGCTCGAGCTGCTCGAAGAGCACGACGCCATCGCCGTCTTCTGCATGGTCGGCCAGCGCGCCCGCGAGCACCCCGAGGTCGTCCGCCAGGTCGTCGACGCCGGTCACGCCCTGTGCAACCACACCGACAGCCACGACGAGCAGTTGTCCGGGCGCACCCGCGAGCAGATCGAGCAGCAGATCGGCGAGACCGACGAGGCCCTCGACGACGCCGTCGGCGGCGACACCGAGGTGCGCTGGTTCCGCCAGCCGGGCACGTACGTGCAGCCGCAGGTCAGGCCGGTCCTCGACGACGAGAAGCTGGAGCCGCTGGACTGGACGGTCGACCCACGCGACTGGTCGCGCCCCGGCTCGGCGTCGATCGTGCAGGACGTTCTCGGGCAGGTCGAGCCCGGGTCGGTCATACTGCTGCACGACGGCGGCGGCGACCGGTCGCAGACGGTCGCGGCCCTCGACCAGATCCTGACCGGCCTCGACGCCGCCGGCTACCGCTACGTCCTGCCTGGAGACCCATGACCCGCCCCGTCGCCGTCGTCGACATCGACGGCGTCCTCGCCGACGTCCAGCACCGGCTGCACCACCTGAAGCGGCGGCCGAAGGACTGGGCCGGCTTCTTCGGCGCGATGGGCGACGACACGCCGTACGCCGAGGGCATCGAGCTGGTGACGCTGCTGGCGCACGAGCACGAGGTGGTCTACCTCAGTGGCCGGCCCGAGCGCACCCGCGCCGTCACCCGGTCGTGGCTGGCCGCCAACGGCGCACCGGCCGGCACCATCATGCTCCGCCCCGACGACGACCGCCGCCCGGCCCGCCAGTTCAAGGTCGGCGTGCTGCGCCGGCTGGCGGCACACCGCGAGGTCGCCATGCTGGTCGACGACGATCCCGCCGTCTGCTCCGCCGCCCGGGCCGCCGGGTTCACCGTCTACGAGGCCGAGTGGGGCCGCTCCGACCCCACGCTGTTCGGCGCCCAGGAGACCGACGGTCGCACCTAGTGTCGTGCGTCGCTCATTCGTTGACAACGCTGGCCGTCGCCAGGGGTGACGATACCCACCTTCATGATCATCAACCTTTTGCGCTGTCATGACGACCGAGAAGGTGGATGAAAACGGCCGGTCCGGGTGGCGGGGCAGGACTACGACCAGACCGTCCACACGGCGCCTGTCAACTGGATTCAGACGCGCGGCACTTAGGTCACCAGCAGCGACTTGCCGACGGTCGCACGGGCCTCCAGCGCCGTGTGCGCGTCGGCGGCCCGGTCCAGCGGATGGGCGGCGGCGATGACGGGGCGCAGCCGTCCGGCGGCGGCGAGCGCCAGCGCCGCGGCGAGCAACTCGCGGACGGCCGCCCGATCAAGCCGCGTGGCCAGGGCGTTCGTCACCTCGATGCGCCGGTTCGCGGCCCGCTCGGCATCGACCTCGGTGAACCCGCCGCCGGCGGTGCCGTAGGTGACGAACCGGCCGCCACGCGCGACCGTCTCGAAGGCCGCCGCGCCGAGCCCGCCGGGCCCGCCGCCGGCCCCGTCGAACGCGACCTCCACGCCGTCGCCGCCGGTGGCCGCGCGGACCCGATGCTGCCAGCCATCCTCGCCGTAGTCGACGGTCAGGTCGGCACCGAGGTCGCGGGCGAGGGCCAGCTTGCGCTCCCCGCGGGCGGCCGCGACCACCCGGGCGCCGGCCGCCGTGGCGAGCTGGACCAGCAGCGATCCCGCTCCTCCGGCGGCGGCCGCGATCAGCACGGTGTCGCCGGCGGCTACCGGCGCGTGGCGGAGCAGGCCGAGCGCCGTCACGCCGTCGTGCAGCAGCGCGGCCGCGTCGGTCCAGCCGACGCCGCCGGGCAGCTCGACCAGCTCGTCGAGGCCGGCGGTCATCCGGTCCGCGTAGCCGCCGGAGCCGCGGGCCAGCACCCGGCGGCCCACCCAGCCGGGGTCGACGCCTGGGCCGGTGGCGACGACGGTGCCCGCTCCCCCGCCGCCGGGCACGTACGGCGGCCGCAGCGGGAAGTGCTCGCCGCCCCAGCCGCCGCGCAGCAGGGTGTCCAGGTAGATCACATCGGCGGCCGCCAGCGCGATGACGACCTGTCCCGGCCCGGCGACCGGGTCCGGGACCTCGCGGGCGACCAGGACCTCCGGCCCGCCGAACTCACGTACCTCGATGGCTCGCATGCCGGCAGTCTGCGACCTCAACCACTGTTGAGGTCAAGCCAGCAGCAGCGCCGCCAGCGCGCCGGCCAGCATCGGCGGGCCGAACGGCAGGCTCGTCCGCCGGCCCGCCCGCCCCACCGCCAGCAGCACGATCCCGATCAGCCCGCCGGCCAGGAACGCCAGGAACACCCCGCCGGCGACCGTGGACCAGCCGGCCCAGCCCAGCAACAGTCCCAGCGACGCCGACAGCTTCACGTCGCCGAGGCCGAGGTCGGCCGGGCGGAGCAGCGCCAGCAGCAGGTAGAAGGCCAGGCACGCGGCGGCGGCCGCCCAGGCGCGTCCGTAGGCGCTCCAGTCGCCGGTGAGGGCGGCGGCGACCGTCAGCCAAGCGCCGGCCGCGCCGAACGCCGTCAGGGTGAGCCAGTCGGGCAGCAGCTGGGTGCGCAGGTCGACGTACGCCATCGCGACGCCGAGCAGCCCCACCGCGAGGTAGGCCGGCAGGTCCTCGGGCGCGGTCGCCGCGCCGTCGCGGGCGATCGTCAGCAGCGCCCACACCGCCGCCGTCGCGACGGCCAGCCAGGCCGCCAGCCGGGGCGCGGCGGCCAGTTCCCGGTACGGCACCGGCGTCGGCGGCCGGCCGCCCTCGATCAGCTCCGGGGACACCGGCTCGGCGGCCGCCGGTTCGGTGGCCGGGACGGTGACCGGAGGGCGGTCCGGGATGCGCGCGATCAGCCGCGGCAGCAGGGCGCCGGCGAGCAGGCCGGCCGCCGCCAGGACGAGCGCGAGGGTCACGCGCGGGCGCCGATCGCCGCGAGCGCCGCCGACCGCAGCACGTCGACCGGGACGTCGGCGCCGGTCATCAGGCGCACCTGGCCGACCGCCTGGTGGGCGAGCAGGTCCAGGCCGCTGGCCACCACGCCGCCGGCCGCCTGCCACGCCGCCGCCACCGGCGTCGGCCACGGGTCGTACACGACGTCGAACAGCACCCGGTCGGTGGCTCCGGCCGCGGCGACGGCGGTCGCGAGCTCGTCCAGCGCGCCGGACGGCGCCGTCGTCACCGTGACGCCGGCGTCGGCGCAGGCCGGCAGGACGGCCCAGGGCGCGGGCTCGGCCGGGTGGCCCAGCGCGGCCGCCACGGCCAGCGCCGCCTCGGCCCGGGCCGCGGACCGGACGTGCACGTGCACCGGGCCGCTCTCCAGGAACGCCAGCGCCGCCAGCACGCTCGCCGCCGTCGCGCCGCCGCCCCACAGGCACACCGGAGCGGCCACGGCCGCCCCGGCCTCGCGCAGGGTCGCCACGATGCCCGGCACGTCGGTGTTGTCGGCGTCCCAGCCGCCGTGGTCGCGGCGGACCAGGGTGTTCGCCGCGCCGACCGTGGCCGCCACATCGGAGGCCGACGTCGCGAGGTCGAGCGCCACCCGCTTGAGCGGCATCGTCAGGGAGAGACCCCGCCAGCCCGCTCCGAGCGAAGCCACGAACCCGGCCAGCCCGGCCTCGTCGACCTCGTGCGCGGTGTACTCCCAGTCCAGCCCGAGCTGCCGGTACGCGGCGCGGTGGATCACCGGCGACAACGAGTGCGCGATCGGCGAGCCGAGCACCGCGCAGCGGGTCAGCACAGGTCGCTCTCCGTGCAGTACTCGTCCAGCCGGGCGATGTTCGCGTCGTGGTCCGCGGCGGTGACGGCGAACGCGGTCTCGCCGGTCTCCAGGTTGACGGCGACGAAGTAGCAGCTGCCGTCGCTGGCCGGGTTGAGCGCAGCCGCCAGCGCCGCGTCGCCGGGGGCCGCGATGGGGCCGGGTGGCAGGCCGGACACCAGGTAGGTGTTGTACGGCGATTCGCTCTGCCGCTGCTCCGGCGACGTGTAGACCGTCGAGTAGTCGTCGAAGGCGTAGTGGACGGTGGAGTCCATCTGCAGCCGCTCCCTCACCACGCCATTGGCAGCGCAGGCGCCGGTGAGGCGGTTGTAGACGACCTCGGCGACCTTGGGCATGTCCTCCTCGCGGCGCACCTCGCGCTGGACGATGCTGGCGACCGTGACGATCTCGCGCGGTGTGTAGCCGAGCGCCTCGGCGCGGCTGACGAGGTCGACGTCGGTGGCGGTCTGCTCGAAGCGGGCCACCATCGAGGCGACCAGCGACTCGGGCGTCACCTCGCCGCCGAGGTCGTACGAGGCCGGATAGAGGAAGCCCTCGGCCTCGCCCTCGGCGTACTCGGGCAGCGTCGCGGCGTCGACGGCGGCCTGCAGCTCCTCGGCGGTGAAGCCGGACGCCTCGGCCAGCCGGTCGACGGTCTGGCGGACGCGCAGGCCCTCGGGCAGCGACACCCGCGCGCCGCCCTCGCCCGCGACCAGCGCGGCGACGGCGTCGGCGGCGGTCATCTCGCTGCGCAGCACGTAGTTGCCGGGCTGGATGCCACGGGACTCGGGGTTGTCGTCGGCGGCCGCGATGAACGCGTCCTGGCTGGCGACGATGCCGGCGTCGACCAGCGTGGCGCCCATGGCCCGCAGCGTGGCGCCGTCCTGGATGGTGACCGGTACCTCGCCGGTGCCCGGGCCCGGGAAGTCCTCGGGCTCGCCGAACAGGCCGTCGACGCTGTTGAGCACCGCATTGCCGCCGTAGTAGACGCCGCCCAGAACCGCGCCGATGACGGCCAGCGAGGCCAGCACCGCCACGAACGAACCGAACCGGCTGCGTTTGCGCCTGCGGCGGCGCTGCCGCCGGGGGCGGACGATCTCCTCCTCCGACGTGAACAGGTCACTCATCCGATACCGTCAGCACCTCTCCAGGCGGCTCGCCGGTCGCACGTTCGGCGTCCAGCGCATCTTGCAGGATCACCATCGCCGCGGCCTGGTCGACCGCGGGACGTCCAGCACGCGACGAGACACCGCTGGCTCGCATCCCGCGCGCGGCGACGGTCGTGCTCAGTCGTTCGTCGACCAGCCGCACCGGGCATGGTGCCACATATCGGGCCAAATCGGCACCAAAGGCGCGGGCATGCGCGGCCGCCGCGTGTTCCTTCCCATCGAGACTACGCGGTAATCCGAGGACGATCTCGATCGCCTCGTACTCGTGCGCCAGATCGCGGAGCCGCCGCAGGTCACCCTTCCCGCGGCGGACCGTCTCGACCGGCGTGGCGATCAGCCCGCCGGGGTCGCACGACGCGACCCCGATGCGGACCGTTCCGACATCGACCCCCAGTCTGACGCCGCGCCGCACTATCGCGTCACGGCTTGGCCGATAGCGTGCTCGACCTGCGTCAACGCCTCACCGACCTTGCTCGCGTCGGTGCCGCCGCCCTGCGCGACGTCGTCCTTGCCGCCGCCCCCGCCGCCGAGGGCCTGCGCCGCCACCCGCACCAGCGCGCCGGCCTTGACGCCCCACTCGCGGCCGGGCTCGTTGACAGCGACGACGACGCTGGGCCGCCCACTCTCGCCGACCCCGGCCACCGCGACCACCGCGGGCCGCTCGGCGCCGAGCCGGCCGCGGACGTCCAGCGCCAGCGAGCGCAGGTCGTCGGCGGCGGTGCCGTCGGGCGCGGCGTGCGTCACGAGCGACACGCCGTAGACGTCGCGAGCGGCCGCGGCCAGTTCGGCCGCGCGCTCCCCCAGCTGCGACGACCGGGCCTTGGCGAGCTCCTTCTCCGCGTCGCGGACCTGCGCGACGAGCCGCTCGACCCGCTCGGGCAGTTGGTCGGGCTGCACCTTGAGGAGGTCGGCCAGCTGGCTGACCAGCGTGCGCTCCTTCGCCAGGTGCCGGAAGCCCTCGATGCCGACGAACGCCTCGACCCGGCGCGAGCCCGCGCCGACCGAGCTCTCGCCGGTCAGCGTGACCAGGCCGACCTGCGACGAGTGCGCGACGTGCGTGCCGCCGCACAGCTCGCGCGACCACGCGCCGCCCATCTCGACGACGCGCACCTCTTCGTCGTACGTCTCGCCGAACAGCGCCAGCGCGCCGAGCTCGCGGGCCCGCTCGAGCGGCATGTAGGTGGCCGAGACGGCGTGGTCGCGGCGGACCGCGAGGTTGGCGACCTCCTCGACCTCGCTGCGGGTCTGCGCGCCCAGCGCCTGCCCCCACGCGAAGTCGAGCCGCAGGTAGCCGGGCTTGTTGTACGACCCGCTCTGCAACGCCTGCGGGCCGAGCACCTGGCGCAGCGCGGCGTGCACGATGTGCGTGCCGGAGTGCGCCTGGCAGGCGCCGACGCGCCACTCCTGGTCGACCTTGGCGTGGACGTCCTGGCCGCTGATGACCTCGCCTTTGAGCACCTTCACCCGGTGCACGACGAGGCCCTTGACCGGGCGCTGGACGTCGAGCACCTCCAGCTCGAAGCCGTCGCCGGTGATGACGCCGGCGTCGCTGTCCTGGCCGCCGGACTCGGCGTAGAACGGCGTGCGCTCGAGCACGACCTCGAGCGTCTCGCCCTCGCTGGCGCCCGGGACGGCGACGCCGTCCATCAGCAGGCCGCGGACCTTGCTGTCGGTCTCGAGCTCCTGGTAGCCGGTGAACGGCGTGGCGCCGGCGTCGCGCAGCGCGCGGTAGGCGCTGGTGTCGGCGCCGCCCGTCTTCTTCGCCTTCGCATCGGCCCGGGCCCGCTCGCGCTGCTCGGTCATGAGCCGGCGGAAGTGCGCCTCGTCGACCTTCAGCCCCTGCTCGGAGGCCATCTCGAGGGTGAGGTCGATCGGGAAGCCGTAGGTGTCGTGCAGCTTGAACGCGGTGTCGCCGGGCAGCGCGAACTCGCCGGCCCGCTTGGTCTCGTCGGCGGCGAGGTCGAAGATCTGCGTGCCGGTCTGCAGCGTGCGCCGGAACGCCTCCTCCTCGGCGTACGCGACGGAGGAGATGCGGTCGAAGTCCTTCTCCAGCTCGGGGTACGCCGCCTTCATGCAGTCCTTCGCGACCGGCAACAGCTCAGGGATGCTGGTGCCGTCGACGCCGAGCAGCCGCATGGCCCGCACGGAGCGGCGCAGCAGCCGGCGCAGCACGTAGCCGCGGCCCTCGTTCGAGGGCGTGACGCCGTCGCCGATGAGCATGAGCGAGCTGCGGACGTGGTCGGCGACGACCCGCATGCGGACGTCGTCGCCGTGGTCGGCGCCGTAGCGCTTGCCGGAGAGGTCGGCCGCGCGCTGCAGCGTCGGGCGGACCTGGTCGATCTCGTACATGTTGTCGACGCCCTGCAGGAGGTACGCGACGCGCTCGAGGCCCATGCCGGTGTCGATGTTCTTCGACGGCAGGTCGCCGACGACGACGAAGTCGTCCTTCGCCTTCACGTCGGTGATCTGCTCCTGCATGAAGACCAGGTTCCAGATCTCCAGGAAGCGGTCCTCGTCGACCACCGGGCCGCCGTCGGGGCCGTGCTCCGGGCCGCGGTCGACGTAGATCTCGCTGCACGGGCCGCCCGGGCCGGGCTGGCCGGTGTGCCAGTAGTTGTCGAGCAGGCCGCGGCGCTGGATGCGCTCGTCAGGCAGGCCCGCGACCTTCTTCCACAGCTCGGCGGCTTCGTCGTCGTCGTGGTAGACGGTGACCCAGATGCGGTCCTCGGCGAAGCCGTAGCCGCCGTCGTCGCGGGACTTCGTGATGAGGTCCCAGGCGTACCCGATGGCGCCTTCCTTGAAGTAGTCGCCGAACGAGAAGTTGCCGTTCATCTGGAAGAACGTGCCGTGCCGGGTGGTCTTGCCGACCTCTTCGATGTCGCCGGTGCGGATGCACTTCTGCACGCTGGTGGCGCGCTGCCACGGCGGCGTCTGCTGCCCGGTGAGGTACGGGATGAACGGCACCATGCCCGCCACCGTGAACAGCAGCGACGGGTCGGGCGAGATCAGCGAGGCGCTGGGGACGACGGCGTGCCCGTTCTGCTCGAAGTGGTCGAGGAACCGGCGCCGGATCTCGGCGGTCTCCATGGTCAGAACGTGCCTCTCGAGTGCGGGTGGAACAGGTCGTCGACGGCGTCGGGGTCGGCGACGCCCTGCGTGCCGGTGCCGTCGGGCGCGATGCCCAGCGCGTAGCGCAGCTCGGCGTCGCGCTCGGCCATGCCGGCACGCACCTCGTCGGTGAACTCGCGGACGGCGTCGCCGAGGGTGCGCAGGCCGCCGGCGACGCGGTCGGCCGCGCCCTCGGGCGTCAGGCTCTCGGCCGCCTTGGTGAGCCGGCGGACCACCAGCACCCCGGCGGTGGCGCCGAGCGCGATCCAGAACAGCTTGCCCATCACCGGCTCCCGAACCGCCGGCGGCGGCCGTTGCCGGCGGCAGCGCCGTCGCGGCGGGCGGCGATGGCCCGGCGCACGCCGTACGTGAACGCGGCCGTGCGCACCAGCGGGCCGCCCAGCGTGGCCGCGAACAGCGACGACATGGCGGCGACGTTGGTGGTGACGGTCTGCGCGTTCGACGTGATGGCGTCGATGCGCTGCAACTGCGCGTTCGTGGAGGCGAGCAGCTCGTTGGTCTCGTCGACCGTGGTGGCCGTCTTCGCGACGTGCTCCTGGCGCAGGTCGCGCACGACGAGGGTGAACTCGTCGACGGTGCGGCCCAGCTTGAGTATCGGCACGGCGAGGAAACCGACCAGTGCCACCAGGGCAGCGGCGGCCAGCAACCCGGCGACTTCGCCTACGGACATGGGTGGAGCTGCCTCTCTTCGGAAGGTCGTCTCAAACGTCTGACCCTACCGCGCCGGACCACCCGGCGCGGTCACGACCGGGAGACGGCCGCGGGTCGGGCCGCGGGTGCTCGCCCGGGCGTCGGCAGCATGTCCATGTCCTCCAGGGTAGGCGACCTCAGCGCAGCCCGGCCAACGCTTTGTCCAGCGCCTTCGCCCGCGCCTGCGGTGTGCGGGTCTTCATCAGCGCGAGCAGGATCGCGTACCGGCCGCTCTTCGTCAGCGCGTCGAACGCGGCGGCCTTGGCCGGGTCCGCCGCCAGGGCCGCGGCGAGGTCGTCCGGCACGGTGGCGGTGGCCTGCGACGCGTACGCCGCCGCCCACCGCCCGTCCGCCTTCGCCGCCTCGACCTCGGCCAGCCCGCCGGGACGCATGCGGCCGGCCGCCGTCAGCTCCTCGACCAGCGCGACGTTGACCGCCGACCACGGGCTGCCCTTGCGCCGCGGCGAGTAGCGCTGCAGGAAGTACTGGTCGTCGCCGCGGCGGCGGACGCTGTCGATCCAGCCGTGGCACAGCGCCACCTCGAGCGCCGCCCGGATCGTCAGGCCCGGCGCGCTCTTGCGCGCGATGCGCAGGACGACGCCGTCGCTGCTGTCGTGGTGCGCGGCCAGCCAGGCGTCCCAGCCGGCCGCGTCCACGAACGTGAGCGCGTCGCTCACGCGCCCGCCCCGTCCGCCATGGCCTTCCAGTGCGGGTTGTACATGAGGCCGAGCAGGTTGCCGAACGGGTCGGCGACGGTGGCGTTGGCGAACCCCTCGGCGCGGTCGACCCGCGGCTGGTGCACCGTGGCGCCCAGCTCGACCAGCCGGGCCAGCGTGCCGTCGAGGTCGTCGACGTGCCAGTTCATGACCGCCCCGCCCGGCGCGTCCGGCGTGGTGGGGTCGGCCGGCGACCGCCAAGCGCGGTTGATGACGCCGAACTCGTCCTGGTGGTCGCCGATGCGCCACTCGTAGTAGCCGACCATGCCCGACGCCGGGTCGATCGCCTCGAAGTACGGCTCCAGGCCGAGCACCTCGGTGTACCACTCGCGGGCCGCCGCCATGTCGTCGGCGTAGAAGTTCAGGGTGCAGAAGCCGCGCAGTTCGATGCTCATCGATCTCTCTCTTTCGTCTCTGTTCCCTTGCTGGTGAGAACGACACTACGGGCGGTTGTGGAACGTACGGTTCCTCAATCGGTGGCAGACTCTCTCTCATGTTGGAGACGTCGGTACGGCTGCTGCGGCTGTTGTCGTTGCTGCAGGTCAGGCGGGAGTGGTCGGGTTCGGAGCTGGCGACGCGGCTGGAGGTGACCACGCGCACCGTCCGCAACGACATCGAGCGGCTGCGGATCATGGGCTACGAGGTCGAGTCGTTCACCGGCCCGGCCGGCGGCTACCGCCTCGGCGCCGGGACGTCGCTGCCACCGCTCGTGCTGGACGACGACGAGGCGGTCGCGGTGGCGCTGGGGCTGCGCGCGGCCGCCGCGGGTTCGATCACCGGCATCGAGGAGACGTCGCTGCGGGCGCTGGCCAAGCTCGAGCGCACCCTGCCGTCGCGGCTGCGGCACCGCGTCGACGCGCTCCGCTCCGCCACGGCGTCCGCCCCGGGCGTCGGCGGCCGGGTCGACGCCGACGTGCTGACGGCGGTCGCGGCGGCGGTGCACGGGCACGAGCAGCTGCGGTTCGACTACGCCGGCCACGACGGCGAGTCGTCGGTGCGGCGGACCGAGCCGCACCAGCTCGTCTACACCGGCCGCCGCTGGTACCTGCTCGCCTGGGACCTCGACCGCGACGACTGGCGCACGTTCCGGGCCGACCGCGTGCGGCCGCGCATTCCCACCGGCCCCCGGTTCACGCCCCGCCCGCCACCGGGCGGCGACGCCGTGGCGCACGTCCTGAGCGGCGTCGGGTCGCGGGCGTACCGCGAGCAGGCCAGGGTGCGGCTGGACGCGCCGATCGAGGTGGTCCGCGACAAGATCACCGCGCTCGGCGGCCTCGTGACGGAACTGGAGGACGGCAGTTGCCTCCTCCAGACCGGCGGCGACTCCTGGCACGACCTCGCCGGCTATCTCGGCAGCCTCGGGGTGCCGTTCGAGGTGCTCGACCCGCCGGAACTGCGCGACCACCTGCGCTCGTTGGCCGAGCGCTACCTCGCCGCCGCGGGTTGATCGGCTGACGGTCCGCGCTCCCCGGCAGTGCCCGGGTGGAGCCCCCGCCTCCGCCGGCCGTGCCGGGGGCCGAACGCCGCCGGCGGACCGTCCGCCCTTCCCCGGCCGTGCCCGGGGACCCAGCCCGCCTCGGCCTAGCGCGCCTCCGCCGGCCGACCGGCCGGCCTCCCCGCGGCACCCGCGGCCGAGCGACCACGGCGCCCGGGCCGCGGCATCCTCCCCTGCTCCTTTCCTCCATGTCACAGCCGGCGGGGCTGTCTTGTCTCGGGTAGCGAAGGCAGCAGTTCGCGTCGGGAAGGTGATGGACATGCGGGTGGTCGGCGGGCAGGACGGGGGCGCTGGGGTGACTCCGGCGTGACCCGGGCCGAGGAGTTCGAGGAGCTGCGGCCGCTGCTGTTCTCGATCGCCTACCGGATCACCGGCAGCGTGGCCGAGGCCGAGGACGCGGTCCAGGAGACCTGGCTGCGCTGGGAGGCCTCCCCCGCACACCCCACGTCGGCGAAGGCGTTCCTGTCGGCCGTGGTGACCCGCCTCTCGATCAACGTCCTGCGCTCGGCGCGCGTGCGGCGCGAGGTGTACGTCGGGCCATGGTTTCCCGAGCCGCTGCTGACCGACCCCTACTCCGACCCCGAGCGCTCGGCCGAGCTGGCCGACTCGGTGTCGATGGCGGCACTGTTGCTGCTGGAACGCCTGTCGCCGCTGGAGCGCGCGGTGTTCGTGCTGCGGGAGGTGTTCGGGTTCGGCTTCGGCGAGATCGCCGCGACGGTCGGCCGCTCCGAGGCGGCGTGCCGTCAGCTGGTGGTGCGGGCGCGCCGTCACATGAAGGAGGGCCGGCCCCGGTTCGAGGCCGACCGGCGCGAGCGCGAGGCCCTGGCGATGCGGTTCTTCGACGCCTTCGCCGAAGGGGACGTCGACCGGCTGCGCGACCTGCTCGCCGCCGACGTGCAGCTCGTCGCGGACAGCGGCGGCAAGGGCCCGCGGTGGGCCGGCGGCTTCTTCGGCGCCGACCGGGTGGCCCGGCTGCTGGCCGCGCTGCTCCCGCCGTTCGCCCGCATCGGCGGCCTCGTGGAGCCACGCCAGGTGAACGGCCAGCCGGGCGCGATCTTCCGCGACCGCGACGGCAACGTCATCAACACCTGGACCCTCGACGTCCTCGACGGGCGGATCCAGGCGATCCGCACGGTCAGCAACCCCGACAAGCTCGGGCACGTGGGACCGGTCGGCGACGGCTGGGCCGTTCTGCGCGAGACCCAGCAGGCCCGCCGAGGAACGCACTGACCCGCACCAGCAGCCGTCCCCCACGGACGTCGCCGACGTGGTCATCATCATGCGAAAGGACATCTCATGCGCATCACCGTCGTCGGAGCCAACGGCCCCACCGGCCGCCTGCTCACCGGCCAGGCACTCGCCGCCGGGCACGAGGTCGCGGCGGTCACCCGGCAGCCGGACGCGTTCCCGCTGCGTCATGACCGGCTCGAGGTGATCGGCGCCGACGTGCTCGACGCCGGCGCCGTCGACGCGGCCGTCGCCGATCGCGACGCGGTGCTGTCGGCGCTCGGCGCGCCCGCGGGCAGGAAGCCGATCAGCACCTACTCGCTCGGGACGGCCAACCTCATCGCCGCGATGACGCATCATCGGGTGCGCCGCCTGGCCGTCGTCAGCTCGGTGGGCCTCGACCCGCACCACTACTCCGACGGCGGGTTCCTGTTCAACCGGGTGCTCCTGCCGTACGTGACCCGGGTGGTGGCCAAGACGCAGTACGACGACATGCGGCGGATGGAGGCGCAGGTGCGCGAGAGCGACCTGGACTGGACGATCGTGCGCCCGAGCGGGCTCTACCACCTGCCGTCGGTCACCGACTACACCGTGGTCGAGGGGCACGCCGACGGCAGGTTCACCGCCCGCGTCGACCTCGCCGCCAGCCTGCTGGCGCTCCTCGACGACGACCGCCACGTCGGCCGCACCGTCAGCGTCATCACGACCGCCGACAACCCCACCCTGCTGCGGTGGATCCGCCGTGAGGCGCTCGCCAGGAACTGAGCGGGCGCGCGGGTCAGCAGCGCAGGGTCAGGGTGGCGACGCAGCCGACGCCGTCGGCGGCGGAGGTGAGGGTGACGTCGCCGCCGTGGGCGAGCGCGATCTGCCGGGCGATCGGCAGGCCGAGGCCGGTGCCCGGCCCGTCGCGGCCGTGCCAGAACGGCTCGAAGACGTGCGGGAGATCGGCCTCGGGGATGCCGGGACCGTGATCGGTGACGACGACGGCCAGCTCGGGGCCGCGCCGCTCGGCCGCGACCGAGACCACCGAGCCGGACGGGGCGTGGCGGACGGCGTTGTCGACGAGGTTGGCGACCGCCCGGCGCACCGTGGCGTCGTCGACCGCGCCGACCAGCGTCGGCGGCGCCGTGACCACCACCGACACCTCGCGCTGCGCCGCCAGCACGCGGGCGTCGTCGGCCACGGCGCGGGCCAGGGCGGCGACGTCGGCCGGGTGGCGGTCGATCGTGCGGGCTCGGCCCCGGGCGTCGACCAGCAGCTCGTCGATGACCGCGCGCAGCCGGGTGGCGGCCCGGCCGGAGCGTTCGAGCCCTTCGCGGTACACCTCGAGCGTCGGCCGCGGGTGGGCGAGCAGCACCTCGGCGTTGGTCGCCAGCACCGACAGCGGGATGCGCAGCTCGTGGCTGGTCTCCTCGATCAGCCGCCGCTGGGCGTCGGCCGCATGCTGGAGCCGGGCGTACATGTGCTCGTACCGCCGCACCGCCCGCCCGGCCCACCACCACGACAGCGACGCCGCGGCCGGGGCGAGCGCCAGCGCCGTGGCGGTGATCCACGGCGGCCAGGTGATGGACGAGTCGGTGGTGATCTCGACGCCGTTGACCACCTCGGTGGTGGTGTCGTACTCGGTGGCGATGGTGACGCCGAACAGCAGCAGCACCGGCATGTAGATGGCGAGGAACCCGGCCACCGCCAGCCGCGCCCGCAGCGACCACCACGGGCGGCTCGCGGGGCTGACCGCGGCACGCTGCCACCGCCACGGCCGGCTCACGGCGCCGCCCGCAGGACGTAGCCGACGCCGGTGACGGTGTCGATGATGGGTGGGTCGCCGAGCTTGCGGCGCAGCCGGCTGAGGATGACCCGCACCGAGGTGGTGAACGGGTCGGCGTTGACGTCCCACACGTGCTCGAGCAGCTGTTCGGCGGACAGCACCTCGCCGGGATGGTGCATGAAGTAGCGCAGCAGCGAGAACTCGCGCGCTGTGAGCCGCAGGTCGGCGTCGCCGCGCCAGGCCCGGTGCGCCGCGAGGTCGAGGCCGAGGTCGCCGAACCGCAGCGTCGCGCCGGTCTCGTCGGAGCGACGGCCCAGCGCCCGGACCCGCGCCACCAGCTCGGCGAAGTGGAACGGCTTGACGAGGTAGTCGTCGGCGCCGCCGTCGAGCCCGGCGACGCGGTCGGCGACGGCGTCGCGGGCGGTCAGCACCAGCGTGCGCCGCGGCCGCCGCAGGACGGGATCGGCGCCGAGGCGGCGCAGCAGCTCGAGCCCGTCGCCGTCGGGCAGGCCGAGGTCGAGGCAGGCGACGTCGTAGACGGTGGTGGTCAGCAGCTCCTCCGCCGCGGCCGCGGTGCCGGCGTGGTCGACGGCGTACGACTCGTTGCGCAGCCCCAGCGCCACGACGTCGGCGAGGTCGGCGTCGTCTTCGACCAGCAGGATCCGCATGCTCAGCCTCGCCTCGCCGTGACGTCGCCGACCGTGACGGTGTCGTCGCCGAAGGTCACAGCGACGTCGGGGCCCGCGCCCGCCGGGTCGGACGGCCGGAAACCGTCGCCGTCGGGCGCCAGCGGCACCGACGGCGGATCGGCGCCGACGTCGACGCCGTCGACCCCGCCCTCGGCGTTCAGCGCGTACCAGGCCAACAGCGGCCCGTCTCCGGTGTCGAGCGTGACGTACGTGCGCAGCTCGCCGTCGGCGAGGACGGTGCCGGCCGGTTCGAACCCGCCGATCGGGCCGAAGTCGTCGTCCAGCGCGGCGAGCTCCTCGCGGCCGGCGTCGGTCTGGCCCGCCAGCAGCGCCGCGACCGCCCGCTCGTGCTCGCGGACGGCGCCGGGGTCGGCCGGCGGGAACAACGCCCGGACGGCGTCGGCCCCGCGCGCGGCGATGCGCAGGCCGTCGTCGTCGCTCACCAGGTACGCACCTCCAGTGTCGAGCCGGTAGTCGCCGACGATAGCCGCGGCGACGGCGGGATCGACGGTGCCGCCCTGGACGTCGGGCGCCGGGATGGGCTCGCCCGCGGCCAGCGCCGGCCCGATGGCCTCGACCAGCTCTTCGGCGGTGACCTCCGGGCCGTTGGACGCGACCGCCAGCACCCGCTCGCCGTCGGGGATCCACACCACCATGGCCTCGTGGCCGACGTCGCCGCCCCCGCCGGCCGAGGCCAGGAACGGCACGCCGAACGCCGCCGCGTCGTAGGCCACCCAGCCCGGTGTCTCGGCCGCGCCGTCGCCGAGGTCGACCTGCGGGGTCGCGATGGTCCGCGTCGCCTCGTCCGACACGACCCCGCCGGTGAACAGCGACCGCGTCCAGGCGGCGAGGTCGGGCATGCTCATGGCCAGCGCGCCGTTGCCGTCGAGCGCCCAGTGCGGTCCGGCGAAGTCGCCCGCCGCCCCGGTGCTGCCGTCGTCGAGGTACCCGACGGCGCGGTCGCCGCGTGCGGCCGGCGAGCCGTCCCAGAAGCCCGCCGACGGCAGGCCGCGCAGGATGCGGGTGGCCGCGTGCTCGCGGTAGCTCCCGGTGACCTCCTCGACGACCAGCGCCAGCAGGGTGTAGCCGGCGTTGGTGTACAGATAGTCGGTGCCCGGCGGGAAGGCCGGCTGCATGGCGCCGACGGCCGCCAGCGCGTCGTCGCGGCTCAGCGGCTGGTGGTCGGCGCCGGCCGAGCCGTTCAGCCCGCTGGTGTGCACCAGCAGCTGCCGCAGCGTGGCGTCGGCGGCCGGGCCGCGCAGCTCCGGCAGGTGGTCGCCGGCGCGGTCGTCGAGCGCCAGCCGGCCGTCGTCGGCGAGGTCGAGGACGGCGGCCGCGGTGAACGCCTTGGTGACCGACCCGATGGCGAACACGGTGTCGGCGGTGTTGGGGCGCTCGGCCGCGCGGTCGGCGCTGCCGTAGCCGGCCTGGCACACCGGCTCGCCGGCCGCGGTGACGGAGACCGCGCCGCTGAACCCGGCCTCGGCCCACGCGTCGAGCGCGGCATCGAGCTGCGGGTCACACGCCGACGATGCCGACGGCGACGGCGCAGCGGGCGACTCGACGTCGGACGTGCAGGCGGCGAGCAGCACCGCGGCGGCCACGGCGACACCCAAGAGCAATCTGGTCATGTGGCGACAGTAGGAAGGAGGCCGCGAACAGGATGTGAACAGATCAGGACTCGAGGAAGTCCCGGATCGCCGTGACCACCGCGGGCAGGTCGGCGGCGTCCGGAAGGTGGTAGGCGCCGTCCAGCGGCACCAGGTGCGCGTGCGGGAGGGCGGTGGCCAGCTGGCGGGCGCCGGCGAAGGGGACGACGCGGTCGTGGTTGTAGTGCAGGACCAGCGCGGGCGCGACGACCTGCGGCAGCAGCGCGGTGACGTCGATGTCGTAGACGGCGTCCAGGTAACCGGCGGCCACCTCGCGGGGCGCCGAGTCGCGCAGCACCTGGGCGAGGTGGAAGGCGGCGGCGTCGGAGGCTCCCGGGCGGTACAGGTCGGCCATCAGGCGGGAACCGAGGCCCCAGTGGGCGCGGACCAGGTCGACCAGCGTGCGGTTGAGCTCGGTGTGGGTGAACGCGGACGGCCCGCTGGCATAGGTGCCGAGGAAGATCAGGCGGTCGACCAGGTCCGGGTGGCGGGCGGCGCAGGCGATGGCCACCGGGCCCGCCTGCGACATGGCTAGCAGGCTGGCCCGGCCGCCGATGCGGCGGACCACGGCGGCCAGTTCGGTGACGCTGGCCTCCAGGCCGTAGTCGCCGGGGACGCCGCCGCGGGAAAGACCCGTGCCGTACCGGTCGTACAGGGTTAGGCGGGTGTGCCCGGCCAGGCGCTGCAGGAGCGACGAGCGCGGGTCGCGGCCGGAGGCGATCACCTCGATGCTGGAGACCCAGGCGGGCAGCGCGATCAGCGGCGGGCCGGCGCCGATCTGGGCGTACGCGATCGTGCGGTCGCCGGCGGCGGTGTAGCGGGCCCGCAGGCCGGCGAGCGGCGGCGGCCCCGCGACGGTGCCGGGGACCTCGTGCCGGAGGATCTCCCGCTCCAGCCGCTGGATCGGCTCGGACGGCTCCAGGCCGAGCTCGTCGGCCAGCTGCTCCTTGTAGTCGCGGTAGCTCTGCAGCGCGTCGGCGTGGCGGCCGAGGTCGTACAGCGCGCGCATCAGGAGTGCGCGGCCGCGTTCCCGCAGCGGGTGCTCGGCCACGAACGGTTCCAGGGACGGGAGCGTCTCGGCCGGCCGGTCGCACTCCAGCAGCGCGGCGGCTCGCGCCTCGACCGCCGTCAGCCGCGCTTCGGTCAGCCGGATCGCCGCCAGCCTCGCCACGTCGGTGTCGGCGAACTCGGCGTAGGCGGCGCCGCGCCACAGCCCGAGCGCGTCGTCGAGCAGGTCGACGGTCGTGGCCGGCGGCGCCTGCCGCGCCTGTTCCAGCAGGTCCTCGAATCGGACGGCGTCGATCTCCACCGTGTCCGGCCGCAGCGCGTAGCCGGGTGGACGGGTGGCCAGCACGTCCGGGCCGAGCATCCGGCGCAGCCGCGAGACGAGGCTGTGCAGCGCGCTCACCGGATCGGCGGGTGGCTCGTCGCCCCACAGCAGATCGGCCAGCCGATCGGCCGAGACGACCTCACCGGAGCGAGCCAGCAGCGCGGCCAGCAGGGCACGCTGACGGTGGCTGAGCGGAAGCGGCTCGTCGGCGTCGACCACCTCGACCGACCCGAGCACCCAGACCTTCATGCGGCGCGTCCCTGGCAGCTGGCAGTGATGCGCCGATGCTCCCACGCGACGACGGCCGCTAGCGAGTGGCCGTGCCCACGATCTGGGGGTTGATCGGCAGGAACGCCGACCGCAGGCGGTAGCGCTGGACGTCGACGGAGCTGAAGCCGGCGGCGCGGATGGTGTGTTCGGTGTCGCGCCGGACGTCGCAGCCCTCGAAGCACCAGTGCCAGGGCCGGGCGGTCAGCCGTTGCAGCCGCCCGTAGCCGCCGCCGGCGCGTACGTGCTCGACGAACAGCAGCCGCCCGCCGGGCCGCAGCACCCGCCGGGCCTCGTCCACGGCCGCGACCGGATCGGGCACCGTGCACAGCACCAGCGTGCTCACCACGGCGTCCACAGCGGCATCGGGCAGCGCCATCCGTTCGGCACTCCCGAGGCGGAGCTCCAGGGAGATGCCGTGGCGACGGGCGGCGGCCCGGAGCGGGCCGTGCATGTGGACGTTCGGCTCGATGGCCAGCAGCCGGGTGCCGGGCCGGTAGTAGCGCAGGTTGGCGCCCGTGCCAGGGCCGATCTCCACGATCTGGTCGGGCAGGTCCGCGAACAGGGCCCGCTTCCGTTCGCCGAGCAGCGCCTGCGCGTAGCGGTCGGCCGCGCGCAGCGTGGCGGCGTTCAGGCGCCCCCGGATCGGGTTGTTCATGCCGCCTCGATCCCACTGGCGAACGCGCCGATCAGGGCGTTCACCTCGGCGGGCCGGGTGACCTGCGGGCAGTGGCCCGCACCCGGCAGCGAGGTGACGACGGTGCCCAGCGCCGCGGCGAGCGCGGCCGACCACGCGGGCGGTACGACGGCGTCGCGGTCGCCGTGGATCACGAGGACCGGGCAGTTGATCCGCCCCGCCAGGGCGCGCAGCTCGGCGGCCCGGCCGGCGGCCGACCGGCCCGAGCGGGCCGAGCGGGCGGTGACGCCGGCGGCGAGCACGTCGGGCGTGGTGTCCAGCGCCATCCGGACTCCGTCCGCCCGGGTCGCGGCCGTGGCCTCCTCGCCCAGAGCGGTGTCGACGAACCACCGGACGAAGCCGGGGTGGTCGCGCCGCCAGGCCTGCCGGTTGTAGCGGGCCCACCCGTCGTCGCCCGAGGGCTCGTCGTCGAAGGTCGCGATGGCGCGGACCAGCGGCGCGTCCTCGTCACCGGTGAGATCGATCGTCGCGGAGATCAGCACCAGCCCGGCCACCCGGTCCGGACGCAGCGCGGCGATCAGGTAGGCGACCAGTCCGCCGAGGGAGTTGCCGACGAGCACGGCCCGGGCGGTTCCGGCCGCGTCCAGCACCGCGAGCGCGTCGGCCACCAGCTCCTCGATCCGGTGGCGCTCCGGTTCGGCCGGCCGGTCCGACCGGCCGCTCCCCCGGGCGTCGTACGACAGGCAGCGGAGCCGGTCGCCCAGCCCGTCACGCTGCGCGGCCCACAGCCCGCTGCCGGCGATCATCCAGGCCGGCAGCAGGAGCAGGGCGGGTTCGCCCTGCCCCACCTGCTCGTACGCGATCCCGACACCATCGCGCTCCACCCGGCCCTGCTCTCTTCGCAGCATCATGCGACCACGGTCCCCGGCCCGCCTGTCGCGCCACTGTCATCCGGCTGGCCGCCGGCTGCCGTAGGCTGGCTGACCGTGATGCGCATCGGCATGGTCGGGACCGAGAGCAGCCACGTCGACCACTTCCTCCGCCTCCTCAACGTCGAGCGGCGCCACGGCGACGCCCGGGTGGTGGCGCTGTCGGGCGGCGACTCCGAGCGCAACCGCGCGCTCGCGGCGACGGGTGGCGTCGCGACCATCGTCGACGGCCCGGACGACCTCGTCGGCCGCGTCGACGCGGTGCTGATCTGCTCGCGCGACGGCCGGGCGCACCGGGCCGAGGCGATGCCGCTGATCGAGGCCGGGCTGCCGGTGTTCGTCGACAAGCCGCTGGCGGCGTCGCAGGCCGACGCACTGGCGATCGTCGACGCGGCGCGGGCGCGCGCGGTGCCGCTGTACGAGGGCTCGGCGCTGCGCTTCGTCCCGGCGCTCGCCGGACTGTGGGGCGGCCGGCCGCTCGCCGTGCACGTCAGCGGCCCCGCCGACCCGGCCGGGCCGTACGGCGGCCTCTACTACTACGGTGTCCATCTCGCCGAGGCCGCGGCCGAGCTGATCGGCGAGCCGGGCGACGCCGGCGACGTCGACGTCCGCACCGGCGACGGCGTCGTCACCGCGCTCACCACCATCGGCGGCACCCACGTCACGCTGACCTTCCTCGCCGACACGGCGGCGCCGTTCCACGCCACCGTCGTGCGCGCCGACGCCGCCACGGCCCGCGAGCTGGCGCTGCCGGCCGACTACCTGGCCCCGGTGCTGGACCGGTTCATGACCGTCGCCGAGAAGGGCGCGCCGCCGTCGGACGACGAGGCCGCGGCCATGGTGGCGCCGGTGGCGCTGCTCGACGCCGTGACGGCACGGCTCTAGCGAGCGGCCTTCAGGAGCCGCGGACGATGCGGCGCAGCTTGGCGTAGCGCTCGGCGTAGTCGCGCTCGGCGCCGCGGGTGCCCGGCTCGTAGTACTGCTTGTCGGCGACGGCGTCGGGCGCGTACTGCTGCTCGACGACGCCGCGGGGGTCGTCGTGGGCGTAGGCGTAGGACGTGCCGTGGCCGAGCTTCTTCGACCCGGCGTAGTGGGAGTCGCGCAGGTGCGGCGGGACCGGTCCGGCCAGCCCGGCGCGGACGTCGGCGACGGCGGCGCCGATGGCGGTGACCACGCTGTTCGACTTCGGCGCCAGCGCCAGCGCGATGACCACCTGGGCGAGCGTGATCTGCGCCTCCGGCCAGCCGATCAGCTGGACGGCCTGGGCGCCCGCGACGGCGGTCTGCAGGGCCGTGGGGTCGGCCATGCCGATGTCCTCGCTGGCCAGGATGACCAGCCGGCGCGCCAGGAACTTCGGGTCCTCGCCGGCCTCGGCCATGCGGGCGAGGTAGTGCAGGCCGGCGTCGACGTCGCTGCCGCGGATGGCCTTGATCATGGCGCTGGTGACGTCGTAGTGCTGGTCGCCGTCGCGGTCGTAGCGGACGGCGGCGCGGTCGACGGCCTTCTCGGCGACGTCGAGGGTGATGACGCCGTCGACGGCTCCCCCGGCGGCCGCCTCGAGATAGGTGAGAGCGCGGCGGGCGTCGCCGCCGGCGAGGCGGAGCAGGTGGTCGTGGGCGTCGTCGTCGATGGTGACGGCGCCGTCGAGCCCGCGCTCCTCGGCCAGCGCCCGGCGCATGACCTCGCGGATCGCGTCGTCGTCGAGCGGCTCCAGCGTGAGCAGCAGCGACCGCGACAGCAGCGGGCTGATCAGCGCGAAGTAGGGGTTCTCGGTGGTCGCCGCGACCAGCGACACCCACCGGTTCTCGACCCCCGGCAGCAGGGCGTCCTGCTGGGTCTTGGAGAAGCGGTGCACCTCGTCGACGAACAGGACGGTGCCGGAGCCGGTGCGCACCAGCTCCTTGCGGGCGGTGTCGATGACGGCGCGGACGTCCTTCACCCCGGCCGTGACGGCGGACAGCTCGACGAACCGGCGCTGGGTGGCCCGGCTGACGACGTAGGCCAGCGTGGTCTTGCCGGTGCCGGGCGGTCCCCAGAGCACCAGCGCCATCGGCTGGTCGTCCTCGACCAGCCGCCGCAGCGGCGTGCCCGGCCCGAGCAGGTGCTGCTGCCCGACGATCTCGTCGAGCGTGCGCGGGCGCATGCGCACCGCCAGCGGCTTGCCGGCGATGTCGTCGTCGGCGCCGGACAGCGACCCCGCGGGCACCAACGGCGCGGCGCCGCCGAACAGACCCTCCTGCTCCATGGGACCGACCCTAACCACGGACCTGGTCGCGGCACTGCCGCACGACCCGGACCACTTCGTCGCGCTCGGCGTCGTCGAGCTCGGCCGGGCGGTGCGGGTCGACGGCGAACTCGGCCGGCACGATGCCTTCGTCGGCGGCCAGCCACAGCATGCGCTGGACGTAGCCCTCGTACGGCGGCCGGAACGTCACCCGGGCCACCTCGTCGACGATCGCCGACACGTCCAGGAACCGGGCCGCGGCGTCGCGCGCCGACGTGTGCACGGCCGCCGCGAAGGTGTCGACAGCGGCGACGGTGATCTGCACCGCGGCCGCCGCCAGCCCGACCAGCGCGCCCTCGGCGCCCCACATCAGCGACGCGCCGAACATGCGGTCCTCGCCGCTGAGCACCAGCAGCCCGCGGGACCGCGCGGCGGCGATGGTCTCCTGGCAGGCGATGGCGTCGTGCAGCCGGGCCGGCTTGAACGCGCAGACCTCGGGGAGGTCCAGCACCCGGCCCAGCGTCTCGAGCGGGTGCGGCCGCGTGTAGAGGTCGAACGCCACCAGCGGCAGCCCGGACGCGTCGGCCACGGCCCGGTGGTGCGCGACGACGGCGTCGGGCTCGGTCTCGTCGGGCGGGAACACCAGCAGCGCGTCGGCGCCGGCCTGGCCGGCCGCCGCCGCCCACTCGAGGTCGTGCATGCGCCCCTCGACGCTGCCGCCGACGCCGGCCAGCACCGGGACGCCCAGCGTGGCGGCGCGGCGGACCAGCTCGGCCTTGGTGGCGACGGACAGGTGGTCGCCGCGCCCGGTGTGCGCGGCGACGGCCAGCCCACCGGCGCCACCGCGCACCAACTGCCCGAAGTACGCCTCGCAGACCTCCGGGTCGGTGCTGCCGTCGGCCCGCATCGGGGTCGCCGCCGCGGCCACCAGGGACCACCGCAGCCGTCCGGTCAGCTCCGCAGCACCTCGCGTGTTGGCCACCGATGCAGACTACCCATTGTCCGACGGCCCGCGGTCACGGCCGTCCGGTGGAGCACTGGCCGCGGACGGGCCCGGTGACGTCGTTCGGCTCGTCCAGCACCGGCGCGGGGTCGTTGCCCGAGCAGGACAGCCCGCCCGCGACGCGGTTCCCGGCGAACCGGACGCCGCCGGTGTTGCCGGCCAGCGAGACCGCGCCGGACACCACGGAGTCGCGGATCGACACCGCGCCGGTGCTGCCGGTCACCGTGACCGCCCCGGACACCGTCGCGCCCGACAGCACCACGCCGCCGGCGCGGTCGGCGCGCAGCGGGCCGGACACCGCCGAGTCGGTGACGCTCAGCATGGCGCCCGGGCTCACCGTCACCGGTCCCGACACCGTCGCCCCGGTCAGGCAGGTGGTGCCGGACCGGACCGCGAGCGCGCCGGACCGCGGCCCGTCGACGGTGACATCGCACAGCGGCGCCGCGGCCTGGAACGACGCCGAGAGCACGCCCCGGGTGGAGAGCCGGCGGCCCTCGAGGGTCAGTTCACCCGCGCGGTCCAGCGGGACGGTGAACGTCAGGCTCGCCGTGCCGGTGTCGTCGGCGCGGACGGTGCCCAACTGCCGGGCGTCCGGGCGCAGCCACACCTCCAGCTGCTCGCCCGGCCCGAGCCCGGTGAAGGTGACGGTCTGCGGCCGGCCCGCGGGCACCGACCCGGCCGTCACGGCCGCCGTGGCCGCCGGGCGGGCGCTCGGGGTGTACTCCCAGTACTTCAGGTCGCGGGCGATGAACGCGTTGCCGTTGTTGTGCAGGAACCCGTAGGAGGCCGGCTGGAACACCCGGGCGCGGTCCAGCGTCACCGGGTCGATGGTGAACATCTTCGCCTGCGAGACGACGTACAGCTCGTCGACGTACGGGTCGTACCAGAGCCGCGAGCCGACGTGTGCGTACGCGATGGTGTCCCACGGGTACGGCTCGTAGGTGCGGCGCGCCTCGACCTCCTGGGTCTCGACGTCCATGCGGAAGACGGTCACCGGCGTCTGGCTCCACAGCTTGCCGTTCTCGTCGAACGCGAGCTCGCCGATGGCGCCCTCGCCGGGGATCGGCGCGACCTCCCAGAGCAAGCGCTGCTGCTCGATGTCGTAGGCGAAGACCACGGCGTCCTTCTCGGTGGGCCGTGGCCCGCCGACGCCGCCGTAGACCGACGTCGCGCCGTACAGGACGCCGTCGCGGTAGGTCAGCGCGACGACGCTGTGGCCCGGCACGACGTCGGTGAACCAGGACTCGCCGGTCCGGGTGTTCAGCAGCGTCAGGCCGCCGCCGGGCGAGCCGTTCCTCGCCACCGTGCCGATGGCGAGGTAGTCGCCGGCCGAGGCCAGCGCGAACGGCCGGGACTGGCCGTGGTCCTCGTACAGCCGCAGCACCGGCTTCGGGTTGACGCCCGGTTCGGCCGGCTGGTCCGGGTCGTAGCGGAGGATCTCGCCCCACGGGTAGGTGCCGACGTAGAGGGCGCCGTCGTGGGTGACCATGCCCTCGGCCTGGCTGATCTCGGTGGCGAACTGCTCCTTCGCGCCGGTCTCCGGGTCGTAGGCGGCCATGCCGCCGGCCAGGAAGGTGCCGACGTAGAGCCGGCCGTCCGGCCCCTCGGCGATGGAGCGGACCGGGCCCGGCGCCGCGACGGCGTCCGCCGTGCGCTGCTCCGACCGGCCGGTCTGCGGCGAGTAGACGAAGTAGCGCCCCACGTGGTTCACGCCGACGAGGGTGTCGCCGGGCCAGTCCGGGTCGCCGAGGTCCAGGAAGTCGAAGCCGCGGACGTCACCGACGCCGGTCAGCGAGGTGGCCGTGAAGGTCCGGTCGACGAGGTCGTAGCTGTGCAGCGTCTGGTCGCGGACGAAGTAGACGGTGCGCCCGTCCGCCGCCACCGGTGACACGCTCAGCCCGTAGACGTCCGGGATCTCCTGCACCCACGCGCCGGCGTCGAGGTCGTAGACGTGCAGCGGCGCGGGCGAGCCGGACAGGCTGAACCGGGCGAACAGCAGCCGCCCGCGCACGTCGAGGTCGTACACCCCGGCCGCCGGGTCGGCGCCGGCCGGCAGCCCCAGGTCGCGCCGCTCACCCGAGACCGCGTCGATCTCGACGACGCTGGTGGCGGCGTGCGTGCCGGCGTACACCTTGCCCTGGGAGGCGGCGATGCCGCGCACGATCAGCGGGTCGGCGTCCGGCGCGAGCGAGCCGAGGTTCGTCGTCGCGCCGGTGGCCGGGTCGTGCCGGAACACGTTCGCCCGCGACTGGCCGGTGCCGCCGTAGACGACGCCGTTCTCGTCGTGCGTGACGGACCAGACGAACGTCTCCCCCGGCACCGCCACGCCGAGGTTCTCGACCGCCGTGGCGCCCGGCCGCCACCGGTAGACCCGGCCCTCGCCGTAGGTGCCGACGTAGACGTCGCCGTTCGGGGTGACGTCGACCGCCCACGAGCCGGACGACCCGGGCAGCGGGAACTCGTGCACCCGGCTGCCGTCGCGGGCGTCGACCACGCTGAGCACCGCCGGGCTGCCCGACGACACCAGGTACAGCCACGGCTCGCCGTTCGGTCCCGTCCCGGCGGCGGACCCGGGCGCGGTGACGGCGTTCAGCGGCATCGCGCCGATGTCCTTGAAGGACGGGTACTCGGCGGCGTCGGCCGTCACGGCCAGGGTCGACGCCGTGACCAGCACGGCGCTCAGCCAGGTGAACAGTCGTCGCATCAGTCCTCCTGGCACTGGCCGGCCACGGGGCCGGTGACGTCGAGGTTCTGAACGACCGGCGCCGGGTCGTTGCCGAAGCAGCTGACCGGTCCGGTGACGACGGTGTCCACCAGCCAGACGGCGCCGACGCTGCCGGTCACCGAGACCGGGCCGGTCACCGTCACGCCGTCGAGGATCACGCCGCCGGCGCCGACGGCGCGCACCGGGCCGCGCACGGCGGAGTCCTCCGCGACCAGCACCGCACCGGGGCTGACCTGCACCGGGCCGACGACGTCGGCGCCGGACAAGCAGGTGGTCCCGGCGGTGACGGTGACCGGGCCGGTGTGCGGACCGGACACGGTGACGTCGCAGGGCGGCTGCGGCCGCAGCGCGAAGTTCCACCGGTACAGCGCCGCGCCGCGGGCGTAGTAGAGGTTCCCGGCCTCGTCGGCGGCCAGCGAGCCGACGCCGGACGACGCGAGCTCGGTCGTCGCCCACGTCGACGGGTCGACCCGCCACAGGCTGCCGGAGCTCGTGACGTAGAGGTAGCCGTCGGCGCGGAAGTACAGCTGCCGGTCGTGGCCGTACATGCTGGTGCTGCGCGGGAACAGCCGCTCGGAACGGGTGACGGCACGCGTGCCGGGGTCGTAGGTGAACAGCGTCCCGTCCGAGACGCCCCACAGCACACCGTCGTCGTCGAAGGTCAGGCCGTTCACCGCGCGGCCGCCCGGCACCGGGACGATCCGGTCCAGGACGTCGCCGGTGGCGGGGTCGGCGACGAACAGCTCCGCCTCGGTGGCCACCGGGTCGATGCCGTAGCCGCCGTTGATCGACGTGCCGCCGTAGAGCAGCCCGTCGCGCTCGGCCAGCGACACCACGCTCTGGTCCGGCACCACGTTCCGGTGCGTGACGACCTCGCCGGTGGCCGGGTCCCAGAGGCTCAGCGCGCCGCCGAGCCGGCCGGACTTCGGCACGCTGCCGACCGCCAGCACGTCGCCGACCTGGACGAACGCCTGCGGGCGGTCCTGCTCGTCCGCGATCGCGACGGGCGGGCCGGGGTTGGTGCCGTTGCTCCACGGCTGGGTGGTGTCGTAGTCCAGCAGGCCGGCGCTCGGGTAGCGGCCGAACACCAGGTGGTCGCCGTACGTGCCGAACCCCTCGATCTGGCCGGAGCCGGCGAGCAGCGTCGTCGCGCCGGTGTCCGGGTCGAACCGGGCCATCCCCGGCGGGGACAGGAACGCGCCGACGTACACGCCGCCGTCCGGTCCGGAGCCGAGCGTGGTGATGGTGTTCGGCGCGCCCTGCAGGTCCGCCTCGCCGATGTACCTGGTCTTCCTCGTCTGCGGGTTCCAGACGTAGATGCGCCCGTAGTAGTAGGTCATCACCAGCGACAGGCCCGGGAAGTCGGGGTCGGCGAGGTCGACCCAGGCCCAGCTGCCGGGGAACGCGTTGGGTCCCCAGCCGACCGGCGCGTAGGTGTGGGTGTCGAGGTCGTAGGCGACGACGCCCTGCGACGCGATGCGGAAGTAGACGTAGCGCCCCGACGGGTCCGGCGCCGAGATGGCGCGGCCGGAGATGCCCGGGACGATGTTGACGAACTCGCCGCTGCCGGTGTCGTAGACCAGCAGGTCGTTCGACGGCTGCACCCGCAGCAGCAGGTAGTCGCGGGCCAGCGTCATGTCGTACACGACCTCGTGAGTGGCGTACTGCTCCGGCAGCGCGACCTGCGTGAACGCACCCGAGGCGCGGTCGAAGCGGGTCAGCCGGGCGCGCGGCTGGGTGCCCACCCAGACGCCGGTCTCGTCCGCCTCCAGCGTGCGGGCGTAGGTCTCGCCCGGCACGGCCTGGCCGTGGTTGACGAACTCGCCGGTGGCGGGGTCGAACGAGAACAGCTCGCCGCCCGGGTAGGTGCCGCCGTAGACGATGCCGTCGGGCGCGGCGTCGAGCCGCCAGATCCCCTCGCCGGGGAACGGCACGCCCAGGTCCGTCACCGCGTCGTCGCCCGGTGTCCAGGAGTACAGCTGGCCCTCGGTCATGCCGAAGTAGACGGTGCCGTCGGCGGCGCTGAACGTGCTGGCCCAGCTGTTGACGCCGGCCGGAAGCCGCTCGGCGAACACCACCTCGCCGCTGCGCACGTCGGTCGCCTGGAACATGCCGGGCGTCTCCTCGTTGCCGGCGGTGACCCAGTACGCCTGCGGCCGGCCCTCGGCGTCGGCGCCCTGGGACTGCTCCTGCGACAGCACGCGGCCCTCGATCGGGTAGCCGAGCGACTCCTCGGCTCCGGCGACGGCGGCCCGTGGCGCGGCCGGGGTGGTCCCGGCGTCGGCCACCGGGACGGTCAGCGACAGCACCAGTGCGGCGGCGACGGCCGCCAGCGACGGTCGATTCAGCCTCGTCAAGGCTCCTCCTCGCGAACGTAGCATTTCGGCCTGGTCCGTTAGGCGGTCATCCTGGCAGCAGCCCACGGGCGGCGGCAAGAGGGTGGGTAATTTCGGTCTTGCCCGATATCGGTCGTGCCGATAGCCTCCGGGATCAGATCCCCCGTCCCGCCGTCTCGGAGGTCCCGCGATGAGAGCGTTCCTGCCCGGATCGGCCGTCCTCGTGCTCGCCCTCGCCGCGGCGACGCTGGCACCGCCCGCCGTCGCCCAGGACGAGCCCGCCGACGCGCCACCACCCGGCGAGGTCACCTCGCTCGGCACACCGCTGCAGGACGTGCTGCTGATCGGCGGCACGCTCGGCGCCGGCCCGGACGGCGCGCCGGTGCTGTGGAGCGCGTCGTCGGGTGCGCCCGCGCACCTCAACGCCGTCGACCCCGCCACCGGCGAGGCCGTGGGCCGGTACGACCTCACCGGAGCCGGCGGGTCCTGGGCGGTCGACGCCGGCGCGGACGGCTCGGTGTACGTCGGCACCTACGGCGCGGCCGGGCTCTACCGCTGGACGGCCGCGGGCGGCGTCCAGGCACTCGGCAACCCGATCCCCGGCGAGACGTTCGTCTGGGACGTCTCCGTCGCCGACGACGGCCAGGTGTACGGCGGCACGTCGCCGGGCGGGAAGCTGTTCGGCTACGACCCGGCCACCGGCGCGTTCCGCGACTACGGCCGGCTCTCCCCCGCGCACGCCTACGTGCGCAGCGTCGCCGTGCACGGCGACACCGTCTTCGCCGGCACCGAGAACCCGGCCGCCGTGTTCGCCGTCGACCGCGCGACCGGCGCCAGCACCGCGCTGCCGGTGCCCGACGGCCTGGACGTCTCGGCCGCGTGGGCGTACGACGTCGACGTCGTCGGCGACTACCTGTACGTCCGCTACGGCACCGCGTCGCCCAGTCCGCTGTACGTCTGGGACATCGCCGCCGGCCAGTGGGTCGACAGCATCGCGACGGCGCACGGGCTGGAGCCGTCGCCACCGGACGAGCAGGGCCGCGTGTACCTGATCGTGGCCGGCGAGCTGGTCCGCTACGACCCCCGCGACGGCAGCACGGTGAGCACCGGCGTGCCGTTCACCGGCCGGGTCGCGAACACCCGGGGCATCGGCTGGGCCGAGCTGGGGCTGCCGGACTACCCCGGCCGCAGCATCGTCGGGCTGCTCTGGCGCGGCATGATGTTCCGCTACAACCCCGAGACCGGCGCGAGCTCGTTCGTGCAGACCACCATCGAGGGCGAGCCGATCGACATCACCGCGCTCAGCGAGGGCCCGGACGGGCGCGTCTACGCGGGCGGCTTCCTCAACGGCGGCTTCGCGGCCGTCGACCCGGACTCCGGCGCCCGCGAGGAGTTCCACACCTTCTCGCAGAGCGAGGCGATGACGACGCACGCCGGCCGGCTCTACGTCGGCGCCTACCCGGACGCCCGCGTCTACTCCTACGACCCGGCGCTGCCGTGGCACAGCCCGGAGTACTCGCCGTCGCCGGAGCCCGGCGCCGTCGACAACCCGGCCCGGCTGTTCGACTTCAAGGCCGACCGGCAGATCCGCCCGCGCGGGCTGACGTCGGCCGGCGACTACCTCGCCGTCGGCACCATGCCCGACCTCGGTGAGCTGGGCGGCGTGTTCGCGCTGTACGACGCGGCCGGCGGCGAACTGGTGCACGCCGAGCGGAACCTGATCGAGGACGAGAGCATCGTCGCGCTGGCCTACCGCGACGGCGTCGTGTACGGCGCCACCAGCATCTACGGCGGGCAGAGCGCCACGCCGCCGACGCAGCCCGAGGCCACCGTGTTCGCGTGGTCGGTGGCCGAGCGGCGGCTGCTGTGGGAGCTGAACCCGGCGGACGGCAAGCCGACCATCGGCGCGCTGGCCTTCGACGGCGCCGGCCGGCTCTGGGGCCTGTCCGGCACCAGCCTGTTCGCCATCGACGTCGCCGCCGAGGCCGTCGTCGAGCGGGTGAGCTTCGGCTCGAGCGGCAGCAGCTCCGGCGACCTCGTGCTCAACCCGGTCGACGGCCTGCTCTACGCCAGCCCGGCCGGCAACCGGCTGGTCCGCGTGGACCCGTCGACGCTGGCCGTCGAGACGCTGCGGACCGGGACGGCGACGCACCTGGCCGCGCACAGCTCCGGCGACGTGTACCTCTCGTCCGGCCACGAGCTGCTGCGGTTCACGCCCCGGTGCACGACGACCGTCACCGGCACCCACCGCGGCGAGCTGACCGCGTCGACCGGCACGCTGTGCCTGGACGACGCGACGGTGCTCGGCTCGATCAGCGTCACCGGCGGCGCCGGCCTGCGCATCGACGGCGGCGCCGTGTCCGGGTCGGTCACCGCCGACGGCGCCTCGCCGGTGGTCATCGACGGCGCGACGGTGCGCGGCGCGGTCAGCCTGGTGAACGGGCCGGCGCCGGCCGCCGTCATCTCCGGGTCGACGATCTTCGGCTCGCTGGCCTGCTCGGGCAACGCCGAGGCGCCGACGGACGACGGCGTGCCGAACCGGATCCGTGGTGCGCGCTCCGGGCAGTGTGCGACGCTGTGAGCCCTGGTTCAGACGTGAGGAGCGGCGGCATGCACGTCCTGGTCATCGGCGGCGCCGGCATGGTCGGCAGCAACGTGGTGCCGCACCTCGCGCAGTGGCACACCGTCCGGGTGCTCGACCCCCGGACGGTGGCCGCCGCGGGCGTCGAGTCGGTCACCGGTGACGCCCGGTCCCCCGCCGACGTCGCGGCCGCGATGGAGGGGATCGACGGCGTCGTGCACATGGCCGCCGCGGTGCCCCGGGTGGGCGGCTACGACCCCGACGCGAACCGGCTGGCGTTCGAGGTCAACGTCGCGTCGCTGCACCTGGCGATGTCGCTGGCCTCGGCCGCCGGGGCGCGCTCGTTCGTGCACGTCAGCACCATGTCGGTGTTCGGCGACTACTCCGCACGGCGCATCGACCCGGCCGCCGTGCCCGACTCCGACGAGGTCTACGGCCTGACGAAGCGGCTGGGCGAGCAGGTCGTGGCGGCGCTGTCGCCGGCGCTGGGGCTGCCGGCCTGCTCGCTGCGGCTGATCTACCCGACGCCCGACGCCGACTGGCCGCAGTGGCGCTCACCCGAGGGGCACCCGCCGCGGCCGATGTCGATGCGCGACGGCACGCCCATCCCGGCGCTGGCCGCGGCCGACCTCGCGGCAGCCGTCGACCGCGCCCTGGCCTGGACCGGCGCCTACCGCCGGTTCAGCGTCACCGCCGACGTCGCCGGCCGGTCCATCGTCCCCGACGACACCCACGAGGCGCTGGGCTGGCGCCCGGTCCGGGTGCTCTGACGGCGTCAGGGCGCCACGTACACGTCGCGGCCGCCGAGGATCGTCCGCCGCACCGTGGCCTCGGCCAGCTCCTCGACCGGCCGGTCGAGGATGTCGCGGTCGAGCACGACGAGGTCGGCCAGCTTGCCCGCCTCGATCGAGCCGGTGAGCCGCTCCTGGCGCAGGGCGTAGGCGGCGTCGAGGGTGTAGGCGCAGATGGCGCGTTCGAGGCCGGGCACGGCGTGCGGGCCGATGCGCAGCGACGTGGCGATGTTCGCCAGCGGTGACAGGTCGCCGACGTCGAAGTCGCTGCTGAGCGTCACGGTGGCGCCGCCCTCCATGAGCGCGCGGATCGGCTGCAGCCGGGCCGCGCGCTCCGCGCCGAGCACCGGCTCGTCGCCGCGCCGGTACTCCGGGTCGTCGATGCCGGGCGCGGAGGTCTGGAAGTCGGCGACCACGCCGAGCCGGGCGAACCGCTCGAGGTCGGCGGGGTCCGGGTACTCGATGTGGGTGATGCGGTGGCGGGCGCCGAGGTCGCCGTTGCGGCGGCGGGCGTGCTCGATCGCGTCGAGCGCCTCGCGCACCCCGCGGTCCCCGATGGCGTGCAGGTGCACGCTGAAGCCGTCGCGCTCCAGCTCGGTGACGTAGCGGGCCGTCCTGGCGGCGTCGAAGTAGTTCAGGCCGCGGTCACCGGGCACCGGGGTGCCGACGAGGTAGGGGTCGAGCAGCGCGGCCGTCAGGTTGCTGGTGATGCCGTCGACGCAGATCTTCACCTCGGCGACGCTGAGCGGCCCGGCCGGTTCGCGCCGGTACAGGCGGCGCAGCTCGGCCAGCTGCTCGTCGTCGGGCAGCTCCGGGTGCGCCCACAGGCCCAGCGTCGTCCGGGCCTTGAGCCGGCCCTCGCGCTCGGCCCGCCGCCAGAGCGTCAGCTGGTCGTGCGGGTCGCGCCAGAACACGCGGGCGTCGGCGACGGACGTGATGCCGGCCGCGGCCAGCGCGTCCTGGCTCTGCAGCAACAGCGGGTACTCGTCCTGCGGCAGCAGCTCGGCCAGCCGGGTCGAGTGCACCAGCATCGCGTTGTCGAGCAGCAGCCCGGTGGGCCGCCCGGCCGCGTCGCGCAGGGTGACGCCGCCGGTCACCTCGGGGGTGCCGGGCCCGATGCCCAGCACGTCGAGCGCCCGGGTATTGAGCCAGGCGGCGTGGCCGTTGGAGTCGAACATCAGCGCCGGCCGGTCCGGCACGGCGTCGTCCAGCAGCTCGTACGGCGGGCGCGGCCCCTCGGTCAGGCGGGTGACGTCGAAGCCGGCGCCGACCACCCAGCCGGGCGGGCCGCCGTGCGTGCAGCCGCGCACCTGGCGGACCAGTTGCGCGGCGTCGGCGTCGTAGTCCAGCAGGCAGCCGCCGCCGGACCGGCCCTCGATCGGGTGGCAGTGCACGTCGTGGAAGCCCGGCAGCACGAGCCCGCCCGCGGCGTCGACGAGCTCGGTGCCGGGGCCGATCAGCGGCTCCAGCGAGGCGCGGTCGCCGACCGCCTGGATGCGGTCGCCGGAGATCGCCACGGCCTGCGCCCACGGCCGGCGGCGATCCAGCGTGTACACCGGGCCACCGGTGATCACGCGGTCGGCGGCCCGGCGCCCGGAGCCGTCGCAGCCGGCGGCGAGCAGCGCGGCGGCCGACGCGGTCAGCAGGCCGCGCCGGGTCAGGTGGCCTCGAGTCAGGCCGCTCGTGGGGTGTGCCATGCCGCGACGGTACAACCCTGCCCTGTGTGCAACAAGTTTGTTGCATCTGAGACATGGCTGCTACCCTCGCGCCATGAGCCGGTCACCGCGGTCACTCCTCGACGTCGCCACCGAGGCGCTGCTCGCCAGCCCCGGCGCCTCGCTCACCGAGGTGGCGGCCGCCGCGGGCGTCAGCCGCACCACCCTGCACCGGCACTACCCCACCCGGCACGCGCTGCTGCTCGCGGTCGCCGAGCACTCCGTCACCCGGGTCGAGCGCGCCTACGCCGGCGCCGGCCTCGACGCCGCGGGCGACGACGCCGCGGCGGCGCTGCGCCGGCTGCTCACGGCGCTGATCCCGCTCGGCCCGCAACTGGAGTTCATCCACCGCGAGCGCTCGCTCGACGACGACCACGGCCTGCACGCCCGCTTCGACGCGCTGGACGACCTCGTCACCGGGCTGGTCCGGCGCGGCCAGGACGCCGGGGTGCTGCGCGCCGACCTCCCCGCCTGGTGGCTGGTGTCGTCGCTCAACGGCGCCGTCTACGGCGCCTGGGAGCTGATCGACCTGGGCCGGCTGGCCCCGCTCGACGCGCCCGGCCTGCTACTGACCACGCTCCTCGACGGCATCGGCCGCTGACCGGCCGGCGTCCAGGCCGAACACCTCGGCCGCGTTGCGCCACATCACGAGCTCCTCCTCGGCGGCGCTGAGCCCGGCCGCCCGGATGGCGCCCAGCGTGACGGCCGGGTGGATGAGGGTGGCGTCGCTGCCGAACATCAGCCGCCGCGGGCCGATGCGGTCCAGCACCCATCGGATGCGGCCCGGCGCGGGCGTCGACCAGCACGGCTCGAACCAGATCCGGTCGGTCCGCTCGGCCGCCGACGGCGTCAGGCGCCAGTCCGGGCCGCCGAGGTGGGCGGCCACGACGCGGGCGCCGTCGACCCGGGCGACGACGTCGGCGAGGCCGACGATCTCGTCGCCCCACGTGTGCACGAGCGCCGGGAGGTCGTGCTCGGCCAGCAGCCGCAGCGCGTCGGCCATCGCCGCCGAGCCGCCCGGTGACTGCGCGTACTGCGTGTGGATCTTCGCACCCGCGAACAGCCCGGTCGGCAGCAGCTGCTCGAGCTGCGCGGCGGCGACGTCCAACTCGCGCGGGTCGACGACCAGCAGCCCGCGCAGCCGCGGGTGCTCGCGCAGGACGGGCAGCAGCGCCGGGTTGCCGGTCAGCGGGTCGTACACCACCGCCTCGACCGCCGACACCAGCTGGACGTCGATGCCGCAGTCGTCCATCACCCGCAGGTTGACCGCTGCGTCGCCGACGTCGGTGCTGAAGAACCACGGGCCCCAGTGGCCGTGCACGTCGATGATCACGCCGCCTCCAGCAGCCGGGTCAGGGTGCCGCCGGTCACCAGCTCGCGCTGCGGCGGTGTCAGGCCGCTGGCCGCCAGCCGGTCGACGACGGCGGCCGCCTCGAACCAGCCGGGGCGGCTGCCGAACACCAGCCGCTCGGCGCCGGCCTCGGCGGCCAGCAGCTCCCAGCCGTCGACGTCGCCGAGCAGCCGGGTCGACGCGTGGAAGCCGGGCTCGTCGCGGGCCAGCAGCACGAAGTCGCCCAGGTGGTAGAAGTGCGCGTCGACGAACACCGCCCGCACGCCCAGCCCGGCCAGCGCCGGCCCGACGACCCGGACGTCGCCCTCGGCCAGCAGCACCAGGCCGGCCGCGGCGGCCGCCCGGGCGACCGCCCGCAGGCCGGGCGCCGTGGCCGGGACGTGCTGCCGGTCCGGCGCCAGCCGCACCGCCCGCACGCCCAGCTCCGCCGCCCGCTCGACCTCGGCCAGCGCCGTCAGCGGGTCGCGGAGGTCCACCCCGAACGCCGCGTGCCAGCCGTGCTCGGCGGCCACGGCCCGTGCTTCGTCGTTGCCGCTCGGCGCGTCGAACAGCAGCGCGCGCAGCGATGTCACCAGCCCGCCGCCGATGCCCAGCGGCCGCAGCGACGCGGCCAGCTCCGGGCCGGTCAGCCGGGCGCCGGCCGCGACGTCGCGCCCGACCAGCAGGTCGGCGTCGAGGATCACGAGGCCGCCACCGCCGTGTGCACCTTGGTGACCGCGGCGACGATGTCGTCGACGTCGGCCGGGGTGAAGTTCTCGTTCCACGGCACCACGACGAGGCGCCGGTAGACGAGGTCCTCGGCCACCGGGCACAGGCCGTCGCCGTAGTCGCGGCCGGCCAGCGGGTAGCCGGACGAGCCATAGGTGAGCGGCTTGCGCAGCACCGGCTCGGCGTAGAGCGGCCGGGCCAGGTAGCCGGCCAGCGACGGCACGCCCTCGGCCGTCAGCGCCGCCGCGTAGCGCTGCAGCCCGGCCTCGTCCAGGCCGTCGACCAGCAGCGGGTAGTACCAGTACACGTGGTCGCCGTCGTCGGGCGCCAGCCCGAGCCCGGGCAGCTCGGCCACGCGGCTCGCGAACGCCGTGGCGCCGGCCCGGCGCCGCTCGACGACGGCGGGCAGCTTGCGCAGCTGCTCGCGGGCGACCGCGCCGACCAGCTCCGTCATCCGGTAGTTCAGCGCGAACGACAGGTAGGCCCGCTCCCCGGTCTCGCGCGGCCAGCCCTTGTCGGCGAAGCGGCGCAGCCGCAGCGCGAGGTCGGGGTCGTCGGTGGTGACCAGGCCGCCGTCGCCGGCGGTGATGTGCTTGTACTGCTGCAGGCTGAAGCAGCCCAGCTGCCCGGCGGTGCCGGTCAGCGGCCCGCCGGGACGCACGGGCGCGAGGTAGGCCTGCGCGCAGTCCTCGATCAGCATGATGCCGGCGCGGTCGGTCAGCTCGCGCAGCCGCGCCACGGGGGCCGGCTTGCCGAACAGGTGGACGGCGATGACGGCGCGGGTGCGCGGCCCGATCAGTGCGGCGACGGCGTCGGGGTCGAGGTTGCCCGTCAGCGGGTCGACGTCGGCGAAGACCGGCACCGCGTTCTGCGCGATGATCGGGGCGACCGAGCCCATGTCAGAGATGGGCGGGACGATGATCTCGTCGCCGGGCTCGGGGTCGACGGCGGCGACCGCCAGGTGCAGCGCCGCGGTGCCGCTGCTGCAGGCCACCGCGTACCGGGTGCCGATGAGCGCGGCGAACTCCTCCGTCAGCGCGTTCACCTCGGTGCCCCAGACGCTCGCCAGCATGCCGCTGCGCAGCACCCGCAGGACCGCGGCCTCCTCCTCCGCGCCGATGGTGCGCCCGCTCGCCTCCAGGGCCGACGGCAACGGCCGCCCGGTGCGTACCGGCGTGCCGCCGTCGATGGCCAGCGTTCCCACAGCCTCGCCTGCTTCCTGTCGGGTGACGTTCATCGTATCGGCCTGGCCCGAAAACTGGACCAGGTGGCTACAGTTGTCGCATGGACACCTCGATCGGCGTGGTCGGCCCACACGACCTGGTCGACAGCGTCGCGACGGTCTGCGAAGAGCAGGCCGGGGTGCGGGTGCACCGGTTCGACTACGACCACGAGACCCAGGCCTCCGCCATGGTGACGACGCACGCGTCCGGCGTCGACGCCTGGCTGTTCACCGGCATCGTGCCGTACACCCTCGCGCACGACGCGCTGACCCGCCCGGCCGCGTTCGTCGACTACAGCGGGTCGACCCTGCTCGAGGCGGTGGTGCGGCTGCTGCGCGAGGGGCACGACGTCACCCGGCTCTCGGTCGACACCCTCGACCCCGCGCAGGTGCACGGCACGCTGCGCGACGCCGGCGTGCCGGTCGCCGAGGTGCGCACGCTGCCGTACCGGCCCGGCGCCACGGCCGCCGACTTCGCCGCCTTCCACCGCCGTCACGCCGCCCGCCACCAGGGCGCCGTCGCGGTCACGTGCCTGGCGTCGGTGCACGACCAGCTGGCCGGCGAGCTGCCGGTGTTCCGGCTGGCGCCGTCACGCCAGTCGGTCCGCGGCGCGCTGCGCCAGCTGCTGCTGTCGGCGACCAGCCAGATCCAGGAGGACGCACAGGTCGCGCTCGGCCTGGTCGAGGTCTCCCCCGCATCCGAGCACGACGACCTCGCCCGCGAGGTGGGGCTGCTGGGCGGCTCGCTGTCGCAGTACTCCGAGACGCTGTCGCTGATCGTCACCACCCGCGGGCCGCTGCACGACGCCTCGCGCGGGTTCACCGCGCTGCCGCTGCTGCACCGCCTCGGCCAGCGCCACGACGTCGTGCGCATCGGCTTCGGCATCGGGCACAGCGGCGCCGAGGCCGAGCGGCTGGCCCGCCGGGCGCTGGCCCGGGCCCGCAGCCACGGCGACGTCGCCGCCGTCGTGTCCTCGCGCAACGACGTCGACATCCTGCTCGAGACGGTCGCGCCGGCCGAGGCGCCGAAGCCCGACCAGAGCCGGGCGGTCGTCGCCAGCCGGGTCGGGCTGTCCGTCGGCACGCTCGACCGCCTCCGCGAGATCACCACGGCCACCGCCGACCGCCCGCTCACCACGCGCGACATCGCCGACGGACTCGGCGTGCAGCTGCGGACGGCACGCCGCATCCTGCAGCGGCTGGAGCTCGCGGGGTGTGCGCAGCGGTCGGGCAGCCTCGAGTCGGGCACCATCGGGCGGCCGTTGACGCTGTACCGCATCACGCTGTGACCTGCTGAGAGCTCACGCCCGGAGCCAGCGGTCCAGCCGCTCGGCGATGAAGGCGTCGTCGCGCAGGCCGGGGTAGGCGGCCCAGATGCGGTCGATCTCGTCGAGCTGGCCGGGTGAGAGCACCTCGGTCTCGTCGAGGCACCACAGCCCGGCCAGCAGGCCCTGGCGGCGCAGCACCTCGTGGATGCCGGGCACGCAGCCGTGGAACCCGTGCGCGGCGTCGAAGATCGCGGCGTTGGCGTCGGTGAGCACCGGGTTCAGCGCGAGCAGCTCGCGCAGGGCGGCGTCGTCGCCGCCACGGGCCCGTCCGGCCGCGGCCAGGATGTCGACCGCGCCGCGCACCCACACCGCCCACTGCCCGAGCAGCCCGCCGACCACCTCGAGGCGCTGCCCGCCGACCTCGTAGGCGGTGAGCAGGTCCATGACGATGTGGTCGTCGTTGCCGGTGTAGAGGGCGATGTCGCCGGCCCGCCCGGACGCGGCCAGACCGTGCACCACCTCGAGCGTGGCGTACCGGTCGAACGGCGCCACCTTCACCCCGGCGACCGCGGGCTGCTCGGCCAGCCGCCGCCAGAAGTCCCGGCCCAGCGGCCGCCCGCCGACCGCCGGCTGCAGGTAGAACCCGATGACCGGGATGACCTCGCCGACCGCGCGGGCGCGGTCGAGCAGCTCGTCCTCCGACGCGTCGCCGGTGCCGTACGGGGTCAGCAGCGCGAGGTCGTAGCCCAGGTCGCGGGCCAGCTCGGCCTCGGCGACCGCCTGCTCCGTCGGCCCCACGATGCCGGTGACCAGCACCGGCGCCTGCTCGGGGTACTCGCCGGCGGTCTCGGCGGCCAGCTCCAGCACCGGCGCGAGCAGGCCGCGGCCAGGCTCGTGCACCGCGAACTGGGTGGTGTGCACGGCGACCGCCAGGCCGGTGGCGCCGGCCTCGACGTAGTACCGCGACAGCGCCCGCTGTCGGCGCTCGTCGAGCTTGCGGTCCTCGTCCAGGGCGAGCGGGTGCGCCGGGATCACCCCACCGGCCAGGAACCGGTCCACAGCCGTGGTCATCAGAACTTCCCGTCGCGTCGCTGGAACTTGGTCGGCTTGCCCAGTGTCGGCAGGCCCGCGCGGACCCAGTGCGCGCTCGCCTCGACCAGCTCCGGCACCGTGACGTCCGGGTAGCCGAACAGGGCGTGGCAGCGCTGCGCGTTGCTCAGCAGCGCCGTGCCCGCCTCCTCACCGGTGAACGTCACCGGCTTCTCCAGCGCGGCCGCGAGATCGGTGGCCAGGCGGCGCACGCCCAGCGTCTCCGGGCCGGTCAGGTTCAGCAGCAGCGGCGGCGTGGACGCGTGCAGCAGCGCCCGCAACGTCACCTCGTTCGCGTAGCCCTGCCACACCAGGTTCAGGCTGCCCATCGTCACGTCGACCGGCTCACCCGCCGCGATCGTCTGCGCCAGGTCGATCAGCACCCCGTAGCGCATCTCCACCGCGTAGTTCAGCCGGATGATCGCCACCGGGGTGTCGTCGCGCTGCGACGCGGCCTGCAGCAACCGCTCGCGGCCCAGGCACGACATCGCGTACTCACCGACCGGACCCGGCTCGGTGTCCTCCGTCGCCCCGCCGCTGCCCACACCGGTCAGCGGGTACACGTTGCCGGTGGACAACGCGCTGATGCGGCTGCCCGCGTAGCGCCGCGCCACCCGCCCCGGCAGGTACACGTTGGTCTCCCAGGTGCCGGCCTGGTTGCCCTCGGTGCCGAACTTCGCGCCCACCAGGTACACCACGTTCGCCGCATCCGGCAGCCCGGCCAGCTGATCGTCGTCGGCGATGTCGGCCGCCACCACCTCCGCGCCGGTCGCCTCCATCGCCTCGCGCGCGCCCTCGCCGCCGTACCGCGACACCGCGAACACCCGGGCGCCCGTGCCGGCCTCCTCGATGCCCCGCACCGCCAACCGCACCAGGCTCACACCCAGCTTGCCGCTCGCCCCGAGCACCACCACGTCGCCGTCGAGCCGGCGCAGATCCGCCACCAGCTCCGGCCGTGGCCGAGAAAGTCGCTCGTCGAGCTCGTCGATGCTCCGCACCCGCACCCTCCATCATCCGTACTTACGGTCTAGACCGTATTTGTCGGAACGTGAGGATGTCAAGGCGGGATATTGCACAGATACGGGCGGTTATTCCGCGGCCAGACCGGCCCCGAAGACGATGGCGAATCCCACGGCGAAGCCCGCCGCGGAATGGTCGAAGATCAGGGCCAACAACAGGCCCAGTCCGAACGCGACCATGAACCTCTTAGCCAGCTTCTGACCCATCGCCACTCCCTGCAGTGGTGGGGACAACGCTGGTTCCATGATCGACCCGGCCACCCGGGATCGCGCAAGCGAAAGTCTCACATTGAGGGACGGCGCCCCGAGTTTCGTCCGGGTGTGTCGCGGTACGTCACCCCGGCCGGCGGGATCGGCCGACGCGGCTGGGCTGCCGGGTTGTCGTGGCGGTAGTCACCCGGCGCGGGCCGAACCCCAGGCGGCCGGAGCGCCGCACCCGACCCACGCGGCCGGGCACGGCTCGACGGCCGCGGTCACCCCCGGCGGGAGAGCCCGCTCCTCCCCGACGCCCCACGGGGTCCGCCCCCCGGGGGTCGCGTGGCGGTTGAGTGACGCTGGCGCCAACCGTTGGCGCCAGCGTCACCCGGCGCGGGCCGAACCCCAGGCGGCCGCAGCGCCGCACCCGACCCACGCGGCCGGCACGGCACGACGGCCGCGGTCACCCCCGGCGGGAGAGCCCGCTCCTCCCCGACGCCCCAAGGGTCCCCCCCCCCCCCCCCCCCCCCGGGGAGTCCCGTGGCGGTTGTTGACGCTGGCGCCAACCGTTGGCACCAGCGTCACCCGGCGCGGACCGAACCCCAGGCGGCCGCAGCGCCGCACCCGACCCACGCGGCCGGCACGGCACGACGGCCGCGATCACCCCCGCGGGAAGGCCCGATCGTCGCCGAACACCCGCTCCGCCGCGGCGACCACGTGGCCGGCGCCGTCCGGGCCGGCCATCAGCTGCGGCTGGCGCAGCCAGAACACCGTCGCGGCCGCGCCCTCGGCTCCCGGTGCCGGCAGCGCCCGCACCAGGCCCTGCAGCGGCGCCAGCCCGCCCAGCGGCGGGTAACCGGCGTCGACGGGCACGCCCTCGGCCTCGAGGGCACGGCTCACCCAGTCGCGGTCGACGCCCGGCGCGGCCCGCAGCATCAGCAGGTGCCGCGAGTCGGCCGTCGTCCCGTCGGGCTGTGGCACCACCGCCACCGGGCGGTCCGCCGCGGCCAGGCCGGCCGCGACCTGCCGGGCGAACGCGTCGCGCGCGGCCACCTCGTCGTCCAGGCGGTGCAGCCACGGCAGCAGCAGCGCCGCCTGCAGCTCCGTCATGCGCAGGTTCCAGCCGACCTCGGCGTGGTGGTACCAGGCGCCGTCGCGGACCCGGCCGACGTTGCAGGCCGACCACACGCGCGCGGCGAGGTCGTCGTCGTCGGTGACGATCAGCCCGCCCTCGCCGGCCGTCATCGCCTTGCTGGACTGGAAGCTGAAGGTGCCCGCCGTGCCGTGCGACCCGACCGGCCGGCCGCGGTAGGAGGCGCCGTGCGCCTGCGCGCTGTCCTCGATGACGGCCAGGCCGTGCTCGGCGGCCAGCGCCAACAGCTCGTCCAGCGGCGCCGGGCTGCCGGCGAGGTGGACGGGCATGACGGCGCGGGTCCGCTCGGTCAGCGCGGGCCGGACGGTGCCGGCCGTCAGGTGCAGGTGGCCGGGGTCGACGTCGGCCACCACCGGCACCGCGCCGAGCAGCAGCACGGCCGTCGCGCAGGCGACGAACGTGTACGCGGGCACGACCACCTCGTCGCCGGGCCGGACGCCGGCCGCGCGCAGCGCCACGAACAGCGCCAGCGTGCCGTTCGTCAGCACGATGCCGTGCTTCGCGCCGTGCCGGCCGGCGAACTCCGCGGCCAGCTGCTCGCACAGCGGGCCGGACGTCGCGCCCCAGTGGCCGCTGTCGACCACCTCCGCCAGCAGCTTGCGCTGCTCGTCCGACGCGGGCGGCGGCCAGGCCGGCCAGGGTGCGGAGCGGACCGGCGTGCCGCCGTCGATGGCGAGTGTCGTCATGGCGTCTCCTGCAGTGCGGTGGGAAGGCGCCGGCCGAGCAACCGGACGGCGTTGCCGCCCAGCACCAGCGCACGGTCGGCGTCGGACAAACGGGCCAGCCGCACCCTCCCCAGGCCCGGCCGCGGGTCGAGGAAGCACGCGTCGGTGCCGAACAGCACCCGGTCGGCGCCGGCGAGGGCGACCATGCGCTCCAGCCAGCGGGTGGTGAGCCGGGAGCCGCAGATCTCCAGGTACAGGTTGGGCGCGGCGGCGGCCAGCCGGGCGGCGCGGTCGTAGCCGTCCGGCCACAGCCCGGCGTGCCCGACGAGCAGCGCGACGCCGGGGTGGCGGCGGGCCAGCTCGGCGAGGTCGCCGGGGTCGGAGTACGGCGAGCGGGTCTGCCCGTGCGACAGCACCGGCACCCCGGCCGCGGCGGCCAGCTCGAGCAGCGGCTCGTACCGCGGGTCGGTCGCGGCGCACAGGTGGGTGTCCGGGTGCAGCTTCAGCCCCCAGACACCGGGCCGGTCCAGCTGGTCGCGCAGCAGCGCGGCGGCGCCGGGCTGGTGCGGGTCGGCGACCAGCCAGACGCCGAGGCGGTCCGGGTGCCGGTCGGCCTCCGCCAGCGCCAGCTCGTTGCCGGCGACGGCGTCGCGGCCGACGGCCAGCAGGTGCGACACGCCCACCGCGTCGATGCCGATCGCCGCGTTGGTGTCCAGCAGCCAGGCCGGGTCCGGCTCGGGCACGAAGAAGTCGGCCCACGCGCCGATGTGGCCGTGCATGTCGATGACGGGGCTCATGACCGCTCCCCCGCCACCAGCGCGTCGAACGACCCGGCCGCGATGAGCTCGACGTCGGCGGCGGGCAGCCGCAGGTGGTCCAGCTGGAACCGCGGGCCGGCGTCGTCCCACACCGGCGCGCCGGTGCCGAACACCAGCCGGTGCGCCCCGGCGCGGCGGGCCAGCCACTCGACCGCACCGGCCGCGACCAGCGTGCCGGTCTCGACGGACACGCCCGGGTGGGCGTCCAGCAGCTCCGCCAGCTCGCGCAGCGACCGGTAGCCGGGCGAGAGCACCAGGACCCGCAGCCCCGGCACCGCCGTCACCAGGGCGCGGACGCGGTCCAGCCCGGTCTCGCCGGCGTCCAGCGCCAGCGGGATGCCGGCCCCGGCCAGTTCATGCCACCAGCCCATGGCCACCGGCCCGGTCAGCGCGAACCGGTGCCGCACCGGGCAGGTCCGCACCATCGCCGGCGCCGACGCGACCACGATGCCCGGGTCGCCCGGCCAGCCGGCCCCGGGCACCGCGGGCAGGACCACCGGGACGGTGACCAGCCGCTCGTGCCGGGCCTCGGCCGGCTGCTCCACGGCGGGGTCGCCGTACAGCCCGCCGCTCGGCGTGACGGCGGCGCCGTCGATGCCGAGGTGGTCCAGCTCCGCGAGCAGCCCCGCGACGTCCGCCGACGGCACGTGGTCGCCGGGGATCGGGCCGAGCACCCGGTGGGCGTCGAAGATCCGCACCAGGAGCTCAGCCCTTCAACCCGGTCGTCGCGATGCTGTTCACCAGGTACCGCTGCAGGACACCGAAGATGACCAGGCACGGGACCACGCTGATGGCCGCCGACGCCATGATGCGCGCCCGCGTCACCGTCTCGGCGTTCAGCGTCGACAGCCCGACCGTCAGCGTGCGCATCTCGTCGGTCTGCGCGATCACCAGCGGCCACAGGAAGTCGTTCCAGTGCCAGAGGAACACGAAGATCCCCAGGGTGGCCAGGACCGGCTTGGTGAGCGGCAGCACCAGCCGCCAGAACACCGTCCACTCCCCCGCGCCGTCGATCTTCGCCGCGTCGAACAGGTCGTCGGGGAGGTCCTTGATGAACTGCCGCATCAGGAACACCGCCTGCGAGTTCGCCAGCGTCGGGACGATCAGCCCCCAGAACGTGTTGACCCCGTCCAGCTTCGACACCAGCACGAACATCGGGATCAGCGTGGCCTGCGCCGGCACCATCAGCGTCGCCAGGAACGACCACATCAGCGCGTTGCTGCCCGGGAACCGCTTGCGGGCGAACGCGTAGCCCGCCATCGCCGCCGTCAGCAGGATCACGACGACCGAGACGATGGAGAAGACGAACGAGTTCAGCGTCCAGCGCAGGAACGACGACGCCGACAGCACCGCGGACAGGTTGTCCAGCGTCACCTCGTCCGGCATCCGCTGCGGGATGGTCTGCGCGCCCTCGGGCGTGATCGCCAGCACGAACACCGCGATGAACGGCACCACGGTGAAGACCGACGCCAGGATCAGCAGGACGGTCAGCCAGACGTTGGCCGGGGAACGGCGGCGGCCCTTCCTCGTGGGCGGCGGCGTGGTCGCCGTCGCGGGCGGTGCGGTGAGGGTGGTCACGTGTTCTCCCGGTCCAGGACGTAGCGCTGCACCAGCGAGATCGCGAGGACCACGAGGAACAGCATGACGCCGATGGTGGCGGCGTAGCCGAAGTCGAAGAACTTGAAGCCCTGGTCGTACAGCATGTACACCAGTCCGTACGACGCGCGGGCCGGGCCGCCGCCGGTCATCACGTAGATGGTGTCGAACACCTGGAACGCCACGATCGTCTCGATGACCACCACGAAGAAGAGCACCGGCTTCAGCAGCGGCAGCGTGATGCGGCGGAACTTCGCCCCCGGGCCGGCGCCGTCGAGCGTCGCCGCCTCCATGACGTCCTCGGGGATGTTCTTCAACCCGGCCAGCAGGATGAGCATGGAGTACCCGAAGCTCTTCCACACCGACACGACGGCCAGCGACCCCAGCACCATCGCCTGGTTGCCGGTCAGGAACGGCACCGGCCCGAGGCCGACCTTGTCCAGGGCGCCGTTGAGCAGCCCGTCGGAGTCGTAGATCCAGATCCAGATGATGCCGGCCATGACGAACGAGGTCACGTACGGCAGGAACAGCAGCCCGCGGAACAGCCCACGGCCGCGGATGACGTGGTGCAGCATCGTGGCCGTGCCCAGCGACACCACCAGCGTCAGCGGCACGTACATCAGCGCGTACATCAGCGTGACGCGCAGGCTGTCGAAGAACAGGTCGTCCTCGATCAGCCGGCGGTAGTTCTCCGCGCCGATGAAGGAGAAGTCCCCGCTCAGCCGGTAGTCGGTGAAGCTCATCCCGACGGCGCCGAGGCTCGGCACGAACCGGAAGATCACGAACAGCACGAGCATCGGCAGGACGAAGATCACGCCCCAGCCAGGGTCGCGGACGCGCTGCCGCCACGTCGGGCGAGGCGGGGCCGTGCGTTGCAACGTCATTCGGTTCTCCTCGCCCGCCGCAGGGCGGCCGCCGGGTCGGCGGCCGCCCTGGTCACGGTGGTGTCGGCCGGGGCGTCAGCCGCCACGGGCGATCAGGTCACGCGCCTCCGAGGCGGCGTCGGCCAGTGCGTCCTCGGGCGACTTCGAGCCCTGCAGGGCGGCCTGCAGCTGCGCCGACAGCACCGCCATGACCTGACGGGAGGTCGGCTCGACCTCGCCCGGGCGAGCGTACTGCAGCGCGTCGCTGAGCGTCGCCAGAGCTTCGTCGCCGGTGGGCGCGTCGACGTCGGTGCGGGCCGGGAACGTGCCCGCCTCGGCGTTCAGCGCCGCGTTGACGTCCGGGCTCGCGATGAACGACGCCACCTCGTACGCCGCGTCCTCGTCGTCGTTGATGCTGGTCAGCGCCAGGACGCCGGGGATGCCGAAGCTCACCTGCTCTTCGCCGCTCAGCGGCGCGCCGACCGTCACGTTCTCGGCGCCGAGGCTGGTGCGCATGATCTCGATGTCGGGCATCGTGATGGCGTACGTCATGGCCGTCGTGCCCGTGGTCAGCGGCCCGCCGTCGACGAGGTTCGTCTTCGTGGCCGCATCGGCCGGGAGGCCGCCGGCCTCCTGCAGGTCGAGCAGGAACTGCAGCGCCTCCAGGCCCTCGGCCCCGTCGAAGGCGACGTCGGAGCCGTCCTCGGTGAAGATGGTGCCGCCGGCCTGCCACAGCAGCGGGTAGAAGGTGAGGTTCAGCGTCGTCTCCGGCGAACCGGAGTAGTCGAGCACCGAGACCCCGTTCGCCGCCAGCGCGGGCGCCGCCTCCAGGACGTCGTCCCACGTGGCCGGCGGCTCGGTGATGCCCGCTGCCTGGAACGCGGCCATGTTGTACGCCGTCGTCGTGCTGGTGTGGTAAATCGGCACGCCGTACAGCTCGTCCTCGAACGTGACGACCTCCAGCGCGCTCGGCAGGTAGGCGTCGCGGTCGTCCTCGACGGCGCCGTCGAGCGGCTTCAGCCCGCCGCTGACCTGATACTGCAGCGTCTGGTCGGGCGTCAGCAGCACGAGGTCCGGACCCTGGCCGGACGCGATCGCGGTCGCGATCTTCTCGTCCCGGCCCTCCCACGGCTGCTGTTCGATGGTCAGGTCGATGTCGTCGTGCTCGGCCTCGAAGTCGGCCTCGACCTGGTCCCAGAACGCGATGCTGGCGTCCTGGTCCGGGATCACCGGGTACATCCACACCGTGATCTCGGACGAGCCACCGCCACCACCGGCCGTGTCGTCATCAGACCCGCCGCACGCGGCCACGGTCAGCGCGGCTGCCGCCGCGACTGCCACACTACGAACTCGCACCGGAATCCTCCTCGCCCAGGAGCCGGCGAATACCGGCCTGGGCCGAAACTACAGCTGCCGATGTCAGCCGTCAAGGCACCTCGGCCGACACTCATCAGGTCGAGATTCGATCGATATCCAGCAACCCATAATAACGGCCTTGACCGAATATATCGGCGTCGCTACGCTGCGGCCATTTCCGCCCAAGGAGGCCGCATGCGCCCACGCCTGCTCGTCCTGTTCGCGCTCGTGCTCTCGCTGCTGGCGCCATTGCCGGCAGCCGCGTCCGCACCGGCGCCGGCCGCCGATCCACCCTGGACCGCCCAGCCACTCGGGCCGGCCAGCGTGGCGACGCCCACCGGATCGGGCGGTTTCATCGGCGACACCCTCTGGTTCTCGACCCGGCAGGCCAACCCGCCGGCCCTGATCGGGCTCGATCCCGCCAGCGGCGAGGCGATCAGCCAGATCCCGCTCCCGGACAGCCTGGGCGCCTGGGTCAGCGCGGCGTCCGGCACCGACGTCTACGTCGGCACCTACACGCCGGCGAAGCTGTACCGCGTCGACACCCTCAGCGGCGAGGTCCAGGAGATCCTGACGGCCGGCGGTTCCGGCGCGGTCGTCTACGCGCTGACGGTGGCGCCCGACGGCGTGGTGTACATCGGGACGTACGAGTCGTCCGGCGGGCGGATCTTCGCCTACGATCCGGCCTCCGGCGCCGTCACCGATCTGGGCGTCACGGTGCCCGGCCAGGACTACGTGCGCGCGCTGGTCGCCGACGACCGGTACGTCTACGCGGGCATCGGCTCGGCCGCGTCGCTCGTGCGCATCGACCGCGCCACCCACGAGATCGCCGACCTCACTCCCCCGGAGCTGGCCGGCGCCACCTTCGTCTCGTCGCTGGCGCTGCATGACGGCGTGCTGCTCGGCGGTGTGTCGCCGCGGGGCCAGCTGCTGGTGCTGGACACCGCGGACCCGTCCCGGCACGAGCTGGTGCAGGCGCCGGCCGAGACGTTCGTCGTCGCCGTCACCGGCGGCGAGCCCGGACGTGCGTACTTCGCCGCGCGCCCCTCGGGGACGCTGTACGGCTACGACCTGTGGTCGGGCACCGCGGAGGCGCTCGCGGTGCCGGCGCCGGAGAAGGCGGCCAGCGGCCTGACCTTCCACGAGGGCAGGGTCTGGGGCCTGGTCGACGGCCTCGCCTACAGCTACGACCCGGCCTCCGGCACCGTCGCCGGCCTGCCGCTCGACGCCGCCGGCGTCACCCCGAGCCCGGAGGGGCCGATGGCGCTCGCCGCCGACGACGAGCACGTGTACGTGTCCGGCTCCGGCGGCGTCCAGATCCACGACCCCGCCGCGGGCACCAGCACCCGGGTCTTCGTCCCCGGCGAGGCCAAGTCGCTGTGGCCCACCGGCGACACCGTCTACCTCTCCGTCTACACGCGGGCGCTGATCTACGAGCTGGCGCAGGTGTCCGGACCGGTCACGCACCTGGCCGACATCGGGCACGAGCAGACCCGGCCCCGCGACTCCTTCTTCGACGAGGGCACCGGCCGGCTCTACGTCGGCACCGAGCCCGACTACGGCCGCTACGGTGGCGCTCTGGCCAGCTACGACGTGGCCACCGGCGAGCTGGCCGTGTACCGCGACATCGTCGACGAGCAGACGATCTCCGCCGTCACCGCCGACGGCGACACCGTCTACCTCGGCAGCGACATCAAGACCGGCCTCGGCACCAGCCCGATCGCGACCCGGGCCGAGGTGGCCGCGGTCGACGCCGACACCGGCGCGGTGCGCTGGTCGATCCCGGCGCCCGGCGCCGCGACCGTCGTCGGGGACCTCCAGCTGATCGGCGCCGACCTGGTCGGCGCGACCTCGACCGGCCGGCTGTTCGGGCTCGATCCCGCGACCGGCGCGCTGCGCTGGGAGCACGCGCTGGGCGTCAACGCGTCGATCCTGACCCCGTCGGCCACCGGCGTCTACACGACGGACGGCAAGTCGATCTTCCGGCTGACCTGGCCGGCGCCGGGCGCGCCGGTGGTCTCGACCGTCTACACCGGCCTCGCCGGCGAGTGGTACGGCCCGGCGTCGGTCGCCGCGACCCCCGACGGCACCACGCTGTTCGCCGTGCAGGGCCGCACCCTCGTCCGCCTCGACGTCCCCGGCGAGCTGTTCGCCCCGGTGTCGGCGACGGCGGCGTCGTCGTGGGTGGGCCACCCGGACCGGTCCCGGGTGTGGCGGGCGTCAGTCACCGTCACCGTCCAGGACCGGCACGGGGCGCCGCTGGCCGGCGCCAGGGTGTCGGCGGCGTGGCAGGGCGGGCGGGCCACCGCCTGCGTGACCGGCGACGACGGCGCCTGCGTGCTGCGCCGCACCGTCGCCGACGCCGCCGAGACCACCGTCGACGTCACCGGCGTCGCGCACGCGTCGCTGCCAGGGGGCGCCGTCGAGGTGTCCCGGACCATCACCGTCACCGCTCCGGAGAGGACCTCCCGATGACCGAGCTCAGCCGCCGCACGTTCCTCTCCGCTGCCGCCGCGGCTGGTGCCCTGCCCGTCCTGCCGGGGGTGGTGGGCACGGCCGCCGCCGCGGGTCCGCCGGCGCCGGAGCTGTTCGGGCCCGCGGCCGTCACCGCGGCCATCGTCGGCATGGCGGTCGACGGCGACACCGGCTACATCGTGACCCGCGGCCAGACCCCGCCCAAGGTCGTCACCGTCGACCTCGCGTCCCGGACGGTCACCCGGGTCGACCGGCTCCAGCGCGGCGACGGCGGCTGGGCGTGCACCGTGTCCGGCGGGCAGGTCTACGTCGGGACCTACCCGACCCCCGACCTGTACCGCTACGACCCCGCCACCGGTGAAGTCGAACTGCTCGGCACCATCGGGCCGTCCGGCGGCTTCGTCTGGTGCCTGACGACGGCGCCCGACGGCACGGTGTACGCGGGCACGTCGCCGCGGTGCGAGCTGTGGGAGTACCGGCCCGACACCGGGGTGCTGCGCAACCTCGGCCGGGTGGCCACGGACACCCAGTTCGCCCGGGTCATCGCCGCCGACGACACGCAGGTGTACGTGGGCACGACCCCGCTGCGCCACGTCATCGCCGTCGACCGCGCCACCGGTGCGAAGCGCGACATCTACCCGGTGGAACTGGAACGGGCCGGGTCGGTCGACCCGATCATCGCCACCGGCGGCCGGGTGCTCGTGTCGGCCGGCGGCCAGGTGCTCGACCTCGCGCCCGACGGTTCCGACCACAAGGTGATCGCCCCGCCCGAGCCGTCGACCATGATCGACGCGCTGACGCTGACGCCGTCGGGCGACCTGCTGGGCGTCGCGCGCCGCACCGGCGCGCTGTACCGGCGGGAGGGCGACGCGCTCGAGCAGGTCGACACCGTCAACCCCGGCGACGAGACCCGCGGCATCTGGCAGCGCGAGGAGTCGGTGCTGGTCGGGGCCGGCGGCAGTGGGGTGCTGTGGTTCCACGACCTCGCCACGGGCGGCACCGAGACGCTCGACCTCACCGAGGAGGCGGCCGTGGCCGGGCCGGATCTCGTCCAGTCGATCGCGTACGACCCGGGCGCCGCCATGTACGTGGGCGGGCATTTCTATCTCACCGTGCACCAGCCGTGGGCCGGCGTCGAACCGCGTCGTATCCGGGTGGCCGGCGAGGTCAAGGCGATGCTGCCACACGAGGGCCGGGTGCTGGGCGCGCTCTATCCCAGCGGGGAGCTGATCAGCATCGACCCGGCCACCGACACCGTCACGTCGCTGGGCCTGCTCGGCAACGACCAGCAGCGGCCGTGGGAGCTGGCCCTGGACGCCGAGCGCGGCCTGCTCCTCGTCGCGTCGATGCCGGGGACCGGCCGGCTGAACGGCGCGCTGACCCTGCTGGACCTCGAGACCGGCGCGATGGACGCCCATGTCGGCGTACTGCCGGACCAGGGTGTCACGTCCGTCGCCCTGCACGACGGCATCGCGTACCTGGCCGGCGACACCTGGGGCGGTGGCGGCACCACACCGGCGCGGCCGGCCGCAGAGGTGGCCGCGTTCGACCTGGAGTCCCGGACCGTGCTGTGGCGCACCGAGCCGATCGCCGGGATGGCCAGCATGCAGCACGTCGAGGTGCACGACGGGTTCCTGTACGGCGTGTACAAGCGGCAGAGCGGCACCTGGTTCGCGATGGACCTCGCCACCCGCACCGTCGTGCATCAGGGCAAGGTCAGCGGCTACGGCGAGATCGTCGTGCACAACGACCAGGTGTTCGCCGCGACCAACTTCGGCGACTACGTGTACCGGCTGCGCCCCGGTCACGACGCGGAGCAGCTGGCCGGGCCGCTCGTCGCCAGCTGGTTCACCGTTCCTCAGCTGGAGTTCGAGCGGGGCTGGATGGCGTGGGGCGTCGCCGGTCGTCAGCTGGCGCGGTTCGACCTGCATCCGCGGCATCGGCGCTGAGCTCACCGGCCAGTGCCAGCCAGGTCGTCGTCGGGATCGTCCCGGCGACGACCGGCGGGTCGATGCCGGTCGACGTCAGCAGCCGGTGGGCGCGCTTCTTCGGCACGTGCGCGCCGAGAACCTCGCGCACCGGCCGCCGCGGCGCGCGGTAGGCGTCCTGCAGCAGCTTGCGGGCCAGCCGGGCCTGCGGCCGCGACACGTCCGGGCGGCGGCGGATCACCAGGTGCGCGGAGTCGACCGACGGCGCCGGCCGGAAGCTGCCCGGCCGGATCCGTCCGGCGATGCTCAGCTCGAACCGGGCCTGCCACCACGCGACCTCCAGGTCGCGCGGGCGGTCCTCCGTCATGCGCTTGGCGAACCCCCACTCGACCAGCAGGTCCGCCGCCTCGACGGAGGTCGCCTCCGGATCGAGCAGGCGGCGCAGCAGCGCCGTCGAGATGGCGTACGGGATGTTCGCGACCACGGCGTACGGGCGGCGCGGCAGCATCACACTGCGCGCGTCGGCTTCGACCACGCGCACCTCGCCCGCGTCGGCGAAGCGCCGCTCCAGCTTCGCCACGAACCGCGGGTCCCGTTCGACGGCGATGACGCGGGCGCCGGTGGCCGCCAGCGGCGCGGTCAGCGCGCCGAGCCCGGCGCCCAGCTCGATCACCAGGTCGCCCGGGCCGGCGCCGGACGAGCGCACCATGCGCGCGCTCACCGACGAGTCGCGGAGCAGGTGGATGCCGGCGTGGTTCGGCTCGGCGCCGGCGGAGCGACGCCCGCCCGCGCCGCGGCTGGGACGGTTCTGGCGGTTCGGGCGCTGGTGGGTGCGGGAATGCCGTGGCATGGGCCATCACGACCAATCAGGATCACAGGAGTCAGCGGACGTCGAAGAGCCGCGCCGTTCGCCTCGGGTGTGGTCACCGAGGGACGGACGCGGCTGCGGCGTGCTCCCGTGATGCCGGCCCGGACCCCGCTCAGCCGGGGGTCAGCCGGTGGTACGTGAAGCTACGCCGTGACGTGCCGGCGGATGCGCCAGGACGCCACAGCGCCGAACTTCAATGCTCCCATGCTCCAACCGTAGCGGCCGGCCTCAGCCGGACACCAGCGCTTTCGGTGTGACGGTCACCTCGAACGGCTGCGCGAGTGTGACCCTCTCCTCGCCCGAGGCCCGGCCCACCTCGACATACGCTCCGTCGACCAGGTCGTAGGCCACGATCGACGGCTCGTCCGGGTCGACGATCCAGTACGACGCCACCCCGCAGTCCGCGTACTTCGAGTACTTGAGCAACTGGTCCTTCCGCCGGGTGCTCCTCGACTGGACCTCCACGGCGAGGACCAGCGGCGCGGTGATGGGTCCGTCCCTGTCCTCGTCGCGGCGGACGATGAGAACGTCTGGCTGGAACGAGGTCCCACGGTCCGGCTGCCAGTCTCGAGGTGCCACGTACACCTTCAGGTGGCTGGGCATCGCCGTACGCAGCAACACGGCGATCTCGAGGACGGCGGTCTGATGCGGCCCCAACGGTGCCGGCGTCACCAGCAGGAACCCATCGAGCAGTTCGTAGCGGAGTCCGTCGTCGGGCAGGCCGGCGAGGTCGTCGACGGTCCAGGCGTCGGTTCCACGTGGCCGCTCCATCATGGTTGTCATGGTGCCCCTTTCCGGGCTCGGTCGCCACTGAGCCTTCCCCAGATGATCATGCTCCGCCATCGCCGATCCGCAGATTGTGGACAACTACCCGAGCAGCAGCTCGTTGTGGACGACCTCGGCGCGTTCGCCCTGCCAGCGGCGCCGGGCCCACCGGTCGTGCGTCACCACGACGACGGCCAGGCCGGCGCCGTCGACGGCGGCTTCGAGCTCCTCGACCAGCCCCAGCGACAGGTGGTTCGTCGGCTCGTCGAGGAGCAGCACCTGCGGCCGCGTCACCAGCAGCCGGGCCAGCGCGAGCCGCCGCTGCTGCCCCACCGACAGCGCGCCGACCGGGGTCGCGAGCGCCGGGCCGGGCAGCAGGCCGAGGCCGGCCAGCTCGGCCTGGTACTCGTCCGCCGGGCCGGGCCGCCCGGCCGCGAACGCCTGCACCGCCGTCAGCGACGGGTCGGCGAAACTGCCGGTCTGCGGCAGCCAGCCGATCCGCAGCCGGCGCGACCGCAGCACGTCGCCCGTCTCCGGCTCCAGCGCCCCGGCCAGCACCGACAGCAGCGACGACTTGCCGGAGCCGTTGCGGCCGGTGATCATCAGCCGGGTGTCGCGGGTGACGTCCATCGCGCGGGCGGTGATGCGGCCGGGCACCTTCACGTCGCGCACGGCGATCAGCACGCCGTCGGGCACGTCGGCGCCGAGCGCGGCGTCGAACGTCAGCAGCCGCGGCGGCTTCGGGATGCGCAGCTCCTCCAGCAGGCGCAGCCGGTTCTCGGCGTCGCGGACCCGCCGCGACACCGCCGCGTCGACCTTCTGGCCGAGGAAATGCGCGACGAACTTGTCGTTGTCGCGGCGGCCGCGGCCCTCGTGCCCGACCCGGCGGGCGTCCTGCTTGACGACGGCGCGCGCGGCGTCGACCTCGTCGGACCAGGTGGCGAACGCCTGCTCCCACCGGGCCCGGGCGGCGGCCTTGCCGGCCAGGTAGTCGGTGTACGTGCCGGTGTAGCGGGCCGGGCCCACGTGCGGGACGCCGTCGCGGCCGACCGTCAGCGCCGGGTCGAGGTCGAGGATGGACGTCGCGACGCCGTCGAGGAACGCGCGGTCGTGCGAGACGATGACGACGGCGCCGCGGTGCGCCCGCAGCGCCTCCTCGAGGAACTCGATCGCGTCGTCGTCGAGGTGGTTCGTCGGCTCGTCCAGCAGCAGCACGTCGGGGGCCCGGACCAGCGCGAGCGCCAGCGCCAGCCGCGACCGCTGCCCGCCGGACAGGGTCTCGACCGGCCGCTCCCCCGCGACGTCGGCCAGGCCGAGGCCGGCCAGCGCGCGAGCCGCCCGGGCGTCGGCGGACCAGCCGTCGCGGTGCTCGAACTCGGCCAACAGGTCGCCGTACTCGTCCAGCACCGACTGGTCACCGTCGGCGAGCCTCGCCTCGGTGGCGCGCATGCGCTGCTCGAGGACGCGGAACTCCGCGAGCGCGGCGTCGACGGCGCCGTCGACGGTGCTGCCGGCCGGCAGGTCGGGCTCCTGGGTGAGGTAGCCGAGGCTGCCGTGCCGCTCGACGGTGCCGGAGTCGGGCCGCTCCACCCCCGCGGACAGCCGCAGCAGCGTCGACTTGCCGACCCCGTTCTCGCCGACGATCCCGAGCCGCTCGCCCACGGTGGCGTCGTAGCCGACCCCGTCGAGCACCCGGCGACCGGCGTAGGAGATGGAAAGGGCGCGAACGGAAAGTAGAGACACGTGACGACCTCGACGAGGTTGCTGGGAGCCCGCCGGGTGGACACACCTCGGGCGCGGGCGAGAGTCACGCGTCAGATCACATCGAGATCGATGATGCCAAACGGCCCGGCCGCGGGGCAAGTGAATTACCCCGCGGCCGGGACCGTCAGTCGGCCGGCGCGTCCAGCCAGGAGCCGCCGAGCATGACGGTGCGGCCGCCGAACTCGTGGAAGCCGTTCCAGACCTGGACGCGGTCCGGGCGAAGGTACAGGTACCGGAAGCCGGGCACCTGCCTCGGATCGTGCGAGACCTGCGCGTACCGATCGGCGACCGTGGCGTCGATGTCCGCCACCTCGACGATCGACACGTCGCCGTCGATGGCGACGACGTCGTCGGGGTCGCCGATCACCGCCCGGGCCCGGGGGTGGGCGCGCAGGTTGGCCATCGTCCGGCTGCGGTCGAAGGTCGCCATCGTCAGGTGCTCGCCGTCCAGCACGAAACTCACCGGGATGAGGTGCGCGCCGTGGCCGTCGCGTCCGGTGGCCAGCCAGAGCCGATGGCCCGTGGCCAGTCGGTGCCGGGCGGCGTCGCGGCGTTCGGCGAGCGGTCGCGGGGCGAGGGTGGGTGGCGCGGTCATGCGGTGTCCTTCCATTCGTCGAGTGCTGCTACTCCTGAGACGAACGGAGGTGGGCTCGATCCGACAGCGCGCCGGACGGGGACGTCCTCAACCCTGGACATTACGGCCCAGACCGCAATAGCATCCGGCGCATGATCCCCCGCCGACGCTTCCTCCAGGCCGCCGCCGCCACGGGCGCCGCCGTCAGCCTTCCCGCCGTCTCCGCCCTCCCCGCCTCGGCCGCCACGCGGCCGGCCGAGGGCGCCGTCACCGATCTCGGCCCGGCCAGCGTGGCCAGTCCGCTGGGCAACGGCGAGTTCGTCGGCGACGTCCTGTACATGGGCTCGCGCGGCCTGGACCCCAACGTCGTCGGCGCCTGGGACCTGGGCACCGACAGCATCGCCGAGCATTTCGAGATCACGACGGGCATCGGCATCTGGGCGATGTGCAAGGTCGGCACCGACGTCTACGTCGGCACGCACTCGCGCTCCGACCTCTACCGCATCGACACCGTCAGCCGCGAGGTGAGCAAGCTCGCCGAGTACCCCGACCACTTCATCTGGACCATGGCCGCCTCCCCCGACGGCAAGATCTACATGGGGATGTCGGAGCCGGGGCGCGTGGTGGAGTACGACCCGGCCACCGGCGTCAGTCGCGACCTGGGCCAGCCCGCGCCCGGCGAGGCGTACGTGCGCAGCATCCAGGCCGACGACACCTACGTCTACGCCGGCATCGGGTCCAACGCGCACCTCATCGCCATCCACCGGCAGACCGGCGAGAAGCGTGAACTGCTGCCCGCCGAGCTGCTGGACCGCGACTGGGTGTCCAGCATGAGCATCAGCGACACCCACATCGCCGGCGGGCTCAACTCCACCGCCGAACTCGTCGTCCTCGACAAGGCCGACCCCACCAAGTACCGGATCGTCAAGGCGAGCGCCGCGGGCGAGAAGTACACCGTCGCCGTCCTCATCCACGACGGCTGGGTCTACTTCGCCGGCCGCCCCACCGGGACGGTCTACCGCGTCCCGGTGGACGGCGGGGAGCTGGAGGTCCTGGGCGTACCGTTCCCGGAGGCGCAGACGGTGCGCCTCCTCGAACACGGCGGGCGGATCTACGGCCTGCAGGACCCCGGCGTCTTCGTCTACGACCCGGCCACGGGCTCGATGGACTACGCCAGCCACGTCCAGCGCGGCTTCCGCGCCGCCGCCGAGGCGCCGATGTCGGTGCACTCCGACGGCAGGGTCGTCTACGTCGGAGGGAAGAGCGGCGCCGACCTGCACCACCTGGCCTCGGGCGAGGTCACCCGGCTGGACATCCCCGGCGAACCGAAGACGGCGATCACCGTCGACGGCACCACCTACCTCGGCATCTACACCCAGGCCGCGCTCTACGCCCACCGGGCCGGCGACGCCGAGGCCACCCTGCTGTTCCGCACCGGCCACAACCAGGACCGGCCCAAGGACCTGGCCTACGACCGCGCCACCGGCCTGATCGCGATGTCCACCCAGCCCGAGCCCGGCCACCCCAACGGCGCGCTGAACCTGTACGACCCCAGGACCGGCAAGCTCGACACCTACCGCCCGGTCATCGAGCGGCAGACGGTGTTCTCGCTGACCGCCGTCGCCGGGACGCTCTTCCTGGGCACCAGCACGCAGGAAGGCCTCGGCTCGCCGCCGGTCACGCCCACCGCGAAACTGGCCGCCTTCGACCTGCGCACCAGGACGGTGGCGTGGGAGCTGGAGGTGCTCCCGGGCATCGGCGCCGTCATGGACCTGGCGCACACCCCGCGGGCCGTGTACGGCATCACCAACACCGGCGTGCTGTTCGAGTACAGCCTGGTGGAGCGCGCGATCACGCGGACGCTGAAGGTCAGCGAGCGGGGCGGCGACCTGCTGATCTCCGGGTTCACCGCCTACACCAGCGACGTGAACGCCGTCTACCGGATCGACCTCGTCCCCTTCACGGCGAAGAAGATCGTCGACGGCCTCGCGAGCGACTGGTTCGGCGGCGGCTCCCGGCTCAACATCGCGCCCAACGGCCGCGCCCTCTACGCGTTGAAGGAGCGCAACCTGATCAGCGTCGCGATCCACCCGCGCCTCGGCTGAGGCGCGGGTGGGCCGCGGCCGCGTCAGCTCTCCGGCTGCTCCGCGACGGCGTCGATGCCGGCCTCCTTGCGCTGCTGGGCGGTGATCGGCGCCGGCGCGGCCGTCAGCGGGTCGTAGCCGCCGCCGGTCTTCGGGAACGCGATGACCTCGCGGATGGAGTCGGAGCCGGCCAGCAGCGCGGTGATGCGGTCCCAGCCGAACGCGATGCCGCCGTGCGGCGGGGCGCCGTACTTGAACGCGTCGAGCAGGAAGCCGAACTTCTCCTGCGCCTCGTCCGGGCTCAGGCCCATGACCTGGAAGACCCGCTCCTGGACGTCGCGGCGGTGGATACGGATCGACCCGCCGCCGATCTCGTTGCCGTTGCAGACAATGTCGTAGGCATAGGCCAGCGCGCTGCCGGGGTCGGTGTCGAAGGTGTCGATCGACTCGGGCTTCGGCGACGTGAACGCGTGGTGGACGGCGGTCCAGGCGCCGGAGCCGACGGCGACGTCGTCGGTCTCGGCGACCGGCTCGAACAGCGGGGAGTCGACCACCCAGGTGAACGCCCACGCGTTCTCGTCGATGAGCCCCGCGCGCCGGCCGATCTCGAGCCGGGCAGCGCCGAGCAGCGCCTGCGAGGCGCGCCGGGCGCCGGCGGCGAAGAACACGGCGTCGCCCGGCACCGCGCCGACCAGTTTCGGCAGGCCCGCCTTCTCGTCCTCGGAGAGGTTCTTCGCGACCGGGCCGGACAGCTCGCCGTCGGCCCCGACCAGCACGTACGCCAGGCCGCGGGCGCCGCGCGCCTTCGCCCAGTCCTGCCAGCCGTCGAGCTCCTTGCGGCTCTGCGACGCACCGCCCGGGTGCACGACGGCGCCGACGTAGGCCGCCTGGAAGACGCGGAACGAGGTGTTCGCGAAGTGCTCGGTGACCTCGGTCAGTTCCTGCCCGAACCGCAGGTCGGGCTTGTCGGAGCCGAAGCGGTCCATGGCGTCGCGGTAGGTCATGCGCGGGATCGGCGTGCTGATCTCGTGGCCCACCAGCGCCCACAGCGCCGCCAGCACCCGCTCGGCCAGCGCGATGACGTCGTCCTGCTCGACGAAGCTCATCTCGATGTCGAGCTGGGTGAACTCGGGCTGGCGGTCGGCGCGGAAGTCCTCGTCGCGGTAGCAGCGGGCGATCTGGAAGTACCGCTCCAGCCCGGCCACCATGAGCAGCTGCTTGAACAGCTGCGGCGACTGCGGCAGCGCGTACCAGGACCCCGGCCGCAACCGGGCCGGCACCAGGAAGTCGCGCGCCCCCTCGGGCGTCGAACGGGTCAGCGTCGGCGTCTCGACCTCGACGAAGTCCTCGGCCAGCAGGACGTCGCGGGCGGCCCTGTTGACCGCGCTGCGCAGGCGGATGGCGGCGGCCGGGCCGGACCGGCGCAGGTCGAGGTAGCGGTACTTCAGCCGCACCTCCTCGCCGACGTCGACGTGGTCGTCGATCTGGAACGGCAGCGGCTCGGCCTCGCTGAGCACCCGGACGTCGTCGGCGACGACCTCGATCTCGCCGGTGGGCAGGTTCGGGTTCTCGTTGCCGTCAGGACGGCGGCCGACCTGACCCGTCACCTGCACGCAGAACTCGTTGCGCAGCCCGTGCGCCACCGCCTCGTCGCGCACCACGACCTGCGCCACCCCGGACGCGTCGCGCAGATCCAGGAACGCCACTCCCCCGTGATCGCGGCGGCGGGCCACCCAGCCGGTGAGGGTGACGGTCTGGCCGGCGTGGCCGGCACGCAGCGTGCCGGCCTCGTGGGTGCGGAGCACGGATGGTCCTCTCGGGGTCGTTGTGCTGACCCCGCGATCCTACGTAACGCGCCGTGCGGACGGCGAGGCGATTCCCCCGGTCAGAACAGCGCGTCCTGCCCGGGCTCGGCCGGCGCCGGCTCCGGTGTGAGCCGCGGGCCCCACCGCTTGCCGTGCAGCGGCCGCCGCCGGTCGTCGAGCGTGCCGTCGGCCGGTTCGTCGTCGGCGCGAAGCCGGTGCCGGCGCAGGTGCGGCTCGACCCGGGCGCGCAGCCAGTCGCGGTAGCGCTGGTGGGAGTACGAACCGCCGTGGTAGAGCCGCTGGTACAGCGGCAGGAGGTCGGGCCGGGTGGACTCGAGCCAGCCCAGGTACCACTCCCGCGCACCCGGCCGCAGGTGCAGCGGGATGTGGCTGATGCCGGTGGCGCCGGCCTCGGCGACGGCCGCGACCAGGGCGGACAGCTGCTCCTCGGAGTCGGTCAGCCCGGGCAGGATCGGCGCCAGCAGGACGGTGCACGGCAGCCCGGCCGCCCGGACGGCCCGGATGAGGTCGAGCCGCGCCTTCGGCGTCGGGGTGCCCGGCTCGACGGAGCGGTGCAGGGTCTCGTCGAGCAGCGCCAGCGACACCCCGATGCCGACCGGGACGTCCTCGGCGACGCGCCGCAGCAGCGGGAGGTCGCGGCGCAGCAGCGTGCCCTTCGTCAGGATGCTGAACGGCGTGCCGGACCCGGCCAGTGCCTCGATGATGCCGGGCATCAGCCGGTAGCGGCCCTCCGCGCGCTGGTACGGGTCGGTGTTGGTGCCCATGGCGACGTGCTCGCGCGCCCACGTGCGCCGGGTGACCTCGCGCCGCAGCACGTCGGCGACGTTGATCTTGACGATGACCTGCCGGTCGAAGTCGGCGCCGGCGTCGAGGTCGAGGTAGGTGTGGGTGTTGCGGGCGAAGCAGTTGTGGCTGACGACGCCGTGCGCGATGAAGTCGCCGGTACCGGTGGTGAGGTCGAACATCGGCAGCTCGACATCCATGGCCCGCACGTAGCTGACCGCCAGCGCGGCGCCGGGCCGGACCGCCGCGCCGACGACGCTGCGGCGCAGGCCCATCAGGCGGTCGCGGGTGGTGAGGTGCGGCCGCTCCGGCTCGTCGTCGCCGCCCGGAGCGACGTGCTTCCACCCGTCGGCCGTCAGGAACCGGTGGTCGCCGCTCGCGACGATGGACGTGCCGCCGTCGAGCTCGACCCGGAACGCCGGCTTCGACGTGCGCCAGTGGTCGAGCACGCGGGTGCGCACCAGCCGGCGGCTCTGCCCCTCGTGGCGGGTGCCGAGCACGTGGTCGCCCGGCCGGACCCGGGCCAGCGGGATCGTGGAGCCGTCAGCCATGCTGATGGGCGCGTAGCCGGACAGGCAGTACGTGCACGCGTGGCTGCAGCCGCGGTACGGGTTGACCGTCCACCGGAACGGCACGTGCGACGCCGCCGGCACCTTGTTCAGCGCCGACTTCGACGTGATCTCGTGGAACGTGATGCCCTCGAACTCGGGCGTGCGCACGCTGCGGACCAGCCCGGCGATGCGCTGCAACCCCGGCAGCGCGCCGCCGTCAGCCACCGCAAGCTCCTGACCGTCCCAGCGCACCCGTCCATTCGAACACACGTTCGGACGGGTGGCAAGTTCAGGTCTCGACCCCCAGCAGCGGCAGGCACGGCGCCAGCCCCTCGATCGTCGCGTCGACCCTCCGGTGCTCGTCCCACGCCCGCCGGGTCAGCAGGAACCGCTGCTCGGGGGCCAGCTTCCCCCTGGAGATGCCGCGGCTGGTGCCGTTCTCGGCGTACCCGAGCTTGCGCGACACCCGCAGCGACGCATGGTTGTCCAGATACCCGACCGACACCGCCTCGTCGGCGCCCAGCCCGGCGAAGGCCAGGTGCAGCATGGCCGCGCGCATCTCGGTGCCGATGCCCTGCCCGTGGTGGCGCAGGCCGAGCCAGGACTCGGACTGCACCTGCCGCCGGACGCCGAAGTCGTCGGCCTCGATCTCCTGCACGCCGACGGGCCGCCCGTCCAGGAAGACGACCAGGTTCAGCGCCCACGCGTCCGGCTTCAGCTCTGCCAGCGTCGACCAGTGGCGCTGGATGACCCGGCGGGCGCGGTCGGCGGGCGGCAGCTCGGACCACGGGTTCCCGAACGGCATGAGGTCGGGCCCGTGGATGCCGTGCATGGCCAGGTCGGCGAGGTCGGACAGTTCCTCCGGTGCAGGCAGCCGCAACTCCAGCCGAGGGGTGCGCACCCGGAGACCGAAGACCGGGAAGTGATCGATCAGCATCGGCCACAGTGTGGTCGGCGGACCCGGGCGTGCGCCAGGCAATTTTCGCCGGCTCGCCGCGTTCGTTGGGTTGGTCGTGGGCCGGGTTCGGTGGGTTGGGGTCGCGTTGGCCGGGCTCGCGTTGGCTGGGTTCGTACCGTTGGCCAACCCCCTGCTGCTCTCCATTGTCGGGGGCGCGGGTGGCCGCCTCAAGCGGACCTCGTGCTTGGGCGCTTCGCGCGTCGGAGGACCGCTTGACCCGGCCACCCGCGCCCCCGTTCAAGCAGCGTCAGGGGGCCGGCCGGACAATGGGCCCGGCTTCCCTGTTCGCTGTGCTCCTGGTCCGCTGGCCGCTCACTGGCCGTGGGTGGTGTTCTTGGCTACCGGCTGCGCTGTGGGTTGCTGTTCGCTGGCCGCTGCCTGGCCCATGATCATCCACCTTCTGTGCTGCTATCACGGCCCAAAAAGTGGGTGATCATGGTGCGGGTCCGGGGGACGGTCGCTGAGCGGCAGACCGAGGACCCGCGACGTGGCCTGGAATCGGGTCGGCTCGACGACGATGACGACGGCGCTGCGCAAGCGTCGCGTGGTGGTAGGTCGACCCCTCCCGGCCCGGGTGGGGCCCACCCTACGGGCGGGCACCGACAACGTCGCGCCGCAGACGCCGCGCCGCAGACGCCGCGCCGCAGACGTCGCGCCGCAGACGCCGCGCCCGCCAATCGCACGCCGCCAGCGGCCGTGCGCTGCACGAGGTGCCGTCGGCCGGCTGCCGTCGGGTCCGTTTCAGGCCGGCGCGGACCACGTCAGGGAGTAGCGGAACAGCGGCCACCGCCGCCAGCGCACACCCGGCAGCGTCGCCGTGGCGATGTGGCGCACCTCGGCGTACGTGTGCGGAAACGCCATGACCACCGGCGCGGAGTGCTGCCAGAAGCCACGAGTCCGGGCGAGCACCCGGTGCTGGACCGCCCCGACGACGTCCATGGCGAGGTCCGCCGGACCGGCGCTGTCAGCGCACCCGATCACGACCAGCACGCCGCCCGGCGCGGTCAGCTCGGCCAGCCGGCGCAGGGCCGCGCCGAGGTCGGGCAGGTGGTGCACGGTGGCGATGGACGCGACGATGTCGAAGGAGGCGGGTGGGAGTGGGTGCGTCAGCACGTCACCCGCCACCCAGTCGACGTCCGGGCGCGTCCGCCGGGCGCGGGCCAGCACGGCGGCATCGAGGTCGATGGCCGTCACGCGCGGCACCCGGTCGCGCAGGTCGGCGGCGAGCAGGCCGTCGCCGGTTCCGACGTCGAGTGCCGTGCGTGCGCCGGCCGGAACCGCGTCCAGCACCACCCGATGATGGTGCGTGTTGTGGTTCCAGCCGCCGCCCACTACACGAGCCGTTTGAGGTGGGTGACCAGCCCGTTCACCGAGACCGCCTGCTGGTCGCCGGTGGCGAGGTCCTTGACCTGGGCCACGCCCTCGGCGAGGTCGCGCTCCCCCACGACGACGGCGTACTTGGCGCCGCTGCGGTCGGCCGCCTTCATGGCGCCCTTGAGGCCGCGGCCGCCGGTGGCGAGGTCGGCCGCGACGCCCTCGCGGCGCAGCGAGGTCACCAGGGCGAACGCCCACGCCGCGGCGTCCTCGCCGAGCGGCACGGCGAAGACGTCGACCGAGGAGGAGCCGGGCAGCGGCAGCCCTTCGGCCTCCATGGCCAGCAGCGTGCGGTCGGCGCCGAGCGCCCAGCCGACGCCCGGCAGGGAGGGGCCGCCGATCAGCTCGGACAGGCCGTCGTAACGACCACCGCCGCCGACGGCCGACTGCGCGCCGAGGCCGTCGTGGACGAACTCGAACAGGGTGCGGGTGTAGTAGTCGAGGCCGCGCACCAGCCGCGGGTCGTCCTCGAACTCGACGCCGGCCGAGGTGAGCAGGGCGCGGACGGTGTCGTGGTAGGCGCGGTCGGACGGCGACAGGAAGTCGGTGATCAGCGGGGCCGACGCCAGCGCCTTCTGGATCTCCGGCCGCTTGTCGTCGAGCACCCGCAGCGGGTTGACCTCCACCCGCCGCGCGGTGTCGTCGTCGAGGTCGAGGCCGCGCAGGTACTCCTGCAACGCCGCCCGGTAGGCCGGACGCGACTCGTGCGAGCCGAGCGAGTTCAGCAGCACCCGCACGCCGGTGAGCCCGAGCGCGCGGTAGGCGTCGACGGCGAGGACGATCAGCTCGGCGTCGCTGGCGGCGTCCTCGGTGCCCAGGATCTCGGCGCCGACCTGCGAGAAGTGCCGGTACCGGCCCTTCTGCGGCCGCTCGTAGCGGTAGTACGACCCCGAGTACCAGAGCTTCACCGGCAGCGCGCCGCGGTGCAGGTTGTTCTCGAGGACGGCGCGCAGCACCGGCGCCGTCCCCTCCGGCCGCAGTGTGACGTCGTCGCCGCCGCGGGTGGTGAAGGAGTACATCTCCTTGGTGACGATGTCCGTCGACTCGCCGACGCCGCGGGCGAACAGCGTGGTCTCCTCGAAGGTGGGCGTCTCGACGTAGCCGTAGCCGGCCGTGCGCAGCGGCGCGGCCAGGGCGTCGCGGACGGCGAGCATGGCCTCGCCGCGCGGCGGCACGAGGTCGAAGGTGCCCTTCGGGGCACGGAAGGCAGGTGCGTTCACGTCTCTACAGTCCTCGCAGGTACGGGTTGGATGCGCGTTCCCGGTCGAGGGTCGACGCCGGGCCGTGGCCGGGCCGGACGATGGTGAGCCCGGGCAGCTCGTCGTCCGACGCGAGCCGGGTCAGCGTGGCGCGCATGAGCGCGTCGTCGCCGCCAGGCAGGTCGGTGCGGCCCACGGTGCCCGCGAACAGGACGTCCCCGGTGAGGACGACGCCGTCGGCGGGCGCGTGGTAGAGCGTCGACCCCTCGGTATGGCCCGGGGCGTGGATCGCGCGCAGCCCGACGCCGGCGAGGTCCAGCTCGGTGTCGGCGCCGTCGAACGTGCGGACGTCGGACGGCGGCGTCCATGCGGCGCCGAACTGGGCGAACTGCGCCGACAGCTGCGGCCCGAGCGAGCCGAGCGGGTCGGCCAGCCGGTACGCGTCGCGCTCGTGCAGGTGGACGGGGAGGCCGGGCAGCTCGGTCAGCCCGTGCGTGTGGTCGAGGTGACCGTGGGTGACGAGGACGGCGACCGGCGTCAGCTCGTGCTCCGCGAGCACCTTCGCCAGCTGCTCGCCGACCCCGATGCCGGGGTCGACGACGACGCACTCGCGGCCGGCCGCGGCCGCCACGACGTAGCAGTTGGTGCCCAGCACGGGGGCGACGACGGTGAGCAGGAGCACCCACGCAGGTTACCGGCGGGCCACTCATCGCCGCGAACTCGTTACCTGATTCCCGTCGTGTACTGCCTAGACTGTCTCCGCGTACCACAGACGCGGAGGGGGGTCGCTGCGGCCTTCCCGGACGTTTCGCGACCAAGCGGGAGGATGGCCGGTGGCCCAGAGCGCCAAGCAACGGCGACGTGAGCTCGCGCGCAAGCACCTCGAGCGCCAGGAGGTCCGGCGGGCCGCCGAGGCGGCGCGCAGGCGGCGCATCGGCCTCGTCGTGGGCGCCGTCATCGTGGTGGTGGCGCTGGTCATGGGCACGTTGCTGGTGTCCGGAGCGCTCGGCGGCGACGACGATCCCGTCGCGGCCGGCTCCGAGGGCTCGCCGTCGGCCGAGGCCCCCGCGGGCCCCTGCGCCTACACCGCGTCCGGCGAGTCGGCCGTCCCGGACCTTGGCACGCCCCCGGCCGTCGACCCCGCCGCACTCACGACGCCGCTGCCGACCACCGCGACGCTGACGATCAACGGGGCGCCGGTCACCGTCGCCCTCGACGCCGGCGCGCCGTGCACCGTCAACTCGCTGACCTTCCTGGCCGCCGCCGGCTACTACAACGCCACCACCTGCCACCGCCTCACCACGTCGGACTCCCTGAAGGTGCTGCAGTGCGGCGACCCGACCGGCACCGGCTCCGGCGGCCCCGGGTACCAGTACGCCAACGAGAACACCGACGGCGCCACCTACCCGGCCGGTACGGTGGCGATGGCCAACGGCGGGCCCGACACCAACGGCAGCCAGTTCTTCCTGGTGTACGGCGACTCCCAGCTGCCGCCCGACTACACCGTCTTCGGCCAGATCACCACCGGTCTGGACGTGATCACCGGTATCGCCGACGCTGGAACTGACAACGGATCGGACGATGGCGCGCCCATCACCCCGGTCACCCTCGATTCCGTCACCACCGCCTGACCCGGATGAGGACACCGTGACGAACACGACTGGTAGCCCCGAGCACGACGACGCGGCGACGCCTGCCGCGGAGGTCGAGCCCACGGCCCCCGAGTCCCCGAGCGCCGCCGAGCCGGCGCCGACGCCCGAAGCCGACGCGGCCGAGACGCCGTCGGAGGCATCGCCGGAGGTGCCATCGGAACCGGCTGCGGAAGCGGCATCGGAGCCGGAGCCGCCGTCGGCGGAGGCCGACGCGGAGGCCGACGCGGAGGCCGCGGACGCGCCCGCCGAGCCCACGCCCGTGCCGACCCCGGCCGACGTGGCGCCGGTGCCCACGCCGGCCGAGGTGGCGCCCGCTCCCGCCGAACCCGAGCCTGCGGCCGCGGCAGCGCCCGCCGAGCCCGAGCCCGAGCCCGCGGCCGAGCCCACGGAGCCCGCGCCCGCCGACGCAGCGCCCGAGCCCGCCGAGCCCACCCCCGCGCCCGCCGAGCCCACGCCGGCTCCCGCTGGGCCGGCCGCGCCCACCGTCGCGTCCAACGAGTGGGGCCGGGTCGACGAGACCGGCGAGGTGTACGTCCGCACCGCCGAGGGCGAGCGCAGCATCGGCTCGTGGCAGGTCGGCAAGCCCGAGGAGGCGCTGGCCTTCTTCGTGCGCAAGTACGAGGACCTCGCCGTGCAGGTCGACCTCCTCGAGACCCGGCTCGAGTCCGGCGCCGCGGCACCCGACGACACCGCGCAGGGCGTCTCGAAGGTGCGCGCGCAGCTGGCCGAGGCGCACGCCATCGGCGACCTCGCCGCGCTGGGCGGCCGGCTCGACGCGCTCGACGCCCGCATCGCCGAACGGCGGGCCGAGCGCCGCGCCGCCCGGGCGAAGGCGCTCGACGAGGCGCGCGGGCGCAAGGAGCAGATCGCGTCGCAGGCCGAGGCCATCGCCGAGGGCAACGACTGGCGCAACGGCGCCGACACCCTGCGCGGCCTGCTCGAGGAGTGGAAGGGCCTGCCCCGGCTCGACCGCAGCACCGACGACGAGCTGTGGCGCCGGTTCTCGTCGGCCCGCACCCACTACACCCGCCGGCGCAAGGCGCACTTCTCCGAGCTGGCCGAGCGCCGCGACGAGGCGCGCGTCATCAAGGAGCGCATCCTCACCGAGGCCGAGGAGATCAGCGGCTCCACCGACTGGGGCCCGACGTCGCGCCGCTACCGCGAGCTGATGTCGCAGTGGAAGGCGGCCGGCCCGGCGCCGCGCGGCGTCGAGGACAGCCTGTGGAAGAGGTTCCGGGCCGCCCAGGACACCTTCTTCGGCGCCCGCACCGCGCACCAGTCCCAGCGCGACGACGAGCAGCAGGCCAACCTCGTCGTCAAGGAGGGCATCCTCACCGAGGCCGAGGCGCTGCTGCCGATCACCGACTGGAAGTCGGCCCGCCAGCAGCTGCGCGTCCTGCAGGAGCGTTGGGAGGACGCCGGTCACGTGCCGCGCGACTCCATGCGCTCGGTCGAGGGCCGCATGCGCCGGGTCGAGGACGCCATCCGCGAGGCCGAGCAGAACGAGTGGCAGCGGTCCAACCCCGAGGCGCGGGCCCGCGCGCAGGCCACCGTCACCCAGCTGGAGGCGTCCATCGCCGACCTGGAGACGAAGGCCGCCAAGGCGCGCGAGGCCGGCAACGACCGCAAGCTGCGCGAGGCCGAGGAGGCCATCGCGGCGCGCAAGTCGTGGCTCGAGCAGGCGCAGCAGGCGCTCGAGGAGTTCACCAGCTGACGCGCGGCGCCCGGCGCCCTAGTGAGTGGGCGCCGGGATGCCGCTGGTGAGCCGGTAGGCGTCGAAGACGCCCTCGACACCGCGGACCGCCTTGAGGACGTGCCCCAGGTGCTTGGGGTCGGCCATCTCGAAGGTGAACCGGCTGGTGGCGATGCGGTCGGTGTTGGTGGAGACCGTGGCCGACAGGATGTTCACGTGCTGGTCGGACAGCACGCGGGTGACGTCGGACAGCAGCCGGGCGCGGTCGAGCGCCTCGACCTGGATGGCCACCAGGAACATGCTGTTGGCCGTGGGCGCCCACTCGACCTCGACCATGCGCCCGTGCTGGCGGCGCAGGCCGTCGACGTTGACGCAGTCTTCGCGGTGCACCGACACGCCGGAGCCGCGGGTGACGAAGCCGACGATGGTGTCGCCGGGCACCGGGGTGCAACAGCGGGCCAGCTTGACCCACACGTCGGAGACGCCCTTGACGACGACGCCCGGGTCGCCGCCGCTGCGCCGCCGGGGACGGTCAGGAGTGGCCGCCTCGGCGACGTCCTCGGTGGTGCCCTCTTCGCCGCCGAGGATCTGCACCAGCTTCTGCACGATGCTCTGCGCCGAGACGTTGCCCTCGCCGACCGCCGCGTACAGCGCGGAGATGTCGGGGTAGCGCAGGTCGTCGGCGACGGCCTTGAGCGACTCTTGGCTCATCATGCGCTGCAGCGGGAGGTCCTGCTTGCGCATGGCCCGCGCGATGGCGTCCTTGCCGTGCTCGATGGCCTCTTCGCGGCGCTCCTTCGAGAACCACTGCTTGATCTTGTTGCGGGCCCGGGCGCTGGTGACGAACGTCAGCCAGTCGCGGCTCGGGCCGGCGCCCTGCGCCTTGGAGGTGAACACCTCGACGACGTCGCCGTTGTCGAGGTTGGACTCCAGCGGCACCAGCCGGCCGTTGACCCGCGCGCCGATGGTGCGGTGGCCGATGTCGGTGTGGACGGCGTAGGCGAAGTCGACCGGGGTGGCCGCGGCCGGCAGCGCGACGACGTCGCCCTTCGGGGTGAAGACGAAGACCTCGTTGGACTCCATCTCGAACCGCAGCGACTCGAGGAACTCCCCCGGGTCCTCGGTCTCCTTCTGCCAGTCGAGCAACTGGCGCAGCCAGGCCATGTCGTTGCCGGCGTTGTCGCCCGCGACGGCGTGCTTGTCGGTCTCGCGCCCGGCGTTGGAGTCTTCCTTGTACTTCCAGTGCGCGGCGATGCCGTACTCGGCCCGGCGGTGCATGGCGTGGGTGCGGATCTGCAGCTCGACCGGCTTGCCGCCCGGCCCGATGACCGTGGTGTGCAGCGACTGGTACATGTTGAACTTCGGCATGGCGATGAAGTCCTTGAACCGGCCGGGCACCGGGTTCCAGCGGGCGTGCACGATGCCCAGGACGGCGTAACAGTCGCGCACCGACTCGACCAGCACGCGGATGCCGACGAGGTCGTAGATGTCGGCGAAGTCGCGGCCGCGGACGATCATCTTCTGGTAGATCGAGTAGTAGTGCTTGGGCCGCCCGTAGACGTTGGCCTTGAGCTTCGACACCCGGAGGTCGCCCTGCACCTGGTCGATGACCGAGGCCAGGTAGTCGTCGCGCGACGGCGCCCGCTCGGCCACCAGCCGCACGATCTCGTCGTACACCTTGGGGTGCAGGGTGGCGAAGGAGAGGTCCTCGAGCTCCCACTTGATGGTGTTCATGCCCAGCCGGTGCGCCAGCGGGGCGTAGATCTCGAGCGTCTCGTGTGCCTTGCGCCGCGCCGACTCCTTCGGCACGTAGCGCCAGGTGCGGGCGTTGTGCAGGCGGTCGGCCAGCTTGATGACCAGGACGCGGATGTCCTTGGCCATGGCGATGACCATCTTGCGGACGGTCTCGGCCTGCGCGGCCTGCCCGTACTTGACCTTGTCGAGCTTGGTGACGCCGTCGACGAGCATGGCGATCTCTTCGCCGAACTCACCGCGCAGCTGGTCGAGGCCGTAGTCGGTGTCTTCGACGGTGTCGTGCAGCAGCGCCGCGGCCAGCGTGGGCGGCGTCATGCCCAGCTCGGCGAGGATGGTGGTGACCGCGAGCGGGTGGGTGATGTACGGGTCGCCGCTCTTGCGCTTCTGCCCGCTGTGGGCGCGCGCGGCGGTGCGGTAGGCGCGCTCGATGATCTCGAGGTCGGCCTTCGGGTGGTTGGCCCGGATGATCCGGAACAGCGGTTCCAGAGCGGGGTCGGACTGCTGTCGTTGCGCGGTCAGGCGGGCGAGCCTCGCCCGCACCCTGACCGGGGTCAGCGCGCCGCTGGGAACAGTCTGCTCGGCCACAGGCCCCCTTTCGTCCCGTGTGAAGGACACAACACAGTTTAGGGGGTCGCTGTTCCCGGCGGGTAACGCAGCGCCAACCCGCCGGTCAGGTGTCGCAACTCAGACCAGCAGCAGCGACTGGACGTTGACGTCGGGCAGCTTGGCCCGGCCGCCGAGGAAACCCAGCTCCATGAGGATGCCGACGCCCACGACGTCGGCGCCCGCGCCGCGGACGAGGTCGACGGTGGCGCGCACCGTACCGCCCGTGGCCAGCACGTCGTCGACGATGAGCACCCGCTCGCCGGGCTGGAACGCGTCGACGTGGACCTCGATGGTGGCCTCGCCGTACTCCAGCGCGTAACTGGCCGACGCCGTCTGCCACGGCAGCTTGCCCGCCTTGCGGATGGGCACGAAGCCGGCGCCGAGCCGGTGCGCCACCGGCGCGCCGAGGATGAACCCGCGCGCCTCGATGCCGACGACGACGTCGACCTCGTCGCCGCCGACCGCGCCCAGCAGCTCGATGGTCGTGTCGAGGGCCGCGGGGTCGCGCAGCAGCGGCGTGATGTCCTTGAACACCACGCCCGGCTCCGGCCAGTCCGGGACGTCCCGGATGCGGGAGAGCAGCAGGTCGCGGTCGGAGTCGGCGATGGCCGGCGGCTTGGTCACGAGGTCAGAGGGTATCGCGTGGACGCGCGGCGCACACCGCCCGGCTCAGCGGACGTCGTCGCCGTTCGTGCGGTCCTCGGACTTCGCCTGGGCCGGCTCGTGCGTGGGCGTGTCGTCGGCGTCGGCCGCGGTGTCGGGCACGATGTCGTCGTGGACCGGCGCGACCGGCTCCTGCGGCTGGACGACATTGGCGATGGCGCGGCGCACGTAGCGGCTGTGCACGCCGGGTGCGACCTCGAGCACGACCTCGTCGTCGTCGACCTCGACGACCGTGGCCAGCAGGCCGGCCGTCGTCATGACCTTGGTACCCGCCTGGACCGACTGCTGCAGCTCCACCATCTGGCGCCGCTGCTTCTGCTGCGGCCGGATGAGCAGGAAGTAGAAGACAGCGATCAGCAGGATCGGGAGCAGCAATGCTTCCATGATGTGGACAAGCATCCTTTCCACGGCGCCCCGAGGAGCGTGCCCGTGCGATGGCCGGCAGCCTCGGTGACCGCCGAAAGTACGAGTCTACCCGGGTCGCCGGCGAAGATTACGCCCCGTCGGCGGCCGAGAACAGATCGGGCTCGTCGAACCCGCGTCCGAACGCCGTCTGCGCGGGCACGGCCAGCCCGAGGTGCGCCCAGGCGGCCGGCGTGGCGACCCGCCCGCGCGGGGTGCGCGCCAGCAGCCCGGCCCGGACGAGGAACGGCTCGGCCACCTCCTCGACGGTCTCGCGCTCCTCGCCGACGGCGACGGCCAGCGTGCCGAGGCCGACCGGTCCCCCGCCGAAGCTCTTGCACAGCGCCGTCAGGACCGCGCGGTCGAGGCGGTCCAGCCCCAGTTCGTCGACGGCGAACACCTTCAGCGCCGCGCGGGCGACGTCGCCGCTGATGATGCCGTTGCCGCGGACCTCGGCGAAGTCGCGCACCCGGCGCAGCAGCCGGTTGGCGATGCGCGGCGTGCCGCGGGACCGGCCGGCGATCTCGCCCGTGCCGTCGCCCTTCAGCTCGACGTCGAGCAGCCCGGCCGAGCGGCGCAGCACCAGCTCGAGCTCGGCCGGCTCATACAGCTCGAGGTGGCCGGTGAACCCGAACCGGTCGCGCAGCGGCCCCGGCAGCAGCCCGGTGCGCGTCGTCGCGCCGACCAGGGTGAAATAGGGCAGTTCCAGCGGGATCGCGGTGGCGCCGGGGCCCTTGCCGACGACGACGTCGACGCGGAAGTCCTCCATGGCGGTGTAGAGCATCTCCTCCGCCGGGCGGGCCATGCGGTGGATCTCGTCGAAGAACAGCACGTCGCCCTCGTTCACCGAGGACAGGATGGCCGCGAGGTCGCCGCTGTGCTGGATGGCCGGGCCGCTGGTGATGCGCAGCGGCACCTCCATCTCGGCGGCGACGATCATCGCCAGCGTGGTCTTGCCGAGGCCGGGCGGGCCGGACAGCAGGATGTGGTCGGCGCTGCGCCCGCGCGCCCGGGCGGCGTCGAGGACCAGCGACAACTGCTCGCGTAGCCGCTCCTGCCCGACGAACTCGGCCAGCGTGCGCGGCCGCAGCGCCGCCTCGACGGTCCGCTCCTCGTGGTCGGCGTCGCCGCCCACCAGCCGGTGCACGTGGTCGTCGGGGAAGTTCATGTTCTCGCCAGACTACGCAGCGCCTTGCGCAGCAGCGCGGAGACGTCGAGGTCGCCGGCGTCGCCGTTGAGGTCGGTGGCGACGGTGTCGACGGCGCGGTCGGCCTCGCGGGCGGACCAGCCGAGGCCGAGCAGCGCCTCGTGCACCTGGACCTGCCAGCCGCCGGCGCCGGGAGCCGGTGCGGACGGGACGGCGGCCAGCGACGGGCCGGAGCCGGGCATGCCGAGCTTGTCCTTGAGCTCGATGACGATGCGCTGGGCGCCCTTCTTGCCGATGCCGGGCACCTTCGTCAGCGCGACGAGGTCCTCGGTGGCGACGGCGCGGCGCAGGTCGTCGGGCGAGTGCACCGACAGCATGGCCTGCGCGAGCCGCGGCCCGACGCCGCTGGCGGTCTGCAGCAGCTCGAACACCGTCTTCTCGTCCTCGTCGGCGAAGCCGTACAGCGTGAGCGACTCTTCCCGGACGACGAGGCTGGCGGCCAGCTGGGCGACCTCGCCGAGCCGCAGCGCCGACGTGGTGGCCGGTGTGCAGTGCAGCGCCAGCCCGATGCCGCCGACGTCGACGACGGCCTCCGTCGGGCGCACCACCGTGACCTGGCCACGGACGTAAGCGATCACCGTCGTCCCCTCCCCGCCGCGGCGACCGCGGCCTGCAGCCGGTTCTGCGCGGACCCGCGCCACACCTGGCAGATCGCCAGCGCCAGCGCGTCGCTGGCGTCGGCCGGCTTGGGCGCGGCGTCGAGCCGCAGCAGCCGCGTGACCATGAACGCGACCTGCGCCTTGTCGGCCTGGCCGCTGCCGCTGACGGCGGCCTTCACCTCGCTGGGCGTGTGCGTGATGACGGGGATGCCGTGGCGCGCCGCGACCAGTGTCGCGACGCCGCTGGCCTGCGCCGTGCCCATGACGGTGCGGACGTTGTGCTGGCTGAACACCCGCTCGACGGCGACGGTGTCGGGCCGGTGCTCGGCCACCCACTGCTCGACGGCCGTCTCGATGGCCAGCAGCCGGTGCCCCAGCTCGGCGTCGGCGGGCGTGCGGACGACGTCGACGGCCACGAGGCGCAGCGGCCGCCCGGGCGACCCCTCGACGACGCCGAGACCGCACCGCGTGAGCCCAGGATCGACCCCCAACACCCTCATGCAGCACCCTTCACCGAACACCAGTTCGGTGCCGACCCTACCGGCGGGTGTTGCGCGGACGCCGCAGGCGCGCCGTCAGCCGACCGCCGCCATGACGTCGTCGGAGACGTCGAAGTTGGCCCACACGTTCTGCACGTCGTCGCTGTCTTCGAGGGCGTCGATGAGCCGGAAGATCTTCCGGGCGCCGTCCTCGTCGAGCGGGACACTGACCGACGGGATGAACGACGACTCGGCCGAGTCGTAGTCGAGGCCGGCCTGCTGCACGGCGGTGCGGACGGCGACGAGGTCGGTGGCCTCGCTGCGGATCTCGAACGCCTCGCCGAGATCCTCGACGTCCTCGGCGCCGGCGTCGAGCACGACCTCGAGCAGGTCGTCCTCGGTGACCTTGCGGCCGCCCTCCTGCTCGGTCGGCACGACGACGACGCCCTTGCGGTCGAACATGTACGAGACCGAGCCGGGATCGGCCATGGAGCCGCCGTTGCGGGTCATGGCCACGCGGACCTCGGACGCGGCGCGGTTGCGGTTGTCGGTGAGACACTCGATGAGCACCGCGACGCCGTTGGGGCCGTAGCCCTCGTACATGATGGTCTGGTATTCGGCCCCGCCGCCCTCGGCGCCGGAGCCGCGCTTGACGGCGCGGTCGATGTTGTCGTTGGGGACCGACGACTTCTTCGCCTTCTGGATGGCGTCGTAGAGCGTCGGGTTCCCTGCCGGGTCGCCGCCGCCGGTACGGGCCGCCACCTCGACGTTCTTGATCAGCTTGGCGAAGAGCTTGCCCCGCTTCGCGTCGACGAGGGCCTTCTTGTGCTTGGTGGTCGCCCACTTGGAGTGGCCGGACATAAGGGGTCAAGCCTCCTTCACGATGTCGAGGAAGAGCGCGTGCACACGCGCGTCCGCGGTCAGTTCCGGGTGGAAGGACGTGGCCAGGAGCCGTCCCTGCCGGACCGCGACGATAGTACCGGGGGTGGCGTCGTCGGCCGAGGCGACGCGGGCGAGGATCTCGACTCCGTCGCCGACTTTCTCGACCCACGGCGCCCGGATGAACACCGCGTGCAGCGGGTCGGCGCCGAGTGCCGGGAAGTCGAGGTCGGCCTCGAAGGAGTCGACCTGGCGGCCGAACGCGTTGCGGCGCACCGTGATGTCCATGCCGCCGACGGTCTCTTGGCCGGCCACGCCGCCCTCGATGCGGTCGGCGAGCAGGATCATGCCGGCGCACGAACCGTAGGCCGGCATGCCGGCGGCGATGCGCCGGCGCAGCGGTTCGAGCAGCCCGAACGTCCTGGCCAGCCGCCACATGGTGGTGGACTCGCCGCCGGGCAGCACGAGCGCGTCGACGGCGGCCAGCTCGGCCGGCGTGCGCACCGGCGTGCTCGTGGCGCCGGCGTCGGCCAGCATGCGCTGATGTTCGCGGACGTCGCCCTGCAGGGCCAGGACGCCCACGGTGGGCTGGGTCACGGTGCGCCTTTCGTTCGGGTCCGGCGGTCGATTTTACCGCCCGCGGCGTCAGTCGACCTCATGCCGCACACCGTCCCAGCCACTGTCCTGCAGACCGCGGACGAGCGACGGCAGCGCCGGCGGGTAGAACGGCTCCCCCAGCGCGGCGATCTCGTCGGCCGTGCACCAGCGCAGTTCCGTGACCGACGCCCGCTCGATGTCGGTCCACCCGGACCCGTCGACGTCGGTGGCGCCGGTCAGCCGGGCGTAGAACAGCACCTCGTCCTGGCGGTACGGCCGGCCCAGGAAGCTGAAGAACGCGGTGCGGGCCGCGACCGGGCCGGACAGTTCGTCCGGCTCGACCCGCAGCCCGCTCTCCTCGAACAGTTCCCGGATGGCGCCGGCCCGCTCGTCCTCGCCCGGTTCCAGCCCGCCGCCCGGGGTGATCCACCAGACGTTCGACGGGTCGGCCGGGTCGAAGCCGCGCATCAGCAGCACCCGCCCGGCGTCGTCGAGGACGATCACCCGGGCGGCGTGCCTGATTTCGGGCTGCGCCGCCGTCACCAGCCGCGTTCGGCCAGCCGGTGCGGCTCGGGCACGTCGGCGACGTTGATGCCGACCATGGCCTCGCCGAGGCCGCGCGACACCTTCGCCAGCGTGTCGGGGTCGTTGTAGAACGTGGTGGCCTTGACGATGGCCTCGGCCCGGCGGGCGGGGTCGCCGGACTTGAAGATGCCCGACCCCACGAACACGCCTTCGGCGCCCAGCTGCATCATCATGGCGGCGTCGGCCGGGGTGGCGATGCCGCCGGCGGTGAACAGCACCACCGGGAGCTTGCCGGCCTGCGCGACCTCCTTGACGAGGTCGAACGGCGCCTGCAGCTCCTTCGCGGCCACGTACAGCTCGTCCTCGGGCAGCGACGCCAGCCGGGTGATCTGGTCGCGCAGCTGACGCATGTGCGTCGTCGCGTTCGACACGTCGCCGGTGCCGGCCTCGCCCTTCGAGCGGATCATGGCCGCGCCCTCGGCGATGCGGCGCAGCGCCTCACCCAGGTTCGTCGCCCCGCACACGAACGGCACGGTGAACTTCCACTTGTCGATGTGGTGCTCGTAGTCGGCCGGCGTGAGCACCTCGGACTCGTCGATGTAGTCGACCCCCAGGCTCTGCAGCACCTGCGCCTCGACGAAGTGCCCGATGCGGGCCTTCGCCATGACCGGGATCGACACCGCGTCGATGATGCCGTCGATGAGGTCGGGGTCGCTCATGCGCGCCACCCCACCCTGCGCGCGGATGTCGGCCGGCACCCGCTCGAGCGCCATGACGGCGACGGCGCCGGCGTCTTCGGCGATGCGGGCCTGCTCGGGCGTGACCACGTCCATGATCACGCCACCCTTGAGCATCTCGGCCATGCCGCGCTTCACCCGGCCGGTACCGACGGTGGACTGCGTCTCTTCGGACACTGCTGCTCGTACCCCATGAGTCGACGGAGTGGTGGACAGCACCATGGTACGTCCTCGGAGGTGACACCCTCGCGCCCGATTCCGGCCAGTGGACCCGGCCCGCTTCGCGCCACTCGGCTACGACCCGCCATGATCATCCACCTTTCGTGCTGCTATACCAACGCAAAAGGTGGATGAAACCCGCAAGCGGCCAGCGGACCGGGACCAGCAGCGAAGCCGGTAGCCGAACCACGCGCGGCCAGACGGCGGCCAGCGGAGCGAGAGCCGAGCGAGGAGGAGAGCCGGGCCCATTGTTCGGCCGGCCCCCTGACGCTGCTTGAAGGGGGGCGCGGGCGGCCGGGTCAAGCGGTCCCCCGTCGCGCGAAGCGCCAATGGGTCCGCTTGAGGCGGCCGCCCGCGCCCCCGACCATCGAGAGCAGCAGGGGGCAGGCCAACGCGGCAGATCAAAGCCAACGCGAGCCCGCGCCAGCTGAGAACCGACCTACTCCGAGGCCAACCCCCGCGGCACCGTGTCGTCGAGCTCGACGGTCTCCGGCATGGGCGCATAGCCGGCCAGCCGCAGCCACCGCACGAACGCCTTCCGCCGCAGCCGGACCGCGCCCCGCACCAGCTCGTTGTGGAACCGCCGCGCATGCGCCGCCCGCCGGCAAGCCATCGCCAGGTCCTCCAGCGCGGCTTCGGCGGCTGGGTCGGACCGCAACGGCTCCAGGTCGGCGGGGTCGTCCAGGACGGCCGTCAGCACCGCGGTCAGATCGCTCTCCGCCTGGTACCGCTCGGCCCCCTCGTCGGCGGTCCGGGCCCGCGAGGCCGCGTCGGCCAGGGCGACGGAGGTCGCGGGGTCCAGCAGGCCGGCGGTGGCGAGGTCCAGCACCGACCCGGACCGGCGCAGCAGCTCGGCGTCCAGCACGGCCCGCGACGCGGCGAGCCGGGCGTGGCGGCGGTCCAGGCGGCCCGCCGTCCAGGACAGGTAGACGCCCAGGGCGGCGAGCACCGCGATGGTGATGAACAGCCATTCCCAGTTCACGGCAGCCCCGGCAGCTTGAAGGTGTGCCCGCCGGACCCTACGGCGACGGCCATCTCGTAGACGGCCAGCACCTCGTCGGCGACCCGCGACCAGTCGTAGCGGCGCACGCCCAGCGACGCGGCCGCCCGGTACCGGGCCCGCCGCGCGGGGTCGCCGAGCAGCGCGATCGCCTCGTCGGCCAGCGCGGACGAGTCGCCGACGGGGACCAGCGCACCCAGGCGCCCGCCGTCCAGCACGGCCTGGAACGCCTCGAGGTCGCTGGACAGCACCGGCGCGCCGGCCGCCATGGCCTCGGCCAGGACGATGCCGAACGACTCGCCGCCGATGTGCGGCGCGACGTAGATGTCGCTGCTGGCCAGCATGGCCGCCTTGTCGTCGTCGCTGACGCCGCCCAGGAACTCGACGGCGTCGCGGTGCCGGGGCTCGATGCCGCGGCGGATGTCGTCGATCTCGCCCCGGCCGGCCACCAGCAGCCGCGCCTTCGGGAACGCGTCGTGGATCGCCGGCCACGCCTTGAGCAGCACCTGCAGGCCCTTGCGCGGCTCGTCCAGCCGCCCGAGGAACGACAGCGTCCCGTCCCCCGACCGCCACTCCTCGCGGACGGGCACGGCGAACCGGTCGACGAAGAGCCCGTTCGGGATGAGGACGGCGTCGACGCCGAGGTGCTGGACGACGGTGCGCCGGGCCTCCTCGGAGACGGCGATGTGGGCGGTGAACTTCTCGAACGCCGACTTCAGGAGGCCCTGGGCCGCGCTCATCGCCCGCGACCGCCGCATCGCCGAGTGCGACGTCGCGACGATCGGCACCTCGGCCCACAGCGTCGTGATCAGGCCCAGCGACAGCGACGCCGGCTCGTGCACGTGCACGACGTCGAAGTCGCCGTCCAGCAGCCAGCGGCGCACCCGCGCGGCGATGCGCGGCCCGAACGCGACCCGCGCCACCGACCCGTTGTACGGGATCGCCAGCGGCCGCCCGACGGTGGTGACGTACGGCGGCAGGTCGTCGTCGTCCTCGCCGGGCGCCAGGACGGAGACCTTGTGCCCGCGGGAGGTCAGCTCCTCGGTGAAGTCGCGGATGTGCACCTGGACGCCGCCCGGGACGTCCCACGAGTACGGGCAGGCGATGCCGACCTTCACGGCGCCACCTGCTGGGGCCGCCGCCGCGGGTCGTTGATGTCGAGGTCGGACAGGAACAGCCGCTGGGTCATGTGCCAGTCCTCGGGGTTGGCCCGGATGCCGACCTCGAAGGCGTCGGCGATCCGCTGCGTCATCGTCGCCAGCCGCTCGCCGCGCTCCTCCGGCGGGTCGATCGGCTCGTGGAACCGGATGACCAGCCGGTGCTCCGGCTCGCGGCCCTCGTAGGACAGCGTGACGGGGATCAGCGGCGCCCCGGTGCGCAGCGCCAGCATCGCGCTGCCGGCCGGCATCCGGGTCGGCTCGCCGAACAGGGTGACGGGGACGCCGCGGCGTGACAGGTCCCGTTCGGCCGGCAGGCACACGAGGCCGCCGCGGTTCAGGTGCTCGGCCAGCGCGCTCATGACGCCGTCGCCGCCCAGCGGGTGCACCGTCATGCCCAGTGCCTCGCGGTAGGTGACGAACCGCTCGTACAGCGCCTCCGGGCGCAGCCGCTCGGCCACCGTCGCCAGCGGGGCGCCGGTGAGGCAGGCCCACGCGCCGGCCCAGTCCCAGTTGCCCATGTGCGGCAGCGGGACGACGACGCCGCGGCCGGCGGCCAGGGCGTCGCGCAGCCGGTACTCGTCGACGACGCGCACGCGGTCGAGGATGCGCTCGTGGCTCCACTCGGACATGCGGAAGGCGTCGCACCAGTACCGCATGTACGAGCGGGCGCCCAGGCGGGTCAGCTCGCGCAGCTCGTCGGGGGTGTACTTGTCGACGCGGGCGAGGTTCTGCTCCAGCCGCCGCACCGAGGGGCTGCCGCGGCGCCAGAAGAAGTCGGCGATGGTCCGGAACGAGCGGTACGCGGCCCGCTCCGGCATGTGCTGCACCGCCTTCCAGCCGGTGCTGTAGAGCCACAGCTGGCGACGGTCGCCGAACGCACTCACTCCAGGGCCGCCTGCCGCCGCACGGTGTCGACGCGGTGCCACACGGTCCACGCGCTGGCCGCCGTCAGGGCCCACAGCAGCACCTCGAGCACCACGACGGGGAGGTCGAGCAGGCCGACCAGCCCGGTGACGACGAGGATGGCGACCAGCCGGTCGGCCCGCTCGGCGATGCCGCCGCTGGCGGTGTAGCCCAGGCTCTCGGCCCGCGCCCTCGCGTACGAGACGACGGCGCCCAGCGTCAGGCAGGCGATCAGCAGCGCCACCATGCGCAGGTTGTCGCCGTCGCCGGCGAACCACATCGCCAGCCCGCCGAAGATCGCGGCGTCACCGAAGCGGTCCAGCGTGGAGTCGAGGAACGCCCCCCACTTGCTGGTACGACCCTGCAGCCGCGCCATGATGCCGTCGAGGTTGTCGAAGAACACGAACGCCGTGATGAACAGCGTTCCCCAGAGGAACTCGCCCTGCGGGTAGAAGATCAGCGCACCGGCGACCACGCCGAGGGTGCCGATGACCGTCACCGCATCCGGGCCGAGCCCCAGTCGCAGCATCCCGCGCGCCGCAGGGGTCAGGATGCGGGTCGAGTAGACCCGGGTGTACTTGTCGAGCATCGCCCGTCCGTTCGACTCCAGTCCGAAACCGGCCCGCTGGTTGAGCGGCACCCGGCGCCGCCATGCTACTGGCGATATGCCGATCACCCTTGCGCATCCACGCCTCCGGCAGCAAAGTGGCCATCACCACATCTACGAACCGCGGCGGCGCAACGAGGCGCTGGAACCGCCGGGCCGCGCGTCGCCTGCGAGGCAGGAGGCTGGCGCATGGCGGCACGGCACCAGACGGGAGAACAGTCCGACGCCGGAGGCGTACCTCCGGCCGACGGGGTCGACGTCCGCAACGTCGCGCTCGTCGGCCCGACGTCCTCCGGCAAGACCACGCTGGTCGAGGCCCTTCTCGTCGCGTCCGGGACGATCCACCGGGCCGGACGGGTCGAGGACGGCACCACCGTGAGCGACCACGACGAGAGCGAGATCCGCCAGCAGCGGTCGGTCGGTCTCGCGCTCGCCCCGCTGCTGCACGAGCAGACGAAGATCAACCTGCTGGACACCCCGGGGTACGCCGATTTCGTCGGCGACCTTCGGGCCGGGCTGCGCGGCGCCGACTGCGCCCTGTTCGTCGTCTCGACCGCGGAACCCATCGACGGCACGACGCGGCTGCTCTGGGCCGAGTGCGAGGCGGTCCGCATGCCGCGCGCCGTCGTCCTCACCAAGCTCGACCACCCCCGCTCCGACTACGCCGGCACGCTGGCCGCCATCCGCGACGGCTTCGGCGACAAGGTGCTGCCGCTCTACCTGCCCAGCGGGACGGACGCGCTGGTCGGCCTGCTCAGCGAGCAGGTCTTCGGCTACGACGGCGGCCGCCGCGCCGCGCGGGACCCGTCGGAGGCCGAGGCGGTGCTGCTGGAGGAGGCCCGCGGCGAGCTGATCGAGGGGATCATCGAGGAGTCCGAGGACGAGTCCCTGATGGACCGCTACCTCGGCGGCGAGCACATCGAGCTGAAGGTGCTGGTCGACGACCTCGAGCGGGCGGTCGCGCGGGCGTCGTTCCACCCGGTCATCCCGGTCTGCGCCGCGTCCGGCCTGGGCACGCAGGAGCTGCTCGAGGTCATCGCCGGCGGCTTCCCCTCCCCCGCCGAACACCCGTTGCCCGAGGTCACGACGGTGACGGGCACGCCGCGCGACGGCATCGCCGCCGACCCGGCCGGCCCGCTGCTGGCCGAGGTGGTCAAGACCACGTCCGACCCGTACGTCGGCCGCGTCAGCCTGGTCCGGGTGTTCTCCGGCACGCTGCGCCCCGACGCGACGGTGCACGTCTCCGGCCACTTCCTGGCCGACCGCGGCCACGAGGAGCACGACGAGGACGAGCGCATCGGCGCGCTGTCCTGCCCGCTCGGCAAGACCCAGCGGCCGGTCGCCGAGGCGCACGCCGGCGACATCGTCGCGATCGCCAAGCTGTCGCGGGCCGAGACCGGCGACACGCTGTCGGCGAAGGACGACCCGCTGCTCATGCGGCCGTGGACGATGCCCGAGCCGCTGCTGCCGTTCGCGATCGTCCCGTCCGCCAAGGCCGACGAGGACAAGCTGGTGCTGGGGCTGTCCCGGCTGGTGGCGGAGGACCCGACGCTGCGGGTGGAGAACAACGGCGAGACGCACCAGCTGGTGCTGTGGACGATGGGTGAGGCGCACGCCGACCTCGTCCTGGACCGGCTGCGGGCCCGTCACGGCGTCCACGTCGACACCGTCGCGCTGCGGGTGCCGCTGCGCGAGACGCTGGCCGGCAAGGCGAACGGCCGCGGCCGCCACGTCAAGCAGTCCGGCGGGCACGGCCAATACGCCGTCTGCGAGATCGAGGTCGAGCCGCTCCCCGAGGGCGGCGGCTTCGAGTTCGTCGACAAGGTCGTCGGCGGCTCCGTCCCGCGCCAGTTCATCCCCTCGGTCGAGAAGGGCGTGCGGGCGCAGATGGAGCGTGGCACCGTCGCCGGCTACCCGATGGTCGACATCAAGGTCACGCTGTACGACGGCAAGGCGCACAGCGTCGACTCGTCCGACATGGCCTTCCAGACCGCGGGCGGGCTGGCGCTGCGCGAGGCGGCGTCGGCGGCCGGGGTGAGCCTGCTGGAGCCGGTCGACGAGATCGCCGTCATGATCCCGGACGACTACGTGGGCGCCGTCATGGGCGACCTCGCCGGACGGCGCGGCCGCGTGCTCGGCACCGACACGGTCGGCGCCGGTCGGACGGTGGTGCGCGCCGACGTGCCGCAGACGGAGATCGTCCGGTATGCCATCGACCTGCGCGCCATGAGCCACGGCACCGGCACGTTCACCAGGCGTTACGCCCGCTACGAACCGATGCCACACAACCTCGCCGCCAAGGTGACGGCGGACGGACCCTAGGTGAAGACACGGCCGGCCCGCTGCCCACCGGGAGTACTGTTCCGGCGCGGTGACTTCAGCGCCAACTGTTGGCACGGGTGTCACCCCGCCGCACGCGGGCGCCTCCTCCCAACGCCATCACTTCCGACCACCACTCACGATCAACAGGACTCACTCATCTTGGCCTAGGTCGTCGTCGCCCGGCGGACGAAGTCGGCGAGGTCGGCGCTCTGGCGCAGCCGGCTGGGTTCGTGAACGTACATCATGTGGCCGGCCTCGTAGTAGCGGCGCTCGATGTTGTCCTGCAGCCCGGCCGGGAGGTTCAGGTGCGCGAGGTCGTCCTCGGCGCAGGAGAACGGCGTGGCGCCGTCGTAGTAGCCGAAGGCGACGTGGACGCGCAGGTGCGGGTTCTGCCGCATGGCGCGCGAGAGGCGGTCGAGCACGGACACCGACGCGTTCTCGAACTCCTTGTAGCTCCACTTGCCGATGACGTCGCGGCCGAACACGTGGAACGGGGAGGTGTCCTCGATGCCGAGCTCGGCGCGGGCGTAGTGCTGGTACGCCGTCGCGTACGGGCCGAGGATGGCGTCCATGGACGGGTCGGCGTCCATGCCGTCGGCGATGCCGTCGCCGGCCGGTCCGGTGAACCGGGAGTCGAGGCGGCCGACGCTCAGGCCGTCGGCGCGGCGCAGCTCGGTGAAGTAGCGCCAGTGCTCGAGGCGCAGGTCGGCCCGCGACACGTAGTCCTCGCCGACCCCGGTGAGGCGGGCCAGCGTGGCGACGGCGTCGGCGCGCTCCTCGGCGCTGAGCCGGGACCCGCGGGCCAGCACGTAGAGGTAGTCGCGGGCGGCGTACCGCTCGGCCTCGGCGACGACGTCGCGCAGCTCACGGCCCGGGTGTTTGCCGTGGTAGTGGGCGGTCGCGGCGTAGAACGGCAGGAACCGCGCGTAGGCGTGGTCGTTGCCCTCCTTGAAGTCGTGCACGCCGAAGTTGAGGACGCAGGAGATCAGCATGAGCCCGTTGAGGTACATGCCGGTGCTCTGCAGGTGCTGGGCCAGCGCCGACGCGCGGGTGGTGCCGTACGACTCCCCCGCCAGCAGCTTGGGCGAGAGCCAGCGCCCCTCGGCGGTGACCCACTGGCGGATGATCTCGCCGACGGACTCGATGTCCGCGCTGAACCCGTGGAAGTCGCCCGCCTTCTCGCCGTCGACGACGCGGGAGCGGCCGGTCGACACGGGGTCGATGAAGACGAGGTCGCTGACGGTGAGCAGCGACTCGGGGTTGTCGGTCAGCCCGTACGGCGGCGGCGCGAGGTCGCCGACGTCGCCCATGACGACGCGGCGCGGCCCCAGCACGCCGAGGTGCAGCCACACGCTGGCCGAGCCCGGTCCGCCGTTGAACGCGAAGGTCACCGGCCGGGTGCCCGGATCGGCGTCGTCGAGGGTGTACGCCGTCAGGCCGACCTGGGCGCGCGGCCGGCGGCCCTTCCACACGTCGTCCTCGACCTTGTCCTCCCACAGCACGACACGGCCGGCCTTGGCCGTGTAGTGCAGCGGGCCGTCCGGGGTGTCGAGGACGTGCTGGCTCGTGACCAGCTCGTCCTCGAGGTGCTTGGCGGCGTTGTCGGCTGCGGGCTTGGACTCGGCATCGCTCACAGCCGCCGACCCTATCGGCGTGGGTGCACGAACGGTGCGTGCAGGTGCGCGGTGGCGAGCACCGCGTTCCTGCGCTCGGCCCGCCGCAGCAGCGACCGCCGGCTCGCGCGGGCCGTTTCCTGGTCGTCCTCCAGCGCGTACGCGACGTCCGGGTCGGCCAGCTGCACGGCATGCACCAGGACGTCACCGGTGATGATCACCTCCTCGCCCGGCCCGTCGACGAGCACGGACTGGTGCCCGACGGTGTGCCCGGGCGTCGGCACGGCCAGCACACGCTCGCCGCGGCGACCGGCCGGCAGCCGCGCCGGCCCGCGCACCTGGTGCAACCGGCCGGTGCGCAGCAGCGGTTCGACGACGTAGCCCCAGACGACGCTCTCGGGGTCGCCGGCGAGGTGGTCGACCTCGTCGCGCTGGACGACGTACCTGGCGTCGGGGAACATCGGCGTCCCGTCCGGCCCGACGGCCCAGCCGACGTGGTCCTCGTGCAGGTGGGTCAGCACCACCAGGTCGACGTCGCCGGCGGCGATGCCCGCCTCGGCGAGCGCCCGGGGCAGCCGGCCCGGCACCGGCGCCCAGCCCGCCGCCGGGCTCCCGGCCGGTCCGACGCCGCTGTCCACGAGCATGACCCGTCCCGACGGGCGCCGGACGGCGTAGCAGTGGAAGTCGAGGTGCCAGCGGCCGTCGTCGCCGAACGCCGCCGGGTCGATCGCCCGCGCCGCGGCCCAGTCGGCGTCGGTGGCGTCGGGGAACATCTGCGTCCAGGCGGCGGGGAACGGCCCGGACGCGTCGAGCAGGGCGATCACCTCCAGCCCGCCCACCTGGCGGCGGGCCGCGGACGAGACCCGCCGGCCACTCGGGCCGGCGCTCGCCGTCACCTGTGCCGCGGCGGTCAGCCCCGCCCCGAGCGCGGCGACCACGAACGGACGCCTGCCGATGCCGCGGTGCTGGCCCGGCCGGCCGGATGCGGTGGGGTCGGACATGATGCCTCCCTGGTCCGTGGGGTGGTGGCGGTGCCGTGACAGAGTCGACCAGGCGGGCCTATGGCCCGGCCACTGATTCGACGATCATCGAAAGCCGAGGTGCCCGCGTGCTCGGGATCGCACTGGACGCGCCGCGCCTGGCCCTGACCAGGTTCGCGCTGCCGAAGCTGGCCGAGCTGCTGAACGCCGCCGAGGTCCTCGTTCACCCGGGCCGGGCGCCGTACGCGCGGCACTGGGTGGCCGACACCGCACGCCGGGTCGACCGCGACCGCGTCGGCGTCCTGCTCGCGCTGGCCGAGGAGGCCACCTGGTACGTCCCGGACTTCCTCGCTCCGGTTCCGGCCGGGTACGAGACCAGCATCGAGGACGAACTGCACGCCGTGGCGACGGCGCCGGCCGGCCGGGTCCGGCGCGAGCTCGCGCTCGCCTTCCGGCCGGACCCGCCGGAGCAGCCGGACCCGTTCGCGCAGCTCGGCGGGGTCATCGGCGACCCTCGCCGCGCCCTCCCCGCGCCCGTCGCCGCCATCGTCGAGCGGCAGGGCGTGGACGAGTTGTGCCGTTGTCTCGCCGGCCAGTTGGAGTGGTTCTGGCACGCCGCGCTGGCGCCGCTGTGGCCGTCGGTGCGTGCGGTGAACGACGCCGACGTGCGTGAGCACGCGTTCGAGGCGGCCGGCCGCGGCCTGGGTTCCGTCGTGGAACTGCTGGACCCGCGGCTGACCTGGGACGGCGCGCGGGTCGTGCTCCGGCGGCCGTACGACCTGACGTTCGACCCGCCCGGCGGCGTGGTGCTGGCGCCGTCGGCGTTCCTGCCGCACCCGGCGGTCTGGCACGGCTGGAGCGGTACCGCGATGCTCGGGTACCCGGCGCTGCGCCGGGGGCGGGTGTGGACGGGCCCGGACGCGCCGGCGCCGGCGACGCGGCTGTTCGGCGACGGCTGGGCCCGGCTGCTGTCCGACCTCGGCGTCGCCCGGACCACCAGCGAGCTCGCCGCCCGGCAGCGGCTGGCGCCGTCGACGGTCTCGTACCACCTGGCCAGGCTGCACCGCACCGGCCTGGTGCGGCGGCGCCGTCAGGGCCGACGTGTGCTCTACGAACGGACCGACCGGGCCACCGAGACCATGAGGGCGCTCGGCCTCACCGACGACTGAGCGCCCGCGGGCCGGCTACTCGGGCCAGGACGACGCCAGCAGCGCGCGGGTGTCGGCCAGCAGCTGCGGCATGATCTTGGTGTTGTCGAGGACGGTCATGAAGTTGGCGTCGCCGCTCCACCGCGGCACCACGTGCTGGTGCAGGTGGGCCGAGAGCGAGCCGCCGGCCACGCCGCCGAGGTTGAGGCCGACGTTGAAGCCGTGCGGGGCCGACGCCGCCTTCACCGCGCGGACGGCGTCCTGCGTCATCGACGTCAGCTCCCGCGACTCGTCGTCGGTGAGCGTCTCGAACTCGCCGGTGTGCCGGTACGGGACGACCATGAGGTGGCCCGGGTTGTACGGGTGAAGGTTCAGCACCGCGTACGCCGTGCGCCCACGGTGCAGGATCAGCCCGTCCTCGTCGGACTTGCGCGGGATGGCGCACAGCGGGCAGCCGTCGTCGTCGCTGCCGTTGCCGGGCTCGCCGGTGATGTACGCCATGCGATACGGCGTCCACAGCCGTTCCAGGCGGTCGGCCTCCGGCACCGGTCAGACCTGCACGCGGCGACGGACGGCGTCGACGATCTCGGCCACCGCGTCGTCGACCGGCACGCCGTTCTTCTGGCTGCCGTCGCGGTAGCGGAACGAGACCGCGTCCTTCGCGACGTCGTCGTCGCCCGCGATGAGCATGAACGGGATCTTCTGCTTCTGCGCGTTGCGGATCTTCTTCTGCATGCGGTCGTCGGAGTCGTCGACCTCGACCCGGATGCCGGCCTCGGCCAGCTTCGCCGCAACCGTCGCGAGGTACGGGACGTGCTCGTCGGCGATGGGGATGCCGACCGCCTGCACCGGCGCCAGCCAGGGCGGGAACGCGCCGGCGTAGTGCTCGACCAGCACGCCGATGAACCGCTCGATGGAGCCGAACTTCGCCGAGTGGATCATGACCGGCTGCTGCCGGGTGCCGTCGGCGGCCTGGTACTCCAGCTCGAACCGGGCCGGCTGGTTGAAGTCGAGCTGGATGGTGGACATCTGCCAGGTGCGGCCGATGGCGTCGCGGGTCTGTACCGAGATCTTCGGGCCGTAGTAGGCGGCGCCGCCGGGGTCGGGGACCAGCTCGAGACCGGAGGCCCGGCCGACCTCCTCGAGCGTGCGGGTGGCCTGCTCCCACTGCTCGTCGGTGCCGATGAACTTGTCGGACTCGGGGTCGCGGGTGGACAGCTCGAGGTAGTAGTCGTCCAGGCCGAAGTCCTTGAGCAGGCCCAGGACGAAGTTCAGCAGGTGGGTGATCTCGCCGGCCGCCTGCTCCTGCGTGACGTAGGAGTGGGAGTCGTCCTGCGTCATGCCGCGCACGCGGGTGAGGCCGTGCACCACGCCGGACTTCTCGAACCGGTACACCGAGCCGAACTCGAACAACCGCAGCGGCAACTCGCGGTACGACCGCCCGCGGGAGCGGAAGATCAGGTTGTGCATGGGGCAGTTCATCGCCTTGAGGTAGTACGAGCTGCCCTCCAGCTCCATGGGCGGGAACATGCCGTCGGCGTAGTAGGGCAGGTGCCCGGACGTCTCGAACAGGCCCTGCTTGGAGATGTGCGGCGTGCCGACGTACTGGAAGCCCTCCTCCAGGTGCCGGCGGCGGACGTAGTCCTCCATCTCGCGCTTGATGACGCCGCCCTTGGGGTGGAACACCGGCAGGCCGGAGCCGAGCTCGTCGGGGAAGCTGTAGAGGTCGAGCTCGCGGCCCAGCTTGCGGTGGTCGCGCCGCTCGGCCTCGGCGAGGCGCTCAAGGTAGGCCTTGAGGGCGTCGCGGCTCTCCCAGGCGGTGCCGTAGATGCGCTGCAGCTGCGGGTTCTTCTCGCTGCCCCGCCAGTAGGCGGCGGCCACGCGCATGAGCTTGAACGCCGGGATGTTCCGCGTGGTCGGCAGGTGCGGGCCGCGGCAGAGGTCCTTCCAGGCCAGCTCGCCGTCGGGCCTGACGTTGTCGTAGATGGTCAGCTCGGCGCCGCCGACCTCGGCGGACGCGCCCTCGGCGGCCTGCTCGGCGGCGCCGCCCTTGAGGCCGATCAGCTCGAGCTTGTACGGCTCGGCGGCGAGTTCGACCCGCGCGTCGTCGTCGCTGATCGGGCGGCGGACGAACGACTGCCGCTCCTTGACGATCTGCTGCATCTTCTTCTCGATGCTCTTGAGATCGTCGGGGGTGAACGGCTCGGCGACGTCGAAGTCGTAGTAGAAGCCGTTCTCGACCGGCGGGCCGATGCCCAGCTTGGCCTCGGGGTGCAGCTCCTGCACCGCCTGCGCCATGACGTGCGCCGTCGAGTGCCGCAGGATGTCGCGGCCGTCCTTGGAGTCGACGGCCACCGGCTCGACGTCGTCGCCGTCGGCCAGCACCCGGGCGAGGTCGACGAGCGAGCCGCCGACGCGCGCGGCGATCACCGTGGCGTCGTCGGCGAACAGCTCGGCCGCCGTCGTGCCCGCATCGACCTGTCGCTCGCTTCCGGCGACGGCAATACGGATCTGTTCGGACACGACGTGCTCCTCGGTGTGGGGTGGTTCTGGCCGGGTCGATGGTAGCGGTTAGAGGCGGGCCGTGATCGCGCGCGCCAGGCGTTGCGGCGCGCCCGGCGACGTGGCCAGGAAGAGGCTGGGCTCGGTCAGTTCCACTTCGAGGATGACGGGCGCGCCGTCGGGGCCCGGAATGGTGTCGACGCGGGCGTACAGCAGGGTGTCGCTGCCCGGGATGGCGTCGAGGGCGCGCCGGGCCAGCTCGCGCTCGGCGTCCGTCGGCTCGCGCGGCTCGATCTGCTCGCTCCACAGCGGCTTGCCGTCGCGGAGGTCGGGCCCGTCGAGCAGGGCGCCCTTGCGGATGGCGTGGCTGAACACGCCGCCGAGGTGCAGCATGGCGGTCTCGCCCGCGGTGTCGACGGCGCTGAGGTAGGGCTGCAGCATGACGGTGGACCCGCGCGCCAGCAGCTTCTGCACCTGGGTCTCGGCGAGGGCCCGCTGCGCCGCGTCGGCGAGGTCGTAGCGGCCGGTGTCGGCAGAGCCCGCGCTGACCGACGGCTTCACGACGTACTCGCCGCTGTCCGGCAGCGCCGTGGCGTCGCCCGGCGTCAGCCAGCTGGTCGGGACGACCGGCAGCCCAGCGGCGGCCAGCTCGCGCAGGTACACCTTGTCGGTGTTCCACTCGACGACCTTCGCCGGGTTCAGCAGCCGCGGGACGGAGTGCGTCCAGGCCAGGAACTGCTCGCGGCGGCGCGCGTAGTCCCACGGGTTGCGCAGCACGACGAGGTCGTACCCCGCCCAGTCGACGGCGGGGTCGTCCCACACCGGCGTCTCGACGTCGACGCCGAGCGCGCGCAGCGGCTCGACCGCCAGCTGGTCGTCGGTGTCCAGCTCTGGCAGTTCGGCGCAGGTGACCAGGGCGACGCGGGGCATGGGCGCTCCTTCCGGTGTCTTCGCAGGCGACAGCCCCGACGATACCTGTCGATACTGACACCGCTCACTCGTCGGCGTCGGCCGCTCCCAGGGCGGCGCGGGCGGCGGCCACCGCGTCCTGCTCGGCCCGCTCCCCCAGCGGCCCGCCGGTGTCGCCGTCCACCAGATAGAAGACGTCGATCGCCTCGGACCCGAGCGTCCCGACGACCGCGGACCGGATGTCGACGGCCGCGCCGCTGAGCGCCGTCGCCAGCCGGTGCAGCAGCCCGGGCTCGTCGTGCGCGCGCACCTCCAGAACCGTCGCGTCTGCCGACACGTCGCGCAGCAGTTGCACCTGGGGCCGGGCGTGCTGGATGACCCGGCCGCGCCACTCGGCCGCGCGGGCCGCCAGCCGCGTCGTCAGGTCCAGGTGGCCGGCCAGCGCCCGGGCGACGTCCTCGCGCAACCGCACCCCGTCCGGCCCCTCGCCGCGACGCGCCACCACCTGCCACACCTGCACGACGGCGTCGCCGGCGGTGTGCGCGCGCGCCGACCTGACGTCGAGCCGGTGCAGCGCCAGCACGCCCGCGACCACGCCCAGCACCCCCGACCCCCTCCCCGCGACGACGGTGACCGTCGCCAGCCCCGCCCCGTCCTCGTCCGGCGGCGCCACCTCGACCGCCAGCCCCGTGCCGACTGGCCGCATGGCCTCGGCCGCGGGCCAGGCTCCGTCCCCGTCGGCCGGATGGGTGCCGGCCGCCGACCCGGTCCTGGCCCCGTTCCCGTCGGCCGACGCCGGAGGCTCGTCCGCGCGCGCCGTGGTAGGTATGACCCGCCCCTCTAGGGAGGGTGCCCACCCTACGGGCGGGCACCGACACACTCCCGCCGACGCCGCCTCCCCCGCCAACGCCGTCTCTCCCGCCAACGGCACCGGCATCGGCACCGACGACGTCGCCACCGCAGCCGAGGCGTCGGGCGCGAGGGCGCGCCGGGTCCGCTCGACAAGGTCGCCGACGAGGCGGGAGCGCAGCGGCGTCCACGCGACCGGCCCCGCCGCCGTGGCGTCCGCCTCCGTCAGGCAGGCGAGCAGCTCCAGGAACTCCCGCGTCCGCACCGCCTCGACCACCGTCGCGAGCGTCGCGGGGTCGTCCGGGTCGCGACGGGTGGCGGTCTCCGGCAGCAGCAGGTGGTGCCGGACCAGCCGGCCGAGCGTCGTGGCATCCGCCTCAGACAGCCCGATCCGCTGCCCGAGGGACGCGGCGATCGGCGATCCCGCCACCGAGTGGTCGCCGGGCACGCCCTTGCCGAGGTCGTGGACGACCGCCGCGAGCAGCAGCAGGTCCGGCCGCGCCACCCGGCGGGTCAGCCGCGACGCGACGACGGCGGTCTCGACCAGGTGACGGTCGACGGTGTGCCGGTGGACGGGTGTGCGGGTGGCGCGGTACCGGATCCGCTCCCACTCCGGGAACCACCGAACGACCAGCCCGGCCGCCTCCAGCGCGTCCCACACCGGCACCGTTCCCGGCCCGGCGCCCAGCAGGCTGACCAGCGCGTCCAGCGCCGCCGGCGGCCACGGCTCGGGCAGCGGCGGGCACTCGGCGATCAGCCGGGCCAGCGTCCGCGGCCCCGGGACCAGCCCGGCCTGCGCCGCCGCCGCGGCGGCCCGCAAGGGCAGGACGGCGTCGCGGGCGGGGTCGGCGCCGCGGGCCAGCACGGCCTCGCCGTCGTACTCGTCGACGCCGTCGGCGAGGGGGCGGCGAACGAGGGGGCGGCGCCGTCCGCGCCGCTTCAGCCCGGCCAGCGTCCGTTCGACGTCGCGCCAGGTGACGTCCGAGGCGTACGCGATCGCCCGGCCGGCCTCGGCGACGCGGCGCAGCAGCAGGTCCGCGTCGGGCAGGCCGAGCCGCACCGCGACGTCGTCCTGGTTCTCGAACAGCAGCCGGTCCTGACGCCGCCCGGTCGTGCGGTGCAGCGCGTCGCGCACCGTCAGCAGCCACTGCCGGGCGAGGTCGACGCCGGCGGTGCGGGGACGGTCGGCGATCCACGACGCCGTGACGGCCCGCAGCGCCAGCGTGTCGCGCAACCCGCCGTAGGCCTGGACGAGGTCCGGCTCCAGCAGATGTGCCAGTTCGCCCACGCTCGCGGCCCGCGAGCGGCACATCGCGGCCAGTTCCGGCAGCCGGACGGCGGCCTGCCTGCGCCAGCCGTCGCGGACCCCGGCCCGCAGCTCGTCCGTCAGCTCCTCGTCGCCGGCCACGTGCCGGGCGTCGATCAGCCCGAGCGCCGCCTTCAGGTCCGACCCGGCGACGGACAGCGCCTCGCCGGGGGTGCGCACCGAGTGGTCCAGCGCCAGCCCGGCGTCCCACACCGGGTAGAAGACGGCGTCGGCGACGGCGGCCGGGTCGCCGCGGCCGGTGACCAGCAGCAGCACGTCGAGGTCGCTGCCGGGCAGCAGCTCGCGCCGTCCGTACCCGCCGACGGCGACCAGCGCATACCCCTGCCGCGCGGCGGCCGGGACGTCCGCGAACACCCGGGCCAGCCAGCCGTCGGCCAGCTCGGACAGCGTCGCGGCCCGCTGCGCCGCGCCGAGGCGGTCGTCGTCGACGATCGCCCGGCGCAGCGCGACGAACCGGTCGGTGGTGGCGCTCAGAGCGCGTCCGGCCCGGTCTCCCCGGTGCGGACGCGGATGACCGCCTCGGCCGGCGTGACCCAGATCTTGCCGTCGCCGATCTTGCCGGTCCGGGCCGCCTCGGCGACGACACCCAGCACCTGGTCGACGTCGAAGTCGTCGACCAGCACCTCCAGCCGCACCTTCGGGACCAGGTCGACGGTGTACTCCGCGCCCCGGTAGACCTCGGTGTGGCCCTTCTGCCGGCCGTAGCCGCTGGCCTCGGTGACTGTCATGCCGTTGACGCCGAACGCCTCCAGCGCCTTGCGGACCTCGTCCAGCTTGAACGGCTTGATGACGGCGGTGACGAGCTTCATGCGGTCACGCTCCCTGCGTGGAGTCGACGCGGGCGGCTGCGGGCGCCGGTACCCCGCGGGTGGGGCCGGCCGACGTGGAGGTGAGCTCGTAGCCGGTCTCGAGGTGGCTGTTCAGGTCGATGCCGTCGACCTCCTCCTCCTCGCTGACCCGGAACCCCACCGTCCGGTCGATGAGCTTGCCCAGCCCGTAGGCCACGACGAAGGAGAACACGATGACGACCGCGGCCGCGACCGCCTGCCGCCACAGCAGGTCGACCCCGCCACCGTAGAACAGGCCCTCCGGCCCGCCGGTGAAGTCGGACGACGCCAGCAGGCCGATCATCAGCGTGCCGATGACACCGCCCACCAGGTGCACCGCGACCACGTCGAGCGAGTCGTCGTACCCGAACCGGTACTTCAGCCCGACGCACAGCGCGCACACCGCGCCGGCGACGACGCCGATGACGATCGCGCCGACGGGGCTGACGAACGCGCAGGCCGGCGTGATGGCGACGAGCCCGGCGATCGCGCCGGACGCCGCACCGAGCGTCGTCGAGTGCTTCTGCTTGACGACGTCGACCAGCAGCCAGCCCAGCACCGCGGCCGCCGTCGCCACCAGCGTGTTCACGAACGCCGCCGACGCCAGCCCGTTGGCGCCCAGCGCCGAGCCCGCGTTGAAGCCGAACCAGCCGAACCACAGCAGCCCCGCGCCGAGCAGCACGAACGGCAGGTTGTGCGGCCGCATCGGCTGCTTCGGCCAGCCCACTCGCCGGCCCAGCACCAGCGCCAGCGCCAGGCCTGCCGCGCCCGCGTTGATGTGCACGACCGTGCCGCCGGCGAAGTCGAGCGCGCCCAGCTCGAAGATCCAGCCGCCGCCCCACACCCAGTTCGCCACCGGGAAGTACACGAGCGTCAGCCAGATCGGGACGAAGATCGCCCACCCGCGGAACGACGCGCGCTCCGCGATGGCGCCGCTGATCAGCGCGACCGTGATGATCGCGAACACCGCCTGGAACGCGACGAACGCGAACTCCGGGATCGGCGCGGCCGCCATGCTGTCCACGCCCACGCCGTCGAGGCCGGCCTTCCCCAGCCCGCCGATCAGGCCGCCGTTGCTGCCGTCGAAGGCCAGGGAGTAGCCCCACAGCACCCAGATCACCGGCACGATCGCCAGGCAGAGGAAGCTCATCATGAGCATGTTGAGGACCGCCTTGGCGCGCACCATGCCGCCGTAGAAGAAGGCCAGTCCAGGGGTCATGAGCAGAACGAGAGCCGCGCTCGTGAGCACCCACGCGGTATCGCCCGCGCTGAGTTCGGGCATCGTTGGCTCCTAGCCGAGTCGGAACGCCGGACCCGTTCACAGGCCGGCCACGTCCCTGTGATCGTGGCGATCCGTCGTTACTCGGGCGTGCGGCGACCATTACGGCCACGTGACATGCGCCACTCGCGCGTTACGAGTGCGTGAACGGAGCCTCTTTCGATGCTCGCCACCTGGCGGTCGAGCGCGCGATCGAGTTGGCCAGGCTCCACCAGCGCAACCAGACGCCATTTCCGCAGAACAATCCGTCGTCGACGATGCATCACCTGCTCGCCGCCATCGAGCCGCCGGCGTAGGTCAGCCGAGCGGCGCGGTGGAGCTGCGTTCCACCAGGGTGGTGGCGAGCTCGAAGTGGTGGGTCTCGGGGCGCTGGCCCCGCGCGAGGCCGAGCAGGGTCCGCAGCGCCACCCGGCCCATCTCACGCATCGGCTGGCGCACGGTGGTGAGCTGGGGCGACGTCCAGGCGGCGGCGTAGGTGTCGTCGAAGCCGACGATGCTGAGGTCGTCGGGCAGGCGCAGGCCGCGGCGGCGTGCCTCTTCCATGACGCCGAGGGCGGAGGCGTCGCAGCCGGCGACGATCGCCGTGGGCGGCGAGGGGAGGTCGAGCAGCCGGGCGGCCATGGCCTGCCCGTCCTCGTGGCTGAACCCCACCTGCAGCACGAGGTCGTCGTCGGCGGAGGCGGGGAGGCCGGCGCTGGACAGGGCGGCGAGATGGCCGTGCAGCCGCTGCTGCGCCGGCCGTGACGCGGGCAGGCCGCCGGCGAAGCCGATGCGCCGGTGGCCGAGCCCGAGCAGGTGCTCGGTGGCCTGCAGGCCACCGGACCAGTTGGTGGCGCTGACGCTGACCAGCCGGTCGGTGGTGCTGGGGTCGATCGACACGGGGTCGACGGCGACGAGGCCGAGGCCGGCGTCGGCGCAGGCGCGGACCTCGGAGGGGCTGACCTCGGTGGTGACGACGATCAGCCCGAGGTGCCCCTTCGCCGACAACCCGCGGAACCACTCGGGCGTCAGCGCGCCCGACCCGGCCAGATGGGTGACGACGACGTCGACGCCCTGCTCGAGGCCGGCCGACACGACGCCGGACAGCACCTGCGACGAGTACAGGTTGACGAACGCGTCGAACAGGACGGTGACCGTCGGCGTGGTGTCGTGCACCCGCCGGCCGGTGCTGGGAACGTAGCCCAGCGCCCCGATCGCCTCCTGCACCCGGGCCCGCGTCGCCGCCGCGACGTCGCCGCGTCCGTTGAGCACCTTCGACACCGTCGCCTTGGACACCCCGGCGGTCTGCGCGACGGTGTCCAGGGTCGGCCGCTCTCCTCGCATGCGCCGAAACTATTTCGGTCGAGACCCGTTGTCAAGTACCCATTGACGCCATACACCCACCTGATTACCCTCTCGGTCAACCGAAACACCGTCGCAACTGTTTCGGAACCCATTCGCTCCACGAGGACAGGATGGCGCCATGAGGCACACCAGACTCCGGGCCGTGACGGCAGCGACGGTCGCCGCCGCCACGGCGCTCGCACTCGCGGCCTGCGGGGGCGCGAGCCCCGGCGACTCCACCGACGCCGGCACGGGCGGCACCGGCGACGATGCTCAGAACGGCGAGGGCGGCGCGGCCAGCGCCTGGATCCTCACCGGCGGCGGCTGGCCCGTCACGGCCGCCTCGTTCGAACGCTGGAACGGCGCCAACGACGACCAGCCGATCGCGGTCGAGGAGTTCGAGAACGACGCGTACAAGGAGAAGATCCGCACGTCGGTCGGCTCTGGCGAGGCCCCGACGCTGATCATGAACTGGACCGGCGGCACGCTGGCCGACTACGTCGCGAACGACCAGGTCGTCGACATCGGGGCGCAGACGGCCGAGCTGACCAGCCGGGTCATGCCGTCGGTCGCGCAGAACGGCGTCATCGACGGCACCACGTACGCGGTCCCGATGAACGACGTCCAGCCGGTCGTCCTCTACTACAACGAGGACCTGTTCGCGCAGGCCGGCATCGAGGTGCCGACGACCTGGCAGGAGACCCTGGACGCGGTCGCCACCTTCCAGGACCAGGGCATCATCCCGTTCTCGCTGGCCGGGCAGAGCGTCTGGCCGGAGCTGATGTGGATCCAGTACCTCACCGACCGCGTCGGCGGGCCCGAGGTCTTCCAGGCCGTCCTCGACGGCGAGCCGGACGCGTGGTCGGACCCGGCGATCGCGGAGGCGCTGACGAAGATCCAGGAGCTGGTCGACGCCGGCGGGTTCGGCGACGCGTTCGCCTCGGTGGCCGCCGACCAGAGCGCCGACGCCGCGCTGGTGCACACCGGCCGCGCCGCCATGCTGCTGCAGGGCAGCTGGGTCTACGCGACCTTCCACACCGACAACCCGGAGTTCGCGACGTCGGCGCTCGGCTTCACCACGTTCCCGGAGGTCGAGGGCGGCAGCGGCGACCCGGCGAACATCGTCGGCAACCCGGCCAACTTCTGGTCCGTCTCGGCGTCGGCGAGCGAGGAGGCGCAGCAGACCGCGCTCGACTACGTCAACGGCTCCGTCTACGACGACGAGCAGCTCACCGCCATGCTCGACGCCGGGAGCGTGCCGCCGGTCGCGGGCCTGGAGGACCAGATCGCGCAGAGCGACGACGCCGAGTACCTGGGCTTCGCCTACGGACTGGTGCAGGACGCGCCGCACTTCCAGCTCTCCTGGGACCAGGCGCTCCCCTCGGACCAGGCGCAGGAGCTCCTGACGAACCTCAGCCAGATCTTCCTCGGCGAGATCACCCCGCAACAGTTCGTCGACGCGATGAACGCCACGCTCTGACATGACGATCGCCCGCCGGCCCGGTGCGGCCGCCACCCGCCGCACCGGGCCACCGTTCTGGCTGGCCGTGCCCGCCCTGGCGTTCTTCGCGCTGTTCGCGCTACTCCCCCTCGGCGGCGTCGCCGTCCTCTCCTTCATGGAGTGGGACGGCCTGGGCACGCCGCGCTGGGCCGGCACGGAGATCTGGCTGGACACCCTCGCCGACCCCGCGACCCGCGCAGCGCTCTGGCGCACCGTCGTGTTCGTCGTCGTGTCGTTCCTGTTCCAGGCGCCGGTCGCGCTGCTGCTCGGCGTGTTCACGGCCGGCCGGCAGCGCTACCGGGCGGCCTTCGCCGTGCTGTACTTCCTGCCGCTGCTGTTCTCGTCGGCGGCCATCGGCATCACGTTCCGGTCGCTGCTGGACCCCAACTTCGGGCTGTCCCGCGCGTTCTCCCCCGGCACGCTGACGACGAACTGGCTGGGCGACCCGGACCTCGCCCTGTACGCGGTGATCTTCGTGGTCGGCTGGTGCTTCGTGCCGTTCCACGCCCTGCTCTACCAGGCCGGGGTGCGGCAGATCCCGGCGTCGCTGTACGAGGCGGCGACGCTGGACGGCGCCGGGCGGTGGCAGCAGTTCCGGTACGTGACGCTGCCGCAGCTGCGCTACACCATCGTGACGTCGTCGACGCTGATGCTGGTCGGCTCGCTGACGTACTTCGACCTGGTGTTCGTGCTGACCGGCGGCGGGCCGGGCGAGGCGACCCGGATCCTGCCGCTGGAGATGTACCTGACCGGGTTCCGCAGCTACCAGATGGGCCCGGCCAGCGTCATCGCCGTGCTGCTGGTGGCGCTGGGCCTGGCGCTGTCGCTGCTGCTCAGCCGCATCTCCGGCTCCGGGCGCATGCAGAGCCAGCAGGCGGGCGCCGCGTGAGCCGGCGCATCCGCGAGACCCCGAACGTGCTCGGGGCGCTCGGCGGCCTGGTGTGGGTCGTCGTGACGATCGTGCCGGTCTACTACCTGGTGCTCACCAGCCTGCGCCGGCAGCAGGACTACTACACCGAGAACCCGTTGCTGCCGCCGGCGGACCCGACGCTCGACGCGTACCGGCTGGTGCTGGAGAACGACTTCCTGCGCTACCTGGGCAACAGCGTCGTGGTCACGGTCGCGGCGGTGGCGGTGATCCTGACGGTGTCGCTGATGGCGTCGTACTACGTGGTCCGCGCCGGGACGCCGCTGTCGCGCGGCACGCTGCGGCTGGCGCTGCTGGGCCTGGCGATCCCGGTGCAGGCGACGATCATCCCGGTGTACTACCTGATCGTCCGGCTGGGGCTGTACGACAGCCTGCTCGCACTGATCCTGCCGGCCATCGCGTTCGCCGTCCCGATCAGCGTGCTGATCATCGTGAACTTCGTCCGCGACATCCCGGCCGAGTTGTTCGAGTCGATGCGCGCCGACGGCGCCGGGCACGGGCGCATCCTGCTGGCGCTGGTGCTTCCGCTGAGCAAACCGGCGCTGCTGACCGTCGGCATCTACCAGGCGCTGCAGGTGTGGAACGGGTTCCTGTTCCCGCTGATCCTGACGCAGAGCTCGTCGGTGCGGGTGCTGCCGCTGTCGCTCTGGACCTACCAGGGCCAGTTCGCCGTCAACGTGCCCGCCGTCCTGGCCGCGGTGACGCTGTCCGCGCTCCCCGTCCTGGCCGCGTTCGTCGTCGGCCGCCGCCAGTTGGTGTCCGGCCTGACCGCCGGCTTCGGTAAGTGAGGAAATCGATGACCGCTGACATCGAGCGCGTCGAGGCGCTGCTCGCCGCGATGACGCCGGAGGAGAAGGCCGGCCAGCTGGGCAGCTACTGGCACCGGCCTGAGGACCCCGGGAGCGGCGACGTCGCGCCGATGGAGGGCGACATGACCGGGCCGGACTCGTTCGAGGCGGCGATCGAGCACGGCCTCGGCCACCTCACCCGCGTGTTCGGGACGGCGCCTGTCTCGGTGGCGGACGGGGTCGCCGACCTGCGCGAGCGGCAGGCGCGCGTCCAGAAGGCATCGCGGTTCGGGATCCCGGCGATCGCGCACGAGGAGTGCCTGACCGGCTTCACCGCGTACGGCGCCACGATCTACCCGACGCCGCTGGCGTGGGGCGCCGCGTTCGACCCGGAGCTCGTCGAGGAGGTGGCCGCCGCGATCGGCCGCGACCTGCGCGCAGTCGGCGTCGACCAGGGGCTGGCGCCGGTGCTCGACGTCGTCCGCGACTACCGGTGGGGCCGGGTCGAGGAGTCCATCGGCGAGGACCCGTACCTGGTCGCGACGGTGGCGACGGCGTACGTGCGCGGCCTGCAGTCCACCGGGCTGGTGGCGACGCTGAAGCACTTCGCCGGTTACTCGGCGTCGCGGGCGGCGCGCAACCACGCCCCGGTCGGAGTGGGTGCGCGGGAGCTGGCCGAGGTGCTGCTGCCGCCGTTCGAGCTGGCGATCCGCGAGGGCGGCGCCGGCGCGGTGATGCCGTCGTACGCGGCCGTCGACGGTGTGCCGCCCACCGCCAGCCACGCGCTGCTGACGACGCTGCTGCGCGACGCGTGGGGGTTCGGCGGCACCGTCGTGTCGGACTACTGGGCGGTCCCGTTCCTGCGCCGCACCCAGCGCATCGCGGCCGACGACGACGGCGCGGGCGCGCTCGCGCTGGCCGCCGGGGTGGACGTCGAACTGCCGGAGACCGTCGGCTTCGCCCGGCTGGCCGCCGGCCCGGCCCTGGACCAGGCCGCCCGCCGGGTGCTGCTGCAGAAGGGCCGGCTCGGCCTGCTCGACCCCGGCTGGGAGCCGCGCGGCGACGACGGCGCCGACCTCGACTCCCCCGCGAACCGCGCGCTGGCCCGCCGGCTGGCCGAGCGGTCGGTCGTGCTGCTGGCCAACGACGGGACGCTGCCGCTGCGTGCCGCGGGCGGCGGGCCCGGCCGGGTCGCCGTCATCGGCACGACCGCGGTGCAGCCGCGCACGTTCCTCGGCTGCTACTCGTTCCCGAACCACGTACTGGCCGGGTACGACGGCGACGACCTCGGCGTCGCGGTGCCCACCCTGCTCGAGGCGCTGCGGACGGAGCTGCCGGACGCGGCGGTGCCGCACGCGGCCGGGGCGGCGATCACCGGCGACGACCGGTCCGGGTTCGCGGCCGCGGCGGCGCTCGCGGCGCAGGCCGACGTCGCGATCGTCGCCGTCGGCGACCTCGCCGGGATGTTCGGCAGCGGCACGTCCGGCGAGGGCTGCGACGCGCCGGACCTCGCGCTGCCGGGCGTCCAGGCCGAGCTGGTCACGGCCGTCCTGGACACCGGGACGCCGGTCGTGCTGGTGGTGGTCTCCGGGCGGCCGTACGCGCTCGGCGCCCTCGCGCCCCGCTGCGCGGCCGTCGTCCAGGCGTTCTTCCCGGGCGAGGAAGGCGGCGCCGCGATCGCGGGTGTGCTGTCCGGGCGGGTCGAGCCGAGCGGCCGGCTCCCGGTCGCCGTCCCCCGTACGCCGTCGGGCGCGCTGCCGACGTACCGGGCGGCGCCGCTGGGGCGGCGCACGGACGGCATCTCCAGCCTCGACCCGGCGCCGCTGTACCCGTTCGGGCACGGCCTGTCCTACACCACCGTCGAGTACCGGGACCTGACGCTCGGCGCGGCGTCGATGCCGGCCGACGGGCGGGTCGACGTCACGGTGACGGTGCGCAACGCCGGCCGCCGCCCCGCCGCCGAGGTCGTGCAGCTCTACCTCACCGACCACGTCGCGCAGACCGTGCGGCCGGTCCGCGAGCTGATCGGCTACCTGCGCGTGCCGCTGGCGCCGGGCGAGACCCGCCGCGTCACGTTCGACGTGCACGCCGACCGCACGTCGTTCCCCGGCCTGGACCTGCGCCGCGTCGTCGAGCCCGGCACGTTCACGCTGGCCGCGGGCCCGTCCAGTGAGGCGCTGCCGGTGGCCGCCGAGCTGGAGATCACCGGCGACGCGCCGCGCGTGCTGGCCGGCGCCCGCGTCATGACGACCCCGGCCCGGGTGGAGTGACCGGGCCGAGTCCGAGGATGCGGCGGAGCAGGTCCGGGTTGCCCGGCCAGGCCTCGAACAGCGCCTCCCTCGGGACGGTGCGGGCGGCGTAGCGCAGCACCAGCGCGACCACGACGACGTCGTCGAGCGGGCCGATGACCGGCAGGAACTCCGGGATCAGGTCGATCGGCGAGAGCACCCAGAGCATCGCGACCAGCACCGCCACCCTGGCCCGCCGCGGCACCCGGGGGTCGCGGCGCAGCCGGCGCGCCGTCGTGACGCAGTCGGGCAGGAAGCCGGCGAGGTCCTTCGCCAGGCCGGGCGGCAGCCGCCACGCCAGGAGCATGAGCACCAGCCAGGTGAGCACCAGCACGCCGACGGCGATCAGGCCTGCCTGCAGCCAGCCGGGCATCGCCACCTCCGCGAGAGGACTTGCATCCGGTACCCAGGTACGGGTTTACCGTCGAGGCATGGACATCGACGCCACGTTCCTTCCATCATCGTGCACCCTGCCCACGGCCGAGCGCCCGCTGCGGCTGGCCGAGTTCGCCGACCTGTTCGCCCGCTCCGCGAGCGGCCCGGTGCGGGTCTCCCCGACCCGGCTGCGGCTCACCCTCGACGACGACCCTGTCGTCCTCGCGACCGCCCGTGACCTCGCCGGACGCGAGTCGGCCTGTTGCTCGTTCTTCACCTTCGACTTCGGTGACGGCGGCGCGCTGACGGTCGACGTGCCGCCGGCGCAGGCGACGGTGCTGGACGGCCTGGAGCGGCTGGCCCGATGACGCTGCGCAGCGGCGAGCTGGCCGCGGCGGCCGGCGTCAACCTGCAGACGCTGCGCTACTACGAGCGCCGCGGACTGCTCGCGGCGCCGGAGCGCACCCTCGGCGGCCACCGCACGTACCCGGACGGCGCCGTCACCACCGTCCGCGTCATCAAGGCGGCGCAGCGGCTCGGCTTCACGCTGGACGAGATCGCCGAGCTCTCCGACACCGGCCGCGGCCACGCCCGCTCCGACGCCGACCTGCGCGAACGCGCCACCGCGAAGATCGCCGAGATCGAGGGCCGCATCGCCGACCTCGTCGCCATCCGCGACACCCTGAGAGCCGCCGTCGACGCCGGCTGCCACGACCTGCGCGACTGCGCCGGCAGCCCGGACTGCCCGATCCCGTTCACCGGCCTGGCCCACCACTCCTGACCCGCTTTGCAATGAGCACCTATACGCAACACCTGGTGCCGTTGCGTATAGGTGCTCATTGCAAAGCGGCGCCCCGGGCGCGACGCCGCCCGAGGCGCCTTCCAGCGGCTGGGTCAGTGCTCCCAGTCCCAGCTGCGGTTCATGTCACGGTCGCGCATGGCTCCTCCTCTCCTCGGCTCGATGGACGGCCGGGCCGAGGTGGTCGCGGCGGCGCAACAGCGCCGCCCAGACCAGCACCGCGCCCAGCGAACCGGCGGCCGCGCACGCGGCGACGGCCACCGACGGCGGCAGCAGTTCGGCCAGCCCGCCGGCCAGCAGGACGCCGGCGCCCTGCGCCGACTGCAGGCCGGCCGACGCGAAGCCGATGGCGCGCCCGCGTACCTCGTCGGCCAGCTCCTCGGTGAACGCCACCTGCGCCAGCACCATGTACGTCGCGAGCAGCCCGGACAACGCCCACAACACCACCGTCACCGGCATCGGCGGGCCGGCGACCGTCGCCACGAGTGGCAGCCCGGTCGCGACCGCGAGCGGCGCCGTCAGCCGGTCCCGCCACGCCCGCCGCACCCGGGTCACCAGGGCGGCGCCGACCACCGAGCCCACGACGTCGGCCGCCATCAGCAGCCCGACGGCGGCCGCGCCGGCGCCGATCTGGTCCGCGTACGGCGCCGCGAGCGCCTCCGGGGCCAGGAAGAAGCCGAACAGCCAGATCAGCGACACCAGCCCGAGCAGCCGCCGGTCACCGACCACCAGCCGCACGCCCGCCAGCGCGAACCCGGACGGCCGCCGCGCGGAGTCCCCGCCGGGCCGGTGCGGCCGCAGCCCCCACCGCAGCAGCGCCGCCGACAGCAGGAACGTGACGGCGTTGGCGGCCAGCGCGACGTGCGGCCCGCCCGCCCACACGACCACCAGGCCGCCGACGGTGAACCCGGCGATCTGGGCCACCCCGTCGGTCGCCGTCATGATGCCCATCCCGACGGCGAACCGGTCGCCGGTCAGCACGGCCGGCAGGGTCGCGGTCCGGCCGGCCGCGAACAGCGGCTGCAGGCACGTCATCGCGACCACGAGCGCCGCGAGCAGCGGCAGCGGCATGCCGGGGATCGCCATCAGCCCGGCGAACGCCGCCCGCGCCACGTCGACGGCCACCATCACCGTCCGGCGCGGGTACCGGTCCGCCAGCCCGGTCAGCAACGGCGCCGTGACCAGCGGCGGCAGCAGGGTGAGCGCGTAGATCAGCGCCGTCAGCCCGGCCGAGGCGGTCCGCTCGTACACCAGCAGCGCCAGTGCCACCCGGGCCAGCTGGTCTCCGGCGCGCGACTGGGTCTGGGCCAGCCAGAGCACGCGGAACTCGGCGACGCCGAACACCTCGCGCCAGCCGGCCATCGGTCCCTCCGCGCCGGCACCGCACCGGCTCCGGACCGACGGTAGGAGCGGGCTGCTTCAGCCCGTCTTCACCGTGTCTTCACGGCCGTCGACGGCCGGGGCGGCCGACGGCTCAGCCGACGGCTCAGCCGACGGCGGTGTCCTGCGGCACCGGGGTGAGCAGCGGGCCGATCCGCCGGCCGCGGACGATCTCGGGGCGGATCCGCAGGCCGTGCTCGTCGGCCGTGGACCGCCCGATGGTGACGACGCACCAGCCGGTCTGCCTGGTCTCGTCGTACTCGTCGGCCTGGAACGCGACGACGCCCAGCCGGTCGGCCGGCGGCAGCTCGGGCGTCGAACCGACCTGGACGACCACGTCGTCGCCGTCGAGGTGGAAGCGGACCGGCTCGATGGCCGGCAGCGCGCCCTCGGTGAAGACCAGACGGCCGATCGGGGCGCCGGCGAGCAGCGCGTAACACGTGCGCCGGTCCAGCGGGTCCGGGTCGGCCGCGGTCGAGGGAGGCACGCGCCCCACGCTCCTCCGAACCGGCCCGTGCCGGAAGGGACGAAGGTCCCATGACGACCCCTGCTGGCTGGGGTACCGTCGTGCACGTGAGCACCGATCGTGTCGTCCGCGTCTTCCTGCTCGACGACCACGAGGTGGTCCGGCGCGGGGTGTCCGCCCTGCTCGAGACCGAGCCCGACATCGAGGTCGTCGGCGAGGCCGGCACCGCCGAACAGGCCATGGCCCGCATCCCCGCCCTCGAGCCCGACGTCGCCATCCTCGACGTCCGCCTCCCCGACGGCGACGGCGTCACCGTCTGCCGCGAGATGCGCTCGCGCCTCCCCCACCTGCAGTGCCTCATGTTCACCTCGTTCGCCGACGACGACGCCCTGTTCGACGCCGTCATGGCCGGCGCCGCCGGGTACGTCCTCAAGCAGGTGCACGGCACCGACCTCATCGGCGCGGTCCGGGCGCTGGCCGAGGGCAAGTCGCTGCTCGACCCCGAGAGCACCGCCCGCATGCTGGCCCGCCTACGCGACCGCGCCACCCGCGCCGACCCGCTGGCCGCGCTCACCGACCAGGAACGGCGCATCCTCGACCTCATCGGCGAGGGCCTCACCAACCGCCAGATCGGCGAGCGGATGTTCCTCGCCGAGAAGACCATCAAGAACTACGTCTCCAACCTGCTGGCCAAGCTCGACATGAGCCGCCGCACCCAGGCAGCGGCACTGTCGGCGCAGCTCAAGGCCGAGGCGAAAGACCATCCGAGCAGCTGACGCCGCCGCTAAGGTCGTCCCATGAGCTCCGACCCGACGACCATGCCGGCCGATGTGGGGCGCGGGCTCTCGACGGCGGAGGTGGCGGCGCGCATCGCGGCCGGCCGCACCAACGACGTCCCGGCGCGGGCCAGTCGCGGCACCTGGGAGATCGTCCGCGGCAACGTCTTCACCCGCATCAACGCGATCCTCCTGGTGCTGTTCCTCATCGTGCTCGGCACCGGTTCGCTGCTGGACGGCCTGTTCGGCGGCATGATCGTCGCGAACAGCGTCGTGGGCATGATCCAGGAACTGCGCGCCAAGCGCACCCTCGACCGCCTCACCATCGTCGGGCAGGCCCGCCCGCGGGTGCGCCGCGACGGCACCGCCGTCGAGCTGGCCCCGAACGAGGTGGTCGCCGACGACGTCATCGAGATGGGCGCCGGCGACCAGGTCGTCGTCGACGGCGAGGTGGTGGCGGCCGACGCGCTCGAGGTCGACGAGTCGCTGCTGACCGGCGAGTCCGACCCGGTCGTGAAGCACGCCGGCGACCCGGTGATGTCGGGCAGCTTCGTGGTGGCCGGCAACGGCGCCTACCGCGCCACCAAGGTGGGCCGCGAGGCGTACGCGGCCCGGCTGTCCGAGGAGGCCAGCCGGTTCACGCTGGTCAACTCCGATCTGCGCAACGGCGTCAACACCATCCTGCGGTTCATCACCTACCTGCTGATCCCGGCCGGCGCGCTGTCCATCTACAACCAGCTCTCCGGCGACCAGGACCTCCCCGACGCGCTGCGCGGCATGGTCGCGGCGCTGGTGCCGATGGTGCCCGAGGGCCTGGTGCTCATGCTGTCCATCGCGTTCGCGGTCGGCGTGGTCCGGCTGGGCCGGCGGCAGTGCCTGGTGAACGAGCTGCCGGCCATCGAGGGGCTGGCCCGGGTCGACGTCGTGTGCGCCGACAAGACCGGCACCCTGACGGAGAACGCCATGCGGCTGGCGGAGATCCGCGACCTCGACGGCGAACCCGGCAGCACCCGGACGGCGCTGGGCGCGCTGGCCGCCGCCGACCCCCGTCCGAACGCCAGCCTGCAGGCCATCGCCGAGGCGCACCCCGACGACCCCGGCTGGCGGGTCACCGGCGTGGCGCCGTTCTCGTCGGCGCGCAAGTGGAGCGGTGCGAGCTTCGACGGCCACGGCGACTGGCTGCTCGGCGCGCCCGACGTGCTGCTGCCGGCCGGCGACCCGGTGCGCGACGACGCCGAGCGGACCGCCGCGCAGGGACTGCGGGTGCTGCTGCTCGGCCGCTCCGACCGGCCGGTCGACGACGCCGGCGCGCCCGGCGCCGTCACCCCGGCGGCGCTGCTGGTGCTGGACCAGAAGGTCCGCCCCGACGCCAAGGACACGCTGGCCTACTTCGCCGAGCAGAGCGTCACCGTCAAGGTGATCTCCGGCGACAACGCGGCCTCGGTCGGCGCCGTCGCGGGGTCGCTCGGGCTGCCGGGCGCCGCGCACACCGTCGACGCCCGCACGCTGCCCGAGCAGCGCGACGCGCTCGCCGACGTGCTCGACGACAACGCCGTCTTCGGCCGCGTCTCACCCGACCAGAAGCGGGCCATGGTCGGGGCGCTGCAGTCGCGCGGGCACACCGTCGCGATGACCGGCGACGGCGTCAACGACGTGCTCGCGCTCAAGGACGCCGACATCGGCGTCGCGATGGGCGCCGGCAGCCCGGCCACCCGGTCCGTCGCGCAGATCGTGCTGCTCGACAACAAGTTCGCCACGCTGCCGCACGTCGTGGCCGAGGGCCGCCGCGTCATCGGCAACATCGAGCGGGTCGCCACGTTGTTCCTCACCAAGACGGTGTACTCGGTGCTGCTGGCGTTCATGGTGGGCGTGCCCGGGCTGGTCGGGTTCGACCCGCTGCCGTACCCGTTCTTCCCGCGCCACGTCACCATCACCGGCTGGTTCACCATCGGCCTGCCCGCGTTCGTGCTGTCGCTGGCGCCCAACACCGAGCGGGCCCGGCCCGGCTTCGTCGGCCGGGTCATGCGCACGTCGGTGCCGGCCGGCATCGTCATCGGGGCGGCCTGTTTCGTCGCGTACCTGCTCACCTACCAGGGCGCCGACGCGACCGAGGCCGAGCGGACGCAGTCGACCACCACGGCGCTGATCACGCTGACGATCATCGCGCTCTGGGTGCTGGCCATCGTCGCCCGGCCGTACGCGCCGTGGAAGATCGCGCTGGTCGTCGTCATGGCGGCGTCGTCGGCGCTGATGTTCGTGCTGCCGTTCACCCAGGACCTGTTCCTGCTCGACCCCAGCAACACCGGGTACACCGTCATCGGGCTGATCTGCGCGGGCGCCGGCGTCGTGCTGGTCGAGCTGGTGTGGGCGTGGAGCGGGCGGCAGGGTCAGGCCGACTCCGACGACTGAGCGCCGCCGGCCGGGACGTCCCAGCGCACCACGGTGCCGCCGTCGGGGCCGGGCCCGGCGGTGAACGTCCCGCCCAGGCGGGCCGCCCGCTCGGCCAGGTTGGCCAGCCCGCTGCGGTGCGGCACCTCCGGCAGCCCGACGCCGTTGTCGGTGACGGTGACCCGCACGCGGCCGCCGGACAGCTCGACGACGGCGCCGGCGCGGCTCGCCTTGGCGTGCCGGACGACGTTCGACAGCGACTCCTGCAGCACCGGCACCAGCTGCTCGGCGATCTCGTCGGAGACGGCGTTGTCGAGCTCGCCGATCAGCTGCAGGCCAGGCGCGAACCCGAGCTGCTCCCCCGCCGACTGGACGACGGCGACCAGCCGGCCGCGCAGGGTGTCGGTGACGTCGTCCTTGGACGACTGCAGGGCGAAGATGGTCGAGCGGATCTGCCGGATCGTGGCGTCGAGGTCGTCGACGGTGCGCTCGACCCGCGCGGCGACGTCCGGACGGTCGATCAGCCGGGCCGCCGCGGTGAGGCTCATCGCGCTGGCGAACAGCCGCTGGACCACGACGTCGTGCAGGTCGCGGGCGATGCGCTCGCGGTCGTCGACCAGCCCGTGCCGCTCGGCGTCCTTGCGCGCGTCGGCCAGTTCCAGCCCGACGGCGGCCTGGCTGGCGAAGGCCTGCAGCATGCGCACCGTCGGCCCGGCGAACGGGTGCTCGCCGCGCTGTCGCGCCAGCACCAGTACGCCACGCACCTGCGGCTCGGCGCCCAGCGGCACCAGCAGCGCGGGACCGGCCGGCAGGCGGTCCAGCAGCGGGGCCGGCTCGACGCCGCGGCGGATCTCGGCGACGACGCGCGGCTCGCCGGAGCGCAGCACCGCCTCGGACAGCGTCCCCTCGGCGGAGAACCGCAGCCCGTTCAGCCCGTCGGCGCCGTCGCCGTGGGCCGTCAGCACCCGCATCAGCCCGGCGGCGTCGTCGTCGGGCGCGATGACCACCGCGGTGCGCGACGACGACATCGTCCGCGCGTGCGACGCGATCAGCATCAGCGCGTCGTCGACCGAGCTGCCGGACAGCAGCGCCTGGGTGACCTCGGCGGACGCGTCGAGCCAGGTCTCGCGGCGGCGGCTGGCGTCGTAGAGGCGGGCGTTCTCGATGGCGATGCCCGCGGCCGTGGCCAGCGCCGTCACGATGGTCTCGTCCTGCTCCTCGAAGTCGCGGCCGCCGTTCTTCTCCGTCAGGTACAGGTTGCCGAACACGGCGTCGCGGACCCGGATGGGCACGCCGAGGAAGCTGTGCATCGGCGGGTGCCCCTCCGGGAACCCGTACGACTCCGGGTGCCCGGAGATCTCGTCCAGCCGCAGCGACCGCGGCTCCTTGATCAGCAGGCCGAGCAGGCCGCGGCCGTGCGGCCAGTGCGCGATGTGGGCGATCTCGTCCTCGGACAGCCCGACCGGGATGAACTGTGCCAGCTGGCCGTCGTCGCCGATGACGCCGAGCGCGCCGTAGCGGCAGTCGACGAGGTCGGTCGCGACCTCGACGATGCGCCGCAGGACGCTCTCGAGGTCCAGCTCGCGGCCGATCGACACGACCGCCTCGAGCAGCGCGTGCACACCGTCGCGCGCCGCGACGACGGCCTGCAGGCGCGCCTGCACCTCCGTCATCAGCCGATCGAGCGGCACCTTCGGCAGAAGCTGCTCGGACTCGTACACTCTCTCGACCCCCTACCGCCCGCGCCAAGTTTCCCATCGAGCAGCGACGATGTCGAGGATGACCAGGCCGAGGGTCCCGGCGTGGCGGGACCTTGGTCCCATCGGAGTCCGACCTTCGCCCGCTCGCGCTCACCGTCGCTGCGCGGTGCACTGGGGTGGGGCGGATCACACCAGCCGCACCCGCGGGGGATGGCTCGGGGCCGGTATCGGGGGTTGCCGGCCCCGAGTCAACATCCGGCGCTGTCGGTGCCGGATGCCAGACTGGCCCGGTGCTGGAGTTCACGTTCGACGCCGGCTTGTGGGCGTACGACGGCGAGATGTCGTGGGTGTTCGTCACCGTGCCGCCCGACGTCTCGGACGAGATCCGCGCCGTGCCCCGCCCGCCCCGGCCCGGCTTCGGGTCGTTGAAGGTCGGTGTGCGCCTCGGCGGCTCCTCCTGGTCCACCTCGATCTTCCCCGACTCCACCAGCGGCGGCTACGTGCTGCCGGTGAAGAAGGCGGTCCGTACCGCCGAGGGCGTCGACGACGGCGACATGGTCACCGTCGAGCTGACCGTCCGCGACTAGCCGACGGGGCCGGGCGGGCGTCAGCCGGTCCAGACGGCGATCAGCCCGACCTGCACGGCGAGCACCGCGACGATGGCCAGCCACTGCCGCCCGACCGGCCAGTGCCGGGCGACGGTCGCCACCAGGAGCACGGCGCCGCCCACGCCGCCGACGACGCCGGTGATCGCCGGTCCGGCCGAGCCCGACAACAGCCCGCCCACCGCGACCACCAGGGCCAGCGTCGACGTCCCGATGATCAGGGAGTCGCGCACGAACCCCTCGGCCAGCGAGGCGAGCGCGGCGGGAATGGCGCCGCGGCGGCGCGGCGGCGTCCGGGACGGCTCGGGCGCGACATCCTCGGCGGGCTGGTCACCGGACATATCGGTCACTCTACGAGTATCCGGCGGGATCACCCCCGGTGGGTGATGCCGCTGCCGCCGCGCCGCCGGAAAAGTGGGAAACCGGGGACCTCCCCGCGTCAGCTCGCAGGAGGAGTCATGACCGATTTCCGCACCTCGCCGACCGAGACGCCCAGGCCGGAGCCGTCCGGCTGGGCGACCGGCGGCGTCATCTTCGCGGCCACGATGATGGTCCTCATCGGCGTCTTCCAGGCGCTCGAGGGCCTGGCGGCGATCATCGACGACGAGTTCTTCGTCGTCCTGCCCAATTACACGTTCGACCTCGACACCACCGCGTGGGGCTGGGTGCACCTGATCCTCGGCATCGTCATCGCGCTGGCCGGGTTCTTCCTGTTCACCGGCAGTGCCGTGGCCGGCGGGGTGGCGATCGGGCTCGCCGGACTGAGCGCGATCGCCAACTTCTTCTTCATCCCGTACTACCCGTTCTGGTCGCTGCTGATCATCGCGATCGACATCTTCGTGATCTGGGCGATCGCGAGGTCCGGCGTCCTCAGCGGGAGGTAGCTCAGCGCAGCAGGACCGGCCGCGAGCAGCCGAACTCGGCCACCCAGCCCTCGACCTCGGTGTCGCCGGAGACGACGAGGCCGCGGCCGCCGGGCAGCACGCCGTCGTCGACGATGCTGCGCAGGCCGGTCCAGGCGTCGAGGTCGTCGTGGCCGTGGATCTCCGACTGCACCGGCCAGTCCGGCACCCCGGCGAGCGCGGTCGTGGCGGCTTCCGCCGCGGCCGCGTCGCCGGCGTCGGTGGCCCGGATCCATCCCTCGATCCAGGCGCACCGGGCCTCGGACTCGACGGTGTACGCCAGCGCGTGCCGGGTGGTGACGCCGCCGGACGGGGTGACCCGCAGGCCGTCGGGCAGTGCGGCGCCGCCGAGCATCGCGTCGGCCGTCGCGACGATGTCCTCGGACCGGACGATGTCGCCGGGCAGCGCGGACAGCCAGGTCGCCGCGTCCACCTGCGTCACCGCGGCGAGCAGGTCCGCGAACTCGGCGTCGTCCATCGGCGAGCGCCAGGTCATCAGCTCCACGAAGGCGTCGCCCTGCTCCCAGACGGCGTTCCAGTCGCCGTCGCCGTACGAGAACACCGTCGCCCGGTGGCCGGCGACGACCGCCTCGCTGACGGTGTCGGCCGCGCCCTCGCGGCTGGCGATGGCGGCCGGCGCGTCGGCCGAGGTGCTCCACGAGAGATGCGCCTCGCTGGCGCCGTCGGTGAACCGCATGGTCCCGTCGCCGGGATCGAGTTCGTCGGCGCTCTCGACCCGCCAGTCCGGCGCGTCGACGAGCAGCCGCGGCGTCTGGTCGGCCAGCGCGATCGCCTCGCTCGCCCACACCACCGGGTCGTCGCCCTGCGTGCTGACCAGGGCGGTGACGCCGACGGCTGCGGCCGCGGCGACGGCGCCCAGGGTGGCCAGCCGGCGGACCCGGCGGCGCGGCCGGCGAGCCGGCGCGGGCGCGCGGCCGGCCGGGAGCACCGGCTCCGGCGCGGTGCGGATCAGGCTCATCAGCTCCGCCTCGGCGGCGCTGCCGGTCAGGGTGACGATCTCCTCGTCGCTGTGCTGCGCGGCCCGGCGGACCAGCGCGGTCATGGGGTCGGTCACGATTCCTCCTGGTCGTCGTGGGGGTGCGGCGCGGTCCAGCCGAGCGTCTCGAGTTCGGCGCGCAGCCGCCCGCGGGCCCGCTGCAGCCGGCTGCGCAGCGTCGACGGCGGCACCGCCAGGACCGCGGCCGCCTCGGCCGGAGTCAGGCCCTCCCAGCTGGTCAGCTCGATGACCTCGCGGTCGGCCGGGTCGAGCCGCCGTAGCGCGGCGCGGATGAGCTCGGCCTGCGGGTCGTCGCCCGGCCGGCCGGTGCGGGCCTGGGTGGCGAGGTGGTCGCGCAGCCGGGCGGCCAGCGCGTCGCGGCGGCGGTCGCCGCGGTGGTGGTTGGCGAGGACCCGCCGGGCGACGCCGTACAACCAGAGCCTGGCCTCGTCACCGGCCGGGACGTCGTCGATGCGCCGCCAGGCGACCACGAACGTCTCGGCGATGACGTCGGCCGCATCGGCGGCGACCTCCACCCGGCGCAGCGCGTACGCGAGCACCGTCGAGGAATGGGCGGTGTACAGGGCCTCGAACCGCTGGCGGCGCGAGGTCAGGTGATAGTCGGCGGGGTCGGGCGCTCGGGTGGTGGCCGGCACGGTCTCCCTCTCTACGCGGAACGTTGACGTAGAGGGATGTCCGGTGCGGGCCGCGGCGTCCCAGCCGCGCCGCGACTCACACGTCCGCGACGCAGCGGAAACCGATGTTGCCGGCGGAGCTGTCCGGGGTGTTGGAGCTGCGTGCGTCGACGCGGTAGCGGAAGCAGTAGCTGTCGTGGCAGAGGTAGGAGCCGCCGCGCATCGCCTTGGCGCCGGCCCGGGCGGGGTCGCTCTGGTCGAACCAGTTCGCGCACCACTCCCACACGTTGCCGGTCATGTTGTGCAGGCCGTAGCCGTTGGGCGGGAACGCGTCGGCGGGCGCGGTGCCGACGTAGCCGTCGGCCGCGGTGTTGACGGCCGGGAAGCGGCCCTGCCAGACGTTCATGCGGTGCTCGCCGCCGGGCTCGCGCTCCTGGCCCCACGGGTACCGGTTCTGCACCAGGCCGCCGCGGGCCGCGTACTCCCACTCCTGCTCGGTGGGCAGCCGCTTGCCCGCCCAGCGGGCGTAGGCGCGGGCGTCGCGCCAGGTGACGTGCACGACGGGGTGGTCGAGGCGGTCGTCGAGCTTCGACGCCGGGCCCTCCGGGTGCCGCCAGTCGGCGCCGTACACCTCACGCCACCACGGCGCCGCCGCCACACCGCGCGTCGGCGGGTGGTCGTCGGGCAACAGCCCGGCGAAGACGAACGACGTGCCGAACCGCTCGGCCAGCGTGATCCAGCCGGTGGCCTCGACGAACTCCGCGAACGCCGCGTTCGTCACCGTGGTGACGTCGACGCGCAACGGCGCCACGGTGACCTCGCGGACGGGGCCCTCGCCGTCGGCCGGGTAGCCGTCGCCGGCGTCGGTGCCCATGAGGAACGTGCCGCCGGGCAGCGTGACCATGGCGCCGCCCGCGGGCCGCGCAGCCGCCGGCGGCGCCGTCACCGACGGCACCGCCAGCAGTTGATGCGTCTCGCGACCGGCCGCGCAACACGGCGCCGGGTCACTCGGCGAAGGCATCGCGGAGTTTCTCCTCCTGCTCCGTCGTCAGGTTGGACTGGACCAGCTCCGGCTGCATGCCGGACTCCTCGAACGCCTGCAGGACCTTGTCCTGCACGGCGCCGCTGGTGAGGACGAACAGTGCGGACGTCCCGGGTGTGACCTTATCGCGGGTCTGCCGGATGAAGTCGTCGTCGATGCCGACGTCGCTGAGCGACCCGCCGATCGCGCCCGCGGCCGCGCCGACCGCGGCGCCCAGCAGCGGCACGAAGAACAGCAGGCCGAACAGCAGCCCCCAGAACGCGCCGCCGAGCGCGCCGATCCTGGTCATGCTGGACAGCTGCCGGGTCTTCGGCTTCTTCTTGTCCGGCTCCCACGACACCGTGGCGGCGTCGTGGACCTGGATCAGCTCCTGCTTCTGCAACGACTCCAGCAACGTGACGGCGCGGTCGGCGGCGCTGGGGTCCTCGAACTTCCAGACGGTGAACGTGGCCATGGTGCGGTTCTCCTCACTCTGTGCGGGATCTAGTCGCGGGCCAGGGCGGCCTGCAGTTGCCGCTCGAGGTCCAGGTAACGGTCGTCGGCCACGTTGACCTCGACCTTCACGATGCGGCCGCCGCTGAAGGCGAACCGCGGCGGATACTGCCGGGTGACGGCGTCGCCGCCGTCGTAGCCGACGCACAGGCCCTCGCCGCAGAGTGAGAAGTGCCCGGTCTGCGTGCGCAGCGCGCCCTCCGCGACCTGGGCCTCGTCGACGTAGAGCCGCGCGGTGCCGTGCGACTCGCCGTGCTCCCCCGTCTTCTCCTTGGCGAACTCGACGCCGACGACGTGCCGCCCGCCGGGCAGCGGCCCGGACACCAGTTCCTGCTCGGGCGCGAGGCCGAGGAAGTTGTAGACGTAGTGCAGCCGGCCGTCCTTGACGAACAGCGTGTGGCCGCCGAACCGCGACCCGTGCGCCAGGATCACCCCCTCGGCCGAAGGCGACAACTCCACCTCGGCGAGGATCCGGTACGAGACGCCGTGCGTGTTGGCGGCCGAGCGCTCGGGCACCTCCGCCGTGCCCGGGTAGTACGTGTACGTCCCGCTGGGCGGCGCCGGCGCCTGGAACTCGTACTTGATGTAGTCGAGCACGCCGAGGTCGTTCAGCGGCAGCACGTCGTACTTGCCGGCCTCCTCGAACCAGAGGTCGACCAGTTCGCGCAGCCGGTCCGGGTGCTGGTCGGCGAGGTCGTGCGCCTCGGCGCGGTCGACGTCGGTGTGGAACAGCTGCCAGCGGTCGTCGGCGAAGTGCCCGATGTCCGACGGCACCGGACCGTGCACCGCGACGGCCTTCCAGCCCTCGTGCCAGATCGCCCGGGTGCCGAGCATCTCGTAGTACTGGGTGCGCCGGTTCGTCGGCGCCTTGCCGTCGTCGAAGCTGTAGCGCATCGACTCCCCCGGCAGCGGCGTCTGCTCGTAGCCGAGCACCGTCCCGGGCATCTCGACGCCGCAGCAGTCGAGGATCGTCGGGACGATGTCGATGGCGTGGTGGTACTGGTCGCGCACCTCGCCGCGGGCCTTGATACCTCGAGGCCACGAGATCACCAGCGGGTCGCAGACGCCGCCCTGGTACGAGTACCGCTTGAACATGCGGTACGGCGTCGAGAACGCCATCGCCCAGCCGGTCGGGTAGTGGTTGTAGGTGTCCGGGCTGCCCAGCCGGTCGATCATCGGCAGGTTGTCCTCGATGCTGTCGGGCCAGCCGTTGAAGAACTTGTTCTCGTTCACCGACCCGTTCGGGCTGCCCTCTCCCGACGCGCCGTTGTCGGCGCAGTAGAAGACCAGCGTGTTGTCCAGCTGCCCGGACTCCTCCAGGTAGTCGACCAGCCGGCCGACCTCGTGGTCGGTGTACTCGGAGAAGCCCGCGTACACCTCGGCCATCCGCGCGAACAGCCGCTTCTCGTCCGCGCTGAGCGAGTCCCACGGGCGGACGGCGTCCTGCGGGCTGGTGGTGCCCTCCGGCATCGGGTTCATCGGGGTCAGCTCGGTGTTCTCCGGCAGGATCCCGCGCGCCTTCATCCGCGGCAGCACCCACTCGCGGTAGGCCTCGTAGCCGTCGTCGAAGGCGCCCTCGTACTTGTCGATCCACTCCTGCGGCGCGTGGTGCGGCGCGTGGTTGGCGCCCGGGCAGAAGAACAGGTACCAGGGCTTGTCCGGCTCGGTCTGCTTGCTGTCGCGGACGAACGAGATGGCCTTGTCCGTCAGGTCCTTGGACAAGTGATAGCCGTCCTCGGGAAGGTACGGCTGCTCGGTGTAGTGGTCGTCCTCGGCGAGGTCCGGGTACCACTGGTTGGTCTCGCCGCCGATGAAGCCGTAGAACCGGTCGAAGCCGCGGCGGATCGGCCAGTTCCGCTTCGACGCGCCCATCGCGAACTCGTCGACCGGGACGTTGTGGTTCTTGCCGACCCAGAACGTGTTCCAGCCCGCGTCGGAGAGCACCTGCGCCAGGAAGGCGTTCTCCATCGGGATGTGCGTGTGGTTGCCCGGGAAGCCGGTGGCGCTCTCGGCGATCGTGGCGAACGCGTTCTGGTGGTGGTTGCGGCCGGTCAGCAGGCACGAGCGGGTCGGTCCGCAGAGCGCGGTCGTGTGCCACTGGCTGTAGGTGAGGCCGTCGGCGGCCAGCCGGTCCAGCGTCGGCATCGAGATCCGCCCGCCATACGGCGACCACGCCGCCTGCCCCGTGTCGTCGTAGAGGATGACCAGGACGTTCGGCGAGCCTTCGGGCGCCCGGCTGGCCCGGAACGGCTCCCAGTCGGGCACCGAATCGCGGATGTCCAGGTTGATGACGCCGTTGAACCGCTTGGGCATGGGATCCCCCTCGTCTGTGTCGGGGTCGGTGGCCTCATCGTCGGGCGGCGCCGTCACCGGCGGCCTCACCTTCTCCGGGTGAGGTCGCCGCGACCGCCGCGTCGACGGTCGGGTAGAGCCGGTCCACCACCCGCGCGGCGCCGGCCCGCCGCAGCACGTCGCGCACCTGTCCGACGTCGCCGACGGCGAGCAGCCGGACGCCGCGGGCGGCCAGCTCGGTCTCGGTGTCACGCAGCATCCCGGCCGCGGTGACGTCGACGGACGGCACGGTGGCGGCGTCCAGCACCAGAGCGCGGACGCCGTCGGCGCCGGCCAGCTCCAGCAACCGGTCCTGGACGGCGTCGGCGTTGGCGAAGTAGAGCGGGCTCTCCACCCGGACCACGACGACGCCGTCAACCGGGGAGCTCCCCGGATCCCGCGCGACGTCGACCCACTGTCCCGTCCCGCCCGCGACCCGGCCGAGCACGGCGACATGCGGGTGCGCCGTCCGCGCCAGCAGCAGCACGACCGACAGGACGACGCCGATGAGCAGGCCGGGCAGGGTGTCGAAGAAGAGGACGCCGAGCATGGCGCCGACGGCGCAGATGAAGTCGGCCCGGGCGACGCGGCCGTAGATCGAGGCCAGCGCCGCGGTGTTGACCTCGTACAGCCGCCGCAGCCCGCCGATGTCGACCAGCTCGATCACCGCCGCGATGACGACGGCGGCCAGCGCCGGTTCCGGCAGCTCGGCGAACAGCGGCGTCAGGATCAGCAGCGTCAGCACCGTCAGCGCGGCGACCGTCCACCCGGACACCTGCGACCGTGCGCCGGCGCCGGCGTTGACCGCCGTCTTCGACAGGCTGCCGTTGACCACCATGCCGTTGAAGAGGCCGGAGCCGAGGTTGGCCGCGCCCAGCCCGGCCAGCTCCCGGTTCGCGTCGATCCGGTAGCCGTCGCGGCGGGCATAGGTCTTCGCCGCGCCGAGCCCTTCGGCGAAGCCGACCAGCATGACGCCGGCCGCGCCGGACAGCAGCAGCGGGATGTCCGACGCCGCGTCGAGATCGGGCACGCTCGGCGCCGGCAGCCCCGCGTCGATGTGCCCGACGACGGAGACGCCGCGGTCCTCCAGGCCGAGCAGGACCGCCAGCACGATGCCGAGCACCACCGCCGCCAGCGACCCCGGCACCATCGGCGCCGTCCGGCGCAGGATCAGGACCAGCGCGAGGCAGCCCAGGCCGACCAGCGCCGACCAGCCGTTGGTGTCGCCGAGGGCGGTCACGACGGCCCACAGCTTCTGGAAGAAGTTGCCCTCGCCGCCCTCGATCCCGAACAGCTTCGGCAGCTGCCCGACGATGATCACCAGCGCCATCCCGACGATGAAGCCCTTCAGCACCGGCTCGGAGACGAAGTTGGCGAGGAAGCCCAACCGCAGCAGCCCGGCCAGCACCGCCAGCGTGCCCACGGCGACCGCGAGGCCCGCCGTATAAGCGGGGAAATCCCCGGATCCGTTCGACACGATCCCGCCGACCACCCCCGCCGACAACGCCGCCGTCGCCGACATCGGCCCCACCACTACGTGCCGCGAGCTGCCCAGCAGCGGGTAGAGCAGCAGCGCCGGGATCGCCGCGTACAGGCCGATCACCGGTGAGACGCCCGCGATCGACGCGTACGCCAGGGACTCCGGGATCAGCACCGCCCACACCGTCAGCCCGGCCACCAGGTCGCGGCGCAGCCACGATCGCCGGTAGCCGCGCAGCGACCCCAAGAACCACGCCGGCATGCGGCCCATCGTCGGCCGCGACCGTCGGCCGGGTCCTCACCCCGTTCGGGTGACGCCGCCCGCGACCGGCATCGCTGCACCTCCCGGGCCCCGCGCCCGCCGCACCTTCCAGCCGCCTTCCGGCCCTCGCGCCCGCCCGGCCGCCCGTCCGGCCGCCGCGCCTCCCAGCCACCGCACTCGCCCTCACCGCCCCGCCACGGCGCCCGCTGCTCCCGGCCGTCGCACCTGTCACGTTGTCCGGAACCGCCCACGCGGGCCGCCCGGCTCCCGCCGCCCGGCCGCGGCACCGACCAGCGCCACCCCACGGGCCGCGCACCCCTCCCTCTCCCCTCCCTTCCCCGGGCGCCGGGGCTTCACCCCGTTCGGGTGACGCCCCGCTCCCCCGGCCGCGGCCACCATGAACGCGACCCGACGGGCGGAGGCGGCATGGGCGAGGCGATCGGTGCGGTCCTGCCGCTCGGTGTGGGCGTCGCGCTCAGCCCGTTGCCGATCGTCGCGGTCGTGCTGATGCTGGGCAGTGAGCGCGGACGGGTGACCGGGCCGGCGTTCCTGGCCGGCTGGCTGCTCGGACTGGCCGTCGCCGGCACCGTCGTGCTGCTGGTCGCGGCGGCCGCCGGACCGGCCGACGACGGCGAGCCGGCGACGTGGGTGGGGTGGCTGAAGCTGGTCCTCGGCATCCTCGTCCTGCTCATGGCCGTACGCACTTGGAGGCAGCGGCCCCGCGACGACGCCGAACCGGACCTGCCCGGCTGGATGACGGCGCTGGACTCGTGGTCCGCGGGCAAGTCGCTGGGGCTGGGCGCGCTGCTGTCGGCCGTCAACCCGAAGAACCTCATGCTCACGGTGGCGGCCGCCGCGGCGATCGCGCAGACGGGCATCGGCGCCGGCGGGCAGGCCGTCGCGCTGGCCGTGTTCGTGCTGATCGGGGCGCTCGGGCCGGGGCTGCCGGTGCTGCTCGCGTTCACACTCGGGGAGCGCGCGGACCGGATGCTGGCCGACCTCAAGACCTGGCTGGCCCGGCACAACGCGGCCGTGCTGACGGTCGTGCTGCTGGTGATCGGCGCGAAGCTGATCGGCGACGGCATCGCCGGGCTGTCCGGGTGAACCGCTCCGACGTCGTCGCGGGCGTCGTGGCCGGCGCCGTCGTCATCCCGCAGGCCATGGGATACGCGGGCGTCGCCGGGCTGCCGGTGCAGGTCGGGCTGTACACGTGCATCGTCCCGATGGCGGTGTACGCGCTGCTGGGCGGCGCCCGGCGGCTGAGCATGAGCACGACGTCGACGATCGTGGCGCTGGCCGGGCTGGCGATGGCCGCCGCGGGCACACCCGACGACCCGGACGAGGCGATGGCCGCCGTCAGCACGCTGACGCTGCTGACCGGCCTGGCGCTGCTGCTGTTCTGGCTGCTCCGGATCGGCTGGGTGGTCGACGCGATCTCCGACACCGTCGTCAGCGGCCTGAAGATCGGCGTCGGGCTGACCATCATCGTCGACCAGCTGCCGCACCTGCTCGGCATCGACGCCGGCCCGGACGGGTTCCTGCGCGGCGTCGGACACGTGGTGACGCACCTCGGCGACGCCAACCGCGCCACCGTCGTCGTCTCGACGCTGACGCTGGGCGGGCTGTGGGCGCTGCACCGGTGGGCGCCGCGGGTGCCCGGCCCGCTGCTCGCCGTCGCGGGCGGCATCGCGGCGACGGCGTGGGCCGGTCTGCCCGACCGGGGCGTCGAACTGATCGCGCCGGTGCCCAGCGGGCTGCCGGTCCCGGCCCTGCCGCCGCTCGACGACGCGTGGACGATGCTGCCGTACGCGCTGGCCATCGCGCTGATGGCGTTCATGGAGACGATCGCCGTCGGCCGCGGCACCCGGGAGCCGCAGGACCCGCCGATCCTCGCCGGCCGCGAACTGCTGGCGAACGGGACGGCCGCGGTCGCCGGGTCGTTCGTCGCGACGGCGCCGCCGGCCGGCGGGTTCTCGCAGACGATGGTGAACGTCGAGGCGGGCGCGCGGACCCAGCTCAGTTCGCTGGTGACGGCCGGGGTCGCGGTGGCGGCGGCGCTGTTCCTGGCACCGGTGCTCAGCGACCTGCCGGAGGCCACACTGGCCGCCGTCGTCGTGGTCGCGGTGACCGGCCTGCTGGACGTCGGCGAGCTGCGCCGGATCGGCCGGATCGACCGCGCGGAACTGGTGGTCGCGCTGATCACCGGTGCGATCGCGCTGGTGACGAACCTGCTGGTGGGCGTCGTCGCGGGCGTGTTCTGCACCTATTACCTGGTGTTGCGCCGGCTCAACCACCCGGTGCTGACCGAGCAGCGGCCGGCGCCCGGGCTGCTGGTGGTCCGCATCGAGGGCGCGATGTACACGATGAACGTGCGCGCCGTGCAGGCCGAGCTGCTGCGCCTGGCGGCGGAGGACCCGCGGCCGCGGGTGCTGCTGCTCGACCTCGGCGCGACGCTGGACACGTCCGTCACCGTGTTGGACGCGTTCGTCGCGGCCGAGCAGCAGCTGGCGAAGGACGGCGTCGAGCTCTGGGTGGCCCGGGTCCCCGAGGCGGCGCTGGCGAAGGCGCGGCGGACGGCGGCCTGGCCGGCCTGGCGCGACAGCGGCCGGGTGCACCCGACGGTGCGGGCCGCCGTCGGCGCCTACGAGGGCCTGGCCGCCGAGGGTCCGGACGGCGCCGCCTGACCCGTCGCCAGCTCGAGCGCCGCCAGCAGCACGCCCGCGATCAGCAGGATCCCCAGCACCACGGCCGCGTTCGGGTAGTTCCAGAACACGAACACCAGCACCGCGACGGACAGGACGGCGATCTGCACCGGCCGCTTGTGCCGGCGCAGCCAAACGGCCGTCGACGAGTTCCGCCAGCCCCATCCGGTGCCGACGTCGCCCAGCCGCGCGACACCTCGCCGCACCGCGACCGCCTGCGGCGACGGTCCCGTCAGCCACGCGACCAGCGCCACGGCCAGCCCGGCCGCGAGCACCATGCGCAGCGTCGTCCGCAGCAGCGACACCACCTGGTCGAACAGCGCGCCCGCCGCGGCGTCGTCCACCTCCGGCGGCAGCGCGCCCAGGTACACCGGGCGGGCGATCGTCAGCGCGGCGCCGAGCACCAGCATCGCCAGCGCGAGCCCGATACCGGCGCCGACCAGCGCACGCCGCCGGCCGCGGGCCACCAGCACACCGGCCGCGATGAACGCGAGCGCGATGACCGGCAGCCACGTGCCCAGGCGGTCGATCAGCCGGAACCCGGCCTGCGCCTTCTCGACATCGTCTGACTGGAACAGCGTCAGCGTCATGTCCGTCGACGGGATGGCCGACGCCCGCGAGAACCCCGCGTCGACCAGCCGCTGCTTCGCGTCCTCGATGACCGGCGCCAGCTGGATGCTGACGGTGTTGCCCTCGACCTGGACCGCGCCGTTCTCGTTCTTCCCGGTGAGCGCCGCGACCAGGGCCTGATGGGCGGCCCGGTTGGCCTGCGTCCACGCGTCGGCGAACCGGTCACTGGCGACGACCGTGCCGACCTGGTCGTGCACCCACCCCTGCACCGCGCCGCCGATCGGCCCGGCCAGATCGTTGAGCGTCGATGTCAGCCGCGGCCGGGCCCCCTGCGCCGCCAGCAGGTCCGACGCCTCCTTCACCACGCCCGGCACATCGATCTCCTGCATGAGCCGGTTGGTGACGCGGTTGGTGACGGCCCGCTCGATGTCCGGGTTCCGCGCCAGCGGGCCGACGGTCTCGACGTAGCGGTCGGTGTTCGTGACGACGGAGTCCACCCACACGGCGGCGGTGGCGGGGATCGCCAGCACGCAGCCAATGAAGATCAGGACGGGTGCGAGCCAGGCCCGCCACCGCCCGCCCGGCGCGGCCTGGGCCCGGGCCGGCGAGGCGGGTCCCACCGGCGCCTCGCCGGCCGCGGTGCCTGCGGCGCGCAGCTGGGCCACCTCGGTGCGCAGCCGCTCCAGCTCCGCCCGGTCCCCGGCGCCGAGCCCGTCCTCCCCGGCGCCGCCGTCCGTTGCGCCATGCTCCCCTGGGCCGTGCTCCCCTGGGCCGTGCTCCCCTGGGCCGGCCGGCTCGTCGCCGGACGGTGTGTCCGCGGCCTCCGCACCCGGCGTGCGACCGGCCCGCCTCCGACGCGCCCGGCGAGCGGCGGCCGAGGAGGCGGTCACGGTGTCATCGGCGCCCTGGGCGCCGGCACCCGCGGAGCCGGCGCCCTCGACATCGGCGCCCTGGGCGCCGGCACCCGCGGAGCCGGCGCCCGTGCTGTCGGACGCCGGACGGTCGCCGGCCGCCTCGGCGCCGCCGCCGGCGCCTGGTGCTTCCGCGCCCGTGCCGCCGGCGCCCGTGCTGTCAGCCGCCGGTCGGCCGGGGGCCGCGGCGGTGCCGCCACCGCCCGCCGCGCCCTCGGACGCCGGCGGTTCGGACGCCGGGCCTTCGGCGCCCGTGCTGTCGGACGCCGGTGGGCCGGTGCGCCGAGGACCGTCGGCGGGGCGGTCGGCGGGATCGCCGGTGGGCGGGGTCCGCGGCTCGTCGGACATGGTGGGCGCCCGTCAGTCCGCTCCGCCCCGGGCCGCCACCAGCCGCCGGCCGGCCCGGGCGGTCCGGCTGCGCGGACCCGGCTGCGCGGGCACCACCAGCCCGCTCGCCGCAGCCGAACCGGCCGACGCGCCCGGCACAGCCGAACCAGCCGACCCGGCAGCCCCAGCCGGCGCCGCCCCACCATCGTCCCCGGCGCCTGGCGCCGGCCGCCGGGCGGTGGCATGCGTCACCACGTTCCGGATCACCTGCGGAGTCCCGTCCAGGACCGCGGCACTGGTCACAGCACCCAGCAGTCCGGGCCGGTCGAATCGTCCGGTCATCAGTTCCCCCTCAACGCGTCGTCGGCCGCTTCCGACGGGATCAGGACGTGCAGCGCGACCTGGCCGCCGGAATCGCGGACGGCTTCGGAGACGCGGCGTACCCAGGTGTTCTCGTAGGCGATGAGCACCGCCGAGTTCCCCGGCGGCAGTGCGTCGGCGACGACGGCGATGTCCTCGTCGTTCACCAGTTCGCCCTCGGCGATCTCCACCCCGCCGAAGCCGAACGCATCGGCGCCCTCGGCGAACTCGACGACCCGGAGGTCGCCGTTCGCCTCGCGCGCCGCGAACACGATGTCCAACAACGTGACGTCCCCCATGTCGACGACGCCGCGCAGCGCCTCGACGGCGAGCGGGTCGACCCGCTCGCCGGGAAAGGTCAGGATCAATACCTCGACCGGCCGGAACCTCATCGCAGCCCTCGTCTGCGCGTGGCCATACTCCACCCCGTTCCCCCGCCCACCCGTACACCCGTACACTGCCCAGCCGTGATCGTTTCCGCCTCACCCAGCCCGGGTGAGGCCCTACAAAAGCCCCAACTCCCTCGCTCGGTCGACGGCCTGCCGGCGGCTGCCGACGTCGAACTTGCGGTAGATCGCCTTGAGATGCGTTTTGACGGTGTTGACGCTCAGCACGTGCGCCCCGGCGATCTCCTCCAGCGACAGCAGCGACGGCAGGTCGCGCAGCAGCTCCAGCTCGCGCGCCGTCAGCGCCTCACCGGACACCATCGCCCGCTGGGTGTCGCCGTCGTCGTCGCCGAACAGGCCGACGGCGGTGCGGACGAACTCCTCGTACCGGCCGAACCTCCCCTCCCCGTGGATGAGCAGCGACCGGACCCGCCCGGACGCCGCGACGAACTCCCGGAACATCCGCCGCGGTTCGGCGAGGTCCAGGGCGTGCAGCAGCGCGTCGTGCGCGCGGGCCGGCTCGTCCAGCTCGGCGGCGAAGTGCGCCGACAGCAGCCAGCCGGTGATCTCGTTGCTGACGAGGTGACACGGCACCGTCCCGCCCAGCACCGGCTGCAGCGCCGCCCGGGCCGCCGCCTTGCGCCCGTCCTGCGCGTGCGCCAGCGCCCGCAGCACCAGCAGGTCGCCGGTGTCGTCGAGCAGCCGCTCGGCCCGCGTCAGCACCTCGGCGACGGCGGCCCGGTCGCCCGCCGCCAGCGCCAGCTGCAGCTCGGTGAGGCAGAAGTAGCTGGCCCCCACGGGCGGCAGCGCGGCGTCGTCGTACGGCCAGGCACGGCGCAGCAGCCGGGCCGCTTCGTGCCGGTTCGGCGTCTCTGCCGCGGCCAGGCAGGCCCGCAGCAGCCGGGCGGACAGCTCGATCTCGGGCTCGACGTCGGCGTCGATGGCGGCGGCCAGGGACAGGTAGCGGCGGGTCTCGTCGTGGTCCAGCCGCTGGAACGCCACCCCGGCGGCCAGCAGGTAGACCGGCGTCATGCGCCCGGTGGCGGACCAGCCGCGCCGCCCGGCGAAGTCGATCGCCTCGATGGTCCGCCGGGTGATGCTCTCGGCGTCGCCCCTCGCGGCGGCGCCGACGGCGAGGTAGGAGAGGCACTCCAGCGCCAGCGCGTCGCGGCCGTCGCGGCGGGCCATGCGCAGCGCCTCGCGCAGGTCGTCCTCGGCCGCGTCGTACTCGCGGCACCAGATCCGGAGGACTCCCCGGTTGACCGCGGCGAGCAGCAGCAGGTCCGGTTCGCCGGGCACCTGTTCTTCGCTCTGCCCGAGCAGCTCGCCCAGCTCCGGGCCGCGCTCGCCGCGCAGCCGCGCCTCGTACATGAGCGCGGTGGTGTGCAGCAGCCGCAGCCGCGCCGACCGGTGCCGGGACGGGTCGCGCCCGACGAGGTCGATGTGCCGGCGAGCCACCGGGAGCGCGCCGTCATGCAGCGCCGCCAGCGCCGCGATCAGCGCCGTCGCCGGTTCGATGACGAGGTCGTCCGGCAGCTGCCGCACCGTCGCCGACACCCGGGCGGCGTCGCCGGACAGCAGCAGCCGCAGCCCGTACCGGTCGACGAGTTCGGCGGCGCGCGGCCAGTCGCCACCCTCGGCGGCGTGGTCCATCGCGGGCCCGGGCAGCCCGTGGTCGAGGAACCACCGCGACGCCTCGACGTGGTGCTGGCGTTGCGCCACGACGTCGCGGCGGTTGCCCTCGGCCAGCAGGAAGCTGCGCAGCAGTCCGTGCACCCGGTACGACGTCGGCGCCCGGCCCACGCGCGCCACCAGCGCGTTGTCGCGGGCCAGCCGGGCCAGCACGGCGCCGGCGTCGGCCCGGCCGGACAGCCGGCTGGCGAGGTCGGCGGTGAGCGTCTCGGCGACCGCCGTGGCCAGCAGCAGGTCGACGGTCTCGTCGGAGAGCGCGTCGAGCACCTCCGCGACGAGGTAGTCGGCCAGCGGCCGCTCGTCGCCGGCGAACCCGGCGATGTACTTGGTGACGTCGTCCTGCGACGCCAGCGACAGCGCGGCCAGGCTGAGCCCGGCCGCCCAGCCCTCGGTGCGCTCCAGCAGCAGCGCGAGGTCGGGCTCGTCCAGCTCGAGGTGCCGGCGGCGCAGCAGCAGTCCGGCCTCGTCGCGGTCGAACGCGAGGTCGGCGGCGCGCACCTCCGTCGCCTGGCCGTCCAGGACCATGCGGGCCACCGGCAGCGGCGGGTCGAACCGGCTGCCCAGCATCAGCCGCAGACCGGCCGGGCGGTAGCGGATCAGCCCGGCGAGGCAGGCCAGCCCGCGCGGCGACGCGATGACGTGGACGTCGTCCAGCAGCACCCACAGCGGCTGCTGCAGCGCGTCGACGGCCTCGGCGAACGCGGTCAGGAAGCCGCGGTTGCCGGCGTCGCCGGGCGGGGTCAGCGCGGCCAGCCGCACCTCGGCGGCGGCGTCGACGCCGCGCACGGCCCGCCCGCAGGCGCGCAGCAGCCCGGACCACAGCACGTAGGGATCGTCGTCGTGCTCGTCGAGGGCCAGCCAGGCGACCGGGACGCCGGCCGAGCGCTGCCGCTGCCACCACTGCGCCAGCAGCATGGTCTTGCCCGCGCCGGCCGGTGCGGAGACCAGCGCGAGCACACGTCCTTCCGCCTCCGCAACCCCCAGGCCACGAAGCAGTCGCGTTCGGGACACCACGCTGGCCGGCATCCGAGGAGCCCTCAGCTTCTGTTCCAGGATCCTCGCACGCCCCGCGTGAGGGGCAGCTACGACCACGATCATCACAGTAGCGGCGAATTGTCGATCTCGACCCCTGCTTGGCCTCTTCACCTCTGATCAACTTGCGCGTCACGCCGCACCCCTCACCCCCTGCGGGTGAGCCGAACCGGCGCTCGTCCGGGCGATGGTGGGGTGTGTCCCGCTCCATAGCCTGGGGGCGCATCCACATGCGCTACGAGTTCCTCGTCACCGGCCGCGTCTCCGATACCGTCCGGGCGGCGTTCCCCGAGTTCGACGTGGCCGACGGCCCGGCCGGCGGCACGTCGATCTATGGGCCCGTGCGCGACCGGGCCGCTCTGCGGGGCGTTCTCGCCCGGCTGGACGCCCTGGGGTTGACGGTCGTGGAGATGCGCAAGCTGCCCGACTGAGCCCGAGGAGGCATGCCGTATGACCAGCGACCCCACCAGCCGGTCCGGACCACCTGTCGTCGACGCCGGTCGCCTGTGGGCGGGCGGCGTCGCCACCGCCGTCATCGGCGCGCTCATCGCGGTCGTCGGGATCGTCCTGATCCGCGGTGTGTTCGACATCCCGATCCTGGCGCCGGAGGGCGAGGGCACCTGGGGCGATGCGAGCACCGGCTGGTACGCCGGCGGCGCCGCGCTGGCCGCGCTGGTGTCGACCGCGCTGGTGCACGTGCTGCTGCTGACGACGCCGCAGCCGCTGCGGTTCTTCGCCTGGGTGGTCGGGCTCGCGACGGTGATCGGCGTGGTCGCGCCGTTCACGTCCGGCGCCGACCTCGACGCCGAGGTCGCGACCGCCGGGCTGAACCTGGTGCTCGGCATCGCGATCGGCACGCTGGTCTCGTCGGTGGCCCGCAGCGCGAGCCGCCCCGCGCCCCGCCGCCGTCCGGGCCCGCCGCCTGCCGACGGGACCTGGCCCGCCGCACCGTGACGTCCGGGTCGATCCGACGCTCGTGGCTGTCGCGCCTCGGCCGGTCGTCGCCGCGTTCCCTCACCCGCCACGGGTGAGGCGGGCGGGGCCGCGGCGGCGAAGGCTGGGCCGCATGGACACCGTGGACGTGGGGCCGGTCGACATCCTGATGCTGCGATTCCCGGGCAACCAGTTCAAGGGCGAGATCGTGCCGGCGATGCGCGACCTCGTCGTCGAGGGACTGGTGCGGATCGTCGACCTGATGTTCGTGTATCGCGACGCCGACGGCATCGTCGGCTCGATCGAGCTGGCCGGGCTCGGTCCCGACCTCCAACCCGCCTTCGCCGACCTGGACGGCCAGCTCGGCGGCGGACTGCTGGACTCCGAGGACGTCGACGAGGTCGCGGAAGGGCTGGCGCCGAACAGTTCCGTCGCCGTCCTCGTCGTCGAGAACACCTGGGCGATCCCGTTCGTGAACGCGGTCCGCGCGGCCGGTGGCGAGGTCACCGACCAGGCCCGCGTCCCTGCCGAGACCGCCGACCGCGCGCTGCGCGGCCTCGGCTGAGGGGGCGGACGCGATGGGACTGCTGCGCGGGATGGCCCGGACCGCGGTCGTGGCGGGCACGGCGACCGCGGTGTCGAACCGGGTGTCGCGCCGCCAGGCCGACCGCTGGCAGCAACAGGACTACGAGCGGCAGGCACAGTACGAGCAGCAGGCGCAGGCGGCCTACGCCGCCCAGCCGCCGCCCGCACCGGCGGCGCCCGCCGCGCCCGCCGCGCCCGCCGCGCCGGCCGAGGACTCGCTCGCCGACCAGTTGTCGCGGCTCGCCGATCTCAAGGCGCAGGGCGTGCTCAGCGACGAGGAGTTCGCCGCCGCCAAGGCACGGTTGCTGGGCGGCTGACCGGCGGCTGGAGGGGTGCCCGATGCGACCACGCGTGTTCGCCCTCGCCGCCGCGCTCGTGCTGCTGGCCGGCTGCAGCAGCGAGGAATCGGCGGAGACGCAGTGGGCCGACGGCGTCTGCTCGGCGTGGAACGAGTTGTCCAGCGACCTCCGCGGCGTCACCGACGGCCTGAACGTCGACTCGCTGTCGCCGGAGGCGCTGGACCAGCTCAGCAGCGAGATCACCGACCGCGTCGACGCCGTGCAGGCCAGCGCCGAGAACCTCGCCGAGGCCATCGCCGACACCCCGGAGGGCGCCGACCAGGCCATCGAGAACGCCCAGCAGGAGCTCGGCGACGAGGCCGACGACGTCCGCGCCGGGCTGGACGCCACCGGCCAGGCGGTCCAGAGCCTGTCCGGTGCGACCACCGGCCAGGACATCACCAGCGCCCTGTCAGACGCGCAGGCCGCGCTCACCCAGACCGGCCAGGCGCTCGGCACGCTCGGCGACACCGTCGCCGGCTACCTGTCGGCGGCCGACGACACCCTCCGGCAGGCCTTCGACGACGCGCAGTCCTGCCAGCAGACCCGTACGGGAGGAACCTCATCATGAGTGACAGCAACGTCGAGGTCTTCGTGGCCGCCTTCGGCACCGAGGACGAGGCCGGCCAGGCCCTGAAGGACTTCCGCGCGATGGCCCGCGAGGGCTCCATCGACCTCATCGACGCCGCCGTCGTGGTCCGCCGCGCCGACGGCAAGGTGACGTTCCAGGAGACCACCGACCCCGGCGGCAAGACGTGGGCCAAGCGCGGCGCCGTCGCGGGCGGCATCGTCGGCCTCATCTTCCCGCCCGGGCTGCTGGTGTCGGCGGCGGTCGGCGCGGCCGGCGGCGGCATCTGGGGCAAGGTGCGCGACAAGGGCTTCCAGGACGACGACCTGCGCTCCATCGGCGACAGCCTCGAGCCCGGCACGTCCGCCATCATCGCCGTCGCCGAGGACCGGATGATCGAGCGGCTGCAGGCCGGGCTGGAGGGCTACCGCAACATCGCGCGGCACGCCGTCAGCGCCGAGGCCGCGGCCGCCGTCATCGCCGCACCGGAGGAGGACTCACCCTCCTGACGAGAGCTGCTCGGAGAAGTACGTCAGCGCCGTCCGGGTCTTCGTCTGCTGCACGCCGCCGAGGTCGATGCCGCGCTCGCCGAGGAAGGCCCGCGACTCCGCGGCGACGTTGAGCGCCTCGCCGGGCAGGCACTTGGTCGACAGCTCCAGGATGCGGCCGCCGTCCGGGTAGAACCACAGCTCGGCGACCAGGCGGCGGCCGTACTCCCCGGGCGAGAACTTGAGCTTCATGATCGGGATCGGCCCGAGCGCGCTCAGCTCGTCCAGCTCCAGCCCTTCGGGCGCGTGCGCGGCGAACAGGTCGCGCTGCTGCTTCGTGAACAGCTTGCGGATCGGCCGCCGCCCGGCCAGCACGTCCATGACGTGCGCGTTGTCGACCGGGGCCTTGAGCCGTCCGGACGCCACGAACGAGCCGCCCGGCATCGCGTCGACCTCAACCCCGAAGTCCGGCGACTGCCGCAGCGACGGCGACAGCCGTTTCGGCTCCACCGGGCGCAGCTTCACGACCGCGTCGCCGGGCCGGCGCTGCACCCGTCGCGCGCGGACCACCACGCCGGCGCGGTCCAGCGCGAGGTCCGGCGTGTCGAAGAACACGACCTGCCGGATCTGCGCCTCCAGCGGGTCCATCCCCAGCGCCGCGACCGCGGATCGCTGGTCCCCGTCCGGCACACTCAGTTTCAGCTCGACGGAATCGGCCTCCTTGAACAGCGTGAGCAGCTCCCCCAGCCGCTTGCTGGACATGATCGGCAGCGCCACCTCGGTCATCCGGACCACCCCCTGGTGGATCGTCACCCCGCCCGGCCGGGTCCGGCCCCACCCGTTCCGGGTGATGTCGTCTTGACCTCAAGTGCGGTTGAGGTAGCAGGCTGGCGGCATGACCACACAGATCGAGGCCGTGGCCGCCGAGGCCGAGCTGGACGCCATCCGCCGCGTCATCGACGTCGTCGAGCACGCGCAGAACAACGAGCTGCCCGACGAGTTCCTGGCGCTGTTCCGCGACGACGCCATCTGGACCACCGGCGGCGGGAAGCGGCTCTACGGGCTGGACGAGATCGCCGCGTTCACCCGGCAGGTGCTGCCCGGTGGCATGACGGACATGTCGGTGCGGTTCGAGCTGGAGCACGTGCTGTTCATCCGTCCCGACGTCGCCGCCGTGAAGCTGCGCCAGGTCTACACGACACCCGACGGGCTGGACGTCGGGTCGCCGCTGTGGGTCATGGCCAAGGAGGACGGCCGCTGGCTGCTCACCGCGTGCCAGAACATCGGCGTCCCCGACGACGAGGACGTCGCGCCCGGGCGGCCGGTGTTCGGAGCCGCGTAGGCTCGCCCGCGTGCGAATCGCGGTGACGGGGGCGAGCGGGCGGCTGGGCGGTCAGGTGGCGGCGTTCCTGGCGCCTGAGCACGAGGTGGTGGCGCTGGTGCGCCGGCCCGCCGCGTACGACCCGCCGCCGGGCGTCACCGTCGCCGCCGCGGACTATGCGGACCCCGAGTCGTTGCGCGCCGCGCTGACCGGTGTCGACACGCTGGTGTTCGTGTCCAGCGACGGCCACGCGGCCACCGTCATGCTGCACCACGCGAACGTCGTGCGGGCGGCCGCCGACGCGCGGGTCGGGCACGTCGTCGCGCTGAGCGGGCTCGACGCCGACGCCGGGTCGCCGTTCTGTTACGCCGTCACCAACGGGCACACCGAGGAGCTGCTGGCGGCCGCCGGCTGCGGCTACTCGCTGGCCCGCGCCTCGGTGTTCGCCGAGTTCTTCGCCGCGCTGGTCCGCGGCGCCCGGCACGGCGACGAGGTGCGGCTGCCGGCCGGCGACGCGCGGGTGTCGCTGGTGGCCCGGGCCGACGTCGGGCGGGCACTGGCCGCACTGGCGGTGCGGCCGCCGTCGAACACGCACCACGACCTCACCGGGCCGGCCGCGCTGCCCGTCGCCGACGTCGTGGCGGCGTTCGCGCCCGGCGCCCGCTACGCCGACGTCCCGGCGAGCGCGTACCAGGCGGCGCTGCTGGACGGCGGCGAGACGTCCTGGTGGGCGCACGCCTACACGACGATGCTGGAGTCCATCCGCCTGGGCCGCTGGGCCGCCGTCACCGGCGACGTCGCCGCGCTCACCGGACGCCCGCCCGCCGAGGTGCTGCCCGTGACCCCGCCCTAGCAGCAGTCGCAGTCCGGGCCGCAGCCGTCGGTCTCGGGGTCGCGCAGCAGCGCGCCGGCCGACGTCGCGCAGGCGTCGCCGCGCCAGGCCTCGGCACCTTCGCGGACGGCGAACCCGGCGATCACCAGCGCGGCCAGCGGGTCGGCCCACCACCAGCCGAGCGCGGAGTTCAGCACCAGCCCGGCCAGCAGCACCGCCGACAGGTAGCTGCAGATCAGCGTCTGCTTGGAGTCGGCGACCACCGCGGCCGAGCCCAGCTCGCGCCCGGTGCGCCGCTCGGCGAACGACAGCGCCGGCATGACGGCCAGGCTCACCGCCGCCAGGACGATGCCGACGCTGCTGTGGTCCGGTTCCTCGGCGCCGGCCAGCGCCTGGACCGCCTCGAACGTCACGTACGCCGCCAGCGCGAAGAAGGAGAACGCGACGACGCGCAGGGCCGTCCGCTCGCGCGCCTCGTGGTCGCGACCGGCGAACTGCCAGGCGATGGCCGCGGCCGACACCACCTCGACGACGGAGTCGAGGCCGAACCCCATCAGCGCCGCCGACGACGCCGCCGTGCCGGCCGAGATCGCGATGACCGCCTCGACCACGTTGTAGCCGATGGTCGTCGCCACGATCAGCCGCACCCGGCGACGCAGCACGTCGCGCCTGGTGTTCACCGGCATGTGCACCCCTCCGGGCCGCAGCACGTGGGGTCGACGACGAGGACGAGCTCCAGCAGCTCGCCCAGCGCCCGCCCCAGGTGCGCGTCGGCCAGCCGGTAGCGCGTGCGCCGTCCTTCTTGAGACGCCGCGACCAGGCCGCAGCCGCGCAGGCAGCTCAGCTGGTTGGACATCACCTGCTTGGACACCCCCAGCTCGGCGGCCAGGTCGGACGGGAACGCCGGCGCCTCGCGCAGCGCCAGCAGGATCCGTGCCCTCGTGCCGTCGGACAGCGCGTACCCGAGCCGCGCCAGCGCGTCGGTGTGTTCCGCGGTCACCGTCATGCGACGGGACAGTACAGCAAACGCTGTACTCACGTAAGTGTTGTCCGGGCCGCAGCGCACGTTCGGCCGGGCGGGCCGGTTTGGGGGCCGGCTCGCGGGCCGCCGCTCCTGCGCCGCCCCGCCCTCCAACCCGAGTCTCGACGGCGCGAGCGCATGGCCGCGCTCATCGGCTTGCCCGGAGCACGATGTCCTTCCGGCCGGGAGCACAGTGTCCTCGGCCATGAGTACGGGCCCCTCCCGGCCGGGAGGGCACCCACCCTACGGGCGGGCCGGGTGAACCAGGCGTGAACCGCCGCCCCACACGACGACTCCCGGCCGCGACGACCACGCCAGCCCTGGGCCGATGACCGACGGGCCCCGGCCGCGACGACCACGCCAGCCCGCGCTGGTGACCAGCGGTTCGCCGGGAGCACAGGCCCCTCCCGGCCGGGAGGGCACCCACCCTACGGGCGGGCCGTGTGAACCAGGCGTGAACCGCCGCCCCACACGACGACTCCCGGCCGCGACGACCACGCCAGCCCGCGCCGGTGACCAGCGGTTCGCCGGGAGCACGGGCCCCTCCCGGCCGGGAGGGCACCCACCCTACGGGCGGGCCGGGTGAACCAGGCGTGAACCGCCGCCCGCACCGCCGACCCACCGCCGACCAGCCGGCGGCGCCGACCGCGCTCGGGGTGAGCCGGCGCCATCAGACGAAGCCGGTCGGCAGGCGGGGCGTGTAGGGCGCCTCCAGGGCGGCCACCTCGTCGTCGGTGAGGTCGAGGTCGAGCGCCGCCACGGCGTCGGGAAGGTGGTGCGGCTTCGTCGGCCCGACGATGGGCGCGCTGACCACCGGGTTGCGCAGCACCCACGCCAGCGCCGCCTGCGCCATGGGCACGCCGCGCGCCTCGGCGACCCGCTGGACGGCGTCGGCGATCGGCTGGTCGCCGGTGTAACGCTCGCGCAGCAGCTCGTCGGTGTCGCCACGCATGGTGCGCTCGGCCCACGGCCGGGCCAGCCGCCCCCTGGCCAGCGGGCTCCACGGGATGCTGCCGACGTCCTGGTCGGCGAGCAGGCCGAACAGCTCGCGTTCGTCCTCGCGCTGCATGAGGTTGTACTGGTTCTGCATGGACACGAACCGGGTCCAGCCGCCGAGGTCGGCGGTGTACTGCAGCTTCGCGAACTGCCACGCCCACATCGACGACGCACCGAGGTAGCGCGCCTTGCCCGCCTTGACGACGTCGTGCAGGGCCTCCATCGTCTCGTCGGCCGGTGTGTCCGGGTCGAGGCGATGGATCTGGTAGAGGTCGACATAGTCGGTGCCGAGCCGGCGCAGTGACGCGTCGACCTGCTCCATGATCGCCTTGCGCGACAGCCCCGAACCGCCCGGGCCGTCGTGCATGGGGAAGAACACCTTCGTGGCCAGGACGACGTCCTCGCGGCGGGTGTAGCGCCGCACGGCCCGGCCGACGATCTCCTCGGACGACCCGAAGCCGTACACGTTCGCGGTGTCCCAGAACGTGATGCCGAGCTCGACGGCCTGCCGGAAGATCGGCTCGGCCGCGTCGTCGTCGAGGGACCAGTCGCCGTAGCCGCGGGACGGGTCGCCGAAGCTCATGCAGCCGAGCCCGATGCGGCTCACCCGCAGGCCCGAACCGCCCAGCCGGGTGTACTCCATCAGCATGCTCCCTGTCGTCGTCGGCGCCGGCGGCTCCATCCTCTCCTAGCCTGTGCCCGTGACGGCGCGGCGCGTGGTGGTGGCCGGGTACGACGGCGCCGTCCGCCGCGGCCGGCATGCACCGCCCTCCCGCCACCACGCCACCTCGAGCAGCCGCTCACGCCCGGGTGAGCTCGAAGATCGCCTGCTCGACCTGGACTCGCGTCCGGCCGAAGGGCCCACCCCAGGCGTCGAGCAGGTCGAGGTACGTGCGGTACGACGCGGTCCGGTCCGGCCGCAGATGGGTGCCAGCCGCCGATGTCAGCCAGGCGACGACGCGCTGGTCGAGGATCGGCGCGGCGTTCGCCGCGTCGACACCGTCGACCGCCGAGGCGAAGTAGAGCCACTTCGTGAAGAACGCGCCGCCCAGGTACGCCACGCGTCCCTTGCCGTACATGTAGGCGTAGGCGGAAGCGGCGCCATCCTCCCGCACGACGTCCACCGCGCCGCGGAGCTTCGCCGTGACCTCGTCGCGCAGGACAGCGGCGCGATACGACGCCGCACCCTTCGACCCGGTCAGCATCCAGCGCACCCGGCTCGGTCCGTAGCCGGTGTTTCCATAGCCCCACACCATGGCGACGACGAACGCACCGATGACCTGATCCCGCTCCAGTTCTCGCAGGACGGCTTCACGGGCCGCCGCCCGGTTCACCGCACGCGGCAGCTCACCGAGGACCGCCCTGACGTCCGGCAGATCGTGCAGTTGGTTGTCCCAGGCGAGGCGCGACCAGTCGAACGCTCGTTGTTCGACGGGCTCGGCATCGAGGACCGTGGCCAGTTCTCGCGGAAGCGGTGTCATCGCCCGATCGTGGCGAGTGGGTAGGACACAACGGCTTCACGTCAATCGATCGGTGTGGGGACGCCGAGCTCGACCCGGCGGACCCGCTGGCGGACGTCCGCCGGCGCGGCGGCGAGGGCCGTGTCGAGGCCGGCCGGGCCGTCGGCGAAGTGGGACCAGCCCTCGTAGTGGACGGGGACGGCGACCCGCGGCCGCAGCGTCCCGATCAGCGACACCGCGTCGCGGCCCGTCATCGTGTACCGCACGGGCCCGGTGAGACCGAACCGCACCCCGCCCACGTGCACCAGCGCCACGTCCACCGCCAGGGACGCGGCCACCTCCCGCAGCGGGCGGTACAGCACGGTGTCGCCGGTGATCCACAGCGCCACCGCCGACGCCGGGCCGACGCGCACGGCGAACCCGATGACGTCACCGGCGATCGGACGCGACAGCGGCGGGCCGTGCCGCGCCGGTGTGGCCGTGACGGTCAGGTCGGGCCGCGCGCCCCGGCCCGCCAGCACCGTCGACGCACCGGGCGCGAGGCCGACGGCGGAGCCGCCCAGCCGGCGCGAGCCGGACACCGTCGTCACCACCGTTCCGGCCGACGCCAGCAGCGACCGCCCCGCCACGTCGAGGTTGTCGGCGTGGTGGTCGTGCGAGAGCAGCACGGCGTCGATCGGCGGCAGCTCGTCCACGGCCAGCGCCGGCCCGGTCAGCTTCGCCGTCGACGCACGCCAGGCGAACGCGTACCGGCCCCCGGCCGGGTCGAAGGTGGGGTCGGTGAGCAGCCGCCAGCCGTCCACCTCGACGAGGACGGTGGGGCCGCCGATGTGGGTGAGGATCACCGGGCGTGCTCCACCGCCCAGGCCAGGACGTCGTCGGCGATCTGCTCCCAGCCCTTCTGCGCGGGCAGCAGGTGCGCGTAGCCCTCGTACTCGCGGATCTCGGTGACGGTGTCGGACTTGTAGTGCTTCCGGTTCGACTGCTGGATGGCCGGCGGCATGATGTGGTCCTCGCCGCCGGACACGAACAGCAGCGGCGCCCGGTCGTCGTTCGCATAGTCGACCCAGGTCTCCTGCGGGCCGGGCTGGAAGTTGGCCAGCACGCTCCCCCACAGGATCCCGCCGTTGGCCGGGATGTGGTAGCGCTCGTACAGCGCGTTCGACTCCTCCTCGGTGAAGGTGTTCGTGAACGCGTACCGCCACTGCTCCGCCGTCAGCCCGACGGCCTTGTGCCGGTTCGCCGGGCTCCTCAGCACCGGGAACGTCGACTTGACCTGCGACAACGGGACGACGCGGACGCCCTCGGTCGGCGCGGAGTTGAGGGCGACGCCGACCGCGCCGAAGCCGTGGTCGAGGAGGATCTGGGTGAACGCGCCGCCGGCCGAGTGGCCGATGATGATCGGCGGGCGGTCCAGTTCGCGGAGGGTGCCCTCGATCTTCTCGATGATCGCGGGGACGGTGACGTCGACGATGATCTGCGGGTTCTCGCGCAGGGCCTCGACCTCGACCTCGAAGCCCGGGTAGCCGGGCGCGATGACCCGGTAGCCCTTCGCCTCGTAGTGCGTGATCCAGTGTTCCCAGCTCCGGGGCGTCACCCAGAAGCCGTGCACGAGCACGATGGTGTCCGGTTCCATCTGCCGATCATCGTGGGCAACCCGCTGGCCAGGCACTACGCTGAGCGTCAGAGTTCCCACGATTCCGGCCACGGGGGGTAGGAGTGGGCCGTCATCGGGTGGCGATGATCGTCCTCGGCGGGACGTTCGTCCTCGACCTCGCCGTGGCCGTGCAGGCGTTCGGCCGCCGGCCGTCGGTGTTCGCGAAGATCCGCGACGAGCCCGAGCCGCCGTACGAGATCGGCGTCTGCGGCCTGGCCCCGACGCCGACGTCGCTCGGGTTCACCATGAGCGACCTCAAGCCGGTCGACTGGATCACCGGCGCCGACACCGTCGTCGTCCCGGGGCTGGAGGCGCCCTGGGCGCCGCAGGATCGCGCCGTCCTCGACGCCGTCGCCCGCGCCGCCGACGACGGCGCGCGCCTGGTGTCGCTGTGCGCCGGCGCCTTCGTGCTCGGCCAGGCCGGGGTGCTCGGCGGGCGCCGCGTCACGACGCACTGGGCGCTGGCCGACGAGTTCCGCGCGGCGTTCCCGGAGGCCGTCCTCGTCGAGCACGCCCTGTACGTCGACGACGGGCAGGTGCTGTCGTCGGGCGGCATGCTCGCGTCGGCCGACCTGTGCCTGTACGTCCTGAGCCAGGACCACGGCCAGTCCTACGCGAACGACGTCTCCCGCGTGCTCGTCAGCCCGCCGCACCGCGCCGGCGGACAGGCCCAGTACGCCCGGCCCGGTCCCCGCCCGTCCGGGCCGCTCTCGCCGGTCCTCGACTGGCTGGACGAGCACCTCGCCGAGCCGCTGACCCTCACCGGCGTCGCCGCGCAGGCGCACATGAGCCCGCGCACGCTCGAGCGGCGGTTCCGCGACGAGACCGGCGACAGCCTGGCCGCCTGGATCGCCCGGCGCCGGGTCGACCGGGCCCGCGCCCTGCTGGAGGACTCGCGGCTGACGGTGACGCAGGTCGCGCACGCCGCCGGGTTCGGGTCGACGGAGGCGATGCGCCGGCACTTCCACACCTACGCCGGCACCACGCCGCGCACGTACCGCGAGACGTTCCGCGGCGCGGCCCCAGGCCGTCACTTCCAGTAGTGGAAGAAGTAGCCCTGGGCCGAGTGGTAGCAGGGCCCCGTGCCCGGCATGGTGTAGGTGCCGCCCGCTCGCGTCAGCGCCAGCGTGAAGAAGCACGCGTTCGCGTTCGAGAAGAAGCCGGAGTGGCGCCACGCCATCGCGGAGATGGGGCCCGTCGACGGCGCCGGCTCGGCCTGCGTGGTGGCGGCGGCGGGTCCGCCGCCCGCGAGAGCGGCGGCACCCAGCGCCCCCGCCGCGAGCAGGCTCGTGGTGATCTTCCGGATCATCGTTCCTCCTGTGTCGGCTGTCGCGGCCGACGCTAGGGAGCGACACCTTCACAACGTCTTCAGATCTGCTTCTCCGCGGCCCGTGCGGGCGTAGCCTTCCGGTGTGGACGACGAAGATCGCATCGCCCTCTTCCTGGACTACGAGAATCTCGCCATCGGCGCCCGCGAGGACCTCGGCGGGCTGGCCTTCGACGTGCGCCCGATCGCCGACGCGCTGGCCGAGCGCGGCCGGGTGGTCGTGCGCCGCGCGTACGCCGACTGGTCCTACTTCGACGAGGACCGCCGCATGCTGACCCGCTCGCACGTCGAGCTGATCGAGATGCCGCAGCGCATGGGCGCCTCCCGCAAGAACGCCGCCGACATCAAGCTGTCCGTCGACGCCATCGAGCTGGCGTTCGTGCGCGACTACGTGTCGACGTTCGTCGTGGGCACGGGCGACAGCGACTTCACGCCGCTGGTGTACAAGCTGCGCGAGCTGAACAAGCGGGTCATCGGCGTCGGCATCCGGGGCTCGACGTCGGCGCTGCTGCCGCCCGCGTGCGACGAGTTCCTCTACTACGACGACCTCGAGGGGGTCGAGCCCGCGCCAGCGGCGACACCCTCGCCGTCGGAGGAGGAGTCGCCCGCCGCCAAGGAGCGCGACCTCGACGACCTCGCCGGCGTCGTCGCGCAGAGCGTGGCCGGGCTGCAACGCACCGGCGGCCAGGTGACGGCGTCGACGCTGAAGCGCACCCTGCTGCGCAAGGACCCCACGTTCAACGAGGCCGACCACGGGTTCCGCGCGTTCGGCGAGCTGCTGCGCCACCTCGCCGAGCGGCACGTCGTCGAGCTGGCCGACGGCCCGACCAAGGGCGACCCGGAGGTGCTGCTGCCGGCGCTGGACGGCCAGCAGGAGGCGTTCGACCTGCTGCGTTCCGTCGTCCTGGACCTCACGGCGAAGCACGGCCGGGCCGCGCTGTCCGGCCTGAAGGACCAGCTGCGCCGGGTCCGGCCCGATTTCAGCGAGCAGGCGCTCGGGTTCCGCAGCTTCCTCCAGTTCGTCCGTGCCGCCGCCACCACCGGCACCATCGAGCTGCGCTGGGACGCCGGCGCCGACGACTACCTGCTCACCGTGCCGTAGCCGTCTGTCATCCTTGGTTGACAGCCGAGGCGTCGTCAACCTAGGTTGACGACATGACTCCACGCGTGGACGGCGACGCCCGGCTCGGACTCCGACTGGCCGACGAGCTCGGCCCGCGGCACCCGGTCGCGGCGGCCGCCGTCGTCACCCCGTCCGCCGTCCGCGCGGCCGCCCACGGCGCGGACCTCGGCTCCGACTTCGAGCTCGCCTCGGTATCGAAGGCGCTGACCGGCCTGCTCTACACCGACGCCGTCGGCCGCGGCGAGGTCCGGCCGGAGACCACGCTCGGCGAGCTGCTCCCGCTGGACGGCGCGCCGGTCGCCCGGGCCCGGCTGGACGCGCTCAGCACGCACCGCGCCGGGCTGCCCCGGCTGCCGCCGGCCGCGCAGCCGTGGCGGCGCACGTTCCGGCTGTGGCGGCACGGCACGAACCCGTACACCGAGACGCTGGACGAGCTGTTCGCGCAGGCCCGCGGCGTCCGCGTGCGCCGCGAGCCGGCTCGGCCGCGCTATTCCAACCTCGGCTTCGAGCTGCTCGGGCACGGCCTCGCGGCCGCGGCCGGCACGACGTACGCGGCCATGGTCGAGCAGCGGCTGGCCGGGCCGCTCGAGCTGACCGGCCTCTACGTGCCCGCCGACGCGACCCTGCTGCGGCCGTCCGCCCTCGCCGGGCGCAGCCGCCGGGGCCGCCCGCGCGATCCGTGGGCCAACCCGGCGCTCGGGCCGGCCGGCGGCGTCCGCGCGTCGATCAGCGACCTCGCCCGGCTGATCGAGGCGCTGCTGGACGGGACGGCGCCCGGTGTGGCCGCGCTGGAGCCGGTCGCGACGTTCGCCGGCGGCACCCGCATCGGCGCCGGCTGGGTCACCACCAGGGTGCGCGGCCGGGAGGTCACCTGGCACAACGGCGGGTCCGGCGGGTTCCGGTCGTGGATCGGCCTCGACCGCGCCGCCGACACCGGCGTCGCCGTCCTCTCGGCCACCGCGGCCTCCGTCGACGGCGTCGGGTTCCGGCTGCTCGCCTCGCCCTGACCGCACACCCTGAGTCGCCTTCGACACCTGCGCCGCCTGTCGGCAGGGGCGGCGCGCCACACCCGGTCGTCCCCGCCGAGCTGGGCAAGCACGGCAACAGGCCGACGGCATCCACCCGGGCGTGCTGAACACTCCGATGGGGCTTCCGAGCCGCCGAATATATGGTTGCAGCAGGCAACCAGTCGGGTAGTCTGGCGGAGCACGTCGCCGCCGCCGTGCCCTCACCCCGCCCATGCCCGGTACGGCAGGAGCCCGCATGACCGAAGCTGTCGCCACCCTCGCCGCCGAGCGCCCCGGGGCCCGCCGCACCGCGACCCCGGGGCTCACGTTGCTGGCGCTCGGCGCGGCCGGGCTGGTGGTGTCGCTCCAGCAGACGCTCGTGCTGCCGCTGCTCCCCCGGCTGCAGCAGACCTTCGACACGTCCGTCACCGCGGTCTCGTGGGTGTTCACCGCGACACTGCTGGCGGGCGCGGTCGCGACGCCGCTGCTGTCGCGGTTCGGCGACATGTACGGCAAGCGGCGGATGATCACGGTCACCATGGGCCTGTTGGTGGCCGGCTCGACGGTGTGCGCGCTGTCCGACTCCCTCGGCGTGCTGATCGCCGGGCGGGCCCTGCAGGGCGCGGCCGCGGCGGTCATCCCGCTGGCCATCGGGATCATCCGCGACACCTTCCCGCGCGAGCGGGTGATGTCGGCCATCGGCATCGTCAGCGCCACCATGGGTGTCGGCGGCAGCGCGGGCATGCTGGTCACCGGCGTCATCGCCGACCGCACGACCAGCCACCACCCGGTGTTCTGGATCTCCGCCGGTATGGCCGGGCTGGCCATGCTGCTGGTGGTGCGGTTCACCGTCGAGGCGGGCGAGCGGCGCGGCGGCCGGCCCGACGTCGCCGGCGCGCTGCTGCTGGCCGGCTGGCTGGTCGGGCTGCTGCTGGGGATCAGCCAGGGCAACTCGTGGGGCTGGACCGACGGCCGCACGCTCGGCCTGTTCGCCGCCGCCGTCGTGCTGTGCGCCGCGTGGGTGCTGGTGGAGCGGCGGGTGCGCGAGCCGCTGGTGCACCTGCGGCTGCTGACGGGGCCGAAGTCGCTGTCGGCGAATCTCGCGTCGGTGCTGCTCGGCTTCGCCATGTTCGCGGCGTTCACGCTGGTGTCGAACCTCATCCAGACGCCGTCCGACGTCGCCGGGTACGGCCTCAGCGGCTCGGTGCTCGACGTGGGCCTGTACATGCTGCCGAGCACCGTCACCATGCTGGTCTTCTCGGTGCTGGCCGGACGGTTCGAGGCCCGGCTCGGCCCGGCGTTCACGCTGGCCGTCGGCGCGACGTTCGCCGCGCTCAGCTACGTGTGGCTGGCCGTCAACCACGACACCCCGCTGGACGTCATGATCTTCAGCGGCATCCAGGGCATCGGCTTCGGCATCGCGTACGCGGCGCTCGGCACGCTCGCCGTCGAGCACGTCCCGATGCACCAGAGCGGCATCGCCAGCGGCATCAACTCGCTGGTCCGCACGGCCGGCGGCAGCGTGGCCAGCGCTGCGACGGCGGCCATCCTGACCGGCTCGCTCATCGCGGGCACGTCCATCCCGAAGGTCGACGGCTACGTCGTCTCGTTCGTCATCGCCAGCATCGCCGCCGCGCTGACCGCCACCATCGCCGCCGTCCACGGGGTCCGGCACCGCCGCCCGGCGCCGGTGCCGCTCCCCCGCTGACCGTTCAGTCGTCCGCCAGCGCCTCCTCCGCCACCGGCACCAGCGGGGCCGACGGCGCACGACCGTACGCGGGCCCGCGCAGCGCCCGTCCCGGCCGGGCGCCGGTCATCGAGCCGTCGCGCAGCACCGCGGTGCCGGAGACGAACACGTCGGTGACGCCCTCGGCCAGCTGCCGCGGCCGCTCGAAGTTGGCCGGCGCCTGGCTGGCCTCCAGCGAGAACACGACGACGTCGGCCACGGCGCCGTCGCGCAGCACGCCGCGGTCGGGCAGCCCGAGCCGCTGCGCCGGGAACGACGACATCTTGCGCACCGCCTCGGGCAGCGAGAGCAGCTGCTCCTCCCGGACGAAGTCGGCCAGCACGCGGGTGAAGCAGCCGTACGCCCGCGGGCTCGGCGCCAGCCCGATGAAGACGGAGTCGCTGGCGATCATGCCCAGGGGGTGGCAGACGAACTTCCACAGCGTCATCGCGTGCGGGCTGGGCCGGGTGAACGTCGCGCCCGGGTTGGCCGCGACGAGGTCACAGATCACCCGGCCGAGCGACACGCCCAGGGTGCTGACCACCTCGGACAGGTACCAGCCCTCGAAGCGGTCGTGCTCGGGGCTGGTGAGGTAGCCCAGCCGCAGGTCGGAGAACGGCGCGCTGGCGACGTACTGCCGGGCGGCGCCGCTGGACTCGACCTCGGCGGCGATGCGGTCGCGCGTCGCGCCGCCGGCCAGCCGCTCGCGCAGCCGGTCGGGCCCGCCCTCCTGCGCCCACAGCGGCAGCAGCCGGCTCAGCCGGGTGCCGCCCCACTCGTAGGTGTAGGTGTCGAACGTGACGTCGAGCCCGGCGTCGCGCTCGTCCTGCAGCAGGTCCAGCATCCGCTGCGCGCCGCCGGTGTAGGTCGCCCGGGCGGACCGGGAGAAGTGCGTGACCTGCAGCGGCGCGCCGGACCGGCGCGCGATGTCGACGGCCTCGCGGAACGGGTCGAGGTAGGTGTCGCCGAGTCCGTAGCGGACGTGCGTGTGGTACATGCCGCCCAGCTCGGCCGCCTCGGCCGCCAGCGCGATCAGCTCGTCCGTCGTCGCGTGCGCGCCCGGCGGGTAGTCCAGGCCGGTGGACAGGCCGAACGCGCCGTCGTACATCGCGTCGCGCACCTGGCCGCGCATGCGGTCCAGCGCCGCGCCGTCCGCGACGCCGGGCTCCCAGCCGAGCGCGTTGACCCGCAGCGCCGTGTTGCCGACCAGCGTCGCCACGTTCACCGCGAGCCGGCGGTCGTAGGAGTCCAGCTGGTCCGCGATCGAGCGCCAGCCCAGCGGCTCCGCGGGCAGCCCGGCGATGCCGGCGTTCTGCTCGGCGAACCCGTGCAGGTCGGCCGGCCGGTCGAACGGCGCGTACGACAGCCCGTCGACGCCGATGACCTCGGTGGTGACGCCCTGGCGGACCTTCATCTCCAGGTCCGGGTCGCCGAGCAGGACGAGGTCGGAATGACTGTGCAGGTCGATGAAGCCGGGCGCGACGACCAGCCCGGCCGCGTCGATCCGCTCCAGCGCCGGCACGTCCGCCGTGGCGCCGCGCAGCAGCGTCACCCGTCCGTCCCTGATCCCGACGGCGGCCGCGAAGGCCGGGTTGCCGGTGCCGTCGACGACGGTGCCGTGCTCGATCAGCACGTCGAACGGCGCGCTCACCGGGTGCCCCCGAGGTCCAGGACGAACCGGGGCTCGGACCGCTCCAGCTCGTCGATCCGCAGCCGCGGACCCAGCCCGGGCGCGTCGTCGACCCGCCAGACGCCGTCGGTCACCTGCGGCGGATTCTCCACGTAGCGCTCCCAGTACGGCGCCTGCTCCGGCGTGATCATCGACTCGCTGAGCAGGAAGTTCGGCAGGGTCGCGGAGAGCTGCCAGGTGGCGGCGCTCTGCAGCGGCCCGAACGGGTTGTGGAACGCGACCGAGATGCCGTGCGCCTCGGCCAGGGTGGCGATCTTCTTCGCCGGCGTCAGGCCGCCGCAGATGCCGACGTCGGGCTGGGCGACGGCGACCGCGTGCTGCTCGATGAACGGCGCGCTGGACAGGTGGTTGCCCCACCGCTCGCCGGCCGCGATCGGCGTGCTGACCCGGCTGGACACCTCGCGCAGCCAGTCCGGCCGCTCGTACGGCACCGGCTCCTCGATGAACGTGAGGTCGTACGGCGCCAGCGCCTCGGCCAGCCTGATCGCGTTCGGCACGTTGAGCCGGCCGTGGCAGTCGACCATGAGGTGGACCTCGGGCCCGGCGGCCTCGCGGGCGGCGGCGAAGTACTCGGCGATGTGGCCGAAGATCCACGGCGGCAGCAGCTCGGTCTCCGTCTGGCGCGGCGGGACCAGCTGGACCCGTTCGTGCCGGACGCTGGTGACCTTCTCGTAGAACCCGGGCAGCGTCGTCTTGATCGCGGTGAACCCGGCGGCGACCCGCGCACGGACCGTCTCGGCCAGCGCCTCCGGCGACTCGCCGGCCCGGGCGTGGGTGTAGACGCGCACCTCGTCGCGGAACGCGCCGCCGAGCAGCCGGTGCACGGGCACGCCGAGCGCCCGCGCGTTCAGGTCCCACAGCGCCATGTCGATGGCACTGATGCCGATGGTGAGCAGCGTGCCGCCGAGGAACGCGTCGCGGTACATGCGCTCGCCGAGCTGCTCGATCCGGGTCGGGTCCTGGCCGCGCAACTCGTCCCCGAGCTCCTCGATGAGCGCCACGATCGACCGCGTCCGCCGCCGCATGGCGACCTCGGCCTCCCCGACCGCGCCGTCGTCGGTCTCCACCTGGACGTACACGGCGTTGTAGAAGCCGAAATCCACCGGCCACGATCGAATTCGATCTATCTTCATGGCACCTCCTTCCTAGAACCTAGGACTTAGGTGTTTACTTAGCAAGTGCTGAACTATGCTGCTGCCCCGGCCAACCCCGGTAACGGCTGAAAGGATGTGACGCGACGGTGGCGCGATCAGGCACAGAGACGGACGAGCCCGCGACCACGACACCCGACGACGACCGCCTCACCCGGCGGCTGTCCGACCACGGACGACGCGTGCCCCTGGGGGTCCAGGTGGCCGAGCGGATCCGCGCGGACATCTCCAAGGGCGGGCTGCAACCCGGCGACGAGCTGCCGTCCGAGGCCGAGTACGGCGAGCGGTTCGAGGTCAGCCAGCGCGTGGTCCGCGACGCCCTGCGCACTCTGAACAACGAGGGCATCATCTCCACGCGGCAGGGCAAGCGGGCCGTCGTCGGCAGCCTGCGCCCCGACGCGATGGGCAACTACATCCGCTTCCTCGTCGACACCGACCCGGGCGCCATCGACGAGCTGATGGACTTCCGCGCCCTGCTCGAGGGGCACGCCGCCCGGCTGGCCGCCGAGCAGGCCACCGACGACGACATCGCGCAGATGAAGTCGGCGCTGGCCCGGGTGCTGGAGGCCGGCGACGACCTCGAGGCGCGCGTGCCCGCCGACCTGCGGCTGCACGAGCTGATCTCGCGGTCGTGCGGCAACCGGCTGGTCGACAGCATGCTCGGCGTGCTCGCCGACACGCTGGCCGAGGAGCGGCGGCGCGGCGCCCAGATCACCCGCCAGAAGGGCGTCGGGCACGACGAGACCAACCACCAGCACGTCGCCCTGATCGACGCGATCGCCGCCCACGACGGCGACGCCGCCCAGCGCAGCGCCGTCGAGATCGTCCAGCGGGCGCGCCGCTACTGGTCCACGGCCGCCCGCCCATGACCGCCCCGCCGGCCGGGGCGGCCTCGGGCGCCAGGGTGGTGCGGCGCTGGCCGACCGGCGCCGACGTCCGCCAGGTCGCGGAGTTCGCCGGGCCGGGCGGCGCGCCGTGCGTGCTGGTGCTGGCCGGCGCGACGCTGCAGGCGTGGCGGTGGGACGGCACGCTGCTGTGGTCGGACGGCACGTCGGCGGTGACGCGCGTGCTGCACGTGCGCGACGACACCGCGCTGGTGCTGACCGGCGAGCGGCTGTTGCGCCGGCTGGCGCTGCACACCGGCGACGTGACCTGGCGCGGCGAGGCGCCGGACGGGACGAACCTGTCCGGTGCGGGGTCGTCCAAGCTGGCGCTCGTCGGCGGCCGGCTGCTCTGGTTCACCGCGCCGACCTACGCGACCGCCGTCACCTGCCGCGAGCTGCTGCCCGGCGGTGACGTCTCGACGGTGTGGGTGCGCGAGTTCGCCGGCCACTACGACGCCGGGTTCGGCCCGGTGCTGGTGGTGGCGGACGTGCTCGGCACGGGCGAGCCGCAGCTGCTGCTGTCGACCCGCACCGGCTCCGGCTACGGGACCGGCGACGCCGACGTCAGTACGGAACGGCTGGTGCTCGGGCGCGAGGACGGGCGGCTGCTGCAGCTGGTGCTGTCGGTGGCCGACGGCTCGACGCTGACCGAGGCCGCGTACCGGCCCGACCCCGGCGACTACCCGTGCGCCCGTCCGTACGGCCTGCTGACGACGGCGGCGGCGCCCGGCGGGCGCATCGTCGTGCTGGTGAGCTGCCAGGTCGAGGAGTACTACTCGGTGACGCGGGTCCGCGACGGCGAGCTGGCGCGGGCGTGGGGGCGGTTCGTCGAGAAGGACTGGCCGCACGACGCGCAGGAGCTGCGCCCCCAGGTCTCGTCCGTCGTGGAACGGCCCGGCGAGAACCCGTGGCTGGTCACCGGCCACCACGACGGCGCGACGTGGACGACGGTGGTCGACGACGCCGTCACCGGCTCGCGCGTCGCGACGCTGGCCGGGCACTACTTCTGGGGCGTGACGGGTTCGGTCGCGGTCGTGTCGCCGGCGGTCTCGCGCGCCCTCACCGGCGCCGAGCCGACGCTGGCCGTGCGGCTGCCCGATCTCACCGTCGTCGCGTCCTTCACCGGTCATCCGGTGATCACTGGTGAGGACGAGCTCCCCGCCGAGCTGTCCTTCCACGCCGAGCGGCGCTCGCTGGTGGCGTTGGGCGACGGCCTGCTGATGCGGGAGCCATCAGGGTCCGCCGCGTGGTGGTCGCCGGTGTCCGGCGCGTCGGCGGCGCTGGGTGTCGCGGACGTGGCCGGAGCGTTCCCGGGGGCGTCCGGCGCGGCGGTGCTGGTGTCGTCCTCCGGCGCGCTGCACCGGGTTCTCGCCGACGGCTCGGCCGCGGGTTCGGTGCGGCCGGCCGGGCGGCGGGCGTCCGCACTCGCCGTCACGTCCGCGTCCGGGCCGGTGGTGCTGCTGGACGGGCCGCGCGACAGCCGTGCCGTCCTTCCCGACGGTTCGGAACTGCCGCTACCCGGGCGGGTCGCGGCGGCCGGGCGGACGCCGTCCGGCGAGGTCGTCGTCGCCTGCCTGGAGGACACGGCGGTGCGCTGCTGGCGGCTGGAGCCGTCGGGCTGGTCGCCGGCCGGCGTGGTGGACACGCGCGGCCGCCCGAGCCACGCGCTGCTGTTCGACGACGCGTCGCTGCTGCTGGTGGCCTCGCGGACGGGCGTGCACACCGCCGACGTCGGCGTGCACCGGCTGGACGGGACGGCGCTCTGGCACGACGCCGCGCAGGGCCCGCACCCGAACCAGCCCGCCGTCGCCCGGACGCCGTCGGGCCGGTGGCTCGCCGCGTACGACGACCACGGCCAGTTCACGGCGCGCGACGCCCACACCGGCGAGGTGCTGACGAAGGACGACTGGACCGCCGCCTACACAATGCCGCTGCGACTGGAGTCCGCGCCCGGCTGGCTGCGCGTCGGCGGCATCCACGGCATCGACCTCCTCGACGATTCCGGCGCGGTCCGCTGGCGGCACGGCGCGCCGCTGTGGACGTACTTCCCCGGCGAGGCCGCGCTGGCCGGTCCGGTGCTCGGCTGCGTGACCCGGTCCGGCCGGCTGGACGCCTTCGAGGCCGCTTCCGGCCAGCTGCTCTGGAGCCTCGACCTCGGCCCCGTGGCCGTGCGGCCTCCCCTGCTCGCCGTCGACGGCGGGTTCGTCGCGGGGACCGCCGGTGGCGCATTGGTGGTGGTCGATGCCGCCGGCGGCCGGCGGGAGCTGCTACCCGGCCTCGGCGCCGCCGTCGAGACGTTGGCCGTGAGCGGGGCCGGCCTGCTGGCGGGCACCGCTGACGGGGTCGTGCACGAGGTCGGGTTCGGTTGACCTCACGTTCGCCAGGGTCTGCCACGTAGGCCGTCCCCCTGGCGCCCATTCTCTCAACCGCGCAACCGCGCCTCAAGTCCGCCCGAGGGGGTCGCTTCGCGACGACGAGGCGGACTTGACCCACGGCCCCGCGGCCAAGAACGGGCACCTATCAGGGGACGGGGAAAGACTGGGCACGCCCCGGTCTCGGCGGCCGTCGCCCGGCCCACCAGTTTGCCCGCCGCCGCCACCGCCGAGTTGATCAGCGCCGGGCATGCCGACCACTCCGCCACCAGCCAACGCCGCACGCCGGGCACACCCACCAGCCGTCAACCACGGCACCTGGCACCGGGCACCGGCACCGGTCGGCGTCGGCACCGGGCACCTGTCGGCGTCGAGCCCCGAGCGTCGGGCACCCGGGCCTCACTCGCACGCGTCTCCCCCGGTGAAACGGGGATGGACGGGGCAATTCCGCTCATGATAGGACCTAGGTCATGTAACTAAGGTCCTAGGTCTGTGGTAAGGAGCCCGCCATGCCACATCGTCGCCTGTTCCGGAACCTCATCGCCGCCGCCACCACGACCGGCATCGTCGCCGCGAGTGTGGGCGTCAGCGCGGCCCCAGCGCTCGCCGTCGCGCCTGAGGACGGCACCGTCATCCAGTTGGCCGACGGCAGCTACCTGCCGATCATGCCGGTCACCGGGCACTCCCCCGTCGAAGCCGTCGGGTACCGGGTCAGCGGCGGCCAGTTGCGCGCCTACGACCAGGACGGTGTCCAGCTGTGGGCCCGTTCGACCACCGGCACGCAGCTGTCCGGCGGCTACGACTTCGACGCCGACGGGTGGCCGGACGTGGCCGTCACGATCTCGGCGAACACCGGCAGCACGTGCGGCGTCAGTCCGCTCACCACCACGACGCTGCACTTCTATCAGGGCGCGACCGGCACCCAGCACACCCCGCTCAGCCCGATGAACGACATCTGCTGGTCGTTCCCCGGCACCACGCCGTACCCGACGCACCAGTGGTCGGAGCTGGCTCCGCTCTGGGGCGACGAGACCAGCACGCTGTTCACGTCGCCGTACTACGCGACGACGTCGTGGTACCTCGGCTTCGGCGGCGGCAGCTTCAGCACGGCCGGCGCGCTCTACTACCCGTCGACGTCGTCGTATGACAGCACGTACCCGAACGCGCAGCCGAACACCTACCCCACCGGCACCGACTACATCCAGTACGCGCACGTCGCGAACGGCCTGATCACGTCGGTGGCCGGGCAGAACCGCGCGGTCTTCTGGACCAGCGGCCGGGTGGTGCAGTACGCCATCGGCGCGCTCAGCAGCGGCCAGCTGATCGCCGACCGGCCGTACCTGACCGGCGGCCGCACCGACATCGCCGGGCGGAACTACGGGCTGGTCGCCGTCGACCCCGGCAGCCCGAACTCCGTCGTCCTGCTGTCCGGGACCAGCAACTACTCGCTCTACCAGGACGCGATCACCGGCACCCAGAGCTACGACGTCTGGGGCGGCATCGAACGACACGTCTCGATCTACGACGCCGCCGCCAACACCGTCCAGGACCGCTTCTTCAGCTACGCCCACGACGCCTCCGACGGGCACAAGTACCAGAACCGCGTCAGCTACCCGGCGCACCCGTTCGTGCAGCGCTCCGGCGCCTCGCGGCTGGCCTACAACGTGTTCCGCGACGGCCGCTGGCGCCTGCACGTCAGCCAGCCCGGCTCGACGACCTCGCTGTACGAGCTGGACGACGTGTTCCTGTGGGACATCGTCGACGTCGACGGGGACGGGACGCAGGAGTGGCTGATCAGCCCGACCCGCAACGCCGGCGAGCCGCTCGGGCCGGCGTACTACTTCCCGAAGTGGCAGACCAGCGCCTACCACTGGAACGAGTCGGCGCTGACGCTGACCAGCATCGCCACCTTCGCCGACGCCATCCCGGCCCTGCAGCGGACGTTCGCCACCGCGAACACGTCCAGCAGCGACGGCTCGCTGGCGCCGGCGCACGTCGTCGCCGACGGCGGCGTGCGGGAACTGCTCGTCCGCACCAGCTCCGGCACCGTGGAGCGCCGCACCCTCTGACCCCACCCCCGCAACGATCGGAGACCGGCATGCCCTCTGTACGTCGCCGAACGTTCCTCGCCGGTGCGGCGGCCGCCGCCGGCGCCGCCGCCATCCCCGGCCTCACCAGCACCGCGGCAGCGGTGACCGGGCCGGGACGGATCACCCCCGGCCAGTGGCCGCTGCCCCGCGCCGACGCCCGCAACACCGGACACCAGCCGCTCCCCGGCGGCCTGCGCCGCCAGCCGAAGGTCGTGGCCAGCGCCTACCTGGGCGGCTCGACGCCCTGGGTGATGGCGGCCGACCTCGACGGCGACGGGTCCACGTCGCTGCTGTTCCTGACCGCCGGGTCGGTCGTCGCGACCGGTCCGCGGCTGGAGCCGCGCTGGTCCGCGCCCGGCCTCTCCCCCGCCGACATCGCCGGCGTCTACGACCTGGCCGGCGACGGCGGCCGGCAGGTGGTCGTCATCGGCACGACGACGGTGACGGTGCTCGACGCCGCCACCGGCGCCCACCTGTGGACGCGCGACTTCGGCGCCGTCGTCGCGTTCGACTGGATGAGCATCGGCCCGCTCGCCGACGGCGTCGCCGGCGAGCAGATCGTCGTCTGGCCGTACCTGAGCCCCGTCGGCATCGCGGTCGCGTTCGACCGCGGCGTCGCCGAGGGCTACGAGCTGTGGCGCACCGCGCCCGACTACGTCGAGTGGGCATACGCACCCGAGCTGGTCATCGGCGACGTGGACGGCGACGGGCGGAACGAGCTGGTGATCGCCGGGTACGGGCAGATCCTCGCCTACGACGGCCGCACCGGCGCGCTGCTCGACACCGGGTCCGGCTGGCGCGGCCGGGTCGACTGGATCTCCGGGCCGGACGTCAACGGCCGCAACTACGGCCAGGTGCAGCTGATCGAGCTCGACGGCGACGGCCGGCTGGAGCTGGTCGAGGTGTGCGACGGCGTCACGCTGCACGTCGCCGCCGTCGACAGCGACGCCGACGGGCTGACGCTGCTGTGGGACGAGTTCGTCGAGTTCCCCGAGAGCGGCAAGTCGCTGCGCACCACCGTCAACGGGGTCGGCGACCTCGACGGCGACGGCCGGGTCGACATCGCGGTGTCGGTGTTCAACCACACCGGCGACGGGCGCTGGCACGTGCTGGTCGTCGACGCGATCGAGGGCTTCGGCACGGTCAAGGCCGACCTCGCCGACCGGTACCTCTGGGGCGTCCAGGACCTCGACGGCGGCGGCGCGAGCCAGCTGCTGGTCAGCGTGGCGACGGACCAGACGCCGCCCGCCGTCGCCGACCTCGAGGTGTACGCGCTGGACGGCGGCGGGACGTGGGCGCCGGTGTGGTCGCTCGCCGGCGCGCAGTACGTCCTGGACCCGCACACGCCGGTCCCGGCGACGTTGAGCCCGCACTCGCGCACCGCCCGCGCCGAGATCCTGCGGGCCGGGCCGCTGGCGTCGTTCGTCGTCCGGGCCGGCGGCGAGCTGCGCGGCCTCACCTATGCCGGCGGCGCCGTCACGCAGACGTGGACGCGGGCCGACGACGGCGGTGTGCTGCACCGCGCCGGCGACCTCGACGGCAGCGGCACGGCGACGGTGCTGTACCAGCGCCCGTCCGGCGAGCTGGTCGCCGAGGACGCCGCCGGCGCCGTCCTCGGCAGCACCCGGCTGGGCGCGCTGGTCTGCGACCCGGTCGTCGCCGACCTCGACGGGCGCGGCCGCAGCAGCGTCATCGTCAGCGCGTTCGACCAGGTCAGAGTCCTGGACCTGCGCGGCAAGACGTTCAAGGAGCGCTGGAGCGTGCCCGGCCGCGGCGAGTACGTGTACCTCGGCGGGCTGCAGTCGGCGACGGCGGCGGATCTCGACGGCGACGGCCGGGCCGAGGTGGTGTTCGTCGACGCGGACGGGGCACGGTCGCGACTGCGGGTGCTCGACGGCGCCGGGCGCGAGGTGTGGAGCCACGTGTTCGCCGACCTGCCCGCGCCCACGTTCGCCGGCCCGAACGGCGTCTACCTGTGGACGTTCGGCGACTTCACCGGCGACGGCCACCTCGACATCTACGTCGGCGCGAACAAGGCCGGCTACAACACCGAGGTGTCGCGGATCCTCGACGGCCGCGACGGCGCGCTGCTGGCCACCCGCGACAACGACGGGCCGGGGCACGCGGGCGGGCAGTTCGGCCCCTGGGTCGGCCCGCCGGCGGCCGCGGACACCGACGGCGACGGCGTCGACAACGCGTTCTTCCTGGCCGCCGACCTGCTGTACGACGTCAACGGCACCGACTTCGCCGACCCCGGCATCGTGCAGGGGCACGTCGGGCTCTACCACACGCCGATCCTGGTGGACGTCGACGGCGACGGCGCGCTGGAGGTGGTGCTGGCGGCCGGGTTCGACTACCTGGACGTCGTGACGTTCGCGTCGGCGCCGGCCGGGAGCACGCTCTGGCGGGTCGACACCGTGCCGGGCGCGCACCTGGGCCGCCAGCCCGGCATCGCCGACGTCGACGGCGACGGGCACATGGAGCTGGGGGTGCTGCTGAACGACGGCTCGTTCGAGTGCCGTGACGCCGCGAGCGGCGCGCTGCGCTGGACCTTCGACGTCGGGGCCGCCGGCAGCGCCGTCACGACCGTCGACGTCGACCGCGACGGCCGCCCCGAGTTCGTCGTCGGCACCGTCGACGGCCGGGTCGTCTGCCTGACCGCCGACGGCGACAGTCCCCGGGTGAAGTGGACGGTCGAGCTCGGCCACAAGCTCGGCGACGTGGTCGCCGCCGACGTCGACGGCGACGGGCGCAGCGAACTGCTCGTCACCGCCGACGACGGCTACCTCTACGTCATCGCCTGACGTCGGCGGCAAGCGGTGCGGGCGGCTGACCGCCCCCGCACCGCTTGCCGCGCGGGGCCCAAGGCAACCGGTGCGAACCGCTTTGCAATGAGCACCCATACGCACCATCGGCCGAGTGGTGCGTAGAGGTGCTCATTGCAAAGGGCGGCGGACCAGGTTCCCCGCCAGGGCCGATGCGGCGGCGGGGCCCGGGGTCAGGCGGGCAGCGACCCGGCCTCGAGAAGGGACTGGACGCGCGCGGCCGCCAGCACGTCGGCCGCCTGCACCAGGGGCGCCGGGCCGCCCCCGCACCGCTTGTCGCGCGGGGCGCAGGGCAACCAGTGCGAGCCGCTTTGCAATGAGCACCCATACGCACCATCGGCCGAGCGGTGCGTAGAGGTGCTCATAGCAAAGGGCGGCGGACCAGGTTCCCTGCCAGGGCCGATGCGGCGGCGGGGCCCGGGGTCAGGCGGGCAGCGAGCCGGCCTCGAGGAGAGACTGGACGCGCGCGGCCGCCAGCACGTCGGCCGCCTGCACCAGGGGCGCCGGGCCCCCCGCGGCCGCGGCGAGGAAGGCGCGGTCCTGGGCGACGACGGCCGCGAACTGCTCGGTCGCGACGTTGCCGCCGTCGTACACGACGGCGCCGTTCTCCCGCAGCACGGCGCCGTCGACCTGGAAGGTGCGCTCCGGCGTGATCACCAGGACGTCGCTGACCGGCTCGCGGCTGTGGTACGAGACCGCGACCGACGCCAGCCGGCCGTCCTCGGTGGCCAGCGCGGCGGCGACGTCCATCGGCGAGCCGCTGCCCGGCCACGGCGGCGCGGCGGTCCCGGCGACGGTGACCGGGGCCGGCGGGCGCAGGTGCCACAGCGCGGCGTCGATGATGTGCCCGCCGTGGTGCCAGAGCGCGCTGTCGGTCCAGTCGCGCAGCTTCCCGGTCCAGCCGACGTCGCTCTGCCGCAGCATCAGCTGGCGCACCACCACCAGCGTCGGCAGCGTGCCGGTCTCGTCCAGCCGGTCGGCGAGGCACCGGTGCGGCTCCCAGTAGCGCAGCGTGTACCCGACGGCGGCGACCCGGCCGGTGCGCGACGCGGCGTCCGCCACGGCGGCCGACTCGTCCAGCGACAACCCCGTCGGGATCTCGCACAGCACGTGCCGCCCCGCCTCCAGCACCGCCACCGACTGCTCGGCGTGCAGGTGGCTGGGGGTGGCGACGATCACGGCCTCGACGTCGTCGTCGGCCAGCAGGTCCTCCAGCGAGCCGTACGTGCGCGGCACGCCGTGCGCCGACGCGAACGCGGCCAGCTCGTCCGGCTTCGGCCCGGCGGCGGCGACCGGTGTGACGCCGAGGCGGGCCAGCGCCTGCGCGTGCACGTCGCCGATGGCGCCCGGCCCCACGATCGCGACTCCGGCCGGCATCAGCGCGCCCCCTCCGTCAGCGCGGCGGTCAGCCCGAACACCCGCGCGGCGGTGCCGCCGAGCACGTCGGCCGCCTGCGCGCCGGACAGTCCCCAGTGCGTCAGCGCCAGCGCCACCGCGTCGGAGTACTCACCCGGCGCCAGCCCGGCCCGGTTCCAGTCGCCGCTCCACATCGTCCGCTCCGACCCGAACGCCTCGAGGCACCGGTCGAGGTACGGCCGCGCGTCCGGGTACGGGTACGGGCTGCCGGCGTTGGCGAAGAACCCCGACCACATGACGGTGACGTTCGGCAGCGCGGCCAGCGCCAGCAGCCGGTCGAACGCGTCGACGTCCGGCGAGCCGGGCTGGTAGCGGAACCAGCCCAGGTGTTCGAGCCGGACCCGCAGCCGCGGCCGGTCCGCGACCAGCGCGGCGAACTCGTCGGAGACGACGTCGGCGAACGGCCCGGTCACGCTGGCCGCCGCGCCGGCCTCGGCCAGCACGTCGAACACCTCCGCGCCGCTGCCGTCCGGCAGCCCGGACGGCGCCACCCGCAGGCCGGCGAACCCCGCGGCCAGCACCGCGTCGGCGTCGGACGCGCGGTCGACGATCGCGACGGCGGCGAACCGTGCCGGGTCGGATCGCAGGACGTCGAGCAGGTACCGGTTGTCGCTGTTGCCGAGATTCTGGACGAGGACGGCGGCGCCGATGCCCGACTCGGCCATCGCGGTCAGGTACTCGTCGATCAGCGGGTACTTCGGCGGGCCGGTGTGCACGTGCGCGTCGACGACGACGGGGCGGGTCACGGCACCTCCACCGTCGCGCACGCGGCGCGGAAGTCCTCCGCCGTCGACGTGTAGCCGACGTTGCACTCGATGTGCCGGATCGCGACGAAGTTCGCCCAGCCGCCCTCACGCGTCTCCGGCCACTCGAACGTCGACACGCAGTCGCGCAGCACGACGACCCGGTAGTTGCGGTAGAGCGCATCGACGACCGTCGTGCCGAGGCACACCCGGCTGTCGAACCCGACGACGACCAGGTTGCGCACGCCGCGGTTGCGCAGCGCGCTGTCCAGCTCGGTCTCGTGGAATCCGCTGTAGTACTGCTTGCGGATCAGCACGTCGCCGTCGTCCGGCGCGATCACCTTCGAGTGCTCCAGGATCGGCGTCGGCGCCTGCCAGTCGGTCAGCACGTCCACGCCGGTGACCCGCAGCGACATGTTGCGCCACTCGTTGCCCTCGTCGATGCCGGGCGACAGGTAGTTGGTGAGGTAGACGGTGGGCAGCCCGATGGCCCGGGCGGCGTCCTTCACCGGCCGGATCCGGTTGCGCACCATGTCCTTGGTCTCCGGGTCGACCAGGTAGATGCCGTCCAGTCCGTCGGCCGGCTCGTCGTCGAAGCCGGCGCCGTACACGTCGACGATGAGCAGCGCGGTGTCGTCCAGGCCGAGCTCCAGCTCCTCCTCCGCGTGGCCGAGCGGTTCGGCGATGGTCGGCTTGAGCCGGTAGTAGCGACCGGACAGGCGAAGGGCGGTCATGGTCGGTCGTCCTCCTCGACGATGGGGTGGTGCCGGACGGCGTGCCGGTACAGAGCCTGGGTGCCCAGGTCGCCGTCACCGGCCTCGGACAGCCAGCGGTACCGCTCGCGCGCCGAGCGGCCGGCCGCGAGGTCCAGCCCCTGCTCGTCGCCCGCGGCCAGCGCCAGCGTGAGGTCCTTGATCATGTGGTCGACCTTGAAGCCGGGCGCGAGGTCGCCGCCGGCCAGCCGCGGCCACATGAAGGCGAGCAGCGGGCTGGCGCCGAAGCCGCGGCCGACGACCTCGGCGACGATGGCAGGGTCCAGGCCGAGCGCGCCGGACAGCGCCCACGCGTCGGCGATGCCGCCGGCGATCCCGCCGATCAGCAGCTGGTTGACCAGCTTCAGGCTCTGCCCGCTGCCCGGCCCCCCGATCAGCACCGGCGTCCCCAGCAGCTCGAACGCGGGCCGTGCGAGCGCGTACGCCTCCGGTGTGCCGCCGGCCATGATCGTCAGCGTGCCGGCGGCCGCGCCCGGCGGGCCGCCGGACACCGGGGCGTCCAGGGCGGCCACGCCACGCTCGGCGGCGGCCGCGGCGAGCCGCCGGGCCAGCTCCGGCGGGCTGGTGGACATGTCCGCGACGACGGCGGGCGGCGTGCCCGCGGCCAGCAGCCCCGACGGGCCCAGGACGGCGTCCTCGACGCTGGCCGGGTCCGGCAGGAACGTGATGGCCAGGTCCGCGCCGTCGCCGGCGGCGGCCGCGGAGTCCGCCCAGGCGGCGCCGGCGGCGAGCACGGACTCCGCGCTCTCCTTGCGCCGCGAGTGGACGGTCACCTCGTGGCCGGCCTCGGCCAGCCGGTGCGCCACGGGCCGGCCCATCAGGCCGATCCCGACGACTGCGATCCTCACGCGACCTCCTCCGACACCGCTGACGGGACGTCCGCCACCGGTTCCTCCGTGTCCGTCGCGAAGTGGCACGCAACCGCCGACCCGCCCGTCGCCGCCCGCAGCGCGGGCCGCTCGGTCAGGCACCGGTCCGGCCGGCCCAGCCGCTGGAACAGCGGGCAGTGCGACGCGTAGTGGCAGCCGACGGCCGTCGCGGGCGCGGCGTCGGCACCGGACTCGCCCGCACCCGGCTCCCCCAGGCCCGGCGCCGCGCCGGGCGCCTCCGCCTGGCTCACCTCGGCGCTGTCGCGCTCGCCCAGGCCGGGCACCGCCGCGATCAGCCGCCGCGAGTACGGGTGCAGCGGGTGCTCCAGCAGCCGCTCCCGCGGCGCCACCTCGACCAGCCGGCCCTGGTAGAGCACCGCGATGCGCTCGCACAGGAAGTACACCGCGCGCAGGTCGTGGCTGATGAACAGCAGCGACAGCCCCAGCTCGCGGCGCAGCCGGGCGAACAGGTTGAGCACCTGCGCCTGCACCGACACGTCCAGCGCGGAGACCGGCTCGTCGGCGACGATCAGCCGCGGGCCGAGGCTCAGCGCGCGGGCGATGCCGATGCGCTGGCGCTGCCCGCCGCTGAACTGGTGCGGGTAGCGGTCCAGCATCGACGCGCGCAGGCCGACGCGCTCCATCAGCTCGCCGAGGGCGGCGTCGCGGCCGTCCGGCGCCGGCAGCCGGTGGATCTCGTACGGGTCGGACAGGATGTCGCGGATCCTGCGCCGCGGGTTGAACGCGTGCTGGGTGTTCTGGAAGATCATCTGGACGGTGCGGCGGTAGGCCAGCAGGTCCCGCCCGCCCAGCCCGCCCACGTCGCTGCCGTCGACCAGCACCCGGCCGGACGTCGGCGTGATCAGCTTCGCGACCACCCGGCCCAGCGTGGTCTTGCCGGACCCGCTCTCGCCGACCAGCGCCAGCGACTCGCCCGCGTCGATGGTGAGCGACACGTCGTCGACGGCGAGGTGGCCGCGGCGGCCCGGCAGCAGCGCACGGCGGGCGCCGAACTCGTGCGACACCCGGTCGATGGACAGCAGCGGCTCGGTCATCGGCGCGCCCCTTCCACGGGACTGTGACCCAAAGGACTGTCATCCAGAGGGAAGTGGCACGCGGCATGGACGGTGAGCCCGTCGGCGCTGCCCGGCCAGGTCGACGTGCACGCGTCCGGCTCGCCCAGTTCGGTGAACCGGCGGCAGCGGGCCTGGAAGCGGCAGCCGCCGGGCCAGGCCGCCGGGTCGGGCGGCATGCCGGACACCGTCTCCAGCTGCTCCGGAGGGACCCCGCCCAGCGGCGGCACACTGCCGAGCAGGGCGGCGGTGTACGGGTGCCGCGGGGACGTGAGCACCTCGTCGGCGCCGCCCTGCTCGACGACCTGGCCGGCGTACATGACGACGACGCGGTCGCAGATCTCCCGGACCGTGCTGATGTCGTGCGTGACGAACACGATCGCGGTGCCCAGCTCGTCGCGCAGTTGCACCAGCAGCCGCAGGATCTCGGCCTGGATCGACACGTCCAGCGCGGTGGTCGGCTCGTCCGCCAGCAGGAGCTGCGGTTCGTTCTGCAGCCCCAGCGCGATCGCCGAGCGCTGCTGCATGCCGCCGCTGAGCTCGTGCGGGTACGCCGCCAGCGCCTGCTCCGGGCGGGCCAGCCGGGCCCGGCGCAGCGCGTCCAGCGCCCGGCCGCGGCGCTGCTGGGCGTTGAGCTCGGGATGGTGGGTGCGCAGGCTGAGCCGCAGCTGCTTGCCGACCCGTGCGACGGGGTTCAGCGCGGCGCCGGCGTCGGACGGGATCAGCGCCACCTGGCGCCCGCGCAGCGACCGCAGCACCGACGGGTCGGCGCCGCGCAGGTCCTTGCCGCCGAACGTGATCGAGCCGTTCACGACCCGGCCCCCCGACGGCAGCAGGCCGAGCAGCGCGAGCAGCGTCAGGCTCTTGCCGCAGCCCGACTCGCCCACGATGCCGACGATCTCCCGCTCGCCGACCTCGAACCCGACGCCGTCGACCGGCCGGGACGTCGCCGGCCCGTGGCCGAACTCGACCGCGAGGTCGCGCACGCTGAGCAACGGCTGGCCGGTCATGTGCTGGCTCCCTGCGGGTCGAGCCGGTCGCGCAGCACGTCGGCCATGATGTTGATGCCGAGGACGACCAGCAGGATCGGGACGCCGGCGATGACGCCGATCCACGGATGGCTGAGGACGAACCCGCGCGACTGCGCCAGCAGCGAGCCCCAGGACGGGTCCGGCGGCTGCACCCCCAGCCCGAGGAAGCCGAGCCCGGCCTCGTCGAGCACGGCGAAGCCGAGCAGCACCGTCGTCTGGACGATGAGCAGCGGCAGCAGCGCCGGGACGATCTCCTTGCGGATGATCCGCCACCGCCCGGCGCCGATCACCCGGGCCGCGTCGGTGTAGGCGAGGTCGCGGACGCCGACGACGGCGCTGCGCACCAGCCGGGCGTAGAACGGCCAGAACGCCAGCCCGAGCGCCAGCAGCGTCGTGCTGAACGACGGCCCGAACAGGCCGACGATGCCGATGGCGACCAGCAGCGTCGGGATGGCGAAGAACAGGTCGACCACCCGCATGACGGCGAGGTCGACCCAGCCGCCGAGGTACCCGGTGAGCAGGCCCAGCGGGACCGCGATGGCCGACGCGAGCGCGACGGCGCCGAGCGCGATCAGCATGGTCATCCGGCCGCCGACGGCCATGCGGGTGAACAGGTCGCGGCCGAGGTCGTCGGTGCCGAGCCAGTGCTGCGCCGACGGCCCGGCCAGCCGCGCGTCGAGGTCGGTGGCGTTCGGGTCGTACCCGGAGATCAGCGGCCCGACCAGCATGAACAGCGCCAGGACGCCGAGCAGCCCGCCGCCGACGAACAGCTTCCAGCTCCGCTTCACGCGGGGGCCGTCGGTGGTCGCGGCCACCACCGCCACGGCGCTCATGTGAGCCTCACTCTCGGGTCCATCAGGCCCTGCAGGACCTCGGCGATGACGTTGACCACGATGAAGATCACGCCGTAGATCAGCATCAGCGCCTGGATCATCGGGTAGTCGCGCTCGCTGACGCCGGACGCGACCAGCCGGCCCATGCCGGGCCAGTTGAACAGCTCCTCGACGATGATCGAGCCGGCCAGCAGGAACCCGACGGTCAGCGCGACCGCGACGATCAGCGACGGTATGGAGATGCGCAGCACCACCGTGCGCGCCACCGTCCGTTCCGGCAGGCCCTGCGCCCGGGCGTACGCGACGCTCGGCTCGCCGCCGGTCTCGACGACGGCGGTGCGGGTCAGCCGGGCCAGGTACGGCGCGATCGCCAGCCCCAGCGTCAGCGCCGGCAGCACCAGCAGCCGCAGGTTCTGCGCCGGATCGACGTCGAACGGCACGTAGCCCTGACTGGGCAGCCAGCCCAGCTGCAGCGCGAGCAGCAGCATGAGCAGCGTGCCCAGCCAGAAGCCGGGCGTGGCCAGCCCGACCAGCGTGGCGCCGGTGATGACGTTGTCGGCCCGGCTGCCGCGCCGGAACCCGGCGTAGAGGCCGGCCGGGATGGCGATCAGCAGGCCGACCAGCAGCCCGCCGAGCGCCAGCTCCAGCGTCGCCGGGATGCGGTCGATCAGGATGTCGGACACCGGCATCCGGGATCGGTACGACAGCCCGAAGTCGCCGGTCACCACGTTGCCCAGCCAGCTCGTGTACTGCTGATACCAGGGTTCGTTCAGGCCGAGCTGGTCGCGCAGCCGCGCGACCAGCTCCGGATCACTGTTGACCCCCAGCATCGCGGTCACCGGGTCGCCCGGGATGACCCGGACGTAGGCGAAGGCCAGGATGCTCAGCCCGAACAGCAGCGGGACCGCGAGCAAGAGCCGACGCGCGATGTACTGGACCACCTGCACCTCCCCCTAGCTGGTCAGCGCCGACATCACTCGGTGAGCGTGGCGTCGACCAGCGTGTACGAATCGGCGTCGACGCCGGGCTTGTAGTTCTGCACCCGCTGCGTCATGCCGACCTGCGGCCACTGGTATCCCACCACGAGCATCGGCAGCTCATCGGCCTGCCACTGCTCCAGCTCCTTGATGATCTCGATGGACGTGGCCTCGTCGACCTGCTGCGCCTCGGTGACCTTGGCGTCGATCTCCGGGTCGTTCAGGTGCGTGGTGAGCGCGGTCAGCGAGCCGCCGGAGGCGAACCAGTTCGTGTAGAGGTCCATCGAGTCGGCCGCGCCGGCGCCGCCGTGGTACATCGTGAACAGGCCGTTGCCGACGTCGCCCCAGTAGGCGGCCGGGTCGTACTTGCGCGGCGTCACCTCGATGCCGACCTCCTGCAGGTTCTGCTGCAGGATCTGCACGTGGCACTCGGCCGCGGGCCAGTTGCCCTCGTACGGGACCTCGAACGCCAGCGGGGTGCCGTCGTCGACGCCGTCGACGCCGTCCGCCACCCGGGTGCCGCCGCCGTCGGGCTCGACCCAGCCGGCCTCGTCCAGCAGGCTCGCGGCCTCGTCGAGCGCGTCCTCGCGGCTGTCCGCCTTGTACGTGTCGATCTCCTCGTACGCCGCGTCCCAGGGCCGCAGGATGTTGCCGTAGGTGAGTCCGCCGGTGCCGAACCAGCAGGCCTCCTGCTTGCCCTCGCGGTCGACGGCCCAGGCCACGGCCTGGCGCACCTGCTTGTCGTCGAACGGGGCCTTGGTGCGGTCCCAGCCCCAGAACAGCGGGGACAGCTGGTCGGACTGGATGACCTGGATGGTGCCCTCGGACTTCAGCCGCTCGGCGTCGGAGTAGGCGACGCTGGCGACGTCGGCCGAGCCGGACTCCAGCGCGGCGGCGTTGGCCGTCGGGTCGTTGTTGAACGAGACCTGGATGGTCGCGATGCCCGGCGGGCGGAAGTAGTGCTCGTTGGCCGTGAACGTCATCTGGCTCTTGGGCGTGTACTCCGACAGCGTCCAGGGACCGGAGGTGACGGTCGGCATGGTGAAGTAGTCCGGGTCGGCGCTGACCGCCGCCTCGGACAGGATCGCCGCGTTGGCCGGCCGTCCGACCAGCGCGGGGAACGTGCTCATGGGTCCCGCGAGGGTGAACCGCACGGTCGTGTCGTCGACGGCCTCGACGGAGGTCAGCGTGCCCAGCTGGCCGGACAGCGCCTCGCCCTCCTTCGCCCGCTCGAACGAGAACACCACGTCGGACGCCGTGATCGGCGAGCCGTCGCTGAACGCGATCCCGTCGCGCAGGGTGAACGTGTACACGGTGCCGTCGTCGGAGATCTCCCACGACTCGGCGAGGGCGCCGACGATCTCGCCGTCGCCGTCTCGTTCGGTGAGGGTCTCGTAGATCATCGCCATGGGGACGCGGGAGGCGTCGGCGAACGCGGTGGCCGGGTCGAAGCCCTGAGTGGGCTCCACCCCGAGCATCCGCAGCGGGCCGGCCGACTGGCCGTTGCCGCTGCTGCCGCCGCCCGCCGCCGGCTCGCTGCTCGAGCCGCCTCCGCAGCCGGCCAGCACGACCGCGGTGACGAGCCCCGCAGCCAGGATTCGGAACTGACGCTTCGACATCACGCACTCCTTCAGGTGGTCGATCCGCCGGAGGGGATGGACGGGACCCTAGGTTCCCCGTCAAAGTGTAGTCAAGTCTCTTGACATAGGTCCTATGTAAGGATTGGGTTACGACATGAGCGACGGCTTCTCCCTGTCCGGGGTGTTCCCCGCGAGCCTGACGATGTTCGACGAGGCCGGCCGGCTGGACCAGCCGGCCACGCACCGCCACCTGGCGTCGCTGGTCGACGCGGGTGCGCACGGTCTGGTGGTGGCCGGGACCAGCGGCGAATTCGTCGCCATGGCCCCCGACGAGAAGGTGCGGCTGGTGGCGACGGCGGTCGCCGCGGCGGACGGCCGGGTACCGGTCGTCGCCGGCACCGGGACCGCGTCGACCGCCGAGTCCGTCGAGCTGACCCGGGCGGCGGCCGCCGAGGGCGCCGCCGCGGTGTTGGTGATCCTCCCCTACTACATGCGCCCGCACCGCGAGGAGGTGCTGGCGCACATCCGTGCCGTCGGCGCGGCCAGCCCGGTGCCGGTGCTGCTCTACAACAACCCGGCCAACAGCGGCACCACCGAACTGGACGCCGTCGACGTCGGCATGCTCTACCGCGAGGGCGTCATCCACGGCGTGAAGAGCACCTTCCCCACCGTCCACCAGGTGCCCGAGGTGATCGACGAGACCGGGCCCGACTTCGCCGTGTTCTACGGCGGGTTCATGGCGCCGCTGTCCGGGCTGGCCGAGGGCGCGCACGGGTGGATCAGCGGCGTCTTGAACGTCGCGCTGGCCGAGGCGCTGGCGCTGTACGACGCGGTGCGGGCCGGCGACCTGGCGGCGGCGCGGCGGTGGGCCGCGGCGATCCGCCAGTACCGCTACCTCTACACCCGGCGCCCGCTCGGCCAGGTCGGCGACCTCGCGCTGTACCGGACGATGCTGGAGCTGCGCGGCGAGCACGGCGGGCACTGCCGGCTGCCGCTGCTGCCGCTGACGCCGGAGCAGCGGGCCAGGCTCGAGCGGATCATGACGGAGAACCCTGCGCTGCGCGGTATCGCGGTCAGCGGGGCTCCGCCTCGATGACGAGATCAGGACTCTGGCGGCCTCGCCGCCTCCCGCCGGCGCCCGAGCGCAGACGCGTCCAGCCGGCGCCGTCCGCCCGGAGACTGGTCGGCACCGCGATCGTCGGCGCCGTCATGCTCAACCTCGACATCGCCTCCGTCAGCATCGTGCTGCCGACGTTCCAGGCCGAGTTCGGCACGACCGTCGCCACCGCCGCCTGGACGATGACCGCCTACACGCTCGCGCTCGCCGCCGTCATCCCGTTCACCGGCTGGGCGACGGACCGGTTCGGCGCCCGGCGGCTGTACCTGGTCGCGCTGGCGCTGTTCGGGTCCGGCGCGCTGCTGTGCGGCCTGGCCTGGGACATCGGGGCGCTGATCGGCGCGCGGACGTTGCAGGGGCTCGGCGGCGGGCTGTTGGTGCCGCTCGCCATGACGATCACCACCCATGCCGCCGGGCCGGGCCGGGTCGGCCGCGTCACGGCGGTCCTGTTCGCGACGGCGGCCACCGGGGCGATCGCCGGGCCGATCCTGGCCGGCTGGCTGCTCGGGGTCGCGTCCTGGCACTGGGTCTTCCTCGCCGAGCTGCCGCTCGTCGCCGTCGCGTTCGCGGCGGCGTACCGGGTGCTGCCGCGTGACCGCCCCCAGCGCCCGGCCGGCTTCGACTTCACCGGGATGGCACTGCTCTCCCCCGGCCTGGCGGCGCTGCTGTTCGCGGTGTCGTCCGCGCCGGGGCAGCGCTCGCTCGCCACGGCCGCGGTGCTGGCCCCGGCCGTGGCCGGCGTGCTGCTGGTGGTGGCGTTCGTCCGGCACGCGCTGCGTACCGACCATCCGCTGATCGACCTGCGGATGTTCCGCAACCGGGAGCTGACCGTCGCAGCCGTGACCCTGGCGATGTTCTTCGTGGCGTTCACCGGCACCGGGCTGCTGCTGCCCGGCTACTTCGTCATGGTCCGCGGCGAGAGCGCGCTGGCCGCGGGGCTGCTGATGGCGCCGCAGAGCGTCGCCGGCATCGTCACCATGATCGTGTGCGGCCGCTACGCCGACCGCGTGGGCCCGCGGCGGCTGGTGATCGGCGGCATGACGCTGGTCGTGCTGGGCATGACCACGCTCGCCCAGGTGCGGGCCGACACCTCGTACGCGCTGCTGGCGGGGTCGCTGGCCGTCGTCGGGCTGGGCCTGGGGATGACGACGCTGCCGCTGACGGCCGCGGCGCTGGCCAGCCTGCGCCACGCCGAGGTGGCCCGCGGTTCCACCCTCATCACCATCGTCCAGCAGACCGGCGCGGCCGTCGCGACCGCCGTCATGTCGGTGCTGCTGACCAGCCGGCTGCTGGACGTGTCCGCCGCCGACCGGCCGGCGATGGCGCGGGCGTTCGCCTCGACCTACGCGGTGGCCGTCGCCCTGGTGGTGCTGTCGATCGTCCCGGCCCTGTTCCTGCCCCGCACCCGCAGGTCAGTGCTGAGCCCGCCGGGCGGCGCAGCGCGCGCAGCCGGGACCGTCGCAGACGCCGGCCAGGGGGTCACGCCGGAACACGTCCGCCGCGGCCGCAAGTGCCTGGGCCGCCGGGTACGCCCGCCACCGGCTCGCGCCGACGGCGCCGGTGCGCTCCAGCTGGGCGAGCGCCGGCGCCAGCCGCTCGAACCCGCGCGAGCAGCCGCCGTGCCGCGTCGTCACGACACCGTCCACGCCGGCCACCCTGGCCCAGCGGACCACCGGTGTCAGGCCGACGGCCTCCTCGGCGGCGTGCAGCAGCGTCATCGCGTCCAGGCCGACCCCGGCCAGCAGCACGACGCCGTCGCGCGCGGCCAGCTCGCGCAGCGGCGCGAACACGTCCTCACCGCTCTGCCCGCCCACCAGCGCGCCGGCCAGCGGCCCGACGGCGGCGAACGACGACAGCGCGTTCGCGCCGCGGGCCCGGCCCGGCCGCGCGAGCACGGCCCGCGAGATGGCGCCCATGCTCCGGTCGACGGCGTTCCCCGCCGGGTCGTACCCGCTGGCGGGCGACGTGGCCGGGATCATGCCGTCGTCCTCGCCGTTGTACGGGATCGGGACGTGCCCGGCCGGCGGCGGCGCGGCGAACTGCGGACTCTGGGCGGGCACGAGCACCGTGCCGCCGTCCGCCAGCAGGCCGTCGACGACGGCGTCCGCTCCCCCGCTCACCCGGCCGAACGACGACAGCGACGAGTGCAGGCCGACCGGCCGCCCCGCCAGCCCCAGCCGCCCCGCCGCGGCCTGCACGTCGGCCGCCGTCACCGCTGCGATCATCACGTCACCTCGAACCCAGGTTCTATGTCGGAGGGCACATGTTAGTGGGGTACGTCAGCGACGAGAACGACGTCGCCATCGCCGACGTCGCCGTCGAGCTGACCGGGACCGACGGCGTGCCGGTGAGCTGCCGGTCCAGCGCGAGCGGCCGCATCGACGCCGACGTGGCGCCCGGCCGGTACGACGTCGTGCTGGCCCGCGACGGCTACGGCCCGAAGCGCACGACGGCCGTCGCCGGGGCCGAGCCGGTGCGGTTCCGGCTGCTCGGCGAGCGCACCTACGGGTTCGTCTGGCCGAAGGAGGCGACGTCCGGGAGCACGGCCGAGCTCCGGGTGTCCTGCCCGCGGCCGTACCGGCTGTCGCTCTGGCGCTACGGTTCCGCGCGCGAGCAGGTCGCGCCGCTGGGCATGGGCGAGCACGAGCCGGGCGCCACGGCGATCCCGCTGCCCGACGGCGACGTCGCCGGGTCCGGCGTGGACTGGTCGCCGGGCGAGTTCCCCGGCCAGCGGGTGGTCGCGCCGGAGCGCGGCGGCCTGTACTTCGTGCACGTCGACGACGACCGCGGCGGGTTCCACGGACTGCCGTGGATCGTCTCGCCGTCCGCACCGGCGGCGCCGGTAGCGGTGCTGGCGAGCGACCTGACCTGGACGGCGTACAACTCGTTCGGCGGGCGCAGCAACTACCTCAACCCGGCCGGGCTGCCGCCCGCGCCGGCGGTGTCGCGGCGCCAGGACCTCGCGTTCTACGCCCATCCGGAGCGCGGCGAATGGGAGGACGAGCACTACCCGCCGCTGTCGCTGCGCCGCCCCGACCCGGACCAGTCCATCCCGTTCGCCGAGGACGTGGACGGCCCGACGACCACCCGGCCCGGCGCCCACCTGGCCGCGGCCGACTGGCGGCTGCTGGCCTGGCTGGAGCGGCAGGGCTACGGCTACGACCTGTACGCGGAGTCGCGGCTGGACCGCGGCGAGCTGCCACTGGACGCCTACCGGGTGCTGGTGCTCGGCTGCCACCCCGAGTACTGGACGTACGGCATGTTCCGGCAGGTCCGCGACTGGGTGCACGCGGGCGGCCGGCTGCTGCACCTCGGCGGCAACGGGCTCAACTGCGAGGTCGAGCTGCTCGACGACGACCGGATGGTCGTGCACAACGGCGACACCCGGCGACTCGGCCCCGGCGACGGCCCGGACTGGAGCCGGTTCACGCACCGGCGCGAGCCCGAGGCCGCGCTGCTCGGCGTCGGCTACGACCAGCGCGGCCTGCTGACGGCGGCGCCGTACGAGGTGGTCGAGCCGTCGCACTGGGCGTTCGCCGGGACCGGCGTCACGGCCGGGTCCCGGTTCGGCGAACGGTCGCTGAACGGGCGGATCCTCGGCGGCGCGTCCGGCCACGAGACCGACAAGCTCTCGCCGCACTCGCCGTCCGGCACGACGCTGCTGGCCCGCGGCCTGAACGCCGACGGCGGCGGCGCGCACCTGGTGCACGTGCCGGCGCTCGGCCGCGGCGAGGTGGTGTCCACCGGCTCGATCGCGTACGTCATGGCGCTGCTGGCCGACGACGTCGTCTCGACGCTGACGCGCAACGTGCTGGACCGCTTCCTGGCGGACCGATGAGCCTGCGCGACCGGGCGATCGACGGCCTGCGGGCCGACGCGCGGGTGTGGGCGGGGCGGCCGGTCGACGCCGACTGGATCGCGCCGGTGACCGACGACCCGATGTACGAGAACCTGTACGACCGGTTCTGGGCGGTCATGTCCGACGCCGCCGTCCTCGAGCACCTCGCGCTGACGGCGCGTCTGGACGGCTCGGTGTGGGCGACGGACGCGGCCGCGACCCGGCTGGTCGGCACGGCCCGGCGGTGGCGGCGGGAGGCCGAGCTCACCCCGGACTACGGGACCGCCTACGCGACGACGCGCGTCGTCAAGGCGCTGGCCACCGGGTACGACCTGCTGCGCGACACGCTGCCGGGCCCGGCCGCCGACGAGGTCGCAGCGGTGCTGGCGGACTGCCTGCGGCCGCTGGCGGCGGACTGGTTCGGGCGGCCGCCGGTCCGCGGCCCGGTCGGCACCGGCGCCGACCGGCACTCGCCGCACCACTCCAGCGTCGAGTGGTCCGCGTTCGGGATCGGCGCGCTGGCGCTGCTGGACCGCGTCCCCGAGGCGGCCGGCTGGGTGGCCGACGCCGAACGGCAGTTCCGCGACCACCTGCTGCCCGGCGCGCTGGCGCCGGACGGCGGCGCGCCGGAGGGCATGGAGTTCTGGGCGTCGACGGTGCTCAGCCAGGTGCAGTTCCTCGACCGGCTGCGCGACGTCACCGGACGCGACCTGCTGACGGCGCACGCCCGCACGCTGGACCCGACGCCCGGGCTGGCGATCTACCTGCCGACGCGGCCGGCGACGGCGGACGGACACCCGCACTACGGGCCGAGCACCGGCATGTGCGCGGTGCTGTCGGCGCTGGCCCGGGAGCGCTCGGACCCGCGGCTGGCCGCCGTCGCCGCCCGCGAGGCCGCGCCGGGGCGGCTGGAGGTCTGGCCGGCCCGGACGCCGCGCCGCGGCGAGCAGCTGCGGATGGCCTGGAGCGGGTACGCGTCGCTCTGGCACCCCGGTGACACCGCCGGCGCGCCCGAACCGGCCCCGCTGAGCTGGCACTCCCCCGCGCTCGGCGAGGCGCACGTGCGCACCGGCTGGGACCCGGACGCCGTCGCCGTCACCGTCCGCCGCGGCAAGGTCACCGTCTGGGCCGGCGGCGAGTGCGCGTTCGCCGACCTCACGCCGGAGACCGTCGTCGACGTCGAGGAGTCGCGGCGCACCGGCTCCGGCGTCTACCGCACCGAGCCGGCCGGCCTGGAGCCGGCGGCGCTGCGGGTGGCCGAGATCGGCTACGCGGCGGTCGTCACCGGCACGGACGAGACCGGCCGGCCACTGCTGCGGCTCACCCTGGACCGGCGCCGCCGCGCCGTCACCGTCGTCCGGCTCGACGGCGTGCCGCGGCGCTGGTGGTGGGGCACCCCGGCCACGCCCGCCGTCACCCTTGGCACCGTCACCGGCGTGACACCCGGCGGCTACCGCCCGGACCTGCGGGCCGGCTACGGCCTGCTGGACGTCGTCGAGACCGACCCGCGCGCCTACCCCGTCGCGGCCGTGCGGCCGGACGCGGGCCGGATCGAGGTGGCGCTGCGACTGGGCAAGAACCGGCCTGGCGCATCCGGCCGGGACCGGCAGGATCGGACCGACGACGCCCGGCGACTGGAGGACCCCGCATGAAGATCACCTCGGTGACGGCCATCCCGATCCGCGCGCAGCGGATCACCCCGATGGTGGCGACGCAGGGCGCCATCGACGTGTCGGAGTTCGGCGTCGTGCGCGTCGAGACCGACGAGGGGCTGACCGGCTGGGGCGAGATCGCGATGTCGTGGGGCCGCGTCGGCCGCGGCCTGTGCCAGGACGTCGAGCTGATCCTCGGTCCCGCGGTCATCGGCCTGGACCCGCGCGACCTGCCGCGCTGCGCCGCCGCCATGCAGGCGCGGCTGCCGCTGCCGATGGACGGCGGGCACGCGGCCCGGGCCGGCGTCGAGATGGCGCTGCTGGACGTGGCCGGCAAGGCGTTCGAGCTGCCCGCCTACCAGCTGCTCGGCGGCCGCGCCCGCGACGCCGTCCCGGTGGCCTGGCCGATCCCGTGGGGCTCCGTCGAGGCCACCGTCGCCGCCGCCGAGGAGGCGGTCGCCGCCGGCTTCCCCGCCGTCAAGCTCAAGATCGGCCGGCCCGGCCGCACCGACGACACCGTGGTCGCGGCCGTGCGGGCGGCCGTCGGCGACGAGATCGCGATCAAGGTCGACGCGAACATGGCCTACACCAGCGCCACCCAGGCGCTGGTCGCGCTGCGGCCGCTGGAGCGGCACGGGCTGCAGCTGATCGAGCAGCCGCTGCCGCCGCGCGACCTCGACGAGCTGGCCCGGCTGCGGGACCGGCTGGAGACGCCGCTGCTGCTGGACGAGTCCTGCTGGGAGCTGCGCGACATCGGCGAGATCGTCCGCCGCGGCGCCGCTGACGTGCTCAACGTGTACGTGACGGAGATGGGCGGGCCACTGCAGGCGGTGAAGGCGTTCGCCGCCGCCGAGGCCGCCGGGCTGACCGGCCTGCTGGGCAGCCAGTGCGAGCTGGGCCTCGCGACCGCCGCCTGCGCACACGTCGGCGTCGCCGTCGCGAACCTGGCCTACGAGTCCGACGTGGTCGGGCCGCTGCGCTACGTCCGCGACATCGTGGCCGAGCCGCCGGTCATCGCCGGTGGCGTGCTGGTGCCGCCGGACCGCCCGGGCCTCGGGGTCGAGATCGACCCCGAGGCCGTCGAGGCGATGCGCTGTTGACGCGGTCAGTCCTTGTAGCGGACGAACAGCAGCGGGTGGAACGCCGGGTCACCGCTGGTCTGGCCGGCCATCAGCATGCCGACGGTCGGCCGCCGGCTGTCGAACCCGGGCGGCACCCGGCTGCCCTGCCGGGCGCTGAGCAGGTTCGGCCAGTACGCGCCGGCGACGCCGGGGATCGTGTGCCGCTCGATGGACCAGTCGACGCCGTCGGTGCTGGTGGCGACCACGAGCGCGGCGCCCTCACTGGAGAACACGCTGATCTTCCCGTCCGGGCCGACGAGGATCTGCGAGTGGTTGTCCAGCCCGCCGACCGCGACCGGGTCGCCGTCCAGGCCACGCTGGTAGTAGAGCGTGCCGACGCCGCCGTCGCGCCGGTAGAAGACGGTGTGGATGTCGCCGTCCGGCCCGACGGTGAGGTCGGACGCGTCGACCCAGTTGCCGTCGCCGTCCGGCGCCGGGTTCGACGTCAGCACCTCCTGGTGGGCGAACGTGCGGCCGCCGTCGTCGGACGAGAACAGCAGCGCCGCGTCCAGGTAGGCGGAGTTCGGCGTGCCGAGCACGTACTGGCTGAAGCTCAGCGACACCTCCCCCGGCGCCGTTCCCGGCTGCACCCGCGGGTACAGCCAGGCGCGGCCGGCCGGCGGGCTGCCGACCTCGCTGGTGTGCACGTCCTCGCCGGTGACGGTGTCGAACACGTTGATCCACAGGTCCCAGCCGTCGACGGCGTACGCCGAGTACAGGAACCGGCCGGTCGGGTCGACCGCCATGCCCTGGTAGTACCGCTCGCTGCCGGCGGCCCGGACGGTGTGGTCGGTGAAGTCGGCGAAGTCGATCGAGCCGTCGGGGTCGCGGTCGGTGAACTCCACCCGCACCGGGTACACGGCGGCGAGGTCGCCGCCCGGCGCCGGCTCGACCCCCGGGTAGCACTCGGCGCCGGTGTAGCAGGCCACCTGCAGGTGCAGGTCGCCCTCGCCGTCGACGAGCAGGCCGACCGGCTGGTAGACGTGCCCCGGCAGCCGCAGGACGGGCGTCCAGAGGGTGCCGTTGCGCGACCGCCACACCTGCGCCGACCACGGGTACTGCGCGCCGTCGCCGTCCAGCGTCGCGGCGTAGTAGAAGTGGCCGTCGTAGACGACCTTCGGGATCTGCGCGCCCCACGTCGGCACGACGTTCGTCACGGCCAGGTCGTCGGAGACGACGGACGCGCGGACGACGGCGGGCGGATCGGGATCGGCGGCCGCGACTCCGCCGGCCGCGGCTCCGCCGGCCCCGGCGAGGACGGCGGCCACCGTGGCGGCGGCGAGCAGGCGGGAACGGTGCTTGGGCATGGCGGCTCCCTGGTGTCGTTGGTGCCCCCGACGCTAGGGATCCGTCGCCGTCCCGGCAGGACGCCTGCTTGCCCTCCCGACCCCCGATCTTGCCCGGCCGGCCCGGCCCGTCGCGGGTGCGGAGATGCGATCGGGGGTGGTGACACCAGCGCCAACCGTTGGCACCAGCGTCCCCACCCCCGCACACAGGTGCCGTACTCAGCCGCGCAGCCCGCCGAGCTCCCCGTCGCGGAGGACCCCCGGCCAGGCCCGACCGGACGTGGTGACACCAGCGCCAACCGTTGGCACCAGCGTCACCACCCCCGCACACAGGTGCCGCGCCCAGCCGCGCAGCCCGCCGAGCTACCCGTCGCGGAGGACCCCCGGCCGGACCCGACCGGACGCGGTGACACCAGCGCCAACCGTTGGCACCAGCGTCACCACCCCCACACACAGGCGCCGCACCCAGCCACGCAACCCGACCAGCGCCCCGCCACACACCACCCCCGGCCAGGCCCGACCGGGCGCGGTGACACCAGCGCAAACCGTTGGCACCAGCGTCACCACCCCCACACACAGGCGCCGCACCCAGCCACGCAACCCGACCAGCGCCCCGCCACACACCACCCCCGGCCAGGCCCGACCGGGCGCGGTGACACCAGCGCCAACCGTTGGCACCAGCGTCACCACCCCCACACACAGGTGCCGCACTCAGCGGCGAAGGTCGTCGAACTCCCCGTCGCGGAGGATGTCGGCGACGACCTCGAGGGTGCGGTCGACGTCGTCGTCGGTGTGGGCGGCGGAGAGGAACCACAGGCCGCGCGGCACGATGTTGACGCCGCGACGCAGCAGCGCGGCGTGCAGGCGGGCCATGCCGGCGCGGTCGGTGGCGGCGAAGTCGCGGTAGTCGCGCACGGCGTCGGCGCTGGTCAGGTAGGTCTGGAAGACCGGACCGGGTCCGTCGACGAGCATCGGGACCCCCGCGTCGGCGGCGGCGGAGCGGATGCCGTCCATCAGCCGCCCGCCCAGCGTGCGCAGCCGCGGGTACAGCTCGTCGCCGTCGCGCTGCAGCCGGCCGAGTGTCGCGACGGTGGCGGCCATGCCGATCGGGTTGCTGTTGAAGGTGCCGGCGTGCCCGACGGTGCCGGCCGTGATCTGGTCCATCACCTCGGCGCGCCCGGCGATCGCGGCCACCGGCAGCCCGCCGGCGATCGCCTTGCCGTAGACCGCGAGGTCGGGCACCACGCCGAACCACTCCTGCGCTCCACCGCGGGCCAGCCGGAACCCGGTGATGACCTCGTCGAACACCAGCAGCGCCCCGGCGGCGGAGGTCTGCTCGCGCACCGCCTCGAGGAAGCCCGGCACCGGCGCGATGCAGCCGGTGTTGCACAGCAGCGGCTCCATGACGACCGCCGCGATCTCGTCGCGGTGCGCGGCCAGCAGCGCGGTGAACGCGTCGAGGTCGTTCCAGGGCGCCAGCACGAGGTCGGCGGCGGCGCTGGCCTGCTGGCCGCCGCTCGCGGCGACGGCCACCGGCGCCTCCCGCGGGCCGGCCGCCTCGACCGGCGGGTGCAGGCTCCACAGCGCGGCGTCGAGCCAGCCGTGGTAGTGCCCCTCGAACTTGAGGATCTTCTGCCGGCCGGTGAGGCCGCGGGCCAGCCGCCACGCGCCGATGACCGCCTCGGAGCCGACGGTGTTGAACCGCACCAGGTCGGCGCCCGGCACCATCGCCTGCACCAGCTCGGCCGCCTCGATCTCCAGCGGGTGCTGGCCGGCGTACGCCTGGCCGCGGGCCACCTGCCGGGTGACGGCCTCGACCACCTCGGGCGCGCTGTGGCCCAGGATCATCGGGCCCTGGCCGAGCACGTAGTCGACGTAGTCGTTGCCGTCGACGTCGGTCAGGTGCGCGCCGGCGGCGTGGTCGACGTAGACCGGCTCGGGCAGGCCACGCCGGGCGTCGCTGGACACGCCGGCGGGCAGCACGCGGCTCGCGCGGGCGGCCAGCTCGGCGCCGCGCCGCAGTGGCGTGCGGGTACCTGCGGCGACGGTGGGGTTCGTCATCGATCCTCCTCGTTCTGCGGTCGTCCGACCGTAGAGTCCCTCGTCACAGGCGTGTCAACCGCACGCCGCCGGCACGGCGCAACAGGACAACTACGGGCCCCGGACGACACGAACCGCGCTTGCTGGCGCCGTCGTGCGGCCCCTAGCGTGACGGCTCCGCCGCACAACCAACGGGGAGGACGACCCATCGTGGACCAGCTCGGCATGGGCATCGTGGGGACGGGCATCATGGCCCGCCAGCACGCCGCCGTGCTCGCCGCCTACCATCGCAGCCGCGTGGCCGGATGGAGCAGCCGCGACCCCTCGGCCGTCACCGGCCTGGACGAGTTCGGCCCGGCGCCGGTGCACGGCGACCTGGCCGAGCTGCTCGCCGACGACGCCGTCGGCGCCGTCCTCGTCGCCACTCCCGACCACGCGCACGCCGCGGCCGCGCTCGCCGCCATCGAGGCCGGCAAGTCGGTGCTGATCGAGAAGCCGCTGGCCACCACCGCCGACGACGCCCGCCGCATCCGCGACGCGGCGCGATCGGCCGGGGTCACCGCGATGACGCTCTACAACCACCGCTGGGTGCCGGCCTACTGGCAGGCGCACGAGCGGGCGGCCGGCGGCGCCCTGGGCGCGCCGGTGCTGGCCTACGCCCGGAAGAACGACACGATCTACGTGCCGACGCAGATGCTGGACTGGGCCGACCAGACCTCGCCGTCGCTGTTCCTGTCCGGGCACGACCTCGACCTCATCCTGTGGTGCTTCGACGACCACGTGGTCGAGGTCTACGCGACCGCGGTGCACGGCGTGCTCCGCGACCGCGGCATCGAGACCCCCGACGCCGTCCAGGCCCAGCTGCGGCTGGCCGGCGGCGCCGTCGTCACCGTCGAGGCCTGCTGGATCTACCCCGACACGTTCCCCACCATGACCGACTCGTTCCTCGAGCTGATCTTCAGCGACGCGGTGATCCACCTGGACCGCAAGCACGAGCAGATCGAGATCGCCACCCACGAGTCGTTCGCCTATCCTCGCAACCAGCTCGCGGGCCGGGTCGGCGGCAAGCCGTCCGGCTCGATCGCCGGCGCCGTCGAACACTTCGTCGACGCCGTGCTGGACGGCACCCCGCCGATCGTGTCGATCGACAGCTCGGTGCACGTCACCGAGGTCCTCGCCGCCATCGACCGGTCCTGGCGTTCCGGCCGGCCGGTCGACCTCACCGTGGAGTCCAACTCATGAAGACACGTTCGCTCCTCCGCGCCACCGCCGTGGCGACCGCCGTCATGCTGAGCCTGACGGCCTGCATCACCGGCTCCGACGACGGCGACGAGCCGGAGACCGAGAGCACCGGCGGCGGTGAGGCCAGCGGCGACGCCGCGGCCGAGATCACCGGCCCGCTCGAGGTCGTCAGCTTCTACCCCGAGGGCTCGCCCGACTTCGAACGGCTCAGCGGCCTGGCCGAGGAGTTCGAGACGCGGCACCCCGGCGTCGACGTCACCCTCACCTTCGGCGGCGGCCAGGACGTGCCGCAGATCGAGGCCCGCTGGCGCGCCGGCGACCCGCCGGACGTCAACTACGGCTTCCTCGACGCGTCCGCGCCCGACGGCGGCCCGTGGGTGTCGGCCGGCCAGGTGCTGCCGCTGGCCGACGCCATGCAGCAGCCGCTGGAGGGCTACGACGGCAGCTGGGAGGAGGCGATCCTGCCCGGCGTGCTGCCGCTGCTCAGCGTCGACGACACCATCTACAGCGCGCCCGAGTCGGTGACCACGCTGCAGTTCTTCTACAACGCCGCGCTCTTCGCCGAGCACGGCATCGAGCCGCCGCAGACCTTCGAGGACCTCGTCGCCGCGGCCGACACGCTGAAGGCGGCCGGCGTCGCGCCGTTCACCGTCACCGGCACGTTCCTGCCATACCTGCAGATGTACTGGGACTACCTGGCGCTGCGCCACATCGGGCTGGAGGGCCTGCAGCAGGCCATCGCCGGCGAGGTGGAGCTGGCGTCGCTGCCCGGCGCCGCCGAGGCCGCCGCCGACCTGGAGCGGCTGACGTCGAGCGGGTACTTCCTCGACGGCTTCCGCGGCGTCGACTTCACCTCGGCGCAGATGTCGTTCTTCCAGGGCGACGCGGCGATGATCCTCATGGGCTCGTGGCTGATCGGCGAGATGGCCGCCGCCATCCCCGAGGGCTTCGAGGTCGGCACGTTCGCGTTCCCGACGGTCGACGGCGGCAGCGGCGACCAGGACGGCCTGTTCGGCGGCACCAACGGGCAGATCGTCGCGAAGGACGGCGAGAACCCCGACGCCGCCGTGGCGTGGCTGCAGTTCGTCGCAGAGCCGGAGAACCAGACCGCGTACGTCGAGAACACCGGCGGCATCTCCGCCTACACCGGCATCGCCGCGCCGGAGGGCTTCGAGGACGTCACCGCCATGCTGGAGGAGGGCGCCGCGTTCGCCCCGTCGTACATGGGCATCCTGGCGCAGAGCCAGGAGGTCCAGAACGCCTACCAGCAACCGATCGCGCAGCTGTTCTTCGGCGAGATCGACGGCGCCACCATGCTCAGCCAGATGTCCGACGGCCTGCAGTCGGCCGCGGGCTGACCGCCGCCCGTACCCCGCGGAGAGGAGAAACGGTGCCACGCAGCCGGCCCAACCTGCTCGAGCGACAACGCCGCCGACTCGTGGTGCCGTTCCTCCTGCCCGCTCTGGTGCTGTACGCGCTGTTCATGCTCTACCCGGCGTTCACGACGTTCTACGTCGCGCTGACCGAGTGGGACGGCGTGAACGCACCGGAGTGGGCCGGCGCGGCCAACTTCACCCGGCTCACCGAGGACTCGCTGTTCAGCAGCACGATCACGCACACGATCGTGTTCACCGTGCTCGGCGCGCTGGTGCTGTTCCCCGGCGCGATGTTCTTCGGGTACGTGACGCAGCGGATGCGGCTGGGCCGGGTGTACCGGTTCCTCATCCTGGCGCCGGTCGCGCTGTCCGTCACCACCGCCGCGCTGCTGTGGAAGTTCCTGGTCGACCCGAACTTCGGCGCGGTGCAGAGCGTGCTGCGCGCGATCGGGCTGGACTCGCTCGCGTCGGTGGAACTGCTCGGCCGCCCGTCGACGGCGATGCTCATGGTGGTGCTGGCGACGGTCTGGCACGGCATCGGGCTGTGGATGATGTTCTTCGCGGCCGCCGCCGAGCGGGTCCCGGCCGAGCTCAAGGAGGCCGCGACGCTCGACGGCGCCAGCTCGTTCCAGGTGTTCCGGCACGTCGTCTGGCCGCTGATGTGGGAGGTCACCCGGACGCTGCTGATCCTCTGGATGATCCAGGGCCTGCAGACGTTCGCGTTCATCATCGCGATGACGAACGGCGGCCCGCTGCGCGCCACCGAGGTGATCGGCACCTACCTCTACAAGGTCGCGTTCGCGTCGTCCGAGTTCGGCTACGCCGCGGCCATCGCCGTCGTGCTGTTCGCGGCGATCCTCGTCCTCACGCTGCTCTCCCAGCGGCTCACCCGGCGCGAAAGCGAGCAGTACTGATGACGACCCCGACCGCTACCCCGCCGGCCGCCGTCACCACCGCTCCCCCGCCGGCGCCGTCGTCGCCGCGGCGCCGGCCACCGGTCCGGCCGGGCCGGCTGCTCAGCCACCTCGCGCTGGTGTCGTACTGCCTGACCTCGGTCAGCGCGTTCGTCTGGTGCGTCATGGTGTCGCTGAAGACGAACCCGGAGTTCTTCTCCAGCAGCCCGTGGTCGCTGCCGCAGGACCCGCAGTTCGGCAACTACGCCGAGGCGTGGAACGGCGCGCAGATCAGCCGGTTCTTCCTCAACAGCCTCTACGTGACGGTCACCAGCGTCGGGGTGAGCCTGCTGTTCGCGGTGATGGCGGCGTACGTGCTGGCCAGGGTCGACTTCCCGGGCCGGTCGGTGGTGCGGCTGATCTTCCTCAGCGGCCTGATGATGCCGGCCTTCCTGGTGATCGTGCCGCTGTACTTCCTGCTCCGGAACCTCGGGCTGCTCGGCTCACTGCACGGGCTGGTGCTGGTGTACATCGCCACCCAGATCCCGTTCAGCATCTACCTGCTGAGCAGCTTCTTCCAGTCGCTGCCGAAGGAACTGGAGGAGGCCGCGTGCATGGACGGCGCCTCGCCGACCCGCACGTTCTTCTCCGTCGTGCTGCCGCAGGTGTCGCCGGCGGTCGCCAGCGTGGCGCTGCTGAACACGCTGACGATCTGGAACGAGTTCTTCTTCGCCCTGGTGTTCCTCACCGACCCGCAGCAGCAGACGATCCCCGTCGGCCTGCTCGGCCTGTCGGTGAACGCGCAGTACAGCGCGAACTGGGTGCAGCTGTTCGCGGGCCTCGTGATCACCATGATCCCGATGCTCGTGCTCTTCGCCTTCGCGCAGGAACGCATCGCGCGGGGCGTCAGTGTCGGCGCGTTGAAGGGCTGAGATGACCGACGTACGGCTGAACGTCAGCGAGGAGATCGGCGTCGCCCGGTCCGGCGAGGTGGTGGTGTGCGGCGTGCCGTTCACCGCCGCAGGGCTGGTGTCGGTGCTGGTGGACGGCGCCGTGGTGCCGTCCCAGGAGCTGTGGCGGCGGGCCGGGTGGGTGGGGCTGGCGTTCCCGGTGTCCGTCGGCGCGCAGGCGTCGGCGGAGGTGGTCGTGCGGCCGGCGGGTGAAGCTGGTCCCCCGCCGGCCGTGACGCTCGCGGCCGGGGTGTCCGGGCTGTCGCTGACGACGGGCGTGGTCACGGCGGAGCTCGGGCTGGCCCCGTTCACCGTCGCCGTGCCCGCCCTGGGCGTGCCCGCGGCCTCGGTCGTCCTGGTCGACGGTGACGGCGTCCGGCACGCCGCAGTGGTGCCGGTCGGCGGCGTCACCGTCACGCAGGCCGGTCCGCTGCTCGCGGAGGTCGAGCTGACCGGGCGGTACGGGTCGTCGTGGGGCTTCCGGGCCCGGCTGACGGCGCGAGCCGGCGCCGCCGCGGTGGACCTCTGCGTCGGGCTGGTCAACGACGACGACGCGGCCGAGAGCGAGGTCGCCGCGTGGGCCGTCGAGCTGGACACCGGGCCGGTCGCGACCGCCGTCACCGGCGTCTTCGGGGCCGCCCACCGCGGCGCCCCGCCGTACGCCGTCCAGCACCGCGGCGAGGGCCACCCGCGCGGCATCTTCGCGACGTCGCAGGTGGTGGGCGGGTCGGACTGGCGCGACGCCAGCGACCCGGACTACTGGACCCGCTGGGAGTGGGCCGAGCTGCACGGCCGTCAGGCGGTGAACTGGCTGGTCGCGCAGCGTCCGTCCGGCGACGACGTCACCGTCGCCGTGCACCGGTTCGCCGAGAACCACCCGAGTGACCTCGCGGTGTCACCGTCCGGCGTCACCGTCCGGTTCTGGCCGCCCGACGCGGGCGCGCTGCGGCTCACGCAGGGCGCGGCGAAGACCCGGCAGCTGCGGCTGACCGGCGGCGACGACCGCCGGGCCGGGCCGGTGCTGGACTCGCCGCTGGTGCCGTCGCTCGCCGGCCCGGCCGTGCCGGGCTACCTGCCGTACCTGCCGGAGCGCTACCCGAACCTGGAGTCGCACATCCGCGAGGAGCTGTCCGGCTGGTACCAGTCCGGGCAGTCGCTGGGCTTCCACGACTTCGGCGACAGCGTGCAGGGCATCACGACCGGCCCGCGCACCGGCTACAGCGCCAACAACGAGCACGACGCGCTGCTGGCGCTGGCGCTGCACCACCTGCGCTCCGGCGAGCGGGCGTACTACGACTCCGCCCAGGCCTACGCCGACCACCTGTGCGACGTCGACCTCATCCACCACAGCGCCCACCCGCACGAGATCGGCGGGCTGCGCGCGCACGGGCGGGCGCACGTGCACTACGTCTCGGCGCGGACGCCCGAGGGGCCGGTGCGCACGTCGATCGACACCGGGCACCTGTGGACCGAAGGCCTGGTGCTGTTCGGGCTGCTGTCCGGCGAGACCCGGTACCTCGACGCCGCGCGGCAGGTGGCCGACTGCATCGTCGGGCTCGTCGACCTCGGCTGGACCCGGCCGGAGCCGGGGCCGCGCAACAGCGGCTGGCCGCTGATGGCGCTGACCGCGGTGGCCGGCGCGACGGGGTCGCCGGTCTACGTCGACGCCGCGGAGCGGACGGCGAAGGCGGCGGTGGCCGCGCAGCACCCGGACGGACGCTGGCTGATGCGCCTCGGCCTCGCCGACGACTACTGCGCCTGGCAGAACGCCGTCCTGCTGATCGGGCTGGCCCGGCTGCAGGCGCTGTCACCGTCTCCCGAGATCGGCGCGGCGTTCGAGGCCGGGGCGCGGGCGCTGCTGACGCTCGGGCGCAACCGCGACGGCAGCTTCGTCTACCTGTCCCGGTTCGACTACCGGTGGGCGAACCGGTCGGCGCTGATCCGCGAGGCGCTGGCGCTGGCCTTCGACGCCACCGGCGACGACGCGTACCTGCGGGCCGGGCTGGCCGGCGGGTCGCGCTGGTACCGGCCGCGGGGCGCCGCTGCGGCGTTGAGCAACGACGTCGCCGAGTGGCGCGGGCACCTGCCGTTCCTGCTGCGGGCGCACGAGGCCGGCCTGCTCACCGACCTGCCGGACGCCGGATGAGCGGGCCCGTGCGGATCGACGCCAACGTCGTCGTCGGGCCCTGGCCGTCCGACGCGTCCGCCTCGTGGTCCGTGGCGGACGTGTCGCGCCACCTCGACCGGTTCGGCCTGTCCCACGCCGTCGTGCGGTCGGCGGAGGCCGTCACGTACGACGCCGCGTCCGGCAACGCGTCGCTGCTGGCGGCCGTGGCGTCGGAGCCGCAGCTGCTGCCGGCGTTCGTGCTCGGGCCGCTGGACGCGGGCGAGCACGGCCCGCTGCCCGCGGCGGTGCGCGCGGTGTGGCTGCTGCCGGCGCGGCACGGGTGGAGTCTCACGGGACCGGAGGCCGGCTCGCTGCAAGACGTGCTGCGGCGGGCCGGTCTCCCCGTGTTCGTGGACCTCGAGGAGACCGACTGGTCCGGGATCGACGCCCTCTGTGCCGCCCTCCCCTCCGTCGACGTCGTGGTCTGCGGGATCGGGTACCGAACGCTGCGGCAGGCGCTGCCCGTCCTCGACCGCCACCCCCGCCTGCACGTCGACCTCTCCTACCTCGCCGCACTGGACGGACTGGAGCTGCTGGCCGCCCGCTACGGTGCGTCGCGGCTGCTGTTCGGCACCGGTGCCCCCGTCCGCGACGACGCGGCGCCGTCGTTCCTGCTGGAGCGCTCGGCGCTGTCGGCGGACGACCGGGCGACGGTGGCCGGCGGGACAGCCGCCCGGCTGCTCGGCCTCGCCGAGGCCCCGGCCGCCGTTCCCGCCGCTCCGGCCACCCCCGCCGCCGTTCCCGCCGCTCCGGCCACCCCCGCCGCCGTTCACGCCACGTTGACACAGCCCGCCCGTAGGGTGGGTGCCCTCCCGGCCGGGAGGGGTCCAGCTACCACAGCCGAACCGCTTCACGCGACCACCCACCTCCCGGACGGCGCGGCCGACCTCCCGAGCGGCGCGGCCCAGCTCCCGAGCGGCGCGGCCCAGCTCCCGAGCGGCGCGGCCCAGCTCCCGAGCGGCGCGGCCCAGCTCCCGAGCGGCGCGGCCCAGCTCCCGAGCGGCGCGGCCGAGCTGCCGGACATCGTCGACGCGCACGCTCATCTGGGCCGCTGGCCGTCGTCGTGGCTGCCGCACCCCGACGCGGACACGCTGCTGGCCGCGTACGACCGCATCGGCACCCGGCACGCGGTCATCTCGCACCTGAGCGCCATCTGGGGTGGCGACGCGCCCGCCGGGAACGCCGCCGCGCTGGCCGCCGCGGCCGCCCATCCGGACCGGCTCTCCGTGTGGCTGGTCGCGAACCCGAACCGGCCGCAGGACGCCGAGGTGCTGGCCGAGCAGCTGCGCTCGCCGCTCGTGCGCGGCTTCAAGGTGCACCCCGACACCCACGACTGCCCGATCGACGACGCCCGGTACGACTGGGTGTGGCGCCTGGCCCAGAACGCGTCGGTGCCGGTGCTGGCGCACGGGTTCGCCGGGACCACGCACAGCGACCCGCTGCTGTTCGGCCACGTCGCCGCGCGGCACCCGGAGCTGCCGCTGATCGTCGGCCACTCGGGCGCCACCGTCGACGGCTTCCGCCGCACCATCGACGTCGGGCTGCGGCACCCGTCCATCCTGGCCGAGACCTGCGGCTCCTGGATGACCGGCCGGTGGCTGCGCCGCCTCGTCGCGGCCCTCGGCGCCGGCCGGGTGCTGCACGGCACCGACGCCTGCCTCATCGATCCCCGGTACGGCGTCGGGCGGGTGCTCGGCGCCGGTCTCGACCCGGCCGATCTGGCCCTCGTGCTCGGCGGCAACGCCCGCCGGGTGCTCGGGCTGCCTTCTCCGTTCCTGCTTGGAGGTCACTGATGTTCCTCTGCCGTATCCGCACCGACGCCGGCGTCGTCCCCGCCGTCCGCATCGACGACGAGACACTGCTCGACCTGACGCCCGTCGCCGGCGCGGCCGGGGACGACCTGGTCGCGCTGGCAGCGACACCCGGGCTGGCGGACGCCGCGGCGTCGCTCGAGGCGTCCGGCGTGCGGATCCCGGTGGCGTCGGCGCGGTTCGAGGTGCCGGTCGCCCGCCCGCAGAAGATCGTCTGCGTCGCCCTCAACTACGTCGCGCACGCCGAGGAGGGCGCCCAGGCCGTCCCGGCCGAGCCGGTGATCTTCTTCAAGCCGCCGTCGTCGCTGCTCCCCCACGGTGAGACCGTCCGCTGCCCCGCGCGCTCCGAGCGGCTGGACTTCGAGGTCGAGCTGGCCGTCGTCATCGGCACCCGGGCCCGCGACGTCGCCGTCGACGACTGGCGCGACGTCGTCGCCGGCTACACCGTCCTCAACGACATGACGGCGCGCGACCTCCAGCTGGTCGCGATCGAGAAGAACCAGCCGTGGGACCACAGCAAGGGCTTCGACACGTTCGCGCCGTGCGGGCCGTACCTCGTCACGGCCGACGAGATCGCCGACCCCGGCGACCTCGACCTGTCCTTGACGACCGACGGCGTGCTGCGCCAGTCGTCGAACACGCGGCACATGGTGTTCGGCGTGCCGGAGCTGATCTCCGTCATCTCGGCCGGGATCACCCTCGAGCCGGGCGACATCATCGCCACCGGCACCCCGTCCGGCATCGGCCGGGTCGACGACGGAGGCACCATGGTGGCCACCGTCGAGGGCGTCGGCTCGCTGGTCAACCCGGTCGCGTACGACCGCGCCGCCGTCCCCGCCTGATGCCCGTCGCGGTCGCCTGCGCCCAGGTCGCTCCGGTCCTGGGCGCGGTCCCGGCCAACCTGGACGCGATGGCGGCGCAGGCCCGCGCGGCCGCCGCGGCCGGCGCGTCGCTGGTGGTGTTCCCCGAGTGCGCGGTGACCGGGTACCCGTTCTCCCGCGCCGACGCCCTCGCCGTGGCCGGGCCCGCCGACGCCCTGGGCCCGCTCGCCGCCTCCCTGGGCGTGTTCCTCGCCGCCGGCCACATCGAGTCGGCGGGCGACGACCTCTACGACGCGCTGTCGCTGTTCGGCCCCGACGGCGCGCGGCTGGCGACGTACCGGAAGGCGCACCTGTTCAGCACGGAACGGACGGTGTACGCGGCCGGCTCGGCGCCCGTCGTCGTCGACACGGCGGTGGGCCGGCTCGGGCTGACGGTCTGCTACGACCTGATCTTCCCCGAGTACGTCCGCGCCCTCGTCGACGCCGGCGCGTCGATGATCGTCAACGCGACCAACTGGATCACCGACCCGTGGCAGACCGGCATGGGCTGGGACGGGCCGATGGTGCGGTCGCTGGCGCGGGTGCGGGCCCTGGAGAACGGCGTGCCGGTGGTGATGTCGTGCCTGGCCGGCTCGGGTGGCGGCTTCACCAGCATCGGCCACTCCACCATCGCCGGCCCGTCCGGCCGCGTCCTCGCCTCCCTCGACGCCGCCGAAGGCCTCGCCGTCGCGGATCTCGTCACCGACGACGCCGACGCCCGCCGCTGGTCCGGCCTCGCCACCTACCGCGCCGACCGCCGCCCGGAGCTGTACGGCTAGCGCTCCCGGACGGCGTAGGTCAGGTGCGTCACTCTCGGGGACGGTTCCGCGCGGACCGGCTCGAGGGCCACGCGGCCCGCGTCGACGCCCTCGAACAGGCGAACTCCGGCGCCGAAGAGCACGGGTGCCAGCGCGATCGAGAACTCGTCGACCAGCCCGGCGTTCAGGTACTGCAGGATCGTCGTGCCGCCGCCCGCGATGCGGACGTCCCGGTCGCCGGCGGCCGCGCGGGCCTGCTCGAGCGCAGCCTCGATGCCGTCGTTGACGAAGTGGAAGGTGGTGCCGCCCGGCCGCACCCAGGGGTCACGCCGCTGGTGCGTGACGACGAAGACCGGCGTGTGGAACGGCGCCTCCTCGGGCCACATCCGCTCGCCGGCGTCGAACATCCGCTTGCCCATGACGCTCGCGCCGGTGCGCTCGAAGGTCTCCCGCGCGATGTCGTTGTCGCGTCCCTGCTCACCGCCCTCGCCGAGCTTCAGGTTCTCCCGGAAGAACCGCAGCGGGAACGCCCACCGCTGCAGCTCCACCCACTGCCGTCCCATCAGGTCGTCGAGGCTCTGGGGCGCGATGAACCCGTCCAGCGACATCGACACGCTGAAGAACACCGTCCCGGCCATCAGCTCCGCGCTCCCTTCCGAACGGTCTCCGCGACGTAGCCGGCCAGGTTGTCCAGGGTCTGCCGGCCGCCCTCGATCGCGTGGTACTTCGCGACCGCCTCGTCGCGCTGCTCCTGGGTGCGGAACACCGTGCGCAGCTCGATGCGGGTCGCCGCGCCGTCGGGCTCGAACGTCAGGACCGACACGAAGGCGTTCGGGTCGTCGCGGGACTCGCCGTGGCGGAACTCGATCCGCTCCGGCGGCGTGATCGAGGTCCAGGAGATCCACTCGGCGTAGTCCGTCCCGTCCGGCCCGTGCATCACGAACCGCCACTCGCCGCCGACGCGGAACTCGAACGCCCGCGTGGTGGTGCTGAACCCTGCCGGGCCCCACCACCGCGACAGGTGCCGGACCTCGGTGAACGCCTCGAACACCAGCTCCCTCGGGGCCTCGATGACCCGCGAGATGACGATCTCGCGGTCGGCCGTCGCACTCATGCGCTCACTCCTTCTCGCTGGCCTGCTTCAGGTCCTGCACGTAGGCGTCCAGCCGGTCGAAGCTCTCGTTCCAGAACCGCTCGAACCCGCCGGCCCACTCGTGCACCGGCCGCAGCCCGCGAGCGTCGAGGCCGTACAGGCGCTGCTTGCCCGCCTTGCGGTCGCGCACCAGCCCGACCTCCCGGAGCACCCGCAGGTGCTTGGAAGCCCCCGGCTGGGTCAGCCCCAGCTCCCGGGCCAGCTCGGTCACCGGCCGCTCGCCCGCCCGCAGCAGCACGAGGATGTCCCGGCGCTGCGGCTCGGCGATCGCGTTGAAGACGTCCGAGGTCGTCGCTGCTCGTGCCACGCCGCCATCATATGCCCATATCGGCATGCGTCAAGGCGCGCCGGCCGCGGGTGGTTGGCGGTTTGGTGGGGCCATAGCGCCACCAAACCGCCAACCACGAGAACGCGTAGACGCCGGGCAGGTCGTCTTTGCGGTCGGGGCGGATCCTGTGAGCGCCCGGGCCGGTGATCACGCGACCACCCCAGCGTCTGGAGACACGTTCCTCGACATGGACAGAGAGTGCGCTCAGGAGGGCGCCAAGATCATTTGCTCGCACAACTGATCCTCGACGCCCTCCGTCCACGTCTACCGGCAGCGACACACCCCCAAGATCACTAGGACTCAGGTCACGCTAGGGCGTCCAGCGCATGACCTTGGTGCCGCTCCCCCAGTACACCCGCCCCTCGTCGTCGAAGGCGATGGTGCGGTAGTAGCCGCCGCCCACGTCGGCGAGCGTCGTGACGGCGTCGGTGGCGGGGTCGATGCGGAACAGCGCGCCACCGGTACCGTAGACCAGACCGTCGGGGCCGGTGGCCAGGGCGTTCGCCGAGCCGAGCGGGAAATCGCCGAGCAGGGTCACCGCACGCGACGCCGGGTCGTAGCGGAACCACTGGCCCTCGAGCGTCGAACCGTAGACCTGGCCGTTGCCGGCCACCGCCAGCGAGGCGATCCACCTCGAGCCGGGCACCGGCACCACCGCGTGCGTGACGGTGGACGACGCCTCGTCGAACACGAGCAGCTGGGCGTCGCCGGAGGCCGTGACGCCGTCACCGTGGGTGGTGGTGCCGACGTAGACCTCGCCGTCGCCCGCGGCCAGCGCGAACAGGTTCTGGTCGCCCGCCAGATGCCGCCAGGACGACACCTCGTGCGTGTCCGCGTCGATCCGCGACAGCGCCCCGCCCAGCTGGCCGTACGCCGCCCCGGACGCGAGGAACACGTCGCCGGACGAGCCCTGCACCATGTCCCACGGCCGGTACTGCTCCTCGCCGACGGGGCCGAGGTCGAGCGGGTTCGACGCGGACGGGTCGACGCCGGGCGCCCACGGCCGCGCGGGGTCGTACACCGTCACGACATTGTGCGTGTACGAGCCCATGTACAGCTCGTCGTCGGTCGACGCCAGCGACAGGATCTCCCCGCTGCGCCCGGCGGCGACCCCGCCGAGCACGGTCGTCGCACCGGAGTCGGGGTCGATCCGGAACAGCGCATTGGTCTCGTACGTGCCGCCGTAGATCGCGCCGTCCGGCCCGGTCCGCAGCGCCGTCACGTTGCTGCCGGAACCGGCGAACTCCAGCTGGGACGTCACGACCTCGCCAGTCTCCGGGTCGTACCGCCCGAACAGGCCCTTCGACCCGACGCCGACCAGCCACTCCGACCCGTCGACGACCGCCCGCGACACTTGACCGGACACCCACGACGCGTCGGTCAGCCACTCGCAGTCGTCGGTGCGGAAGTCGTAGCGGACGATGCCGTAGGCCGACCCCGGGCAGGACCCGACGGCGTAGGCGCGGTTCGCGTCCAGCGGCACGATGCCGGTGCCGCTCAGCCCCGGCACCTCGCCGGCGAACACCGTCCGGGTGCCGCGCAGGTCGAACCGCAGCACCCGCTGGTCCGGCACCACCAGCTGCACCAGCAGCGTGTTGCCGACGACGGCGGCGTTGTAGGCGAACGAGTAGTCCGCGTACTCGGGCGGCAGGATCGACGTCGCGACGCCGGTGCGGGTGTCGACGATGTTGGCGGACGCGGGGGTGCCGCCGCCGACGAACACCCGGCGGCCGTCCAGCGGCACGATCGCCTTCGCGTACAGCCGGTCGGCCTGGACCGTGCCGAGGTCGGTCAGCGCCGACGTCTCCTGGTCGTACGAGAACAGCTTCCCCGACGGGTAGGTGCCGAGGTACGTCTTGCCGCCGCGGCCGGCGCCGACCCCGAAGAAGAACGTGTGCCCGATGTCGGTCTCGTCGGTGGTGGCGACGATCCCCAGCTGTTCGGTCGCCGGGTCGTAGCGCCACAGGTGCGCCAGCCCGTCGCCGTGCTGGGTGGAGAGGTACACGCGCCCGTCCGAGCCGAGCGCCGTGTGGTAACCGCCCCACGAGTCGGGCATCGGCAGCTCCTTGACCAGCTCGCCGGTCTCGACGTCGATGGCGAAGAACGTGACGCCGGGCGAACTGGCCGCGTAGGTGCTGCCGTACAGGGTGGGACGGCCGTCGCGGTCGGCGCCGACGACGCTGTCAAGGATGAGGAAGTTCGAGATCGGCACGCCGAGGTCCTCGACGGCGCCGGTCGTGGCGGGAGCGGCGGGCGCCGCCGCGCCCGCGGTCGCCGTCGTCACGAGGACGGCGGCGAGCACAGCGGTGATCCATCTGAGCATCCGGGTCTCCTCTGCTAGGTGGCCCGCACGCTAGGCGTACCGGAGCGCCCCGCCCAGGCGCGTGGTTGCGCACTCCGGAGCGCAAGAATCCGTCCTGTGCCGGACGGCGGCGGTGCCTATCGTGGCCGCAATGATCCGCATCATCACCGACCGGAAGGCGGCCGAGGCGGCCCGGCGCGACGGCCGCGACGTGTGGTCGGAGCCGGCCGCCGTCGAGGCGCTGGCCATCCTGGGCGTCCCGGCCGGCGTCCACGACGTCGCCGACGGCCCGCTGCCCGCCGGGGACGCGCCGGTCCTCGTCGTCGACCGCCCCGACGACCGGACCGCGGCCGCGCTGCTGGCGTGGGCGGCGGACGGCGGCGGGCTGGTGGTCTGCGGCCACGACCCGGGCTGGACGGGCATCGCGGCGACGCCCGCCCCGGACGAGGCGGTCGTCGTGCTCGGGGACGACCGGCTGCGCGCATTCGGCGGCTGGGCCCTCGGCGAGACCGGCGAGGTGGCCGCCCGCTGGGCCGACGGCCGTCCGGCGGTCGTCACGGCGCCGCACGGACGCGGCAGCATCGCCGTCGCCGGGCCGGACCTGTGGCACACGCTGGTGCGGATCACCCAGGGCCACCCGGTCGAACGCGACGGCACTCCCCCGGACGACGGCTCCGCGCCGGTCGACGACGGCTGGCTGAAGACCGACGACGGCATCGCGCTCTCGTGGACCGAGGACCGCGCCGTCCCCGACGCCGACGCCCCCTACGAGCACGTCCACCCGCCCACGCGCAGCCTGCCGTACTTCGGCGCCGCGCAGGCCGACCGCTGGCGCGAGGTCCTGCTCGGCCTGCTGCTCGACACCGGCGCCACCGTCGCCGTGGTGGCGCCGTGGCCGGACGGCGCGCCCGCCGCGGCCCACGTCAGCCACGACTCCGACATGAACGACGACCCGTCCGCCCGCGCCGCGCTGGACGCGTTCGCCGCCGCGGACGTGCCGGTGACCTGGTGCTTCCTGTACCCGGGCGGCTACTCGCAGGCCGTGTACGACGACGTGGTGGCGGCCGGGCACGAGCCGGGGCTGCACTACAACGCGATGCTCGACACCCCGGACTGCACGTGGGGCTTCGAGCGGCTGCGCGACCAGCTGGCCTGGGCGACGTACCAGGTGCGCGGCGCGGCGATCGTCACGAACAAGAACCACTTCACCCGCTGGGAGGGGTGGGACGAGTTCTGGCTCTGGTGCGAGCGGCTGGGGCTGCGGGTCGACCAGTCGCACGGCCCGAGCGTCCAGGGCGCCATCGGCTTCCCGTTCGGCACCTGCCACCCGCACCACCCGATCCTGAGCGCGGCGCACGGCAACCGGCCCGCCGACGTGTTCGACCTGCCGTTGCAGACCCAGGACCTCTGGCTCACCTGCACGGACGAGGTCCGCGACGGGTTCGTGGCCGAGGCGCTGCGCCGGCACGGCGTGGTGCACCTGCTGTTCCACGGCCAGCACCTGCAGCACCACGAGGGCGTCCGCGCGTCCTTCGCCGCGGCGGTCGAGCGCCTGCGCGCCGCCGGGGTCGCGTTCCACACCAGCGTCGCGCTGGCCGACTGGTCGGAGCGGCGGCGCGCGCTGACCGTCCGCACGAGCACTCAGGACGACGCCGTCACCGTCACGGTGGACGGCGACCGGGACGGCGTCGCGCTGCTGCTGCCGCCGCACCTCGTGCCGGCCGGCGACCAACCCTACGGACGGGTCGAACGCTACGGCCGCACCTTCACCCAGGTGCTGCTCGACGGCCGCAGCCTCCGGCTGGTCAGCGCATGAGCCGGCTCGCCGTCGACGGCGGCGCCCCGGTGCGCACGCGCCCGTTCCCCACCGTCCTCGACCCCGCCGGCCGGACGTTCGGCGCCGAGGAGCGCGCCGCCGTGCTCGAGGTGCTCGACGGCGCGGTCCTGAACTCGTCGGCCGGCGGGCCGTGGCTGGGTGACCTCGAGGCGACGATGGCCGGGCTGCACGGCGTCCCGCACGCCGTCGCCAGCTCGTCCGGGACGGCGGCGCTGCACCTGGCCGTCGCGGGCATCGATCCGGAGCCGGGCGACGAGATCGTCACCACTCCCCTGACCGACTTCGGCACCATCGCCGCGATCCTCGCCCAGAACGCCGTGCCCGTCTTCGCCGACGTCGACCCGCTGACCGGCAACCTCGACCCTGCGTCGGTCGAGGCCTGTCTGTCGCCGCGGACCCGCGCCATCCTCGTCGTGCACCTGTTCGGGGCGGCCGCGCCGGTCGTCGAGCTGCGCGCCCTGGCCGACCGCGCCGGCGTCGCGCTGATCGAGGACTGCGCGCAGGCCTACCTCGCCCGGCCCGCCCCGGGCGCGCCGCCGGTCGGGACGTACGGCGCCGCCGGCTGCTTCAGCCTGCAGCAGTACAAGCACGTGACCGCCGGCGACGGCGGGCTGTGCCTCACCGGCGACGCCGCGCTGGCCGAGCGGATGCGGCTGTTCGCCGACAAGGCGTGGCCGCGCGACCAGGGCCGGTTCCACCAGTTCCTCGCGCTGAACTACCGGATGACCAACCTCACCGCCGCGGTCGCCGCCGTCCAGCTGCGCCGGTTGCCCGACGTGGTGCGGCGGCGGCGCCGGCTGGCGGCCCGGCTGCTGGCCGCCGCCGGCGACCTGCCCGGCGTGCACCTGCCCGAGCGCGCCGACCTGCACGCCTGGTGGGTGCTGCCGCTCGTGGTCGACGGCGGCAACCGGCGCTGGGCGGAAGCCTTGACGGCGGAGGGCGTGCCGGCGCACGCGGGCTGGCTGCAATCGCCGGTCTACCTGTACCCGGCGCTGGCCGAGCGGCGCACGTACGGGACGTCCGGGTTCCCGCTGACCAGCCCGCCGGCCCGGCGCGACTGGACCTACCGGCGGGGGCTCTGCCCGGTCGCCGAGCGGCTGATCGACGACACCCTCGTGGTGCTGCCGTGGAACGAGAACTACACCGACGCCGACGTCGACGACATCGCGACCGCACTGGTCAAGGTCACAGCCGGAGGGTGACCACCGCCGTCGTCCCGTCCGTGTGGGTGACGGTGACCGGGACGCCGGCCGAGGTGTCGGTCAGCTCGCCGCCGGGCAGCCAGAACGCGAAGTGCCCGGCCGCGACGGTGGCGGCGACGTCGCCGTGCTCGGCGCTGTGGTAGGTCACCGCGGCGACGTCGGAGCCCGCGGCGCCGGCCGCCATCGACAGGTCGGCGCCGTCGACGGTGCCGGAGCCGAGCGCCGAGGCGGACAACTCGCGGGGGCCCGGCGCCACGTGCTCCTCCGGCCGGCCGACGTAGCCGATCGAGGAGCGGAACAACGGCGTCGACTCGTCGGTGATGCACAGCGCGGAGAAGCCGTCGTCACCGGCCAGCAGCGCGAGCGTCCAGGCGCCGCGGCGCTCGGCGACGGCCGCCGTGGCGGACGCCAGCTCGGCCTCGAACGACCGCCCGGCGCCGTCGCGCTGGGCGTCGCGGCAGGCGTCGGCGATCTCCGCGCTCGCCGCGGCCGAGACGGCGGACGGGGCCGCGGTCCAGGTGGCGAACGCCGTGTCGCCGCCGGTCAGCGACGGCACGACGATGCTCGCGCCGACCGCGACCCCGGCGGCCGCCGTCGTCGCCAGCACGAGCCGGCCGGCCCGGCGGCGCCGCGGCCGCACCGGCGCCGCCGGGGGCGCGGCCAGGATCCGGGCCAGGTCCGCGCGCGCCCGCGGGCCGTGCGGGTCGACGTCGCGCGACGCCGGGTCGAGCGAACGCAGGACGGTGTCGGTGCTGGTCATGGCTGGGTCCTCTCGAAGCGGGGCGGGTGGTCGAGGGCGCGGCGCAGCGCCCGGCGGGCCCGGCTGAGCCGCAGCCGGAACGCGACCGGGGTGATGCCGAGGACGGCGGCCGCCTGCGGCGCGCTGAGGCCGTCGAGGACGGCGAGGGCGAGCGCCTCCTGGTGCGAGCCGGGCAGTCGCTTCCAGGCCCGGGCCAGGTCGATCTGCTGCGCGAGCAGGTCGTCGGCCGCGCCGGTGACGGCGGGCGGGTCGGCCAGCCGGACGGCGAGCGCGCGCTGCCGCCGGGCACTGCGGTGGGTGTTGAGGATGACGCCGCGGGCGATGCCGAACAGCCAGGCCCGGGCGTCGCCGAGGCCGGCCGGCAGGTCGTCCAGCCGGCGCCAGGCGACGAGGAACGTCTCGGCGACCACGTCCTCGGCGTGGGTGGGGTCGACCCTGCGCTGCGCGAACCGGACCAGGTCGGCGTAGGCGGCGTCGTAGAGCGCCGTGAAGGCGGCCGCGGGCGCGGTGGTCGAGAAGGTCGTCACACCAGACACCTGTCCGCCATGCCCCCCAGTGTGTCGGCGGGCATGGCGGACGGGTGCGACGACCGGCCTACGTCGGCGTGTAGGTGAGGAAGTCGAGCCGGGAGAAGGCCGACGATCCGGTCGGGCGGGTCGACAGCAGCATCCGGATGCCGGTGCCGGCGTCCGGGACCCACGAGCCGGTCTCCTTGCGTTCCAGGTTCGGCGAGTACACCTGTGCCGCCCCGCTGACCGGGAACGTCTCCGTCGTCCAGCTGGTCCCGGTGGTCGAGCGCAGCACGTGCAGCGACGACGAGCCCGCCGCCGGGGTGCCGAGCACGAACCGCTCACCGCTCGCGGCGACGGCCAGCTGGGCGTGGTTCTCGTAGGTGCCGAGGTCGTGCGGGCTGCCGGGCAGCGTCACCGATCCGGCGTTGCCCTTCCAGTAGTAGAGGTGCGACACCCCGGAGCTGATCTTGTAGAAGAGGACGTGCGGCTGGTTCGACGAGTCGACGACGAGGTCGACGGCGTCGGTCCAGTTGCCGACCCCGTCCGGCGACGGGCTGGACGAGACCATGTAGCGCTGCCCGGACGGGAACGACGCGCCGCCGTCGGTCGAGCGCCACAGCTGCACGCCGTGGATGGTGGCGCTGCTGCCGGTGTTGAGGACGGTCTGGTTGAACAGCAGCCACACCTCGCCGCTGGACGTGCCCGGCCGGACCCGTGGGTACAGGTACGCCTCGTTCACGCCGGGGTTGGCCACCAGCGACGTCGTCTCGGTGTTCGTCCAGGTGTCGAACCGGCTGACGTTCAGGCTCCAGTCGGCCTTGCTGTAGGCGTGGTAGATGTAGCGGCGGTCGTTGTCGATGGCCATGCCGCCGTAGTAGCGCTCCGCGCCGGCCGTGCGCACCGACTGGTCGCTCCACGTGCCGAAGTCGAACGAGCCGTCGCCGAGCCGGGTCGAGAACTGCAGCCGGGTCAGGTAGACGCGCTCCATCGACGCGCCGCCGGCCGCCGCGACGCCCGGGTAGCACTGGCCGCCGGTGTAGCACGGGACGGTCAGCCAGAGCCGGTTGCCGGAGTCCAGCAGCAGCGACGGCGGCTGGTAGACCCACTGGTTGAGCGTCACCGCGACGGTCCAGTTGACGCCGTCGGGCGACTTCCAGATCCGCGCGATCCACGGGTACGACGTGCCCGAGCCGTCCAGCGTCGTCGTGTAGTACCAGCCGTTGGAGTCGCGGACGATCTTCGGCAGCTGCGGGCTGTGCATCGGGGTCACGTTGGTGGCGCCGATGGTGGACGAGATCGTCGACTGGGTCGTGGACGACGCGGCGGCGGGCGCGATCGGCCCGGCCAGCGCGGTGGCGACGACGGCGAGGGCGGCGAGCGCCGCGGACAGCAGCCTCCTCATGTCACTCACCGCCCGGCCGGATCGGCCCGACGATGACCCGCACCGGCGCCGAGGTGCTCGGCTCGTGCGCGAGGTCGCCGCCGTACACCGCGACCAGCGTGTACCGGCCCGGCCCGCCCACGTCGGACGCCCTGACGGTGACGGTGGCGGCGCCGTCGCACAGCTCCCCCGACGCGACGGCCGCGCCCGGCGACCCGTCGGAACGCACCCGGTGCAGGGTGACGGTGCCGGTCGGCTCGCCGGGCGGGCTGCCGACCTCGACGCTCACCACGGCCGGGCCGCCGGGCGACGCGGGACGCAGCCCCGTCGACGCGGTCGTGGACGACGGCGCCGGCGTGATGTCGGGCAGCGTCCGCAGCAACGCCGCGCCACCGCCCCAGTACACCCGGTCGGTGTCGTCGAAGGCGACCGTCCGGTAGTAGCCGCTGCCCGGCGTCGCCACCGTCTCGACGGTGTCGGTGCCGGCCGGGATGCGCACGATCGCGCTGCCGGTGTGCCCGTACAGGTCGCCGCCGGGACCGTCGATCAGCCCGAGCAGCGTGCCGCCCGGGAACGCCCCGAGGACGGTGACGACGCCGGTGGCCGGGTCCATCCGGAACCAGGTGCCGTCCGCCGACCCGTACAGCGTGTCGTCGGCGGCGGTCTCCAGCGTGAGGATGCGGGTCGCGCCCGGCACCGGCACGACCGACGCGAGCACCGTCCCGTCGTCCGGGTCGACGGTGAGCAGCTGGGCGTCGCCGCCGGCGTCGGTGTCGTCGCCGTAACGGGTGGTGCCGGCGTAGAGGACGTCGGCGCCGGCCGCGACGGCGAAGAAGTGCTGGTCACCGGCGAGGCCGCGGAACGACTCGACCTCGTAGGTCACCGGGTCGATCGCGGTCAGGGCGCCGCGCAGCGCTCCGTACGCCCCCGACGACGCGACCCAGACGCGGCCGTCCGGCCCGACCTCCATGTCCCACGGCCGGTACTGGTTGTCACCGACCGGGCCGAGGTCGCGCGGGTTCGACGTGGCCGACGTGCCGGGGTTCCACGGCTGGCTCGGGTCGAAGACGGTGACGACGTTGTTGATGTACGAGCCGATGAAGATCTTGCCGCCGGTCGTCACCATCGACAGGATCTCGCCAGTGCGGCCCTGCGCCACGTTGCCGTACACGGTGGTCTCGCCGGTGTCCGGGTCGTAGCCGAACAGCGCGTTCGTCTCGTACGTGCCGCCGTACACGTCACCGTCGGGGCCCTGGACCAGCGCGGTGATGTTCGTCGGGTTGCCCGGCAGCGCGAGCTGGTGCGTCCACACCTCCCCCGTCGACGGGTTCCAGCGGCCGAGCAGGCCGTTGCTGCCGACGCTGGCGAACCACTGCTGCCCGCCGATCGTCACCGGCTGCATCTGTGCGGCCGACACGAACGTCGGCGCGGTGCCGGTGGGGGTGGTGGCGAGCGTGTCACCGTCGACGGCGACGATGCCGCCGGGGCCGGTCGCGTAGAAGTCGTCCGGGTCGGCGCCGCCCTGCGGGGCGAAGCCCATGCCGGTGATGCCCGGCACCTCCGCGTCGAACGTCATCGTCGCCGCGTCGAACCGGATGATCCGCGCGTCCGGTGTCACCAGCTGGACGTACACCCAGTCGCCGATGCGCAGCGAGTTGTAGGCGAACGAGTAGTGCTGGTACTGCGACGGCAGCACCTCGGTGGCGGCGCCGGTCGCGATGTCGACGACCAGCACACTCGCGTCCGTACCCTGCGCGACGACCAGCCGGTTCGCGTCGAGCACCGTCAGGCCCTTGGGGTAGGTGCGGGTGCTGACGACGAGCCGGACGGCGCCGGTGACCGGGTCGTACTCGTAGACGCCGGCGCCGGAGTGCACGCCGCAGTAGACCTTGCCTGTGTACGGCGACACCGTGATGCCGAAGCACATGATGCCGGTCGGCATCGTCGCCACCAGGTCGATCGTGTCGGTGACCGGGTCGTACTCCCAGATCTGCGACGCGCTGGACGAGTTCAGCGGGCCGAGGTAGACGTGCCCGTCCGGCCCGGCGGCGACGTGGTAGCCGCCCCACGCGCCGGGCATCGGCAGCTCGGTGCGGACGGCGCCGGTCTCGGGGTCGACGCCGAAGAACGTCACGCCGTCGCTGGGCGCGTTGTACGTGCTGCCGTAGAGGGTGGGGTCGCCGTTGGCGTCGTCGGCCATGACGGTGTCGAGGACGAGATAGGTGGAGATGGGGATGCCGAGGTTCTCGACCACGCCGGGCTCGGCCGCGGGCGCGGCCGGTGTGGCCGGCGCGGCCGGGGTGGCCGGCGCGGCCGCAGCGGGCGCCAGCAGCGCGGTCGCGGCGGCCACGGCCAGCGTGGCGAGGGATCGACGTCGGCGGAATCGTGCGCGCAGGACGGGCATGAGTGCTCCTGACGGCCGGGGGACGATTCGGGTGAAGCCAGGACGTTCCCGCGAAACCTAGGCCCGCGCCGCACGGCGGCGACAGCCGGATAGTTGTCCCGGCGGGCGGAGACTTGCCCCGTCGCCCGGCCGGCGTCCCCGAGTGGTGGGCCCGCCTTTGCAATGAGCACCAATAGGCACCGGTGCGTATGGGTGCTCATTGCAAAGGGGTCGCACCGCCCCCGCTACACCGGCCGGGTCAGGGAGTGCCGAAGAATCGGCGCCAGTTCTCGTGCACGATCTGGTCCTGCACGTCCACCGGCAGCGTCGGCAGCGGCGTCCCGGCGACGACGTCGTTGACGCGGCCCAGGCCTTCCAGCGTCTGCGACACCGTCGCGCTCGGGAAGTCCGACGCGAACAGCAGCTTGCCCGTCACGCCGTACTCGAACGCCGTCGTCATCGCGTGCCAGAACCGGTACGGCCGGTAGTGCAGGGCGGAGATGTCGGCGTAGACGTTGGGCGCCTTGCGCATCAGCGCGACGACGTCCTCCTCCCAGGGGTGGCCGAGGTGCGCGATGATCACCCGCAGCGACGGGAACCGCATGACCAGCCGTTCCAGCAGCAGCGGCTGCGCGAACTCCAGCCGCGCCGTCGTCGGGAACGTGGTGCCCTGGTGGACGATGACGGGCAGGTCGTTGCGGGCGCAGTACTCGAAGACACCCCACAGCGAGGTGTCGCGCGGGTCCCAGTGCTGGTACGTCGGGCCGACCTTGAGGCCGCGCAGGCCGAGGTCCTCGACGCAGCGGACCAGTTCGTCGACGGCGCCGGGCTCGCCCGGGTTCACCGACGCCCAGCCCTCGAGGTGGTCCGGGTGCTCCCGGACGTAGTCCGCGATGACGTCGTTGGGCACGTCGAACCCGGTCGGCTTGGCCGCCATCCCGAACACGACGACCCGCTCGGCCTGCTGCGCCGCCGCCCAGTGCTCGTCCGGCGTGGAGTCGTAGCAGTGCAGGTCGAGGTGGGCGGCGTTGGTGAGGCCGCCGCTGCGCTCGAGCTTGACCAGCTTCGCGGCCAGCGCCTCGCCGGCGGTGCGGTCGCTGATGTGGTCCGGGTACCACATCACGTGCGTGTGGACGTCGACGATGCCCATCAGCCGACCGCCCGCAGCACCGGCGTCGTGACCTGGCGGCGGTACTCGCTCGGCGTCACGTGGAAGGTCCGCTTGAACAGCTCGCGGAACCGCTTCGGCGCCTGGTAGCCGACCTGCTCGGCCACCAGCTCGACCGGCAGGTCGGTCTCGGCCAGCAGCCGCCGCCCGTGCCGCATGCGCACCGCCGTCAGGTACTTGAGGAACGTGGTGCCGAGCTCGCGCTGGAACAGGTGGCTGATGTAGTACGGGCTGACGAACACCGCCTCGCTGACGGTGACCAGCCGCAGGTCGTCGGCGTAGTGGTCCTGGATGTACCGCTCGACGACGGCCAGGACGTGCCGGGCCGGCGACGGCGCCGTGTGCGACGCGACGATCCGCGGCAGCAGCTGCTCCAGCCACAGCACCAGGTAGGAGCGGTCGTGGATGTCGTACATCTCGACCACCTCGTTCAGCGGCAGCCGCGAACAGGCCGCGATCCAGTCCGTCGAGCCGTCGGACAGCCGCCGCTGCCCGGCCACCTCCAGCGCGTACAGCACCTCGGCGGCCAGCCACTCGCGCAGCACGTCGGGCGTGACGCCGTCGACGGCGCTGACCCGCTCGATCCAGGACCGCAGCGTCGCCACCGCGCCGGTCGCGTCGCCGCGGCGGATGCAGCGGGCCAGCCGCTCCTCGACGCGGTCCGGCACCGGCACCGGGCCGGCGCCGCCGGCGTGCGCGGCCCGCACCTCGGCGAGGTCGTAGACGGCGTCGCCGCCGCTGACCAGCTTGTGGTCCAGCGCCGACACCGCCTCCGCGGTCGCCGCCTCGACCCGCGCCGACCCGGTGCGCGGCCGGCTGATGCCGACCGTCACGGCCACCCCGCAGGCGGCCTGGACGCGGTCGCGCACGAGCGCGGCGAACCGCCGCCCGGTGGCGCGCAGCTCGGTCGGGTCGGCGCCGTGGAAGGTCACCATCCAGGCGTCCGGCGGCACGGCGACGACGGCGCCGTGGCGTTCCGGCGCGTAGCCGGCGGCGCAGCGCTCGACGGCGGCAGCGGCGGCCGCCAGCATGCCCTCCGCCCACTCGTCGCCGCGGGACAGGCGGCTCACCTCGAAGTCGTCGATATCGGCCAGGACCACGAGCACGTGGCCCTCGTCACCGGCCTGGTCCGGCACGGTGATCGCCTGGCCGAGGACGGTCGAGTGGTGTCGCATGGCTCCTCCAGTGATCGGCTCGGCCCGCTGCCGGCCACCCCTTGACCGACGCGGAACGGGCTGTTCAGTAGCCGCTGATGTCTGATATACCAGAGCCGTCCCTTCGTGGAAAGGCCAACCGTGGATCTGCAGACCTTGCGCGCCTCGCTGCGCGGCGTCCTCGCCTTCGCCCCGACGTCGATGCACGACGACGGCGCCCTCGACCTCGACAGCCAGCGCAGTCACGTGGCCTTCCTCGCCGGCAGCGGCGTCGGGGCGGTCGTGGTCGGCGGCGGTGTCGGCGAGTTCTACGCGCTGGACGAGCCCGAGTACGCGGCGCTGGTGCGCGAGAGCGTCGACGCCGTCGGCGGCCGGGTCCCGGTGCTGGCCGGCGTCGGGCACGCCACCGCCATCGCCTCCCGGCTGGCCCGGGTCGCGGCCGACGCCGGCGCCGACGGGCTCATGGTCAACCCGCTGTACTTCGTCACGCCCGACCGCGACGGCATGGTCCGCCACTACCGCGAGATCGGCGCCGCGTCCGGCCTGGGCATGATCGTGTTCAGCACCATCGGCGCGGTGTACGACGACGCCGACCTCGAGCGCCTGGCCGAGGTCGAGGCCGCGGTCGCGGTGAAGGACGAGGCCGGCGACCAGGAGCTGTTCGCCCGCTGCGTCCAGCGGCTCGGCGACCGGTACGTCTGGATCAACGGCATGGCCGAGCTGCCGGCCGTCGACTACGCCCGCCTCGGCGCGGTCGCGATGACCTCCGGCATGGTCAACCTCGACCCGGACGTCGCACTGGACGTGTGGGCGGCGGCGCTGGCCGGCGACGCCGACCGGCACGCGACGCTGCTGCGCGAGCGGATCGCCCCGATCGCGGCGCTGCGCGCGGCCCGCCCGGGCTACCACATCACCGTCATCAAGGAGGCCATGCACCTGCTCGGACGGGGCGGGCCGGCGGTGCGGCTGCCGCTGCTGCCGCTGCGCCCGGAGGACCGCGCCGCGCTGGCCGAGCACCTGGACCGCTGCGGCTACCGCCGCCCGGAGGCCGTCGCGTGACGACGGACGCCCACGTCGCCGCCGGCGAACACCCCAGCCTGCCGACGCTCGGCGTCGACGACCTGCTGCGGGCGCTGGACGGCGGCGTCGACCGGGCCGTGCTCGGCCCGGTCGGGCGCTGGCTCGCCGTCGACAACGAGGACGGCAACCGCACGCTGGCGGGCTGGTGCGACGCGCACCCGGACCGGCTGGCGCACTGGGCCACCGTCAACCCCTGGTACGGCGACCGCGCCGTGGCCGAGCTGCGCCGGGCGTTCGCCGCCGGGGCACGCGGGCTGAAGCTGGCGCCGTCGGTGCAGGGGTTCGGGCTGCTGTCGCCGCTGCTGGAGCCGGTGCTCGACGTCGCCGAGGAGCACGGCCGGCCGGTCTACGTCGTCACCGGCGTGCCGGTGGCGAGCGAGCCCTTGCAGCTGGCCGAGCTGGCGCTGCGCCGTCCCGGCGTCACGTTCGTCATGGGCCGGTCCGGGCGCACCGACTTCTCCCTCGACCTGCTGCCCGCGCTGACCACCGGCCCGAACCTGGTGGCTGAGACGGCGTACAACGGCGCGTCGCTGATCGCCGGGCTGGTCGCCGCGCTGGGCGCCGGCCGGGTGCTGTTCAGCAGCGACGTGCCGTTCAACGACCTCGCGCTGGAGCTGGAGCGGGTCGGCCAGGCCGGGCTGGGCGACGCCGACCGCGCCGCGGTGCTCGGCGGCACCGCCGCGACGCTGCTGGGGGTGGCCGCGTGAGCTTCGTCGACCTGCACACCCACCTGCCGTCGGCGGCCGCGCCGGAGTGGTCGTCCTGGCGGCAGCCGGACGTGCTGGCCGCGATGGACCGCCTCGGCATCACCCGGGCCGCCGTCATGACGCTGGACGGGCTCGGCTACGACGCGGTGGCCGGCAACGATGTGGTGGCGCGGGCCTGCGCCGGGTCGGACGGGCGGCTGCTGCCGCTGGGCACCGTCGACCCGCGCCGTCCGGACGCCGCCGACGAGCTGCGCCGCTGCGCCGACCGCGGCTTCCACGCGATCAAGCTGCACCCGTGGATGCAGGGGTTCTCGCCGCTGGAGGCCTACATGGAGCCGGTCGCCGTCGCGGCGATCGAGCGCGGCCTGCCGTTCGTCGTCCACGACGGCACGCCGCCGTACGCGTCGCCGCTGCAGATCGCCCGGCTGGCCGCGCGGTTCCCGGAGCTGACGGTGGTGCTGGCGCACGGCGGCCTGTTCGACCTGTGGGAGGACGCCGTCGCCGCGGCGCTGCGGTACCCGAACGTGCACATCACGATGTGCGGGACGGCGCCGCTGGCGGTGTTCCGCGAGATCGCCCGGCGGGTGCCGGCGGCGAAGCTGACGCTGGGCACCGACAGCGGCTTCGGCGATCCGGACCTGCCACGGCACCGACTGTCCGTGCATCGTGCCATCCTGGCGGAGCTGCCGGACGACGACGCCGCCGCGCTGGCGCACCGCAACGCCGAACGACTCCTGGGGCTGACGTGAGCGAAGATTCCCTGCCGGTGGTGCAGGTGGGCTGCGGCGACATCGCGACGACGGGGCACCTGCCGGCGCTGGACCGCTCCCCCGCCGTCACGCTGGTGGGCGTCGTCGACGTCGTCGCCGAGCACCGCGACGCCGCCGCCGCGGCCTACGGCGTCCCCGCCTGGACCGGCCTCGGCCCGGCCGTCGCGGCGGGCGCGCGCGCCGCCGTCGTCGCCGTCCCGCCGCACGTCGCGCCGGACCTGACCCTGGCCGCCGTCGACGCCGGGCTGGACGTGCTGTGCGAGAAGCCGATGGCCGTCGACCTCGCGTCGGCGCAGCGGGTGCACGACGCCGCGCGGGCGGCCGGGCGCGTCGTCCAGATCGGCTTCAAGAACCGGTTCTCACCCCTGGTCCGGGCCGCGCGGCGCTGGCTCGACGACGGCCTCATCGGCTCACCGGTGGTGTACACGCTGGGCGGCTTCGACGAGCGCTACGACGCCGCCGACACCCTGCACACCGGGCGCATCCAGGAGTTCCTCGAGCACGGGCCGTCGTACCTGCACGAGGGCGCACACCTGGCCGACTACGTCGCCTACCTGACCGGCGCGTCCCCGGTGCGGGTGCGCGCCGCCGGGCTGCGGTCGCGGCAGTCGTTCCGGGGGGAGAACTTCGCGTCCACCCTGGTCGACTACGACAACGGCGACGTCGCCCGCATGGAGGTGGGCTGGTTCTTCCCCACCTCGCCGAAGGGCGAGTTCCGCATCCTCGGGCCACGCGGCGTCGCGCTGATCGACCGGCCCGAACAGGTGGCCACGCTGACCACCCGCGAGGACGGCACGCTGCGCACCGAGGAGGTGCGGTTCGAGCGGCCGTGGAACGACGAGTGCTTCGACCGCCAGCTGGCCCACTTCGTCGAGTGCGTGCGCACCCGGGCCGAACCGGAGACGTCGACGGCGGCCGGTCTCGCGTCGCTGCGCATCGGCGCGGCCGTGACAGAGTCGCTGCGAGAAGGGACCGTGGTGACATGGTGACCGAGGACCGGCCCGTGATCCGCGAGGCGCCGCTGATCCGCGACCAGGTGTACCAGGTGCTGCTGACCAAGCTGATCAACGGCGACCTCGAGCCCGGCGACCGCATCACCGAGCGGGTCACGGCGCAGGAGCTGGGCATCAGCACCACGCCGGTGAAGGAGGCGCTGCGCCGGCTCGAGAACGAGGGGTTCGTGCGCACCATGCCGCGCCGCGGCATCGTCGTCGGTGAGAACGCGCTGACCTCGTTCGAGCAGGTCATCACCGTGCGCGGGTGGCTGGAAGGGCTGGCCGCGCGGCTGTGCGCGGTGCGGGTGGCCGACGGCGACCTGACCGGCGTCACCGCGCTGACCGAGCCGCTGGAGCTGATGAAGGACCCGATCCTGCGGCCGGTGCCGGAGATCATCGAGATCAACGCCAGCTTCCACGACGCGATCCGCGACCTCTCCGGCAACCGCGTCATCGTCCAGTTCCTCGGCACGCTGCTCGGCGTCGACGCCGCGGTGCGCAAGCGCGCGTTGCAGGACCCGGACGAGCTGCAGCGCGGCAACGCCGAGCACATCGACGTCGGCGACGCGATCCTCGACGGCGACCCGGACCGCGCCGAGGCGCTGATGCGCAGCCACGTGCTGCGCTCCGGCGACCACACGCTGCACGCCCGGACGTCATGACGGCGCTGCTGGCCGAGCTGACCCGCGCCGCGGTCGCGCGCCGTGCGCCCGACGCCGTCGCCGTCGTGCCGGTCGGGGCGTGCGAGCAGCACGGGCCGCACCTGCCGCTGGGCACCGACCTCATGGTGGCCGAGCACCTGGCCGCCGCGGCCGCGGACCGGCTGGCCGGGTCGGTGGACGTCGTCGTCGCGCCGGGCGTCGCCGTCGGGTACTCCCCGCACCACGTGCCGATCGGCGCGACGCTGACCGCCGGGGTGGGCACGCTGCTGGCCCAGCTGCGCGACGCCTGCGCCGGGCTGGCCGCGGCCGGGTTCGGCCGGATCTTCCTGCTCAACGGGCACGGCGGCAACGCCGAGCTGATCGTCGTCGCCGCCCGGGAGGCCGGGCAGGCGCTGCGGGTGCAGGTCGGCGCCGGATCGTACTGGGTCATGGCGTGGGACGAGCTGGTCGCGGCCGGCGCGCAGGACCGCGGCCGGCTGCCCGGGCACGCGGGCGCGTTCGAGACGTCGCTGGTGCTGGCGCTGCGCCCGGACCTCGTCGACGCCCCGCCGCACCGGCCGGGCGCCCCGTTCGCGCGCAACCCGGCCGGCTACTGGGGCCGCTACCACGTGGAACGGCCGGACGCGATGGCCCAGGGCGACGGCTACTCCGACGACCCCTCGGCCGGCACCGCCGACGACGGCCGCCGCTACCTCGACGCCGCCACCGGCGCCGTCGCCGCGGCGCTGCGCGAGTTCGCAGGACAAGTCTGAGCCTGTCGCGGCCGCACCCCGTTCCGTAGCCTCGATCTCGACCGGACACCGCCCGATGGAGGACGCCGTGCAGGAGCACCCCGACTACCGCACGCTGGAGGAACGGCTCGCCGAGTGGCGCACCGAGATCCTCACCCGCATGGACCGCGAGGACGAGCTGTCCGTGCTGCCGTCCTACCCGCGGGTGAACCTCGCCCGCGAGGCCGGCGCCACGGTGCGCGTCGACAGCTACCTCGGCTCCGCCAATCCGGCCTCCGCCGACGCCGTCTACTACGACGTCACCGCGCCCGCCCCGGCCGGCGCCGTCCCGTTCGCGTCCGAGGACCCGGACCACCCGGTGCTGGCCGAGCTGCGCCGCCGCTTCCCGCTGGCCGACGTGGCCGGCGACGGCACCGACGTCGAGAAGGCGGTGCGGCTGCGCGACTGGATCAAGTCGCTGTTCCCGCACCACATCCCGTACCGCATGCCGGAGTGGAACGCGCTGCTCATCCTCGACCGCGGCTCCCGCGGCGTCGAGCACTTCATCTGCGTGCACTACTCGGTGGCGCTGGTGCAGAGCTGCCTCGCGCTGGGCATCCCGGCCCGGATGATCAACCTGCACCGCGGCATCTCCGACAGTTACCGCATCGGCGACGAGGCGGTCGCCGACCCGCCGGTCGACGAGCACGTCGTGGCCGAGATCTTCTCGTCCGAGCAGGGCGGCTGGGTCATGATGGACACCGACTTCGACGTCCACTACGAGCGCGACGGCCAGGCGCTGTCGGCGTGGGAGATCCACCAGGCCTTTGCCGACGACGAGCTGGCCAAGATCGAGCCCCGGCGCGGCCCGCACTCGCTGTCCTTCAACGCCTACGGCGAGCGGCTGCCCGACGAGGACGAGTTCTTCGCGACGAAGCTGCCGGCCTACTACGCGCACATCACCGTGCTGATGCGCAACGACTTCCTCAGCGACACCGACGGCCCGGTCACCATGGCGCACCCCGTCGACGGCACCGCCACCCCGATCCTGTGGCACCGCGGCTCGGACAACCGGCTGCAGCCGCACCTCATGGGCCCGGTCGTCGTCGCGCAGCCGTACACCGAGGTCACGCCGGTGCTCACCGACGGCAACCGGCGCACCGGCTGGGCCTCGGCCGACGCCGCTGAGCCGCACACCGTCGAGGTCGCGCTGGCCGGGCCGCGGCTGCTCGGGCGCGCCGTCCTGCACTGGCCGGAGTACCGGCTGCGCTACCACAGCAGCGCGGTCTACCGGCTGGAGACCCGCGACGGCGACGACGGCGCCTGGGAGCCCTGGATCGACGTCACCGACGGCGCCGAGACACCGTACTCGGTGCACGACGCCCCCACCCGGCGGGCGACGCACGTCCGGCTGGCACAGCCGGCCGGCGGCGGCTCGGCGGACTTCCCGGACCGGCTCTGGCTCACCCAGCTCGAGCTCTACGCTCCCTCGGCTTGACCCTCACGCAACGTCAGGCGCCAGCATCGGAGGCATGACCGACTACTACAACGCGTTCGAGATCAGCCCGGTCCCGGAACCGGCCGACGACGCCGTCGTGCCGGAGATCTACCGGGGCATCTACGGGATGCCGATGTTCCTCACCGTACCGACGGCCGACCTGGCCGCCTCGGTGGACTTCTGGACCCGCGGGCTCGGTTTCGTCGACCTCTTCACCGTCCCCGGCCAGGTCACCCACCTGCGCCGGTGGGCGTTCCAGGACGTCCTGCTGATGCCCGGCGAGCCGGCGACCGGCGCGCCGGCGGCGACGGTGAGCTTCTCGTGCGTCCTCAGCCAGCTCGACGGCATCGCGCGCGACTGCGCCGCCGCGCTGCCGGGCAGCACCGGCGATCCGGCGCCGACGCCGTGGAACACGGTCGACCTGCACGTCGTGACGCCCGAGCGCACCCACGTCGTGATGACCGCGGCCCGGCCGTGGGACCCGGAGTCGGCCGAGGCGGAGCTCCTGCGGGCCGTCGGCATCGAGCATCCGTCGGCGTGACGGCGTCGCCTGCCAGACTGGACGGCGTGACCGGCCCGGCCCCCGACCCCGACGACGGCCGCACCGTCGCCGCCACGGCGGCGCTGACCGGCGTCACGGTGCGCACCCTGCACCACTGGGACGCCGTCGGGCTGGTCTCGCCGTCGGGGCGCACGACGCGCGGCTACCGGCTGTACTCCGCGGCCGCCGTCGCCCGCATCCACCGGGTGCTGATGTACCGCGAGCTCGGCCTCCGCCTCGACCGCATCGCCGAGCTCCTGGACGGGCCGGCGCCCGACCCCGCCGCGCCGCTGCGGGAGCAGCGTGAGCAGTTGCTCGCCCGCATCGACCGGCTGCGCGGCATGGTCGGCGCCGTCGACCGGCTGATCGAGGCCACCGAGGCGGGCATCCTGCTCTCCGCCGAGCAGCAGGTGGAGGTGTTCGGCGCCGGCTGGCGCCCGGAACGGGTGGCGGTGGCCCGCGACCGGTGGGGCGACACCCCGCAGTGGCGCCAGTTCGCCGAGCGGTCGGCCGGCCGCACCGGCGACGACTGGCGCGAGCTCGCCGACGGCGCCACGGCCCTGTACGAGGAGCTCGCCGCCGCCCAGCGCGCCGGCGTGGTTCCGGGCAGCGCGGCCGCCGGCGAGCTGGCCGAACGGCACCGGGCGAGCATCGGCGCCTACTTCGACTGCACCCACGCCATGCACGTGTGCCTGGTCCGCCAGCAGGCCGGCGACCCGGAGTTCGTCGCCTACTACGACCGGTTCGGCCCCGGCCTGGCCGCCTGGCTGCGCGACGTGGTCGACGCCAACGCCGCCGCCCATGGCGTCGACCCTGCCACCGCGACCTGGACTTGAGGGTTGTCCGGTACCGGGCAGGCACGTCTGCGGCAGAGTCTCAAGAAGCACTTCAATGAGACGATGGAAGCATGAAGTTCGTGTTCGAGGTCGACCTCGACGACATCGGCGACACCGCCAAGGAACTGGGTCGCATCCTGCGCTACTGGGGCGGCAACCTGCACCACTACGACCTCGTGCCCGGCGACGGCTCGGTCGTCTACGACTCCGCCTACCGCGAGACCGGCCGCTGGAGCATCACCGGCTAGCTGAGCCGGCCTTCGCACGCTGCAGCGCGTTTCGCGGCCGTTGGCCGTCGGCCGGTCTTCGAGAGCGGGAGCCGCGTTTCGGGCGTCGTTTCGGGCTGTGCGCATGGTTCTGGCTATTCACGTCGACCCGGGTCGTCGTGTGGCGAACCTAGGACTCGTCGCCGCCGAGAACGGACCAGCCGCGGACCGCGACGTGCAGGTTGAGGCGGATGTCGGGGTCGCCGAGGTCGAAACCGGTGAGGTCGCGGATGCGCTGCAGCCGGTAGCGCAGCGTGCTGCGGTGGATGATCAGCGCGGCCGCGGTCTCGTCGTAGTTGCCGCCGTGGTCGAGGTAGGTGCGCAGCGTCCGGGTCAGCTCGCTGTGGCTCTCGGCGTCGTAGCGCAGCAGCGCGCCCAGCCACTCGTCGACGTAGCGTTCGAGGTCGCCGCTGCCGGCGCCGGTGCCGAGGATGCGGTAGAGACCCAGTTCGTCGTCGACGGTGACGCCGTCGCGCTGGCGGCCGCCGGCCCGCACGGCGTAGGCCCGCTGCGCGTCGCGCCACGACTGCGCGAGGCCGGCCGGGCCGTCGGCCGGGCGCCCCACCCCGACGGCCACCTCGGCGGTGCCGAGCCGGTCCGAGATCGCCGCGTGCAGCCGCTCCCACGTCGCCGCGGCGGCCGCGCGCGGCGGGTCGGGCGTCAGCAGCACGACGTGGTCGGCGCGGCGTCCGAGCAGGCCGGGCAGCCCGAGCCCGGCGACGGCCCGCTCGACGGCGGCCGTCAGCGCGTCGCCGGCCGGCGCCACCGGCGAGCCGACGACGACGGCGCGGTGCGGCGGGGCGAGGTCGTAGCCCACCGCCTCGGCCCGGGCGGTCGCGCTGGCCTCGTCGACGCCGTCGAGGAGGTCCTCGACGAGGTCGCGCCGCTGCTTCCCCTCCACCTCGGCCACCGCCTGGACGTGTGCCAGCTCGCCGGAGAGCACCAGCGCGGCGTGCGCCAGCGCGAACTGGTCCCGCTCGCCGGCCATGCGGCCCGGGTCGACCAGCGCGATGGTGCCGAGCACCTCGTGCCGCGGCTGCGCCGCCGCGACCAGGCGGTCGCCGTCGCGGACCGGGAGCGGGCCGTGCGGGTCCGGCGCGCCGGTCCCGGCGGCGGGCGCCTCGGCCAGGCCGGGCCACGCGCGGGGGTGCCCGGACGCGTCCTCGATGATCACCGGCAGGCCGGTGATCGCGTGCAGCGCCTCGGCGATGGCGCCGATGCGGTCGTCGGCGGGGTCGGCGGCGGCGCGGGCCAGCGTCTCCTGAACGGCGACCTGCTCGCGCAGTTGCGCCTCGGCCCGGTGGAGGTCGCCGGTGGTCCTGCGCAGCCGGCGGCGCAGCGCGTCCTGACCGAGCGCGACGGCGGTGTAGCGGGCCAGGCTGGCGAGCAGGAACCGCTCGTCGGTGCTCGGCGGCCGGCCGCCGCCGACGACGAGGTGGCCCTGCGGGCCGTTCGCGGCGTGCATGGCGTACGCCCAGGCCCAGCCGTACCCCTCGGCGGCGACCCGGCCGCCGGCCGCGCGCAGGCCGCCGATCCCGGCGGCGGCAGCGTCGCCCGTCTTGCGCGGGACGGCCACCACCTCGCACGCGGTCCAGGACCGGACGGCGCCGCGGGCCAGCTCGACGATCTGTGCCGCCGGCCGCCCGTCGGCCATCAGCAACGACAGCGCCAGCAGCTCACGCAGCCGCGCTGGTCCACGCCGCGCCGCCGGTGGTCCCACGACAGGCGGCTGCGGCGCCCCACCCCGAGCGCTGCCGCTGTGCGACATCGTCCCAGTCTGCCCCGTCACGCGTCACATGTCAGTCCATTCGGCGGGGACACGCCGGGCAGACTGGTCCGTCCACCCCTCTCGACCTGCCAGGACGGTCCGTGCGGGCCCCTCTCGTCCCGTCAGGCCGAAGCCGTTTCCGCTGGTCGGTGACATCGTCGACAGCAGGACCAGCCGATTTTCAGGTACAAGGCGACGGGGGCGGAGCCGATGACCACGGACCAAGCCATGACCACGGGGCCCAAGACGGCCTGTGCCCTGCTCACCAGCAGCGGCACGTTGCACGACTTCCTGACCGGCCTGGCCGGCAGCATCGCGCACGAACTGGGCGGCGGGGTGGCCTGCTCGGTGACGGTGCGGCGCGGGCCGCGCGTGCCGGTGACCTCGGGCAGCAGCGACGCCGTCGCCGCGGCCCTGGAGGAGACGCAGTACATCACCCAGGAGGGGCCGACGTTGCAGGCCGTGCAGACCGGCGAACCGGTGCGGGTCGAGTACCTGCCGGCCGACCTGCGCTGGCCGGAGCTGGCCCTGCGCGGAACCGCAGACGGCGTGGCGACGGTGTTCGCGGTGCCGGTCGACGGCGACCTCGCGCCGCTCGGCGCCGTCACCGTCTACGCACCGCGGGCGGAGGCGCTGGACGCCGCGGCCCGGGCCCGGACGGCGGAACTGGCCGGCCAGCACGCCGTCGCCCTGCCCATCGCGCTGCGCATGTTCGAGTACGCGGCACACGCCGAGCACCTGCGCGTCGCGCTGACCTCGCGCTACGTCATCGACCAGGCGCTCGGGGTGCTGATGAGCCGGCACAGCTGCAACGCCCGCACGGCGTTCGAGGTGCTGCGGCGCCGCTCGCAGCGCGACAACGTCAAGCTGCGCAAGATCGCCGCCGACATCATCGTCTCGACGACGGGTGAGGCGCCGCTCCCGCCGGGGCCCATCCCGCACTAAGATCGCGGGCGATGATCCTCGCCCACGCCAGTGACCCCCACGTCGGCAGCGTGCACGACACCGCGCTCGCCGCGGCCTTCGCGGCGCTGCCCGCCGCCCTCGGCTCGGTCCGCCCCGCACCCGCCCTGCTGCTGCTCACCGGCGACCTCACCGACCACGGCGACGCCGTCGAGTACCGGCGGCTGGGCGCGCTGCTCGAGCCGCTCGGCGTGCGCTGCCTGGTGGTCGCCGGCAACCACGACGACCCCGCCGTGCTGCGCGCCGAGCTGCCGCAGCTGCTGGGTCCCCCCGCCGACGCCGCCGGGTCGCCGGCCGCCTGGACCGAGACCGTCGGCGGTGTGCTGCTGGTCGGGCTGGACAGTTCGTCCGGCACCCTCGGCGACGTCCAGCTGGGCTGGCTCGACGGCGTGCTGGCGGCGGCCACCGGGCCCGCGCTGGTCGTCCTGCACCACCCGCCGTTCCCTACCGGGCTGGCCCAGCTCGACACCGAGTGGCCGCTCACCGACGCGGCCGCCCTGCGTGCCGTCGTGGCCCGGCACCCGTCCGTCGCCGCCGTCCTGTGCGGCCACGACCACCGGCACATCGCGACCCGCCTCGACGGCGCGGTGCCGATGGTCTCGGCGCCGGCGCTGTCGTGGCGGCCGGAGCTCGACCTGCGCGCGGACGTCGACCTGACCCCGTCCGCCGAGCCCGCCGCCCTCCTCGTCCACGTCGTCGACGAGCTGGGGCTGCGCACCCACCACCTCGCGCTAGGGGCTGGCTGACGACACCCGCTCGGCCTCCAGCACCTCGCGTGCGCGGGCGTTCGACTCCCGCGCCGCGGCGGAGACCACCGGCCACTGCAGGTCGAGGCCCTCGATGGTTTCGAGCAGCACCGCCGCGACCAGCGCCTGGGTGACGCTCTTCTGGTCGGCCGGCACCACGTACCAGGGCGCCCACGCCGTCGAGGTCGCGGACAGCGCGGCCTCGTAGGCGGCCTGGTAGTCCTCCCACAGCGCCCGCTCCGCGACGTCGGCGGCGTTGAACTTCCACTGCTTGTCCGGGTTGTCGAGGCGGGCCATGAACCGCCGGTGCTGCTCGTCCTTGGAGACGTGCAGGAAGAACTTGACGATCCGGGTGCCGTTGCGGTCGAGATGCCGCTCGAAGGCGTTGATGTCCTCGTAGCGCGCGGCCCAGAAGGCCGGCCCGCGGTCGCCGTCGGGCAGCTTCTGCGCGTCCAGCCACTCCGGGTGCACGCGCAGCGCGATGACCTCCTCGTAGTGCGACCGGTTGAAGATGCCGATCCGGCCGCGCTCGGGCACGGCCTTCGCGATGCGCCAGAGGTAGGTGTGGTCCAGTTCCTCAGCGGACGGCTTGCGGAAGCCGACGACGTCCACGCCCTGCGGGTTGACGCCGGACATGACGTGCTCGATCGCCGAGTCCTTGCCGGCGGCGTCCATCGCCTGGAAGACGACCAGCAGGGCGTACCGGTCGCTGGCCCAGAGCAGCTCCTGCGCGTCGGACAGCGCGGACACCCCCTCCCTCAGCAGCTCCCGCGCGGTCGCGTCGAGCTGTGTCGCCGCCAGCGACCCCAGCTCGCCGCCGGCCGACCAGCGGGGGTCCCGCCCGGCCAGGTCCGCCGGCTGGCCCGGCCGCACGCGTAACCCGTCGACGATCCGGCTGCGTCTGTCCATGTCCTCACCTCTTGACGACGAGCTTCTCGATCTCCGCCAGCACCAGGTAGCCCAGCGGAGCCAGCAGGCAGATCCCCCACTGCGTGGAGGTCAGTTCGACGGTGTCGAAGATCCGCTGCAGGGCCCCGATCGCGGTGACGACGAAGGTCAGCGCCCCGGCGACGAGCATCAGCCGGACGAACCGCCCGTTGGCGAGCGTGTCGCGGGTGAAGATCGTCCGCAGCGGGTCGCGCCACTCCACCGCCGCCACGATGTGCAGCAGCGACGTCGCGACCAGACCCATGGTGGTCGCGACCGCCAGGTCGTACTGGTTCTCCCCCACCGCGACGATCACGAGGACGCCGACCGCGATCAGCAGGCCGTCCAGCGCCAGCCGGACGCCCAGCGCCGGGCGGATCACCGGCTCGTCCGGTGGCCGCGGCCGGCGCTCCATCAGTCCCGGCGTCGGCTGGTCGAACCCGAGCCCGACCGCCAGCAGCACGTCGATGGCGAAGTTGATCCACAGGATCTGCAGCGGCAGCAGCGGCGTGCCGTTCGCGATGGTGAAGATGCCGGCGCCGAGGAAGGTCAGGATGAACCCGGCCAGCATGATCATCTGGACGCGCACGTACTTCATCAGGTTGTCGTAGAGCCCGCGCCCGCCCTCGACGGCGGCGACGATCGTCGCGAAGTTGTCGTCGGTGAGGATCATCTCCGCCGCGTCCTTGGTCACTTCCGTCCCGGTGATGCCCATCGCGACGCCGATGTCGGCCCGGGTGAGCGCCGGCGCGTCGTTGACGCCGTCGCCGGTCATCGCGACCACGTTGCCCTGCTCCTTCAGCACGCCGACCAGCCGCACCTTGTCCTCCGGCGCGACCCGGGCGACGACACCGATGCCGTCGACCTCGCGATGCAGCTGCTCGTCGGAGAGCGCGGCGAACTCGGTGCCGGTGAGCGCCCGGCCCTCGATGCCCAGCTGGCCGGCGATCGCCGCCGCCGTCGTCGCGTGGTCGCCGGTGATCATGCGGACGCGGATGCCGGCCCGGCGGCACTCGGTGATCGCGTCCCTCGCCTCCTTGCGCGGCGGGTCGACGATGCCGACGAGCGCGAGGAACTCCAGGTCGGCCACCACGCCGAGCAGGTCCGAGGTCTCGTCGAAGTCGATCCGCTCCAGGTCGCGCCGCGCCACGGCCAGCACGCGCATGCCCTCGCCGGCCAGCCGGTCGTTCTCGGCCAGCACCTTGGCCGTGCCGGCCGCGCCCTCGGCCAGCGGCCGCGACGTCCCGTCGGGGGCCAGGTACCGCGACGACCGCGCCAGCAGCACGTCCGGCGCGCCCTTCACCAGGCACCGGACCACCCGGCGGCCGTCCTCGTGCAGCTCGTGGAAGGTCGCCATCAGCTTGTACTCGGCGTCGAACGGGACCTCGGCCAGCCGCGGGATCGTGCGCCGGGTCTCGTCGACGTCCAGCCCGCCCTTCTCGGCCAGCACCACCAGCGCGCCCTCCGTCGGGTCGCCGATGCAGGCGCCGTCGCGGATCACCGCGTCGTTGGCCAGCGCCATCGGCAGCAGGAACGGCTCCAGCGACCCGTCGCCGGACCCGGCGACGCGCATGATCCGCCCCTGCGTGGAGTAGCCCTCGCCGTCGACGTCGAACCGGCGGCCGGCCACGACCAGCGCCCGCGCCGTCATCTGGTTCAACGTCAGCGTGCCGGTCTTGTCCGAGCAGATCGCCGACGTCGACCCGAGCGTCTCGACCGACCGCAGCCGCTTCACGATGGCGCCCTTGTCCGCCAGTTGCTGCGTGCCCATCGACAACAGCATCGTGACGACCGCCGGCAGCCCGGTCGGGATCGCGGCGATGGCGAGGCTGATGCCGACCAGGAACAGCGAGTCGAAGTCCTCGCCGCGGGCCAGCCCGAGCAGGACGATCGCGATCAGCGCGCCGGCCGCCATGACGGTGATGAGGACGGTCAGCTGGTCCAGCTGCTTGGTGAGCGGCGTCTTCTCCTGCTCGACGCCGCCGAGCATGCCGGAGATGTGCCCGACCTCGGTGGCCATGCCGGTGGCGGTGACGACCATCTCGCCGCGCCCGCGGGTGACCTGGGAGTTCATGTACGCCATGTCGATGCGGTCGCCCAGCGGCACGTCGGCGCCGTCGACGGAGTCGACCGTCTTCAGGACCGGCGTGCTCTCCCCCGTCAGCCCCGCCTCCTCGATCTCCAGCGTCGCCGCCACCAGGAGCCGGCCGTCGGCGGGCACCTTGTCGCCGGCCTCGAAGCTGACGACGTCGCCCGGCACCAGCTCCTCGGCCGGCACCTCGCTCACCTGGCCGTCGCGGCGCACGTGCGCCGTCATGATCAGCATCTTGCTCAGCGCGGCGACGCTCTGCGCGGCCTTGCCCTCCTGGTGCAGCCCCATGACCGCGTTGATCACCGTGAGCGCCAGCACCACCAGCCCGGTCGAGACGTCCTGCAGGGCGACGATGCTGACGACCGCGGCGCCGACCAGCACCAGCTGCATGAGGTCGCGGTACTGACGCAGGAACGCCTTCCAGCCGGGTTCCTTCGCCGCCTGCGCCAGCCGGTTCGGGCCGTACTTCGCCCGCCGCTCGGTGACGTCCGCCGTCGTCAGCCCGGCGCCGGGCTCCACGCCCAGCCGGTGGCAGGCGTCGACCGCGGAGAGCCGGTACCACTCGGTGCGGTCCTCGGCCGGCGTCGTCGCCGTGACGGTGCTCATCGGACGAAGATGCCGGAGCGGGCGATGGCCCAGATCGAGAACACGCACAGCGCGATGACGATCAGCGACCAGACCGGATAGTGCGGCAGGAAGAGGAAGTTCGAGATCGCCGACAGCGCGGCCAGCGCCAGCGCCACCCCCGCCGCGACCCGGCTGCCGCCGAACAGCGCGAACCCCGCGATCATGAGCAGGAGCGCGAGGATCAGGTGGATCCAGGCCCACGCGCCGACGCTGATGTCGTAGGCGTACGCCGGCACGTCGGCGTAGAAGTTCTCGTCGATGAGCGCGGTCAGCCCTTCCAGCGCCTGGAACACGCCGAGCAGGATCATCATCGTCGCGGCGAACATCACCCCGGTCTCGGCCCACGAGTCGGCGCGCGTGCTCCGCGTCTCGAACATGCTGGTCATGAGGCCCTCCCCCCGAGTCGGACGGGCTCATGGTCCACCCGCGGCGGGTGCAGGACCTCACCCGCGCGGGGTGAGCCGCGCGGTCTAGCGTGGGCGCCGTGACGGTGCACGAGCTGACCCGGGCCGAGGCCCGGCGCATCGCCGTCCGCGCGCAGCTCCTCGACGCGCACCGGCCGGGCGATCTGGACGACGTCGTGCGCGGGCTGACGGCGCTCGTCCACGACCCCGCGTCGGCCGTGGCGCCGGCCGCCGACCTCGTCGTGTGGAGCCGCCTGGGACCGGCCGGAGCCGGGTGAGCCGGCCTGGCGGAAGCGGCAGCGCGACTGGGTCCACGACAACGACGGGTTCCGCCTCGACCTCCTCGAGCGGCTGCGCGCCGACGGGCCGCTGCGCTCGCGCGACCTCCCGGACACGTCGGTGCGGCCGTGGCGGTCGTCCGGCTGGACGAACAGCCGCAACGTGCGGCAGCTGCTGGCGTTCCTGGTGCAGCGCGGCGAGGTGGCCCTGCACGGCCGCGAGAACGGCGACCCGCTCTGGGACCTCGCCGAACGCGTCTACCCCGACGACGTCGTCCTGGCGGCGCAGGCGCTGCGGCTGCGCGACGAGCGGCGGCTGCGCTCGCTCGGGCTGGTCCGGCCGGCGGCGCTGGAGTCACCGGGCGAACCGGCCGGCGAGCCCGCCGTCGTCGACGGCGTCCGGGGCTCCTGGCGGGTCGATCCCGCCCAGCTCGGCCGGCCGTTCGCCGGGCGGACGGCGCTGCTGTCGCCGTTCGACCGCCTCGTCCACGACCGCAGGCGCATGGCCGAGCTGTTCGAGTTCGACTACCAGCTGGAGATGTTCAAGCCGGTCGCGCAGCGCCGCTGGGGCTACTTCGCGCTGCCCGTCCTGCACGGCGACCGGCTGGTCGGCAAGGTCGACGCGACGGCGGACCGCCGGGCCGGCGCCCTGCGCGTCGACGCCGTCCACGAGGACGTCCCCTTCACCCCGGCCATGGGCGAGGCCGCCGACCGTGTGGCCGACCCGCGGTGGTGGTTGGCGGTTTGCTGGTGTCCTGGCCCCAGCAAACCGCCGACCATCGATCTCACTCGGCCGTCACGAGACCCAGTACGAGTACAGGTCGACGTTGACGAGGTGGAAGCGGAGCTTCACCTCCTGCCCGGCGAGGGTCGCCAGCCGGGCCCGGCCGCGCCAGTTCACCGAGGCGTCCAGCCGGTCGCCCTTGATCGGGATCATGTCCGCGCCCGTGAACCCGGGGATCGGCGTCCCGTCGGCCGCCAGGACCTCGACCAGGAGGCTGCCGCCGTCGTGCACCGCGGCGTTGACGTGCAGCTGCGAGCCGTCGAAGACCACCGGCTCGGTCGTGATCTCGCCGGCGTCGCCGAGGCCGGGCAGCGAGGCGTTCGACATCGACACGAAGCCGTCGCGCCGCCAGGTCGCCAGGCCCACCTGCCCGAAGTGCTGGTCGCGGTTCGGGTCGTCGGTGTCGGCGCCGCCGTGGCCGTTCTGGAAGCCGGCGTAGTACATCGAGATCGTGTCGTCGTCGACGAGGATGTTCGAGGCCGTGTAGAGCGCGCCGTCGTCCCAGGCGCCGCCGCGCGACGGCTCGAGCAGCGGGTCGCGCACCGGCCGCTCCCAGCGCAGCAGGTCGCGCGACGACGCCAGCTGCGGCAGCACCGGGCCGTCGGCCGCCGTCGCGTACTCGCCGGACGTGTAGTCGGTGGTGAGGAACACCCACGGGACGCCGATGTAGGTGCTCTCGTACGGCAGCACCGGCATGCCGTAGATCTGGCCCTCCAGGCCGCCGATCGCCTCCGCGGCGCCGTCGTCGGCGGAGTCGCCCATGACGGCCAGCTGCGGCGTCGTCCAGGTCTCGAGGTCGGGACTGGTCGAGATGAACGCGGCGCGCTCGTAGATGCCCGGCGTGCGCGAGGTGAACATGCGCTTCTTGACGGTCGCGATGTACAGCCGCTGCTTCGGGTCCCACGCGGTCTGCACGACGTCGCCGTCGTTGAGCAGGTGCTCGGCCCGTAGCGGGGTCCAGTTGTAGCCGTCGGCGGACTTCCAGCCGTAGTAGCCATTGCCGCCCGGCACGCCCGGCGCCGGTTGGGTCTTCATGAGGAAGTAGCGGCGGTCGGCCGGCGCCTCGGGGTTGTAGACGACGTGTGCGCCGCTGCCGGCCATGACGATGTTGGTCTCCGACGCCGGGATGTCGCCGTAGCCGACGCCGGACACCGTCGAGCGGCCCACCGGCTTGTCCCAGGTCAGGCCGTCGGCGCTCTCGGCGTAGCAGAGGTGGTAATGCGGCGCCTGGTCGTTGTAGCACGTGTACCACATGCGGTAGAGGCCGTCGATCACGTACACCGAGCCGTAGGTGTAGCTGCTGTCCTCCCACGGCCGGTCCGGCCGCAGCACCGGCCGCTCCCGCTTCTCCCCCGGGTGGACCACGCGCTCGACGTCGTGGGCGGACTCGATGCGGTAGTCGTCGAGGAAGAGCTCGCGCTCGGTCCCCAGGGCCGGGTCGTATGACGGCGGCGCCGTGGTGAGGACGGCCTCGTCCCAGTAGGAGACGCCGGCCGCCGCCTGCGAGCCGTAGACGTGCGCCGTCACGTGCGCGGTGTTCGGCGGCGCGACGCCGGTGACGGTGACCTCCTGCCACTCCGTGCTGAACGACGGCTCGACGTGCGTCTCGCCGACGCGGTTGCGGTCGAAGTCCCAGAACTCCAGGTACAGCCAGGCGGGCGTGCCGCTGCGGCCCTTGAGGTTGACGGTCAGGGTGTACTCGTCGCCGGCGGTGGCGACGACGCGCTCGCTGCGCACCGACACCGCCGTGCCGGCCACGTCGTTGATCTCCAGCGAGCCGAGCCCCGCGGTGCGGTAGGCCTGCAGGTTGACGATGTTCGCGCCGTCGGCGTTGCCCTCGACGCCCCAGCCGATCGGGTGGCCGCTGCGGTTGCCGGCGTCGAACGCGCCGTTCTGCAGCAGCAGGCCGGGCGTGCCGACGACGGGCTGCGGCAGCGGCTGCGCCGACACCAGCAGCGTGGACGACAGTGCGGCGGCGGCAGCGACGGCGCCCGCCGTCGCGACCGCGCGGGTCCATCGAGACATGACGACTCCCATGCTCCGGGGGGACGGGGACGACATTCCGGTGCCACCGCAGCGAACACGGGCCACCGTTTCATGTCAATAGACAATCCGTGATGAACGTGGTCTTGACCGCCGACGCCGGACGGATCTACCGTCACCGGCCATAGGTATGGAATGACATTCCACTCACGTCGAGTGTTGGGAGTCCCCTCATGCCCACCCGCTTCTCCGGCCTCGTCGGCGGTCTGGTCGGCTTCGGCGCCGCGGTCGTCCTGCTCAGCACGACCCTCGGCGGACCAGCACCGCTCGACGACGCCGCCGAGACACCCGAGGCCGCGATCAACCCGCTGCCCGAGGGCGACGGCCCGGCCTCCGGCACGCCGGTCATCGGCGTCGGCCCGGAGTGGAACGTGCTGAACTGGGGGCCCGGCCCACGCGCCGCCGTGCCCGCCTCGTTCGGCTACGACACCGTCGTCGACGGGCGGACCGAGCAGCGGATCTTCGTGTCGACGCAGGCCAACGACGACGTCGCGGCCGCCGACTCGATCGTCAACATGTCGGTGTCCGACGACTCCGGCCTGTCGTTCCTGACCACCCAGCGCAACTACCCCACGACGGCCCTGAACATGACCCGGCTCCCCGACGGCTCGTTGTTCGCCGTCGACTTCATCCCCGAGTGGGCCGACGCGACCCGCACCTCGGTGAACCTGCTGTCGTGGCGCTCGGCCGACGGCGGGCAGACCTGGGAGCGGATCAAGGGGAGGTTCACCCCGCCCGCCGGCGACCAGTTCGCCGGCACCGATCGCGGCCTGCGCGTGCATCGGGTGCCGCGGGTCCTCGCCGACGGCGCCATCGTGGTGCCGGTCTACACCGTGTACCGCTCGGCGCCGCGCCGCGTCAGCGCGTTCCTCCAGTCCACCGATGGCGGCCTGACCTGGACGCAGCGCTCGGTCGTGCCCTCGAGCATCGGCACCAACGAGGTCGGCTGGGGCTACGCGAAGGACGGCCGCCTGATCGCCGTCATGCGCACCGAGGGTGAGACGCCGGCCCGCCTGCGGGTCAGCTGGTCCGGCGACGACGGCCGCACCTGGAGCCCGTCGCAGCCGCTGCTCGACCCCGCCGGCCAGCAGGTCGTCGGCATCTACCCCGACGTCGTCCTGCAGCCCAACGGCATCATGCTGCTGAGCACCGGCCGGCCGGACAACCGCGTCTACGTCGACTACGACGGCACCGGCGAGACCTGGGACGAGTTCCGCGACGTCTTCACCCTCTACCCGTCGGACACCGGCAACGGCCGCTACGACGGATCCAGTGGCAACCAGTCGATGACCAGCGTCGGCTCCAGCCGGACGCTGTTCTTCGGCGACAAGTGCCACGTCTGGGGCTGCAAGGCCTACAACGAGCAGTACGGCGTGGTCACGGTGCTGCTGAACGCGGTGACCGGCGGCGTCGGCCGGATCGATGTCGCGTCCCAGCTGGCCGCCGGGGTGGCGACCGTGACGGGCGACTTCGCGCCGGCCGATCCGCGCTTCCCCGAGCAGCGGCCCGAGGGCGCCTTCGACGGCAGCTCGCGGCCCCACTCCGCCGCGGTGCTGGCCGGCTCCGCCAACCCGGCGATGACGCTGCGGCTGGACCGTCCGTACGCGATCGACCGCATCGGCCTCATGCTCGGCAGCGGCCAGCCGCTCGACGCGAGCGTGCAGCTCTCGCTCGACGGCCGGCGCTGGAGCAGGCCGGTGGTGCGCACGACCGGCACCCGCGACCACTCGATGCGCTACACCGAGTTCGCGGCGCAGCAGGCGCAGTACGTGCGGGTCATGGCCCCGGCGGGCACCACGCCGGTCACCGAGCTGGAGATCCATGCCGCCGACCTGCAGACCTTCGAGAACGACCCCGGCTACGGGATCCCGCGCGGCTTCGTCGACGCCAGGAACGCCACCGTCACCGACCAGGAGGTGAAGGGCTGGAACAGCAGCTCGTCATTGCGGCTGTTCGACAAGTTCCTCGACGACAACGCGACGGCCACCAAGCCGGCCGACCCGGTGGCGCACCAGCGGGCGACGTTCGCGTGGAGCACGAACGATTTCCGCGGCCCGTTCACCTTCGCGGCCGAGGGCCACGCCGGTGACGACGCCGTCACCCCGTGGCGGTTCCGGCTGGTGCCCGGCGCCACCGCGTCGACGCCGCCGTCGCTCGAGGTGTCCGACGGCTCGGCCTGGGCCTCGCTCGGGCAGCTGTCCGCCGTCGTCCCCGTCAGCACCTGGGTGCCGATCACCGTGGACACCACGACGTCGCGGGCGACCGTGACGATCGGCGCGCAGGAGTTCACCACCGACGTCACCGCCGAACCGGCCGACCGGCTCGCCGGACTGACCTTCACCACCGGTGACCCGATCGGCTACGGCATGTCGTTCTTCATCGACGATCTGAGCATCGGGGAGATCTCGTGATCGGCGGCTGGCGCCGTCGGGCTGCGGGGGGACGGCGAACAGGCCGGCGGCGGACCGCTGTCAGGACCGGTTGCGCTGGCCGTCGCCGGCGCCCCCGGCGGCAGTGGGCGGGGCGTCGGCAAGCTCGGCGGCCCACCGCCGCGACCACTCGATGACCGGACCGATGGCCTCGCGGGCGTCCTGGCCGAGCGGGGTCAGGGCGTAACTGCCGTCGCGCAGCACCTCGGCGAGCCGAGCCTCTTGGAGCTCTGTGAGCCGTTGCCGCAGGACGCTGGACGACATGCCGTCGCAGCGCCGTTGCAGGGGCCGGAAGCCGAGCGGCTCGTTCCCCAGCTCCCAGATGATGCGCAGAGTCCAGCGGCGCCCGAACAGGTCCAGCGCCGCCATCAACGATCGGCCCGTGGTGGAACCGCGGACCGGCCGGCCCGGCAGGGGCGTCGGCGACGCGTTCATGGCTCTCCGTCGACTCTTGTGCTTCGGATTCCGAAGCAGTAGTTTACACATCGCAGCAGTGCTTCGGAATTCGAAGCACTCATCCCACCACTGGAGATTCCATGCCCAAGGGCTACTGGGTCAGCGTCTACCCCACCATCGAAGACCCCGAGAAGCTTGATGCCTACAACGAACTGGCAGGTCTCGCCGTCGCGGCCGCGGACGGGCGGGTGCTCGCCAGCATCGGCAGCCGGGTCGACGCACACGAAGCCGGAATCGCCGAGCGCGTCGTCCTGATCGAGTTCGACAGCTTCGAACAGGCGGTCACCGCACGCGCGAGCGCGGCCTACCAGAAGGCGCTGGCCGAACTCCCCGACGGCTTCGAGCGCGACTTCCGCATCATCGAAGGCCTCGACCGATCATGAGAAACCTGGCAGTTCTCCAGCGCTGACCTCTCGCGCCTGCCTGCGCCGAGAGGTGCATCAGCGAGGCGCCGAGTTGGATCGGCGAACTGGCAACGCGGCCACATTTGCGGCGGCGCCGGATCGTGGCCAGAGCCGATGGGCGTCGCGAAGTCGTTCACCAACCTCGGTGCGTCGACCTGTCAGAAGCGTCAGCGAGCGGGTCGCTCATCACGCGTTGTTGGGACGGCTGGAGTCGCGGGGTCCGCGCGTGGTAGCGCCGTCAGCCGCCCAGCGGGAGCTGGGCGGGCACGGCCTCGGCCAGCAGACCGGCGTGGTTGTTGCGGACGTTCCCGACCTCGGGCCCGACCGGCCGGGCGGTCAGCTCGGCGCCGGCCCGGGCAGCCGCCGAGCGGGCGAGGTCGAGCAGGGCGTCCGCCTCCTCGTTGCGCCGGTCCAGCCAGTCCGGGAGCTCCGCCGCCGTCAGCAGCACCGGCATGCGGTCGTGGATGTGCGCCAGGCCCGGCACCGGCGTGGTGGTCAGGACGCTGGCCGACAGCACCCAGCGGTCCGGGTGGTCGTCGGGGACGGACGGGTCGCGCCACCATTCGAACACGCCGGCCATCGCGAGCGGGCCGCCGTCGCCGTGGATGAAGTAGGGCTGCTTCGCGCGGCCGGGGCCCCGCCGCCACTCGTAGTAGCCGCGGGCCGGGAGCACGCAGCGGCGCCGCGCGACGGGGCCGCGGAAGGCCGGCTTCTGCGCGGCGGTCTCGATGCGGGCGTTGATCATCGGCGGGCCGCCGCCGGGCTCCTTGGCCCAGGACGGGATCAGTCCCCAGCGCGCGGCGTGCAGCTGGCGGGCGCGCCCCGGCGGTTCGTCGGTGCGTTCCAGCACCACCGGGACGCGGTCGGTGGGCGCGACGTTGTACGACGCCATCAGCTCGAGCACCGCACCCGACGCGATGGCGTCGAACTCGGCCGCGAGATCGTCCATCGACGCGTCAGCCACGTACCGTCCGCACACGCCCCGATTCTCTCCCACCGCTCCCGGCGGCGGCCACGGACCCGCCGGCCCGCCGCCGCTCCCAGCGCACCAGCAGCGGCACCGCGATGAAGATGGACGAGTAGGTGCCGGCGAGGATGCCGACGAACAGCGCCAGCGCGAGGTCCTCCAGCGTCTGCGCCCCGACGGTGACGACGCCGGCGATCAGCATCCCGGCCACCGGGAGCAGCGCGATCAGCGACGTCGACACCGATCGGAGCAGCGTCTGGTCGACGGCCCGGCCGGCCGCCTGCGCGTACGTGACGCCGCGGGCACGGTGCCCGGTGTTCTCGCGCACCTTGTCGAACACGACGACGGTGTCGTACAGCGAGTAGCCGAGGATGGTCAGCACGCCGACCACCGTCGCCGGGGTGACGGTCAGCCCGGCCAGGGCGTACACGCCGACGGTGATGGCGAGGTCGTGCAGCAGCGCGGCGAACGCGGCCAGCGCCATCAGCGGGGCGAACGCGATCGACAGGTAGCCGACGATCAGCACGGCGAACACCGCCAGCGCCACGACCGCCTTGCGGGTGACGTCGTGGCCCCAGCTCGGCCCGATGACGTCGGTGGTGACGTCGTCGGCGGACACCCCGGCGGTCTGCGCGACGGTGTCCTGCAGCTCGGCCGCACGGTCCGCGTCGGACTTCCCGACCTCGACGACGATGCTTCCGTCGCCCAGCTGCCGCACGGACGCGCCGGACACGCCGTCGGCGGCCAGCGCGTCCTCCACCTGGCCGACGGTGGCCGAGCCGCCGTGCGTCTGGATGATCGCGCCGCCCTCGAACTCGACGCCGAGCTGCAGCCCGCGGACGGCCAGGCCGCCCACGGCGAGGACGAGCACCACGCCGCTGAGGGCGAACCAGCGGCGGGTGTGCCCCACGACGTCGATGCTCGCGTCGCCGCGGTGCAGCCGGGCGCCGAGCGTGTCGTGGCCGGCGTCGAGACCGGACCAGCGCCCGCGCAGCCACCAGCCGCGCACCGCGTACGCGACCACCGGCCGGGTGAACAGGAACACCACCACCAGGTCGATCAGCGTCGCCAGGCCGAGCGCGAAGGCGAAGCCGCGCACCTGGTCCGCCGACAGCAGGTACAGCACCGCCGCGGATAGGAACGAGACGGTGTCGGCGACGAGGATGGTGCGCCGCGCCCGCCGCCAGCCGTACTCGACCGCCGACCGGGTGGTGCGGCCGTCGCGGACCTCGTCGCGGACCCGTTCGAAGAACACCACGAACGAGTCGGCCGTGATGCCGACGGCGACGATCAGCCCGGCGATCCCGGCCAGCGACAACCGGTAGTTGACCTGCGCGCCGAGCAGCGACACCGCAGCGTACGAGCAGCCGGCCGCGAGCACCAGGCTGGCGGCGGCGATGACGCCGAGCCGCCGGTAGTAGGCCAGGCAGTACAGCGCGACCAGCCCGAGCCCGATCGCCCCGGCCACCAGCCCGGCGTGCAGCTGGGTGGCGCCCAGCGTCGGCGAGATCGTGCTGACCTGGCTCTTCTCGAACGCCAGCGGCAGCGAGCCGTAGCTGAGCACGTGCGCGAGGTCGGTCGCCTCCTGCTTGGTGAAGGTGCCGGTGATCTGCGCCCGGCCGCCGCTGATGACGTCGACGATCCGCGGCGACGACACCACCAGGCCGTCGAGCACGATGGCGATCTGGTTCTTCGGCGCCGGCAGGTTCACGACCGCCTTGGTGGCGTCGGCGAACTGCTGCTGCCCGGCGTGGTCGAACTCGAGGTCGACCTCCCAGCCGCCGGCGCCGCCGGCCGGGACACCGGCCTGGGCCGCGGACAGGTCGGTGCCCTCGACGACGGCCGGGCCGAGGACGTACTTGGCGGTGCCGTCGCGGTCGCAGGCCACGACGGTGTCGCCGGCGGCCGCGGTGTCGCCGCCCTGCCGGGACGCCGGCGCGGTGCAGTCCAGCGCGTCGAACGCGGCGGCGACGTCGGCCGGCACCTCGGTGGTCGCGGCGGTCGTCCCGGCCGGCTGGGCCTGCGGCGGCCCGGTGGCCAGCGTCGGGCGGAACCGCAGCAGCGCCGTCTGCCCGATGAGGTCGACCAGCGAACGGTCGTTGCGGCCCGGAACGGTGACGACGATCTGGTCCGAGCCGCGCACGGCCACCTCGGCCTCGGCGACACCGGTCGCGTTGACCCGCTGCCGGATGATCGACACCGCCTCGTCCATCGCGGTGCGCGTGACCTTGCCGGAGTCGGTGGTCGGCGACGCCGCCAGGGTCACGCTGGTGCCGCCCGCGAGGTCGACGGCCAGCCGGGGCTTCACGGCGCCGGAGACCAACATGCCGGTGACGACCAGCACCAACAGCACGGCCAGCGCGATCAGCGGCCGGCCGGGCTTCGGGATGCCGGGTGGACGGGTTCCGGGCACGGGTCCTCCGATCAGTGCAGCCGCACGCGCGGGTCCAGCCCGGCGTAGGCGACGTCGACGACGATGTTGGCGATGACCACCGCGGCCGACGCGACGAGCACGATCCCGATGATCACCGGCAGGTCCTGCCGGGTGATCGCGTCGACCGCGGTGTTGCCGAGGCCGGGCAGGCTGAACACCGTCTCGGTGACGACCGCGCCGCCGACCAGCTGGCCGAGGTCGATGCCGAACTGCGTCACCACCGGCGTCAGCGCCGCGCGCAGCCCGTGCCGGTAGATGACGCGCTGCTCGCTGATCCCCTTCGACCGGGCGGTGCGGATGTAGTCCTCACCCAGCACGTCGAGCATGGACGCGCGGGTGAGCCGGGTGTATGTCGCCGCCAGCAGCAGCGCCAGCGTGATCCACGGCAGCACCATGTGCTGGAACCACGCCACCGGGTCCTGCGCGAACGGGACGTAGCCGCCGGCCGGGAACCACGTCACGCCGCGCAGGGTCAGTTGGTAGTAGAAGACGTACAGCAGCAGGATGCCGAGCAGGAACGGCGGCATCGAGTAGAAGAACAGCGAGAACGCGGTCAGCCCGCGG